>CAWJBB010000001.1:0-101012 GCA_963840855.1 uncultured delta proteobacterium
TGTTGGGCATGCCATAATGCAGATATTGAACCCGTCCCGTGCTCGTCAAGTCGTTAACATAAGGCCCCACTCGGTTTCCTCTTGGGCAACGCTGGGGATCTCCGCGGCCGGCGGAGAAAAAACTCGGACTCGCGGTGGGTAAACGGGATGTGAATCGGATCGTTCTCCAGGTTATTTACAAAGTTGCAAGGCCGAACGTAGGTTTCCGCCCACAAGTTATCTTTCTCAAAATCAGGATAACGCGGCAACGGCGGCGGCTCGCCGTCGCCAAAGTAAACAAAGATCAACCCGAGATATTCTTCCGTCGGGCAACTTCTAATACGCATCTTCTCGGCAAAGGATTCTTTCTCGGCGGGTTGTTCGACGCATTGTCCGGAGCTGTCGAATTTCCAGCCGTGGAAGCGGCAGCGAATAGAATCTTCTTCGATCCAGCCGATGGAAAGCTGCGCCTGGCGGTGCGGGCAGCGAAAGCCGACGACATGGGGTTTGCCACCATCGCCGCGATACAAGGTAAATTGTTCACTCATGATCCGAATCGGTTTGGCCCAGCCCGGTTTCAGATCCTCCGAGCGGTACACCGGATGCCAAAACTTCCTCATGTACCGGCCCGCGAGAGCCTCCGGCCCCGTGTAATAAAAATCCATGAAATTGACCATAGACACTATTCTCCCTGATAATTATGACTTTGCCCTTTGACACTGTGTCGCAATTCACTCGGAGCCCTTCGACAGGCTATGGGCGAGCGGATAAGTAGTTGAATTCACGATCGAGCAATACCGTTCGTGGTGAGGTTCTCGAACCATGAACGATATTGCGACACAGTCTCTTTGCCAAGGTATTTCACTTGAAACCATATTCGCGCCATTTTTTCTGAACGCCAAGTATGTATTCGTTGGGGACCCGCGCCGCGGGTGGGTAGGCATGCTTGCGGGTTGCATCGATAAGGATCTTGCTGCCGGTCCTGCGTCGCGGATCATGTTGTGGGACATCCGCCGGCGCCGTTGACGGATCAACTCCCGAAGGAACCACGCCGCCGACCATGAAGCTGTCGCGAACCGGTTGGCTATGGAAGCTCATCGCCCACTCCACCTGAAAGGGATTGCGCACGTCGATGTCTTCGTCCACAACGATGGTAAACTTGCCCTCTTTGTTCATCAGCGACCAGGCGCCCCAGGCGACCTCTTTGACTTGCTCCGGGTATTCCTTTTTCATCGACACCACCAAAATGGCGCTGGCGCCGCCGCTTTCCGTGAAGTGAACGTCGCGCACCGGCAGGCCGAGGACGTGGCGCAGGTGATGAAACAACGCCGCGGCACGGCTGAGGCTGCGGATACAGCTCGATTCGCTCGGCGGCATTTGGCTCAAGAAAGCGTGATACACCGGCGTCCGTCGCCTGGTCATGCAAGTGAGATCAATAATCGGCTGCTGGCCGCCCGGGCTCATGTAGCCCGAGAACTCGCCGAAGGGTCCCTCCGGCTCGCGCTGCCCGGCGCGGAGAAATCCTTCGAGGACAATCTCGGCGTTAGCAGGGACTTCGAGGTCCACCGTCTGGCATCGAACCAAGGGCACTGGCTCGCCGCGCAGCCCGCCGGCAACCGCAAGCTCATCGGTGCCATAGGGAAACTTGCTGATGGACGCGAGCACGATCGTCGGGTCGACGCCGATGGCGACGGCGATCGGCATGTCTTGCTTATTCGCTTCGTGCTGACGAATATGTTTTGCCGCATGCTGCGCCGCGCCGACATACAGGCCGAGGCGTTGCGCCGTTTTCATTTGCAGTCGATAAGTTCCAACGTTGCGTTTGCCGGTTTCGGGGTCTTTGGTGATCACGACCGGCGCTGTAATATATGGTCCGGGATCGTGGGTCGGCGTCCAGACCACCTGCGGCAAGCTACCGATGTCCACCTCGGTGCCGCGAGCAATGACTTCCTGGCAAAACCCAGATTGAACTAACGTCGGATCGATGGGCTGGCGCTGCGCTTTCTCCCAAACTTGGGGAATTTTGTCTACCGTCGTCGAAAGGGCCAATGCGTAGATCGCCGGCGAGCCGCCGATCACGCCAATCACCAGTGGAAATGGACTGTCGCCTACATGACGAAATCCCAACGCTGGCCGGTCGTCCCAGCCGTAGCGGTCAAATACCTGCCTGGTGATGGCGGTTACTTCCCAGGATGGATCTACCGGATTTTCGATCCAGTGCAACTTTTTCGCGGATTCAAGGCATTTGAGATATTGTTGCAGGTCTAGGTAGGCCATTCGGAAATTCCTCGGTTTTTTAGAGCAGAAGAGATTTAATCACAAAGAACCTAGCGCGGCAAAGCCGCAACCAAGAGAATCGGAATATCTCGCGCAAAGGCGCAAAGACGCGAAGGGAAAACGTTGTCATTTCGAACAAAGAGAGAAATCTTTCTTAGATCCCTCGCATTCGCCAGACTGTGTGAAAACCCTTAGGAGCCCTTCGACGACGCTCAGGGCGAACGGCTAAATGTTTGATTTGTAATGTCTGACATCCGTTCGTGGTGAGCCCAGTCGAACCATGAACGGACTCTTCACACAGTCTATCGCTCGGGATGACAGGCCTCTGGCCTGTTACTTGGCGCCTTGGCGTCTTGGCGTGAGAATAATCCTAAGCATCTGTAACTGAAGGGCCATACAATACTGATCGACGGCTTGTCAACGACGGAGGAGGAGACAATGCGCTTGTCGCGAAGGGCGCGTGCGGATCGAGATCCGGTTGAGTTTGCGGGTGGAAATTGGTATGAGCCGCGTTGAGTCCTAGGGCCTGTAACAGTTGATTGACGTCTAATTTCGAAGAACCCTTCGACAAGCTCAGGGTGAACGGTCAAGGCACAAGCCGTTCGTGGTGAGGCTCTCGAACCATGAACGGCAGACGCTATGTAGCTGTTACAGTTTACTAGAGTTGTTTTCCGAACTCGTGAGACAGCATTTTGGCGCTAAAATGTTTAGAGGGAGGTTATGTCTATGGCGCGCATTCGTCACTTGGCGATCATCTCCGATGACCGCGAACGGCTCGTCGAGTTTTACACCAAGGCGTTCGGCATGAAACGGATCGAAGGGACGGGGCCGGCGATCTACTTGTCGGACGGCTATATCAACCTCGCGCTGATCCAGAAGCGGCCCCACAACAAAGCAGGGATGTATCATTTCGGCTTCGTCGTCGATGAGATCGAGTCGTTGAAACCGCTTTGCCAGGAGCTCGGGGCTGCCTCCGGGGTTGAGGAGCGGCCTTATCAGTCGGAATACCGGGTGCACGATCCCGACGGCAACCCCATCGATGTTTCGCTCAGGGGTTGGCCCGTGGAGGCGCAGGCTCAGAAAAAAGGCGATGCGTGATGAGACTAACGACGACTGTCGCCGTCGCCGCGATATTCCTTTCATTGACAGAATGCCAGAGCGCCGACAAGGTGAGAATCTCGGTCGCCAATTATAATATTTCTAACCTCACTGCTGGCGTCGCGCAGACCAAGGATTTCTTCAAACAAGAGGGCATCGAAGCCGAAATCATCAGAATGAATCCCAACGTGGCGACCATGGCGCTTGTGAGCAACGATGTCGGTTACTCGACGCTGGTTGGTTCGGTGGTTGGCGCGGCCCTTAAAGGGGCGAAGGTCAGAATGATCGCGTGCTCGCAGGATCGCACGCCGCTGGCATTGGTCGCCAAACCGGAAATCAAATCCGTCAGAGACCTCAAGGGGCGCATCATCGCCGTCGGATCTTATGGCTCTACGCCCGATATAGTCGCGCGCATGGTCGTAAAACATGCCGGGCTCGATCCCGAGTCGGACATCAAAGTGCTTGCCCTGGGCACCGACGGCGCCAGGCTCGCAGCCCTCAAGGAAGGTGTCGTCGACGTCATCATCGTCGCCCCGCCGGTGGATTTCGAGGCCAAGAAAATGGGGTTTAACATCATTAGCCGCGCGGGAGATATCTTTCGCTTCCCTTACAATGGTCTCACGACCAGCGTGCAAAAGCTCAACGAGAAACCGGATGAAGTGAAGCGGGTCATTCGCGCCATGCTAAAAGCCAATGCCTTCATCCGCAAGAATAAAGAAGGAACCGTTCAGGTTTTAGTAAACTGGGCGAAGACCAAGCCGGAGTTCGCCGAAGCCGGCTACGATTCCACGGTGAATGTGTTCAGCGCGGACGGGAGCATACCTGAAGATGGCCTTCGCGTGGTCGTCGACAACTTCCGAAAATCGATGAACATCACGCGGGCGGTCGCGCTTACGGAGGTATCCGACGCCGCGCCGTTGCTGGAGGCGCAACGGGAACTCGGATTAAGGAAGTAAATAGAGCCCACTGCGCGAGGTGTATCTTTTTTGCACCGCCACGTATCCATTTGCCTACAGCCTTGAAGTCTCCAGTTCGATCTGCGCTTGTCTTGCCGAGTTGATTTGTTTGACAAAGGAATTCTCCTCTTGTTTTCAAGTCGCGCGGGGCTGAAACTTTCTTTCGATCCATGGGCAACAAAAAAGTTGGACGGACCCCATAGCCAAAATTGACATATCTGTTAGGATTTATTTCGGATCT
Organism: uncultured delta proteobacterium; assembly: GCA_963840855.1. Classification (GTDB taxonomy): domain Bacteria; phylum Desulfobacterota; class Binatia; order UBA9968; family UBA9968; genus DATACQ01. The sequence goes on from CAWJBB010000001.1 coordinate 4,552, forward strand.
GGTAGCGAGACGTCCGTGGCGATAAGGACCGACCATGAGCGAAACGGAACGTTTGCCGAATACCATCAATCTCGCCTTCGTCGAAGGACTCTACCTGGATTATCTCAAGGACCCATCTTCTGTTCCTACCGCATGGCGCGCCTACTTCGAGCAGCTTTCGAACTCTGACCGAGACGGCACAAAGGCCCGCCCCAGCCCAACCTTCCGTCCGCCGGGTATCTTTAATCGTTCCGTTACAGACAGCGACGGCACTGGCGCTCGCGAGAGCGCAATCGCGGCGCTGCAGAACCGCGTTGATCAGCTCATTCGCAACTATCGTGTGCGCGGCCATATGATCGCCGCCCTCGATCCGTTGGCGATGCCGCGACCGCGCATTCCTGAGCTCGACCCCGAATACTACGCCTTCGCCGAAGCGGACATGGACCGAATCTTTTCCTGCGACACTCTGTGTGATAGCTCGCTCCCGCTGCGGGAAATCCTCGAGCGCCTCCGTAACACTTATTGCCGGTCCATCGGCGTCCAGTTCATGCACATTGACGAACTCGCTGTGCGGCAGTGGCTTCAGGAACGCATGGAGCGGACACAAAACCGTCTTGAACTCCGCCACGAGGAGAAGATCCGCATCCTCACCCGGCTCACTGACGCGGTCATCTTCGAGGAATTTCTCCGCAAGAAATACCTCGGGGCCAAGACATTCTCGTTGGAGGGAGGCGAAAGTCTAATCCCGCTTCTGGACCTCGCCATCGATAAAGCGGCCGAGCAAGGAGTCCAAGAGATTGTCATCGCCATGGCCCATCGCGGACGATTGAATGTGCTGGCCAACATCATCGGCAAGAGCCCGCAAGAAATTTTCTGGGAATTCGAGGATCGCTCTCCGGAGCTTTTCTCGGGGCGTGGCGACGTCAAGTATCACCTGGGCTACAGCAACGATTGGCTGACGGCGGCGGGCCACAAGGTGCACCTTTCGCTTTGTTTCAATCCCAGCCACCTCGAGTTTGTGGTTCCCGTGGCGCTCGGCCGCATGCGCGCCAAGCAGGACCGTGTCGGAGATAGCGAGAGAAGGCGCGGCTTGGTTCTGCTAATACACGGTGAGGCAGCCTTGGCCGGAGAGGGGATCGCCCAGGAAACGCTCAACATGAGTCAGCTAGACGGCTATACGGTGGGAGGAGCCCTCCGCGTCGTCGTGAACAACCAGATCGGTTTTACCACGTCTCCAAGCGAAGGGAGATCCAGCACCTACGCCACGGATGTGGCCAAGATGCTCCAGATTCCGATTTTTCACGTTAACGGCGAAGACCCCGAAGCGGTGGCTCAAGTGGTTCGGCTTGCGCTCGATTTTCGCTACCATTTCAGGCGCGATGTATTTATTGACATGTACTGTTACCGGCGCTTCGGGCACAACGAAGGCGATGAGCCTTCCTTCACGCAGCCCGTGCTCTATCGCGCCATCGAAAAGCGCAAACCCGTGCGTGATAGCTATTTAGACCATCTGCTTGAGTTGGGCGGGTTAACGAAAGTCGAAGCTGATAAAATCGCTGTTGACCGCTACAAACTCTTGGAAGAGGAACTCGCTGAAGCGCGCCGCCCGGGTTACGCTCCGGCGACGGATGCATTACGGGGTATCTGGAGCGGGTATCTGGGAGGCCCGGAGCAGGCCACCGGGGACACCGATACCGGGGTTTCCAAAGAGAGACTTGCCGTTTTCCTCGATGCCCAAACCCGTCTTCCCGAGGATTTTCACCCTCATCCAAAAATCCTGCGCGGCATCCGCATAAGGCGCGAGATGGCCGAGGGCAAACGGCCTCTGGACTGGGCGGCGGCCGAGTCTCTGGCCTGCGCCAGCCTTGCTTGCGAGGGTTATCGCGTGCGTCTCTCCGGACAGGATAGCGCCCGTGGCACCTTCAGCCAGAGACACGCTGTCCTCTATGACTATGAGGATGGGCACTCTTACGTTCCCCTTCAACACCTGTCCTCTGAACAAGCGCCGGTAGAAATTTATAACAGCCCACTTTCAGAAGTGGGCGCTTTGGGTTTTGAGTACGGTTACAGCCTCGATTGTCCGGACGGCCTGGTTATCTGGGAGGCCCAATTTGGTGACTTCGTCAACGTAGCCCAAGTGATCATCGACCAGTTCATCGCCAGCGCAGAGGACAAATGGCACCGGTTGAGTTCCATCGTGCTGCTGCTGCCCCACGGATTCGAGGGAATGGGGCCCGAGCATTCCAGCGCCCGCTTGGAGCGCTTTCTCCAGCTCGCCGCGGAGGACAACATCCAGGTCGTCTATCCTTCGACTCCGGCCCAGTATTTTCATTGTCTCAGGCGCCAGATGTTGCGCCGGTGGAGAAAGCCTCTGGTTATGCTCACTCCCAAAAGCCTTCTGCGCCACCCGAAAGCCGTATCGACTCTGGAAGAGTGCGCCCAGGGCCGATTCCGGCGCGTGATCCCGGATCCGTTCATGCAACGCCGATCAACGGGTGGATCAAATTCTTCTCTGCAGCGGCAAGATCTACTACGAACTTGCGGAGGAGCGCGCGCGGCTCAGTCGAAATGATATCGCCATCCTTAAACTTGAACAGCTCTATCCCTTTCCCGAGACGGAGTTCAAGGATGTCATGGATTCGTATCCTGACGCCAAAAATGTTTTCTGGGTTCAGGAGGAGCCCGAAAATATGGGCGCCTGGCGCTACCTTTGCGCCAGGTTCCGCGATAAGGCGCTGGGCCGCCGTTTTTCAGGAATTTTCCGGCCTGCCTCGGGAAGCCCGGCCACCGGCTCTCATGCGAGTCACAAGCGCGAGCAGCAGGAGCTTCTCCATAGGGCCATAAACGGTGGCGTTTGAGGAATCAGATTCTTATGCCGGTAGAACTCAAAGTACCCAGCGTGGGTGAATCGGTCACCGAGGTCGAAATTTCCGAGTGGCGCAAGGCGGAGGGGGACCCGGTGAAGCGGGACGAGGTCCTGGCGATCATCGAGACCGAGAAGGTGACCGTTGAGCTTCCCGCGCCCGGCTCCGGCATAATCACGAAGATTGTAAAGAAAAAGGGAGAGACGGCTAAAGTCGGCGATGTAGTTGGCTATATGGAGGTCGATGAGAAGCGCAGGGAGCAGCCTGAGAAGGAATCGCCTGAGACGGAATCCCAGCGAGAGACAGGGGAGAAGCTAGAGAGGGAGGCAAGCAAGGAAGCCGAGAAATCACAAGATACCAAAGATAAGGACCGCGCAGAAGCGAGCGAGGCAGCGCGGGTGATGCCGGCAGCGCGGCGAATATTGGCCGAGCGGGGCGTTAAGCCGCAAGAGGTAGCGGCTACAGGTCCGGGAGGACGGCTCCTGAAGGAGGATGCTTTACGGCATGCCGAAAGAGTAGAGGAATCAAAAGTCGAGCAGACAGTTGCCCGGGAGAAATCTCCAACACGTCCAATCTTCGGGCCCCGCGAAGAAGAAATTGTCCCCATGAGTCCGCTGCGCCGCCGTATCGCCGCCAGGCTCGTCGAGGCCCAACGAACGGCGGCGCTACTGACGACATTCAACGAAATCGATATGTCGGCAGTGGTGGCGCTGCGCCGGCAGTATCGTGAGCCCTTTGAGAAAAAATATTCCATCAAGCTTGGCTTCATGTCGTTCTTTGTCAAGGCTTCGATCGAGGCACTCAAGCTCATTCCTCAGGTTAACGCCGAAGTGCGCGGTACCGATATCGTCTATCGTAACTACTATGATATCGGCATCGCCATAGGCGGCGGCAGAGGCCTCGTGGTTCCGGTTCTCCGTAACGCCGAGCGCATGAGCTTCGCCGACGTCGAACGCGCCATCGATGATTTCGCGCGCCGGGCCGAGGCAAACAAGCTCAACCTCGACGAGCTGCAGGGCGGCACCTTTACGATTACCAATGGGGGAATCTACGGCTCGCTGCTGTCAACGCCGATCATAAATCCGCCCCAGAGCGGTATCCTGGGGATGCACGCGATTCAAGATAGACCCGTGGTACGAGAAGGAGAGATCGTCATTCGGCCGATGATGTACGTGGCGCTCACTTACGATCACCGGATCGTCGACGGCCGCGAGGCGGTAACTTTTCTTGGGCACATCAAAGGGCTGCTTGAGAATCCGGCGCGCATCTTGCTTGAAGTTTGACATGGAACAAAAACAACATGATCTCGTTGTCATCGGTGCCGGTCCTGGAGGCTACGTGGCGGCGATTCGCGCGGCACAGCTGGGCTTAAACGTCGCCTGTATCGAGAAAGAAAAGGATCTCGGTGGAACTTGTCTACGCATCGGTTGTATTCCCAGCAAGGTTCTCTTGGAATCGAGCGAGCTGCTCTGGAGAGCGCAAGAGGACTTCGCCCAGCATGGGATTCGATTTAAAGAACTCCATTTCGATCTTGCGACCATCATGCGCCGCAAGGAAGGGACGGTAACAGGACTGGCCAAAGGAATCGAGTCGCTTTTTCGAAAGAATAAGATTTCGCGCTACGCGGGATATGGCCGGATCGTCGAGCCCGGACGGGTCCTCGTCGATACTGCCAATGGCGCCATCGAGCTCAAGAGCCGTTTCATCCTTATTGCCACGGGAAGCAAGGCGGCCACCCTTCCGCGCGTCGCTTTGGATGGCGATCGGGTTGCTACCAGTACCGAGGCGTTGAGCTACAAAGAAGTTCCGGGCCATCTCGTTGTCATCGGCGCCGGCGCCGTCGGCCTTGAGCTCGGCTCCGTGTGGAAGAGACTCGGAGCCAGGGTCACCGTCTTTGAGCTGATGGATCGCATTCTCCCGGAGATGGACCTCGAGGTGGCGCGAGACGCAATGAAGCTTCTCGAAAAGCAAGGGCTGGAGTTCCAGCTTCAAAGCCGCGTCATGGAAGTTCGCGTCGAAGGAAACCGCTGTGTGGTCGAGTGTGAAGGGCGAGAGCCCGCGCTTTGCGACCGCGTCCTGGTTGCCGTAGGCCGCCTGCCGTATACGGACGGGCTGGATCTTGAATCTTTAGGCATCGCAGCCGACAAGAAAGGATACATCTCCGTGGATAAAAACTTCGCGACGTCGGCCGCAGATATTTACGCGATCGGCGATGTCATCGTCGGACCCATGCTCGCCCATAAAGCTCAGGAAGAAGGGATTGCTTGCGTCGAACGCCTCGTCACAGGCTACGGCCATGTCGATTATGGTACGATTCCGAATGTGGTGTACACCCATCCGGAGATTGCCTCCGTAGGGAAAACTGAGGAGGATCTGAAGCAACAAGGGATCGCCTATCAGAGCGGAATTTTTCTCTTCCGCGGCAATGGCCGCGCCCATACGCTCGGCCAAACCGAAGGCAAACTGAAAGTGCTGGCCGATGCCAAGAGCGATCGAATTCTCGGCGTCCACATCCTGGGGGCGCGGGCGGGAGATCTCATTGCCGAGGCCGCCACGGCCATGGCCTTTTCCGCCAGCAGCGAAGACATTGCGCGTTCGTGTCATGCCCACCCTACTCTTGCCGAAGCTCTTCGAGAAGCAGCCCTGGCCGCAGGAGGACGTGCGCTCCATTCTTGATGTCTTTGGTTATGACAAACCAAAGATCACATCGGTCTTGGCCGCCGCCCCAAAGACCCTGGGTTGTGTTCATGCGCTGGCACGATCTACTATTCCTTCATTGGCCAATTCGTCCGCAGTTGATCCGGCCATTGATTCCCCGAGACCTCGAGCTCGACACATTCGATGGATGCGCCGAAGTCGATCTGCCCGTAAACACGATGACGCAGCCGAGCGGGATTCAGCTGCCGAATACGCAACCACTTAGCCACTTTGCTCGTTATCAGGAGGTGGTTGCCTGCGCGCTCGCGCCTATCGACAGAGGATAATTAGAGTCCGACGCACTGATTGATCTTGCAGCAAACGTTCCAATCGTTGGTTTTCGTCGCGCACGATGAGCTCGATGAGCATGAATTTGCACTTCACAGCTGCGGGAGAGGGTCCTCCCCTTATCATCTTGCACGGTCTTCTTGGTTCCGCCGACAACTGGCGCTCGATGAGTCGCCGCCTCGGCGCTCATTACAAAGTTTTCGCCGTAGATCTGCGTAACCACGGCCGATCCCCGCACAGCGACGTTTTTGACTACGATGTGATGGCCGCGGATCTGCGGCAATTCCTGGAGCAACAGGCGCTAAGCAGTATTATGCTTCTGGGCCACTCGATGGGTGGAAAAGTCGCTATGCAGTTCGCTCTCGACAATGCCGAACGAGTCGACAAGCTGGTTATAGTAGATGTAGCTCCGAAGCTCCACGAACCCTCCCAGCGCTATCTATTGGAGGCCCTGCGTTCGTTGGATTTGCGACGCCATCAATCTTTCGCCGACGTCGACGGCGCTCTGGCGGCAAAGGTTTCAGATCAGTCTTTGCGCCAATTTCTACTCAAGAATTTGGCCCGAGATGAGAATGGCCGCCTGCGCTGGAAAATCCATTTGGAAGGGATTTACCGGAACTACGATAAACTCGCGCGCGGGCTTGCACCTGAGCGACCCTTCGATAAACCCACTCTTTTCATCCGCGGCGGCCGGTCGACTTACATTGAAGATTATGACGCGCCGTTGATCCGACAGATTTTTCCGCAAGCCGAGATCGCGACCCTACCTAAGGCCGGTCACTGGGTTCATGTCGACGCGCCGAACGAGTTTTTCCAAACGGTGATGCACTTTCTGAGCAGAGCCTGACGCTTTGTGTCCGTGGCATGGTGATCCTTATCCTTCCCGTGTCATTCGTTCAACGTCGGCGATGGTCAGTTTGTCCATGCGAAAAGCGCGGTGCGGGTTCCATTCGAGGACTTCCATGGTGCGAATGCCGCGGGCGTGATGCGAATCCGTCGCCGCGATGGCTTTTGCTTCTTCGAGACTCGCCGCGAGCATGATGTAGATGCCGTAGGCGCCGTCGGTGGTCGGGCCGGAAAACAGCAAGCGCCCGGCTTTGTGTTGTTCCTCCAGCCACCGGCGATGTTCATCGTAATGGGTTTGTTTGCTTTCTTCTTTCTCCGGCAATGAACGCGAAAGGACGATGTACCACACGAGGATGTTCTCCTTCTACTTCGAATTGAGTGAGTAATTGATGTCGAGTCGCTCGGCTCGATAGTACTCCCGCAGAAATTCTTTTTGGTTTGAGTAGCGACGCTTTGGGATTAGCCGTCCCTGAAACGACACGACCAGCGGGTCCACATCGAACGGATAAGGAGTCACGGTCGCCTGGGTTTCGTCCTTGATGGTGAAAGTAAGTATCGCATCCGGCTCGCCCGGGCGAACCGGCGCCGGCACGTTGCTCATCGTGTTGCTGGGGCCGTTCTTGCGCTGGGTGCTGTTGAAAGGATAGCGATTACAGACGAACTGGCCCATCTGGTCGTAGATTTCCATCAGCTTAAAATTCGTCCAAATCCGCTCATCCGCCAAGTAGTCGTAATACTCGTCGGAATTTTTTAATTGCTGCATGAGCTGATCACGGTAGCTTTCCTGCTCGCTCAAGAATTCTTTGACATCCGGATTGGCCGTATAGTCCGGCATGTAAGGAAGCAGCCCGCGTCCTTGAGTCAACAGTCCGTCGGAATGCAAAGAGACGATATACCCGGCATATGGATCTTGTTCAGCCACGCGCTCGATACCGTGGCGGTAGAAGTCGAGCCACACCCGCCCGCCCAGATGCTTGATGCTGCCGATATAATCCGGCGGCAGACCTTCGTCGTTAAGGTGGGGTTTGATCTCCCAATCCCACCAGCCGCAGTCATGCTCCTGGGCGGCCAGCACCATGGCATGGTAGGGCGACGGCGGAGCGAAGGTATCGTTGCCCCAATGGGCGGCCAACCAACCGGTCACTTTAGAATGGTCGACCTGCAAGATCAGTAACAAACGCTCGTCATCGTAAGGACAAACCATCATGGGACGATCTCCTTTCGTTCGTTGCTCGTGTTCGTGGTTCGTGCTCGTCCGCGGACATTTTCCGGTCCGATTAAACTTTGAACCTTGAACATTGAACTTTGAACCCCCCTGTTACGCCAGAAGTTCTTTAATCGTCGCGCCAAAAATATTATCCAGCTCTGCTTCCGGCCAAGCGCGGGCTTTCAATGCGGCCACCGTTTCTTTCTCTGTATTCGGTACATGCGGCACGTCGGTGCCAAACACCAGCGTGTTAGCGCCCCAGGTCGCGCGGGCGCACTCCAGCGCGGGGCCATGGGTGCATGCCGTGTCGAAGTAGCACCGGCGCAAGTAATAACTCGGCGGGTGAGGGCAACTCGAAAAGCGCTGGTAGCCGCGGTCGATGCGATCCAGGATCATCGGCAAGCCGCCGCCCAGGTGCGACCAGACGATCTTTACGTCGGGGCACTCTTCGAGCACTCCCGACAACGCTAGTCGGGTCGCGGCCATCGCGGTCTCGCCCGGGATAGCCCACGGACAGGAAAGTTCCTGGAATCGTTCTGTGGCCCGTCGCAAGGATAGGTCGGGTGCACGAGCACCAGCAATTTTCTGCGGCTCATCTCGCGCCAGAAATCCCGCAACTCTAACGCATGCAATTGACGGTCGCCGATGTTAGTCGCGATGCCTACTCCGGCGGCGCCCATGCCGAGCGCGCGCTCGAGCTCCTCGATCATCGCAGAATGATTGGCGCACGGCAGCACGGCGACAAAGCGAAAACGATCCGAATGGCGCCGGCAGACCGCTGCGAGCCCGTCGTTCACGAAGCGAGCCGCGGCGGCGTCGCGCGATCCGGCCCAGCCGATATTGAGAGCGCCCACGGACAGCACGGCCATGCCGATGGCCGCTGCGTCCATCGACGCAAGCCGTGATTTTAAGTCCGCTTGGTCCTGCGGCAATGACATCACGTGGCTGCCGCGATAGAGCAGCGATTGCCCGCGAGGATTGTCAACCAGCTTGAACTCGGGGCGGTCCTTTATGACTTCGGTGAAGCAGCCCTCGGGATAAATATGGGCATGGACGTCGATGATTTGAGTCGATGGCATAATGTTCAGTCTCAAATCTGAATATTACCTGCGCAGACTCTCTCTAACGCTCTCAGCGAGTAAAAAATCCCCCTATATTCCCCGAAGCTGTGAAAAAATCCGCTCATGGTTCGACGGGCTCACCACGAGCGGTTTGGCACAGACGGAAATTTAAGCACTTAGCCGTTCGTCCTGAGCCTGGTCGAAGGGCGGACGGCGATTTTTTCACAGCTTCCCCTTTCAAAAAGGGAGATTCATTACCACCGGATACCCCTCTTTCAAAAAGAGGGGACAGGGGAGATTTACGCGACTATTTTTGCGCGACGCTTTTCTTAATCAGTTCCAACAAATAATCCGGCTTCAACGGCAGCTTTGTCACTTCCACACCTAACGCATTGGAAACCGCGTTCGCAAGGGCGGCGCCAGCCGCCGTTATGCCTCCTTCGCCGGCGCCTTTGACGCCGAGGGGATTGTGCGGCGATGGAAAATCTTCGGTGGAGATAAATTGCGCCTTGGGCATCTCCATCGCCGTCGGCATCAAGTAATCCATGAAGCTGGTCGCCAACGGCTGGCCGTCTTCGTCGTAAGCAAAGTCCTCCAGCAGCGCGCCGCCGATGCCCTGGGCCAGGCCGCCAGCCATCTGACCCTCGATGATCATCGGATTGATTTTCCGTCCGACATCTTCGGTGACCAGATAGTCGAGAATTTTGAGCGCGCCGGTTTCGCGGTCTACTTCGACGGCCGCCAGATGCACACCGTAGGGAAATGGCCGCTTGTCCGTTGCGAAGAAATCTTCCTCGGTGATGCCTGGAGTAAGACCGCTTCTTAAGGCCGGACCAGGCAGGGCCAACGCGGCGAGGTCGGTGAAGCTCAATGAACGTTCGGGCGCGCCGCGGGCGACGACCCTACCGTCGCGAAGAAATAAATCGCCGGCGTCGATTTCCAACGCGGCCGACGCGAGCTGCAGGAGCTTGTCTTTGACCTTGCGCGACGCGCCCACGGCGGCGCTGCCGGCCATCACCGTCGAACGGCTGGCGTTGCTGCCGTTGCCGTAGGGAACCTGCGCCGTGTCGCCATGCACGACGCGCACATCGTCGATGGAAATCTGCAGCTCATCGGCGACGATCTGGCTCAGCGCGGTGGCGATACCTTGGCCGACGGAATTGCAGCCGGAATAGAGGACGGCCTTGCCGCAATTGTCGATCTCCACGCGGGCGTACTCCCACGGGCCGATGCCGCTGGTTTCGACGAAGCAGCCGATACCGACGCCGATGGCGCGGCCTTCGTTCTTTGCGGCGGCGCAAGTGGCCTTGAGCTTTTCATAACCGAAGCGCTCCAATGCCTGTTCGAGCTGCATGGGAAAATCACCGGTATCGTAAACCATATAATGAAACGGATGCTTGCCGAGGTCATAGGGCATTTCTTGGTGCCGAATCAAATTGCGTCTTCTGACGTCGGCCGGATCAAGATTCAGACGGTGCGCGACGATATCCAACAGCCGCTCTCGGACAAAGTTCGCTTCATAACGGCCCGGGCTGCGGTAGGTGCCGACGGGGGTCTTGTTGGTCAGCACGCAGAAAACGTTACAGCGATAGTTTTTCACCCGAAACGGGCCGCGCAGCATGGCGGAAGCGGCGATGGCCGGCACGCCGCCGTGGGTGCGCGTGTAGCCACCCATATCGAAAAGAATCTCGGCGTCCATCGCGACGACCGTGCCGTCGTTTTTGACGCCGATCTTGACGCGGTGATTTTGCTGGCGCGATTGATTCATAGCCTTGAGATTTTCCGAACGGTCCTCGATCCAACAAATGGGCCTGCGGAAATGCATCGCGGCGAAGGGAATCAAGAAATCCTCCGGATAAAATTCGCCGCGGGCGCCGAAGCCGCCGCCGACTTCGGGCTCGATGAAATGGATGCTGCTTTGGGGCATGCCGGTGAGTTCGGAGAGAATGCGCCAATTCGTATGGGTCATCTTGGTCGGCCCCCACAGGGTAAGGAGGCCTTTGCCTTCGTCCCACTCGGCAACGAGGCCGCGGGTTTCCAGCGGCACGGCGGCATGGCGTTGGGTGGAGAATTCCTCTTCCAAGATCAAGTCGCAGCCGGCGAAGGCGCTATCCACGTCGCCTACATTTACTTGAAAGTTGGCCGCGATGTTGTTGGGCACGGCGTCGTGCAGTTGCGGCGCTCCCGGTTGCATGCCCGCATGCGCGTCGGTGACGGCGCCCAGCGCTGCGTATTCGACATCGATCAATTCTAAGGCGTCTTCAGCGATGTAGCGGTTTTCCGCCACGACCACGGCGAGGGGATCGCCGACATAGCGCACTTTGGCACTTGCGATGGGAGTTTGTTGCGAGCGCTCCAGCCCGGGTATCACGCCGGTGCGCATCGGAATGGTTTTCAATCCCGGCATGTCCGCGGCCGTGAGCACGCCGATGACGCCGGGCAGCCTCAGCGCCGCAGCCGTGTCTATTTTGACGATGCGGGCGTGCGCGTGGGTGCTGCGCACAATGGCGGCGTGCACCATGCCAACGCGGTGAATATCGCCGACGTATTTGCCGATACCGCGCAGTAGTCTAACATCTTCTTTGCGTTTAATTCTTGCGCCGATGTACGGCATGGAGTGTTAAACCTCGCCTCTCCGTCGTGAACCAAACTGCAAGATTCATTTCACCACAGAGGCCTAGAGCGGCAAAGCCGCAACCAAAGCTAGGATATCTCGCGCAAAGACGCCAAGGCCGCAAAGGTCGGAGAAAAATGGTGAAGATCGATTGTAAGATTATCAATCTTTCCCTTCCGAACTTGGCGTGCTCTGCGCCTTGGCGCGAGTGAATCCCCGCATTCGAGTGATTTCAGTACGGTCAGGTCCCGTGCGTTGACCCGTTGAGTATCTTCGCCGCTTCTTGAATCGCGGTTACGATGTTCTGATACCCTGTGCAGCGGCATAAATTGCCGCTGATCCATTCGCGGATTTCATCCTCGCTGGGGCTCGGAATTTCTCTCAAGAGCGCCTCCGCGGTGAGCAAAATTCCCGGCGTGCAGAAACCGCACTGCAAGCCGTGCAGCTCCCAAAACTTTTCTTGAATGGGGTGCAGTTCGGCGGCGCTCGGCGCCAATCCTTCTACGGTTTTCAATTCCACGCCATTAGCTTGGACGGCGAACATGAGGCACGAGCGCACCGGCTCGCCGTTTAGCAGAATCGTGCAGGCGCCACACACGCCATGCTCGCACCCGACATGGGTTCCGGTGAGGCCCAAATCGTCCCGCAGAAAATCAGTCAAAAGTTTGCGCGGCTCCACTGCGCCGCGATAATTTTTCCCGTTGATTGTTACGTTGATCTCTCGCTTGTTTATCATGGTTCTCTCTGCGCTCGTATCGCTTAGCTATCCTGCGCCGATACGTTGCAGATGTGGAGGTCCAGGGTCGGTTTAGAGTCCCGGGTCCCGCGTCAACTCAAGACTCTAGACGCGAGACTATTAGACTCCTTGGCCCGCGCCGACGCTTCTTCCAACACGCGCCGCGCCAGCACCTTTGAAACTTCCTTTCGGTATTCCGCGCTGGCGTGAATATCGGCTTCAGTATCGAGCTCGGCTGCCGCGGCGTTGGCTACATCGTTGAAAATGGCCGCATCGGGTTTCATGCCGCTGAGCATTTCCGTCTTGAACGACAGATGGGGCCTGGAGCCGGTAAAGACCAGATTGGCCTTATCAATGGTTCCATCGGGCCGGAGCGAAATGGTTGCAGCGACTGCCGCGAGCGCAAAGTCGCCATGGCGCCGGCTCACTTCTTGAAAAGCGCTGCCGGTTCGCGGTGCTGTCTCTGGGACACGAATCTCGATCAAGAGCTCTCCTGGCTCCAATAGAGTGGACATCGCGTCGACGAAAAATTCCCGCGCTTGAACGAGTCGCTCGCTCTGATGACCGCGCAATACGAACGACGCCTCCAAGGCGACCATGACCACCGGAAGTTCGGCGGACGGATAAGCATGGGCGAGGCTGCCGCCCACGGTGCCGCGGTTGCGGATCTGCACGTGGCCGATATGCGGAGTTGCCTCATGCAACAATGGCCAGCCCTCGGCTACTGCCGCGGACCGTTCGAGGGCACGCTGGCGCGTCATGGCACCGATGCGCAGCTCGCCATTTTCGACCGTGAGATAATTTAATTCACTCAGGCCATTGAGATCCACCAAGTACGCGGGCCGGGCCAAGCGGAAATTCATCAACGGCACCAGGCTTTGCCCACCGGCGAGCGGCCTCGCCGCGTCTTTGTGCAGAGCGAGCAGTTGCAGCGCTTCCGGCAGGGAAGTCGGGGAGAAGTACTCAAACGACGCAGGCTTCATCGTTGTATTATCCCACTGAATTATTATCGTTGAATGTTTTCGCGCCTAGCGAAAATTTTCCGGCTGCCCGTAGTCCTTAAAGACGGGGATTTGCTCCCGCCAAGACGCCAAGTGACAGGCCAAAGGCCTGTCATCCCCCGAGCGAATGCGAAAGATCTAAGAAAGATTTCTCTCTTCGTTCGAAATGACAATGCTCTTCCTTTGCGGCCTTTGCGCCTTTGCGCGAGTTATTCCGACTTTTAGTCGCGGCTCTGCCGCGTTAGGTCTCGCCGGTTATGCCGAGGCCAAACTATGGGTCACCGTGATCCGTTCGGCGCGGTAGAATTCACCGAGAAAGTCATCGCCGTCTTGATATTTTCTCGTCGGCACCAATCGAGCCGTGAAAGAAACCGGCAACGGATCTATATCGAACGGATAGGGGAATAGAACGGCCTTGTTTTCGCCGACCGTATCAATACTGATCTTGGCCGGCTTTCGACCATGTTGGGTGGGGATATCGACGTCGTTCAACGTGTTCGACGGACCAAGCTTGCGTGCTTTGCTATTCAATGGATAACGATTACAGACAAATTGCGCGAGCTGGTCGAAGACCTCCATGTATTCGTAATTGGTCCACACATGTTCATCGGAAGTATATTTCATGAATCGTTCCGATTCGCGCAGTTGTCCCAAAAGTTTTAGGCGCAACGCTTCTTGATGGTCGACATAGGCCTTCACGCGCGGGTCCGAGGTGCGGTCCGGCGGATAATCGTACTTCCCGTAACCGGCGTTCATGAGCGCCACGCCATGCATCGCCATCAACATGGCCGCGTAGGGGTCTCGTTGCGTCACCCGGTCAACCGCGTTCTTGTAAAAGTCGAGCCGAAGCTGGCCGAGATATTTCAGGCTCCCGTCGTGATAGTCCAGCGGGTAACCTTTATCATTGATAGTGGACGGGCACATCTCCCACTCCCACCAGCCGATGTCATGCTCGCCGGCGGCCAAGACCACGGAAGAATAAGGTTGGGGCCGGTCAAAGTCTTTGTTGCCCCAATGCGCGGCAAAATAACCCGCAACCCGCGAATGGTCGATTTGCAGGGCCAAGATCGTACGGGTATCGTCATAAGGATAGGCCATCATAGCGGCAACTCCTCTCTCGGCAACTAGTTTAGAATCCGCCTTTTCCCTATCAATCGCGCCTGTCCACTGTCAAGCGAGGCGATTACTTTCTCGCCGACAATTCGTTGCGCGCTTCTTTCCCGCCCGCTTCGAATCAGAATTTCTGCGGGAACAACGAATTTGCGTTGGATATAGACTCATCGAGTTGAATGTTCGAAGCATAAAAGAAAGAGTTGACGGGCGATGGCGCAGCGATAACTCAAAACAGAATCTCTCCGGCAAACAATATGGCGACGGGCGCTTGCATAGAATTCATCGACTTCACCGCGCCGGCGATGGCCCCAGGAACCTCTGCGGTTTTCTCCACCGTTCGATGGGTAATTCTCATGCTGTCGAGCAGGGGTTTGGTGCCCCAGCCAAACGGCACCGAGAACCAGCGTTCATCGCCGAGACCGCCCCGATGGCTGATCAACAACAACATAGGTACTCCAAAAGCCATGGGGCCGCGCAAGAGAGCGTAAGTGCCGAAAGTGAAGCCGGTGTTTTCCACTAGCAGGGCCGGCTTCATCCCACCCAACCATGCCCCCATGCAGAGCCCGACACCGTCATTTTCGCTGGCCACCTGAACGTAGGTGATCTTTGGATCCGCCGAAAGCGGCAGGTATAGCTCCAGGAATGCCGAGTCGGGCAGGCAGGCAACGAAATTAACGCCGCAATTGACTAAGGCATCATGCGCTAGGTTGGCAGCATCCGACTTCATCTGAGGTCCTCCTTCGAGCAAGGCCCGGTCTCAGTAAATATGATCAGCCAACGGGTCGTTGTTAATTCGGGAACGTCTCGTGCGATGCACGTCGCTGTTATGGTCTGGGGCCACCGAGAATTTCAATTTTTGCAATACGCTCAACATGTCGGACGAATTTGTATTTGTTCTCTTGTCCATCCATTTTCGGTCCCGCGCCTCTGCCAATAGCTTGAATCTTGGCGACGAGCATCGACGGTCCTTCGCCGGACAAGAAAGACGCAACTGAGGAGCGAAGGGAATTTTTGTCGCGCAGGGTCCGAACGTTTTCTAGACCGGACGCTTTAGCAATCCCGGCAATGTCGGTTCCCGTGGCGGTCTGGCTCGCCGGACCGCCGCGGCTGCCGAAAAGCTGCTCGTTGTCAAAGACGAGTATGTAGAGGTTCTTCGGTTGGCGCGTGCCGATAACCGGCAGGATGCTGGGCGCGAGCAACATGCTGCCGTCGGTATCCAGCGCGAAAATTCGACAATTTGGCAATGCCGTTGCCAAACCCAGCGCGATCTGACTGACCATTCCCATGCCGACTAGGTATAGGTTCCCGGGCCGGTCGATGACCTGGTAACTGTCGGCCGTAGTGCCCGCGAGGGCGGCGACGACGAGATCAGTTTCCTTGAGGGCTGGTTTCAGTTCGTCAAGGATCTCTCGTCTCTCAGGTTTCATACTATCATTGCTCATAATCGCATCTCCGGTCCTTTCATCGAACAAGCTGCAGATCTCTAAAGGATTTACTTTTTCCGATCAGCTATTTTTCTTGAGCCACGACCTGTAACAGCGTAGCCGCGGCGAATTCAAGCTGGTTAAGGTATCTTGATGCGCAGTAGTCGTCCGAGAGCGCTGAAAGTTTCTACCCACGCCTTCGCCGGTTCGTCGCCGCGCGCCTGCAATTCCTGCATCTTGGGGTAGACAGTCTGCAACAATGCATAATAGATGTTTTGGGTTTTCCAGATACCGACGCCAAAGGGTAGGGACTCGATCACGGTCGCGGCATTATGCAATTGCTTTAGGCGCGGCTCGGTGGGGTCGGCGGCCAGCTGCTCGGCCATTGTTTCAAGATTATGCCGGAATGCGAATTCCAAGGTAGGCGAGTCGAGGGTTACGCCTTCAAGTGTTGCGGTTTCTAGCAATGAGCGAATTAGGGCTGGGTCAATTTCCTCTTGTTGCAGCGCCGCGCGCAGAAATCCATTCAATACGAACTCGGCGGATGCGTAGAAAGCCTTGGGCAGTGGAATATGGAGGTTTGTGAGAAAACGCATCATGGGCGCGCGGCGTTCGTAGATTTGCCGATAGAGCGTCTCGGCTTCGCCGAGAGCCGATGCGAGGATCACATCCAGGACTTTGCGCTGCTCATCGCGGAACAGCGAACTCACGGAATAATTCGACTCACCGAACCGGTGGTCCATGAGCCGGATCACCTCGGCGAAATCGGCGCGCATGAAAGGTTCCATGGCTTCTTGCTTCAAGGCTCCATAAGCCTCGTCGCCCAAGAATTTGCGCACGCCGCCGTTTACGTTGTGATCACCCATGTGGAGGGCGCCAAAATCTAACACCTCAGATTCTCGAGTTACTTCCGACGTGAGCCCTACCCGGCCCACCGCCATTTTCGCTAAGCCGGCGCTCATAACCTGGTAGTCTTCTCGCTCGGCTTCGAAACAATAGATTTTCGTTTGATCCGAATAGTCCTCGAAGAGCAAGCTGACCGCGTAGTGCGCGCCGACTCGCTCCCAATCGACTCTGGCGGGTCTAACGAATTTTTCATAGATGCGCCGGCCGTCGCCATGCTCCGGAACGTTGCTCCTGGCTGCCGCCAAGCGCTCGACGAACTGTTGTTCTAACGAATCGCCGAACAGCTCCTGGGCCAACTGTACGGCGCGCGCGGCGTATTGGATGACCTGGACCGTTTCGATCCCAGAGAGGTCGTCGAAAAACCAGCCACAGCTGGTGTACATGAGCATGGCGTGGCGCTGCATTTCGAGCAGCTTGAGCGCCTGAGTTGTTTCTTCGCCGGTTAGCGCGCGAGCGGCGTGGCGGGCCAAAAAGGCGTCTACGTTTGCCACCGAGCGGGCGAGCACTAAGCTTATATAATCATCGCGCGCCGCCCACGGATCTTGGAAGAATTGCCGTGCCAATTTTTCGAATGGCGCAGCCACCGAGTCGCGCAACCAATCTAAGGTATTACGCAGCGGCCGGCGCCATTCTTGGCGCCACCCCGGATGGTTGCCGGAGTTGCAGCCGCAGTCGCTCCACCAGCGGTCGATGCCGTGAGCGCAACTCCAGGAGGTTTTTTCGATGATATCAACCTGGTGGGTGGGCGGGTTTTTTTCCAGGAACTCACCGTAATTGGTGAGCTTTGCCGGTTGATTCGACTCGATGTGGTTCAACGCGTAAGCCAACGCCATGTCGCCGAAGCGGTGATGATGGCCGTAGCTTTCGCCGTCGGTGGCGATGTGAACGAGTTGCGGCCAATCCCGCTTGTCCGAGAAAACCCCGAGCAGCCTGTTCACCAGATCTTCGCCCCGGGAAAGCAACCCCTCGAAGGCGACAGCGCGGGAGACCGGGCCATCATAAAAGAACAGCGCGATCTTTCGTCCCGAAGGCAAGCGCTGCTCGTAGGCGCGCGTCGGGTCGATGCGACCGCCGCTGACGTCATGCCACCTGCTGACGCCGATGCGGCGAACGCGACTCGCCTGGTGCGGCGCAAGGATAGTAAAACGAATTCCCTGCTCGGCAAGGATTTCTAATGTCTCGATATCAACCGCGGTTTCCGGCAACCACATCCCAGCGGGCTTGCGCTTGAAGCGATGTTCGAAGTCGGCGATGCCCCAAAAGATTTGTGTGCGGCGGTCCCGCGTATTGGCCAGCGGCATAATCATGTGGTTGTAGGCTTGCGCCAATGCGGAACCATGCCCCGAGAAGTTTTTCTGACTCTCGCGGTCTGCCTCCAGAATGGTCAGGTAGACATCCGGCGCTTTGGCTTCGAGCCAGGAGAGGAGGGTCGGCCCGAAGTTGAAACTGATCTTGGCGTAGTTGTTGACCAGCCGTTCAATTCGATCCTCGGCGTCGAGAATCCGCGACACCGAGTTCGGCGCGTAGCACTCCGCCGCGATGCGCTCGTTCCAGTCATGGTAGGGATAGGCGGAATCTTGCAGCTCGATGGCTTCGAGCCAGGGATTTTCCCGCGGCGGCTGATAAAAATGACCGTGAATGCAGATGTAGCGTTCCATGGTCTACGTGAAGGTTCAAAGTTCAAAATGTTCAAACCGTTCAAGGTTGGGACGATCCCGGGTGCGACGGCTTGAACGTTTTGAACGGCTTGAACGCTTAAACGCCGCGCACGCAGTGCGCGTTTACTGTCCGCCCGCCGTGACCCAATTGGTCCGGCGCTCGCCGCGGCAAAGCACCACGATGCCGCCCTCGGAAATAAAGTATCGCTTACGGTCTTGTTCCATATCATAGCCGATCTCGGACCCCGGCGGGATCACGTTGGACTTGTCGATGATGGCGCGGCGGATCTTGCAGCCGCGGCCGATCTCCGTCCAGTCCATGATCACAGAATCTTCGATCTGGCTGTAACTATGAATGCGCACGTTGCGGCCGACGACGCAGTTATGCACGGAGCTCCCGCTGATAATGGATCCTTCGGCGACGATGGAATTCACCGCCATGCCTTGGCGGTCCTGCCAGTCAAAGACGAATTTCGCCGGTGGATCGCCGTAGCCGACGGTTCGCACCGGCCAGCCGCGGTTGTAGAGGTTGAAAGACGGGTCCACCGAGCAAAGATCCATGTTGGCTTCAAAGTAAGCTTCCAGGTTGCCGACATCACGCCAGTAGCTCGGTTCCTCGCCCTTTTGCGTCGATGGCACGCGGTTTTTGCGAAAGTCGTAGGCAAACACGGCGCCTTGCTCGAATAGGGATGGTAGAATATTGCGGCCGAAGTCGTGGGCGCTCGACGGATCGTCGTTGTCCGCCGTGAGCATCTGCACCAGCAGGTCGGTATTGAACAAATAATTACCCATGGAGGCCAGCGCGTACTCGGGCTCGCCGGGAATGGATTTGGGCTTGCGTGGTTTTTCCTCGAAACCGATGATGCGCCAGTCGTCGTCAACTTCCATGATGCCGAATTGCGATGCCTCTTCAATTTTTACCGGCAGCGCCGCCACCGTGGCCTCAGCGCTTTTTTTCTGGTGATCATCGATCATTTGGCGGATGTTCATGCGGTAGATATGGTCCGCGCCGAAGACCGCGACCAATTTGGGGTTATGCCGTTCGATCAAGAACAAGTTCTGATAAACGGCGTCGGCGGTGCCTTGATACCAGTCCGTGCCCAAGCGCATCTGCGCCGGCACGGGCGTGATGAAGTGATCGCCGAGAAAGTCCGTGGTGCGCCAACCCCGGTCGAGGTGCTCGAGCAAAGACTGCGCTCTGAACTGGGTGAGAACATACAGTGATAGAATGCCGGAGTTGACGAAATTTGACAGCACGAAATCGATGATTCTATATCTGCCGCCGAAAGGAACCGCGGGCTTGGCCCGGTGTTCCGTTAATGGGAAAAGCCGTTCGCCTTTACCACCAGCCATGATGATGCCAAGAACGTACATTAGGAACCTCGGTTCATTTCGGCCTATCCGTTTAGCAATTCCCGGTATAACTCATCATACATCTGCGTTGAACGGTCCCAGGAAAAATCTTTGTTCATAGCCCGGCGCTGCAGCGCCGTCCACGAGCGCTTCTCCCGGAACGCCTGTAACGCCCGATGGATCGCGTCCAACAACGCTTGGGGATCGTAAGGCGCAAAAACAAACCCCGTGCCGGTCCCACGTTCGGCATCATAGTCTTCCACTGTGTCTTTCAATCCACCAATGGCACGCACGATCGGAATTGTCCCATACTTCAAACTGAACATTTGGTTGAGCCCGCAGGGCTCGTACTGTGAAGGCATTAAAAACAAATCCGCGCCGGCTTCGATTTGATGCGCCAGGGCTTCGTCGAAGCCGATGCGGGCGGCAAATTTCTTTGGATGGCGCGCCGCCGCGGCGGTAACCAATTCTTCAAAACGCGGCTCGCCGGTTCCCAGTATCGTCATTTGCAGATCGGATTGCATGAGAGAATCGAGGATCTTTTCGATGAGATCGAGGCCCTTTTGCGATGTCAGGCGCGAGACCATGCCGATGAGCGGCAGGTCAGATTGCTCCGACAGCCCGAAGGTCCGCTGCAAGGCTTTCTTGCAGTTCCGTTTCGCCCTCAAGTTGGCGGCGCCGTACGGTTTGGCGATATGGGGATCGTTTTGCGGGTCCCAGTGGCTGTAGTCCACGCCGTTCAAAATCCCCACGATGTCCCGCCGCCGCCCGCGCAGCACGCCTTCGAGGCCGAAACCCTGTTCGCTCTCCATGATCTCTTGGGCATAGCTCGGGCTCACAGTGGTGATCTTATCGGCGTAGACCACGCCTCCTTTAAGAAAGTTGATACTACCGTAGAATTCCAGAAACTGCGGGGTGAATAGGCTCCAATCCAAATTCAACAGGGGCCATTGCGCGGATGGAAAGATACCCTGAAAGCCCAGGTTGTGGACGGTGAGCACCGTTTTGGCGGCGCGGCACTCCCGATAGCGCTCCGGTTGGGCTTTGAGAAAGACGATGGCGAGCGCGCTCTGCCAGTCGTGGCAGTGAAGCATGTCTACGGGTTCATGTCTTATGACTTCCAGCGCGGCCCGCGAAAAGAAAACAAAGCGTTCCGCGTTATCCGGATAATCACCTTCCGGCGCGCCGTAAAGAAACTCGCGGTCAAAATAGCGGTCGGCGCGGATGCAATAGACGTTAATATTACTTCCCGCGCGCGCTCGGAACACCGAGGCCTCTACTTGCCGGTCAGACACCGGAAGCGAAAATCTCATGCCGCTGTCGTCGATCGCGAACCCTCCCTGTAGTACCGCGCGGTACGCCGGCATGATCAAAGTCATTTGATGGCCAATCCGCTCCAGGGCGGCGGAAAGAGATCCCACCACGTCCGCCAGCCCGCCGGTCTTGGCGAACGGGACGATCTCCGGCGATATCATTGCGATCTTCATCACGCTCTTATGCGGGTCCGAATCCTCGTTATCGAGTACCGGGTTAAACTACCCCTCGTTCTTGAAGAACGAAACCGACAGCGGCGGCAAGGTGATGGTCAAAGAGTACGGCCGGCCGTGAAGCGCAACGGGGGCCGCTTCGACGCCGCCCATGTTGCCCATGTTGCTGCCGCCGTAATCGGCGGCGTCGCTGTTCAGTGCCTCGATCCAGAAGCCGCCGCGCGGCGCGCCGAGCCGGTAGCTGTAGCGCGGCACCGGGGTAAAATTGCAGACCGCCAGGACGATAGTGGGAGTGGTTTTGCCCTTGCGGATCAAGCTAACCACGCTGCTCTCGGCGTCGCCGCAGTCGATCCATTCGAAACCTGCCGGATCACAATCCCACTCGTGCATGGCCGGTTCGCTCTTGTAAAAATGATTGAGCTCGCGCACCCATCGGCGCAAACCGGCATGGGGCGGGTGGTCCAGCAGCTCCCATTCCAAGCTTCCATCGTGCGCCCACTCGCGCCACTGGCCGAACTCGCCGCCCATAAAAAGCATTTTCTTCGACGGCTGAGCGTACATGTAGCCGTAAAGAGCGCGCAGATTGGCGAACTTCTGCCAGTCGTCGCCGGGCATCTTGCCGATCAGCGAACCTTTGCCGTAAACCACCTCGTCATGGGACAACGGCAGGACGAAGTTTTCGTGAAACGCGTAAAGCATGCGAAACGTCAGCTTGTCGTGGTGATAACGGCGGTGAATCGGATCTTGCCGCATGTACTCCAATGTGTCGTGCATCCAACCCATGTCCCACTTGAAGCCAAAGCCTAGGCCGCCGACGTAGTTAGGCCGCGACACCATCGGCCACGATGTGGACTCTTCGGCGATGGTTTCCACGCCCGGGTGATGTTCGTAAACCGCCGCGTTCATGCGCCGGAGAAATTCGATCGCCTCGATGTTCTCTTTGCCACCGTATTTATTGGGGATCCATTCGCCTTCTTTGCGCGCGTAGCTGAGATAGAGCATCGATGCCACCGCGTCCACGCGCAAGCCGTCGGCGTGATACTGGTCGAGCCAGAACAGCGCGTTGCTGATTAGAAAACTCTGCACCTCTTTGCGGCCGTAATTGAAAATATAGCTGTTCCATTCCGGGTGATAGCCCTGGCGCGGGTCGGCGTGTTCGTACAAATGCGTGCCGTCGAAAAACGCCAGGCCATGTTCGTCGCTGGGAAAGTGCGACGGCACCCAGTCGAGAATCACGCCGATACCGCGCTGATGCAGCGTATCGATGAGAAACATCAAATCCTGCGGCGTGCCGTAGTTGCCCGACGGCGCAAAGTAGCCGGTGATTTGGTAGCCCCAGGAGCCGAAGAAGGGATGGTCCATGACCGGCAGAAATTCCACGTGGGTATAGCCCAGATCGCGCAAGTAATCCGCCAGCTCCCCCGCCAGCTCGCGGTATGAGAGCGAACGGTTGTTTTGTTCGACCACGCGCCGCCAGGAGCCGACATGCATCTCGTAGATCGCCATGGGCTTATCGGAACCCTGGTGCTGGCGGCGCTCGGCCATCCACTGCCGGTCGTTCCATTGATAGTCGAGATCCCAGACGATGGAGGCGAATTTGGGCGGAATCTCGTTGAAGATGGAAAAGGGATCGGCCTTGTCGGCGCGATAACCGTCGAAAGCGCGAGCCGATGTGATACTTGTAGAGCGTGCCTTTGCCGATGCCTGGGAAAAATCCTTCCCAGATACCCGACTCCCCTTTGGGGTGGAGACGGTGGCTGCCTTTGTCCCATCCATTAAACTCGCCGATGACGGCTACGTAATTGGCGTTCGGCGCCCAGACCGCAAAGTATGTACCCGTGTTTTCGTCCGGTTTCACGATGTGGGCGCCGAGTTTGTCATACAGGCGAAAGTGGCTGCCTTCGTTGAATAGATAGAGGTCGTTTTCCGTAAGCAGGCTTATGGAGTCCTGGACGTTGGCCAATTTTCCTTACCCCCCTTCTTTCGTATCTCGCCGATCGTTTGCAAAGTTTCGCGCACCGCCCGCATCTCGCGGATTTGCTCCAAGGAAAAGCGCGCCTTGCGCTTCCAATTCGGCCGTTCCTCCCAGGTGCCCGGCACGTTTTGCGGCGCCGGCTCGAGCCAGAGATCCTCGAGATTTATGAGCAAAAAATCGGCCTCGCTCTCCGCCAGAACGCAAAGCCAGGCGCGAAGCACCGCTGCCGGCGTGGGTTCGCTGTTGTCTAACCACTTGCCAGCGCGAAGATAGCTCACCAGCGCGTCGCGCTGCGCCGCGCGGTAGCCATGTTCGGTGGGGCTGTCCGATTCGTTTATGAGCCCGAGCGCCACGCGCTCGTCAATGTCTGCGCCGCTCCAAAAGCCGGCAAAGGTCGGCGTGTCATGGGTGTTGAGACTGGCGACGGTTCGGCGCAGCGGTTTGTCCAGCGCATCATGCGGGTCGGGGCGCACGCCAAATTGGCCCACATGCATGCCGCGTACGCCGTGCCGCTCCATGGCGGCGTTGACCGCAGACGGCACGGTGCCGAGATTCTCTCCGACGATCTGCGCTTTGTGGCGGTGCGATTCCAAATTCAACACGGCGTAGAATTCTTCGGCGGGATAACGCACATAGACGCCTTCAGTAGGCGCGAAGCCGGCCGGCACCCAGTACGAGCGGTGCAGCCCCATGACGTGATCGATGCGCAGCATCTTGGCGTATTGTAAGTGATGGCGCACGCAGTGAATGTAATAACGGTAACCCTGGCGCCGAAGCCCTTCGGGGTGGAGCGGCGGAAAGCCCCAGTCTTGTCCCTTGGTGAAAAAACCGTCCGGCGGCGCCCCACCGCTGGCATCGAGGGCAAATGCATCGCGTTCGCGCCAGACATCGTAACCGTCGCGGTTTACTCCCAGGGGAAAATCCAGGTAGAGCGCCGGGCCGCCGGCTTTGGTTTTCTCGCCGAGAACGCGCATCTGTTCATGAGCCTGCCACTGTACGTAGAGATGATACTGCTTGATATGTTCAACATAGTCGCCGGGACGAAGCGTGCCATCCCGGCTGGCGCCCTCCCACCGCTGCCAGGGCTTGCGTTCGCCATCGGTTTTAGCGCGAAAGGCAGCGTAATCCTGGGCCACCGGATGAGTGGCGACGAAGCGCTCAAACTGGGCGCGCCTTTCGGACGGTTGCCGCAGAAGACACCTCAAGAGCTCGTTGAGTACTTTGCGCTTGAGGGCCATGGCGCGGCGGTAGTCGACCAGGGGCGCGGCGCGCAACCTGTCCATCTCGGTTTGAAAACCGGCAGAACGAATGATTGATCTCGCGGCGACGCATCGCTTAAGTTCCGCGATGCGATCGACGTCGAGAAAGAATTCGTTCCAAAAGAGCCGGCTCACGGGAGCATAGGGGCTCGGATTGAATGGCTCGTCCAAAAATGCCGAGAGTAAAGGCAAGGTGGCAATCGCATGGCCGCCGAGCTCGCCCGCGAAGTTGACTAAGGCGCCGAGATCGGAAAAATCGCCGGCGCCCCAGCTTTTCTCAGAAGCGAGAGCGTAGAGGGGACAAAAGAGACCCCAGGATTTGTTCTCCTGATCCGCGCCGCCATAGGCTTTGGACGGGGCCGCAAACAAATGAGTCACAAGATCAAGGTCGCCGATCCGTACCTGCATGAGGTGGTAACCGAGAGGAAGTTGCTCGGCGAGATAAAGCCGCCGGGTCACATAGCGCTTGCCCTCGATCTCGCGTTCGACCGGCTTCGATTTGGGATCATCGCATAGCGCGCCTTCGACCCTCGCGCCACTTTCAAGTGCCACCGCATAGCTCACCGCGGCTTGCGCCAACTGGCTCGGTACCCGCAGTTTGAGACACGTCGGGCCGCCGTTCCAGGCAACGATAACGGGGTCAATCGCTTGCTGCCAGAGAAACTGCCGCCGCTCTCTCAGCGCGCCGGCAAGATCGGACATCTTATCGACGTGCGCGCCGACCATGCCGAGCACCCTCAAGATCGATTCTGGTGGCGGTTCGACCCTTCGGCCCAACCCGTCATAGTGAACGGCCTGCACGTTGAATAGCCACGCAGCGCGGCGCAGTAGTTTTTCCGCCACCATTTGTTTGCGTCTATTCGCGCTGATGGAGCAGAGTCAAAATCCCTTCGATGGGCACGCTCACCCAATCGGGCCGGTTGTTGAGTTCATAGCCCAACTCGTAGATCGCCTTTTCGAGCATATAGACGTCCAACATCAACGCGATTTCCGCGCGGGCTTTAGGCATGAAAGCGGCTCCCCGGGTGGCCGCGAGATATCCTTTCAAATAATTGACCGAGACCCAGAGATTCCAGTAGCGGGCCCAGGGTTGCAGTTGGGCCAGATCCTCCGGCCGCATCCCGCCATTTTTCAGCTTGGTCACCGCCGCGTAGTTGAAAGAACGCAGCATGCCGGCGACGTCGCGCAGGGGTGAGCGCTTGATGCGCCGCTCCGTTACCGGGCGGGCCGGTTCGCCTTCGAAGTCGATAATGATGAAATCCTTGCCGGTAAAAAGCACCTGTCCGAGATGATAGTCGCCGTGGCAGCGGATGCACATGGCGCTGATCTTGGCTTCGATTATTTGGCGAAAGCGGTCGAAGATTGCATTTTCCAATTTTAGGACTTTCTCAGCATCGGCGCGAAGCTCTTCGGGCACTCCTTTGATGCGTTTGCCTAATAGCGTAAGGGATTGGTCGGCCAAAGTCCGCAGGCTTTGATACAGCGAGCGGCGATAAAGCGCCGTAAACGGTTCCGCCGCGAAGGCCGGGTTCTTGGGGTCGGATGCCAGCGCCACATGCAGTTCGCCGGTGCGCTGTCCCAAGCGGTGGGCCGAAGGCAAATAGGAACCGATCAATTCCTGGGCGAAGGCAGGAGTTTCCTGTTCCGTCAAGTCCACCAGCGGCTGTTCCGGCAGCACCGCATCTTCATAACGCGGTTGGCGCGTCAAGATTTCTTCAAAGTAACGGCCGAGACTGTCGAGGGTGTAACGCCAGGCGTCGCCCTCGTTTGCCACTAGCCCCTGGAGGATACCCACTGTAGAAGGTTCGCCGCGCCCTTTGCGCATTTCAAGAGAACCGGCGAGGGACGGGGTATGCGCGAAGCCGGCCTTCTCCGTGAGAAAGCGGCCGATCTCGAGATCCGGGTTGAGCCCTTCGGTAACGCGGCGGAAGACCTTTAGAATCATCCTGTCGCCGTAGACCACAGAAGTGTTGCTTTGCTCGCGTTTGAGAATAGAGGGCTCGAGCGGCGCGTTTGCGCCGCCGCGCAGATCGCGGAAGACCTTCGATGGCTGCGCCCTGACTTCGGTGGCGCGGCCTTTGTAATGCCGCCCGCGCGCTACCGCCGAAAGGAGCGCTTTGCAAAAGCCCGTGTCGTAAAGCGCGTCATACAGCACCCCTTCGGTCTCGCGATCTTTCTCCCTGACTTTTAACTGCGTGATCACGGCCTGGGGGTTGGCCTGGCGCAGTTCGAAGGCGCGATCGCCGGCGGCAAAGGCAAGCGGCAGCAAATAGCTCTCCGTCGCGGCGCCGAGAAACTGTACTTCCCAGGTGGTGAAATAAGCGCTCACGGAATCGGCGGCGAAGGGAATGATGTCGATATTTTTTAGCGACCTGATTTGCTGCGCTTTGCCGCCGAACCAACGGGAACTCAGGAAATACGCCGGCAGCGCGCGTTCCAACTGCGCCAGTGCTTTACCGTGAAGAATCTCTTCCCAGACGCCCGCAACTTCCAATTTTTCCGGCTCGAATGCTTGGACCGCCGCGCCGGCTGTGGAAACTTGCGGCGCTTCGACCTTGAACCAGTAAAAGGCATGGGGCCCGAGGGTGAGAAAGTACGGCAACTCGCCGATAGGCGGAAAACGCGTGTAGCCGAACAGTTCCACCGGCACCATCCCTTTGTAGGCTGAAAGGTCGAGCTCGGCGTAATTCACGAAGCGAGAAAGATTCGCCGCAACCAGAATGATTTCGTCCTGGTAGCGGCGGATGAAGACCAGCACCTTGCGGTTTTCCGGCAAGAGAAACTCGATACTGCCCTCGCCGAAGGCCCGGTAGCTTTTGCGCAAGAGCACGAGCCGCTTCATCCACCAGAGAAGCGAGCTGGGATTTTGCTGCTGCGCCTCGACGTTGACGGTTTCATAGTGATACTCGGGGTCGATGATCACGGGCAAAAAAAGTTTCTGCGGATTGGCGCGGGAAAAGCCGGCATTGCGATCAGCGCTCCATTGCATGGGCGTGCGCACGCCGTTGCGGTCGCCGAGATAGATATTATCCCCCATGCCGATCTCGTCGCCGTAGTAAATCACCGGCGTGCCGGTGAGGGAAAAGAGCAAACTATTCAGTAATTCTATGCGTCTTCGATTGCTCGTGAGCAGCGGCGCGAGGCGGCGGCGGATGCCGAGATTGATGCGCGCCCGCGAATCGGTGGCGTAGACTTTGTACATGTAGTCGCGGTCTTCGTCCGTGACCATTTCCAGCGTCAGCTCATCATGATTGCGCAGGAACATCGCCCACTGGCTCGATTCCGGAATCGCCGGCGTTTGCTTGAGGATATCGATGATCGGAAAGCGGTCCTCCATATGGAGGGCCATGAAAAGTCTCGGCATCACCGGAAAATGAAACGCCATCTGGCACTCGTCGCCGGCGCCGAAGTAGGCAACGGCGTCTTCCGGCCACTGATTCGCTTCGGCGAGCAGCATGCGGTTCTTGTAATTCTTGTCCACATGCTGCCTGAGCTCCTTTAAAAAGGAGTGGGTCTCCGGGAGATTTTCGCAGTTGGTGCCCTCACGCTCGTAGAGATAGGGCACGGCGTCCAAACGCAGGCCGTCGACGCCCATGTCGAGCCAGAAATCCAACACGCTGAAAAGCGCTTTTTGCACTTCCGGATGATCGAAGTTCAGATCGGGTTGGTGGGAATAAAAGCGGTGCCAGTAGTAAGCCTTGGCGACAGGGTCCCAGGACCAGTTGGAGGGCTCGAAGTCTTTGAAAATGATGCGCGCCTCTTGATAGCGATCCGGGCTGTCGCTCCAAACGTAGAATTTCCGCGCGCTGCTGCCGGGCTTGGATTCCCGCGCGCGCTGAAACCAGGGGTGCTGATCGGAAGTATGATTGATAACCAGCTCGGTGATCACGCGGATGGAGCGGCGGTGCGCTTCGCGCAAAAAGACTCTGAAGTCTTGAAGCGTGCCGTAGTCGGGATGGATGGCGGTGTAATCGGCGATATCGTAACCGTCGTCGCGCAGCGGTGAGGGATAAAACGGCAGCAGCCAGAGCGCCGTGACGCCGAGGTCGTGGAGGTAATCGAGTTTTTCCGTAAGCCCGATAATGTCGCCGATGCCGTCGCCGTTGCCATCGCAGTAGGCGCGCACGTGGACTTCGTAGATCACCGCGTCTTTATACCAGCGCGGGTTATCGTCCAGGATCACGGTTTCCGCGTTTCGTGCTTTGCGCTTCATGTTCGGCGATTTCCAGTTACAAAAAATAATCGAAATCCTGCTCGCGCCGCAGGCGGTGGCGCACGCGGAAAATCTGCGCGGGCACGCTGGCGGGATCCAATTGCACATAATTTTTGGCTCCGTGCCAAAGATACCGCGCGTTCGTTAAGAGCTCATGCATTTGGAAGGGCTGCTGGGGATCAAGGCCGAGCTCCTTCATGGACAGTTCCACCCAGCCCGATTGGCTATGGTGCGGGTCGAGATTCACCACCGTCACGATGACATTGCTCAGATCTTCGGTTTGTTTACTGAAGCAAATTAGCGCGTCGTTATCGACGGGGTGAAAACGCAAATACCGGTCGCTTTGCAGAGCCCGGTTTTCGCGCCGAATGCGGTTGACCCGCGCGATGAAATCTTTCAGGCTGTCGGGCCGATCTAGGTCCCAATGCTTGATCTCGTACTTCTCCGAATTGAGATACTCCTCGCTGCCTGGCTCTCGCGCGACATTTTCACAAAGCTCGAAGGCCGGGCCATAGATGCCGTAATTGGCGCCCAGAGTCGCCGCCAAAACCAGGCGCGCCATGAAGGCCGGTCGGCCGCCGAATTGGAGATACTCGGTCAGGATATCCGGCGTGTTGGGCCAAAGGTTGGGCCGGAAGAATTCCCGCACCTCTGACTGCGTGAGCTCCGTGAAGTACTGGGTCAACTCCCACTTGGTGTTGCGCCAGGCAAAGTATGTGTAAGACTGGCTGAAGCCGATTTTGGCGAGGCGGTACATGACTCTCGGGCGCGTGAATGCTTCCGCCAGGAAAAGCGCGTCGGGATAATGCCTCTTGATTTCGGCGATGACCCATTCCCAGAAGGGAAATGCTTTGGTGTGCGGATTATCGACGCGAAAAATACGCACGCCCTGTTCGCACCAGAATTCGATGACACTCTTGAGTTCGTTCCAGAGGGCTTCCCAGTCGTCACTCTCGAAATCGATGGGGTAGATGTCTTGGTATTTCTTCGGAGGATTCTCCGCGTACTGGATCGTGCCGTCCGGGCGCTTGCGGAACCACTCCGGGTGTTCCTTCACGTAGGGATGATCCGGTGTGCATTGAAAGGCGATATCCAATGCGATTTCAATCCCGTGTGTCTGCGCTTTTGTGACCAGCTGTTTGAAATCTTTCAGCGTGCCGAGCTGCGGGTGAATCGCCTTGTGGCCGCCTTCCTTGGCGCCGATGGCCCAGGGGCTGCCGACGTCGTCAGTGCTCGCCGCCAGCGCGTTGTTCTTTCCCTTGCGAAACGAGTAACCGATGGGATGAACCGGCGCCAGATAAAGCACGTCGAAGCCCATGGACGCGACATAGGGGAGGCGCGCGATACAGTCCTTGAGCGTGCCGTGCTCGCCGGCCTTCGGCGCGCAGGAGCGGGGAAACATTTCATACCATGTGCTGAACTGCGCCTTTTGCCGGTCGACGCTGACGCAAAGTTCTTTGCCATAAGTCGCGGCCCAGCGGCGCTCGGGATATTTATCCATCAATGCCGCCAGACCGTCGTCAAGAGCCCGCAGCACCTGTTCGGACGCCCGGCGCGTTTTTTGAGCGCATGGCTTTGGCGAAACCCTCCAGAGCCCTTCGGTCATCACCCGCGGCGCGCCTGGCGCCGAGATCGACCAGATCCGCGCCGCTTAGCAAGTCCAAGGACACCTCTTGGTTCGCTTCGACCTTTTTGGCAAAGCCGTGGCGCCATGACTTGAATCGATCCACCCAGCCTTGAACAGTATAATAGTAGTCGCCCAACTCGGTGACCTGAAATTCTCCGCGCCAGCGGTCGTTGACTAAAAAGGTCATCGGTGTTTCCGCCCATTGCTTTTCGCTTTCCTTCCGATAGAGCAGCACGGCCGACAACGAGTCGTGGCCGTCGGCGAAAATATCGGCCTCGACCGTTACTCTGTCTCCGACAACGCGCTTGGCGGGGAATGCGCCGCCGTCGACTTGCGGCTCTATGCCTTCAATGATGACGCGGCTGCGGCCTTCCTTAATACTAATATTGCGCGTCAGGATCCTCTTACCGGACATGCGACCACCTCGCCATGTTCACGTCCTCAAGCATAGTATTAAGTTAGTATCCGCGATGACGAATTAATTTTCGAGCGAGCGCTATAAGCCCAGATGAGTCACGGTTGACTGATTTTGTCGCGCATCGCGCGCAGCAGTTCCTCAAAGGAAGACCGGCCGAGGAAGCGGCGAAATTGCGAGCGGAAATTATTCACGATGCTGATATTTTCGATCACGACATCGAAAACCCTCCAATTTCCGTCCACGAGATGCATGCGGTAGCTGATCGCGAACTGCTCGCCCTCCCGCGCGAAAACGGCGGTATCAACTCCGGCGAATTGGCCGTCCTGGGACTCGCGGCCATAGACGACTTTGTCGCCGTGGTAGCTTTCAATGGAAGTGACGTAAGAGTTCTTGAGCAGATCGGTAAGCAGGCGAATGAACTCTTTTTGTTCGGCCGCGGTCCGCTGCCGCCATTCCGCGCCCAGTGAGCGCTTCGCCATTTCCTCGAAGTCAAACCTCGGCAATATCGCTTCGCCTAATCTGGTGCGGCGGTCTTTCTTGGCCGCGTCGGATTTCAGGCTCGGGTCTTTGAGAATGGCGAGAACTTGATCGACGGTGGCGCGAACTTGATCCGTCGGAGCGCCTGCCAGGGCAGCATCCGAGCCAGCAAAAGTAAGCATCAACAGTAGAACGCAAGTGCTGAGGGTAAATTTAAAATTCATCGTTTAAAACCGCGCAAAAAAGTATACACAAAGCGCACGCCAAATTTGTCACCAAATATCAGTCCCGACGAATCTGTATAGGGTTTGACCTTCTCCGGCGCGCACGAACGATAGGTAAACAATCGGAGAAGCGTGGCGGCGCAGAAAGCAAGCGAATTAACCCCGTTCGGGGGTCTCCTGTCGGGGCGCTTTTTTGACCAGAACCCTTATCGTAGACGGACTCAATTCTTCCAGTGTCAATTCTTTCGGATAGCGCAGATTCTGCTCCGAAATGTTAAACGTCCGCCGGCCCATCTCAGCCATGGTGACGTCCACGGTGACCTTGGTTTTTCTCAAATCGAAAAGATAGAAGGCGCGCCGCGGCCCGTTGAACTTGGCGTTGACTTCCGCCGGTTGGATCTCTTCGATTGCCAAGTGCGCCGGTAAATTTTGCACGCTCACCGGAATCTTGTAATTGACCTGTATGGTTCTCGCCCCGGGCACGAAGACATACCAGAAACCGAGAGCGAGAGAGAGCGAAGCCGCCTTGGCAATCCAATTTTTCCGGAACAAATCGAGGGAGTTTCCTTTATTTTCTTGGGTGGGAAACTTCTCCTGTAAAAAATCGTCGATGGCGGCGGCGATTTCCCGGAGATTATCTACCAAACGCAATCTGCTGTTGCGCGCCACGGATACTTGTCCGCGTTCTTCCGAAACCACGAGGCAGAGCGCGTCGCACAGCTCGGCCAGACCCAACGCGGCGCTGTGACGCGTGCCCGCATTGGCGGTTTGGCTCAGATCCTTGGACAGCGGCAGGTGCGCCGCGAAGCGGGTGATTTGACGGTCCTCCACCAGCACCGCGCCGTCATGTCCCGGCGAGTGGGTATCGAATATGCTTCTCAGCAACGGCCCGCTCAACTTGCCGTCGAGCGGAATCCCGCCGGTAATATGCCGTTCCAATGGGTCCTTGCCGCGGATCACGATAAGCGCGCCGGTTTTTGATTTCGCGAGATCGGCCAAAGTGCGCGCGATAACGTCGCTGGACTCGCTGCGCAACGACCGCGGTTTCTTGAAGTTAAGACTCCACACCGCGGTCTGCTCGAACAGGTGTCTGAGCTCTTCCTGAAAAATGACCACGATCATGATCAAAAAAATCGCGAAAAAGCCCTGAAATATCCATGCCACCATTTGCAACTCGAGATAGCGGGCGATGATGTAGATGCCGCCAAAAACCAAGATGCCCCGGACGACGAGCGCCGCGCGCGTGCGCTGCGCCCAGACCACGGCAGTGTAAAGCAGTGTCGCTACCAGGAAGATGTCGATGATCTCCGCGATAGTGATCGACGGCAGGGGATTGATGAAAGGGCTTTCGCTCATGGCCATCTCGAAGTCGGCGTTTCTACCTATAGGATGCCATGCCGGGTTGTTTGAGTAAATGCCTGTCCGACTGAAAAGTAAAAAAAGAGAACACGAGAGCCGGGAGTCAGCCCTAAAGGCTCGAATCTGAGCTGCCGAGCAGAGCTTGGCCGGGGTT
Source organism: uncultured delta proteobacterium (assembly GCA_963840855.1). GTDB lineage: Bacteria > Desulfobacterota > Binatia > UBA9968 > UBA9968 > DATACQ01. The sequence continues at coordinate 37,492 of CAWJBB010000001.1, forward strand.
AGATCAGCCGCACCCAGGGCTTTTGCAGTGAAGTCGCGTAGCCCACCGCTACAGCCTCTTTGACACCGGCGGCGTGAAGTTCGTCGATGAGTTTGGCGGCGTGGCGTTTGGCAACCGCGATCAATAGCCCGCCGGAGGTTTGCGGATCGATGGCAACTTCCGCCAGTCCTTCGCGCACCGTCGGCTCGATGACCATCTTGTCGTTTAGATAGTCGCGGTTTCGCTTGCAGCCGCCGGTGAGATAGCCCTTCTCCGCCAAGCGCGGCGCGCGGGGGAGAAGCGGCATTTTGGCTGCTTCGATGACAAGCGTCACGCTGCTGCCACTGGCCATTTCCAGCGCATGGCCGAGCAGGCCAAAACCCGTGACGTCCGAGCAGGCGTGCACCGGGAATCTGCGCATCACGGTGGAAGCGGCGGCATTGAGCGTGCTCATGGAGCGCACCGCTTCGTCGACGCTTTCCTTGGCGGCTTTGCCCTTTTTCAGCGCGGTGGAAATGATTCCCGTTCCCAGCGCTTTGGTCAAGATCAGCGCGTCGCCTTCCTGGACGCCAACGTTGCGAAAAATCTTGTCCGGATGAATGGTGCCGGTGACCGCCATGCCGAATTTGATCTCTTCGTCGATGATGCTATGGCCGCCGATCACCACGGCGCCGCTTTCTTTGACTTTTTCGGCGCCGCCTTTGAGAATCTCGCCGAGAATTTCCATGTCCATCTTGCCCTTGGGGAAGCAAACGATATTGAGGCAGGTTTTGGGCTCTCCGCCCATGGCGTAAATATCGCTCAACGAATTGGCCGCGGAAATTTGGCCGAAGGTGTAGGGGTCGTCGACAATGGGCGTGAAGAAGTCCACGGTGTTGACGATGGCCAGGTCGGGACGCAGGCGAAACACCCCAGCGTCGTCGGCGGTCTCGGTGCCGACCAGCATGTCCGGGTTATTAAACTTTGGCAGGCCGTGCAAAACTTGCACGAGGTCGGCGGGGCCGAGCTTGGCAGCTCAACCCGCGGCCTTGACCGTCTGCGTCAGTCTTATGGCTTTTTTCTTGCCGAGCATCATAGAAAACTCAGTCTAATTCCACCGACGGTTTATTTCAACGCGACGGCTTCGGTTTTTCCGGCTGCGCCTTGAGCCGCCGCGCGTCGCCGATGCGAATGGTCAAGCCGTCGCGATCGAAGTATTCCAAGAGCGGGATCGTGTACTTGCGCGTCGAACCGATCAGGTCGCGGAACGACGCGGCGGTCATCTCGCCTTTTTCCGTCAAATAATTCTTGAGCGTCGTCCTGAGCTGGTCGATGCTGCCGGCAAGAAAATACATATCGGTGGTGACGCGCACCACCGATCCGTCGCGTTCCAGTAGACGGATGACTTCGGTGAGCTTGGCGCGATTTAGCCCAAGCTGCTTTTCGACGTCTTTTAAATCAGGCGGTGCCAAGGGCTGCGCGCCGAGGATATTCTTGATGCGCTCCATCAGAGTTTTTTCCTGGCCGCCCAGTTGCACCCGGTGGCTTGCCAGGCGCAGTAGGTTTTCTTCCTTGGCGATGGTTTGCTCGCCGGCTAGGGTGTCGATCACGACACGGAAAATCTTGGGCGGAAGAGCGTAGGGGAGTTTGCCGCGCAGTTCCTCCATATCCATGCCGGGAACCAGAGGATGACCGGCGTGGAAAGCCTTGAGCGCGGCGAGCAGGGTTTCCTTGACTCTCTGCCACTTGGGTTCCGTCGCGTAGAGCTTTTCACCCTCGGCGTGAAGCCCGCGCAGTGTTTTGATCCTGTCGGTTTTCTCCCTCGCCTCGTCTTCATGGACGTTGAGAAACTGGTGGATCGGCCCGAGGGGCAGCGCGAAGGCTTCGCTTTCGTTGATAAAGGTTTCGATCAGCTGGCTCGTGTCTCCATTGTGCAGCGCTTCCAACCGCGCGGCAAGGTCTTTCTCGCCCCGTTTGTGGCGCCTGGCCCAGGGATGAATTACCAGACCGCCGCCAAGCGTGCGCTGGGCCGTTTCATCGCGGACGATGAAGTGATCGCCGCGCAAGACCAGCAGGGGCTCGTTCAGTGTGATCTGGCAATACGCGGATTCCTTGGGTTCAGCTTTTTCCTTTGCGCCGAGCAAAACGATTTTCCCCAGGCGTTCTGCCGCGCCCATGTGAATACGGACCCGCTGGTGGTTCTTGATGCCTTTGGCGGCCGCCGGCCGGACTTCGAGAAAGGCATCGAAACGGTCCGATGTCAGCGCAAGCTTTTCGTGGCAAATCACTTGGCCGCGTTCAATGGACGCGCGTTCCGGGCCGGTCAAATTCATGGCCACGCGCTGTCCCCAACAGGCGCTGTCGACGGAATGGCCGTGGACTTGCACGCTGCGGACGCGAAATAGATGATCTCCCGGCAGGCAGCGGACTTGCTCGCCGACTTTGACTTCACCGCTCAAAGCGGTCCCGGTAACCACGACGCCATGACCCTGGAGCACAAAGGCGCGGTCAACCGGTAAGCGAAAATAACCGTTGCGGCGCCGCCTGGTTGCGGCTTTTCAGGATTTCCGCGATGCGGCTTTTCAGTTCGTCGATGCCTTGGCCGGTAACCGAGGACACGGGAATTTTCGGCGAGCCCTCCAAGGTGGTGCCCAGGGTCAAAATCTCGATCTCTTCCTCGACTTCGGCGATGCGCCCGGCCGGAACCAGGTCCGCCTTGGTGATCACGAAGAGCGCCATCTTGACGCCGAGGAGATGGACGATGTCCAGATGCTCCTCGGTCTGCGGCATGACGCCGTCGTCGGCCGCCACGGTGAAAAGCACGAGGTCAATGCCATGGGCTCCGGCCAGCATGTTCTTGATAAACCGCTCATGGCCGGGGACGTCGACGACGCCGAACTCCGTGCCGTCAGGCAGGGTGAGGTGCGCGAAGCCCAGGTCGATGGAGATGCCGCGCTCTTTTTCTTCCTTGAGCCGGTCGGTGTCCTGGCCGGTAAGCGCTTTGATCAGGCTGGTTTTACCGTGATCGATATGGCCGGCGGTGCCGATGATGTAGGGCATCTTGAATTCAGTTTAAGGTTCAAGGTTCAAGGTTCAAGGTGACGCCTTCGACGCGGTTCAAGGGCTTCGTCTGTTCAAGGTTCAAGGTTCAATGTTCAACGTGGCGCCTCGGTTCAAGGTTCCGGGTTCAGCGACCCAGTCCCACCTTGAACATTGAACGTTGAACATTGAACCAATAACTTTGGTCATGGCCAGGTAATGCTGGAATCACTACACTTTCTCTGTCGCGCTGAAATTTGGTACCAATTCGTTGGCGTCGAAGATCGTGCGCAGGTCGAGTAGAAAACGGTCGTCTTTGATTCTGCCGATGACCGGCGGGACGGCGCCGCGAAATTTGGCGGCGATGGCGTTGGCGCTTTGTTTGTCATGTTCAAGCGCGATCACGAACGTGGGCAGTTCTTCGGTGGGCAGCGCGCCGCTGCCGATTTGTGAAGTGGATTCTTCGACGTAGACCCGAAACTCCTGGCCCAGGGCCGTGCGTAGTTGGGCGGCGGCTTTTTCGCCCGTAGCACGAATGTCGGCGGGCGAACGGGTGAACGCTCTGAGCGTCGGAATCGCCTGCGCGATGTCCGGCGACTGGCGGTACAGACGCAGTGTCGCTTCCAGCGCCGCCAAGGTCAGTTTGCCGCAGCGCAATGCCCGCTGCAGAGGATTCTTGTTGATCCGGCCGATGAGTGCTTGCTTGCCGACCATCAAACCCGCTTGGGGCCCCCCAAGAATTTTGTCGCCGCTAAACGTGATCACGTCGGCGCCGGCAGCGATGCGCTCGGCGACGATGGGTTCCTTGGGCAAGCCGTAACGGCTGAGATCTATGAGCGCGCCGCTGCCCAGGTCTTCCATGACCGGAAGCTTGTGCCGCTGGCCGATGGCCACCAGCTCTTCGAGGGTGACTTCCGAGGTGAAGCCGACGACCTTGTAATTGCTGGTGTGGACTTTCAAAAGCAGCGCGGTTTTTTCATCGATGGCGTTCTCGTAGTCGGCCGTATGGGTGCGGTTGGTGCTGCCGACTTCCTTTAATAGCGCGCCGCTCTTGGCCATGATCTCGGGGATGCGAAAGGCGCCGCCGATCTCGATCAGCTCGCCGCGCGAGACGATGACCTCTTTGCCTTGGGCAAGGGTGTTGAGACCCAGCAGAACGGCGGCGGCATTATTATTGACTACCGTGGCGGCTTCCGCGCCGGTGAGCTCGACCAGCAGATTTTGCAGCGTCTCTTCACGCCGCCCGCGCTTGCCGGCGGCGAGATCGTATTCCAAGTTCACCGGGTAGCTGCCCACGGCGGTCATGGCATCGATGGCCTCCGGCGCCAGCAGCGCCCGCCCCAGATTGGTGTGCAGGATCGTGCCGGTGGCATTGACGACGCGGATATGGCCGGGCCGGCTCTCCGCCGCGATGCGCGCTTCGACCTGGCCGATTAATGCATCATCGTCGCTACTCGCGCCCTTCCCTTGCCTGATGGCGGCACGCAATTGATCGAGCGCTTCGCGGCACTTTTGCGTGACATAGTCGCGGTTGTAGCGGGTTAATAAAATCTCACAGCGCGGATGCTTGAGCAGCCGGTCCACCGAGGGAATTTCGCGCAGGAGATTTGCCGCTGGTTCGGTCATACGAAAAATCAGGTTTGCACAAGGTGGGAGTAAATTCAACATAAGAATATTGCCGCGACTCACGTAAGTAGATGGTCAACACGCGCCCTTGATAAATCTGATTGCCAGCTCGGTTGACTACTGAATGGCACGCCCTGGTTGATGGCGATACTGTTGTACGGGGCAGGATTGCGGTTCTCCAGAAGGCCGTCAAAGATGCCTGGCTCAAGGCCAACATCGCGAAGCCAGCTGGCCCGCACACCTTGCGTCATTCCTTTGCGACCCACGTGCGGGCAGATGGCTACGACATCCGGACCGTGCAGGAACTCCTGGGACACAGCGACGTGAGCACCACGATGGTGTATTATGCGCAGTGGATGGTTATGTAGAGTCGCGTCGGTAAGTGCTTGCCTGTCAGGTCATTTCTCTTTTATCGCAGCACATAAGATTTCACGATGATCTCCTCGGTGGCCATAGGGGTCGCCGCCATTTCAAAGGAGGTCGATCATGGATCAATCCAATCGTTTAGTTTCGGAGAACTCGCCGCTGGGCCGACTCGTTGAGAATGCCTTGGGCGAGCTCAAGCAGTTAGGGTACAGCAGGAGATCGCTGAATCGGTATCGAGCAATATGGGAACACTTCATCGAGTTTTCCCGCCAGAAGAAACTGGGAGTTGAGTTTTCCGGGAATCTGGCAGCTCGCTTTGTGGAGGAGTATCCGGTTGGGAATGAAGTGGTGGATGAGCCGGGCGAGGAATGGCGGCGGCATATCGTGGTTGCTGTAAAGGTGCTTGCGGACTTTGCTCAATACGGCCGCATCGGACGTGCCCGCACCGACATCGAAGAGATCCATCTTTGTCCGGCCACAAAGAAGGTGCTTCAGGACTACGAACAGTACTGTAAGGATCGACTTCAGTTTCGGCCGGCGACCCTTCAAAAGCGTAGCGGGGAACTCACGATCTTTTTGGATTTTCTGAGTTCGAGGAAAGCGAGGACCCTGGGCCAGATTCAGGCGCTGGATCTGTCCGAATTCCTGTCTTTTCGGGGTCACTTGAAAGCCGAACACCGTCTCGCGACTGGTCTCGGATGTGCGTTCCTTTCTTCGGTTCCTGACCATGCGTGGGATTCTCCAAAAAGATCTCAGTGCGGAGTTGCCAACAATCCGTGTTCACAGAGATGCCAGTATCCCCTCGGTGTGGGATCACGAGCTCATCATCAAGCTGCTCGGGGCGATCGATCGCAGTTCGGCCAAAGGCAAACGGGATTACGCCATTCTCTTGCTGGCATGCCGGTTGGGATTGCGTACCGGGGATATTCGCACACTGAAACTGGATCATCTCCATTGGGAAGATTCCAGGATAGAGATTACGCAGTCGAAAACGACCACGCCCCTCAGCCTGCCTCTGACCGAAGAGGTCGGCGAAGCATTGATCGACTACTTGAGATCGGGTCGTCCCAAAACCGCGCACCGAGAGATCTTCCTCAAATTGAACCCTCCTTTTGATCCTTTTGGTCGAAACAACAACCTATACGACGTTGTTACGTATTGGCGCCAACTGGCGGGGATCACATTTCGCACTCCACAAAAGCGAGGAATCCATTCCCTTCGCCACACTCTGGCAACTCGGCTTCTGGAGCAGGGTACTCCTTTTCCCACCATTGCGGACATCTTGGGGCATACCAGTTTGGAATCGACACGCATTTACGCCAAAGCCGATGTGGAAGCCTTGCGCAGCGTGGCGTTGGATACTGAGGAGGTGAATCATGCCGAATGATCAATCCAGCGCTCAGTTCCAAAGCATCCTCGCTCCTCTCATGGACAGATTTGTCCAGGAAAAGAACGCCTGTGGATACCAGTATCATGAGCCAAGCCGAATCTTGCGGTGCCTCGACCATTTGCTGGTCCAGGAAGGGTTGACGACCTATGAGTTACCTCGACCCATCGCCCAAAAATGGTTAGCCAAGAGGACCCACGAAAGTCCCAGAACCCAACAGCAACGGGTCATGGTCGTTCGCCAGTTCTCCAGGTTCCTGTTCCGGCTTGGTTATTCTGCGTATGTGCCCGATTCAACACTGGCTCCACGAGGTCAATCGAGTTTTACACCAAGAATTTTGACTCATGAAGAGATTGGAAAGCTCCTTCAAGCCGTGGACGCGCTCGAACCCACCGCACGTTCGCCTCTGCGGCACCTGATTATGCCCGAAGTTTTCCGCCTCCTGTATGGCTGCGGTTTTCGTCTCGGGGAAGTGTTGAATCTACGTGTCCGAGACGCAGACCTCGATCAAGGTATCGTCACTGTACACCAAGGAAAGTTTAGAAAAGATCGCCTGGTTCCTCTCGCCCTGTCGCTGGTGAATCGCTTACGCAAGTACGCCGCCCGTTTCGAAAATTGCCCGCTCGATGCGATATTCTTCCCGGCGCCCGATGCAGGACCCTACAGCTTGCGGACCGTTTACGGCCTGTTTCGTAAACTGCTACTGCAGTGTGGGATTGCTCACGCCGGACGAGGCAAGGGACCCAGGGTCCACGATCTTCGCCACACCTTCGCAGTCCATACCTTACTGCGTTGGTATCGAGACGGCGAGGATCTCAACGCCAAACTTCCCCTTCTGGCCACCTACCTGGGCCATCAGCATCTTTTGGGAACGCAGCGCTATCTTCATCTCACCGCAGAACTTTTTCCCGAGATCACAGCGCGACTCGACGCGGTCTTCGGTGAGGTCATTCCGAGGAGGATTGAGCTATGAAACCGACCGATCTCTCAGTTCACGTGACGACCTTTTTGACCCATTACCTGGCCGCACAGCGGAATATGAGCCCCAATACCATCAAGGCATACCGCGACGTGTTTACTCTCCTTCTCAGATTCTGCCGCGATGTCCAGGGAATCGCGCCGGAAAGACTACGTCTCGAACAGATCGATGTTTCTTTGGTGGAAGCGTTCCTGGATTACTTGGAAAGAGAAAGGGGCTCTGCGCCCACTACACGAAACCATCGCCTTGCCGCCCTGCACGCATTTTTCCGATATGTTCAGTCCGAGGAGCCCGACCGCCTGCTTCAGTGCCAAAAAATCCTCGCCATTCCCCAGCGCCGACACGCCCGTCCGACGGTTGGTTATCTTTCCAAAGAGGACTTGGGTGAAATTCTGGCGCAGCCGGACCTGACAAATCCAGGGGGCCGAAGAGACGCGGTTTTGCTAAGCATCCTCTACGATACCGGAGCGCGAGTTCAGGAGCTGATCGATCTTTCAGCGGGAGACGTGCGATTGGATCCACCCGCGCAGGTGCGCCTTATAGGAAAGGGACGCAAGATGCGTGCTGTACCTTTGATGCAGAAGACCGTCCAGCTCCTACGCGATCATATGCACGAAAACCATTTGGATCGTCCCGAACAGTTTGACCGGCCTCTTTTCCGCAACGGATGCGACCAACGATTATCCCGTTCTGGAATCCGCTACATCCTTCAAAAACATGTCAGGAAGGCACGAAGCAAGCGTGCGGGTCTGAACCGAACGGTGACTCCGCACATGCTTCGCCACACCAAAGGAATGCACCTGTTACAGAGTGGAATCACCCCTGAGATGATCCGGGACTTCCTGGGCCATGTGGACGTCAAAACGACTCAGATCTATGCGAGGGCAAATCTTGAGATGAAGCGAAATGCTCTTGAGAGAATCAGCGACTCTTCGCCGGTCCAAGCGATTCCATCCTGGCAACAGAACAAGAACCTTCTTGAGTGGCTCCGTTCTTTGTAAAACATCGGGGGATACCCATGCCAGGTCTGAACCGAGCTCCGCCAACCGCAACCAGATTGTTATGTGGAGTGCCACCAACCAGATGGCCCTGCAATCAAAAGGGTTAGGGCACCTCACTGCGCATAACTACTGTCTGCGCATAATAAATCATGGTAGTCGTCACATCCGTGTGACCCAAAAGCTCTTGGACCGTTCGGATATCGTAGCCATCTTCGAGCAAGTGCGTGGCAAAAGAATGGCGAAACGTGTGCGGGCTTGCCGGCTTGAGAACCCCGGCTTTTTGCACGGCCTCTTTCACCGCCTTCTGCAAGACTGACTCGTGAAGATGGTGCCTGCGCCTCTCCCCCGTTACCCTGTCTGTGTAATGGTTGGTCGCCGGAAACACCCACTGCCATCCCCACTCTTTCCCGGCGTTTGGATATTTTCGCTCAAGGGCATTGGGCAGAGCGACTCGACCCAGGCCTCGCTCGAGATCGCACTGGTGTTGTCGTCTTATCACTTCTAGGTGCTTTGCGAGAGGTTCTTTGACTGCCGCGGGAAGCATTGTGTGCCGATCCTTGTCTCCCTTACCGGCGCGAACTACGATCTGGTTGCTGGTGAAATCAAGATCCTTGACCCTCAGCCGCAAGCATTCCATCAATCGGACACCGGCTCCATAAAGCAACATGGCCATGATCCAATCGGAGCCGTCGAGGGAAGCGAGAATAGATCTGACTTCCTGCCGTGTCAACACTACCGGGAGCCTGTGCGGCCTTTTCGCCCGAACGACACCGTTCACATATCCGATGTCTTTCTTTAAAACCTCACGGTAGAGAAACAGGAGGGCATTGAGGGCTTGGTTCTGAGTGGACGCGCTGACGTGTAATTCGGTGGCCAGGCTCGAAAGAAATCCTCCGATTTCTTTTTCACCCATCTCCGCCGGATGGCGTTTGTTGTGAAAGAAAATAAATCGCTTGATCCAATGAACATACGCCTTCTCGGTCATATAACTGTAGTGGCGTGTTCGAATCGCCTGGCGCACTTGGTCGAGTAACTTTGGTTTCGCCGATGATGGTAGCACGCTGGCCGTTGGCGCCGGTTGATTCGCGGAAACTCGGTGTCGGCTCAGTTGGTATACTTTGGCGTTTTCCATGGTGTGTCCTCCCGTTGTGTGACTCCATTCCAAGGGTTCCCGATCACGTGTAGCAAGAAGTCGTAGATCGCTTTTTGCCTGGCAGTCAGTGCGGGACGCATGAAAGGCTATATACTGAAATTAATTACAGTAGTCAACGGCAAGGCATAGTCATCGGTGTCGAGTCTAGAGTTAAGTAATTCTGCTTGAAGGATGTGACGGCAAACGATTGATGAGGAGAAGACAACCAGCGTTTTCCCCGTGAGTATAATTTACATGTTCGTCAGATCCCCAAGTGCTGACACAGGAATTCCGGTTGGACGATCAATTCACTGCCCGTGCCCTCGAACGCGATGCGGCCTTTGACCAGAATGACGTTTCCGTCGCCGGGCCCCCTGCCGATGAGAATATTGACGACTTCGCGCGCGGCTTGGGTTTGGCAGTCGACAAGGAGATCATCGCAAATCACTAATTCATTTTAAGCAACCTTTTAATGTTGCCTGACATGATCAAGCGAAGATCTTCGATTGGACTGACTACTTGTTGCGGTGGCACCAATTCCCAAACAACCTGGATGGCTCATACCAAAGTGGCGCAAAGGCGTGAACGCGCTTTGGGGATTGATCACTATGCGGGTAAATCGGCAACAGGCACTCCCCTGTCAATCGCCGCGCATTTCACCGCTTCGGCGGCGGACTTGTGTCGCGCCATTTCCAACACTTCGGCGGCGCGCGCCCGCGGGATGAAGCAGACCCCCGTGTCGTCGGCGAACACGATGTCTCCGGGGGCCACTCGAATACCGGCCACCACGATCTCGCTGTTGATCTCAATGGTTTCGATGCGCCATTTTCCGGTGACCGGCGTTATCTCGCTGGCCCAAATGGGATAGCCGACGCGGCGCGAATGAGCGAGATCGCGAACTCCACCGAAAACGATCGCTCCAACTTCGCCCTGGCGCTTTGCCGTCTGCGCTGAAATGCCGCCCATGTTCGATATTCCAACCACGCCGTCGATGACGACGATGTCTCCCGGCAGCGCTAAGTTGTGAGCTTCGAACTCAGCCATCCTGTTTACGTGCCGCCGAGCGGCTTCATAAACATGCTCGCGCTGGACGATATTACGCACCGTCAGCGCCGGCCCGACGATCGAAGAGCCGGGAATCGTCGGCTTCAACACCGACGCGCCGATCACGCCGGTTATGCCAAGCTCGTCCATCACGTCCGATACAATACCGCTGGCATCTCCGAGCGCCCGAAACCCGTCGATAATACCCTCGGGCGGCCGCGGCGTTGCCATCAATCGGATTCGCTCACGCGCGATCTTGCCGGTCAGTCTTATTTCAGCCATCGTCCCACTCCGTTTTTTTACTTCATCATCCGCCCAGTAGCCGCGAAAGGGCAGCCGTGATTGTCTGTGCGATGCGTTCAGAGGTCAAAGAAGACGGCAGGGGAATATGGAGAGCTGGTTTATCATCCGCTGGATCTTTTTTGACGAGCGGTGCAATGGCCGCTTCGATATTGCGGGCGAGTTGTCCAATTCCAGCGCTTTGAGGGCGCGGCCCTTCGCGCGGCGCTCTCCCGGCGGCGGGTTGAGTAGAGCCTTCATTGGATGCGCCAGTTTCGCTTAGTGAGAGACTTTCGAGAAATTTCATCCCTGCCTCCAGCAACATCCCCAGCGCGTGACCGATACCGTCCGGCCTCTCGAACCCTGGTTGAGCAGCCGACTCCCGGTTAATCGTCTCGCCGCGTTTACCGGTCTTCATGTCGGTCGCTGGCTCGGCCGGCGCCGCCGCGTCCGGCACAATTTCTTTTAAGGTTTCCATCATCGATCTTCGGCCCAGCTTTTCGAAGCTAACTTCGGAACTGGCGCCGTCGAACAGACCTTCAAACAGCGCCTTCTTGAGCCGAATGGTTTCCCAAACGCGCTCCTCGATGCTGTTTTCGGTCAACAAGTGCACGGCAAGCACCGGCCGCGATTGTCCCATGCGGTGAACCCGAGCGATGCGCTGTTCAAGACGGGCGGGATTCCAGGGCTGCTCGATGTTGATCACCGCGGAGGCAGCCTGAAGATTGATGCCGACGCCGCCGGCATCCGTGGACAGGAATACTTTTATGTCGTTTTGCTCGCGAAATTTGGCGATCAGTTGGCCGCGCCGCCGCGTCGGGATGGCGCCGTGCAGCGAGACGTAACCGATTTTCATCTTCGCCAGCAACTCACCGACCAGGGAATTCATTTTTTCCCACTCGCTGAAGACCACGACTTTGCGCTTCTCTTCGATGACGAGTTCTCGCAGGATTTCCTTTAGCTCCTCCATCTTCGGCGAGACCTTGGTTTCCTTGTCAAAGAGAAATGTCGAGTCACAGATCATGCGCATGTTTTGAATCGCGCACAGCAAGCGCTGCTGATCCACGGGCGACAGCCACCCCTGGCGCTCCATTTTGCGCACGAGCGCGGCGACGATAATTTGCTGATCGCCATAGTATGACGCCTGCTCCGGACTCATGGGAACGCGAAAGATTTTATCGGTGCGGGGCGGGAGATCTTTCAACACCTGGTCGCGGCGCCGGCGCAGCAAAATCGGCGCAAGCTTTTCCCGGACTTGATCCAAATTGCGGTAGCCGATGAGTTTTCCCTTCTCATTGACTTGCTGGTGCTCGCTCAGAAAACGGAACGCCGGCCCGAGCCGTCTGCCGTCCACGAACTGAACCACGGAATAGAGCTCTTCCAGTTTGTTTTCCAAAGGCGTCCCAGTAAGGACCAGAGCGTAACGGCTGCGCAAGAGTTTTATGGTACGGGCGGTGGCGGTTTCCCAGTTGCGGATGCGCTGAGCCTCATCCAAAATGATCAGATCGGGCAACAGCGCCGACACGCTATCGATATCGCGGCGCACCAGCTCATAGTTTACGATCTTGAAGAAAGCCTCTGAGTTGTATAACGCGCCGCGCCGCTCGGACGAACCGTCGATCACCACCGCGCTGCGGTCGCTGAAGCGATTGATCTCTGTCAGCCATTGATGCTTCACCGAAGCCGGACAAATCACCAGCGCGCGGCTGATGCCCCGGTGGCGCGCCAGCATTTCCGCGGCGCCGATCGCCTGGATGGTTTTGCCCAGTCCCATATCATCGGCGATAATGGTCCTTCCCCGACCAGCAGCAAAGAGCACACCGCGCATTTGAAAAGGATACAGAGGAACTTTCAGGAGTTTGTCCAGCGGCAGCTTGCCCTGCTCCAACAAGCGCAGCTCTTTGGCTTCAAATGCCAGCGATTCGGCCGCCGCTATTTCGCGGTCGACCCATTCCAGAACGTCCCCGTAAATCACGACCTTTTCATCGAGCGAGCGAAATCGGCCCAACGCCTGAGCAAACTGATTCAGCCGGTCTGGTTTGAGCAAACCCTCGGCGTCGAAAAACTCATCTTTCAATTCGCGCAGATCCGATGAGATCTGGCGCGGAGATTTGATGCGCACTTTCGGCGGGTCGCGGTAGTCTAGGTAGATAGTTGTGTGCTCGCGCTGGTAGCGCGCATGATCGAGCTTGCGGCCAAAGCGTGAGCGCGCGCGCAGCAAGACCGCCTCGATATGTTTGCAGGTGCCGAGCGTGTTTACGGCGTAGTCGGGGCAAGCGCAGTAATTTTCAAAAAGCCCCACGCCGCGCAGCGCCACGCGATACAACCGTTTGCTCGCCGGAGAAAAGACCTGGTAATCCCCAAATACGGCCAGGCTCTGCGACTCTATTTTAAAAGTTTCCTTGCGCGCCCGTAACCGCCGCTCCGCGATTTGTTCTTCAATCAGCATGATTACTGGGAACTCTCCCGCTATTTTCCGCGCCCGCTTTTAAAAAGCCACCGGATACATTCGCTTTGGATTCTCCGTCATGATCTTTTGCTTGGTGTCCATCGACACATCTTCTCGCGCCAGGAACTTTTCGACGTTCTCATGGAACTCGGTACGCGGTTCGTGGGGAAAATCGGTCGCACAAAATAGAATGTCGTCGCGCAATAGTTCGGCGATTTGCGCGATGCTCCGGTCCTCGAGCTCGCAATGAATAAAAATTCTGCCGCTCTTCAAATGCTCCGAAGGCACCACTTTACATTCGGGCGCCTGAGCACTCCGGTGCTCATACTCCATATCCAACCGCTCCATCAAATAAGGCACCCAACCGCAGCCGGCTTCCGCGTAGGCGATCCGTAACGACGGGAAACGGTCGAACACCCCGCTATAGATCATGCTCGTCATCTGGATCATCTGCGCGAAGCCGTGGCTCAGGGCTCGCACCTCGATAAGTTTATCGAACGCATCCAAGCCAATCCCCTGCGTCGGCGCCGCGTGCACCGCCAGCAACGCTCCCAATTCCTGCGCCGTTTCGTAGACTGGCCTATACATGTCGTGACCCAAAGGCTGGCGCAAGCCAACGGCGGGAAGCACGGCACCGACAAAGCCGAGTTCCCCGACGGCGCGCCGCAACTCTTTCACGGCATCGGGAATCGACTGCAAAGGGATCAACGCCATCCCTTTGAGCCGCTTCTCCGGTTTGGTAAAGCACTCGTAGAGATAATTGTTATAGCCCGCGGCCAACGCGCAGGCCCATTCCTTGTCCCGCACCATGCCGAAAGTTAGGCCGGACGTCGGATATAAGACTGACCAGGCAATCTCGTCCTCATCGAGAAACTGTTGCCACTCTTTCAGACTGCCCTTGACGATGTAGCGCCCTTTGCCATCGACCACTCTGAGGGCCTGGCGGTGAAAACCGTCCAGTGTTGGGAAAAAAGAAAACGAGAGCAAATCCTCGCGCCCTCTATACGGCGGCGGCAAAAACTTCAGAAGCTCGGTATCGCTTTCAACAACATGCCCGTCGGCATCGATAAAACCCTTGACATTCGTCATAGCGAACCTCCATGGCCGCACTTAATGATATAGACACTTCCACGGTGTTCACAATCTCTTTTCCGGCGCCTATCTATAAACATTCTTTATAAACCCGCTGGTTTCAAGCTCGCGCACGAAACGATCGTCAATGACCGAGTCGACTTTGTCAAGAACGGACGTTTCTTATTCTCCTTCGCCGAATACCTCGCAGCTTGGTGCGAGGATGAAGGTGACGAGAACCCTCCGTAGCCTTGGCGAAGGAGGGTGGAAGGGCTTCGGCCTTCGCCGACCGAAGTCAGCTACGGCCGACGAAGGTCGGAGAATTTCGCACAGATACCTCGGAGCTTTGCTCCGAGGAGCTTCATCCGCTTCGCGAAAGTACGCGCCATTTTTTGCTTTCTTTCGTTACGCGGGGTTGATATGGAGTCCAGTGGTTGCGGGAGTGTCGATTCAGCCCTTACCGTCGCTCGAAGGGCTCAAGAACATGCAAAGACTCCTGGCGATGCAGAACCCCAAACTCGCCGACGTCAACCCGGCTAATCTCATGGACACCACTTTCATACGCAGGCTGGAGGAAAGTGGTTTTTTTGCCCAGCTGCAGGCGCGTTATCGAGAATAACCGTAAAAATCATCAGAATCTCGCTTCGCGTTAGCAAACATACGACACCCAATATCCGGAAGATTGATCCGTGGAATGTGACGTGAGGGTTCGAGGGTTAAGATAATGAGCAGGCGTTGGTCATCAGCTTTGGCTGAACACGCGAAGCTTTGGGGTTTACTCGGATTGATCATTGTTCTGGGCTTCTGGCCGCCTATCAGTTTGTCGAGCCTCCCCCGCCCGAGGCCATACGGATTGCAACGGGAGCACAAGATGGAGCCTACTATGCCTTCGCCCAGAAATACGCCCGTTTGCTCACACGCGACGGTATTACTCTCGAGATCGTTTCCACCGCAGGATCCGCCGAAAATCTCGACCTCCTCAAAACCGGCGCGGTTTCGCTGGCGTTGGTGCAGGGAGGCAGCGCGGCGGATGCGGACACCGACCAGGTGGAATCCCTCGGGAGTTTGTTTCTCGAACCGGTTTGGGTTTTTTATCGAGGACCAACGAGGATCAAACGTCTCTCCGACTTGAAAGGAAAACGCGTGGCGGTGGGCGTCGCCGGAAGCGGCACTCATCTTCTCGCCCTACGGCTCCTTTCGGCCGACGGAATCACGGAGTCAAATGCGACGCTGCTTCGTGAGAATCTGGCTCAGGCCGCCCCCTCGCTTTTAGAAGGTAAGATCGATGATGCTTTTTACGTTGCTTCGGCCGAGGCACCGCTAGTTCGCAAGCTCCTACAGGATCCTGCCATTAGACTGCTGAGTTTCGAGCGTACGCCAGCTTATACTCATGTGTTTCCGTTTTTGACTTCCGTAACTCTTACCGAAGGAGTGCTGGACTTGGAGCGCAATACTCCCTCCCACGACACAAGGCTCGTGGCAGTTGCAGCCAGCTTGGTAGCGCGAAAAGATTTAGATGACAATCTGATCCCAGCTCTCCTGAAGGCGGTTACCGAAGTCCATCAAGAGGGAGGCGTATTGGAGCGAAGAGGACAGTTTCCGTCGATAGACCTCGTCGACCTCCCATTGAACGACGACGCCCGGCGCTATGTCACAGACGGCCCTTCGCTTTTGTATCGATGGTTTCCGTACAGAACCGCGGTGCTCCTGGACCGTTTGAAAATATTGATCCTGCCTTTCTTGGTTTTGATCCCGCTGTTTAAGATCGCCCCGCCGCTTTACAATTGGCGCATTCGGTCCCGGATTTACCGCTGGTATGCGGCGCTGCGCGAAATCAATGCAGTAATCGAGCAAGAGGGAAGTGCGGGAGAAGCGGAAGCGGCCTTGAAGCGGCTAAAGGAAATAGACAAAGAGGTCGCTTCGGTGTCGGTTCTCCTTTCTTACACGGGAGAATTGTACAACCTGCGGTTACATATCGGCTTCATTGAAGAGAAACTTGCAAAGCTGGCAAACCCGCCGGCGCGTGATTGTTGAGAAAAAGTCGTGCAAGTCAACGAGGCGGCCAATAACCGGACCCAGTGCGGGGCCGTGGACAGCGGGCTTCAGGTCGGGTAATGCTGTGCCAGATGGAGTACACATGTCGTCGGCAAAACTGAACCCCGATGTTATCGATGCGGACGCGCACGTGGTTGAGACCGGGCGAGTGTGGGAGTAGCGTCTCCGCGGTGAGCCACACGGAAGATTGAAGACCCAAAATAAATAAGATCAGAAGAGGAGTGGTCTTAACCCTGCCCGTCGAAAGCCAGAGCGGGGGAATAGAGTGATTCGGTAAAAAAACGCAAAGCGCATGGGCCAAAGAGCAAAAGGTAAGAAACGGGGGAAAACTCATGAAGAAAAAAGTCATTGGCTTAGCGCCTGGCGCTTTTCTCTTTGCGCTTAGCGTTTCCGCCCCGGCGCAACAGACAGGGAAAATCTTCCGCATCGGATTCCTGGATAGTAGCACTGCTGCCGGTAGCGCGGTGCTCGTGGAGGCATTCCGGCAAGAGCTGAGCAAGCTTGGATGGATTGAAGGAAAGAATATCGCTTTCGAGTACCGATTTGCCGAGCAAAAGCCTGAACGACTACCTGAGCTTGTGGCGGATATGGTTCGTCTCAAGGTTGATCTTATTGTGAGCACATCGACGCCATCAGCGTTAGCGGCCAAGAGCGCCACCACTACCATCCCTATCGTGATGGCAAACGCTGGAGACCCTGTGGGTGCAGGTCTGATTGCCAGTTTGGCGCGGCCGGGGGGCAATGTCACTGGGCTCTCAGGTTTAAATTTCCAACTGAACACGAAAAGACTAGAGATACTCAAGGACGCAGTCCCCAAGCTCGCGCTAGTTGGACTTCTGCAGTCGGCGGGAAGGGGCGGACCAGGAAACCTCCAAATGAAAGAGATCAGGCCTGCGGCTCAGGCACTAAAGTTAAAATTGGTGGAGATCGCGACTCAACCCGATCCCAAAGGTTTAGAGAGTGCCTTTCAAATCGCAAAGCAGAAACAGGTCAAAGCGATTATGACAACCACTAGTCGGCCCTTTTTCGCTGAAAGAAAGCGGATCGTTGAGTTTGCAGTCAAGTACCGCTTGCCGGCTATTTACTTCCAGAAGGAGTTTGTCGATGACGGCGGTCTCATGTCCTACGGGGCGGACTTTGATGACTTGTACCGGCGCGCGGCCGTTTACGTGGACAAGATCTTGAAAGGCGCCAAACCGGCTGACCTGCCGGTGCAGCAGGCAACGAAGTTTGAATTCGTCATTAACCTCAAGGCGGCTAAGCAGATCGACCTGACCGTTCCGCCGGAAGTGCTTGCACGGGCGGATAAAATCATCAAGTAAATCAATTTTTTTGGAAAGGACTAAATCCATGAGCGATCTCACTGCCATCGATGCGGACGGACACGTCATCGAAAAGGAAAGCGACATTCGGAAATACTTGCAGGAGCCGTGGAATCGGCGTTCGACGGCGCTTCGACCGGGCGACCAGCCCTGGGACAATTACATGTTCGATCACTTTGTAACCGAGCGCACCTGGAGCAAGCTCTCGGCCCGGGAACAGGTTACCCGCTGGGACGAAATCTTGGACGAGCATCAGATGGAATATGCCGTCTGTTTTCCAACCGGTTCAGGAAGCGTCGTCCGGTTGCAGGAACTGCCGTTTCAAATCGCGGTGGCGCGCGCCTGCAACGATCAGTTCGCCGGTGAATACAATGCGCTTTCCGACCGCGTGAAGTGCGTCGGCGTCTTGCCGATGCGCTCGCCGCAGGCCGCCGCCGAAGAGTTGGAGCGCGCCGTGAAGGAACTGGGAATCATCGGCTTTGAGATTCTTCCGGTCGGTTTGCCGTTGGCGCTTGGCGATAGCTTCTATGATCCGGTTTACGCCGCGGCGGAGAAGTGCGGCGCAGTTCTCGGCATCCATGGCACCCGCAGCTGGTCGCGGGAGCTCGGCGCTGAGGGTTTGAACACTTTCGCCGAAGTCCACGCCTATGCCTTTACCGCAGGCATTTTGCTCCAGTTTACCAGCATGATCTGCCAGGGCGTGCCGGTGCGCTTTCCCAGGCTTCGCTTCGCGTTTCTAGAGATCGGTGCCACCTGGTTGCCCTACTACCTGGATCGTCTCGACGAGCACTGGGAAAAACGCGCCGAGTTCGAGATGCCGCTGCTCAAAGACAAGCCCAGCGAGATGGTAAGAAAATCGGAGGTTTACTTCAGCATCGAATCCGGCGAGTCACAATTGGCGCAAGCGGTCGAATACGTCGGCGCGGACCATTTTCTTTACGCCTCGGATATCCCGCATTGGGACTGTGAGTTTCCCGGAAACCTCCAGCATCTTCGCAACCACGAGGGATTGTCCGCCGACGTTAAAGAAAAGATCCTGTACAAAAACGCCAAGCGACTTTTTAATTTGTAAATTCTTGCGTCATTACGGGCAAGCTGGCGATAGCTAGCTTGACCCGGAATCCAGGAAAATCAAAGGGTTCTGGATTCCGCTTCCGCGGGAATGACGGACTCGGACTCCAGACTTTGTAAACGAACTTCAAAGGACATGAGTGCGCTTTAGGAGTCGACATGGAACAGCAAAATCTCATCCATGAAGACGGCGAGAGAGGTATCTTTCGAGTGCACCGCTCGGCCTTCACCTCACTGGAGATCGCGGCAATCGAGCGCGATAACATCTTCGACAGATGCTGGCTGTACCTCGGCCACGAATCCGAAGTTGAAAAGCCCGGGGACTTCCGGCGGCGGACCGTCGCCGGGCGCCCGCTTTTTTGGGTCCGAGGAAACGACGACAAGGTACGAGCGTTTCACAATACGTGTACGCATTGGGGCGCCAACGTCTGTCGCGTTGACCAGGGCAACGCAGATACGTTCCAGTGCTTTTACCACGCCTGGACGTTCGACAATAAAGGGGAGCTGATAAGCGTGCCGGATGAAGCGGGCTATGCTCGAGGATTCAACAAAGCGGAGTTGGGTCTCGTTTCGCCGCCTCGGCTAGAGCAGTATCGCGGGCTTTACTTTGTCAGCTTCAATCCGGATGTCACCGACCTCGTCAACTATCTCGGCGGGGCCAAGGAATACTTGGACCTGATCCTCGATCAGTCGGAAGCGGGGTGGCGCGTGATTCCCGGCACGCAGAACTACGGCGCCAGAGCTAACTGGAAAATGTTTTCTCTTAACAGCCTGGACAGCTACCATGTGAAACCGTTGCACGCGACTTTCTTTAAATACACCCAGAGCCTGGGGCCGGGCGACTCGCCGCCGCCGCTGCCGGATTTTCCCGGAGCTGAAGGACGATCTCTTGCGTTGGGCAACGGCCACGGCGTCGATATCTTTGCCGCCGGCGAGCGGGCGCGGCCGATTGCCAACTGGCATCCCATCCTCGGCGACGAAACCAAAAATGAGATCCGCGATATCCGGGCACGCCTCGTCGAGCGCTTTGGCGAAGAGCGGGCTTATCTCATGTGCAACACCAATCGCCTTATGCTGATCTATCCTAACTTCGCGCTGCACGACATCGCCGGCATCAGTCTACGCTACTTCGAACCGGCTGGGCCTGACTCTATGGAGGTAACGGTGCAGACGCTCGCGCCGAGGAATGAATCGGCGGAGTTACTCAGCCGGCGGCTGGAAAATTTTGTCAGTTTCCTGGGTCCAGGCGGCTTCGCTCATCCCGATGACATCGAAGCCATGGAGTCCGCTCAGACCGGATTTAGAGCGGGCGGCCCGCTTTGGATCGATGCCTCCAGGGGTATGCACCGGAAAGCAACAGCTATTGACGAATGCCATGTTCGATCATTCTGGCGCCAGTGGCAGACCAACCTTAAACAACCACCAACCGCCGGCGCACTTTAATGATCCTCGTGAAGAGATCGGCCGTTAATGACAAGCCCGATGAGAGCACGAATTTGACGACCTATTCCGACAACGAAATCGCCAGGCTCATACTGCATCGCGAGGTGGAAGCCTTTATCTTCGAGGAAGCGGCTTTGCTCGACCAGTGGCGTCTGGACGACTGGCTCGCGCTTTTTACCGACGATGCGCGATACCTCGTACCGGCTACGGACACGCCCGAGGCGGATCCCCGCAAAGCCCTATCGATCATTGACGACGATACGTCGCGACTACGAGGGCGGGTCGAGCGCTTGCAAAGCCGCCATGCCCATCGCGAGTTTCCCTGGTCCCGCACCCGGCGCTTGGTGACTAACGTGCGGGTCACGGAGGTCGTGGGGACGGATATTCATGTCACCGCCTCGTTCCTCGTCTATCGCATCCGCGGCGGTCATGTGGACCCTCTCATCGGCCGATACGAGTACACGTTGCGGCGCATCGGAAAAGCGCTCAAGATCGCCTACCGAAAGGCCGTGCTGGATCTGGAAGCGCTCCGGCCGCACGGCACGGTGAGTATTATTTTGTAACGTCGTGGGGTCAGACTTGGGTCAGACTTCTACCACTTGACTATCTTTGCCGTTCGTAGATTGCCGATAAGATATATCCCTGCGCCGGGCCGCTCAAGGTTAGCGCTCGCAGGCTCACTTCCGAGTAATTTCCTTGAGCAGCTTGTGCCATTCAGCCATGGTTACGCGAAACGGCTTTTTCGTCTGATTCGCGGATGTCCTGTGGATCTTTCGGCGGCGGTTGCGCTCCCACCCAACCATGTTCAGTGATATCGATCATGACGGCGTCCGGCCCCTTGTACTTTTCTTCGAAGAAGCCGGTTGTCGCCCCCTCAGGGCGACCGAAGCGATACTCCGCGCCCGACTCTGCCAGACGACGCCGGGTTTCTTCGGCGTCGTCGATCCAAAATCCGAAGTGATGCAAGCCGAACACGGGTCCTAGCCCGTCTTGCCGGTCCGCGGCCTCTACCGTTTTGAACCGCAGTACCGCCATGTTGATGGTACCATCGCTCAGATAGATCCCCTTGGCGATCGGTGAATCGGTGCGCCCGACTTCGACCATGTCAAATACGCGCTTATAAAACTCCGCCGTCTTCTCCGGATCAGGAGTGTGCAGTGCTATATGTCTCAGCTTCGCCATAGAGCCCCCTTTCGAGTTGATAAACGTTTCGTTTCAATTGGTGCATGACAGCCGTGTACCGGCATAGTAATTTATTCCAGTTCGCCGTTATGCCTCTGCCATAAGCATAGGTTAGGTTCACGACGAGCGTCAAGGGATGGAAAATTACTCTAGAGTCGGAAATCACTTAGTAGGGATAGCCGTAGGTCGATCCGCCAATGATCTTTAAATCGCCCACGCGTGCCTTGTAGCTCTTCGCGTCGTCATTTTTAGTCCTCCCACTGATGCTCTAGAAGTCAACCGGTAGAAGATTAAGCAAACCGCGCGCGAGGATCAAGCATTCACTTGACTGATGACCTGGGCTTCGAATATTGAATTCATGTTGCCGAAAGATTCCAACGTCAAAACTCCAAGCGAAAAATCCGAGATCAACGGACAATGCCCGCCCCTCCGCCCACTGCGCGCTATCGGCGGCAAGGAAAGGATAAACTGCACATGAGGTTTCTACCTAGCGCAGCCGCGAGCTGCGCATTACTCTTTTATTTCTGGCTGGCTTCCGTCCATGGCGGCCAATCCAAACCGGCATGGGAAACGGAGTGGGAGCAGACCGTCGAGGCCGCCAGGAGAGAAGGGCAGGTTTCGGTCTACCACACTCGCGGGCCGTTCGATCAGGTTTTCGCCGATTTCAATAAGCGCTATCCCGGCATAAAGCTCGTGTCGGTTACGGGCCGCGGCGGTGATTTGAGCTCACGGATCATGGTGGAACGGAGAGCTGAAAAGTATTTGGCGGACATATACATGGGCTCGACAGGCACGCCCCTCGACGTGTTCTACCCGGCGAAAATTCTCGAGCCGTTTCAGGCTCTCATGATCTTGCCGGAGGTTAGGGAGCAGTCAAACTGGTTTCGCAAGCAGCACCACTACGGCGACCCCGAGGGTAAGTTTATATTTGTTTTTGAAGGCGTGGTGCGCTCGGATATGGCTTACAACAGCAACCTGGTAGACCCAAAAGAGTTTCGTTCTTATTGGGATCTGCTCAAGCCCAAGTGGAAAGGTAAGATCGTCGCGATGGACCCCAAGCTTGCCGGCTTTCCCACCGGCCTGCTTCAGTTCGCCTATTACACCCCGGACTTGGGCACGAGATTTTTGAGACAGCTCTTTGGCGATATGGATATCACGCTGTCGCGCGACGGCCGCCAGATCGTCGACTGGCTCGCCGTGGGAAAATTCGCCGTCGGTTTGGCCGCGCCAGCCAACGAGGTTTTTTCGGCAATGAAGCAGGGGCTGCCGCTGGCGCGCTTCGAGCCTCGGACCTTCAAGGAGGGAATCTACATGCGCGCCACCCAGGGCTCGCTTAGCGTTCTCTCCCGCAACCCCCATCCCAACGCGACGAAGCTGTTTATCAATTGGCTTCTTTCCATTGAAGGCCAGACTCGTTATCAGATGCATTACCTCAGAGTCGATCCGGTATTCAGTTTGCGGGAAGATGTACCTCCGGATCCATCGGTCGAGTCATACCGGCCCAAACCGGGCGACAAGTTTATCTCCGTCTATCGTCCAGAATTCAGGGATCTCCAAGGGGCGTACAAGGTGATCGATGAAGCGCTAAAGAGATAGAAGAAGACGCAATGGCCTGTCGGTCAACCCTGATACTGATCATGATCGTACCCTAAAATCAGGTCGTGAACCGCAAACACACGGTTCTTTCGAGTCGGGCCTTGCAAATTAATTCTCGTTCGGTTCTTCGCTCCGAAAACTTCGATTCTTCGCCTGCGTTTCAGAATGACATTAAGGCACAGTCTCTTAGATTAGAGAGGTGCGTCATGTTTGAGAGCGTCGACCAACGGATTGCGGCAACAACGTTGCGCACATCGTCGCGATCGCGCCACCGACGCCGAGTAGCATGTACGCCCAGCCCCAAACCTGAGGCAATTCGCCGGCGGCATTGGTTGCGTCGAGAATCCACCCGAACGCCAGGGGAGATACGGCGCCGGCTCCGAACCCCAGGATCGAGCGCAGGGCGAGCAAAGTCCCGAGGTAGCGTGGCTGGATCGCTTCGGTCATGGCCGTGGACAAAACGCCCGAGTCTCCCAGGACGGCAAATCCGTAGACGAAGGCGATCGGGAGCAGCGTAACGAGCGGCATGTCGATGAGCCAACCGAAGCTGAGCGACAACAGCGCGCCGCTCAGTGCCGTCAAAATGAGTACGTTGCGACGTCCCCAACGATCGGACGCTTCTCCCAGCGCCAAGGTCGCGCAGATGCCTGACAAGTGAATCGTCATGGCGATCCATAGTCCCATGGCGGCCGAATCTACGCCGGCATTGCGAAAGGCGGCCGCGAGAAACGTCGGCGTCCACGCCCACATGCCGAGTAATTCCCATGCGTGCGCCGTGTAACCGACCGTCAGCAAGACGGAACGGCGCGTCAGCAACGCTCGCACAACGCTGTCGTCCATTTGAGCGCCAGCGGATCGGCTGTGCACAACGTTGGCGGTATCGCGCAAAGCAAGCCAGCCCGCGATGGCACCGATGATCGGTCCGGCAGCACCGGCATAAAAACCCCACTCATACGACCATCGACTCGATGCGCTGACCGACAGCAAGATGGAAACAAGATAGCCCAGCGAGGCTCCCGCCTGGATCGCGCCGATCGCGAAGCCGCGGCGCTCGGGCCGGAACTCATCGGCTACCAGCATGATCGACGGCGTATAGGTCCCGCCTTGCGTGACGGCGACGATGATGTTGAGTAGCAATGCCGATTCGTAAGAGCGGGCGCCGACGGCGAATCCGACGAAAGCCGCGGCCGAGCTCCAAACCGAAATCAAAAAAACGATTTTTGCGCCGATTCGGCCAGCCAGCCATGAAGCGATGAGCAGCGAAAACGCGTACGCGATAGTGTACACGGACTGAACGCTTCCCGCTTGCGCCGCCGTCATCGTCCACGCACTCAGCAAAATGGGCAGACTCCCGGCATACACCATCGTTGCGACTGATGTGCCGAAACGGCTGACACAGAGGAGCAGAAGCTTGCGCGGCGCTGTCACGGACGCATTGGACACGGCGAAATCACAACCCTTCCCTATCGTTGGAGACACCCAAACCTCGTTCCATCGACACCGCGTCGGCCCAGCGGCCGAACTTCTGCCTAGAAACTATTAGGATCAATTCCCGACTCATGTGTTTAGTCTACGTTTGACCTAATGAATCTCCTGTTTTCCGATCGTTGACAACCGTTACGGCTTTCGACTATTTCGAGCACAGCGGAGGATACGCTCATGATGACCGACCCAAAGTTTATTGAAGTCGATGGAATCCGAACCCGCTATTTTCGATAGGGGCAGCGGCGAAGTGTTGTTACTGGTGCATGGCAGCCACATGGGTACACCCGACGCGTGCGAGAGTGCCATCGACTGGGAGTTCAACTTCGATGTTCTCGCCCAATGCTTTCGCGTCATTGCCATGGATAAGCTCGGGCAAGGCTACACCGGCAATCCGAAATCCGACACCGACTACACCATGGCGGCCACCGTAAAGCACGCGGCGGGCTTGTTACAGGCGCTCGGGCTCAAAAATGTTCACGTCATCGGCCACTCGCGCGGCGGCTACGTCGTCGCCCGGCTCACCTTGGATTATCCAGAACTGGTTCGCTCTTGCGTCATTGTCGACAGCGGCACCCTTGCACCCGGACCATCGAAGACGGAATACATCATGGCCGCTGCGCCCAAGCCGCGCCTGAGCCGCGAAAGCCAGCGCTGGTGCATCGAGCACTACTCCTTCAAATCGAATCACATCAGCCAAACCTGGCTCGACACTTGTGAAGATATCGCCAAGTCGGAAAAGTACCAGGAAACCGTCAGAAAGATGGAGGACGAGGGGCTAAAGAGAAATCAATTCTTCACGCGGTTGGCGGTGCACAAGGAAGAAACGCTCAATTGGATCATTCAAGGGAAGCTCACGCAGCCGACGATGTTAGTCTGGGCTACAACGATCCCACGGCACTGCTCAAACGCGGCCACGCGCTGTTCGAAATCATCGCCGACAGTAATCCCAAGTCGGAAATGCACATCATCAACGAGGCCGGCCACTTCTGCTACCGCGAACAACCGGAGACGTTCAATCGGGTAATCAAGGCCTTCGTCGAAAAGTGCGCGGAGGACCACACGGGTCACGTATCGCGTTGAATACTAGTGTGGCGTCTCTGAAATTCGTTACATAATTCAGTAGTCATTCCTGGCAACCCTCTCGAAAGCGTGCTCGTGGCAGCTGGCATTCACGCGCGAGGCGCTAAACTTTCGTTGAGCGGTTTGGTTCGGACGGTTCAGAAATCGTTTTCAGCGCTTCGTCTGCCAGCTCGCGATCTTCGCTAGCGTGGGTGCGCACGGCGAGATCGCCAAGGGAGAGCATGCCGACTAGACGCTTACTCCGATCCAATATCGGTAGACGGCGAATCTGCTGAGCTTCCATCACGCTTGCGGCTTCGTCCAGTGATTGATCATCGAAGCAATAAGTCGCGCCCGGCGTCATGATCTCGTTCACTTTGGTCATCGACGCATCGAGGCCTTCCGCTACAAGCCGCACAGCAATATCGCGATCCGTTATCAAGCCCTCGAGTCTCTCACCATCACAAACCGGCAACGAGCCGACGTCTAACTCTCTCATCTTTTCGGCAGCTTCTATGGCCGGCGCATGCGAGTTGATAACTTCCGCTCCTGCAGTCATGACCTCTCTAATTTGCATACGTCACCTCCGAAATTACTCAAAAGGAAAGGCAAGCTTCATGCCAGAGCACACGAACCTCAAACGGACAGATAATCGCGTAAAATATGTGCGTTTGGCAATTCTGGCTGCCGAGACAAGCTGGAATCAGCCAAGCCCAGACGGTCTCCAATGGTGATCGGGCGCGCTGCTGTTTCAATTTTGCGAATCTTGCTCAAACAAATGTCCTGATATCGGGGCATGTTATCAACGACAACCCTTTCATTGTCCCCAACACTGCCCGCTCAATCAATAACAATGGTGGCTTTTCTCTTGCGCTATTGCATCAGCTAATTCCGAAACTCCCCATTCGCTGAGCGGCTTGCGGTTTGCTAGGTTCTCCTTTTGCTCCCTATCGTAGCGACTGTAATTCGGGACTCGCGGCCATGGCTCCGTCAAAATTCTTAAGCGGCAACGATTTGCGGATATCGGGCCGGCGCTTGCGCCAATGGTGGTCCGACGGTGGCGGATCTTCAAAAACCATCAGGATCACTGCGTGGGCCGCCGCCATAATCTGCCTCCTTCTGCTCATCGCCATCGTGGCTGGTTTTTTTATCGACGAGCCCTTGCGCCGGAGAATGGAAGCGAGACTCAATTCGACGCTACAGGGCTACACGGTAACGATCGGCAGACTCGACTTTCACCCCATAGGTTTGTCTCTGGACCTGGAAGATACGACGATCGTTCAAAATGACAATCCCGAACCGCCGGTCGCCCACATTCCTGTTCTT
The DNA here is from genome assembly GCA_963840855.1 of uncultured delta proteobacterium. Taxonomy (GTDB): domain Bacteria; phylum Desulfobacterota; class Binatia; order UBA9968; family UBA9968; genus DATACQ01. The sequence goes on from CAWJBB010000001.1 coordinate 64,362, forward strand.
AGTGCGAGCGTCGACTGGCGCGCCATCCTGTTTGGGCGAATCGTGGCCGACTTTCAAATCGACAGCCCTAAGATCTACATCAATCGCAGGCAGGCCAAGAAAGAAATCGACAACGAAGTTCCCATTAAAGAGCGCGGCTGGCAGCAGGCACTGCAGGAAATTTACCCGCTGAAGATCAATGAGTTTGTGATTTCCAACGGCGGGCTCACGTACGTCGACGAAGGCCCATTCCGCCCGCTCGAACTCACCGGCGTAAACCTCCGCGCCGAGAACATCCGCAATGTCAGGTCCGGACAGGGAGTCTACCCTTCCCCCGTCCATTTCGAAGCCAGTGTCTTTGGCCAGGGGAAAGCGCTCGTCGACGGCAATGCGGATTTTTTGGCTGAGCCGCACGTTAGCTTTAAAACTGATTTATCTCTCCAAAATATAGCTTTGGACTACTTCAAGCCGCTCATCGAGCCGCACAATTTCGCTGTCCATAAGGGAACGTTATCTGCGAACGGCAATATGGAGTATGCGGCGAATACCAAGTACATCAACATAGGTGAAATCCGCGTCCGGGACGCCAACGCGGAATACATCAACAGAACAGCAGACTCAGCGCCGGAGACTGCCGCGAAAAAGGTCGACAAGGTGGCAAAAGAATACAGCGACGCACCCACTCTCGCGGTCAATGTCGACAAAGTTTATATCAATGGGCGTCTCGGATTTTTGAACACGGCGCGCAACCCGCAGTACCGTATATTCTGGGACCCATGCGAGATACAGATTTCCAATTTTACCAATCAGTCCGGCGACGGAGCCATGGTCGCCCGCTTAACCGGACTTTTTATGGGCAGCGGCAAGACGAGCATAAATGTGACTGCGCGGCCCAACAAAAAGGGGCCGGATCTCGATCTTCGAATCGCCATCGAAGAAACCGATATGAGGTTGATGAACGACCTGTTTCGCTCCTACGGCAATTTTGATGTCGTCGCCGGGCGCTTCTCGTTTTTCTCTGAGATCGCCGTGCGCGACGGCAACATGAATGGATACGTCAAGCCTCTGTTTCTCGAAATGGATGTCTACGATCAACGCCAGGACAAAGAAAAAAACGTCTTTCGCAAGCTTTACGAAGGGGCCATGGGTGGACTTTCCTGGCTGTTCCAGAATACCCCTCGTGATGAAGTCGCCACCACGATCCAGGTTTCCGGCAAGCTTTCCAATCCACAAACCAGCACCTGGGACACGATCGTCGGTTTAATCCAGAACGCTTTCTTTAAAGCGATTTTGCCCGGCTTCGAACGCGCAGCGAGCGCGCCGCAGAAAAAATCGTAAGTTCAGCCGGGACCCAATGTCCCATAGTTACAACACCGGATCTCTTCTCCGTCAAGTCCGATACGCCTTGGCGTGGCGCGGTCATTGAACGCATTCGCTTCGTGTCTAAGCTATCGTCGTGTTGGAAAGAGTAGGTTTCGAAACACAGAGGCACAAGAAACCCGAACATGTGGGAATACACAGGAAGCAAACGGCCGCCTTTCGCCGCAACGCCGGACCCTGGCCAAGAGTCTGTTTGGGACTATCCGCGTCCACCAAAGCTCGTCGCCGACAAGCGCCACGTCGTCGTTCGGTTTAGCGATATCATTATTGCGGACACTGTCGAGGCTTATCGCGTCCTTGAAACCGCGGGTCCCCCGACGTTTTATATTCCGCCAAAGGACGTGCGCGCCCAGTTGCTGCAGCCGTTTCCCGGCACGTCAGCATGTGAATGGAAAGGCACGGCAACGTACTGTTCGCTAAAAGTTACACCGCCCTTGCAACAAGCGATCGGCTGGAGCTATCCGACAGCGCGAGTTCCATATGTGCAAATCTCCGGATACTTTTCCTTCTATCCCGGTCGCGTGGAGTGCTTCGTCGACGATGAGCGCGTCCGCCCCCAACCCGGTTTTTTCTACGGCGGCTGGATAACCGACGAGATCGTCGGTCCCTGGAAAGGGGAGCCCGGCAGGGAGCGATGGTAGCGCGCAACCTTTACAGTTGGGGTCAACTCCTGAATTCTGCATTTAACCGTCGTGTGATGTCTCAACCCCAATCTGTCGCGCAACGTCAACGATAAAAATCTAGATGCAAGGTGCCCCCGTTTCCGTAAGTACAAAAGTCACGATTTGACCCTAACAACACCGTCCCAGCTCGCCGAGTCGATCTATTCCAGACAATCTGACAGCCCAGTACCGCTTGCCAACGCAAGCCGACGGCGCCGCTCGCTCTGAGTTCGAGCGAGCGGCGCCATAAGGGACCTTTCGCGCACCTCCCGACCGCTCTCCGGCCGAGCCGCCTGGTACAACAGTGGGTTTTTTATCAAGCAGAAAAGGAATTGACATCTCTCGCGGTCCTGCGATATGGCTCCGGTCATAGAAAAAGGTGGTTTAAAAATCCTATCCATAAGTTCATTAATAATCCTCACTGCTTTTTGTGCCCGATATGACCCTGTCCAATACACGCTGGCAAGTCATTACCCAGTCCCGTTTCCCTTGGGAACAGGAGGCGCTGTCGCGAAAATGTCAGCGATTCTTAAATAACCCAGAACAACTGAGCCGAGATTTCGAAAATACTTTCGGGATTTCAATGCTAGACTAAGTACATAAGTCAAGATTTGACCCTTCTCCCCTCTGCCATGCGCGTGTGCACGTTACGGACGATGTCGGGCCAATTCGATTCAGTGATGTCGTTGCGCATCCTTCATCCAGCTTATAGGGCATAGGGCAGTTGCTCGGACACTCCTATGACCGCATCAACCAGAGTAGCTACAGGCTTCACTGCTGGGCCCCGGAGGATGACGCCGCATTCCATTGAAAAATCCCGCGACCATCGGGTCATGTTCGCTGAGCCGATGTATGCCTTATCATCGTCGGTAAGAAGAATTTTCGCGTGGAACGTCTCGACCGTAGGCGTTCTGAGGCCCGGGTCGTGTGCGATTGAATAACGAAATATCTTTACCGCGTAGCTGGCAAATTGCGAGCGATGCGCAAGAAGGAGTGCATTCTCCGTCGGGTCACGCCCCCGCACGATCATCAGTCGTTCCAGAGACTTCTTGGCTGATGTTTCGAAGAGCTGCGCGATCCATTGCAATCCTTCGCTGTCGACGAAAGGATTAATTATGGCGAGACGGCGTTCTGCCTGACTAGCCAATTCAATCAGACTATCTTTCGTGTCGAAAAGGCGGGTCCAGGAAAAACCTTGCTTTGGAAGCGTTTCCATCAATCGGGAAGGATGGGCGGGCGGGCTCAGAGTGATTTCGACTTGATTGGAGTCCCGTTAGCGATACCGTGCGTAGGCGACTCCGCGCACCGCCGCGTACCGCAATGCGTCGTTTTTGGAGACGGTGAGGGATATGCCGTCTCCCATTTGGGACAGCAATCCCGCTTCGAGCATCCCCGCAAGCACGGAATCCAGCTTTTGCGAGGTAATGTTCTGCTGGCGCGCAATATTGTCAAACAGCCCTGTCCGATTGAGAGAGAACTGGCGTTTGCCAAATGAACTAGTAACCCGGCGGCCGCGAGAGGGTCAAAAAGGACGCCATCAACGATTGCTTCCTCCGGAATCGATGCATTCATACGGCAGTTGCCCCGTTTGCTCCAAGTCGAAAAAAACCGGCTAGCGGTGCTCGGTCGGCATCCCATCCTGGCGGTACGCCGCCGCCGAGAGCGGCGCGGCTGAGCAAATTGTTGCCGGCGATGCAGGCCACTTCGGGAGCCATAATACACGCCGGGCATGCGCCCCCACGCTGATCGCAGAGACTTCCCCCGTCGCACTTGAGAGCGCGATCAGTAAGGAGCTGCTCTAACACGGTTAGGCCATGGTTGCGCCACATAGCGGACAAATTGCCGAGATCAGGCGTCATGCCTCTCCGGTATACGAGAAACGCGAGGTCACTGGGGAATAGATATTCGCCGATAGATCCGTGCTCCAGACCGGAGTATTCAACGACCGCATGAGCAAAATGGTGAGCCATCGTATGGAGCAGGAGATAGACGTAATTGGGTACCGAGCGTGGAGTAGGGGGCGTAGCGCGTTCTCGATAGTCTTCAACAAAACGGCCGAAATCCGCGTACTCTTCAATCAAAAGGCCGCCGAGGCGCATCCCGTCTCGAGGGGGCAGCTGCTGACCCAAGCCATTTTGGCAAAGCCATTTGATAACTCGCTTTTCGTTGAGGCGGATGTAAAAACCTTCATTTTTCTGTTCAAGGAGATAGATCGGTCGCTTGTTCTTTTCCACGTAATCAAAGGCGCACAGCCTGACGGGCATCTCCCTATCCTTAACCGTGGTGGAGGGTGTGGAGCTGACGCGCGTATACCCGAAGCTAAATTCGCAGATGTCCAGTCCCCGAAGAAGGACGAGTTCATCGATTCCGAGCTGCAGCTGGTGCTGTTCAACAGTTGCTGTATATGATTTGCGTTCTTTGGCGTCTGCGGCATCGATGTCGCAGACTTCGGGATTGAGAACGGATATCGCGGGGAGGCTCGGGTCCGTACCCTGTCTGTCTATGACTTCGGAGCGGAAGGAGGAATGCTCCACGGCGAGCCGTATCGGATTGTACCGCCTTGCCCATTCCTGGTTGGCTTCGACCTGTGAGGCGAGAGCCTGCGACTGCAGGTGCTGTTTTGCGATGAGCCCGTCGGCTTCGTAGGCCGCTCGTTTTTCGCTCAACTGTCGTTCCATGGTTTCTTTCATGGCGGGAACTGAAATTACTTTTAAGATTTCCAGAAGATCCTTGTAGTTCTTCGCCTCATCGTTGCGCCCGTTTTCCCTCAACTGCCTCATGACCTCGTCGTGTGTGAGCGGCGTACCGGGGAAATTGTAGAGTTTCATGAGTCGGGAGACGAGTTCAGAGCGACGCGCCGCCGTGAGCAGAGTTGTGACCTCAGCATCTCGGAATAGGATGAAGCTGTCGGTCTGGGGGTAAAAGACCGAGGAAGCCCTGTACGAGACCGGGAGCATGTTCCACTCCTTGGGGAGATTGCCATGCCCGGCATCCATCCCGGGCTTGAGGAGTTCTAGCGTTTCGCGATCCGCCTGGACGACTTCTTTCGTGGCGAGGCATTGGACACATTGGAAGCGCCAATCGCTGAAGAAAGGAGAAGCTTTGGTCACAAGCTGATATTCTTCGTGGCCGCAGTTCTGGCATCTTCTTATTTGATTGACCCTGCCATCAGGTGCCATAACCCAACGGTAAGGGCTCAGGCCGCAATAGTTTCCGGACCAGTGGGCATAGACGACATCCACCTGTCGCCAATTGTGACGACCGGAATCTGCCACTGCGCAATCTGTCCGGTCTTTTGTTTGTGGCCAGCGATGGTGAAGATCCTCCACGCCGTCAAATTCTGTGAGGCGCCCGCAATCGGAGCAGACAAATACCAAAGGATCCGGTAGAAACCCGATCCGGCTGGGTTGATTGAGGACAAACTTTCCCTGATCAACGAAAGGCTCGTTCTGGTGATTTAGGAATGCACTGTCGATGCATTGCTCGGGCAGAACAGCAGGTTCCGTACGGCAGTGTGTGGCACGCTGAAACCAGCTCTCGACATATTCTGCGAGGTGTTCAAACAACTGCTTTTGGACTGCCGGAGAAGAGGGCGTAACTGGCGCGGATACGGCGACAGAAACGCAACATCCGAGTCCGCCCTCATACGTGAAGAGCGCACCGGGAGCGTAGGATGTCGCAATTTGAGTTCTAGATCGATGCATTTGCCCTAAGCCTCCCCATCATCGCTGTCAAGTTCGCCGACGCGGCTCCGTTGCCGTCTTACAATGCGGAGCGCCTCTGCAATCAGCGTCTTCTGATCGGCTCCCCTGATTCTGTGTTTGCCGAACGGTCTCGCTGGAATGAATCGCCCCGCCTCGTCAATATCGCGTAGGGACATCATGGGTTTCTGTCCGACGGGAGAGTTCTCCCAATAGTCGCTTAACCTTGTCGTGGCATTTTCTGTGCGGAATTCGTCTGTCAGGTGCTTGGCAAGATTGCGGATTCGGCCGTCATAGTAGTCCGGGTGCGGCGCGGCGCCCAATCGGCTAACGCCCCGGCCGGGGACACCAACAGCAAGAACGCAGAATTCCATGAAATCCTTTGCTGCGCCGGGCAGTTGGTTTCCGGTGAAGAGTCGGTTTACGTCATTTACCGTTTCGAATCTCGGCGCACGAACCTTGTCCGCGTGTTCCATGAATAGTTTCTGCTCAGCCCAACCACTCAGCCACGCCTGAAAAAGACTAGTCAGTACACGGTCATGCGCGGTTGCGGCCCACCTTGTGATCGCTGGCGGAGCGATCATGCGTTCCAGGAAACGGTGAAAAACATCGTGGGTTTCGACGATATATCTGTCCCGGCGCGCCTGCGGCGTGGGGACGAGGAGACTGAACCCGACATGAGCACGGCCTATGCGGGAAGATGCCTGAATGAACTCTGCGATGTCGTTCGGCATTCCCGCAAAAAACATCGCGTTAAATTTGTCCACGTCGACCCCGTGGGATATGGCAGACGTTGCGACAATATTTCTCAAGGATTGGTCGAGATCAGGAAATTCGTCGCCGCCATTGATGCCGCCATCTGCCTGACGCATGATCTCCTGAATTTCCGCAACATCAATGCCTCCGGAAATCAGGCGGGTGTGGAATTGGGCGATAGTGCGGCCGTGGCGTTTGTGGCCTTTCGCCACTTCCTCCCTGAATGCATCAATGACCTGATCGCCGCCTTTTTTATTGGTCACATAAGTAAGGGAGATCCGCATCAGATCCAGCAAGGTGAGCAAGACTGCGGGATCTCCTTTCGCATACGCGCTGATCGCCCTCGCATGAAATTGTGTTAGGGGCGTGCCGGGCGTCAGAGCTTCCAGCAGTCGCTGAGCAACCTGCTCCGTGAGGTTTCCTGTTGACAAGTCCTGCCACATCTCCGTGATCGCGAGGTGATACGCAGCGAGCACGGCAACCGTCGTGACGGTATGGTTGCGGCCATTCGTCATAATCGACGTGTACAGCCTCATCCAGGGAGCTTCAATTTCCGGGGCCCGGGGGCTGCTGCCCGCTATCCCCCGGCGCGCAGGATTGGACGGCGTGGCCGGCACCGCATAGAAAGATTTGTAGATTGACGTGCCGGGGTAAGGGAAATGCATATGCCGGCGCTGATAAAGTGCTCCGAACTGCAGCTGAGGAACGCTGACCGTCGCAGTTGCGGCTATTACCTTGGGAAGGCGGGCTACCTTTGCTCCAAACGGGCTGCGCGCTACGCGGTCGCCCAGTAGTACCGATCCGCGTGTGAACAACTGCTCCAGCATCGTTTCGAATAGCCCAGCAAAGGTGCCGAGGCTCTCGTCAAGCAAGTGTGCCTCGTCCTGGACGATGAGGGATGGAAACGGATCGCAGAAGATCTCCCGCCCCTCCTTATAGGCGGGGGCGAGGGCCTCGCACTTGTTTACCGTCGGGCCTTCCCTCAGCTTTGTCCATGAAGGCATAACAAACCGCCCGGTCGCGGACTCCCTCCATCGCGCGAACCCGAACATTCCCATGACCCTGTTAATCGTCGCGGGATGCTGGCCGATGAGTGCGAGTTTATCGATTACGCCGAGGAGTACGGCTGGGGCGTGTCGGTATATGTCGCGGTCAACAATCAGGAATGGAAGTGGTGACCGCGCTGTTTCCAGGTTCCAACGACACTCTGCGTTAAAACAAAAAATACCGATTTCATCTTCGGTTCCTAGGGAGACTCGCCGTAAGCCCGTATTCTGCAGGCAGATGGGGCACTTTGGCGTTTTGTTGAAACTATCGTTGACCTCGTTGTAGTCTGCGCCCAAATTGTCATCATTCTGATGCCGCGCGTCTTCCAGGCGAGGGACAGAAGCCAGGCGAGTATCGTCAGGTCTGTTTGGAGTATTGCCGCTACCGACCCAGAAGCCAATCTCAAAGGGCGCGCCCCCGACAGATGCGCTTCGGCGCAGCAATTCGGCGCGCATCAGAATGGAAAGGAGCCTCTGCGCCTGTTGCAGGGTCAGCAATCTCAGCGGGTATCGAATCAACGCGGTAACTCCCACGCTTTTGCCGCGGAGGCGATCTAGGAAAAGATTGAAGATGAGCAAGCCAAAGAAGGCTTCTGACTTTCCGCCACCGGTCGGAAAATACAAAAGAGTAGCGGTCTCTTCATCAAATTCGGGGTCGAACCATGGTGTCTTTGGCGTATTCAGCCATGCGGGAAGCAAGGGTAGGAATGTGAGCGAGAACAAACGTGAACTGGAATAGGCGCCACTTGTCGATCCCGCGTCCCAGCCCGGCTTCTTGAAATGTTCGATTCAGTAGAAGCCACGCACGGTAAGGCAATGCCTCGCGGCATTCGGGGTCTGCCCGAAAGCGTTTGAATGCGTGCTCCAGAAGATTTATACCCAGTTCGATTCTGTTGGCTTCGCGCGTATAGTTCGCAATGTCCTGCCTGAACTTCTCTCGCTCTCGATCTGCCTGATCGGCATCTTCAACGCCGGCGGCCGGGTCCAGATTTTGTTCCTCTGCTCTTATCCAATCTTGGTAAGCCTTGATGAGAGGACGCATGCTTGCGGGGTCGAAATGTTCAGCGCCCAGAATTGCGAAATCTGTTGGAACGCCCTCGATGTCAGTAGGTACGATCCGGGGCTGCTGGTACCGGGGCATCCAGGTTGTTGTGAATCGCAATCTGTCGCCGATGCGGGCCTCGGAAACGCCGCAGTTTATGCCGATCGCAGGATAGGACAAAAAATCGCGGAATCTGTAGGAGGGCTCAATGCGATCAAGCTTCAGGGCCCGGTGAGCCTGCGCCGGAAGTTCGATCGCGAGTCCTACCTGATGGATGGAATGGTCGAACCGGTGACGCATTCGCCTACGCAATTCGTTGCTGTTGTTCTCCAGCATGACCCTCAAGTTGCGGCGGCCGGGGTCACGCAGGTCGCTATCGAATTGGACAGTCAGAACAAGGCCGCTCAGATCGGGGCCAAGTTCTCTCGCGGACGGAGCGGTGCTTCTCAGAGTGGAAAGAAAGTTGTTCCACGTTTTCTCTGACCGGATATGGCTCGGCCTGATATTGGCGGGCCGGTATGCCCAGCTTCGGCCTTCGTCGGTGTCGACCCACGTCGTAATGGCCTTGACCACGGCTTCTCGCATTTGTCTGGTCCAAGTCTCTGCCGCGACCTGAACGGCCGCTTCGTCGGATATGTCTGCCGATAGGGGCGCAAGTTCAATGGGAAACCGTTTCCATTTCTGCGGAATGTCGATCTCCTGGGCTGCCTCGTCCCTGTGAAAAATATAGCGACCCCGCTGGGTGATAAGACGCGCTCCCTCTCCCGCCGTTTCGCCTTGATCGGAAGAATCGGCCTCCGGCATCCCGGCAGCCTGTTCAGGATTCACGCCGGCGTCAATAACCCAATCGTCCGACGACACCTCAACGCCGTGGGTGCCCAACAGCTCACGGTAGATCTGTTGTTGAAGGTCACGCCTTGGACGTCTCTGATCGGCGGGTTTGGTTTCTTCTGCTGCAATGGCAGCCGCCATCGGTTCTTTCATCGCCTCGCGAATGGCCGCTTCCAGGTCTCTGCGCAGAGGTAGATTCGGAAACAGTTCAAGTTCCGGCTTCGTAAGCTCGTCCCAGGTCGGCAAGGTTCGTACGTAGATCGAGAATGAAACGGTGATTACCAGATTTCCCCTGGCCGAGGCGGCAATCTGGCAATCGAGACCGTGCGCGCTGATATGAATATCCGAGGTCTCGTCCTGCTGTCCGCCTTCTTCAAATCGCGGCAATAGAAATCCTGAGACAAATCTTAGAGAAGGTTTCGCTCCGAAGATCGTTTCGCCTTCCGGGCCGGCTCCGCTTGCCCGCTGCCAGGTAAGATTGAGAAGAGCGTCAACGATTCCCTCCTTGGCATCGTCGAGATTCGCGGCGATCTCGGCCGGGAGTGATTTCAGGTCAATGACTTTCATCGGGACTTCCTTCAGGATCGTTCGAGATTACAGCAACCAGATGCTGTTCAGCAGTTTCATATATCCGCCAGACTTCCTGACGGTGCGCTTCAGGAAGACGGGAAACTGCCCCGTACGGGTCAATCAGTACGCCCATGAAAACCTGGTGAAATGCGTTGCCGCTGCGTATGCGCATTGAGCGTGTCCAGAAAATGCCCCAGTCCCAGTAGTGCTGTGCCACATCGGCCGCAATTCCGAGTGCCTTCATAAAACATAGATAGTGGCGGCGGTCGCGCGGAGCCTGTGGCCTCACTTCGTCACGAGGAACTTCAACCAGATCAGCGACGTCGATCCATTGTCTAATCGACTGTGGCCCCGGCAACGACAGGGATGGATCGATTTTCATGATCGAATTGCGAAGAGCGTCAGCTTTGGCGGCCAGATCCTGCCCCGGCAGCTTAGAAGCCGCTTCCGCAACGGTCTTGTGATACAACGTGAGAACCTCCGGCGCAGTAGCGCCGAGGTGCAGTTTCTGCCGCGCAGCATCTATAAAATCCGGACTAAATACGCATATCTGATCGCCCTGTCTGAGATCTTTCGCAAGCCGTCGGGAAAAGGGCTGCAAGGCATCTGGATCATAGACCGCTAATTCCGTGCCGTCGAGAGCTCTGATTTGAACATCACCGGATGTGCGAATGATACGTGTCGGGCCAGCTCCTGGTGCGTGGGGTCCTGTCAGGTCGATGATGCCGACGCGTGGCGGCAGGAGGACGGTATCAAGATCGGGAATATCAATTGTGTGGCCGCTGAGCGCCTTCTGAAGGCTCTCCTGCACGATCAGTAAATTCCACTCAATGGGAGCGACGCCGTCAAGCTGCAGAAAAGGCCTCGGCGCGTTGAAGGATCTGTTTTGCGCGCGCAAGGTGGCAGAGCACGGTGACCTTGGGTGGAAGGGTAGGGTGAGTCAAAGTCTGTAGAAAATGGTCCGCATACGGCTCAACAAAGAGAATCTGCTGGCAGGGGCCCTGAAGGCTGCTGGCGCGTTCAAGCTCTTCACTCACTTCCTTGTTATCGACAAGAATGATTTCTCGCCCGAGTTTTGTTCGTACATCTGCCAGCGTGCTTTCATTCTCGACGCGCCACTCTGCAAAGGAGCGGATAAGGTCGCTCGAAAAAGCGACAATCGATCGCAACGACTGCTTTGCCAGTCTGGAAACGGCCTCGTCGAACAAACGAGTACCGGGATTGTAGGTTGCAGCGACTGAGCAGAGTTTGTCGTAAGTGTCGAGGAAAGCTGCGAGCTGCGCGTGATTGGTGCCTGCGGTGCCGAGTTTGATGACAGAGGTGATTTGTCCTCTGGGGGTCAAGTGGTCAAAACGAGACCCTACAGTCTGAAGTTCGTATCCTTGATAGTTATCCGCAAGAAAAGTCACGAATTGTTGCGGCGGACCGGGGAGGCCGATCAGGTTTTGCAGGGCAATGAGGGCGGCCGTTACCGATGAAGCGACAACGTGGTCGCCGGCATCCAGAAGAGAGCGTTTCAGCTTCAGGCCAAAATCAACGAAGTTGAGAAGATCTGCACCGTAGACTTCTGCGGACAGTTCATCCAGAGAACCAGGAGCCGCAGTTTCCAAATCCAGGATGCCTGTGCTGACGTTGAGGATCAGGCGTGAACGGGCGGGATGTTTAGGGGATGTTGCAATGCCTCGACGCGCGTCGTAATCATTCACAACCTTCCATCTGAGAGTTTGCAGAACGAAGACTTCGTCGGTCACTGCAAGGGCAGGGGGAGACGCGGCACCGTAGAGTGTTTCAACTGCACCGAAGAGCTTTGAAACGGCTTCCCGCCAATTTCCCCCGAGCGCATTCCGTGATCGGCGGGTGAGATCAATAAGAATGATATTCGGACGCCTGCCGCCATTAATGGGGTCCAGGCCCGCCTTGCGAAACAGCTCTGTCGAGACCGCGTCTGGATGTACACCAAAGAGAAAAAACGGCGTTTGGGATGAATCGTTCGCAGCATTAATATGTTCGCTGCGTTCGTTGATCCATGTGTAATGCCGCAAACGCTGTAGAAAATGATCGCTATAGTCGCCCACAGTGGCGGCTTGAATCCCCGCCTGCGGAATGATCTCAAACAGAGTGGGATGCATCAGAGTTGGATCGCGCGCAAGGGCTCTGTGTCGCCGGTTACCCTCCTCCCCGGTGGAAAGGTGCTTGAGGCTATGAAGTGCCATCAGATAACCAAATGCGGGGTGGCGTGTGCCTTTCGTGTGGACTCGATTCAAAGCGGCTAGGGTGGCTTGGACAAGTTGTTCTCTGTCGACCAAGAGTGTCCTCTGTGTGCCTCCGCTGTTGCGGTTCCAAGGAAAGAATAGGGTTGCAAGGGTCTGCGAGTCACACGCGGCTATCCGGGCAAGCACGGCCAGTGCATGGAATACGGCGATACCCTCGATCGGCTGCGGCCATAACAGGATTGCTTCGCTTTTTCCCTCGGCGAGAACGCGGTCGAAAGCAGTGAGCACCTCCTTCGCGGTCGGACCCGTATCGCAGCATTGGCTGGATTCGTTGCGACGGCGCAGCCCTATTCGGCGACCTTGGCCTGGCTCCGCCATACCAATACGTTCGAAACTCTCAGGCGCGGGTTCTTGACTGCCCGGCATCGTTCTTACCTGCTTGCCGCTGCGGCTGACGACTTTCGAGGAACACTCTTTATTGATTCAGCGTAGGCAACCTCAGCGGCCTGCTCGTCTTCGATTCCTTGCCTGAATGCGGTGCGTACCTGCGTCGCAGTTGGAAGGGGGAGCTGATTTAAACCTTTTGTAGAGACACTCACCGACCCGGACATCCTGCGAAAGCGCGCGTCAACGGCTGCGGTATTGAGCAGGCGACAGAGCATGTTTATTGGGATTTTCTGTTCTTTCGCAAGGTCAGGAATGATGATGATCGTATGGTTCTCGCCCACAAATCCGCGGCCTCCCGGAACTGTCAGCTTTCTTACGACAGCCGCATTCAGGCGGCGACTCTGCCGCTTGCTACTTGTCCTCTGGACGATGATCGCGTCTGAGCGAATGATGGCCGTGCTGTCCGGTTTAATTTTCACGAAGCCGATTCGATGCGAATCCGGCTCGCCGTCATACGGCCTGCAAAGAATTCCAGGTTTAATGTTGTGCGCCCAAAAAAGAGGGACTTCATTCGGGCGCGGTTTTTTTCCTACGCGATAGCGATGCTGCTCACGATTCCATACGAAGTATCCGGCCTTTGCTATATACCCGTAATCCCGAAGTGTCTCTAATCCATTCCGGAACAATCCCTCCTTCTGCTTGTCATCGGGCAGCGCCCACATCCGGCCTGTCGGCTGTTCCGGGAGATCAAGGTTTCCGAGGAAACGATTGGGTTGCCCGATCATGAGTAGAGAGCATGTAGGAACCGCTGTGCACTCCGAAATGCCTTTTTTTCGAAGAACTAGGACACAGACGTCGTACAGCACATCGAGAAATACATCGCTTCGCTTGTCGATGGGATCAAGGCTCAGAACGTGCGATGTTTCTAAAATCCGCTTTCTGAGAGCGGCAAAATACGGTCCTCCCACAAACGACATGGGGATAATGAGGCAAATGACCCCTCCGGGTTTTACCAGGCGAAGGGTTTGCTCAAGAAACAAAACGTACAGATTCACGTAGCCATCGGTTATGACCGGAGCAAAACCCTCCAGGATCGCTTTGGATGGTCGAAACACGCGCCCGTATGGAGGATTTCCGATGGCGGCATCGTAAAGAATGCCAGGGGGCGGCAGTTTCAGTGTATCTGCTTGCTTGATTGAAATTCTTGGCCGTCGACCTGCGGATCGGATCTCCTTTCGGAGCAAATCGGTAAGCAATACCTTTGACAGCTTTGTGAGATCCCGTTCGATCTCCACTCCGGCCAGAGTGGACTCAATTGCCTGCAGGATGCTTTCGGCACTTCCGCCACGCTGACGCCCCTGGGCAGCGATGCGGGCAGCAAGCGGTACTAAAAACGCCGCGCCGCCTGAGGCGGGGTCGAGAATTCTGTCCTTGCCAGGTTGAATGCCCGCTGCGGTCAGTACGTCAATTGCGTATTGGGCTAAATGCGGGGGAGTGAAATACGCCGCAAGCCTGCGCCGACGTGCTGCGGGCATCAGCAGGGCATACAAACTCGAAATCCAGTAATGTTTTTCATCCTCCGGCAAACCGGCGAAAAATGCGCGTGTCTTGAGGTCAAGAGCGCGACCCTCGATAACCGTACGGCAAATCTCAAGCGGGCTCAGCCGCGATTTTTTCAGTGTCAGTGCGACCTGGCGAAGCTCGCTGAGGCGACGGCTGATCAGTGGATCAAGTGCTTCCTGTCCATTTATTCTTTGCGCCGGGATCATGTTCCCTTTATCGAAATGCATATCAGCTTGCGCCTGTAGCGCATAGGGTTGTCTTGACGTAGCCGTTCCTTGCAAAATATCAGGGTGAAGCGTCGGAACGTCACATCACCGAGGGCGGCGGTATTCTTAAACCGGCCAGCGTTCTTTATCGATATTATTCGCTGCAGCACTGAGTGTCACTTGCCCGTCTCCCAACTCTTCATATTTCAGAATTTTCACGCGGTACACTGTATACCCTGTAGAAATCTCCTGGCAAATAATGGTGGGCCGCGTCGGCGCCATGGTTAAGTGTTCAAAGCGAAGGGCGCCCCCGGCGGGGTGTTTTCATAACCATCCCCCTCCCCGCTTGATTTGCGCGGCTCGTCCGGCAGCGCCAACTTTTCCCCATGTAAATTTCCGGGAGAGCGATAAGGCGGTCCGTCTCAATATGCGTGGCGGAGGAAAGACGCTCGGTAGGGGAGAGCACCGCCTCGCCTGCCGGTGCTGGATACGGTGTTCATGCGCGCGCGGCCGCGCATACCACCGTATTTTCGTACCTCAGAATTCCTCGTCGAAATAACTATACAGCTGAAATAAAGGCTTTTCGGGGAAACCGATTGATCATTCCGCAACCCTAGAGCACCATTGTTAGGCGATTCCGCGATTTGCGGATTCGCCAAGTGTCTTTCAACCAACTCTGGAGAGATTTACCACGCCACAAAAATAGGAAACCCGCCAGGGGCGGGTCTCAAAATTGTCTTCTAGCGATGTGAAAGCCTGAACAACTTCAGCATCGCTCAGGAGAAGGAGCGATGCAAGAGAAAAAATCTCTTTTGCAGCACTTTTTTGCGGCCTGAATTCTGGAAAGGGTTTTCTTCTTACAAAAGCAGAAAACACCATGCATGTCGCACTGGCTTTGAACCACATAAGCCATAATATTCTCGTGCGCCAGAGCGCTGACGATCAGCGCATGGCTTACGCTGCTTTCCGCCACAGCGTGCCACCGAGACCTCCAGCGAGAACGCTCACGCGCAGGGTGCGCCGGCGCGCATCAGTTGGGCCCGGCTGCTCAAACGGGTCTTCGACATCGACATTGAACACTGCCCCAACTGCGGCGGCGCTTTGAAGATCATCGCCGCCATCGAAGATCCGCCGGTGATTGTCAAAATCCTCGCCCATCTGGGCCTGCCCACCCGCGCCCCGCCACGCTCCCCTGCGCAGCGATTCGATTTATTCCAGACAATCTGAGGAGCCGAAAACCGGTTGCCAACGCGAGCCGACGGAGCCGCCCGCTCTGAGTTCGAGCGAGCGGCACGATCTGGCACGATTCGCGCGTTTCCGACTGCTCTCCGGCCGAGCCGCCTGGTACAACAGTGGGTTTTTCGTCAAGCAGAAAAGGAATTGACATCTCTCGCGGTCCTGCGATATGGCTCCGGTCATAGAAAAAAAGGTGGTTTAAATTTCCTATACATACCCAGGTCAATGCATACCCGAGAGTGTGATTGCTTGTGATCCCCTAACCGATGCGACTTAAAATCCGCGATGCGGCATGTTGATTTCGTACTGGTAACGTGAACGCCTGGGTGATGGTTACGAACGCGCAGTGATCAACTGCGACAAACCACGGCTGGTGGGGCCGCACGCACCGGCCACGACGATGATAGAGGAGGATACCGATTATGGATCCGATCAGACGCAAGATACTGAAAACGGGCGCTGCGGCGGCGGCGATCGCGGCCGCGCCGCAGGTCCTCGCTCAGCAGGGCGGGCAGGGAGGATCCGCTCGCTTTTACGAGAAGGGCCCTGTTCGCATCCGCTACGAAGAGAGCGGTTCCGGGTTTCCGCTGCTGCTCATCGCCGGCGGGGGGTTGAACGGCTCGACGATCGCCGGCATACGCGGCGGCAATCCCTTTAACACGATCGAGGCGTTCAAGGGAGAATTCCGCTGCATCTATGCGGACCTGCGCAACTCCGCGGGCCAGTCTACCGGTCCGCTCGAGATCGACCGGGCGTGGGATTCCTATACTGACGACCACCTCGGTCTGATGGATCACCTGGGCATCGACAAGTTCATGGTGCTCGGCTTCTGCATTGCGGGACCCTTCATCTGGAACCTCATAAAGCGGGCCCCGAATCGCGTCGTCGCGGCGGTGCCGGCGCAGCCGGTCGGGTTCCGGCCGGAGCTGCCCAACGCCCTCTACGACAGCCAAACGACCGGGTGGGCTGGGGAAGTGGTCAAGCGCCGGCCCGACATCACGAAGGAAATGTCCGACCGATTCCTGAACAGGATGTTCCGCACCAACCCCGACTTCGTCTTCACCGTGACGCGCGATTTCGTGCGCAGTTGTCAGACGCCCGTACTGGTCTTGCCGGATGACACCGCGGGGCACTCATATGCCGCCGCGATCGAGAGTGCGATGCTCGCGCCGAAAGGCCAATTGAGTATGTACCCGTGGAAAGACACTCCAGAGAAGATTCCGCTGGCTGTGCGCCACGTTCGCAGCTTCCTCCTCTCGCATCGGCCTGCTTCTACGTAGACGTCGCCTTGGAACGACACAAGTCGGAAGTCACAAGGTCCAAGTCACGACGGGCCGGATTTGTGACTTCTGACTTGTGACTTGAATTGGTGCCGGGGGTGGGAATCGAACCCACACGTCCCTTGCGTTCGACAAGCTCACGGCAGGCCGCTTCCATGGCGTGCTGGCGCCGAATGCGAAGTTGCGTCGTGAAATCATTCCCACTCCGCCAGAGCAAGCAACCGCGCGCGCATGCGATCACGCGCACGCGCAGGGTGCCCCAGCGCGCATGAGCTGGGCCAGGCTGCTCAAACGGGTCTTCGACATCGACATCGAACACTGCCCGAACTGCGGCGGCCGCTTGAAGATCATCGCTGCCCCTTCGACGCGCTCAGAACAGGCATCGAAGATCCGCCGGTGATCATCAAGATCCTCAGCCATCTCGGCCTACCGACCCGCGCCCCGCCCCGTGCCCCAGCTCGCCGAGTCGATCTATTCCAGACAATCTGAGGACCCGAAAACCGCTTGCCAACGCAAGCCGACGGCGCCGCTCGCTCTGAGTTCGAGCGAGCGGCGCCATAAGGGACCTTTCGCGCACCTCCCGACCGCTCTCCGGCCGAGCCGTCTGGTACAACAGTGGGTTTTTTATCAAGCAGAAAAAGGAATTGACACTCTTCCCGGTCCTGCGATATGGCTCCGGCCATAGAAAAGGTCGTTTAAAAATCCTATCCAGATGTCCTCTTTTTCCCCTTCTTTCCCTCCCCTCAATTTGTAATAACTAGCAACAAAAGATTTGACCCCCCGGCCGGACCCGTTAAATGAATGCCCCGCGTACCCAGTGTCATTATCCCTCACAAGCCCTGGTAGTGGAGCGATAGTAGAATATAGTTCATCGACGGAGCCCCTAGCTTATTTCGATTTGGTGATTCAATCATCTCGACCGCTCCCTGAGTCGAATGGCATCGGACTAGTAATTAACCAAGATGGTGAACCCAACCCTTACTTGATTTTTTCAGGTGTTGATCCTGACGAACATCGCACAGTTTTCCGAGAGAAAAACATAATTTTGCCCTTCAGTCCAAAAACGGCTCGACACTCAACCTTTGGGCAGTCCTTGTTGACAACAAACGCAAGTTTGGTTCGGTCTATTCGAATCTTGAACAAATTAAAGGTAGCGGATCGGAAGTGGTGATATCAGCAAAAGTGTCAATCACCGCGAGAGAACGCCCATAGGTACTGATCAAAAGTAGAGGGTAGATTCGCTGCCAGGCATCTGTGTCGGGGATCTTAATGGGGGGCAGGCGTGATATGGGCTGTTTGGTGATGTGCCTGTGAGGAGACAGGGCCCTATGGCACGGCGCGCGCAGGAGCTCGCGTGTTCTGGCGGCAGGAATTTTACGGACCTGTCGGTCAAGACGATACGACCGATGGTCGGCTGGATCTGAGTGAGTCGGAATGTTTCGGGAGTTGAACGTCGGCTACAACGGGTAAAGGTAATGTAAAACAACATTGCGTCAGCTCGTGAGATTGGAGAACGTTAAATATCATGCACGACCCCGTCAGGTCCGTTAGCAATCATGCTCGTAAGCCGAAGTGCTAAGAATCGACACACTCCCATGCCGCAACCTAACCAACCGAAGACTCCACCCGGCACGAAGCGAATCATCATATTCGACACGAATGCGTATCGGGAACTGACATTCGGTCTATCTCTGAATGATGCTCGTGCGAAGGCTCTCCAACTCCGCCAGCTTGAGCAGAGCGTCGGGACTTTCGTCTTGGCAAATCCAATAGTCATTTGGGAGTTGATTGGGCATTTGGGCGCTACCAGCGATCCGGCTTACCGCTATTGCCTCAACGCCCTTGTCGCGTTGGCCGAGCACACTTGGTCTCCGGGCGACCCAAACCGAGGTATCTGTCTTTTTTCGGACGCCGAATCGACCGTATGTCGCGAGTTGTTTCACACTGTTCCGCCAAGCGCGGAGGCGAACGTCCAAAACCTCAGCAAGCTGGCTGCGTATGTAAAACAGCAGGCGCCAAATTTAGACTCGGCCGCAGCAATCAACAACCTACAGGTCTTTTCGACAGAGCTAGCGAAACGGGAAACAGAATGGCTGATCGACATGCAAACAGTGCTCAACGACTGTGACCCAAAGTTGGCTAAAGCTTGGGTCGGAGGCAGAGATGACAGGGAGGTGCGGAAGAAGCTGCGCTCATTTTTCGGAAGCCAAGCGTTCATGAATGCTTGGGCTGCAATCACTGTAATGCGTCACGCCAACATTATTGGAGCGAAGCTCACTCCCGAAGAGCTGGCTGAGAAAGCCAAGGTTGTTCGAGATGTGTTTCCGGTTCCTTTCCATCTTATGTCGCGATTGCTGCAAAAGTTTCCGACGCCACAGCCCATAAATCTCACCAGTCCGAAAAAGAAACGAGGCAATTTCATGTGGGATGCGGCCATCTGTTTTTCCATTGGAGCTTTCCACGAGGTAGACGGCGCCCCGATGTTTCTCGTGACAGGCGATACTGATATCAAAGATGCTGCGATCGCCACCAATTGTTCAAACTGCGTTATTTCACTTACAGATTACCTCCAAAGTGCTGGGTTGCCATGATATGATCGTCCTCGTTACGAGGAGCAACGAGCCCCAGGGGTAAAAACAGCAAAAGTAAAGATGCGACTCTTTTGCCTACGTTTTTGTCTCCATGAAAATATTACGACGGGATTGGCCGCGGTTCATGATGTGATAGAACGCCCCGGGATATTCGATCCGAAGAGGTCTGGCCATGGCGATCGTTTATTTCATGGAAAATCTCCCGTCAATAGCTAAAATCGGACTTGACCCCTTTATCGAACCTCTACACTTTGCTCAGGTCGCGCATCAATTCATGTTCAGCCTCCAGAACGCCCTTGAAGGTCTTGAGTAGATCTTCCGACCTTTGTTCTACCAGCCGGGTTGAGGGGATCCGCACATCCACATGGAAGTAAGCGTACTGTAGGAAATTGTCGATGTCCTCCCACTTAGGAAATCGGCCCTGTCCATCAATCTGAATGTAACCTCGCTGCAGGTTCTCCTTGATCTCCGGTGCAAACCTCCCCTGGATGACGGTCTTCGGCACCCGGTCGAAGGCGTTCAAGGTCCGGTCCCCGAACGTTTCCACGAACGCCTCGTAACCAGCGGGATACGCGTGGACGCCCCGAAGATCACCAAGCCAAGCTGTCCGAAAACGGCTGTGACGGAAATAGGCGTGGATCCGGAGTACGATCAAGAAGTTAGGGTCTACCGACGCACGCAGCCGATCGAGCAGCTGCCGCAATTCACTCGGGTTGGCCAGGATATAGTCCCGGAGTCGTTGCGCCCTCCACATCTTCCCGCTCCCACACACGACGCCGCAGTTCACGCCGTGCTCAGCCATCTCGACCCACACGTTCTCGTGCGGCACATCCTCGAAGTAGAGCTTCCAGTCGTTGCCGTACTCTCTGAGTCCGATCTCGGCTCCCAATGAGTTCGCCATCTGCCTGAGGAACTTATTCAGTTTCCCATGGTTCGGCTGCCCGTCTTCTTGCGTGGTGAAGTCACCTGGCTGAAACCCGAGGAACTCCACGAGCTTGAGCCAGTCGAGATACTGGACAAACTCCAAAGCGACAAACCGCTCCCGCTCGCCAACGCTCTGCCGTGCCACCCGCTGCAGAAAGTCAGCGATCTCGGTCCACGTGACCTCCACAAACACTTGGTCGATCGACGTAGATTCCTGAACGAAGAAGGCTCGAAAGTGCCTTTGAATCTGTTCTCGATACAGGCTGTCGGCCAGCTTGATCTCGAAAATCGCAGTGATTTCGTTTGCCGTATCGGAGACGAGAGCGTCGGGTCTCGCACCACCTAGGGTATTAGGCGTCGCGTCGAAGGTTGGTGCCTGTATCCCCGAGTAGTTCACTCCGACAATGACACCGTTCGTTGCGTCAAGGCGGTCGCCCTGGTCGTCGGGAGGCGTAACCTGCAAGTCGAACTCGAAGGTACCCTCGACCAGTAGCCGAACGCGCTCACGCAAGGGAGCCTGCGCATTCCTAAGGATGACATCACGCATGAAGAGCCGGAGGTGGACCGGGGCAAGGTTTCGAAGGGTGAGAACCAGAGCTCGGGTGACGTTATCTTCCAGGTGTCGGGTCTGGTAGGTATAAAAGAGATTCAAGTGGCGATCCCCGGTTCCTTGCTGTCTGAACTCGTCCATCGTTACCCTCCCGCCAGTTGTCGCAACGTTTCTGCTTCAAATACCTCTCTATATCACCCGACCGGCCATCGCCAACGAACGGCTCAAGCGTAATCGCGCCGGCCAAGTCGTGCTGCAACTAAAGAGTCCGTACAAAGACGGCACCACCCATATCGTCATGGAGCCGCTGGAGTTCATGGAGCGCCTGGCGGCCCTGGTGCCGCGGCCGCGCTTACATCTGATTCGCTTCCATGGCGTACTGGCGCCCAACGCGAAGTTGCGCAGTAAAATCGTTCCCACTCCGGCAGAGCGTGCCACCGCGCCCCCGACCGATCACGCCCCTGCCCAGAGAGAGACGCCGCGCATGAGCTGGGCCCGGCTGCTCAAACGGGTCTTCGACATCGACATCGAACACTGCCCGAACTGCGGCGGCGCTTTGAAGATCATCGCCTGTCCTGAGCCTCGTCGAAGGGCCGCCATCGAAGATCCGCCGGTGATCATCAAGATCCTCAGCCATCTCGGCCTACCGACCCGCGCCCCGCCGCGTGCCCCAGCTCGCCGAGTCGATCTATTCCAGACAATCTGAGGACCCGAAAACCGCTTGCCGACGCAAGCCGACGGCGCCGCTCGCTCTGAGTTCGAGCGAGCGCCGTGATCCGGCACACTTCGCGCGCCTCCGACCGCTGCGCCGCCCGAGCCGGCCGAAGCAACATCGGGATTTTCATCAAACAGAAAGACGATTGACATCCTACCGGTCCGGCGATATTGCTCAGGCCAGAAAAAAAGGTGGTTTAAAATTGCTATACAGAACGTCAACGAGATGGCCAAGCTTGCCCCCGTTTGATCCTTGGGTCTCTACGGAGCATCGCGTGCAACAGGCCGTCGTTAGTGAGGGTTAGTTAGTAGACTTAGGCAAGTCTGACACGGCTGAGAACGGATGTTAACTGTCAACAAAAGATTTGACCCATACGTTTTCAACAGGTTACGACGGGTAAGCGACGGGGCGAAGAAATAAGGCAATACGAAAGCCAGAGACCCTCACCCCACCCTCACGCACGCTGATTCTGCCTTCAGGTCGCGGAGCAATCGGTCCAACTCTTTCTTGTATGAGGCGTGGTCGAAGTGCCAACGGCTGAAATCTGGGATGTAATATTCACGAATCTCCCGCGCAGAATCTTTGCCGATATCGGCATCAAACGACTTCCATTTTTTAATCCGTGAAAAATTTACTAGAGTAATCGGAAACAAGACCCGGCGGGCTTGCTCCTTCTCCTTTTGTCGTGCATAGGCTATTTCAGATTTCACCCATTCACTAGCCATGCTCGCGTTAGAAAGAATCAACAACAGCTTGTCGTAAATGCGTATCGCAGCGTCAATCTGTTCGTGTATCTTTTTCCCGCCTTGAATGTCATGGGGAGCGAACCAGCAGCGCACTCCTTTGTTTTGTAGATCAGCATAAAGCCGGTCGGCAAATTCTTGGTCTTTGGTCGAGTAGCTGATGAAGCAAGAAGAATAATCTAACACCACTCCGACGAAGGATTTCATGTACTCAATGAAGCGTTCGGGAACGCCGGCGCCCCGTAGAAAGTCCTCTGGAATGTTCCCATTGGATTTATAGATTGTGTCGATATCCACGAAAGAAGGGCCATAATGAATCACTGACTTTAGTCCAGTCACGCTCCTAAGATCCAGCGAAGCTAGGATCGTGTGGAACATCTTTGCCCGCCTGAAGTTCGCCCCGCCAATATTTGCCCCGCTGAGGTTTGCCCCGCTGAGGCTAGCACCACTGAGTTTTGCGCCACTTACGTCCGCCCCTCGAAGGTCCGCGTCGTTGAGATTCACATCGTTGAGCATCGCATTGCTCAGGCGAACGCGGCGAAGATCCGCCCGACGCAGGTCTTCTCGGCGGAGGTCCGCCCCGCGCAGATCGGGTCGTGTGAAAACGTGACGCTGCCTCCACGCATTCCAAGCGCTAACTCCTTTTTGGAGTTTCTCAAGATGCTCTGGATTAGCCATATGTCAGCAATTCATTGAACGTATGGTAGCCGCCCTATTATTTAAATATGATTTTGTTCGACAATGAACAACTTGGTCTTTCCGAGACATAATTTTAACGCGCTAACATGACCGCTCATTCCCGCATCGGATTCAGAATAAGTCAAGCCATGAGGGTCTACCATGGGAATTTAGCAGGTAGCAGGATTTAAAAGAATCCTGTAAAGGAGTACCGGGTTGGACCCGTGCAATGAATTGATTCAGCGAGATAAGATTGCAGAATAGGAGCGACCCCAAAGCTTAGCTGCGGCGGTGCGCTGGCGCGCCGATCAGCGTGTGGAACTGGAGCAGCTCTGCCGCTATATCACCCGGCCGGCCATCGCCAACGAACGGCTCAAACGTAACCGCGCCGGCCAAGTCGTGCTGCAACTGAAGAGTCCTTACAAAGACGGCACCACCCATATCGTCATGGAGCCGCTAGAGTTCATGGAGCGCCTGGCGGCCCTGGTGCCCCGCCCGCGTTTACATCTGATCCGCTTCCATGGAGTTTTGGCGCCCAACGCGAAGTTGCGCAGTAAAATCGTTCCCGCTCCGGCACAGCGTGCCACCGAGCCGCCGACCGATCACGCCCAAGGTCAGGGAGAGACACCGCGCATGAGCTGGGTCCGACTGCTCAAACGCGTCTTCGATATCGACGTGAAACACTGCCCGAACTGCGGCGGCGTCTTGAAGATCATCGCCGCGATTGAAGATCCGCCGGTGATCGACAAGATCCTCAGCCATCTCGGCCTACCGACCCGCGCCCCGGCTCGCCGATTCGATCTATTTCCAAACGATCTGAACAAAGCAAAACCGCCTGCCAACGCAAGCCGATGGCGCCGCTCGCTTGGAGTTCGACCGAGCGGTTCCCTAAGGAACCTTTCGCGCGCCTCCCGACCGCTCTCCGGCCGAGCCGCCGGTACAAAAGTGGGTTTTTTATCAAGCAGAAAAGGAATTGACCTCTCTCCCGGTTCTGCGATATGACTCCGGCCATAGAAAAAGGTCGTTTAAAAATACTATCCAGAGTGCAAAAAGCAACTTCCTATCATCTGTCGGACAAATGTCGAGCGATGTATTCTAAAGAGTAGTTTATCTATCGGTAACCAAGTCGGTTAAGGAGGTCCGGAATAATGGAAGAGAACAGAACCGAGATCGTACCCGTGATCTTGGAGAGTGGTATAACTCTACGCCTAGAAGCGAGAATACTCGGTGCCGGCAGAGAAGAGGTTGGCGTAATTGAGGCTCGGCCTTTTAAAGAACTCACTGATTCGATCGAGGCTATCGCTGTCACATTGGGAGAGAGCCTTAAGAGAATCAAGCCAAACAAAGCCACGGTTGAGTTCGGAGTCGAGGTTGGTATCGAGTCCGGTCAGTTGACAGCGCTCATCTGCAAGGGATCGGGTAAGGCCAATCTTAAGGTAACGCTGGAATTTACCGCGCCGTCTGCTTGACGCTCGAGGTTAGGGGGGATGGGCGATCCGCTTGACCTATTGATCCGCAAGTGCTGCGCCAAGCTACGCGGTGCCGAGCAAGGTGCTGGTTTTTTTGTAGCACCGGGCTTGATGCTGACCTGCGCGCATGTCGTTGGCAGGAATCGTCTACCGGGCGATGAGAATTCACAAGTTACGCTTTCGAGCGGAACCACGACGAACGGCCGCCTGAAATCAATCTTTCCCAAAGCGGATTTGGCGTTATTGGAGGTCACCGCCGGTAACCATCCGTGTGTCATCCTTGGCCAAGAAGTGTGGCCAAACGAGCAGCTCCTTATCGTGGGCTTTCCAGTTTATGATAATAATATCGGTGCCGAGTGCGATAGTCTTACCGCCGAATATGATGGTAGAACTGAGTCGTCCGGGTCTGAGGCTGGACAGTTCCTCCTCAAATTCAAGGAGAATCTCGTAGTTGGCGGCTTCAGTGGGGGCCCGCTTCTGAATCTTCATACGGGTCATGTTATCGGGATCGTCACGACAACGCGAGGCAGAAACTCAGCTGTAGGTGGTTGGGCAATTCCCAGCGAGCTTATTGCTGCAAAACTCCCGGACGTACCTGAACGCAATACTGCGTATGCCGCGCAGACTGGACTTTGGAACGAGGCTCTGGAAGAGCGGCTGAGCTTGCTGGGTGATCGGGTGCCCTATCCGCAGCCGAAGCTGCGACGACACGATTCTCAAGGGCTTAACCGCTTTTACTACGGTGCGAGGGTAATTCCGCTTTTGGGACGCGATAAAGAGATGGAAATACTCGAAGGCTTCCTTGCCGATAAGCGCCCATTTCTTTGGTGCCTGGTAACTGGCCCGGGCGGCCTGGGTAAGAGTCGCTTGGCGTTAGAATTGTGCTTGCGTCACAAGATTCCTTGGCGGTCAGGCTTTCTCGACCAAACTGACGATTTCAAATTTCGCACTTGGCGGCCAAATCGGCCCACATTAATGGTAGTCGACTACGCCGCGGCCCGGGCGGACGAATTAGGGGAGTTAGCGCGGTCCCTCCACGAGCGTAGGCGAGAACTGCGCTTACCAGTGCGACTGCTGCTATTGGAGCGAGACAAAGGGGAAGGAAAAGAGCGGTGGTTCGACCGATTTTTGGGGATTGGTAGCAGCACTAAGCTCGATGCTACAGAGGCCGCTCAATATCCCGCGCCACGCAAAGACCCACTTGAACTGGGTATGCTCACCGCGGACGATCTTTGGGTGCTAATTAAATTCGCATTGCACGAATCGAAGCGGCCCATTCCTGATCAAACACAAACTCTGGAGCAACTCCACAAAATCGATCCTTTGAGACGCCCCTTGTTTGCCGCCCTCTTTGCGGATGCTATCGCTGCAGGAAGAGACCCGCGGCAATGGAATCGGGAAGCTCTGATACGAGACGTACTGTCGCGTGACGAAGAAAATTATTGGAAACCCGCTGGGATCACTAAGAACGACAAGGATTTACTCGCATTGGCGACGCTTTGTGGTGGCATCGATCGCAAGAACCTTCCGGAGGAACTGTATAGCAAGTTGACCGAGTTTTCGTCCAAACGATACCGGGTGATGTCAGGAAAACGTACGAATGATCGCCTAGATCCATTGGAACCGGATATTCCCGGGGAAATGTTTGTGCTTGACCATCTAGGTTCAGATGATGGCGAAACGAGGGCGGATTGGGCACGGCAGGTTGCATGGAATATAAACCCGCCCGGCATGTTCAAGTTTCTCACCCGTGCTGGCAAGGATTTTCCCGACCACAAAACCCTGCGCGTTCTCAGCCACCCAGCGAAGCAAACTGCTGCGACACGGATTTGGTGGTCGACAGCGGCCCTTAACATGAACGATAGCTATGGCGCTTCGGGCCAGTTCGAGGCAGCCCACACCTTGTACAGTGAGCTGCGCAGGCTTGCTGCGGAGCATCCGGACGAACCGGTACTACGTCTGCGGCAAGCCCAAGCGGCCTACAACCTAGTCGTCTATGGCAAATCCAGTCAGCCGGCCACAGCCCCCACCATGTACAGTGAGTTGCGCAAGCTTGCTGCTGAGCATCCGAACGAACGGGTACTACGTGAAATCCAGTCCCAAGTGGTCGACAAGCTAATCCTCCATCACGGTGCAGCCGGTCAGCTGGCCACAGCCCACACCTTGTACGACGAGCTGCGCAAGCTTGTTGCGGAGCATGTGGAGGAGCCTATACTACGTGCGCTGCAAGCCGACAGCGCCATGGCCCTGATCGCAGTTTACGGCAATGCCGGTTCGCGAGGGACGGTCCACGCCTTATATGACGATGTGCGCAAGCTTGCTGCCGACCATCCGGATGAACCTGAGCTCCGTGATTCACAAGCCCGTGCGTGCGTCAACCTCATCGTATTTTACAGCAAGGCGCGTGAGCTGCGGGCGGCCCGTGCCTTGTACAACGAGCTGCGCAAGCTTGTTGCGGAGCATACAGACGAACCGGCTCTCCATGAGCCGCAAGCCCGTGCGATCGTATACCTGATCAATGGCTACAGCGACGCAGGTCAACCGAAGTCGGCGCGCGCGCTATACGAAGAACTGCGAAAGCTTGTGGCTAAGCATAAGAATGAACCCGCACTGCGCGATCGGCAGGCCGGTGCAGCTGCCAATTTGATCAAGGGGTATGGCAATACGGGTCAGCTGAACGAGGCTCGCATTTTATACGATAATCTGTGCCAACTAGCCGCTAAGCATGGCGACCAACCGGGAGTGCGTGAGGCGCGAGCTCAGGCAGCCCACAACCTTGTCATCTTTTACGGCAAAGCCGGTCAGCTGGCAACAGGCCACACCTTGTACGATGAGCTAAGCCAGCTTGCTGCGGAACATACCTACGAACCGGTACTGCGCGAAATGCAGGCCCTAGCGGCCTACAATCTAATCTTCTACTACGGCAAAGCCGGTGAGCGGGGCACAGCCCAAACCTTGTACAATCAGCTGTCCAAGCTTGCTGCGGAGCATCCGAACGAACCGGTACTACGTGAAATCCAGTCCCAAGCTCCGACGGCGTGATTGTTTGACCGCCTTGAACTTCTCGTTCACTAATTTGCCAATCTTCTTCCCTGGAAGTTGCGAACGGCAAGAATTGCGTGAGTCGAAAGTCATGAAAAACAATCGGGGACCGGTGTCCGAGAATCCTATTCTAAAGAACTTTGAGTGGACTGAAAGTCTCGACTATCTAATCTCTATTCCGAAAAGGAACAGGTAATAGCCGAGTTAGCGAAAGCGATGACTTCAATAACAAACGAGAGAGATTGCATTCTCCCGGAGAAAGACGAGATTTGGGAAAAGAACTGCGAATACTTCCTCGCATATGCGAGTCATGTCCGTCGACAGTCAAAAAAGCTGAATCCCCTGACGCGTCAGAGCGCGCAGTTGTCGGATTCGTCGTCGGGTTGCGCCTCCCGAAGTTATTCGCCAGCCCACTGAATCCACTCGTAGTCGGTCACGCCTGATTCCCCGCTGGAGTTCATGGAGCGCCTGGCGGCCCTGGTGCCGCGGCCGCGCTTACATCTGATCCGCTTCCATGGCGTTTTGGCGCCCAACGCCAAGGTGCGCAGTAAAATCGTTCCCGCTCCGGCAGAGCGTGCCACCGAACCCCCGACCGATCACGCCCAAGGTCAGGGAGAAACGCCGCGCATGAGTTGGGCCCGACTGCTCAAAAGGGTCTTCGACATCGACATCGAATACTGCCCGAACTGCGGCGGCGCTTTGAAGATCATCGCCTGTCCTGAGCCTCGTCGAAGGGCCGCCATCGAAGATCCGCCGGTGATCATCAACATCCTCAGCCATCTCGGCCTACGGACCCGCGCCCCGCCCCGTGCCCCAGCTCGCCGAGTCGATCTATTCCAGACAATCTGAGGACCCGAAAACCGCTTGCCAACGCAAGCCGACGGCGCCGCTCACTCTGAGTGCGAGCGAGCGGTGCGAAAAGGGACATTTCGCGCACCTCCCGACCGCTCTCCGGCCGAGCCGGAGCCGTACAACAGCGGGTTTTCTATCAAGCAGAAAAGGAATTGACAGCTCTCGCGGTTCTGCGATATGACGCCGGTCATAGAAAAAGGTCGTTTAAAAAGACTATCCATGAGCGGTCCGAAGTGATCGGCGCCGGCAAAGAGCGGGAGCGGGTTCGGGTACGGGAGGCGATCAGCTATGTGGGGCGCCATCATACGGAGTTGTCTGTGGTTGATTTGGCCGACAGCCTTGGAGTGGATCCGACATGCGTGAGTCGGAGCGTGGGGCGGGTGGAGCGGCGACTGGCAGCGGATCGAGGGTTGAAGAAAATGGTGGCGGATATTAGCGCCGCGGTAGAGAATAGCAAATATCAGGCTTGACCCCGTCTTTTTTCCCGTCTTTTTTCTGCTTCACAAGGGCTCATATACCTCGCGACAATCTTCACGGGGTCGGCCCCCGGAGACCGGGCTCGGTCTTCTCGGAAACGTGCTGCAGGTGAGTCTGACGTCCGATTACCGGCAGCAAAACGACTCACCTGGCGGAAGACGGATCCTTTTCGCATTGCCCGCGTCCCACTCCGGTATTCAACTCGTTCACCAAACGATTCAAAAGGGACAGACCGGGCTCGGTATCGAGCAACGCGGACAGCCGAGCCTGGGATGTCGTTGAAAGCGTCCAGCCGAGCGGGACACCTTCTGTCCCCGTCATGGCAAAGTGATAGTAAGAGCCGCCAAGTAAACAGGTGCGCTCGCGCAGTAGCTCGGCAGTGCCAATCCCGTTTACGCTTCTGGCGTGCATCGTGACGTCGATCGCGCTCGGCTCGCCGAAACCGACAGAGCTGTTCCGAAAAAAATCTGGAAGTCCCGTAAGGAGCTCCTCCATTTTTCGGAACGGGGCGATTGTTTCAATAAGCGTCTTCTGGAAAGCACTCGTTGCGATCGGCCGGGGTGCCGGCATCGTTGGCGACGGTGGTGGCGGCGGAGAGCAACGATCGTTGATTGGCTTGGGATCCGCATCGAGCCTGTTGAATAGACACCCCATCTCTTTGGAAGGGTCATTGGTGATCTGGATAACAACAAGCTTGATACTGTTCTGAAGATCGACGCCGCCCCCATCTTTATCGGCCAACCCATCGAGCAAATCGAGAATGGTTGCGGCCCCGTAGTTGTCATAGAAGCCCCCGTCTGCAATCCCCTCCAGCCTCCGGCAGCCCGCCGACTTGGGCTGCCGCAGCCAGCCCCAGTCCGATACAAGCGGAAACCGGGCGCTGGTGCCAATCGCCGCGCTGAGTGGAGGATCGATTTCTTCGACGAGGTTAAGGCGGCAGGGTGTTCGCAGCCGTATCCAGTTGGGGTCCGTAATCCTCACGTCGGCGGACATCACGCGCTCGCCTCTTACCGATGTCGCATTGAGCAAGAGCAGCGGATGGCTGCCGCCGTCCCGCCACAGCGACGCCATCGACGCCGAGAAAACGTCAGCGACCGGACTCTGCTCTCCCACGGTGTTGCGCCACGCGTGCTCCCAACCAAGCTCAAGCGCCTCGTTCCGGTACGGAAATATCGGCACGAACGCATTGGCCGGAAGTCCCGCCAAAGTCGCGCCGAGCATTGCAGCCAGGAAATCTTGCCGGTGGAATGTCCTAACACAAGGCTCGAACGGCCCACCGACGGCTGCGCACTTCAGCGCAGGAGCGGAGATCGGGTCGTTCGAAGCGGCGGCCGAGAGCAGGCCATAAAAAATGCCAAGGCCAAGCGAGCCGCCCGATACGCCGCTCGCAGCGAACAGCTTGGCTCGCAAATTCGGCACGCGGTCCATGAGGCGGGTAAGTGTCAACGAGGTCCAGTAGCTTGCCCTTATTCCGCCGCCGGCCGCCGCCACGAGAACAAGCTGCGGCTTCGGTTCGGTCTGATTCCCGCGCCACGCTTGATAAGACATCTTCAGTGTCGGCAGCGGGCCGGAGTCCGGTCGAGCCTCATGCCGCACATAATCCAGAAAAGGATATCCGCGGAACAAGACGACGCCGGCCTTGATGGCGCCGAACGCCAGCCAGGACAGTGCGACAACACAAAGAAAGGTGGCCTGGGCGCGATATCCGGTCCGCGAGAGCGCAAAAAAGAAAAGAATCCAGAGCGAGATCAAGGCAATCAGCGAGAACGACGAACCGAGCGTCGTCCCGAATTTCCCGGGAAAGTACGCGATGGCCAGCAGGAAGGCGAAGGTAACGCCGCCGACGATATAGCTGGCGGACATCTGCTGGCGCTCGAAAACAATGAGAATGAGCGCCGCGACCATTCCACCGATCATCGCGCCAATGGGCCAAACACTTGAGAAGAGCCAGATGGATTCGCCCCAGGATTCGCCAAGGGATCCCGCAAAAAACGCCAGACCGATCGAAATGAAGCCGGTCAGCCCGGCCCATTTCGGGGAAAGCTCAAATATTTTCTCCGTAGGCACGTCTCTAACGACGTGAAAAACAAGAAACACGACAAGAGCCATGGCGGCGGAAAGCCCCAAAAAGAGAGCGAAACCTGATCCCTCATCCCGCGCCAATTGAACAAGGTCGCGCCCCTGCTCGGTTTTCGTAAGGACCAATATGACGACCGTCGTCAGCGCAACGATCACCGACAAAACGAGCCGCGCACGAGAACGCATCGAGAGAAGCCGATCCACCAGCCACTTGGCCGCCGAGAGCAGCCACCTCAATGGCGGCTTCGAGAGCAGCCACGCCACCGGCCGCTTGAGCTTTAAGAGCAGCGAACCTAACAGCCGCTTGAGCTTTGATAGGAGCCAGACGACAGGCCATGCGAGCAAAACGAAGGGAACCAGCAAAATGATGAAGAACCGACGAACCCGATTTGAATCTCGTATCGAAGCAGACGTCTCGGCCATGGGTCCACCTCCTACGCAGGATGAAGCATCGTATCAGCTCAAACGAGTGCTTTGATAGGGCCTGAAACCGACTCGCCAACTGCAACATGAGATGCTCGCCGAATGACGTGATGGGTCACGTGGAGTGATCAAAAGGGTCAGGCTTGCATAAATGAATCTATTGCGTTTGGTCCCGGATCGGTATAGTTTCTTTGCATGGCCCGACCCATGCGGATCGAATACCCCGGAGCGGTATATCATGTTATTTGCCGGGGCAATAACCGCCAGCCGATCTTCCGCGACGACGCCGATCGAAAGCGATACCTGGAGAAACTGTCCCTTTACTGCCAGGAGAAAAAGGTCGATCTGTTATCTTACTGCCTGCTCTCCAATCACGTCCATCTGCTGGTGGAGACGGCGCAGGGGAATCTTTCTAAGATGATGCAAGCTTTTCAGACCAGTTACACGGTGTATTTCAACAGGCGCCACGGACGAACCGGCCATGTATTCGAGCAGCGCTACAAGGCCATGGTGGTCGATAAGGATAATTATCTCCTCCAGGTGAGCCGTTACATCCATTTAAATCCGGTCAGCGCCAGGATAGTGGAGCGGCCCCAGGATTTCCGGTGGAGCAGTTACGGTTCGTATCTGAAAGGAAAAGGGCTGACGGGGCTAAAAACGGAAAGTGTGTTGGCGTATTTCAGCGGATCGAGAAGCCGACAGCTTCGGCAATACCGGGATTACGTGGAGGGTGATGGATCGGATAAGACCCGGAATCCCGCGCCGGAGGTGATCAAGCAAATATTTATAGGTGATGACGATTTCGCAGAGGCAACAAGACGGAAAGGGAATGGATCGTCGGTGTACGAGGGGCATTATTCATTTCGGCAGATGGTGGAAGCGGTGAGCGCCGTGATGGGCGCAGAGCGGGAGGAGATCCGGCGGCCCCAAAGGAGCGAGAGAGTCCAGAGAAGTCGGGAGATATTATGCTACATTGCCCGGCGCCATGGGGAAGTGGGACTCCAGGAGCTGGCTCAATTTCTCCAGGCCAAGGAGCTATCCACGGCGAGTCACGCCGTGAGGCGGGCGGAGAAAAGGCTCAAAGAGGATTCGGGCTTTCGTCGTCGGGTCGAGCAGGTTCTGAAGCGGCTCGATTCAACCATGCAAGCCTGACCCCTGATCCTTCCCTGCCCGAACTGCGGCCGTGCCTTGAAGATCATCGCCGCGATCGAAGATTCGCCGGTGATCGGCAAGATCCTCAGCCATCTCGGCCTACCGACCCGCGCCCGGCCGCGTGCGCCAGCTCGCCGAGTCGATCTATTCCAGACAATCTGAGGAGCCGAAAACCGCTTGCCAACACAAGCCGACGGCGCCGCTCGCTCTGAGTTCGAGCGAGCGGCGCCATAAGGGACCTTTCGCGCACCTCCCGACCGCTCTCCGGCCGAGCCGCCTGGTACAACAGTGGGTTTTTCGTCAAGCAGAAAAGGAATTGACATCTCTTCCGGTCCTGCGATATGGCTCCGGTCATAGAAAAAGGTGGTTTAAAAATCCTATCCATATAAACGGATTTTCTTAGAGTAAAGTGCATGACGGATTTTCGGTATAATATCCTCACAAATTTGCGCATCTATCCAGGTATTGTGGAAGACCCGGACCGCATTGAAACTCTCAACGATGTCCTCAATGAACTCAGCACATTGGGGTTTGGCAAGCTGGTACAAAACTTTTGCACACAGCCCGATCCTGAACGAGCACGCGACTTTCTATTTGAAATCTGGATTTGTCAGATGCTCCGCCGTAATCACGACGTGCAGGATTTGCAATATGAGCCACCAGAGGCCAAGAACCCGCCAGATTTTGGTTTTCGCTTACACGGCGTTAATTTCGCCAAGCAAGTGAAACGGCTCCACAATGTTACGAATGAACAAACAAAGTTTCTCTTCGAACGGGAGTGTCGAAGGCATCTCTCCGATATGCCGAAGCCATGGTTCATAAACTTCTGGGTTTCTGACCATTTCACGCCACAGCACTTGAATTCGTTCTTTGCTTATCTGAAGCGATCTATTGACCAATTTTCTTGCGTGACGACCTTGAAAACTCTTTTGGGAGAACCACAATATTCTTGGAAACAGAACGACGAGACACTGGTACAGTTCTCCTTTACTGAAAAGCGTGGCAAAGAACCTGGTATTTTTCCTGGAGTAATTTCTTTGATGGGGACCGAGAGTGGTCTAATGGGGGCTATAGATACAGGCGCCTTTCGTAGAAGCGTTCAGCGGCTCCTAAGAAAATCGCGCAAGAGCCTGACACGACCTGTATCCTCCACCCAAGCGAATCTGCTCGTTATGCAATCTGTGCACTTCCTGTTTGCAGACAAGACGATCCTTGATGCACTATATGGTGATGAGGTTATAGGATTTCACAGAAAAAAAGAGCCAAAGAGTTTTCGTAAGCCAAACGGCTTATTTCGCCCCAACAAATTCTCCAACATCTGTGGTCTGATCTTGGTGCCTTCACAATTATGGGCGTTCAGTGAATGGTTCGAAGGCGATTATTTTCTGCACCCGTCTCATATTGAAAACATCCGATGTCATCCAAAACCATTTCACGAGATGATGTTTGTTCGCTCACGGATCGAGTTATCGGCTGATTGAATTGGTCTATCGAGCAAAAGCTCGGGGGTTTTGCAGAAACCGCTAATACTGCCGTGGAGGGGAGAAAAGGAAAGGATGAAATACTTTGCCTACGGCTCTAATATGTTGGAAGAGCGGCTACAAGCACCTAATCGCGTACCCACCGCAAAATTTTTAAGTATAGCTAGCGTTCGACGATACAAACTACAGTTTCACAAGAACAGTGATGACCAGTCAGGTAAGTGTAACATTGTCAGAACCAACTCTGAGGAGGACGTGGTTTACGGCGTTGTATTCAAAATTCCCCATGACCAGTTAGACGCCCTGGATCGTGCGGAGGGTGTCGGCCACGGATACCACCATGACAACATCTCAATTCGACTCGCTGATAACACAGAGACTATGCTAACGTACGTAGCTGACTCGAACCGCATTGATAACACTTTGTCTCCTTACGAATGGTATCACAAACTTGTGGTCGCAGGTGCTGAGCAACACCATCTGCCCGAGCACCACATTAAAGAGTTACGAGCAGTTCCGTACATCCCAGACCCTAAAGTAAACAGACCCACAAAACTTGAAGCGGAAGTAGCATTGAAAGTATACTACAGCAAAAACAAGATCCGCAACTAACTGATTTCAAATTGTGGCCACGTGCTGAGCTTGCAAAGCCTGCCGAGCGCAGCCAGGCCGTCCACCCCAGAGCTGCGCGTCAACGCGCACGGCTTTAGCCTCCATGCGGCGATGCGCTGGCGCGCCGATCAGCGCAAGGAACTAGAGCAGCTCTGCCGCTATATCACCCGGCCGGCCATCGCCAACGAACGGCTCAAGCGTAATCGCGCCGGGCAAGTCGTGCTGCAACTAAAGAGTCCCTACAAAGACGGCACCACCCATATCGTCATGGAGCCGCTAGAGTTCATGGAGCGCCTGGCGGCCCTGGTGCCGCGGCCGCGCTTACATCTGATTCGCTTCCATGGCGTACTGGCGCCCAACGCGAAGTTGCGCAGTAAAATCGTTCCCACTTCGGCAGAGCGTGCCACCGAGCCCCCGACCGACACGCCCAAGGTCAGGGAGAAACGCCGCGCATGAGTTGGGCCCGACTGCTCAAACGGGTCTTCGACATCGACATCGAACACTGCCCGAACTGCGGCGGCGCTTTGAAGATCATCGCCGCCCCTTCGACGCGCTCACGACAGGCATCGAAGATCCGCCGGTGATCATCAAGATCCTCAGCCATCTCGGCCTACCGACCCGCGCCCCACCGCGTGCGCCGGCTCGTCGAGTCGATCTATTCCAGACAATCTGACAGCCCAATACCGCTTGCCAACGCAAGCCGACGGCGCCGCCCGCTCTGAGTGCGAGCGAGCAGCTAGATAAAGGAGGTTTCGCGCGTCTCGACCGCTCTCCGGCCGAGCCGCCTGGTACAACAGTGGGGTTTTTATCAAGCAGAAAAGGAATTGACATCTCTCCCGGTCCCGCGATATGGCTCCGGTCATAGAAAAAGGTGGTTTAAAAATCCTATCCATAATCCGAAACGGGAGGTAACACCATGGCTACCCCCACGACGATGACGGCGGCGGTGCTCCACGACGCGGATGATATGAGGGTGGAGCAGCGATCGGTACCGCAGCCAGGGCTCGGCGAGGTCCTTTTGAAGGTGGAGGTCGCCTCGATCTGCGGAACCGACGTTAAAGTCCTGCACCGAACGCTTCAGGGACAACCCGCCGGGGAATTCATCATGGGCCACGAGTACGCCGGCACCGTCGCGGCGCTGGGACCTGGGGTCGACGAGTTTCACATCGGCGAGCGGGTCGCCGTCGAAGTGCACAAGGGTTGTGATTGCTGCGAGAATTGCATCAAAGGCTGGTATACGTCCTGCCTGAATTACGGCAATTTTGCAAAGGGGCACCGGGCGAAAGGTCTCACCTGCGACGGCGGCTTCGCCGAGTACGCCGTCAATCACATCAACACACTCTACCGGCTGCCGGACAACCTCACGTTTGAGCAGGCATGCATGGTGACCACCGCGGCCTCACCGCTGTGGGCGGTCGACCTCATGGGTGGCTACGTTGCCGGCGAGACGGTGCTGGTCCTCGGGCCGGGACCCATCGGTCTCATTGCGGTCCAGCTCTGCAAGGCCTTGGGCGCAGAGCGGGTCATCCTCAGCGGGACTCGCGATTCGCGCCTGGAGATCGGCAAGCAACTGGGCGCCGACTTCACGATCAACATGCGAGAGGAGAACTTGGCCGAACGGGTGCGTGAGATCACGCGCGGCAAGGGCGCTGACTCCGTCCTGGAATGCGCCGGCGGTCCGACCTCGATGCAGGAGGCGCTGGAGAACGTCAAGCGCGGCGGCCGCATCGGCGTTGTGGCCTGGTACGCCGGGCCCGTGCAGATCGATATGAACCTCGCGGTCCGGAGCAACGTTCGGATCTACGCGGCAAGAGGAGAGGGTGGGATGAATTGTGGCCGTTCGCTCGCGCTCATGAGCGGAGGCAAGATCCTGGCAGATCCGATCATCACGCATCACTTCAAGCTCGATCAGATTCACGAGGCGTTCCGAACCTATGTCGAACGGATTGATAACGCGCTCAAGGTGGTCATCCATATCTGAGGCCCGGAAGCAAGGAGCAGACATCATGCG
>CAWJBB010000002.1:0-152836 GCA_963840855.1 uncultured delta proteobacterium
GCAATCCTGCGCCACAGCGCCAGATGGCGCACGCCCCCCGAGCGCATATGGTTCAAACAGCGGCCGAAGGCGCCGCGCACCATCGGAAAGCCGGATTCGTACTGACCGACGGACACCTCGACAGCATCGATGCCTTCGTGCTCCATCGCCTTGGCGATCTTAACCAGCTCAGGCGTTTTCAAACCGGGCCGCAGCGGCAGATAATCGGACCCGTTGAGCTTGATGATCACCGGGTAGTCCTTGCCGACGCGCGCGCGCATCGCGCGATATAGATCGCGCAGGAATCGCAAGCGGTTCTCGAAGGAGCCGCCGTAGTCGTCGGTGCGTTTGTTGGTGTACGGCGTGAGGAACTGATTGACCAGATAACCGTGTCCGGCGTGAATCTGCACGCCGTCGAAGCCGGCCTGCTTGCAGCGGGCAGCACCGTCTGCGAACCGTTGCACGATGCGTTGGATTTCCGCCACGGTCAACGCGCGCGGCCGCGTGCCGGTCGACAAGTCTTTGACGGTCGACGCGGACACCGCCTCGGGTAATCCGGCGAAACTCGGAATAACCTGGCGTCCAGAATGATTGAGCTGCGCGAAGATCTTGGTGCCGTGCACATGCATTGAATCGACTAACTGCTTGAGCGCGGGAATTTTACTGTCGTCATCTACACCCATCTGCAACGGCGTGGATTTGCCGTCAAGACTGGGATAGATATTCCCGGTAATGATGAGCGGCACGCCGCCTTTGGCCATCGGCAGGTAGAAATCAATATGCTGCTGCGTGGCAAAGCCATCGGCCGTGGCGCGCGTTTCCGAGGTAGCAGTCTTGATGATCCGTCCAGTAATGGATAGCTTGCCGATGGCAAGGGGTGTAAAAAGAACGCTTTCGTTCCGTGACATAGCGGACCTCCCAAAAAAAGGGGACATCGTGCGCGTGCGCTGCACAGACTGCTAGTTCTTCTGTTGAGTACACCGGGCGCCCCAATGTTGAGCGAGCTGTTTGCGCGCGGTTACTGCCCAAATGCAGACGGAGCAACTATGGTGCCAGTGCACATCTGGGACGAGGAAACTTCCAAAGACGGAAATTTGCGCGCAATATCGTAGTCGATCTCGACGTGCCGGTCGGCTACCGCGGCGGACCGCAACTTTCGTTTACAGGAGGCGTATCCAATACACAAGGAGGTTGCCGTGAAAAAACTAGCCGTCATGATCTTGTTGGCCGTGCCGTTGAGCCTCGGGCTCCCTGCCTACGGATTTTCCCAGTCTCCCTTCTATGAAGGCAAGACCATCAATGTCGTCTATGGGGGCGGCCCCGGCGGCACCGTGGATTTGCGCTTCAGAGCCACTGCTTCGGTTCTCCAGAAACACATACCGGGAAAACCAACGCTGGTCGTTGAGTACATGCCCGGCGGCGGATCCCGAAAGGCCGGGAACCATCTCTACAGGGCGCGGCCGGATGGGCTCACCATGGGGGTTATGCTCTCAAGCTTTGTGCATGCGGCAGTGCTTGGCTCCACCGGGGTTCTCTATGACATCGATAAAGTCATCTATCTCGGATCTCCTGTCAGCGGCGAACCCTACATTTTTTTGAGCCGCAAAGAAGCCAAGCTGGATACTTTCGACAAACTCCGCACCGCCTCGGGCGTGCGCCTCGGCGCGCAGTCCGTGGGACATCCCCTCTACGCCCTCAGCCGAATTCTCGCCTATATGACCGGTATGAAAGAGGCGAAGTTTATTACCGGATTCGCCCAGGGCATCGAAGTCAATCTGGCCTTGACGCGCGGCGAGCTCGATGCCAGGTGGACCTTGCAGCCCACTTTAGTACGAGAAGCGCGTGATTGGATCGAACAGAAACTGGTGGATTTCCATATGGTGATCGAGGTTCCGAAGGGTCGAAGACATCCCCATCCCGTCTTTGCCGGATTGCCCGATATGGAACAGTTTGTGAAATCGGAGAATGACCGAAAACTTCTTGCCCTGACTCGCGCCTTTAGCGGGGTGGGAAGCCCTTTCATATTTCCTCCGGGAAC
This sequence comes from uncultured delta proteobacterium, assembly GCA_963840855.1. GTDB lineage: Bacteria > Desulfobacterota > Binatia > UBA9968 > UBA9968 > DATACQ01. The sequence goes on from CAWJBB010000002.1 coordinate 2,018, forward strand.
GCCGCCCGATAAGGTTCAGATCCTCCGGGAAGCGATGCGAAAGACTTTTAATGATCCTGAATTCAACGCGGAATTTAAAAAGCTCGTCGGCGAGGAGCCCGGGCCGTTGATGCCGGAGGAACACGAGAAGGCTATCCGGGACTTGCCCCGGGACCGGGAGCTTGTCGATTTATTTAACAAGCTGTCCAGCGCGGAGGCCATGCCGCCGCGACCATAGGCTGTGTCACTTTCCCATGCTAACTTTTCGGCTGACTTTCCACTGCCTCTGCCCAACACTTGCCGCAACTCTCCTCCGGATTGTCCTACACAAGATTTTTATCTTTCGGCCTTGCGCCTCACGCTTTGCGTCAATCGCAACTGCGGCATCCGGGTTTAATCGTATCCGTCGGATCGGGCTATAAAAACGTATCTCATAAGGGCTCCGCAGCGTAATACTCAGTGTCGATTTGTGCGCCGGATATAATTTGATTCTGAACCGCCACACACGAATTGACCCTAACCATCGACATAACCCACAAACTTGCCCAAAGCGCGAGCCGCGCGCGTAACCGAAGGATAAACGGGAATTCCCAACCGGTCGCAGGTTTGCTGTAATTGGAGCCCCGCCGCGAAGGCATCGATCGATCCTAACGCCCGGCAGACAACGATCATCGGTTTTTCACAATGGGGATGAAAATTTTCCAATGTTTCGATCATCTCACTGAGGATTTTTTCTCCTTTGGGGTTGCCCAGGGTTTGATCGACACGCAGAACCACGATCAAAACATGAATCGCCGACTCGCCGGCGACAAGTTGTAGTATTCTTTGCAGCTCACGCGAGCGTCGCATGACATTGAGATCAAGTGGATTGTTGACGCTGGTTCCGGGAAGGGGTGTAAACTCGCGCAAGGCACCTTGGGTCTCTTTTTTCAGTTCGGGCACGATCAACCCGGCATGCTCCAAGTCGTCGGCCGCCTGAATCGCGTCACCGCCGCCGATTCCAACAACGCCAACATTTCTGCCGGCGGGAGTCGTCACCGACTGGCAGGCGAGCAGCACATCCATAAGCTCTTCCATGTCAGCGACCGGCACAGCCTTGGTCTGCGCCCATACGGCTTGCCATGCTTCGCGCGCGGCCGGCGCTCCGGTGTGCGCTGCTACGGCTCTGGAACCGGCTTCACTTGTGCCGCCTTTAAGTATGACCACCGGTTTGGAGCGGCTTACCTCGGCCAACGTCTGGTGGAAGGCATCCATGTCGAGCACGCCTTCAATAAAAGCTCCGATCACTTTCGTTTTTGGATCGCGCCCGAGAAATTGCAGCAATTCCGTTTCATTGATGTCGGCTGCATTGCCGTAGCTGACGACGGTGCTGAAACGCAATCCGCGCACGGATGCCATGCGCCCCAAATCGCTGGCATTGCCGCCACTTTGTGAAATCACGGAAACGCTTCCTGCATCCTTGGGTGAATGAGTGTTGAACGTAAGGCCGGCACTTGGGCGGTAAATGCCCATACAGTTTGGACCGAGAACACGCAATCCGCCGCGCCGCGCGATGTCGACGACCTGCCGCTCCAGTTCGATACGCTCGGGAATCCTGGTTTCGCTAAATCCGGCGGTGTAAATGTGCAGCAGCTTGACTCCTTTCGCGACACATTCTTTAGCCAGCGCCGGAACGTCGTGCGCCGGAAGACAGCAGACGACATGGTCTACGGAACCGGGAATCTCATTCAAGCTCGAATAACACCTGTGACCGGCAACTTCTTGATACTTAGGGTTCACCGGATAGATGCTCCCACGAAACTCCGCTCTTTTTAGAAAGCGGATCGTTGAGTTGCCGCGTTTTTGTGGGGTGTTAGTCGCGCCAACGATGGCAACGCTTGCCGGTGTCAATAATGAATCGTCAATCACTGGGGCCTCCTCACGAGCTAGCCCAGCTTTTTCTCGCCAACCGGTTGCACATTAAGAAAACCATGCTCTGAAATGTCGAAATAATTACCATCCGGATCCGAACCGCGGGTTTCCGCATAGGGCCGTCCGTTCGGGCGTGACTTGGGCAATTTGTTGGGATTAATCCTTTTCATCTTCTCGACGATGGCTTCGCCGTCTTCCACCTCAAAGCCAAAATGATACAGCCCGTTGGTCGCGTTTTGTTCGTGATTGGGGATGATGGCGAGGTTAAAATAACCATCGCTGAGGAAAATGGTTCCCCCTTCCACTTTACTCTTGTGAATCACCTTCATATCGAAGACGTCCATATAAAATGAAGCTAATTTTCCTGTGTCTTCCGTACGTATGGCCAGATGCCGAAGTTTCGCCATGATCCCCTCCTTGTGGTTTCGTAAACGTTGATCTCGTGCGTCTGAAAAACTCTTTTGAACGCTATAGATCGCTTGCTGCCTTGTCAAGGTGATAACGGCGGCCCCGCATGGAACCGTAACCTTGTCAAAAAACATCCCGGCGAGGTATAGAGAAGCGGTAGACTAACAACGAAAATTTGTGCCGCTGAACAAGTATTTCGACGCCACTTTCTAAAGAGAGGCACCTTCTTAGGATGGAAACACCGGACGATTTTCTCGAGATTGGAAATTCGGTCAAGCGCTTCGACGGTCATTCCAAGGTCACCGGAGAGCAGCGTTACACGGCGGACCTCAGCTTCCCGGGAATCATATGGGGGAAGTGCCTTCGAAGCCCCATCTCGCATGGCCGGATTCTAAAACTCGATGTCTCGCGGGCGAAAAAGCTCAAAGGCGTATGCGCGGTTCTTACCGCCGCGGATACCCCTGACCGGCTCGTGGGAAGAAGATTGAAAGACATGCCGGTGCTCGCGCGCGACCGGGTGCGATTCATCGGCGAGAGGATAGCGGTTGTCGGGGCGGAGACGCAGGAGATCGCCGACGAAGCGCTCGCCCGCATCGATGTCGAGTATGAGGAGCTCAAGGCCGTCTATAGCTCTGGTGATGCCACGGCGCCGGACGCGCCGACCCTTCATGAAAATCTGGCGAGCTACGAGAATATCAATCTGCCCTTGCCGGACCTTCCCAACGTTCATTCCCATACGCAATGGAACACCGGCGAGTGTGAAAAAGGTTTTGCGGAGTCGGATTTTATCTTCGAGCAGACTTTTACCACGCAGCGCGTTCATCACGGCTACCTGGAACCCCATGTGGTCGTAGTCCGGGTCGACCCATCCGGCCGCTTTCTGGTCTCGTCGCCGTCTAAAGGACCCTATGCCACGAGGGAACAGCTCGCAGACTGGATGGGCATAGACCAAGCGAAAATTGCTTTCCAATTGAATCCCATCGGGGGCGACTTCGGTGGCAAGGGCTCCTTGATGGACATTCCGCTCTGCTGCTACCTTGCGAAAACTACCGGGCGCCCGGCAAAAATGTTGATGTCCTACGCCGAGGAGCTGGCCGCCGCCACGCCGCGCCACCCCTCGATCATTACGATCAAAACCGGAGTGAAGAAAGGCGGCACGCTCTGGGCGAGGAAGGTGACCGCGTTCTTCAACAGCGGAGCCTACGCGGCCATCAAGAACAACGTGGCGATCACTTTGCCCGGAGCGCGCTCCGGCGCCGGAGCATACAAGATTCCGCACGTGCGCATCGACGCTTTCTCGGTTTACACCAATTGCGTGCCCAGCGGGATCATGCGCGCTCCCGGAGAGGCACAGATGATCTTCGCCGTGGAGTCGCACATGGATCACGTGGCCAGAGAGCTGGGCATCGATCCCTATGAATTCCGCCTCAAGAATGTTTTGGACCGCGAGCCTGGCGCCGGCGGCCTGCACGCGGCCAGCGACAAAGGCAAGGAGCTGTTGGAAAAAGTTCGAGGTGCATTTAACTGGAATCATAGAAAACCAAACAAGCGCCATATCGGCAGAGGGTTCGCCCTCTGCGTTCGCGAGGTCGGCCCGGGCGAGTCCAACGTCGAAGTCGGTATCAAAAACGACGGCAGAGTTTATATTCTGACGACGATTCCGGACACCGGGACCGGCTCGCATACGATCTTTCGGCAGATCGTCGGCGAAGCGCTCGGCATCGCCGCCAAAAACATCGACGTGGTAATGGGAACCACCGACAGTTTCGTCACCGATCATATGATCGGCGGGAGCCGGGTCACCTACCTGGCCGGCCAGGCGGCTCTCAGCGCGGCTTTGCGCTTGAGAGCGCGATTGAACGACATCGCCGCGGCGCGTTTCTGTTGCCCCGCCGGATCGATGCGAATATCCCGAGGGACCATCTCAGGCGCAGCAGGCAAAGTTTCTTTTGGCACACTCGCTTCGGAAGCAGCCTCACAGGGTGTGACTTTGCGGGAGAGGGGAAACTTTGCGGCCAGCGAGCGGGCCGGGGATGTCTCGTTTTTCGCTCAAGCAGTCGAGCTCGAGGTCGACGCGGAAACCGGCCAGGTAGAACTCTTGAAAATTTTATCCGCCCATCACGTCGGAACCATCATCAATCCACTCAGCCACCAGGGTCAAATCGACGGTGGCGTCGTGCAAGGATTGGGGTTCGCGCTGCTCGAGCATCTCTTGGACGAAGAGGGAAGAATTACCACGACGAACGTGGGCGAATACAAGCTGCCTTCAGTGGCCGACATTCCGTCTCATCGGACCGTTTTCGTCTACGACCGTAAAGGGCCGGGGCCGTTTCAAAGCAAGCCTATCGGAGAGAACGGCATCGTCCCAACCGCGCCGGCTGTCGCCAATGCGGTCTACGATGCCATCGGTGTGCAGATCACCGACTTGCCGATTACCGCGGAAAAGATCTGCCTGGCTATCCGCGGAAAAAAGAATTTTTGATCCGTTTATTGTGCTTCGATCACTATGTCACGGTGTCTGTCCGAACTTTGGTTGACACGCTCTGTTCTTTGGAAGTATGTTGCGTGCCTCAATAGAAAAATCTCGGAAATCCGTTCCAGATGACGTTGCACGAGCATTTTTCCTCAGTGGGAAGTCCGACGATCCGCTTGGATGGAAGACCTAAGGTCACAGGCGCGACACGCTATACCGCCGACCATACTCTGCCCGGCATGATCTGGGGGAAGTGTTTGCGCAGCCCCCTTCCCCATGCGCGAATCCGCCGCATCGACATACAAAGAGCAAAGAAAATAAAAGGAGTCTTCGCGATACTGACCGGGGCGGATCTTCCCACTCGGCTGACAGGAATCATACTTAAGGATATGCCGGTCCTGGCACAGGAGAGGGTTCGGTTTGTCGGCGAAAGGGTAGCGGTGGTTGGCGCGGAGTCGCCGGATGTTGCGGAGGAAGCGCTAAGTCGCATCGAGGTAGACTACGAGGCGCTTCCGGCCGTTCATGATCCGCTGGACGCCATGACCCCCGGCGCCCCCGTCATCCACGAGGCGCTGAGAAGTTACGACGGCCTTCAGCTTCCGCTTCCTGAAATTCCAAACCTTCATGCTTATGTGGAATGGCAAAAAGGAAATCACGAGCAAGGATTTGCCGAATCTGATTTCGTATTCGAGCAGACCTTTACCACACAGAGAGTCCACCAGGGTTACCTGGAACCGCACGCCGTCGTCGTCCAGATCGATTCCTCGCAGCGAATCTTGATCTGCTCTACAGCCAAGCAAGTCTATCTCAACAGACAACATTTCGCAGAATGGCTCGGCCTGGATCAACAAAAAATCGTGTTCCAAGTAGGCTTCGTCGGTGGTGATTTTGGCGGCAAGGGGACGCTCATGGACCTTCCCCTTTGTTATTACCTGGCCAAAGTCACTGGCAAGCCAGTGAAGATGGTGATGAGCTACTCTGAGGAACTTAGCGCGGCCAATCCGCGACACGCGTCGGTCATCACGATCAAGACAGGAGTAAAAAAAGACGGCCGCCTATGGGCCAGGGAATTAAAAGCTGTCTTCAACGGCGGTGCCTACGCGGGGATCAAGGAAAGCAGCAACGGTAACCTTCCCGGCTCCCGTCATGGAAACGGCTCCTATTCCATTCCTCATTCCTTCATTCAATCGTGCGCAGTCTACACCAACTGCATCCCGGGCGGCATCATGCGCGGGCCCGGCGATCTTCAAGTGAACTTCACTGTAGAATCGCATATGAACTATGTGGCGCGTCAACTCGGAATCGACTCCTATGAGTTTCGCCGCATGAATGTCCTCAAACCCGGCGACCAGCTACTTCATGGGCCGCGTCTGAATAGCGATATGGGAGTGTGGCTATTGGACGAGGTGGCGCAGAAGCTCCGCTCGGCTCCTCGAGAAACAACGAAACCATACGTCGGAAGAGGATTTGCTCTGGCATCTCGAGATGTCAACTTTGGTGAAGCGAATATCGAGATAGCTCTCAAAGAGGATGGAAAGGCTTACATCTTGACGACCGTCCCCGAGACGGGAACCGGCGCACACACGATCTTCCGCCAAATCGTGGCGGAGGCGCTTAACATCTCCGCCGAAGATGTCGAGGTCAATCTAGGCACTACGGATACGTTTCCTACGGATGTCAGAGTTATCGCAAGCCTGGTGACCTACTTGGGAGGACAAGCGCTCCATCAAGCAGCTTTCACCCTGCGGAATCAAATCATCGAAAATGCTGCGGCCCACTTTCAGTGCTTGCCCGGCGGCAATCCAGCTGGCGCGCGGCACTGTCTTCGGGCCGCAGAAGCGAAAGTCCGCTTCTCCGAACTGGCGTCTCTGGCGTCATCGAGCAACAGGCCCTTGACGGCGAGAGGAAGTGTGAATGTTAAAGAGCGAATCGGCGCGTTCTGCTTCTTTGCCCAGGCGGCAGAGGTAGAGATGGACCCGGAGACCGGACAGGTGAAAGTTCGGAAGATTATCTCCGCTCACGATGTCGGAACTATCATCAACCCGGTCACCCATCGTGGGCAGGTAGAGGGAGGTATGGTTCAGGGTTTCGGCTTCGCTTTAACGGAAAATCTCGCGGACGAGGATGGCAAGATTCTCACCACGAATCTCGGCGAATATAAACTTCCTAACATCCGGGATATCCCCAGGCATGAAGCGCTCTATATTAGAAATGACGACGGGCCCGGTCCATTTCAAACGAAGCCCATCGGCGAACACGGGGCGATTCCTACCGCCGCAGCTATTGCGAACGCGGTCTACGACGCCATTGGCGCTCAGATTAGGGACTTGCCGATTACCGCTGAAAAGGTCTATAGCGCGATGCGGCAAAAAGGCATTGCTAAGGCATAGTGCGACACAGTAGCAACCAAAATCGGATTGTCTCGCGCAAAGACGCAAAGGGCGCAAAGGAAGAGCATTGTCATTTCGAACCCTTCGAGGGACTCAGGATAAACTCCGAGAGAAATCTTTCCTAGATTCCTCGCATTCGCTCGGGATGACAGGCCTTTGGCTTGTCACTTGACGCCTTTGCGCGAAGAATATACGAACCCAGATCTAGGAGGAAGATATGAATAAAGTCGCTCGACATCCACGGCATCCGGCCGTGGTCAACATGAGTCTCGAAGAGATCGCTCAGCGCTACTCGGCGCGATTTGCCGAGATAAAACCCGACTGGAATGTATTCGATGACGCGAAGATTGCCGGCTACCGCCGGGCGCAGTACAGATATATCGGGCAAACTCTCGGGAAGCCGGAAATAAAATACATTCCGGCCGGCGCCACTAGGCTGTCCGTCATGTATGTGCCGCCCGGTGAAGGGAATGCGCCTCACACGCATCCGGTGGAGGAGGTGTTCTTTGTTCTGCAGGGAAATCTGATGGTCTTTTTCGAGGAAGAAGACGGTCGGCGGCTCGAGGTCAATCTCGGACCTTGGGATTGCGTTTCCTGCCCGGCCGGCGTCATTCATGGCTATCAAAATGATGGCGTCCAGCCTGTCTTTCTGCAGGTTATGGTTGGCCAGACCGATCCGGAACCTATGGGGTATACGGATCCGGAACTTTACGCCCAGCGGGATACTCACCATACGCGCGAGTAGATGTCAAAGCTCTCATCATTCAGCGGTGCGATCACATTTTTGATGAACCGATTTTGACCGCTGCGGATAAAGTCCCCGACGAAAAAACGGTGGGGCGTTCGGCCGTAAAATTTTAGCTGTCCTTTTTTAGGGAGGTCGCTATGTCTGTGGCAGTTGCGCGCCTGTTTAAATCTGTAATCGGATTGGGATTCACATTGATCGCCGCCGTCCCTGCGTCGGGACAAGAATTCTACAAGGGGAAGACGATCGTGTTGATCGTCGGAACCGCTGCCGGGGGAGGATTTGACACCTACAGCCGTATGCTTGCGCGCCATATTGGGAAATACCTGCCTGGAAATCCCAATACCATCGTTCAGAACATGCCCGGTGCTGGGCAGCTGATAGCCGCCAATCACCTGTATAACCGGAGTCAGCCCGACGGCTTGTCCGTTGGACATTTCTCGGGTTCGGTAATCTTCCGGCATGTGTTGGGTGATCAAAGCGTCATGTTTGACGGCAGAAAGTTCGGCTGGCTGGGGACGCCGGCTCCGGAGCGGCATACTTGTGTTCTTACTGAGAAAAGCGGAATAAAAACTTTGGAGGACTGGGCGACTTCCAAACGACCCATCAAGTTTGGGTCTCTTGGACCAGGTAATTCCACATCAGCCTGGCCCCACCTGCTCAGGGCAATCCTCGGGCTTCCCGTAAGCGTTATCGAAGGGTTTAAAGGCACCTCCGAGATTCGGCTCGCAGCGGAGTCTGGAGAGGTCGAAGGCGCATGCTGGGGATGGGATTCCATCAAGGTGACCTGGGCGAAGGGGGTTGAATCAGGATTTGTCCGGCCCGTGATACAGACAATGCTCGAGCCGCATCCAGACTTGCCAACTGTTCCGGTTGCTATCCGGCAAGCTAAGACGAAAGAAGGACAGGACTTGCTGAGGCTTGGGGCTCAGGCTTACGGTCCCGCTTCCATCGCATACTCCGTGCCGCCGGGATTGGCGAAGGAACGCTTGCTTACCCTTCAGAACGGATTCATGGCGACGATGAAAGACCCCGAGTTCTTGGCCGAGGCGAGAAAGGCCAATCTGGTAGTCAGTCCCATTGATGGTCCAACCATAGAGAAGACAGTGGCAGAGCTTTACTTGGCGGAAACGAAGCTCCTCGATAGATTTCGCGAGATCATCGAGGTTACTCCCGCGCGGCGCTGATGAGTCGACTCCATGGGGAGAATTTAGGCGCCGTTGTTGACTGGCTGGAACAGTTGGGGAGCAAACCCTGATTTCTGCACAAGAGCGTCGTGCGATGTCTCGACCAAAACTTCAAGTACAAAAGTCAGGCTTTGACCGTTTCGATTGGTGAGCCGGGATCAGAGAGCGACAAAAACTTAGTTGCAGGCTGCTCAAAAAGACCTCAGAGACGAGGCGCGCGAAGATTGACGAGCGGAGGCGTACGACTGCAGTACGTTGACGCCAAGTCGGTCGAGCGCACCCTTCGACAAAAGCTCAGGGCGATCGGCAAAAGCATATGAGTCTTTTTCAGCAGCCTGTCTCACGTCAGACCCTCTGCCTTTAAGGAACGTTCCACCTCATCGCGGATTTGCTCCGAAAGATATTCAAGCAGTTCAACCTCGCCACGGCCCGTAATGCTCCGGGGCCTGGGCAGCCGCACCGGAACGATCTCTTTAATGCGGCCGGGACGAGCGGTAAACAGCACAACCCGGTCACCGAGCAGAACCGCCTCGTCCAGGCCATGAGTCACATAGATGAATGTCCGTTTGGTCTCTTGCCAAATGCGCACGAGCTCTGCTTGCAGCACCTTGCGGGTCTGGGCATCCAGTGATGCGAGCGGTTCGTCAAAAAGCAATATGGCGGGATCGTTGGCAAGAGCGCGCGCGAGCGCAACTCTCTGGCGCATGCCGCCCGACAGTTCGTGCGGGTAGCGATGCTCAAAGCCGCGCAGATGAACTAACTCGATCAGTTTCTGAGCATTGGCTTCGCGCTGGGCTCTTGGCACGCTTCTCACTTCCGGACCAAAGACGATATTTTCGAGAACCGTGCGCCAGGGAAAGAGAGCGAATTCCTGAAACACCATCCCGGTTTGCTTCTGGCCGTCGACGGATCTGCTGACGTCGATCGTGCCGCTCCCGGGTTCCTCCAATCCCGCAATGATCTGGAGGAGGGTGGATTTGCCACAGCCCGACGGTCCAACGAAAACCAAGAACTCGCCTTGCTCGACGTCCAAATTGATGCCGCCGAGCGCCACCACCCGTTCTTGGGTCCGCTCGATGTGCCAGACCTTGCCGATATCTTTGAGGCGGAGAATGGATGCCATCACCGATCCGACTTTGCCCTGAGACGCTCCGCCGCCCACAGGACGGCGGCAACAATATTTTGATAACCCGTGCAGCGGCAGAGATTGCCGCTCAACCGCTCCCTTATTTCCTCTTCGGACGGCGATGGATTTTCACCGAGAAACTCATAGATTGTCATTAGAAAACCCGGCGTGCAAAAGCCGCATTGGAATCCCAACGTTTCGATGAATCCTTGCTGGATGGGATCAAGCGGCTCCCCATTGTCGGCCTGCGCCGCCAGTCCTTCCACCGTAAGGATCGCGCCACCCTGCGCTTGCACGGCGAAGAGCAAGCACGAACGGACGGTCGCGCCGTTAAACAGAACCGTGCAGCTGCCGCATATTCCTTGTTCGCAGCCGAGATGGGTTCCCGTCAATCCAAGCTGGTCGCGTAGAAAATCAGCCAGCGACAGACGAGGCTCCACAAGGCCTTCATACCGTTTGCCGTTGACGGTCATCGCGATAGCGCGCTTTGCGATCATCCAATATTCCGTTCAAACAGTTCAAGCCGGTTCAAAAACAATCTGGATCCGTGCGTTACTTGCGCCTGATGATCTCCAGCACTCGGTGCGGACTTAGTGGAATGTCGTTGACTTGAACGGCAAATGGCAGAAGCGCATCCGCCAAGGCGTTGGCAATCGCCGCCGGAGGAGCAATCGCCCCGCCCTCGCCCAGGCCTTTGATACCCAGCGGATTGAGCGGCGACGGCGACTCGAGATGGACCGTCTTTATCTTTGGCACTTCCATGGAGCCGGGTAAGAGGTAATCCATGAAGCTGCCGCTGAGCAATTGCCCGTTGGCATCGTAACAAATCTCTTCGAAAAGCGCTGCGCCAATCCCTTGAGCAACGCCGCCGTGGATTTGCCCTTCCACTAGCAGGGGATTGATCAGTTTCCCCGCATCGTGCGCGACGACATAGTCGAGTAGTTTGATTCTCCCCGTATCGATCTCTACCTCGATGACGGCCACGTGAGCAGCGTTGGACCAGGTCACCGTGGCGGGGACAAAATAAAAAGTCGCCTCAAGACCAGGTTCCAACCCCGCGGGCAGCTTGGAGGCCCATCCCGGCACGGCCGCGCGGGCCAACTCGCTGAACAAGACCGATCGTTGAGGCATTCCCCGGATAGAAACCTTTTCTCCACTCAACTCCAAATCGTCCGGATTGGCTTCCAGAAGATGCGCGGCCAGCCTGAGAACTTTTTCTTTTAAGCGTGCCGAGGCTTCGAACAGGGCGGAGCCAACGTTGACACTACTGCGGCTGCCAAAGGTGCCGCAACCAAACTCGATCGCCGCGGTATCGCCTTCGACGAGGCGAACATCTTCCGGGCGCACGCTCCAGAGGTCCGCCGCGATCTGCGCGTAGACGGTTTCATGACCCTGGCCGTGTCCGGTCGCGCCGGTGGCGATGACGATCTTGCCGGAAGTGTCAATGCGCACCTTCGCCCCCTCGAACGAACCCACGCCGGTTCCCTCTACGTAACAGCCGATGCCAATGCCGACGTAGCGGCCGTGTTGGCGCAGTTCAGCTTGTTGTTTGCGCAATTCTTCGTAACCTACTGCTTTCAGCGCCTGAGCCAGAGTCTCCGGATAGTTGCCGCTGTCGTAACAAATGGACTCGCCGTCACGGTACAAAATTCCGGCATGATACGGCATCTCCTCGGGCTGAACGAAATTTCGCCGGCGCACCTCGGCAGGATCAAAACTTAACTTCGCTGCAACCAGATCCATGCAGCGCTCCATGACGAACACGGCTTCAGGGCGTCCGGCGCCTCGATAGGGCGCGTTGGGCACTTTGTTGGTCGAAACGCAGGTGCCGGTCACCGAGAGATTGGGAATTTTGTATGGGCCTTGAAGATGGGCGGCCGTGTTGTAGGCGTCGGTAAGGCCCATCGGATTGTACGCGCCGTTGTCCAGCAGGAAGCGATCGCGTAGCCCCAGGATCCGGCCGGTCTCATCGAATGCCAGCTCGACTTCGTGGTGCTGATCGCGGCCATGGGCCGTGCTGATGAAGTGTTCGGCGCGGTCTTCGATCCATTTCACTGGGCGACCTAACTGAAGCGCCAGGAAAGGAACGAGAATTTCCTCCGGGTAGACGAATACCTTGGGGCCGAATCCTCCGCCGATATCCGGCGCAATCACGCGCACCGTTTCTTCAGGAATATCGAGCTGTGCCGCGATTTGTCGCCGCACCAAATGCGGCATCTGCGTCGAGGACCAGACGGTAAGAATATTTGTCTTGGGCTCGACCCAGGCGACGACGCCGCGGCATTCGAGAGGCGCCGCGCAATAGCGGTGATGGCGGAATCGTTCGCGCAACGTATAGGGCGCAGCGCCCAGCGCCCCATCGACGTTGCCCTTGTTCACACTGAAGCTGAATACAACGTTATCTTTGGACTCCTCATGGACCAGGGTCGCGCTCGCTTTTAATGCGTCATGCGGGTCGACGACTACGGGAAGGGTCTCGTAGTCGACGCCAATTTCATCTACAGCGTCTTCCGCCCGCTGGCGATCCTCGGCTACGACGATCGCCACTGGCTCACCGACATAGTGAACCTTTGCCTGTGCCAGAGCCGTCGGCCGCGGACCGCGCAGCACGGGTTTCACCCCTTCCAACCAACGAACAGGATGGATCTCGAAGCTTTCCGGAAACGGAGATATTCGGTTTTCGATCTCCCGTCCGGTCCACACTCCAACGACAGCGTCGAGACCAAGAGCTTTTTTGACATCTACGCTGCGGATGCGGGCGTGGGCGTGAGTGCTGCGCAATAGGGCGGCATGAAGCATGTTCGGCAGGCGAACATCGCCGACGTACATGCCGTTTCCAGTAAGGAAGCGACTCGATTTATCTGGTTTGACGCTGCGGCCGATGAATCCGGTTGAAGTCGAAGGCATTCGGGCTTACCTGCTCGTGGCGCACCGTTTTCTTTTAGCGAGCCGTCTAATAGGTGGTCAATTGAAGTCCTAAAAGACGGACGGCATCTTTATGAATGAATTTTTATTAGTGGCGCTCATTGTAGTCTCTCTGGTCATCACTTACGTGCCAATTTCGGAAGCGCCTAAAGGTGCTTGGCAAATCCCTTGATTGACACCGCACCGTTTCATCAAATTAGAGGGTGTCATGCTGAACGAAGTGAAGCATCTTGCCTTCGATCGAGATTCTTCGCCGGAGTTTATCCTGAGTAAGTCGAAGGAGCTCAGAATGACACCATTTCGTCAACCAACTTCAGTGACGAGACGCTGGCGACTCACAATTTGTCACCCCACAGTTTTTTGAGAAAGCCGCTTTCTCGCAGCTCCGTAAAAAAACGTGAGTCGTAGAAATCTTCCGCTCTGGCCGATCCGGCTTGCGGGACGGATTTTCCGATCAGTCCGAGAATGAGTTCGATCCCCTTCGGATCGACCTGGAGAGTTTTTTCTACAGCGGCCGCTTCGGATTCGATTGAGAAAGCGACTACCTCACGGTCCTCAACTTTGGTGTATTTGGCAACAATCTGGCCGGTACCTTCTCTGTTCGTCAGAAAATAGTGGACGGCTTCTGCGTAGGCGCGCATGAACCTCGTTAATTCCGGCTGTTTGCGTTCGACCGTGTTGCGTGCGGAAGCCAGCACCGTCGAGGCAAAGGGAATCTTCATGGCCGTGATGTCCAGGATAACCTTGAAGCCCAGCCGCTGGGCAAAAAGATCGTGGGGCGTGCTCGTGGTCAGGGCATCAATGGTTCCCGCTTTGAGAGCCGGGATGCCCTGGCCGATACTGCCAAGCTGAATGTATTGGAGATCTTTGAGCGGATCCAGATGAAACCGGGAAAGGGCGGCTTGCGTGAACATGTCCGGATTGGAGCCTACCCGGTCGATACCAAGTCGTTTTCCCTTGAGATCCTGAACACTGGCGATTTCCTTCTTGCCAACAATCGCCCCAGTCATGCGGTTCTTGCTTTGCCCGATCATGACTAGATTTTTAGCCCCACCGGCAATCGCCCTCGTCGGAGCAAATCCGCCAATTATCCCCACATCGACTTCCCCCGATAGTATCGCGGTAGTTCCCAAGGGACCGGAAGCGATAAAGACGAGTTTGACGTCGAGGCCATGCTTCTTGAAGAAACCAGCCTCTTTGGCGATCCACATGGGCGCCATGGAAACCACCGGCGCGGTGTAAAACGCCGTGAGGCTGGAAGATTGTCCCGCGCTCTCGTGCACCGAACCGATACAAGTAGCGAGGATAATTCCGAAAAACGCCAGCGCTTTGTGGAAATGGGTCATCGTGCGCCTCCTTATAATATCATTGCGTCTTTCGGCTCGACCTCAGTCAACGGTCGAATGGTCAAGACGCCGCCTCGCCCCGAATACCTCAACCCGCGCACGATGTCTATATTCCGCAAAATTGAGTTTCCATAGGACTAGCCCGGCAGAGCCGCAACCAAGACGGAAAATTCCACCACGAAGTGATCCATGATCTTACGTTCGCCCACAGAGAATGAAAATGGAGAATTCCCCTTCGTAGCCCGGATGGAGCAAAGCGTAATCCGGGTTTCTTCATTCACGCACGCCGTTGCCTCCTGCCACGCCCCATGCCACCTCACTGTTACTTGATCAATTTATCCGCCCATACCAACAAGTTCGGCGCAATCGTCACGCCGATCTCCTTGGCAACTCTCGGAAGGCTCCGCGGCGTGTTATCCGATACAACGCCTAGATTATACGCAAGGGCTAGCGAGGTCTGGATTTGATTATTGGTGCTCGCGAAAATCCACGACTCTGTTTCTCTCATCAAACGTGATACGGAATTTTTCGAAAACGTCCATCCTTCCCAGCAGGAGCGGAACCTCTTCCGTCATTGACCAGGCCACTCTAGCAGAGATTTGCTTCGCCCGAAAATAAAAGTGAGACGCCTGACAAGATATGGAACACTTCGGCCCGCGATTCCTCTAATCCTTTTAATGCGGTCTTTGGGGGTCTGCTCGAGCCGTAATGCCTTTCCGAAGCGGTAAGGGATCATCGAGATATCCGCACCCGAGTCGATGTACAACGGCAATTCAATAACAATCTTTTTATGTTCTACAATGACGGTTGCAACGGGGCGGTATATTGTGCCGAGGTGAGAATGCTCAGGGCGATAGCGAAAACGAGTCACAAAACAAGCACCTCATCGCCTGGCACCTTGGCCACAAAGGGCACTTTGCGCGGGTAAGATTTCCGGACATTTTTCAAGATTTTCTCTATGGCTTTCCCTTTAGCGACTAGCTTTCCGTCCACTAGGACAACGTATTGGTCTTTATACCGAGCTTTATTCAGTCGCAAATACGCTTCCAAATTCTTGCTCATTCTTTCCCCTCTTGCGGCTCTACGTCCCATGCGTAAACTTACTTGGTTCTAAGGGTTTGGTCAAATAATCGAGGCCACGCGCCCCTGCAAGTCGGCAGTGAACTCCGCCGAAGAATCTCTATTCTGTCACGCATTGACCTGCAACCTACAATTTGAATCAATGAATTAAACCGCCGGCCCACAGTTCTTTGAGAAAAAGCGTTGCCGGCATAATCTCTGTGCCGTCGTCGGCCCGGCGCCGCATCTTCGCCGCACAGATAACGATCTTTCGCTTCAGTCGAACTTCCTGGCTTAAAGCGCTAAGTCCTTTGTAGTCGCGAGGCAACACCCGCGCCTTTGATTTCCTTCAATGCCGATCTCGTCTCCCACCACGAAGTGATTCATGATCTTACGCTCGCCCGCAGAAGATGAAAATGGGAGGCAGATGCGGTAAGCAGGGAGCGGCGCCCCAGCGAAGAGATCGATAAGTGAGTGGCGCGAGAGAGCCCGACACGAAGTGTGATCCGGGACATCCTTCGGCGCCTCAGATTGTCGCCTCGTCATCTGCCGACGAGAGCACGCGAAGGAGAATCGAATATGCCGTATGTCCCCTGGGTGTGCCGCAAGAAAGGGGGAGCGTCTATGAGCAAGAAGAACAGTAGCCCTGCGGGGCTGCAGGCCTTGTATGCGCGCGTGTGCGGGTTGGACCTGCACAAAAAACTGATCGTGGCGTGCGTGCGTATCCTCAATGCGAAGGATGGCACGGTGCAGAGCACGCTGCGTAAGTTCGGTACGATGACGGCCGATCTGATAGAGCTGCGCCAGTGGTTGACCGAGCAGGGGGTGACCCACGTGGCGATGGAGTCGACGGGGATTTACTGGCAGCCGGTGTTCAACCTGCTCGAAGGCCATTTCAAGCTGTTGCTGATCAACGCCCAGCATCTGAAGAAAGTGCCTGGGCGAAAGACCGATATGAAGGACGCGGAGTGGATCGCGCAGCTTTTGCAGTGTGGGCTGTTGAGGCCGAGTTTTGTTCCCGACCGCCAGCAGCGCGAGCTGCGGGATCTGACGCGTCAACAGACCAAGCTGGTGCAGCAGCGAAATGCGGTGGACAACCGCATCCAGAAGGTGTTGGAGACAGCCAACATTAAGCTGGGCTCGGTAGCCAGTGATGTGATGGGGGCGTCGGGACGCAAGATGATCGAGGCGCTGATCGCTGGAGAGAAAGACGTTACAGTGTTGGCGGATCTGGCCCAGCGCCAGCTGCGCGGCAAGATCCCCGAATTGCAGCGCGCTTTGGAGGGAGAGCTGACCGAGCATCACCGCTTTTTGCTGCGGCAGTTGCTTGGACAATACGACTTTCTCGAAAAGGAGATCGCCAGCGTAAGCGAGCGGTTGGGGGCGGTAGCGCCCCCTTCGTTTCGTGCCGCGGTAGAGCAGCTTGATGCGGTTGCGGGGGTGGGGGAACGTGGAGCCCAAGCGCTGTTGGCGGAAACCGGAACTGACATGAGCCGGTTTCCTACCCACAAGCACTTCGCCTCTTGGGCGGGCCAGTGTCCCGGCAATCATGAAAGCGCCGGCAAACGGCGCAGCGGCAAAACCCCCGCTGCCAACCGTCACATCGACGCGGTGCTTACCGAGATGGCGCACGCGGCGGTGCGCACCAAAAACAGCTATTTCAAAGCGCAGTACCATCGTCTGGCAGGCCGACGTGGGAAAAAGCGTGCGATCGGCGCGGTTAAACACAGCCTGTTGGTTACCGTCTATCTTATGCTCCGCGATGACAAACCCTACAAGGATCTCGGTGTTGACTACTTTGATAAACTCAACCCTCAACAGCGTATTCGTTACCATGTCCGCAGACTCCGGGAACTCGGACAGGAGGTGGAATTGTCACCCATGGCTAAAGCAGCCTGAACCCCACCCCCAACCAAATTTTCGAAGGAGTCCACTTCGAACTGGGAGCGGCTGCGCCAATACGTAAGCTCATGATCCAGCCTATGGTAATCCAGATAGCTGCGAAGTTCTAAAATGAGATGTTCCAAGCGACCTCAAGAAATCGCGAAAAATTCTCAATGGACCGCGTTAGTCCTTCAGCGCGAATCTCCTCATGTAGATATGTGCCCACGTAGGCTTTAAGGTCTTCCTTGTAGTGAGCGGAATCAATGATCGATGGGAGACTGCCGCGATTGAGACGATCGAGCAACCTTGGACTATCCAGCTCCGCCGACACAAGTGGATGTAGGTGGCAGACCCAAGCGCGGCCGCCTAAAAGATTAGCGGCACCCCGTTTGAGTTTTCTAGCGCTGCTCCCGGTTAGAATGACACGCAGCTTCTTGTTGCGTTCGATCAATATTTGTCTGGCGTGGGCCAAAGAGAAATACAGACTTGTGCTTGACAGTTTCCCGGAGATTGAAGATCCGTTTATACATTTCGGCAAATATGTTGCCGAATTTCATATAATTTGGCAAGTCTATTGCTGATCTGCATGAGCGGTATTTCTCACGGGACTCACTCCGTGACGGGATGGACTGAACGCTTCGCTGCAAGCCGACATGCAGAGAACGGTCCAATTCAGCAAGGTGAAACTGACTTTGACGTTGCCCTGGAATGGGGCGTGAGTCAGTTGACATTGCGATGCCTTATCAAATAGCTTTGGCCGCTATAGAATCGGTGCACGAACCAATGAGCCGTGACACACGAGGAAATTGGCGCATCGACGTGCACCATCACGTAGTGCCGCCGCGGTTTGCCGACGACTCGATGCCGATCAAGCTTCCGGATACCGAAGCGCAACTGCGCTCCATGGACAGTTGGCATATTCGCGCGGCCATTACCTCGCTCACGCCGAGGGTGGTGTTGAAAAATATCAACCGGTTGCGCGAAGTGGCCCGTGAATGTAACGAGTTTCAAGCTCGTAGGTCGCAGGATCATCCATCGCGATTAGGCTCTTTCGCGCTTCTGCCGTTACCGGATGTCGACGGCGCGCTGGAAGAAATATCCTATGCGCTCGACATCTTGCACCTTGACGGCGTCGGTCTTTTTTCCAGCGTGAACGGCCGCTACTTGGGCGACCCGTCGTTCGATCCGGTCTTCAACGAGCTCAACCGGCGCGAAGCGGTCGTGTTTATTCACCCGACGCACTGCGAAGCACCGGAGCACACGCAATTGCATGCGCCGCCCTTCGTCGTCGAGTATGTTTTTGACACTACGCGCGCCATTGTGAATCTGGTTTTTACCGGCACGCTCAAGCGCTGCCCCAATATTCGTTTCATCGTCGCCCACGGCGGCGGCGCGGCGCCGTTTCTCGCGCAAAGAATCGCGATGATGGAAGGCCATCGGGGCGGCAAAAATGTCACCGCCGTGATTCCGATGCTCCGATCGCTTTACTACGAGATCGCCAGCACGACGTCGACATTCGCCCTGCGTTCGCTGCAAGAGCTCGCCGACCCGGCGCATATTCTCTGGGGGTCGGACCTGCCGTTCGTGTACGGCGCGCGGCTTAATGAGGAAGTGGATCATTGGGAACAGTATGATGGTTTTGATGCCGGCGGCCGAGCCGCCGTCGAGCACCTCAATGCGCTCAGACTTTTTCCGCGCTTTAGTCAGGGCGGCGGTTGAATTGGGTACCCGACCTCAATGACTCTCGCGGCCATGGTTGAAATTTCTCTGCTTCAGACGCACAGAAAGTCCGTCATGCCCGCGCACGCGGGCATCCAGTGTGGGGGCGGAGGAGCAAACACAAACCTGGATTCCCGCTTGCGCGGGAAAGACGGAAGGGGAAGTTGACTTTCACTCAACGTTGTCAGGGCTCACCGGTTTCGAGCCGAAGGGTGTTCAGTTGCTTTAACGGGAGGTGACACCTATGAACGTGACCAGAAGATGGCGACAAGTTCTGCTTGGCCTGATCGTATTTTCGGCAACGTTCGCAGGTTTGGCACGCGGCGCTATGAGCGCCGAAGCAACCCGTTTTCTCGTCAGCTACGGTGGCACCGCCGGCTACCAACTTCCCTTATGGGTCAATAAGGAATTGGGGTTTAGCAAGAAGCATGGCGTCGATCTGGAGATTATTTTGATCCAAGCCGGCTCGCCGAACATTCAGGCTTTGCTCGGCGGCAGCCTGCAGTTGACTCAAACGGCGGCCTCGTCGGCGGTAATCGGCGCCACTCAGGGTGCGCCGGTGGTAATCGTAGCGACTTTGGAAAATAAGCTGCCGATGCTGCTCATCTCCCGCCCTGAAATCAAAGAGCCGCAGCAGTTGCGCGGCAAGGTCATCGGCATCAATCGCTTCGGCGGCTCCAACGATGCCGCGGTTCTGATGGCGATCAAAGCGTGGAAAATGGATCCTAAGGATATCTCCATGTTGCAGACCGGCGGGACGTCGGCGCGCATGGCAGCGCTGATGAGCAAGAAGATCGATGCGACGGTGCAGTCCTATCCGGAAATCTACCAAGCGCGCAAGCTGGGCATGAACGTCTTGGCGGACATCGGCGATTTCGGTTATTTCACGAACACATCGAACATCGTCACCCGCTCCTACCTCCAACAAAACCGGGCGGCCCTGAAGGGTTTCATCAAGGGACAGATCGAGGGCATGCACTACGTCAAAACCAACAAAGAAGGAAGTCTAAAGATTCTCAGAAAACACCTGCAGATTACCGACACCGAAGCGGTCGAGGGAACGTATGAATTTTTCGCCAAGCGATTGCTCCGTTCGCCGCGCACGGAATTGGAAGGGATCAAAAATATCTTGGCGTCCATCGGCTCCGGTCAAAGGAACCCTGCGGAATTTATCGACATGAGCCTGATCGACGAAATTGAAAAGGAAGGATTTGTGCAAAAGCTCTACGGGCAATAAATAAGAGCTGATACTAGTTCGTCGTCATTCCGGGCAAGCTGGCGATAGCTAGCGCGACCCGGAATCCAGGAATCTGATTGAATCTGGATTCCGCTTCCGCGGGAATGACGGACTTGGACTCCCAACTTCTTAAACGAACTTTAACTCCAGGACGGTAGCGATAACGTGGCGAACACCAAAGCATATTGAGGGAAACAGAGTATGGAAGCTCTCACTTTTTTGGTCAAAAAGTGTCTTTGCTTCGGAGTTGGGTTCTTCATCCTGGTCGTAACAAGCCCAACTCACGGTGCCGACGCGCCGCAGAAGCTCCGTGTCGCCTATGCGGCGATCACCGCGGCATTCTCGATCCCCTGGGTCGCCAAAGAAGCCGGCATATTCCAACGCCATGGTTTGGATGTCGAGTTGGTGTATATCGCCGCCGGGTCGCGGGCGATCCAGACGCTGGTCGGCGGAAGCATAGACATTGCCGCCATCGGCGGACCGGCGGGCGTCGATGCCAAACTGGCTGGCGCGGATACCGTTTATATTGCCATTCCGGTAAACCGCGTGATCGTGTTCACGGTGGCCGCCCCGCAAATTCAGCGCGTCGAGGAGCTGCGCGGCAAGAGCATCGGCGTTACCCGCGTCGGCACCGTCACGGATTATTTTACGAGTCTTTACTTGCGCCAGAACGGACTCGTGCCCGACCGCGACGTCATGGTCAGACAGACCGGTGGTTTGCCGGAGACCGTTGCCGCGCTCAAAGCTGGGCAAGTCCACGCCGGCACCTTCGGTTTCCCGGCGGTGCTCCACGCCAAGGCCGCGGGTTTCCGCGTCCTGGTGGATTACAGCACACAGGGATTCCGTTATCCGCTTTCGGGGGTTGTGGTGACGCAAAAATTGCTGCGCAGCAACGAGCCCGCAATCCGCCGGTTCCTCGAGGCTCACATCGAAGCGGCGCATCGATTTAAGACCGATGCGAACTTTGCGATGAGCGTCATTGGAAAATATACTCAGACTACCGACCGATCGATGTTGGAGGAAACTCAGCGGGTTTATGCCTCGGCTTTCGAGCGGGTTCCGTACCCGGACCCTGAAGACCTCAAACTTGGCGTGACTCAAGTGAGCGAGACCAATCCGCGCGCCCGGGGCGCCGATCCGCGCGACTTCGTCGACGGCCGCCTGCTGCGTGAGATCGAGGCCAGCGGCTTCGTCAAGAAACTCTACGGTGATCAGCCGAAATAGAGCTAGTCGTTAACCACGAAGGACCTAGCGCGGTTGTGCCGCAACCAAAGAGGAGAAGAGATTTAACCGCAAAGAGCGCAAAGGGCGCAAAGAAGAGGGGTCTCACCACGAAGGCACGAAGGACACGAAGGTTTCGGATATTTTTACTCTTAAACTTCGTGAACTTCGTGCCTCCTTCGAAAATTTGGTTGGGGGTGGGGTTCAGGCTGCTTTAGCCATGGGTGACAATTCCACCTCCTGTCCGAGTTCCCGGAGTCTGCGGACATGGTAACGAATACGCTGTTGAGGGTTGAGTTTATCAAAGTAGTCAACACCGAGATCCTTGTAGGGTTTGTCATCGCGGAGCATAAGATAGACGGTAACCAACAGGCTGTGTTTAACCGCGCCGATCGCACGCTTTTTCCCACGTCGGCCTGCCAGACGATGGTACTGCGCTTTGAAATAGCTGTTTTTGGTGCGCACCGCCGCGTGCGCCATCTCGGTAAGCACCGCGTCGATGTGACGGTTGGCAGCGGGGGTTTTGCCGCTGCGCCGTTTGCCGGCGCTTTCATGATTGCCGGGACACTGGCCCGCCCAAGAGGCGAAGTGCTTGTGGGTAGGAAACCGGCTCATGTCAGTTCCGGTTTCCGCCAACAGCGCTTGGGCTCCACGTTCCCCCACCCCCGCAACCGCATCAAGCTGCTCTACCGCGGCACGAAACGAAGGGGGCGCTACCGCCCCCAACCGCTCGCTTACGCTGGCGATCTCCTTTTCGAGAAAGTCGTATTGTCCAAGCAACTGCCGCAGCAAAAAGCGGTGATGCTCGGTCAGCTCTCCCTCCAAAGCGCGCTGCAATTCGGGGATCTTGCCGCGCAGCTGGCGCTGGGCCAGATCCGCCAACACTGTAACGTCTTTCTCTCCAGCGATCAGCGCCTCGATCATCTTGCGTCCCGACGCCCCCATCACATCACTGGCTACCGAGCCCAGCTTAATGTTGGCTGTCTCCAACACCTTCTGGATGCGGTTGTCCACCGCATTTCGCTGCTGCACCAGCTTGGTCTGTTGACGCGTCAGATCCCGCAGCTCGCGCTGCTGGCGGTCGGGAACAAAACTCGGCCTCAACAGCCCACACTGCAAAAGCTGCGCGATCCACTCCGCGTCCTTCATATCGGTCTTTCGCCCAGGCACTTTCTTCAGATGCTGGGCGTTGATCAGCAACAGCTTGAAATGGCCTTCGAGCAGGTTGAACACCGGCTGCCAGTAAATCCCCGTCGACTCCATCGCCACGTGGGTCACCCCCTGCTCGGTCAACCACTGGCGCAGCTCTATCAGATCGGCCGTCATCGTACCGAACTTACGCAGCGTGCTCTGCACCGTGCCATCCTTCGCATTGAGGATACGCACGCACGCCACGATCAGTTTTTTGTGCAGGTCCAACCCGCACACGCGCGCATACAAGGCCTGCAGCCCCGCAGGGCTACTGTTCTTCTTGCTCATAGACGCTCCCCCTTTCTTGCGGCACACCCAGGGGACATACGGCATATTCGATTCTCCTTCGCGTGCTCTCGTCGGCAGATGACGAGGCGACAATCTGAGGCGCCGAAGGATGTCCCGGATCACACTTCGTGTCGGGCTCTCTCGCGCCACTCACTTATCGATCTCTTCGCTGGGGCGCCGCTCCCTGCTTACCGCATCTGCCTCCCATTTTCATCTTCTGCGGGCGAGCGTAAGATCATGAATCACTTCGTGGTGAATAGTATTCTTGGGACTCATGCGTATTAATGTAATCGGCGCCGGGCCGGCCGGCCTTTTGTTCTCGTTACTCATCAAGCGCCGCTTTCCGGCGTGGCAGATTAACGTTTTCGAGCAAAACCCGCCGGACGCAACCTTCGGCTTCGGTGTGGTTTTCTCCCTGAACGCACTGGCGTTTCTCGAGCGCGACGTGGCGGATTTTCACCGGCAGCTCGCGCCGCGCCTGGAATCATGGCCGCTGCAACGCATCGTCCATCGCAACCAGCGGGTGGATATCGACGGCAATGGTTTCTCGGCCATCGGCCGCTTGGAGCTCAATCGATTTCTCCAACAGCTCTGCGCCGACACTGGCGTGCGCATCGAGTACGAACGCAATATCGCGTCCGTCCATGAACTGTCGGATCTCGCGGGCGCCGACCTGCTCGTCGGCGCCGATGGCGCCAACTCTATCGTGCGTCGCGCGCTCGAAACGGAGTTCGCGCCGAAATTCGAATGGCTCACCAACCGCTTCGCTTGGTACGGGACGGCCCAACTCTTCGACTGCCTGAGCTTGACGTTTCGCAGCAACGAACATGGTTCGTTTGTCGCGCACCATTATCGCCACAGTCAAATGATGAGCACGTTCGTCGTCGAGTGCGACGAAGCCACCTGGCGCAGGGCCGGCCTCGACCACATGTCGGACGAAGACAGCCGCGTATATTGCCAGGCCGTGTTTGCGCCGGACTTAAACGGCAACCCGCTCGTATCCAACAAATCGATCTGGCGCCAATTTCTTTTGCTGGCGAGCCGCCGCTGGTTCGTCGGCAACACCCTGCTGATCGGCGACGCGCTGCGCACGGTACATTTTTCCATCGGTTCGGGCACGCGCCTCGCTTTCGAGGACGCCATTGCGCTCGATCGCGCGTTTGGCGAAGCCGGGGGCGACGTGCCGCGCGCGTTGGTAGCCTTCGAACGAGACCGGCGCCCGGTGGTGGAAAAGATTATCGCCGCGGCCAACGCCAGCTCGTATTGGTATGAGCGCTTAGCGGAGAAAATGATGTTGGAACCGTGGCAACTCGCCTATGATTATATGACGCGCAGCGGGCGCATGACCGACGAGCGCTTGCGCGAGCTGTCGCCACAGTTTATGGCGCGAGTGGACGCGGAGCGAAAACGCGTCGATTCCGTCAGAATGTAAAAAATGCCTCCTTCTTCAGGCAAAGCCCGCTGCTGGCGGTTGCGCCTCGTTATGAAGCTCGGTGCTCGCCTCGGATGCGGAGGAAAAGGAGAAGACCATGGCCAAAAGAATTGAAATCGCCGGCCTCAAGATAGATGAAAGGCTCTATAGTCTGGTGCGCGACGAAATTGCGCCGGGCACCGGCGTGAGGGCCGACGGTTTTTGGAAATCTCTGGCGGAGATTGTGCGAGATCTGGGCCCTAAGAATCGCGCGCTATTGGCAAAGCGCGACCGGCTGCAAGAACAGATCGACCAGTGGCACCGGGCGCGAACAGGTCAGCCCTTCAACCTGAAGGAATACGCCGCCTTTTTGAACGAGATTGGCTACCTCATTCCTGAAGGCAAGAATTTCAAAATAACCACAGCCAACGTCGACGCCGAGATCGCCGAGATCGCGGGGTCGCAACTGGTAGTCCCCCTCGACAACGCCCGCTACGCTTTGAACGCTGCGAACGCGCGCTGGGGGAGTCTCTACGACGCGCTCTACGGCACCAACGTGATCCCGGAGGATGACGGCGCGGAAAAGGGCGGGGCCTACAATCCCAGACGCGGTGCCAAGGTCATCTCGTATACGGAGGAATTCTTAGACAAGGTCGTCGCTCTGAGACGCGGCAGTTTCTCCGATGTCACCCGGTTTTTTCTCAAACGCGCCGGTCGTAAGAAACAACTGGCTGCGACCCTCAAGGACGGAAAAACTGTCGGCCTTGCGGATGGACGCAAATTTCTCGGCTATCAGGAAAAAGCCGGTGAGTTGTCGAGCATCGTGCTTACCAACAATGGCTCGCGCATCGAGATCCAAATCGATCGAAGCCATCCCATCGGCAAAGACCACCCCGCCGGGGTGAAAGACGTAGTCCTGGAGGCGGCGATCACGACCATCGAGGATTGCGAGGACGCCGTCGCCGCGGTGGACGCCGGTGATAAGGTCTACGATTTATCGCCACTGGTGCGGCCTCATGAAAGGCACGCTCGAAGCGACCTTTGAAAAGAATGGCCGCCCGCTCACCCGAAGGCTCAACCCGGACAAGGTCTTTACTACACCGACGGGAAGGAAGCTCACCTTATCCGGACGAAGTCTGCTCCTGGTGCGCAACGTCGGCATTCACATGTATACCGACGCCGTTACTACAACGAACGGAGAAGAGATTCCCGAGGGCTTCCTGGACGGTATGGTTACGGCGCTCTCTGCCATCCATGATCTCAAGAGAAAGGGAAAATATCGCAACAGTAAAACGGGGAGCATTTATATCGTCAAGCCGAAACAGCATGGGCCGGAGGAAGTTGCAGCTACTGTGGAGCTATTTCAGCGGATCGAGGGCGCCCTGGGATTAAAGCGGAAAACTCTCAAGATCGGGATCATGGATGAGGAGCGGCGCACGACGGTCAACCTGAAGGAATGTATACGGGCGGCGAAAGATCGGGTGGTTTTCATCAACACTGGTTTCCTGGATCGGACCGGTGACGAGATCCACACCAGCATGGAACTCGGACCGATGCTGCCAAAGGAAGAGATCAAAGCGCAGCCATGGATCAAGGCCTACGAAGACTGGAACGTAGACAACGGCATCGAAACGGGATTTCGCGGGAAAGCGCAGATCGGCAAAGGGATGTGGACGATGCCGGATGAGATGCGCGAGATGGTCAGGACGAAGATTGCTCATCCGCAAGCGGGAGCGAACACTGCCTGGGTGCCGTCGCCGACCGCGGCGACCCTCCATGCTCTACATTATCACTACGTCAATGTCGCCAAGCGTCAGGCCGAGCTTGCGAAGAGAGCGCGCGCGAGTCTCGATCACATACTCACGCCGCCGCTCTTGTTGGACCGGGTGTTAGAGCCTGAGGATATTCAGCGCGAACTGGACAACAATGCCCAGGGCATCCTGGGATACGTTGTACGCTGGGTTGATCAGGGAATCGGCTGTTCGAAAGTTCCGAATATCAACGACGTGGCATTGATGGAAGATCGGGCGACGCTGAGGATTTCGAGCCAACATATCGCCGACTGGCTCAAGTATGGCATCGTCACGAAGGATCGGGTGATTGAGACGTTTCGACGGATGGCGCAAGTCGTCGATCGGCAAAATTCCGGCGACCCCAACTACCGTAACATGGCGCCGGACTACGACAGAAGCATCGCTTTTCAGGCGGCGTTGGAGCTCGTCTTAAATGGGCGCGAGGCGTCGAACGGATACACCGAGCCCGTGCTCCACTCCCGCCGCAGAGAAGTCAAAGCGGCGCGGGAATGACCATCCCCATGGGCGCTTATTCGGTTCAAAGTTCAAGGATTCAATGTTCAACGTATTCCGATGCATTTATGAACCGCATGCTCGGAGTCTGTAACTTTGAACCTTGACACATTGAACTTTGAACGGCACACGCAGTGTGCTTCTTATTAACTTGACACTCGGCCCAGGTTTGCGATACTCACCCGCGAGTGCCGATCAAAAACCGGAGGTGGCTACGATGGTTCCAATTGCGAAATCGGTTGTCAGTCTACTGATTCTCGTCACTCTCACCGGTGCCTTGGGGAGCGAGGCGGGGGCGCAGAGCAGAACCAAAATCAGATACGCTTTGGGCGACGTTATCTCGATCGACGAGCTGCCGCTCTTGATCGCCGTCGAGCGAGCCAAGGCGCGGGGCGTGGACGTCGAAGTGACAGCGTTCAAGAGCGAGGAGGTGGCGACGCAAGCCGTCATCAACGGCCAAGCCGACGTCGGCCAGGGAACACCCTATGGGGCGCTGCAGCGAGTCAGCGTGCCGATCCGCTTCTTTTACCAATTGAGCGCGTTGATGTTTTTCCCAGTCGTAAACAAGGACAGCTACAAAAGCTGGAAGGACCTGGACGGGCAGGAGATCGCCCTGCAGGGACGCGGCTCCGGGACCGAGGCAATCATGCTACTCGCTGCCAAGCAGCATGGGATCAAGTATGGCAACCTGAGTTATGTGCCGGGTTCCCAGGTGCGCGCTCTGGCGCTCTTGAAGGGCAATATCAAGGCCACGATTTTAGATGCGCCCAACAAGAATAGGGTCATGAAGGAAGCGCCCGACAAGTTTGTCATCCTTCCCCTCGGCAACGTGAAGGCCAGCGACGAAGCGCTCTTTGCCACAAGAGAATTTCTGGACAAGAACCAAGCGGGCATCGCGATATTCCTGGAAGAGCTAATCAAGGTCAATCGAGCGATCAACGCCAACCCGAAATGGGTCCTCGACGAGCGCAACAAGCTCGGTTTGTTAAAGGAGCTGCCGGCAAAGATGGAGGACGAGATCCTGCCCTTTTTCCAGGAAGCCGCTCAAAACGGCGTGTTCCCAAACGACGGCGGCGGTGAGAGCGCGGCAAAAAACGATCTGGAATTCTACGGTCTTTCCGGCGCGCTGAAAGGAGACAACCTCAAGGTTGAGGACTTCTGGCACTTCGCTCCGCTCAAGGCTGCGCTCGCCAGTGTGAAGTGAAAAAGCCGAATGGTGCAAAAAAATGTAGGGGCGACCCTATGTGGGCGCCCGTCCGAAAGGGCAGACACACAGGTCTGCCTCTACATGGACGCGTCGTTCAGATCAAATTGACCTACTAGCCTACTCTAAAGCAGAGCGATCGCGATCGAGACAACGGATAAGACTTTTTTCAATCGCCGTTCAGCAGTTGACACCGTGGAGCGCAATAGCTGGATCGCGAATCCGCTATTTTGGAAGCTTACCTCCCTGGCGTTGTTCTTCGGCCTGTGGGAGTTCGCTGGGCGTTGGCCGATCAGCTACGCTTTCCCGCCATTCAGCAAAACGTTCTTCGCGTTGCTCCGCATGATCGCCGACGGCAGTCTCCCTAAAGCCTATTTGTCGACGCTTCAGCCGCTCGTGATCGGCATCGTTCTGTGCAGTATCGCCGGCATCGGCTTCGGCATCGCCATGGGGCTTTCCCGCGCCGTGGAATGGTTTAGCCTGCCCATTTTTATCATCCTGCAAGCGGCGCCGATGGCGGCCATCATCCCGCTGCTCACCTATATGTACGGGATTGGGCTCACCGCGAAAGTGCTGGCGGTGGTTGTCTTGGCGGCGCCCGTCATCGTAATGAATTCTTATAAGGGCATCCGCAATACCAATCCATCGCTGATCCAGATGTGCCGCGCGTTTTTGGGCACAAAGAAACAGGAAGTGATGAAAATCATTCTTCCCCACGCCGGCGCCTTGATCTTTGCAGGGCTGCGGCTGGGACTGGCGATGGGATTCATCGGCATCGTGATCGCCGAGCTCTTGATCACGCCGACGGGCATCGGTGATCTCATCACCTACCACAGCTCAGTGGCGGACTATCCGGAGATGTTCGCAGCGATTGCCTCTATTATCGTGTTTGCGGCCGTGACCATCCAGGCGCTCGAGCGGCTGGAGCGCAAACTCTTCCCGCCTGAAATACGAGGCGCTGACGGTGTCTGACAACGCAATCGTCGAAGTGAAGGAAGTCGGCAAGACCTACGACGGTAGCGTCGAGGCGCTTGCGAGCGTCAGCTTGGCGCTTCCGCAAGGTAGGATTTCTACGTTTTTGGGGCCCAGCGGTTGCGGCAAGACAACGCTTCTCAAAATCATCGCGGGACTGATTTCGCCCAGCCGCGGTGAGATTTGGGTGAAGAGCAAAAAAGTGGACGGGCCCGGGCCTGAACGGGCTTTCGTTTTCCAGGACTTCGCGCTGCTTCCCTGGGCCAACGTTTTGCGCAACGTCGCGTTCGGTCTCGAACTGCGCGGCCTTGCCGCGGAGAAGCGCCACGAAATCGCCCGCAGGCATATCGCCGAGGTCGGCCTTGAGTCTTTCGCGACGAGCTATCCACATCAACTCTCGGGCGGCATGCGGCAGCGCGTCGGCCTCGCCCGCGCCCTCGCGGTGGACGCGGACATTATTCTGATGGACGAACCATTTTCTTCGGTGGATGAACAGACTCGGCGAAAATTCCAGGAGGAGCTTTTGGATCTGCTCGAGCACAAGCAAAAGACCGTCATTTTCGTTACCCATAGCATCGAAGAGGCGGCCTATCTTTCAGATCAGATCGTTCTTCTATCACCGCGACCCGGAACGGTTACGAACATCATCCGCCCAAACATCGATCGCAAGGGACGAAGTCCGGACGAGATCCGGCGGGACAAGAATTACCTCGACGCGGTGGATGAGATATGGCAGATCCTGAAGCACTACGTTTGAGCGGGGTCAACTTGCTACGCCATACTTTGTTCTCGGTCGTCGCCGGTCCTCAACGTACTGAATGGCGTAAGTTTCCGGACGGCTCCTCCTTCGGGCCTCGTCTGGCTTGCAGTTTGCGTCCGCTCGGGCGACACAGTGACCTAAGATGATACTTTTCGGCAAGAGAATTCCGATCTTTTTTTCACTCGTGATCTGGTTCGTCCTCTGGGAGATCATTGGCCAGGCCAAGCTCTCGACGATCGTTCCGCCCTTTTCCCGCGTGATAGCGGCGGGAATCACGATCCTGCCAACCGAGAAGTTCAGCGCGGCGATGTTGATCTCCTTGCGCTCATTTGCGATCGGCATGACGCTCGCGCTTCTGGTTGGAATTTCGGTCGGTGCGATCATGGCAAGAGTGGCCGGCTTGGGCAAAATCCTGGGCATGTGGGTCAATATCTTCGTCAGCGCGCCGATCTCCGCGCTGGTGCCGATCCTCATGGCGGTCATCGGCATCGGTGAAACCACCGTGGTGGTCACGGTTTTTCTCTTTGCGGTCTTCGTGATCATTCTGGATACGGAGGTTGGGTTTAAGCAGGCGGACAGATCGCTCGTGGAAATGGCCCGCTGCTTCGGCGCTCGGCCATTGCAAATTTACACCAAGGTACTCTTTCTCTGTGCTCTTCCTGAGATCCTCGCCGGCGTACGTCTGGGCGTTATCCGGGGTGTAAAGGGCGTAGTTATCGGACAGCTTTTAATCGCAATTCTCGGCGTCGGAGAGTTATTCGAGCTCTATTCTCAACATTTTCTCATGGAAGAATTCTGGGCTCTCGTGATCATCGTTTTTATGTTTGCCTTCGCCGTCTCCGAGGCCGTCGCAGTAATCGAGCGGCGGCTCGAATATTACGCCAGCTCGCGGTAATTTCTATGGGAGCTAGCCTGAAGTTGGTGGTCTCCCAATCGCGTTACACAATTCAATCGTCATTCCGGGCAAGCTGGCGACAGCTAGCGCGACCCGGAATCCAGGAAATGCAATTGCGTCTGGATGCCCTCTTCCGCGGGCATGACCAAGAAAAGTTGTTTTGCAAATTGCAAGACTGGTCTTTGAAAAAGAAAGGTAAACTTATGATTACTCCTTCGTTACGAAATGATCTCGCGCCGGCGGGAAAGCTGCGCGTCGGCATCAACTATGCCAACCCGGTACTGGCGCGGAGAGACCCGGCCAGTGGAGCGCTTCATGGCGTGGCGCCCGATCTGGGGCGGGAACTCGGCCAGCGTATCGGCGTCCCGACCGAACTTGTCGGCTTCGAGTCCGCGGGGAAGATGTTCGACGCTCTGAAAGCCGGCGCCTGGGATGTCGCGTTTCTCGCCATCGATCCGGAGCGCGCGGGTGAAATTGATTTCACCGCGCCCTATGTAGAAATCGAAGGGACCTATCTCGTGCCCACGGGGTCGCCGCTGCGCACGGTCGCGGACGTAGATCGCGAGGGAATACGCGTTGGCGCGTCGGCTGGCAGCGCGTATGATTTGTTTCTGACCCGGAATCTTCAACGCGCTCAACTGGTGCGGGCGGCGAGCCCCGACGCCGCCTTCGAGCTGATCGTCTCTGGCAAGGTCGACGTGCTTGGCGGCGTGCGGCAACATCTTGTCGCCAACGCCGCGAAGCTTCCCGGATCGCGTGTCTTCGACGACCGCTTCATGGCGATACAACAGGCGCTGGGGATTCCAAAAGGTCGCGAGCAGGGCGCAAAGTACCTGCGCGATTTCATCGAGGACGTGAAAGCTTCGGGATTCGTCGCGCGAGCAATCGAAAACGCCGGCGTTCGCGGTGTAACCGTACCGCGCTCCCTTCTTTCTCCTTCCCCGCGTGCGGGGAAGGATGAAGGAGGAGGATCTTGAAGCAGTTCGACGAAAAGAACGAGAGTGAACGTTACGCTTTCGGTTTGTAAATATAGCCGTACGTCAGGTTGCTGCGGTCAGCGCCGTTATTCTGGTAATCCTCTTTGAGCTGAGCGAAGCGGTCGTTTTCAAGCGCTGAGCGTTGCCCGGGCGTGAATTTGTAAAGCCGCGCGTTGTTTTCGCCAAGGATTGCCCGTTTGGCCGGTCCGTCCGCTGGACCTAACGGCTTGAAGCCGAACTTCTTCTGCATATCGTCGGGAATCTCTAGGCGGCGCAGTGCTTCAATTTGCCACTGCGGCGAGCCGGTCCAGACCGCGTCCGAACCCCACACCACATGATCGGCGCCAAGACCTTTCACTAGGGTCCCCATCATGAACGCGCAAACCCGCGGATCGGCCATGGTGCTCTGGGCGAAGATCTGCCCAAGGTCGCCGTACACGTTCTTGACGCCAAATTGCTCGGGGATTTCTGCGAGATCGTTCACCCACTCCACGCGCCCGGTGCGGTTTAGCTGCTCCCAGGCCATTTCTGCCGTGCCCCCGCCCGCCCAGCGGTAGGCGGAATGATAAATGATAAAGTTAAGCTGCGGCCAGTCTTTGGCTGCCTTGCCCACGTCGCCGACGTGACAATAGCCGACCAGATGCGGAAATTGCCGTTCCACGGACGGCGGGAACAGACCCTTGTGTATGCAAACGTTTACGACACCAGGATGGTCCTTGCTCCACTTGACGAGCCGCTCATAGAATGGGTACATGATTTTCTCATCATCAAGGCGGTATGGATGCTTGGATAAGTTCTTGTTGGTGTTATCGCCGATCGTGTAACCCTTCCATGAATCGGGCTTGAGTTTTTCCATCTCTTCATCGACTTTGTCGAGCCAGCCCGGCCAACCCGGCGTCATAATTCCGTGGGAGAACATCCGCTTGGTGCCGGCTTCCTTGTTGACTTTGGCGCGCGCGTCGAACTTCATCTGGTTGGTGAGGAACCAATCGCGCGGCTCCTCGGATGGCGAGCCGCTGATGCACGCCACTTGCGTGTCGCTGTCGAGAAATACTTCTTTGAAGTAATTGGCAAACTTGAGGTCCTCGACGGTTTGCGGTTTACCTACAAGAGCAGGGTTCCAACCGGCCTTGCCCACTGATTCGCGCTGGCGCACGAAGCCGGTATTGCGTGTGTCGTCGCGCAAAAAATGGGTGTGCATGTCCATGACGAATTGCTTGGACAGCGTCTTCGCGCGCTCGCCCGCCATTTCCGGAATGGCGGCCTCGGCCCGGCTGACTTCGTACAGCGGACCGTGAGTATCGTTCATAGCGACAAAGGCCGCCGCCATGCCGGCCGCGGTTTTAAAGAACGCGCGCCGGCTCATGCCTTGATGACGCGCCAGCTCGCTGCCGTATGCTTTGATGCGCGCCTCAAACTCGCGCTGCTTTTCCGTCTGCGGCGCCGGCATGAACTCATCGCTGGACACCGACTGGGTGGGGATGGGTGAGGGAAAAGCCGATGTCTCCGCGGGCAACACCTGTTCTAGTTCTTCAGCGCTGAGAAATCCCATAAGGACCTCCTTATTATATGTTTGGTGGCGTACCGGAAAGACGGCCAGACAATAGGTCAACTGTGGGTCGAAGGTCAAGACGAGGCGGCAATCGTGCCCGTGCTCGGATGAACACGAATCACCCTTCGAAATTGCCCTAGTTGCCCTCTCTCACCCCTCTCCCGCGAGCGGGACGGGGTGAGGGCTGCCAAGAGGTCAAGCGCGATAACGGCTTCATCAATGCGACAGGCCGAACGCGCTGATATCGCCGCCGGAGAAAAAAGTTCCGATGATATTGCCGCGGCTGATCGGCAGATCGAGATGCGACGGGTGCGATTCATCGTGATGAACGGTGATGCGCAACGGTCGCGGGCGGCGCAAGTGGTTGCGCGCTAGCGCCTGCAAGGAATTTGCCGCCGGCTCGTCGTCCGCGCCTTTGATGCGAAGGGCGATGCGCTCCCCCGCCTGGAACAAACGCGCGGTCGCCACGATCGGAATCTTTAGCTCGTAAATTTTACCCGGCTCGAGCGGCTCCCTCGATTCATGAGCCTGAATCGGCTCCCACGGCTTGCTATCCTCGCGCAATCTGCGCTGTGAGGCGCGCAGCCAACCGCGCGTGAGTTCATGCTCTCTATTGTCGCGGTCGATTAGCAGCAAGGTCGCGAACAAGAGCGCGTCTGTGTCGGTCGTCGACAGGTACAAAGTCAGAACGCTTGGCCCCAACACTTCGGTATTTTCAACCAACGGGGGCGTTGCGTAGACGAGCGCACCATGCTCGAAGCTCGATTCGTCAAAAGAGTCCGAACCCTCGGCGGGCCAAAGCTCGTGCTCGCTGAGGATGCCATCCTTGTGCAAATAAAAAGTCGTCCAGCGCGCCTCGGTGGGCGGCCAGTCGTCCAACGATTTCCACTTGCCCGTGGGCGGAATGAAGCAGCGGATCGGCGGCTCGTTCATAATGCCGGTGTCGATGCCCTTGAGCCAATAGTCGAACCAGCGCAGGGATTCGTCCTGATACTGATACACCGGACGGTCAAGATAGATCGGCGGGCCGATGACCATTTTCTTCGGACCTTGCCACTCATTCCACGCGGTAAATGCGCCCGGCAGGTGCAACCCATAGTTGCCCCAGCAGGCGCCGAGAAACGCCGGAATCTTGCCATCGGAATCATTGGCGCTGCGCTCGCGCCAGAACGGTCCGTCGAAGGGCTGGAGCAACATATCGACGATCAATGCATTGGTTCCCGCGCCGGGATTTTGTAGAGCCTCGCGCAATCCCGGCACGGCCACGATCTCTTCGTCGCGCATGGCTTGGGCGATAGCTTCTTGGTAGGCCGCTTCGCCATGCTGCTCTTTGTAGAGGCTCCGATAGTTGGGACGGTGCAGGCTATTGCGCCAATGGGTGATAAAGCCATGGGCTAAAATTCCGCCGTGGTAACAGCGATGGCGGTAGTCGTCGGTGCCGGCGAAGGGCGAGAAAATTGCCTTCAACGGCTGTGCTCCCGCCGCGGCGACGGCCTTGGCGAGCCTCGCATAATAGGACACGCCGAACATGCCGATGCCGCCATTGCTCCACGGTTGCGCTGCCAACCAGTCGATGAGATGGCAGATATCCTGGACTTCAAGGGGGCCCATAAGTTGATAGAAGCCCTCGGACTTGCCGCTGCCCCGGGAATTGAATACGGCGTGAACGTATCCGCGGCGCGCAAAGAAAGTCGAATCGCCGCTTTCCATGTAGCCGCGCAGCGGCGTGAAGCCCACGGGACGCATGGCCGGCGACTGGAGATCCTTATTGTAGGCATGCGCGCCGAGAATCACCGGAAATCTTTCATTCGATGCGGGGCGATAAATATTACCGTCGAGCAAGGTGCCGTCCGGCATGCGGACTTTTACGTCCCGGTCAACAATGACGTCATAGTGCCGTTCCGACGTGGACCACTTGGTTGTGAACATGTCCGCTGTTTATCCTCCGCCGATGATGACTTACTCCATGCTCGACGGAATGTCTAGCAGCCTCTTAACAACTCGGCGTTCAATGTTCAATGTTCAAAGTTCAAGGTGGACAGCCGAAGATGCGGACCTCCCCGCTTCTGAAATTCAGGGATCGAAAACGTTGAACGTTAAACCTTGGGTTCAGACAAGGAAATTTGGTTGAAAGCTAAACGGAATTTCTCCGTGTTTTTGGATACTTTGCCCGTTAATCTGTGTGTAGTTCGCGTGCATGCATTCATGGCACGCGAACTCCTGTTGTTGCAGAGCCAAGATTTATCACTTCGGTTCTCGACGTCGTCAGTGCAGTCAGTGCAAGCGAACGTGGAGAATCCGCAAGAAACGGCGTGGCCGCAAGCCTCAGCGAGCGCGTCCTCGATCTCTGCAAGCAGTGTTTGTGGACGGACGCACACTCAAAACTCTCGCTCCACGCTATGGCCTTACCCCTCAAGGGTTGAGTTGGCGGTTTCGTCGATCTCTGCGGCAGTTCATATCGCGATCTCGAGAATTGCGCTTGCCAAGAGGACCTTTGGTTTTGATCTTGGACGGACTTTATTTCCGATTTCGAGGGAAAGATTGGGTTTTGTATGTGATGGCGCTCAAGCCGTGCCATCAAAATCGAGCCGTCTTCCTCGATCCTGTGCTCCAGCCAGGCAGAGAGAACATGCGGGGTTGGTCTCACGCATTCACAACGATTCCCCCCTCTATACACAGACGGATCCGGGCTTCGGTCTCCGACGAGATTTCCGGAATTATAAAACTCGGCACAAGCCATGGCTGGATCGTTCAACTCTGCCATTTTCATCTCATCAGCCGATTGCAGAACTGCCGAGGCCAACGAAATCGCAGATTGCATGGCAGACCCCTGCGCGAGGCGCTCTACCAACTTACCCGCCAAGCTCTCGAACTCCCCGATGGTTCCCGGCTCCAAACCGTGCTCACTCAGCTCAAGGATCGCCTTCGCCAAGCAACACGACTGCGCGTCCTGCGCATGATTGTTCGAGAGTTTCTCAGGCGGATCGACCATTTCAGAGCCTATCGCAAATACCCAAAATTGAATCTGCCAACTACTACGGGCAGCGTAGAAGCGATGAACCGACGAATTCGTGATTTGATGCGCCAAACTCGAAGCATTAGTAGCCCCCAAACTTTACAGCTGTGGGCAACTGCTCTGATCCGCACTCGTCCAATGGTCATATGCAATGGCAAAAAATTTTCAACCAAATAAACTTGTCTGTACCAAACCTTGAACATTGAACCGGCGCACAGCGCCGCGCGTTGACTTAAAACGAGTGTTTTTGTACGCTCGCGCCCACGATGGCAAGTGATGATCAACGACCCGCTGCGCTGGTGACCGGTGCGGCCACGGGTATTGGCCGGTGCGCCGCCGTGGCGCTGGCGAAAAATGGTTACAACGTGGTCGTCAATTTTAGCCGCAGCGAGGAGGCGGCGAAGTTCACTGCGCGCGAATGCACGAGCGCGGGCGCGCGCACGTTGCTCGTCCGCTGCGATGTCAGGGACGAAGCCTCTGTGCGCGCCATGCTGGCGGCGACGGAAAAAGAGTTCGGCCGGCTCGATGTGCTGATCAATAACGCGGGCACCACCGTGAATGTGGAGCCGAAAAACTTGGAAGGCATGACGGTGGAAGACTGGAATCGCGTTTTTAACGTCAACGTGCTGGGTGTATTCCTGGTTAGCCGGGCGGCAGCGCCGCTGCTGAAAAAATCGCCCAACGGTTGCATCGTCAACACTTGCAGCATCGCCGGCCTGAGACCGAGCGCACAACCTCTGCCTTACGCCGCGAGCAAGGCCGCCGTGGCTAACCTGACGAAGACGCTTGCCAACGCGCTGGGACCGCAGATCCGGGTCAACGCGGTGGCGCCCGGCTGGATCGAGGGCGACTGGATGAAGCGGACCTTGGCGGAAAACTATGAAGGGCTGATGGCGCGCCGCGCAAAATATACCCCGCTCAAGCGCTGCTGCACGGAGGATGATGTCGCCGACAGCATGCTGAGTCTGATATTGCACAACCGCTTCGTCACCGGCGAGATCATTATTATCGACGGTGGATTTTCCAGCACCACATAAAAAATAAAAAATACCGTTCCAAATGTTCCAGTCGTTCCAGTAGTTCCAATCGTTTCCGGAGGTTCTAACGGTTAAAATGTTCGTGCTGTTTCAGATTTTATTCGGGGGTATTGAACGTTTGGAACGGTTGGAACAATTGGAGCGTCTGGAACGCGACGAGCGCAGCGAGGAGTAAAGAGTGTTAGCCGGCGTTGTCCGATTTCCTCCCGAATTCGCGGCGCGTTATCGCGCCAGGGGATATTGGCAGGACCGCTCTCTCGCCGATATCTTCGGAGAGGTCTTCGGCAAATTTGCCGGAAGGATCGCAGTCATCGACCGCGACAAGTTCGTTACCTACGGGCAACTCGACGAAGGGTCGACGCGGTTAGCGCTCAATTTGCTCGCCGAAGGACTCGAGCCGCTCGACCGCGTGGTCGTGCAGCTGCCCAACGTCGTCGAGTTCGCTTATCTATATTTCGCCCTGCAGAAAATCGGCTGTATTCCGATCATGGCGCTGCCGACCCATCGTTTCCGTGAGATCAGCCAGTTCATCGAGCTGGCCGGCGCCGTGGCCTGCGCAACGCCGGACAAGACCAAAGATTTCGATTACCGGGAGCTCGTGCGGCGTATTCGCCCGGCGAGCAAAACCTTGCGTTATGGAATTGTTTTAGGCGATGCGCCCCGGGGCTATATCTCGTTGGCCGAACTTATTGCGAGGCCAAGCAAGCGCTCGACCGAAGAGTTGCAGAAAATCAACATCGATCCTGAGGATCCCGCGGTTTTTCAGCTCTCCGGTGGCACCACCGGTGTTCCCAAGCTCATCCCGCGCACCCATAACGACTATATTTATAATTCGAAGTTGGCTGCCGCTGTGACCGGAGTAGGACCAGAAAGAGTGCTGTTGAACGTGTTACCACTGGGGCACAATCTGCCGCTGGCCTGCCCGGGCTTGCAAGGTTACCTCCTGCATGGCGGCAAAGTCGTGCTGGGAAATTCGACTCGCAGCGAAGATATTTTCACCTTGATCGAGCGCCACGGGGTCAGTCATATAGCCGTCGTGCCCGCGCTGTTGATTCGTTTGATCAACGAGCCATCGATCGCGAAATATGATCTTTCTTCACTCAAAGTCATCCAGAGCGGCGGCCAGCGATTGCAACCGGAGGTGCGCCGCCGCACCAAGGAGCTGATTCCGAGCGCGTTCGTGCAGGAGAACTTCGGCATGGCCGAAGGCATGCTAATGTTTATTCGTCCCGATGATCCCGAGGATGTGAGAATGGAAACGGTCGGGAGGCCGGTTAGTCCCGACGACGAAGTGCGGCTTGTCGACGATGACGACAACGAGGTGGCGCCGGGCGAGGTCGGGGAATTGCTTGCCCGCGGTCCCTATACGCTGCGAGGCTATTATGGCGTGTCTGAGTATAACGCCAGGGCGTTTACCTTCGACGGCTTTTACCGCTCCGGCGATCTGATGCGCCGGCATCTTTCCGGCAACTACATGGTCGAAGGACGAAAAAAGGATCTTATCAACCGCGGCGGGGAAAAAATTAGCGCGGAAGAAATTGAAAATCTGATTCTCGCTCATCCCGCCGTTCAAAACGTCGCTTGCGTGCCGATGCCCGATCCGATTCTCGGTGAACGCATGTGCGCCTGCGTGATCCTGCGCCGCGGCGGCGCGTTGACCTTAGAACAACTTGCCGCCTTTCTCATGAACGAGGAAATTGCCAGGCATAAACTGCCCGAGCGCCTGGAGATCATGGATGATTTTCCGCTATCGCCGTTCGGCAAGGTTTCAAAAAAAGATCTTACCGAGCGAATTGCGCGGAAACTGAAAGAAGAAGGTAAAATCTAGTCAAATACAGAATCGAAAAAGAGATGACTTGCGCAAAGACGCAAAGAATATCCAAATTTTTTCAATGGGGAGGTCAATGCCATGTCTGAAGAGATAAAAGAGCTGATCCAAGACTATCGCGACGGTAAAATAACGCGGCGAGGGTTTATGCGCCGTGTGGCAATCTTGACGGGGAGCCTCGCTGGGGCGAACTCAATGATCGCCGGCCTCATGCAAGACAGCGCGACGGCCCAGGTTGACCCGGGTGATCCGGCAATTCTCTGGCACAATATTGAATACGCCGGTAAGGCCGGCCCGGTGTTCGGCTATCTTGCTCGTCCTGCCGTGGCGGGCAAGCATCCCGGCCTGGTTTTGATTCACGCCAATCAGGGCTTGACCAGTCACGTTCGCGACGTAGCGCGACGCCTGGCCAAGGAAGGCTACGTGACGCTGGCCCCCGACTATCTTTCCCGCCGGGGCGGAACGGTTAAGGTTAATCCGAAGGGCGGAGGGTTGTCCAACATTCGCGAACTTGCGCCGTGGCAAGAGGTCGCCGAAGATACCGACGCGGGCTTCGCCTATCTCCAAATCCTATCTGATGTTCGGGGCGACCGGCGCGGCGTCATCGGATTTTGCTGGGGCGGTGAGATGACCTTCTGTGCGGCAACCCAGGTGCGCGGGCTCAGGGCGGCGGTGGTGTTCTACGGCCGCAGCCCGAAACCTATCGAGTTGGTGAAACATATCGAAGCGCCGATTATGGCGCACTACGGCGAAAAAGATCCCGGCGTCAATCAGGACATACCTTCAACCGAAGAGGCGATGAAGAAGTTTAACAAACCGTACACCTATAAGATTTATCCCGGGGCGCAACATGGATTCTACAACGAAGGCAATCCCGAACGTCATCATCCGGAAGCGGCCAGAGAGGCTTGGGCCAAAACGCTCGATCTCTTCAAGAACAGGCTCCAGGGTACGGTGTAGAGGCTTTCATAATAGTCTGCCGAAATTCCCTGATGAATGGTTCGACTAAGCCCGTACTTCGGCAAGCTCAGTGGAACGGGAAGTCAAGGAGACCTTTTGGCCCAAGCATGTTCAAGATGCCGTTTTTGGAAACCAGTAGCGGCCATGTCAGGCGCAGGTTGATTCAGGCGTCAGGCCATTTGGTCATCGAACGAAAGCAGATCACCATGCGCGCTTTCGCACAGAAACCAGAGGCAACTCACGAGACTAAATCCGCGAAGCCGGCGATGCTCAGACGGGCAGGCTCAGCGCAAGGCGGCGCAGTGAACGCCATCCTTCACCTGCAACGCACAATTGGGAATCAGGCCGTCCAGCGGCGCTTACAAGCACAGGGCAAAGGCATTCGGCCCGATATTCAATTATCAAGGCTCAGAGATTTTGCAGGCAGACCCGAGCGCCAGGCTTTCCTCATAGATGATAAGGACATTGAAGCCAGCGATGAATTCAAGTCCTATATGAATTCAAGTCTCGTTTGGCAATGGCAAGACAAGATGACAAGGGAGGAAGCGTTCTTGGCTTGCAGACTTTTCATTGAAGCAATTCAGAGAGGGGAAGTCGTGAAGTGGAAAAACGATGCCCGTGGATTTATGAACAAGGCAAGAAAGTTGATCAACATCACGAAATCTCCTAAAGCAGATTGCCCGAGTTCGAAATATAGAGCTTGTGTGAAGAGAGCGGATATTCCAGATGGATTGTCTAATCTGGCTGCAACGCCTGGAATGTTGGCTGGCTTTTTCAAAATGGAGATCGACTGGCACGAAGACGATCCCAAGTGTGCTTGCTGTTGTGGCGAATATCGCCAATTCGTAAAAGGGTTCATCAAGATTAATGGGACAAAACAAACGAAGAAACTGTTTAACGGAAAATCGTTATCAGAAACGGATTGGAATGAAGATAGTGATGCAGCGAACCATCCATACGGACATCGGGATTTGTCCGAAGCGGTGAACGACAAGTTTATCCCTGACCGGAAGAACGGATGTTTGTACCGCGGTTTCGACACCCCAGGCATTGACGATCCGGCTGTTGCAGGGAAACATGTAGTGATGGTACTGGAATTTAAAGGTCAGACATTCGACAGGTGTCAAAAGACTGCTGGACCAGAAAAGCTTTGGAAACTGGATTTTAAGGGCGATGTTCCTGATTTAGATCAGGGCGGCGGCGTGATTGGATAATCAAATTCGCTCAATGCATCAGGCGTGTGGGCGGCTGGGTGCAGCGGGAGCGGGACGAGGGTGAGTGGAGTTCCATTACAAACGCGGTGTAGTAGGTCACCAATCCGCGGACTGTCCACACCTCGGTCGTGAAGAAATCCGCCGCGAGGAGCGCCGGCCAATGCGCGAGCAGAAAGGTGCGCCACGCCATCTGCTCGGCTCCACGCCGCATCCAGATGAGGCGTTCATCGTTCAGACGATGCGCCACAGCGTGCCACTGAGGCCTCAACCGATGACGCGCACGCGCAGGGTGGGCCGGCGCGCATGAGTTGGGCCAGGCTGCTCAAACGAGTCTTCGACATCGACATCGAACACTGCTCGAACTGCGGCGGCAGCTTGAAGATCATCGCCACCATCGAAGATCCGCCGTTGATTGTCAGAATCCTTATTTCATCTGGGCCTGCCGACCCGCGCCCCGCCGCAGCGATTCGATCTATTCCAGACAATCTGAGGAGCCGAAACCGGTTGCCAACGCCAGCCGACGGAGCCGCTCGCTCTGAGTTCGAGCGAGCGGCGCAATAAAAAACAAATCGCGCCTCTCCGACCGCTGCGCCGCCCAAGTCAGCCGAAGCAACACCGGGGGTTTCACTAAACGCACGTGCGCTTGACGGCTCGCGGGTTCGGCGATATAGCTCCGGGCAGAAAAAAAAGGTGATTTAAATTTCCTATACATATGCATAGGATTTCCTGAGCATTGAAGAAAACCAGAAGCGAGAGAACTCGAGCGAAGAAGTTCTGACGCAACTCTGGCCCAAAGCGATCAAGCTGGCCAACGAGCTTTTGCAATGGGCGGACGCACCCTAGTAGTTATAGTTGTCCAGCTACTTTTCTTTATTGTATTCATCCCGTCCGTCCCGGCGCAGACGGGTAGCCGTTTGCTTGACAGGCTCGATTTCACGAAACAAAAGATATCGTCCAAGGGGGACAAGCCGGCTCAGGGGTGGCGCGGTCATGGGTGACTTGATTAGCATTCTGATTCCCACTAAAGGGCGTATCGACGAACTTCAGCAGCTTCTCCAGAGCTTGTCCGAAATGAACGGGCGAGACTCAATTTTTCACGAGATCTTAATCATTAATAATGCAGCCGATCAAAACACCGCCGAAAGCGTAGAAGAACTCGTTCAAAGCTACATTCGGCTCGAAGGTGATCAGTGGAAGCTCGTGCGCGAACCGGTTGCCGGTAAGTCTCGGGCTCTGAATCGAGGGATCGCACTCGCGCGTGGCAACATTTTAGCATTTCTGGACGACGACGTGGTAGTTACTCCTTCCTGGCTGACTGCAACGTCTAACTTCTTCGCGCAATCTGAATTCGACGTTAAACAGGGGGCAATCCATATTCCACCTGCTTTGATCGGGAATGAGGAGTTTCTAACGCTCTTGCGGCAATATCGAACAATATTCTATCTCATGAAAGCCGATTCCGATGGACAAAGCATCAAGAGTCTTAACGGCGCGAATCTGGCCATAAGACGCGATCTATTACAAAAGTCGGGCTATTTCGATGAGCGACTCGGTCCCGGCGCGTCGGGAACGTCCATGGACAGCGAATTCGGCGAAAGAGTCAAAAAGGTCGGCGGACGGATCGGCTACGAATCGAAGTCGGTGGTTTATCATCAGGTCGATTGGAGGCGACTGACCGATAAGTATTTTCGCTGGCGCAATGAAGCGGAAGGCTGGAGCAATTATCTTTATAAGGACATCAGGCTCGATGCCATCCTATCTAACCTGCTGTGCTCGACCGCCCGCTTCTGCTTCTATTCGTTATTGGGTTCGAAGCGCAAAAAATACCGTATGAAGGGACGATGCTTCCGCTATCATGTCATGCTGAAAGCGAAGCTGCGCGACCGCGGCAACTACGCAACATCTTCTTTTAAATTGCGATTGAGGCGTCAACATTGATGAGAAGTCTCGTCAAGTCTCGGCTGAAAGCTGTCGCCTAAAGGAAAGCCCAAGGTTTTGCTCGCGTCAAAGACGCTGAGTGATCGTTCCATACAGGTCGTGAAAGAGAGGATCATGCAACCTTTCCGCGTAATGTACATCGTCAAGCAGTTTCCACAAATCTCGGAGAGCTATATCAAAACCGAGATCGAGGCGATCCAGGGAAAATGCGAAGTCAGGATCATCACCACAAAGAAAGCATCGATGCCGGCGACGAATCACCCGCCTTTTTGCCATATCGATAAACTGGCAACGATTCGGGAAGCGATTGAAGACTTTCGGCCCCACGTCCTCCATACCCACTGGCTTCATTCCGCCCGATTGCTCGGAGAACTCTCCAAACAATGTAAAATCCCATTCACGGTCAGGACTCACTCCTTCGACTCAATCTGGGACGATACTCATGTTACGTCAGGCTGGAGGCGAATTTTCGGCCGCAGCTCCCTACCGCCTCATGTTCGTGAAGCTATTGGGTTCATTCGTAGCCACCGATGTTTGGGTATCCTCGCCTTTCCGTTCAACCGCGCTCGGTTGGAAAAGGCGGGTATCGCCGGAGATAAGATCACCGACTGCCATCCGGTGGTGAACTATCCGCTGTTCCATGACACCGGGCCCAATGGCGATGCAATCATGAACGTCGGCGCTGCCATCACAAAAAAGAAAATGGAAGATTTCATTGATCTCGGGTCGATGCTACCCGAGCGAAGCTTTAATTTGTACGCGATGGCTTATGACGTCGACAAGCTCCACAAACTCAACGAGTCCAAAGGGAAGCCGATCAACATCGTCACCCCCATCGAGCTCGAGGACATGCCGGCGCAGTATAAAAAACACGAATGGCTTGTCTATACCGCGCGCATGGATATGGCCAGTGTCGGCTGGCCTATGTCCGTCGCCGAAGCCCAAGCCTCGGGAGTCGGAGTTTGCGTCGCCAATATCCGTCCCGATCTAAAAGAATACGTCGGGGACGCCGGCTTCTTGTTTAATTCCGTCGGTGAAGCCCTGGAAATCATCACCAAGCCGTTCCCGGAGGAAATGCGACAAAGGGGATTTGATCAAGCCAAGAAGTCCAATATCTTTGAGCATCGAGCACTGCTTTTTAAACTCTGGCAAAAGGCCAGTCCGGCACATTTCCAAGACCACCAAGAA
The DNA here is from genome assembly GCA_963840855.1 of uncultured delta proteobacterium. GTDB lineage: Bacteria > Desulfobacterota > Binatia > UBA9968 > UBA9968 > DATACQ01. The sequence continues at coordinate 46,365 of CAWJBB010000002.1, forward strand.
GAAATTCAAGCCGAGATCAGCACTTAAGAAAAATTCCTTGGGGCAGGGTTCTGAGTTTGCCGATTGGAAGTCGACTCCTGTTCTCATCGTTCAGCGGAGCCAGAAGGTTTCCTTGAAAATGAAATCTTATCAGTTCGCTCTGAGCCTGGCCGAAGGGCACCGAGTCTTTACACAATCAGTTGAAGGGCGGGGCTTTGTGCAAGCTCAAACTATCCAAAAGCCGGGAGGGATTCTGAACTGCGCGTGGTATCTGGGTTTCTCATCGAAGAGCAAGGCATGACCTAAGCTCGCTTTTGCCCCTGCAAGCGGCCTCGTGCACCTACCGCCTTGCGCTCGGGCCACGAGCGGGACAGAAGGTGCTGAGCTTGCAAAGCCTGCCGAGCGCAGACAAATCATCCACACCGGACCTGTGTGCCAAACTCCACGGCTTCACTCTTCATGCGGCAGTGCGCTGGGGCGCCGATCAGCGCCAACAACTGGAGCACCTGTGCCGCTATATCACCCGCCCGGCGATCGCCAATGAACGGCTCAAGCGTAACCGCGCCGGCCAAGTCGTGTTGCAACTAAAGAGTTCATACAAAGACGGCACCACCCATATCGTCATGGCGCCGCTGGAATTCATGCAGCGCCTCGCCGCCCTGGTGCCCCGTCCGCGCTTACATCTGATCCCGTTCGACAGGCTCAGGGCAGGCCGCTTCCATGGCGTGCTCGCGCCCAACGCGAAGTTGCGGGGTAAAATCATTCCTAGTCCGGCGGAGCGTGCCACTGAGGCTTCAACCGATGACGCGCACGCGCAGGGTGGGCCGGCGCGCATGAGTTGGGCCAGGCTGCTCAAACGAGTCTTCGACATCGACATCGAACACTGCTCGAACTGCGGCGGCAGCTTGAAGATCATCGCCACCATCGAAGATCCGCCGTTGATTGTCAGAATCCTTATTCATCTGGGCCTGCCGACCCGCGCCCCGCCGCAGCGATTCGATCTATTCCAGACAATCTGAGGAGCCGAAACCGGTTGCCAACGCCAGCCGACGGAGCCGCTCGCTCTGAGTTCGAGCGAGCGGCGCAATAAAAAACAAATCGCGCCTCTCCGACCGCTGCGCCGCCCAAGTCAGCCGAAGCAACACCGGGGGTTTCACTAAACGCACGTGCGCTTGACGGCTCGCGGGTTCGGCGATATAGCTCCGGGCAGAAAAAAAGTTGTTTAAATTTCCTAGGAGCGGCCAGCAGAGCCGCGAGACTTGGAAGGTGAAAGTCCTTCTGCCGTCAATTGCTCGATTCGGACGGCTAGCATATCCACTGCTCGGCGAGGTAACGGACCGAGATAGGCGTGGACGTAAAAGCCACGGCTGCCCAGTGCAGGGAACGGCGGTGGGTCGGGGCCATGGGAATCGGACTGAGGGCCAGTGCGAAAGCGCTGGATTACCCACCGAACCCTAAAGCGGCGATACCCTGCTGGACCAATAGGCTGCGCTGAGGTGGGAACGACCTGGGTGGCGAGCAAATCCGGAGGCCTGAACATCAGAGAATGGCTGCAGCCCCGAAATTAAACCCCGGACTGAAGTCGTTGTCCGGATCTTGTGGAGTGCCGACCCAGTTAGGAAATGGGGAAGGCCGATGTCCTGTGGGAAGAAACGAGTAAGCGCACCACAGGGACCGCCGGGGTAAGGGTCCAGGCATCTGGGGAAAGATTTGAGGGTGTAACGCTGGGAAGGTGCTATGTCCAGCAGGGGCTGGTGGCAACCTGCAAAGACCTGTCGACCAAGGCTATGACCGTAGGTGGCAGGAGGGCATAGGATTGGCGCATGAGCCCGTAGGAGCGACGAAGAAGGGGTAACACCCTTCGAGGAGACGCATCAGGTCTCCCTCTGGGTCGGTAACGCCGGCCGGAGGCGAAGGGGCTCTGGGTACTTGGTGGTCCCAGGTGGGAGGCGGTTCCGGACACAGAGCCGGGAGTTAACCGACCTTCGAAGCAGGGACTAGTTTGTGAGCAAACCAGTTGCGGCGGGGTGTACGCGTACCAGCGCTTTAGCTTCGATGCGATCTGGGAAGGCGAACAAAGGAAAGGCCAAGATCAGAACCGGACTCGGGAAACCCGACCGTCCGGGATCGCAGGGAGGCTTGTGGAAACGTGGTGATTATGGGAGCCGGACTGAGGCCCATCGGGAAACCGATGGATTAGCCACCGTACCCTACCATTACGCGCGCGCCACATTTCTATCCCGACTACATTGCCGTGACAATGACGTTCTTGGTGACGAGCGTCGCGGCGCAGAACGTGCCGTTCGTCTCATCGGCGAAAGCCCCGACGCCGCGTAGCGCTGACCCGCTGCCGTTCCGCCAATCAGCTGTCCTTTGTCCATCGAGGGATCATCATCGCCAGCTTCCGTCGCGGACGAGCAACCGACGGTGGCGAGGATGGACGTCACCAGAGTCTGGCGAGAGCCCCGAGATATGCCGAGCGCATACCGAGCCAACGAGCAAGCTGCATACCGTCACGTCGCTCCCGCGATTCCACGTGTTCGGAGGGATGAGGGGTCGATCGACTGCACGCCAGTGTGTGTGTGCAAAACCCCGGGACATTGGACATTCATGATCTCGATTCATCCGCTACTACCATCACGATGATGGGTGGCCGCTCGACCGTTCTCTGTCTCGCGCTGATGATGTTCTTGGCCTTGGGATGCGACAAGCCCGTCGCGTGCGCGGGCTACGATTTCGACGGCGGAACGCGACCGAGCCTTGGCCCTACGACGCTTACAAAGCCGGTGAACAAACGGACGTGGTCGAACTGCTCCGATGGGAAGACGCGGACGGTCACGTGCACGCCGGGTCATCTGAGCCCGTGGAAATGCATGTGCTCGATCGACGGCGTCGATAAGCTCGAGACGCGTCCCGATGCCGACTTCCCGGATGAGCGCGTGGCCGCGACCGCGAGGGCGAACGAGACGTGTGATTGGCAGCTTCGATGAAATAGTGCCCTTTTTCGCCGCAGGCTCGAGGGCGAGTCTTCGAACGACACTCGAGCCGAGAACAACAGAAGAGTTCGTCGGATCAGATCGAACGTTTTGACTCCGTCGTCTCGAACCGGTGCAGCTCACTAAAGTTTCTCACGCAGAAATGTCGTGAGATCGTCCCACCAGTACCTCAAAAGTCACATCATTGGGGTCAAATCTTTATCTTTGACATTGGCAGCTGTGATACTTTCGCGAGAACTCAGAACTGTTTAAATTCTAAAAGTTAAGATTTGCTACGAGAAATTGCCGGCGTCGATCTGAGTCATCGTCCGTGTTGCCACAACGGAAACATGATCGTTGTCGGGGATCTGGCCGGTATGCCGACTGCTCATTCTGACTAAGAGAGCGGTATTCCGCACCGCTAGTCTGAATTAACGAAAGGGCAATTTATTTCCTTTATTGACATGGCGCTCGCCGGATGGCTCAGAAACGCCAAAAATGAGGGGGAAATATTTCGCTTCCAGGGGCTCGATAACGCACGATCGGCCATTGGTTAATGGCATAGATCACCCTGAGATTTCATAGATTGGGGTTTTCCCTGGAGCATCCGACGTCAAAATGTGAACCCTATGCAAATGAGGTGAAAAAAATGTCACGAAGGAGCATAGCATGTTTTTGCGATTGCGCTCTGCGGCGCGCAGGCGTTTTCAGGTGATCAGCGAATTGACAGAAGACTCCGGCATCGGATAAGAAAACTGAGTCCATGAGAATCATCGACCTGCACTGCTATCCCAACACGGAGCCGTGGATCAAATCCCAGGGGCCGTATGTCGAAGCGCTGGCGAAATATTGGAACCGCGCCTGGACGTGGAAGAGCGAAGCGGAGGTCATCGAAGAGTTCAAGAAATTTTCCGTCGAGGCGGTGCTCGTCGCTTTCGACATCGAAAGCGTCACGGGCTCACCGCCCTGCGCCAACGAATACGTTGCCGGGATGCGCGATCGTAACCGCGGCGTTATACTGCAGGCCTGGGCAGCGGTGGATCCGTTGAAAGGCGTCGCCGCAATGGAAGAAGCGAAGAAAGCGATCGTGAAGCTAGAGATGCTCGGGTTTCATTTTCATCCGATCATGGGTCATTTCTCCGTCGACGACCGCAAACTTTATCCGTTATGGGAGACGATCAACGAATTAAAAGTTCCCGTGATGATCGACGTCGGCACCACCGGCATGGGCGCCGGCATGCCTGGCGGGTTAGGCGCGGTCATCAGACACGCGCATCCTGCGGCCATCGATCAATTGGCCGCCGACTTTCCAAATTTGAATATCGTTGCGGCGCACCCCGGCTGGCCGTGGAACGAAGAGATGATCGCGGTGGCGCTACACAAAGGCAACGTCTCGTGGGAGCTGTCAGGCTGGGCGCCCAAATATTTTCCCGATGCGCTCAAGCGCGACATCAAAGGCCGGCTCAAAGACAAGATCATGTTCGGCAGCGATTATCCGAGCATCCCTTATGATCGTATTTTTAAGGAATGGAACGAGCTTGGTTACGCCGACGAGTTGATGGAAAAAATCTTCCACGGTAATGCTGAGCGGATTCTCGGACTCTAGGACCGTTCAAGGTTCAGGGTTTAAAGTTCAACGTTCAAAGTAGGGGAACCGGAATGATAATTCGAACCTTCAGAACCAACCTTGAACGTTGAACGACTTTGAACCGTTTTGCGTAAGGAGCAAAACCATGAACATCGATTTTCACGCCCATATCTATCCCGAAGAATATTTAAAGAAGCTCGAAGCCTCGAAAGGAGACGTGAGAATCGAACCCAATGCGAAGGGCGAGAAGTTTATTCTGAGCATGGGCGCCAAGGCGGGACCGGTAACGCCGGACTTTTTCGACATCGACGTCAGAGTCGACCGCATCAAAGAAAACCGCGTCGACATGCAGATCCTCTCCTCGCCGCATCCGGGCGTGGATCGTTTTTCCCCGGAAGAAAGCGCCGACATGAGCCGGATCATCAACGACGGCATCGCCCAGGCCGTGCGCAAATACCCGAAGCAGTTTCAGGGCGTCGCCATGTTGCCGCTGATCGATACCAAACTGGCGCTGAAGGAACTCGACCGGGCGATTTTAGACCTCGGCCTCAAGGGCCTGTGCATGCTCACCAACGTGGCGGGGAAAACTTCGGACTCGGATTTTCTCTTGCCCGTCTACGAGCGCGCGCAAGAGCTTGGCGTGCCGATCTTCATCCACCCCACGACGCCTCTAGGCGCGCAGGTGATGCAGGAGTGGCGGCTGGCGATCATTCTTGGATTTGAGTTCGATATCGTGCTATCGGCAACGCGGCTCGCCTATTCCGGCGTGCTCGACCGCTTTCCGGAGTTGAACTTCGTCGTCTCACATTTGGGCGCCGGCATTCCATTTCTAGCGGGTCGAATCGACCGGGGCTATCACGATCCGACCTGCGGTATCAAAACCAAGAAACCCACCTCCGATTATCTCCGCGATCTCTATTGCGACACGGTTTCTTTTTACCAGCCGGCCTTGGCGATGGCTTACGAGTTCTACGGCGCGGAAAGAATGGTTCTCGGCAGTGATTTTCCACTGATTATCGGCGATTTGCCGGGGGCGGTGCCGAGCATCGAGGCGATGCCCATCCCGCAGCGTGAGAAAGAAAAAATTCTTGGCGAGAACGTCGTGCGGTTACTAAAACTGAATATCTAGCAGGCTGCGTTCATCCCGAGGATCTATTTTTATCGCTTTCCTGAGCGCGGCCGCCAATGAACTTCGCCGCCTCGGATGCGTTCCAGCCAAACTCGACATTGCCGCGCATGCACGAACCGGCAGCGACCGTCAATGTTGCCGCCTTTAAATCGCCGATCAGCTGCCCCGATTCCAGTAGCCTGACGTGTGAACTGGCCACGATATTGCCTTCGATCTCGCCGGCAATGGTGACGCTCGCGGCGTTAATATTCGCTGCGATGTGCGCGCCCTTTTCGATACTTAAATCCCCTTTGATCTGTATATCCCCTATGAATTTTCCGGCGATGCGCAGATCCGCGTCCCCTTCGATTGTCCCTTCTATGGTAACTCCGGAGCCAAATATCGATTCACGATGAGCTTTCGGCGCGCTTTCCTTCACCACTGGCGCCGGAACAGGAGCCAGAACCGCGTGAGCTGTGGTCGATGGTTCTACACGTGGAGTTTCTTCTTGCCTCTCTTGTGCCGGCTGGTTCCAAACTACCATCGAAACCTCCTATCGTTTCGATAAATTGTCAACTTTTAATAGTTGTTAAAAATCTCTTATCAGAATCGGCGTAAATATCGCAAGACAAATGCCACCGACGGATCTCGAACGGCCAGGCGGTTTGAGTGCATCGACTCGAGGTAACGGAAACAATGGAATAAAAGCACTTTGTGAATTGTTAATCAGGTCACTTACTGTCTTATGTTGGCGGGAAAGAGTCACGCGAAATCAAACTATTATTGTAGACTGTCGGACCTGAGCTACACTGACAGCGAAGGAAAATTCCCTACATCGAACTCCTCGAATCCTCCCGCTCATGTGGCCTGAGGAGTTCGAGTGGTTTAGTTCACTAACTTGTATCCTGCACCGAAGTCCGTTGAATAGATGCGACGTCATTCCGGGCAAGCTGGCGATAGCTAGCGCGACCCGGAATCCAGGAAATCAAGATACTTCTGGATACCCGCTTTCGCGGGTATGACGTTAGAGAGGGTGGTTTTTATTCTGCGCAATTCAGTTCCATGCCACCGGCGGAGGCTGAGATTGTACATCCATTTCGGCCAGCGTCACACCGTTGGCGGCATCGTGGTTTGGCTCTGCCAGACCGTTGGTCCGAATGGTAGTCCGGCCCCGGCGCCGGTCGATCCCATTGCAATCACACCGCTATGCCCTGCGGAAGGCACCGTCACCGGAACCATCACCCCGGGTGAGGTGCTCGCCCAAACCGCACAGGGGATCGCTGCCGGAGAGTTCGAAGAAGTCGTCCGCGCGCTCCGCTCTGGCGCGGCGTACGCCAACGTTCACTCGAGCTTATTTGGCGCGGCGAAATCCGCGGCCAGATCCGCGACTCCCACAGACATTGAGACTAAGATTAAGCACTTTCGCTCGCGGCTAGATTCTTCAATTTTGATCAGCGAGCGAAATCTACGGAGTATATGGGGAGCCTGGCGTTCGCGCGACGCCGGGCTCTTTCGTTTCTAAGATCTAAGAAACCGACGGGTTTGGCCGCTGCCACGGCGCACCTTCACTTCTGCCCCAGTTCGGCCATCACTTCATTGACAAATCGCAGATCCATGTATTCGACAGGTTTGCGTTTGGGTTTCGTGTTCAACGCGATGGCCTGCCACTGCGCCATTAACTCCACGCCCTTTTCCGTCGGCACCGGCACCAGCGCTTCCCGGATCATCTGATAGGCGTCCTGGGCGGCGTCGCGCTGGAGGCCGAGACGCTTCATCGTCACTTGCAACGCGTCTTCAGGATTATCGCGGGTATGAATGACAGACCTGGCGATGGCGCGGACCATCTTTTTTACCATTTGGGGATTCTCTTTGATGGTCTTAGCGGTCGCAGCCAGTCCTGTGAAGGCCGTGTCCTTGAAGATGTCCGCCAGGCTGACCAGCCGCTTCATGCCTGACTTCATCGCCAGATAATCGGCCGGCGGCGCCAGCAAGGCGCCGGCGATAATGCCTTGCTTCAAGCGCCGCGATCTTGGGTTCATTGCCCGGCAGACTGATGTATTCTACGTCCTTGTCCGGATTGATCTTGTTCAATTCCAACAAAGCTTTCGTCCCTGCCGCCGTCGAGCCGCCAAAGGTCACCCCCAGTTTTTTGCCCTTGAGATCGGAAATTTTCTGGATATCCGGCGTAACCACGAGGGAAAAAGTCGGCCGCCCAACTTGCTGGGCCAAAAGCATGATGTCGTTGCCTTCCCAGACCGCCGGCATCTGCGGGCCGATGGAAAAAATAAACTGAATCTGATTGGCAAGCAGCGCCTGCACTGCGGTGGTGGCACCGCGCACGAATACCAGCTCCAACTCCAGCCCTTCGCGCTTGTAGAATCCTCTTTCCGCGGCGACCATCATCGGCAGTATTTGTATGCTCGGTGAGGGAAACGCGCCGCGCACCTGCTGGGCGCCAACTTGACCGGCCATCAGGATAAAGCCCAACGCCGAAAGGATTACGGTTTGTCGCATCGAATGCTCCTTTGCCGCCTTGATCACAGCTCCCATAGAACGATTAACCTTTGGGGTCAAGAGTAATTTGAAAGGTGCCGGGGACTTGGAATTCGTTACGACGATTGACTTGCTCACTCCAACTGCGCTAACTGTCATCGCCAGTAGTCGGAGGTGGAACTTGAAAATCACGGATATCAGAGCGACGTTGCATCGAGTCCCGGTTGAAGTGCCGCTGCTTAAGGAAAAGATCGTGACGGCAGTGCTATTTGTCGCGGTGGAAACCGATGAGGGCATCACCGGCAATGGCCTAACGCGCGGCTCAGCGCGCTTCGGCATGAAGGAATTCATCAACCGCGAGGTCGCGCCATTTTTAAAAGGCAAAAATCCGCTCGAAACCGAGCGAGTGTGGCAGTCGTTGCTCAAGCAATTCAACCCGCGCTCGCAGACCGGCATGTGGAGCTCGGCGGTCAGCGCCATCGATATCGCGCTCTGGGATATCAAGGGAAAGCATTACCGAGAACCGGTGTGGCGGCTCCTCGGCGGCGCGCAGAATCCCGTGCAGGCCTACGTCACTTTCGGCCTCAAGCAATATTCCAAAGAACAACTGATAGAGGTGGCCCAGCAGTTGGTAAAGCAAGGCGAGACACGCCTTAAGATGGTCGTCGCCGTCGATCCGGAAAATCCCAAGGTAGACGCGGCGCGCGTCGCCGCGGTACGAGAAGCGGTGGGCGACGATGTCGAACTGATGATCGACGCAAATTATCTGTTCTCGTTCAATCGGGCGCTGGAGCTGTGCAAGCTCGTCGAGCCTTATCACATCACCTGGTTCGAAGAACCCGTCTACCAAAACGACGCGGCACTGCTGGCCGACCTGCGCCGCCACACTTGCATCCCGCTCGCCGCTGGACAAAACGAAGGACATCGTTTTCGCCACCGCGAGCTGATCGCTAACCACGCCGTTGACATCGCGCAACCCAACGTCTGTTCGGTGGGGGGGTACACCGAGGCTGTGAAAGTCGCGGCGCTGGCCCAAGCATTCAATTTGCCCATTGCCAACGGCGGCGGCTGGCCGCACCACAATATGCACCTGCAAGCAGCCATGGCCAACGGCTGGCGCGTCGAGTTTCACTTCGAGATGTGGGGCGTGGGCGACAAGATTTACAAGGAACCGCCGGCGCCGGATCGCGGCTGGGTGACGCTTCCGGAAACGCCGGGGTTAGGATTGCAGCCGCGCATGGACGCACTTGAAGAGTATGAGGAGAAGTGAACTGGCGAACCGTAGATATAGCAAGAAAGGAAGAATATATTAGCCGCGAGCGGGCGAGACAATCCTATGAAATTCGGCGCACATATGCTCCCGACTTATGCACCCGAACTCGACGGGCCCGTGCCGGATTATTACGGGCGCTTGTTCGAGCAAATTATTGAATTTGAAAAACTCGGTTTCGACCAAGCTTGGGTTACCGAACATCATTTCGGTGGCTACGGCGGCATCCTGCCGCACCCGCCGACTTTCCTCTCGGCGGCCGCCGCTAAGACGTCGCGCATTCGCCTCGGCGTCGCCATTGCCGTCTTGCCGTTGCATAATCCACTGGATCTGGCGGAGTCCTATGCTATGGCGGATATCGTTTCCGGCGGGCGGTTGGATTTCGGCATCGGCAAAGGCAGTGAGCCGGTGGAGTACCGGAAATTCGGCGCGGACCGCGATGAGGCTACCCGGCGTTTCAAAGAAAGCAGCGAAATTATTCGCCAAGCATGGTCCGACGAGCCGGTGAATTTCCGCGGCGAGTTCTTCAACTATGAGAATGTAAATATTCTACCCAAGCCGGTGCAACGCCCGCATCCGCGTATCTGGGTCGGCGCGACGCGCACTGAGGAGACGTTTCGCGACGCGGGTAAAAACGGCTACGACCTAATGACGGTGCCCTTCGTTCATCCATCCACGGATGCTATGCGCGATCTCGTCAAGCTGTACCGCGACGAGCTTTCACGGGCGGGCCATGACTTCGTCGGGCGCGAAGTTTTGGGCAAGTTTCATATATATGTATCGGATAGCTATGAACGGGGCGTCCGCGAAGCGGGTCCGTACATGAAAAACTACAGCGACATCCACGCCGCCGTGGACCCCAATCGCAGACTGACCAGCCGCGATATCGGTTCCGACATGGCACGCGGCTTCATCATCGTCGGCGATCCCGAACGCTGCAGCGAGACGATTCGGCGCTGGCACGAAGAGGCCGGCATCACGACTTTTTCCGGCACCTTTCATTTCGGTGGCATGCCGCAGGAAATGGCGCTCAAGAATATGCGGCTGTTCGCCGAGCGGGTGAAGCCGGCTCTCGAAGGATTGTGAGCGCGGAGGACGAGGACATATGGCGATTCACCCTCTGGCGGGAAAACCGGCGCCTGACGACATATTGATCGACGTCACTGAGATCGAGAAAGCCTACTATGAGCGCGGGCCCAACGTCGAAGATCCGCAACAGTTAGTCAGTTTCGGTACCAGCGGCCACCGCGGCAGCCCCCTGGATGCCACCTTCAATGAAGCGCATGTTCTGGCCATCACCCAGGCGATCTGCGACTATCGCGCCGGCCAAAACATATCCGGGCGACTGTTCATGGGCAAAGACACCCATGCCGCCTCCGGCCCCGCGCAGCGGAGCGCGTTGGAAGTTCTCGCCGCCAATGGCGTTGAAACCGTCATTCAGCGCGACGACGGTTTCACCCCCACGCCGGCTATTTCGCGGGCCATATTGGTTCACAACCGGGGCAAAAAAGAAGCTCTTGCCGACGGCATCGTCGTGACGCCGTCCCACAACCCGCCGGCCGACGGTGGCTTCAAATATAATCCACCTGAGGGCGGTCCGGCCGATACCGATGTTACGGAATGGATTCAAGAGCGCGCCAACGCGCTGCTGCGGGAAGGCAACCGAAACGTCAAGCGACTTGCTTATGATGCCGCCATCAGAGTGCCAACGACGCATCAAGCGGAAATGGCCGGTCCCTACGTCGACGATCTCGCCAAGGTGATCGACATGGCGGTGATCCGCTCCGCAAAGGTGAGGATCGGCGTCGATCCGCTCGGCGGCAGCGCCCTTGGGTATTGGCAGAAAATTGCCGAGCGCTACCGATTCGATATGACCATCGTGAATTCACGGGTCGACCCGACTTTCAAATTTATGACCCTGGATCACGACGGCAAGATTCGCATGGATTGCTCCAGTCCTTACGCAATGGCCGGCTTGGTGAATCTGAAAGACCGCTATCAAGTCGCCTTTGGTAACGACGCCGACGCAGACCGCCACGGCATCGTCACGCCGTCGATGGGATTGATGAATCCCAATCACTATCTCGCCGTGGCGATTCACTATCTGCTGACCCACCGGCCCGGTTGGTCTAAAGATACTGCAGTCGGCAAGACTCTCGTGAGCAGCTCCCTCATCGATCGAGTAGTCGAGCGGCATGGACGGAAGCTTTACGAAGTGCCCGTCGGTTTCAAATGGTTTTCACCGGGCCTGTTCGATGGGTCGATCTGCTTCGGCGGCGAGGAGAGCGCGGGAGCGAGCTTTCTCCGTAGCGATGGAACGGTCTGGACCACGGACAAAGACGGCATCATTCTTTGTTTGTTGGCGGCGGAGATCATCGCCACCACCGGACGGGATCCGGCGCGCTGGTACGTTGACTTGACCAACAAGTTGGGACGACCTTGCTATTCGCGCACTGATGTGCCGGCCAACGCGGCGCAGAAGAAGGCTCTCAAGGCGCTTCGTGCCGAGGCCCTAGCGGCAAATCAACTTGCCGGCGAGCCGATTACCGCCAAGCTAACCCATGCGCCGGGCAACGGCGCCGAAATCGGCGGGCTGAAAGTCTCCGCGGCCAATGGTTGGTTCGCCGTGCGTCCTTCTGGCACCGAAGATTTGTGCAAGATTTATGCGGAGAGCCTCAAGTCGGAGGAGCATTTGAAACTCATTCAAGAAGAGGCTTGGCAAATCGTGCAGTCGGTGTTTGCCGCGAGCGGCCAGTAACGACCAGCTAGAGGGCTTCATTGCATCTTGACAGCTTATCGAAGCATCCCGTATTTTACAGGGCATTTAGGGCCCGGCCTGGATTGCCACGCCGATTGCTTGCCGCGAAGACGAGAATTGTTGCAATTGAGTTCGTATTGAGGAGGCGATACATGATGCGCGGAATAGGGAGGCGAGCAGCGGTATCGATCACCTTCGCAACCCTGTTGGGGTTTTGGATGGTGTCTTGCGTTGCCACGCAAAGCGACCAAGAGGGCGCGAAGCAACAATCTGCTAAAGCAGCAGAAAAGCAATCGGTAAGCGAGGTGTCGCTAGTTCTCGGCGCCCAAAAAGTGGCTCCGCCTCCGCCTAAGCCAAAGCCCGCCGTCTCTCCCCCACCAAAGCACACGACCCCGGCCTCCTACTATGAGCCCGTGGGCCCCTTCTTTTTCTATGTGGAAACCTTAACGAGCAACGGGCCGAGCAGGTACGGTGTCACGTCAACAGTCCCCTGCGTTCAGAGCGGCGTATTCAAGCGCGGCATGAGGCTTGTCTTTCGCTACGAGATCCTCGACACCTCGACGGGCAAGCGCGTCACGGATAAAGATGGCGCAACAACTAAAGTCAGATTGCAGCATGGTGAAGAAATCCCGGCGCGCTGGGCGATCCGCGGGAGTGTAAACGCCCTGCCGGACTCGGCTTGGATGTGGGATGTCGCTTGGGACATTCCGCCGGATTATCCGGTAGGTTCCTTGGACTATACCCTAGTGGTGAGCACTAAGGATGGCCGCACGGGAACATTTACTCCCCCGATTCAGAAAACTCCGACCTCGGATACCCGTGTGAGAATCATCGACTAACGGGGGTGTAATATGGGAAGCGTTACGAGTCCTGTCAGGCGAGGGCTGCAAATTGCATTGATAGCGTTCGCGCTTCTGATTCTGCTTGGATTGCTCGCGGCCTCTGGCTATGGCCTACGGCCCGACTCCACGGCAATCGCAGCAAGTACAAATTCACCCGTCGTCGCTCAAGCCACCAAGCCAAAGGCAATACCGGCGCCGCTCAAGCTGCTCAAGGTCGACCCGGTTAAAGGCTATGTCGGAGACTCTTTTACGGTCAAGGGGGAGGGGCTGGCGTTAGGCAAGAACGTCGAGTTTTTCTGGGCCACCGCCGACGCCGCTTATTTGACCAAGGTGCTGGCTGACAACGTCGAGTACCACGAGCGCAAGTACGAAGAAAAACGCGTGCGCATAGGTAGCGCACCGGTCGATGCCCAGGGCAGAGTCAGCGTGATTTTCACTGCACCGGAGGACTTTGGCGAGGTACATGATCTGTACGCTGTCGTAGAAGGGCAGGATGTGGCCCGCGGCGGTTTCCGCATTCTCCGCAGCGCGATGATCACCCCTACTGAAGGCCCTGTGGGAACACCGATCACCGTGGCCGTTAAGGGGCTCAGCTGGAGAGGATTCGAGCAATTCATGGCGCTGCGCTACGACAACAAATACACCGGCGAAATGTCGGCAGTGACAACTAAGGGGAGCGCTGTCTTTCAAATCCGTGCCGCAGGACCTCCCGGCAAGCACATCATTCAGCTCAATAACAGCACCGCCTATGCGCCCGGAGCCTATCTCAACACCCAGCAATCGCCGCAGGATTACATTTACGCTCACCTCGACAACAAACAAGAGTTTCGTTTTGCCTTCAACGTCACCAAGGATGCCGGTCCCCCGCCCGACCTTCTTCAGTGGCCGGACAGCGAGCGCGTCGCTCGACTTAACAGCCATGCGCCGCGGACGACCATCAGCATGAAAGCGCCGTCCTCCGGTTCTGCGACATTAAATCCCGCTTCGGGACCCGTTCTCTCACAAACTACTTTGCGAGCCATCGGTCTCCCTCCTAATGCGGAAGTCGGTCTATTCTTTGTTACCGCCCGGGGGAACCGCATGACACCAAGCGGTTGGAACCTGCAAAGCATGCCGCTTTCGACGAAAACAACCAAGCCGGACGGCTCGCTGACTGCCACCATTCAGATTCCGGATGATTTGGGCGGCTGGCACGCGGTGAAACTGGTGGCGCGCGATCAGGTGTTGATGGAGATTCCGTATTATGTCGAGCACAGCCTCGTGACTGTAAACCCGAAGCGCGTGAAGGTCGGCGAGACCTTCACCGTGCAGATCAAGGGCGTCGGTTGGACCGAACTGGACAACACCGTCGCCGTGACGTACGACAACGCCGCCATGGGCTATGCCTGCGGTTTTAACAGCAACGGCGATGTCACCATCAACCTCGTAGCCACGGGCCATCCAGGGACCCATTTAATCGATATGTATCCGGCTATCTACAAAGGCAGGGACCGAGTGCCGTGGAATTACCAGACGCCGTTTCTAACCTTCAGCCGCGATTTTCCCGCCTTGTCTCTGGGCTACCGTCTACCGGCGTATCGCCTGGCAGTTGAGGTTATTGAATAGCGCCGTAAGTTCAGACGGCCAAGCGAAAACCGCCGGATTGCAGTTAAACTCAGGTATCGGCCCACCAAAACAGGACCGTCATGGACTGCGGTGCGGGAGAATGAACGATCAAATTTTTCGGACTGGCCACGAAAATATGACACGGCTGAAATCAAATTCTCGCGCTGCTAAAAGGAAAGATTTTCACAATGAAAAAAGTCGTGGTCACGGGCGGGAGCGGCAGACTTGGACAGTTCGTCATCCGCGAGCTGCTCGCGCACGGATATCAAGTTCTTAGCCTCGACAGAGTTCCGCCGCGGGAAAAGTTGTGTCCGAGCTGGATTGCCGATCTGCGTAATCCAGGCGATCTCTTCGAGTCGCTCAAGGAGGCGCACGGCATCATTCATCTGGGCGCTTATCAGGCGCCCAATCTCGCGGCGGATGCGGAAACCTTCGGCAACAACGTGACGTCAACCTATAATGTGTTGCGCGCCGCCGCCGATTCAAGGGTGAAAAAGGTCGTCGTCGCCTCGAGCACCGCGGCATTCGGTTTCATCTATGCGAAAAATCTCTGGGCGCCCGACTATTTGCCGCTCGATGAAAATCATCCTTCGAAACCTCGGGACTCCTACGGTCTTTCCAAAGTCGTCGGCGAGCAGATTGCCGATTCCATAGTGACGGTCCAAAAAGCGATGACCATCGCCAGCCTGCGCTTTCCCGGAGTCAACTTCGATCTTTCCTATGAGAGCTTTAGAGATCGCTGGCGCAACCCGGCGACGCGGGCGAGCGGCTTCTGGACCTATATCGATGCCCGCGATGCGGCGGAGACCTGCCGGCTGGCGCTGGAGGCGAAGTTTCACGGGCATGAAGTGTTTATCGCGTCGGCGCCATTGAATTGCATGATCCAACCGACCCGCGAGCTGGTCGGAAAGTACTTGCCCAGAGGCGCAAAAATAAGAAAAGTTTCGGGCACCCACTGGAGTTGCGTGGACTCCGCGAAAGCGCGCCGCGTGCTTGGTTTCAAGCCGAAGCATATCTGGCAAGATTATCTGAAAGAAAATATTGGACAGTGAGGCTTGGGTTATGCTGACCATCGATGCCGATTCGCACGTGATCGAAAACGAATCAACTTGGGATTTCATGCTCGAGTCGGAGCGGCCGTTCAAACCAAAAATCGTCGGGTCGAACAATCCCAGTGACACTTTCGACTTTTGGCTCGTCGATGGCCGGGTCATTCCGCGCAACAACGTCGGGAGAGATCTCCCCGTGGCGGCGCGCGAGATGAGCGATCTCAGCGTGCGCATCAAACATATGAATGAATTGGGCATCGATTGCCAGGTTATCTATCCCACGTTTTTTATTACGCCGGTCAGCCGCCGCCCTGATATCGATCTGGCGGTATCGCGCAGCTACAACCGCTGGATGGCGGCAATCGTCAAAACGGAACCTGACCGCTTCCGCTGGGTGGTCGTGCCGCCGCTACAAAGCTTGGAGCACCTCGCCGAAGAATTGAAGTTCGGCAAGGAAAACGGCGCCTGCGGCGTCTACATGCGCGGGTTAGAGGTCGAACGCATGCTCAGCGATCCCTATTTTTATCCATTGTATGAGCAGGCGAGCGCGTTGGATTTGCCGATCTGCGTGCATTCGGCCAACGGCGCGTTCACGACCTACGATTTTTTCGCCGACGATCCCGGATTCTCCAAGTTCAAGCTCGCGGTGATCGGCGCGTTTCACTCTTTCGTGTTCCATGGCGTGCCACAGCGTTTCCCGAAGCTGCGCATCGGGATCATCGAAGTGAGCGCGCAGTGGATTCCTTATGCCGTTCATGATCTCGCGCGGCGGTTTGCCAGGCGTGGCAGACCTTTTCCGAAGAATGTCCTGAAAGAAAACAGAATTTACGTAACTTGCCAGACCGACGATGATCTCGATCACGTCCTTGGCTACGCCGGAGATGACAACCTGGTAATCGGCACGGATTACGGCCACGCGGACAACGCGGTGGAAATCGAAGCGCTGCGAAAGCTGCGCACGGACGGGAAAATCAATGGCCGGGTGATCGACAAGATTTTGCAGGACAATCCATCCGCGTTCTACGGGCTGTAGCGCACGCTGCGTGTGCGGTTCAAAGTTTGACGTTCAAGGTTCAAAGTTAGGAATGGGGATCGATAGGGGCTAACACAAGGTCCGAAACGACGTTGAACATTGAACCTTGAACTTTGAACTGGTAATCCAAGCTCGGAAGGACGCTCGCTAGATTGGAAGTGGATCACTTGGGAGGACTATCGTGTTGAGTATTGACGCCGACGCGCATGTCATCGAATGCGAAAAGACTTGGGATTACCTGGAAGGCGGCGACAAGCGCTACCGGCCCGTGGCGATTGCCGTCGATATGCCGTCCGGCAAGACGCAAAATTTTTGGATCATCGGTGGGCGCCTGATCGGCGGGCGCGATAACATCGGCCAGGACACATCCAGAGAGTCGCGCGAGATGGCCAACATCGATTCGCGCTTGAAGCATATGGACCAGATCGGCACGGGAATCCAAGTTCTTTACCCGACGCTGTTTCTCCGGCCGGTGACTGATAATCCACGTATCGAGCTGGCGCTCTGCCGTTCTTACAATCGCTGGATGGCCGATATCTGGTCGAAAGAAAAAAAACGCCTTCGTTGGGCGGTGCAATTACCGCTGCTGAGTATGGATGAGGCGCTGGACGAGCTGCGCTGGTCGAAGGGCAACGGCGCCTGCGCAGTGTTCATGCGCGGCGTCGAAACCCATCACACGCTGCACGATCCATACTTCTTCCCGCTCTACGAAGAAGCCAGCCGGCTCAATATGCCCATCGGCATTCATTCCGGCATCGGCAACTTCACCATCAACGAAATGCTCGGCGGCGAACCCTTCCGCGTCGCAAAACTGATCGTCATCGGCGGCTTTCATTCGATGATTCTAAACGGCATTCCGGAAAAATTTCCAAAATTGCGCATCGGCGCCATCGAAGTGGCTGCGCAGTGGGTTCCCTATATAGTCCACGATTTGAACCTGCGGTTCCCCAAGCTCGAAGGCAAACAAGCGCGCCCCGACGTGCTCAGCGGCAGCAATCAGCTGTTCGTCGCCTGCCAGACCGACGACGATCTTCCTTACGTGCTCAAGTACGCCGGTGAAAATTGCCTGATGATTGGTTCGGATTATGGCCACGCCGACAATGCCAGCGAACTGCTGGCTCTGGCCAAACTAAAAGAACAAGGCGACATCGATCCGAAGGTCATCGATAAGATTCTTTGCACGAATCCGGCGAAGTTTTACGGTTTGGATCTGGATTAGAGAATCGTGATCGTGCTCGTGCGAAGAACACTTCGAACGTGAAACTAGTGTTTGATCCCAATTTCTGTTCCCTCGCCCACGCTTCGTGGGAGAGGGTTAGGGTGAGGGAAAGAGATTGTGTTGTAATCCGCGAAAGCGCGCTGATGTCATGCTGAGCGGAGCGAAGCATCTCGCATTTTCAAGGTGTTACGAAGACGAGATTCTTCGCCTGCGGCTCAGAATGACATTACGACACAGTCTCAAAGGGAGAAGGGGATGAACTCAAGAACGAGGGCGAGCAAGCTTGAGGTGGGATATGGCTGAGAAATTTGATTTGTTATTGACCGGCGGGACGGTTCTCAATCCTGCGACGAAGTTAAATCAGATCCTCGATGTCGGCGTTACCGGCAATCGCGTCGCCGCAATCGGCGCGGGACTTCCGCGCGCCCATGCGAAGAAAGTCCTCGAAGTCGCCGGTTGCTACGTCACACCCGGCCTTATCGACTTTCACGTGCACAGTTACTGGGGCGTAAATCCCTACGGTTGTGAACTAGACGACGCTGTGCCTGGGGACCGGCGTGACGACGACAATGGATGCCGGCTCCGCCGGTCCGGTCAATTTGCATGGCTTTCGCAAACTTGTTTACGAGAAGTCCAAAACGCGCATGATCGGTTTTGTCGCCCTGGCGCAACATGGGGTGTTAAACGAGCCGGGAGAGTTGTTGAGCCTAGGCTTTGCGGATAGCGATGGCCGCTGCTCAAGCGGTGAGTCGACAACCGGATATCAGCATCGGCGTCAAAGTGCGGCTGCACAAGAAAGCCATGGGGGAGAACAGCCGCGCCGCGCTGCGCCTGGCGATCAAGGCGGGCGAGGCGACGCATACGCCGATCATGGTGCATGTCGGCAATACGGCAATCGGCATGGACGAGATCGCGGCTACGCTTGCGTCCCGGCGATATCATTACGCACTGCTACACGCCGCAGAAGCCGTCGATTATCGATGAGCAGGGCAAACTGCTTCCCGAGGTGCGCAAAGCCAAAGAGCGCGGCGTGATCTTCGACGTCGGCCACGCCGGCGGCCACTTCGATTTCAATCTCGTGCGCCGTGCCATGGGCGAGGGAATAGTGCCGGATGTCATCAGCTCGGATCTGCACGGCCGCTTGAGCCAGCCGGGCTTCGGCGTCGTCGGCGATTTACTCACGACGCTGACCAAGTTTTTGCCGTTAGGTCTGAGCTTCGACGAGATTATCGCGAAGTGCACGGTCGACGCCGCTCGCGTCGTCGGCTGGCAAGACCGCATCGGCACCTTGGAAGTCGGGCGCGAGGCGGACATCGCGGTTCTGCAAATTATCGACGAGCCGACCAAGCTGCGCGACTCGGTGGGCGGCGAGATGACCCACAAACAACGTATCGCCGCCAAGTGGACGATCCGGGCCGGCGAGATGTTTCAGGGCAGGGGATAGAGACTATTTTCACCTTGGTCATCGAGCCAGTTAAACCGCTTAATCGATTAATATAATATCAAAATTAACACGGGCACAGCCTATTGTGCCCCTTAGCGGGAGGGTCGACGATGGGTAGAGCATTTCTGGTTATGCTTTTGATTCTCACTGGGTTTATCACGCCCGCCGGGGCGCAGGCGCCGTACTATCAGGGCAAAACGATAGCTATCATCACCGGCAGCCAGACAGGAGATCTTTACGATATCTACGCGCGCATGATCGCGGCGCATATGGGGAAGTATATTCCTGGCAATCCTAATATGCTGGTGCAGAATATGACCGGCGCGGGTCATATCGTGGCGGCGAATTTCGTTTACAGCGTCGCGAAACCTGACGGTCTGACACTGCTCGCTCCCAATCCGAATATATACATAGATCAGCTTATAGGACGGCCTGAGATCAAGTTTGATTGGGCCAAATTTATGTGGCTCGGTAACGCGTCGCGCACGACGGACCTGGTTTACATGCGTTCCGATACTCCCTTCAAAACCATAGAAGATGTGCGCAGCGCCAAAGAGCCGCCCAAATGCGGCGCCACCGGAACCGGCACCACCGGCTACCTCGTGCCGAGATTGTTGGAGGAGACGATCGGCGCGAAGTTCAACCTGGTGACCGGTTACAAGGGCGGCAACGAAGTCGACCTGGCGGTCGAGCGCGGCGAGATACAATGCCGCGCGTTCAGTCTTACCGCGTTCTTCGGTCGCGAACCGTTTCATACATGGCGAAAAACCGGATTCGTGCGCGCGATCATCCAGCTGGGGGCGAAGAGAGACAGCCGGCTCGCCGAAGTGCCGACACTCAATGAGCTGATGGAAAAATATAAGACTCCGGAGATCGGACGCCGGCTGGCCATGATCATCACGGCCTCGGAAATCTTTCAGCGGCCGTATATGGCCCCGCCCGGCGTGCGGCCGGAATATGTCAAATTGCTCCGTGAAGCGTTTCAGAAGACGCTCAAAGACGCGACGTTTTTGGAAGAAGTCAAAAGTAGGAAACTCGATGCCGAATACACTTCCGGCGAGGAAATGGAGACATTGGCCAAAGAGATGATGTCACAGCGACCGGAGATCATCGAGCGGTTGAAAAAAGTTCTCGGGATGTAAACTGGACTGATCGATGGGCGCGAGTGCAGGGGCAAGGTCCCTGTTTACGCCGGCACCAGCTCCGGGTCCATCGGGTAGGTGGAAAGAATCTCCGCGCCCTTGTCCGTCACGCGCAGCAGGTGTTCGAGTTTCACCGGGTAGTGGTTGATCTCCAAGGCGACGATCATGTTTTCTTCCAGACTGACCATGTACTCCTCGGGATCACCGCCGCGCAGCCATGGCGATTCGTAAATGCACAGGCCGACGCCGTGGAAGCCATCGAAGCCCGGCAGGCGCGCTGTGGCGCCTTTGCCGAAGCGTTTGAACGCCTCCGTGCATGGGCCGGGCCGCACGAAAGGCAATGCCTGCTGCATGGTTTCGTAAGCTTCTTTGTAGCGCTCGCGGGTCTGGGGCGTTGGTTGGCCCCGGCTAAAAGTGCGGCAGAAGTCGCTGTAATAACCTCCCGGTCCCGCCACCGTGGCGTCGGTGATGACGAGATCGCCTTCGACCACCACTAGATCGCAGCCCATCGGTTCGTTGTGCGGCCGGGTGTCGGCGCGCGACGAGTCATAGATCGAAATGAACTCGCTGCCGGCTTCGAAACCTTGATCCATGAGAACGTCCAGCATAATGCGGCTCAATTTGTCTTCGGGAACATCAGGCTCGCGGAGGGCTTTGCGCACGAAATCGTAGCCGCGCTCTTTGGCTTTGGTGGTCCAGCGGATCAGTTGGACCTCAGCCGCGGTCTTCACGGCGCGCGCCTCGTTCACGGCGCGATTGCCGTCAACGAGCCGGATACCGGAGGCTTTCAACCCTTCCACCGCTTCCAGATTTAGACAATCCACACCGACGCGCTCGGTCGCCGCGCCGATTTCCCGCAAGCCCGCGGCGGCTTGCTTGACGAAATCTTGAGTGGCCACCGGCGGGCGCATGCCGAACATGAAGGCATCGAAACGCGAGCTGCGATAGATCGGTTTGCGTGATAATTCGCGCTGGCAGATGAAAGGGGCGCCCTCGGCGGGAATCAGCGCGAAACGCTGGATCGCCGTCGCACGCAGGCCGAGCATCATGACCGTGTTGGTGGCGTACCGAATATTGATCCAGTCGGTGAGCAAAAGGGCGCCGAGACCATGTTGTTTCATTGTCGACTGCAGGCGGGCGAGCCGATCGCTGGCCAGCCGCCCGTTATCTACTCCGAAGGGAGTTAGGTCCGCGTAGAACATCTGCCTCTCCTCTTTGGCATAATGGTATATTTCGACCTACTCGCTATGCCGGTAAGAATCAAGCGCCTGCATGCCACCGACAGAGTCAAAAATCGTTGTTGACAAGCTCTGAGGCGTTGGAGAGAATCGCCCAGCCACGGATGAAGGAGGGCTTGATATGAGCATGATCAATGGTCGTGAAGGTCCCGATATCATGTCGCGTAAACGCGCCGGACGCTTTGCCCCCGTCGCTGTTCTCATTTCCCTGCTCCTGCTCACTTCATCACTTTGGGCGCAGCCGGCAAAAAAACTAGCATTCCCCTATTCCCCAATTGGCCTTAACTGTCTCCCCTGGTTTGTCGCCAAGGACGCGAAGATTTTCGAAAAACACGGGATCGAATTTGATCCGATATTTATCGGCGCGTCCTCGGCGCTGTTCAATGCGATGTTATCAGGAGCGGCGGACCTGGCCGGATCCGGCGGGCCGGCGGTCATTTCAAATATATTGAAGGGCGGGGACATCATCCACATCACCGCCATGGTGCCGCGTTTTACCCAATCCATCATGGTCAAGTCGGAGATCAAAAAGCCCGAAGATATGGCGGGCAAGAAGATCGGCGTGAGCCGGCTGGGTACGGTGACGCATTTTGCGCTCCAAACCGCGTTGGACGGCTACGGCATCAAAGGCGTCACCATCCTGCAAATGGGTGGTCAGCCTGAAGCGTTCGCAGGATTGAGTCGCGGCTCGGTGGACGGCGCGGTATTCTCTCCGCCTTACAATTTTCAACTCAAGAAGATGGGCTTCACCGAACTCGTTTCTCCCAATGATTTGGCGAAACTCACAGAGTTCATTACCAATGGCATCGTGGCTCGCAGGTCGGTTGCGGAGAAAGACAAGGAGACTGTGATCAAAACGATCAAAGGCACCGCGGAAGCGATCAGGCTCATTCAGACTGACAGGGAATTCACGAAAAAAGTGATGAATAAGTGGATGCCGATGAAAGACAACGAAATGGTGGAACTGGTTTACCGCTTTGCGACCGAAAATTTTTCCAAGGATGGCACCGTCCCGGAGGGCGCGCTGCGCGGGATGGTCAAACAAATGGTCCAGAGTAACCTCGTCGACGCCAAGTTGGCTGCAGCCACGCCGGTGACGGCCTATTATGACAATCGCTACGTCGAAGAAGTGAAGCGCTCCGGGTTCTTCGACCAGCTCTGGAGATAGAGGTTAATGACTCGCAGCCCGCAAGGCAAAAGAGGTGACGCCCAATGTTAAACGCCATCGTCCTGTTGAACACGGAACGTGACAAAACCAACATAGTGGCTGAAGCGCTCGCCGACATGGACGGCGTGAGCGAGGTTTACTCCGTTGCCGGCCGTTACGATCTCGCCGCCATTGTCCGGGCAAGCGATAACGACCAGCTCGCCAAGATCGTGACGGAGCGCATCCGCGGCGTGCCGGGCATCACCACCTCCGAGACGCTTATCGCCTTTCGCGTCTACTCGCGCCACGATCTCGAACGGATGTTTTCCATCGGCATGGAAAAACCTTAGCAGGTTGCTGAAAAAGCCTCATAGGCTTCGTTGCGCTCAATCGCCTCGCTCTAACGTACTTCCAATGTACGCCTCCGCTCATCGACTTATCGCGCGCCTTGCCTCTGAGATCTTTTTGAGCAACCTGCAATATCTTCAACGGATAACTTGGCGCCATTTTGACATTCGATTTGTCCTGCGAGCAATAGCACTCGTTCGAACAGCGCGGCTTTAAACCGGCGATTTTCGACCAATCCCTGTTTCGTCCACAAGTAGAGTTTATTCGTTTCCCTCAGTCGCGCGAGAAGCGCGATGCCGGCTTGAGTTCTTGAATGGCTCCAAGAGCGGCTCGGCAAATCCGCCAGTTCGGCGTCGGATCCGATCGGCAATCCTTTCAAAAAATTGATAATGCGCGTGGTGACGAAGAGCGTGTATAGGTCTTCACGTTTGAAGTCACCGGTTTCGACCGCCATGGCCGTGAGGCGGGAGCGCACGAAGTCTTCTTCGGTCCATTGCATGCCGCGGGCGATGGGAGCGTTGGGAGTCCGATAGAACGGCGAAGCGCCGAGAAGTACCGGCAGGCGGGCGTTGAAGGCGAGGGTCTGGATCATGCTTTCGAGGCTTTCGTTAGGGAGACCGAGGATTTGATACGACACGATTTTGAAGCCGAGTGCATGCGCCTTGCTCACGACCTTCAGATAGGCTTCCAGCGTGTGCGGGCGCTTCGTCGTTTCGCGCACCGTCTTGTCAGAGGAGACCAGCGCGAGATTCAGGTGCGAGAATCCCGCCGCAAACATCAATTCCAGCAGTTCATCATCGAGGCTCAAGTAACTGATGCCGTTCATGGCGACGAATTCCATTTCGCCATCGGGAAAGCGGCCGATGAGGCGCCGGCAGAGCTCTTTAAACGTCGGCTTGTAGTAGGTGAGGTTGTCGTCCTCGAAATCGATGACGCGGTAGCCTTCTTGATGGCGCAGTTCGATTTCCGCCAACACGCTTTCGAGCGCGCGGCGGCGATAGTCGCGGCCGAAGGTAGTATGGACGGAGCAAAAAGAGCATTTGTGCGGACAACTGCGCGAGGTGATCATGAAGGTCATGGGTTTGCCCGCCACGGTATAACGCGAAGGCGGTAAGTCGCTCAAATCGGGGAGCGGTAATTCGTCTATCGGGTAATTGCCGCCCATGGGATTGAAGCGCGGTTGGCGATTTTGCTTGAAGACCAGGTTCGGCGCCCGCTCAATCGGCGCTTCGCCTCTCAAGTGCCGCAGCAGCTCAACTAAAGGCTTTTCACCTTCACCGCGAACCACATAATCGACGTTGGGCGAGGACAGTAATGACTCCGGCGCCGCGGAGGCGTGGGAGCCGCCCATGACTACGGGAACATGAAGGCGCTTCTTTACCCGCGCGGCGACTTCGAGAGCCTCGCGATAGTAAGGCGTGAAGAGCGAGGAAATCCCCACCACATCCGGTTTGCATTCGCCAATTTCGGCTTCGATGTCATCGAATGATTTTCCAAAATGATAGTATTGATGAAACGTGGAGAACGGCGACTTGTCCGCCACCGGATAGTAATCGCGGGTGTAAGCTAATTCTTTAGGAATTGGAACGGTTCTTCGCCCGCACCCGCCGTGAAAATCTTTGATCACGACTTCCACGTCAGGCAGGTGGTCTTTGACCGCGGCTTTCAAATAGCACAAGCCAATGGGTTGCAGCCGCACGTCGGTGTCGTAGAAATCTCGAACCGGCGGTTGGACGAGGAGGAGTTTCATGGCGCCGAAAGGTTTAGGTAGATTTGTTAGTTGACACTCAGCTTGTCATATTTCTAGCAGATAACTCCAATCCGGGGAAACTGACTTGCAGGGGGACTGTCGGGTGTTGCGCCATCCGCTGCCTAGCTGTTTGTAGGGGGGTGTGATAAGCTGTCGGGGTAGAGGAGAAAATCGCATGACGGAAGCGGGCAAGCGCTTGTTCGTAGGGATCAAAGTTTCTTCCGCGTTACAAAATGAATTGAACAGTCCCGCTCCAGGGACTGAGTCTTACTTCGAAGGAAATAACCCGGATTATTTGCAGGTCGTCAATTTAGGCGACGACAAGGTGATCGGCCGATATGTGAAAGACGGGTATCCGGTTGCGGCCATCGGGGACGTGAGCCGTAACGTGTGTAGCATTATAAGGCTGATCACCCGCGGACGCCGCATCGAAGAAACAGAAGTTCACATCTACACATCGTAAGTGGCGGCCCTTGGCATGTGCGCAACGGAATGGTGTCCGGCTTGCCGAGAGGCTGCCTTTTCCCCGACCTTCGTCAGATGCGGCACATGGACAGCCGATTCGCTAACTGAAACGCGCCATGTTAGAGTAAAAGCTCGTTTAGAGCTTTTTAGGTCAACTGGGAATGCCTCTGAGCTTTAAACGAGCCAGAGGCTTTTTTTATAGGAGGGTGGCTCGATGGCAATCAAGATGGAGGAAGCTCTGCTGTCCGATGGGACATTGGTACGGCACAGAGTCAACGGTTATCTCGGTCGGATCGACGGTGTAACGGGGATCCAGAGCTGCTTCACCAACCGTGGCTCTCCGATCCCGATGGCGGCCAGCAAAGAGAGCTTCCAATACCGCGTGATTGTGCAGGGCGAAAAGATGCGGCGTATCGCGCCCGTGCGTGACCTAGAAGTCCTTGACACCGGGACCAGCATCGAGGTGACATGTTTCAGTTGCCAGTCGACGTTTTCCAGTAGCCCGAACGTGACCGACAAGCCGGGTGGAATCTGCGAATGCGGCGGTTGGATTTGCCCGGAGTGTTTGGCGTGCCAGCCGCCGCAGGAGATTTCCGCCGAGCGAGCTGCCGCCGGCTGTACAAAGCAGCGCATGCGGCTCGTCAAGAAGGCGGCGAATCAGAAACGTGCAAAGCGGGCGCAATCTTCAATAACAACGATTTCGGCGCCGCTAGGGCCGAGGTTCCGAAATTGAACCTCGATCTTCATCAGATCATGCCCCGCTATGATCACGCCGGAAAAATCCCTGGCGATGATTTTCTCTAACTTATCTTGATCTTTGTTCGACCCTAGTTTGTCAGGACGGGCTTCTTGACTCGGGCTTCGTTCGCGATCTTGCCGCGTTCATGCGGTTTTGTATGCGCGTGCGTTTGATCCACGCCGGACTGGCAGGGCTAATTTCATCCGGTGAATCCACCCGATCGCCGGTATGCTCGGCCGCTTGTAAATCTAGCGCCGCCGATATCATTCAGCAACGAAATCGCAGCATCGCGATCAGAAAGATCGCGAACTCGTAGATGAACGGCATTCGCTGCGCCTTGTCGAATACCGCCGGTTCTATGGTCGGCGATGCGGCGGCGCTGCATCTCGCCGTCAGCACGCCGGGAATAGCGCCACTGTGCGAGCTGGGCGAATTCGAGGTGATAACAGGAGATCCGTTCTTCGGGCTGACGGTGGACAAGGGAGCGATCAGCGTGCCGGTGGGCAAGGGGCTCGGGGTGAGTTTGCGGGGCTTCTAGAAAATTGGATAATGGAATGGTGGACTATTGGATTGATGGGCTGCGGATTTCCCAACACTCCGGCGTCATTTCGGAGGAAGGAGGTGCGTGACCATGGCCAAAGCTGAAGCAAGGAAAACTCTCCAACAGTTCGACGAGGAGCTAAAACAGCTGCACCTCAGCGGGCAATGGATTTATGAAGGTTTGCTGACCCAGTGCATCGGCGGACCAAGACCGAAAGGCGATGCGTTTATCTGGCCGTGGAAGACCGTGTTGGAGAAGTTGACCGAGGCCGGCGACGTTCTCGAGGAAAGCTTCACGGCGCGCCGCAGTCTTCTGTTCAACAATCCGGCTCTGCCCATGGGCGGCACGACGCACACCTTGCTCATGGGAATTCAGATGATCAAGGCCGGCGAAATCGCCTGGGCGCATCGCCACACGTTGGCGGCGATTCGCTTCGTCATCAAGGGCGACGGCAAGGTTTTTAGCGTCGTTGATGGCGAAAGATGTCCGATGGAGCCGTTCGATTTAATTCTCACGCCGCAGTGGACCTGGCACGATCACCAAAACCCCACGAACGAAACGGCCATGTGGGTCGATGTGCTCGACGTGCCGTTCATGCTCGGTCTGAACCTGCCTTTCTACGAACCCTATCCGGGAGACAAGGTTCAAGCCGTGCGCCAGAAGCTGAGCGAGCACTTGCAGCAGAGAGCGGGCGTCGTTCGTCCAACCTGGGAAAAAGCCAAGCAGGAAAATCTGCCGTTGCGCTATCGCTGGAAGGATATCGAACCCCAACTGCGCGCGCTGTCCGACCAGGCGGGTAGCCCGTACGACGGCGTTGCGTTGGAGTATGTCAATCCGATCACCGGCGGGCCGACGCTGGCGACGCTAAGTTGCTGGATTCAGTTGCTGCGTCCCGGCGAACATACAAAGAAGCATCGCCACACTTCGAGCGCGGTTTATTTCGTGGTCGACGGGGAAGGCACGACCGTCGTTGGCGATAAGGCGATGGACTGGAACCAACATGATTCGTTCGCAGTGCCCAATTGGGCGTGGCACGAGCATGTGAATCGTTCGAAGACGCAGGAGGCGATTCTTTTTTCAGTCAACGACACGCCGATCGTCAGCGCCTTCGGCCACTATCGCGAAGAACCGGAGAATTCACTACGCTCGGCCACAACTCCGGCAGTGCCGGTGCCAACCGCGGCGAAGGGATAAAGTCATTCGCGCGCAATAGCCCTTGGATGGGCTCAGGGCGATGCTTCGACATAAGCTCAGGATGGTGAGCGAAAGTCGAACCATACGATACCCGGTCTTCGAGTGCACTCCATATGGATAACGCCCAATTTGCGGAGATCGCCGCCTGCATTACCGAAGCGGGTTTGGCTGGTCAATCTGAAACGGCGGCGCTTACCGGGTTCTGCGAACGCGCTGTAGCTTTCGGATTACCGCTCGCTCGCGCAAACGTCGTCATCGACACGCTACATCCAGTTTATGAAGGCCGCGCCTTTACTTGGAAACGCCAACAAAAGGAAACGACGCTCAGCGAGTATGGCCGAAACCCGGGGCGCTCGGAACGGTGGGAACGCAGCCCGTTTTACCGTCTCGAAGTCTCCGGCGAGTCGCTGCTCAAATGCCGGCTGACCGCGGCGACAGAGGCCATGTTTCCGATATTTTCCGAACTGCGTTTGGATGGCATCACCGACTATGTGGCGATCGCGAATCGGTTCGCCGCGGAGGGAATCATCGGCGAGATGGATTGCGTGTATTCGTCGTGGGCTACGGACGCGCCACAGGGGTTCGGCGATGCCGACGTCGCCGATCTAAGCCGACTCATGCCCTCATTCGCGCTCACGATGAAATCGGCGTCGCTGGCGCGGGTCGCGGAAACTTTGGTTGAGACCTATCTCGGGCGCGACGCGGGCCGGCGCGTGTTAGAAGGACGAATCGCGCGAGGCATCGCGGATCGGATTGAAGCAGTCCTGTGGTTTAGCGACCTGCGCAACTACACAAGGATCAGCGATTCGGCGGCGCCTGAGCAGATTATTCCTTTCCTTAACGACTACGCGGATGCGGTCATTTCGGCGATTCATCAGCAGGGGGGAGATGTCCTGAAACTGATGGGCGACGGCGTGCTCGCCATATTCACAGCGGACGATCGTGGCCGCGCCTGCCTGGCGGCGCTCGCGGCCGCAGCCGATGCGCGCCGCGCCGTCGCGGCGGTAAATCAGCGCCGAGCGGCGCAAAGTCTACCGACCACCGATATGTATCTCGGTCTTCACGTCGGCGAAGTATTTTACGGCAACATCGGGAGCCGCGAGCGCCTCGATTTCACGGTCGTCGGACCGGCGGTCAACGAAGTGAGCCGGATCGCCGGCTTGTGCCAATCCGTTGACCAGCCATTGCTCGTCTCCTCCGCCTTTGCGTCCGCGATCGGCGAACCGAAAAAACTGCTCGTCTCGGTCGGCCGATACGCCCTCCGCGGTGTCGGACGCCCCCAAGATTTATATACGCTCGAGAACAATGCGGGCGCCGCTGTCGTGGAGTCGTAACCCACGCAACCGCGCGGGCCCGGTTGTCAATCACTTTACCGCAGAAGACTCGGCAACCGACCTTTGATGATCTCCTCCGCCTCCCTGAGTATATCCTGGACAACTTCACTGACGCTCTTAATGGCGTCGATCAAGCCTGCGTCTTGACCGAAGGAAAGCGAGGCGTTGTCGACATCGCCGGCGGCGCGGGCGGCGGCGACCTGCTGGCCGACCTCGCGCGCGTTTTGCCGCAACGCCCATTCGCGCCCCGACCAGCGCTCGATAAACTTGTTGCGCTGAGCGCGCGACATCGCGCCTGGCCAGACCCGTTGGCTCGCTAGATCGGGAATTTCGGTCAACACGGTGTCGTGGCCGTCGCTTTTGACGATGGCTTCTTTGAAGTTCGAATGAATCGGCGCTTCCGGCGTAGCCATGAATCGGGTGCCAAGCAACACACCTTCAGCTCCAAGAGCCAGCGCCGCCGCCAGGCCGCGTCCGTCGGCGATTCCACCGGCGGAGAGAACCGGCAGCGGCGCCACCGCGTTGACCATCATCGGCACCAGCGGCAAGGACGCCATCCAAACCACATGCCCTCCGGCTTCCGTGCCTTGCGCCACAAGGACGTCAGCCCCGGCTTCCGCGGCGCGGCGAGCTTCGGGAACCTCCCCGGCCATATACATGACCTTGCAGCCGACATCGTGGGCGCGCTGAAAATAGTCGCGCAGGTCCTGGTCCTTTCGCGCCCACGCAAAGGCGGCGACCGCCGGTCGAGCGCGGAGCGTGACAGCGAACATGTCTTCCTGAATTTGAAACAATAGATGATTGATGCCGAATGGTTTGTCGGTGCGCTCGCGAATGGCGCCGATCTCGGTGTCCAACGTCGCGGCGTTGAATGCCGAGGTGCCAAGGGTGCCGAAGCCTCCGGCATTGGATACGGCGGCGACCAGCGGAGCGGTGGTCGCGGTGCCCATGCCGCCAAGAACGATCGGATGGGGAATGTCGAGCAGATCGCAGATGCGCGTGTGAATCATGACGCCTCCGATTCTCTTTAAGACTTCAGCCGTGCTTTCTAGCCCTAGCCGAATCAGCGCGCTTTGTAAAATCGAGATGATGTGAGGAAAACGTTGTGTCCGTAGCTGAACTTGAGATTACTCGGAACTGTTCACGGCAGCTTTCGGCTAGGGTTAGACTACAAAGAGGAGCTGGATTAGCTTGCGGGTCATTACGCGGCTATAATACTGCCAAGTTCACAGGAGGTTATCATGTCATATATTCCATACGTCGATCTCGAAAAGATTATCGACCCCGAGATTCGCGGGTATCTCGAGCGGGCCCGCAAGGAAGGCACGCCTCGGCCCGAGAGCCAGGCAATTCGAGCCAACAATCCCAACGTGATCCGGGCGTTTTCGCAGGCGTGGGACCTAACGTTTCGGAACGGCGCTGTCGATCATAAACTCAAGGAAATGTGCCGGGTCTACGTGTCGAAATCCATCGACTGCGAATATTGAGGCGTGCAGCGATCCGTCCAGGCTGGACGGCAGGGACTGTCGGAAGAGAATTACGATGAGCTCCTCAATTTTCAGCGCTCGGATAAGTTCACCGAGCGGGAGAAAGTGGCGCTCACGTACACCAGTGCGATCATCTGGAATTCCGATATTGCCGATGACGCCCTCTGGGAGAAGCTGCACCGCCACTTCACGATTCCCGAGCTCGTCGAGCTCGGATTTTTCATAGCGCTGACGTTCGGTCAGCAGCGCTGGATCAAGACTCTGGGTATCGGCCACGGTGAAATCTTGGCCGATAACGCTGCCGGACTTGCGGGTTCCCATAGCGACAAGATCGGGCTGCGGGAGACTGGGGGTTAATTCCTACATGGTCCCGCACTGAGTCCAGACGTGTTCTACTAGGGCTGAAAGTTTTCGCGGGTTGCGCAAATGTTACCGTTGGTCTTTGCCCTTTAGCCACAGGAACTTAGGAATATTATCGCGCCAAGGCGCCAAGAACGCCAAGTTCGGAATTGTTTTTTTCCTTTGCGGCCTTTGCGCCTTTGCGCGAGATGTTCCGGCTTTTGGTTGCGGCTCTGTTGCGCTAGGGGCACTTGTAATTGGGAGCGATAAATTGTCTTGAACTTCGTTTCCCGGGCTGTGATGGCTGGAGCCTATGCCAAATCAAGAAAAAATATTTACCGGTGAAATCGGTATTCACTATCCTCTCCATGTGCTCAATCGTTACTCGCTTCCTGAGTTGATCGGGCTTGCCGAGCGGGCGTGGCAGACCATGGAAAAACTTGGCTTTGGCCAGGTTTGGACCAACGACAATCTGGAGTACCGCAGCGTGTTGGCGAGTTCGGCGGCGATCGCGGCGCGCGTACCGGTCAAGCTCGGCACTGCGGTGACCGTCCCCTACTTCCGTAATCCCGTCGATCTTGCCATGGCCTTTGCGACGATATCGGAGCTCACCAACGGCCGGGAGATTTCTCTCGGCTTGGGTCCCGGATCGAGGTCGATACTCAAGCATCAAGTAGAGCGCGCCAAGCCGCTCGCGATCATGGCCGAATTGGCGACCGGCTTGCGAAAACTTTTCGCCGGCGAGGCGCTCAGGAGCAGTGAAATTCCCATTCTCGCGTCCTATTTCCACATGAACGCGGAGCAATACACGCTCCGCTTCAAAACCCGGTCGCCGATCCGTCTTTACTACGGTCCGAGTCTCCTCAAGCCTGCCGTATTGGATCTGGTGGCGCGCCACTTCGACGGCGTGATCCTGCAAACTCTCTACGGCGTCGCCGACATGGAAGCGTCGCTTGAGCGCCTGCGGTTGGCGCGGTCGCAATCCGCGCTGCGCGAACCGCTGCGCAAAGTCATGCTGCTCAACGCGTCGGTTTCGCGCGACGGCCAGGCGGCCAGGCAGCACGCCAAAAGATTCGTTTCCCACATCGTATCCGGCTGGCCGGACGAAGTTCTGAAGACAAAGGGCATCGACCCGCAGGCGATTCGAGCTGTACGGCAAGCCTACGCGGAAAACCGCGGCGTCGACTACGCCGCCTCTCTGACTCCGGACGAAGCGGTGGATCGTTTGATCATCGCGGGCACACCGGCGCAGTGTAAAGAACGGATCGCCGAACTTTTCGCGCTGGCAGCCCGCGACGGTTTCACACAGGTCACGCTTGGCGTTCCGCTCGGACCCGATATCCCGGAGGTGATCGATCTCTGGGGCACAGAAATCCTGCCGGCGTTGCGCTAGACGAAAGGCTCTGGTGTTTTAGAGGACCGAATAGTCATCCTGCGAGTCGCGACCTTGAATCTGGAGCAAGGTCACAAATGTTGGGAAGCGCGTTGGGCTTCGTCCGCTTAAAGCAGGTTGACGGCGCGGGCGGCGAGCAACGCAAGGATCAGCAGTGAGAGCAGGGATTGCAGCATGGTCAAAAGTTTCGCCCAGCGCGCCAGCACCGGCACGTCGGTGGGCGACAAGGCGGTACTGGTGTTGAACGCTAGAAACAAGTAATCAATGAAGTTGGGCGACCAGTCCTGTTGCCCCGCTTCCCTCAGCGCCTCTTCGCTCATCGTCATCTGCGGAAAAAGAAACGCTCCATCCGGATGTCCCGCGCGTTTATCCCGTTGGTGCGGGCCGCCGGCGTCCAGCCGCCAGTACCATAGAGCAAAAACCAAGATATTGGTGGCCCAGAGCGAAGCCGCCGAAAGCAACAGCGCCAGCGGAGGCTCGCGGTGTGTAGGCAGAGCGCCGATCAGGAGAATGACGGAAACGGTCAATCCGATGGTGAGCAGCGCGTCCACCAAAAACACGAAGATGGTATTCAATCGATGCCTGCCGGTGTGATGTGATACGACGGTTGGAAATAGCAAAGCTAAAATGAGAGAAGGGAAGAGCCAGCGCGGACCCAAGGTGAGGGCATCGGGTAGCCCCATGTAAAGCCCGCCAACAGCGAGGACGGCGATGAAAGCCGGCCACCGCGGTTCAGCGTCAAGAATCTCAACGGAGTTCTCCACCCGTAAGAGTATTGCGAGGGCTTCCTTAAACATGATTACTCACAGCGCCGCGGATCAACTCGCTCGGTCAGTCGATTAAGCAGGTCCAAACGTTGTGCCGCGTCAGCGTATAATTCGAATTTGGCGATTTCAATCTGAGAGCGTGAAAACCTTGTCG
Source organism: uncultured delta proteobacterium (assembly GCA_963840855.1). Taxonomy (GTDB): domain Bacteria; phylum Desulfobacterota; class Binatia; order UBA9968; family UBA9968; genus DATACQ01. The sequence continues at coordinate 79,766 of CAWJBB010000002.1, forward strand.
CAGGAGACGTTTGCAGTTGCGAAAATTTGCGTCATAAAGGTCGAAGAGGATCGTGATAGTGTGTTATCGCTACGTACCAAGAGCCGATCGAAAAGGATTGGACTGTGGCTAGGAAAGAGCAAAGGGTCTATTTATTGCGCCATGGGGAGACCGAGTGGAGCCTCAATGGACGACACACCGGCGTGACCGATGTGCCACTTACCGAGAACGGGCGGATCGCCGCGCGGCGTCTAGAGCCCATTCTTGCCAAGGAGACTTTCGCGCTGGTCCTCACCAGTCCGCTTAGCCGCGCGCGCGAGACCTCCGAGCTAGCGGGATTAGGCAAGCAGGCGAATGTCGAGGCCGACTTGATCGAGTGGAACTATGGAGAGTACGAGGGCCTCAAGACGAACAAATCCGCTTGACGAGGCCGGGCTGGTCGGTTTTTCGCGACGGCTGCCCCGGCGGAGAGACCCCGGAACAGATCGGCGCGCGCGCCGATCGCGTTCTCACCAAGGTCCATGCCAGCGAGGGAAACGTCGCCCTGTTCGCGCACGGCCACATTCTTCGCGTACTCGCCGCGCGGTGGATCCATTTATCGGCTAGTTACGGCGAGCACTTCCTGCTCGATACCGCGACCCTGAACGTCCTTGGCTACTACCGCGAGTCTCCTGCGTTCAAGATTTGGAACGCGCCGATCGCAAGATAAGGGCTGCATATGTGATTCATTCGGCCATTGCTTCTGGAGTTAAGGCCGGGGCGGGAGAACTATGAGGAATTGAGAATCGAAGACGGGAACTACGAGGAGCACACCGAGTGTGCGGTTCAAGGTTCAATGGCTTCGCCTGTTCAACGTTCAATGGTCAATGTTCAACGTCCCCACCTCCCGACATTAAGCCTTGAAGTCGAAACCTTGAACCGCGCCGACGGCGCCACGTTGAACTTGAACCTTGAACTTTGAACGAATATCCCCCGTTGACCACGCTTGGGCTATGCTATTTGGCTCCGTCGGTTGGCGGCGTGGCGCTCGCGATGGCCGAAACAGCCAGCGGCAGCTGCTTGGCCAGCGAGATCACGATGATTTGATTTTTCGTTCCTTTGCCGATGTTATTGCCGTCCGCGTCGTACTTGTTCTCGGCGGTGTCGAAGTCGTTGTCGTTGGCGACGGCGATGGTGTTGCGGTCGAGAATGACGAGCCCTTCGATCTTCTCCGGCATGTTTTCGAACTTGCTCAGATCGACAACCAGCGTTTTCGGCAGAACCGCCACGTTCTCCGTCGCTGGATTCTCCAGGGATTCCAGAGTGGGAACGGTTTTGGGATCGTTCCACTTGCTGTTGAGAATGTTGGTTGCCGTGCTCAGATCGACGCTGAATATCTTCGCCACCCCATCCGTGCGTTCGAGAATCAATAACGTCGTTGGATTCACGTAGGCCACGGCGGAGAGCTTCATCTCATCAGGCTTCATTTTCGGATTGGGGTCAAATTCCTTGGCCACATCGAAGCGATAGACATATTCCGCCGTCACCTTCTCGCTCGCGACGTCGAATATCAAAACCCTCGTGTTGCGGGAATCGTCGCCGGTTTTCCGGTCGGGATTGAGAAGCGGACTCTGGAGCACTATGTAAAGCGTCTTCTCGTCGCTGCTCATTGCCAGGCCTTCGAAGCCGCGATTGATCTTCCTCTTAACAAAAATTGGCGAGAAGACAGGCACCAGGGGATAATCGGCAGCGGCGAGCTTGAGTCCTTCGGGAATGTAGCGCTTTAAGACTTTACCGGACCGATCCAGTCGCATTAGCGATGGGCTGTATTCCTCGACGATCCAAAATTCCCCGGCCTTGGTCCGCACCAGACCTTCCGAATCGATGCCGCTGGGATTGAACGGCAATTCGTTTTTCCCCGTAACGTCGTAAGGAGTCTCGTCATAACCTTTGATATTCGAAATGCCGGACACCGATTTTCCCGATTGGCCGAGGATCGGGAGCGTTTCGAGGATCCGAATGGTATCGCCCTCGGTTTTCACGCGCAAAATCATCGGGCTGAAAGTCGGAATGGGAAAAGTCCGGCGGTTTGCGCCGTCGATTCGCACCTGGCCGTTGGGGCCGCGGTCGGTCATCAGCCAAAATTCATCCTTGGGATCGTTGGGGCCCTGCCAGAGATCGCTGCCGGTGCCGCCCAGTGAAATTTTGCGATCGTTGGTAACGCTACCGGGCAGCACGGCGTTATGGAAATCCTTGATAGCGATGAAGGGCAAGGTGTAGCGCGCGATGACCTTGTCGTCGCCGAAGACGGCGGCGGGCGCAGCCTGAGCCGCGAAGGCGAAGCCCAGGATGAGCAGAGACAGTTTTTTCAATGATGCGATGAGCATGAGGATTCCTTTCGAGAGAAAATATCTGCACAACCTACCTGCCGGTTGTTACAAGAATGTTACAACAAAGTAAACTGGGATTTACGTCTAGAAGTTCGTATGGGCGCTGAGAGCGCTGCGTTGACAGTCGCGGAGTGGCAACCTATATGTAACCCATGTAACCCATAAGTTATCTGGGGGGAGGTTCATCGAAAGGGGCGCAATCCGCATGAAATTTGGTTCTCACTACCTGCCAACTTATATTCCGGATTTGGACGGGCCGCTGCCGGAATTTTACCAGAAAATGTTTTCGCAGATGGAGGAAATGGACCGGCTCGGCTATGACCATATCTGGGTGACCGAGCATCACTTTGCTATGTACGGTGGCACCTTGCCGCATCCGCCCACTTTTATGGCGGCCGTCGCGCGCACGACGAAACGGATTCGCCTTGGGGTTGCGATCAATGTCTTGCCCTTGCACAACCCGATCGATGTCGCCGAGTCGTACGCGATGGTCGACGTGATCTCCAACGGGAGATTGGAATTCGGCGTAGGCAAAGGCAGCGAAGGGCATGAGTACAAAAAATTCGGCTTCGACCAGAAAGAATCCACCGGTCGCCTGTACGAGGGCGTCAAAGTTATGCTGCAGGCGTGGTCCGACAAGCCGGTGAATTTCACCGGAGAGTTTTTCAACTATCAGAACGTTCCGGTTTATCCCAAACCAGTGCAGCGGCCGCATCCGCCGGTCTGGGTGGGCTGCGCCCGCTCCGAGGATTCGTTTCGCTGGGCAGGGGAAAACGGCTTTCACTTGATGACGCTGCCCTATCTCTACCGCGAAGCCCATATGCTCCCGGGTTTCATAAAAACCTATCGCGACGGATTGGCGAAGAGCGGCCATGATCCGATGGCAACGGATATCCTGGGGAAGTTTCACATTTATGTTTCAAGCAGTCTTGAAAAGGCCATGGAAGAAGCCGGACCTTATATTACTTCCTATTATGACGTTCACAGGGACGCCGATCCGAACCGCAAGGAGCAGGGACTGCTGCTGCACCGCGACACCAAGACGCAACTGCAACAAGGATTTGTTCTTGCCGGGGATCCCGAGCGCGTTGCCGATAGCATTCGCAAATGGAGCGAGGAAGTCGGCCTGACGACGATTTCCGGCACCTTCTACTTCGGCGGCATGCCCCAAGACATGGCGATGAAAAACATCCGCCTGTTCGCGGACAAGGTGCTGCCGCAGCTCAAGTAGCGAGAAGAAAATGAGCCACAAAGGGCGTAAAGGTTGGAAGAACGGAGAGGGCCTGCCTAGGAGTTTGTCCAGCTAGTCACCGATGAGGGTGTTCATCGTCAGGTTTGTCATCGCCACACCCTCACATAATTATGTTGCCATTAACCCCTGACAGAATCACTTTGCTACCACACCTAAAAAGGTTTTCAGTTGACACATCCTAAGTCGCTCTAGTACAAGGTTCTCGCGCTCGCCCATGCATAGCTTCGACACCCCCTAGGTGAATTTCGTTTTATTCAAAGTTCCCAAGGAGGTATCCTCCGTGAAAAAATCCTTTCTACAATCCGTTGACGGTGTAAAGCGTCATCTGCTTAACAAAAAAATCTCCCCATTCCGCACGAGTATCTGTGGGCCGCCGACACTGAAACAAACGAGGAGGAGCGAAGAGCTCTGCTAAAGGAGGAGTCTAAACAGAAAGGTTCCAACACCGGCAAGACAACAACGGCATGTTGAAAATATCGAACCTGCCAATTATTCGCGTCACACTGAACGACGGAAACTAATCACGGTAACATCAACAGCAGTAGCGAAAGGAGTTTCAAAATGGCTTGGATCAGAACATTTGACGAAAACGAGGCACGAGGACTGCTGAGTTGGGTCTATGGGGTTGCACGATGGAAGCGGGGGAGAGTCCCCAACATCGTCAAAGTTTCCAGTCTCAATCCGCGTCTTTTAGTCACTCTGGGTCCCCTCTTCCGCACGCTTATGGAGGGACCGTCGCCTCTGACCCGCGCACAGCGGAAGATGGTGGCCATTGTCGCTTCCAAAGTGAATAATTGCTTTTACTGAACTGAATCCAACGGAGAGTTTCTCCGTGAAGAGCTGAAGGACGTGGAAGTAGCTGATGCGCTCATGACAGATTATCGCGCCGCTTCCATCGAACCAGAGATGAAACATCTTTTATCCTTTGCGGAGAAGATGGCGCGGGATGCCAGCAAGATTACTCCGGAGGATATCGATAAAATCCGGACGGCCGGGTTCTCCGATCGAGCGATCCTGGATGCGGTCCACGTCACAGGCTTTTTTAGTTATATGAATCGAGTGGTACAGGCCCTAGGCGCTGACAGTAAAGGAGGTGATCCCCAAACCCTGAACGCGTAGAATAATAATGCGTCCAGTCTTCTTGGATTTGCATTGCTAACGTGACGCGTCCGCTTCTTTTTTGTTTTATATTGCGGCGGAAACTAAATCGTACGGGTATCGTGGCAACCGTGAAAGAGGAGGCGGTCCGGCCGAGCAAGACTAACGAAAAAGGCTGTTTATGAACGTACTGCTTCTCTCAATGCCGGATTCATTTGAGCACACGCCGACTATTAGCATCCGAATGCCCAACGGGGCCTCACTTCCCTCGCGGGAAACGCCGACCCGCACCATCACATAGCCGTCGCCGATCTCATCTTGGTCCAGAGCTCTGTTCGAGCAACCCTCGAACACCTCATGAAAACATTACAGCCAGATCTGGTGGGTCTTTCGGTCATGACGTTTCAGCGTAAAACGGCCAAAAAAATCATCGATGTATTGCGTTCGCTCAAGCCAAGCGTCCGCGTTGTCGTGGGCGGTTATGATCCGAGTGTGGCGCTGCAAGCTTATACCGACGATTCCGGTAGCCTGGTTGACTTTATCGTCCGCGGCGAAGGTGAGATCACTTTTCGCGAACTGTTGCGGGCCATCGAAATCGGCGGCGGCTATGAGGGAATTCTAGGTTTGTCTTTTCGCGAGGACGGTCGTTTCCGACACAATCCCGATCGTCCGGTGAGCGGCCTTGATGGGGGTGAGATACGGCTCCCCAACCGCGACGCACGGGTCCTCAGCGGCTACACGATGATGGGCCGCCAAGTCGACATCGTTGAAACCTCTCGTGGTTGTACTTTTGATTGCAGCTTCTGCTCGATCGTCACTATGCGGGGTCGTCAATTCCACACGTATTCGTTCGATCGGGTACTGGCGGATATACGGGATGCCCGCGATCACGGCGCACGATCAATTTTCTTAGTCGACGATAATATCACGCTGAACGTGCGACGATTCGAAGCTCTGTGCCACGCGATTATAGACACGCGGCTGCATCACTTGGATTACTTTGTCCAGGCGATGACCTCAGCTATCGCCAACTACAGCGACAAACTCGTGCCGTTGATGCGCAAAGCTGGCTTTCGCTATGTTTTCCTCGGCATTGAGAACATCCTCGAAGCTGATCTGAAGTTCCTCCGCGCCGCCTCTAAGAATGCGCAGCGCGAAAATGGCCGAAGCACCGGCAACGCCACCCTCAAAGCCATCGGCGCGCTGCGCAAAAATAAGATGTATGTCGTAGGAGGCCTTATCATAGGCAACCCGGGAGATACACGCGACTCGATTAAGGCCAACCTTGACTTCGCGCGACGGCATGTCGATTGGCCTTACATTCAGCACCCCACCCCTTATCCTCGAACAGCGATGACTCAAGATTTTCAGAAGCGCAGGTTGATTATCGACGAGCGGCCGGAAAACTATGATGGCATTACGGCGGTGGTCAGAAACGATCATTTAACGGCCGAGGAGATCGAATTTCTCAGATGGCGCGCCGAGCGCTGGATGAAACTTCGACACATGCCGGCGGTTTTCTGTCACGACCCATTGTTTATCTTGCGCCATGGCGCAAGGATTCTCGCACATATTTTTCGCGGCGTGACCTTAAAGACTCTGTTTGGCCTTGAAAATGAACGTAAAGCGTTTGAACGCTACCGCGCGATTCGTCAGGCGGAGCGGATGTATGTTTAATATTCTGCTCCTTCGGCGAGGGGAGAAGTTCTCACGAGGCCCACTTAGGAGGCATAAAAGGGGATCGCGCCAAGCAAGCTTGGGAGAGGAGGAAGAGATGTAGAAAGCAGCTCGGAAACCTTTCAGTGAAACCTTGTCGGTAACCAAGCCGGCCCGGGAAGGCCTAACCCGCTCCCGGAAGCGAGTCTTGCGCAGCGGTGGGGCAACCCATGCGGCGAAGCGTAGACAGCGAGTGCCAAGGCCCGGCTATTGAGCTTCGAAAGTTTCCAAGTGTGAGCCTTCGTCGTTCCCCTCACGGGGGCCATGCGGAGCGCACCGCTAGGGCGAGCAGCGCGCCGCGCACCACCGAGCCGAAGAGAAAAGGGGTCGGACCCTGATCGTTTGCGGACGCTATAACCCTGAGGACCGCTTAAATTCTGTGCTCATAGCGAGCGATTGTGGCCTAAAGACCCGCTCGTGACCGAATCGCACAAGCTGGATATCTCGATATCTAGACCAGGATGCGATACAAGGGCAGGATGTTTGACTGGAAGCGCTGTGGTCCGATCGCAGCACGCGGTGTCCTTTTCCTCGCGGCGTTGACCGGTGCCAACAGTATCGCCACAGCTCAAACTGCGCCTTTTTATCAAGGCAAAACGATCCGTCTCGTAGTCGGCTCGCCGCCGGGCGGTTTCTACGATCGCGCCGCGCGACTGCTCGCGCGCTATATGGGGAAATATTTGCCTGGCAATCCTGAAATCATTGTGCAGAACATGCCCGGCGCCGGGTCCCTGGTGGCCACCAACTACATCTATTCTGTCGCTAAAAGCGACGGCCTAACGATCGGCATGCCGCTCAGTTACATCTATCTGGACCAGCTCACCGGTAAGCCGGAGGCCAAGTTTGATGTGCGCAAGCTCACCTGGATCGGCGCCCTCGATAAAACCCCGGCGATTTTGTACATGCGCGCCGATACCCCCTATCGGACGATTGAAGATGTCGCAAAAGCCAAAGAGCCGCCCAAGTGCGGCGCTTCCGGGATTTCGAGCGGGAGCAATATTTTGGTGCGCGCTCTGGAGGAAGCCCTGGGCATCAAATTCACCATGGTCTTGGGGTATCCAGGAGGTTCCGAAATTGATTTGGCCGTGGAAAAGGGCGAAATCGTCTGCGCAGGGATGACATTATACGCGCACTTCGGGCGCGAACCCTTTGGCACGTGGCACAAAAAGAATTTTGACCGGCACCTTGTTCAGACCGGTCGCAAACGCGATCCGCGGGCGGCGGAGGTGCCGACTCTTTATGAGCTGATGGAAAAGTTCAAGACACCAGAGATCAGCCGCCGCCTGATTCGCGTGTTATTTGCCGGCGACGAGTACGGCCATCCGATGATTGCGCCGCCGGAGACGCCGGCCGATCGCGTCAGACTTTTGCGCGAGGCATACGCCAAAGTGCTAAACGATCCCGATCTTTTGGCCGAGGCAAAAAAAGGCAATATGGAGCTCGATCCATCAACGGGCGACGAACAGGAAGCGATCATGAAAGAGGTTGTCAACCAGCCGCCAGAGATTGTGCAAAAGATCAAAAAGCTTTTCGGAGAGTAAGGCGATTGAGAGCTTACAAATTCCCGTTCACTTTCCATGATGCTCAGCGCGAACGAGCTCTAATAGATCAAATTCAGCTCCTTCGTGGTCTTAGAGCGTACGTTTTAAGCGAAAAAACGCGCGGTGCATCAGCCATGATTCAATACCTCCGTTTCGTAATCATAGTCGAATCGATTCTTGCGATATTCATTAGCAACGGGAGGACTCCGCCGTCAAGCTTTCTGCGGCTTCGGCCCGAGAACTCCTCTAGTTGGTAATACCGGAGACTCTCCTCGCCCTCGAAACGATTGGAACTATTGTAACGTCTGGAACGATTGGAACAGGCTTCGTTATCTGTAAAATTGCCACTCCACGTGTGGCATCGCTCCGCCTATCCCCCCATCGGCGGCATTTTTGGAAATTTGGGCAGCGTCGGATTCATGTGATCCCAAGGCTGGGCGCTGGCTGTGAAGATGTCCATGGTCGGCTTATACTGGCTCGGGTCATCGAGACTCCCGGCCGTGATCATCGCGAGTTCCGGCATAGCGCTGGTTTTTGCGAACAAACGCGCACCGCACTCCGGGCAAAAACCACGGCTTAACGTATTGCCGCTATCTGCTTTGCTGTCGTAATACTTAACCGTGCCGGTGATCTTTAACGCGGCTGCCGGCAGTCCGATGTCAGGATCATACGCACTGCCGCTTGCCTTTTGGCAATCGCGGCAGTGGCAATTACCCATAAAAAGCGGATCGGCAGAACATTCGTAGCGCACCGCACCGCAAAGGCAGCCTCCAGTAAATCTATTAGCCATAGTTTTTCCTCCTTGCTTGTCCGTCAATTCTTAATGCTACTATTACCGCTAGTAGCTCGAGAAATCGATGATATTCACGTCTACCGACTCTGCATTTCACAAACGCGCGAGTTAGGACATGCCCTCATGCGTCTGCCCACGACGCTAGACCCCGCGATGCACGCAAGGTATAAACGCTTTGACTGTGTCGGTTCTCGGTGCAACAACTCGGACGATCTAAGGGAGGTAAGGCATGGAGCAAGAGTTTGCCGGTACCAGCGAGGACTTGAAGATCGGCAGGATAGTCGGTCGTGTCGTGCTCAACTCCGAACCGATCCAATGATTCCCTTTTCCTGGAGCAACCCCTACGCCTGGCCGCGAAAGCCGCTGCTCGCGCAGAACGTCGTCGCCACTTCCCAGCCGCTCGCCGCGCAGGCGGGGCTGCAGATGCTCGCTGCCGGCGGCAACGCAGTGGATGCGATCCTTGCCACCGCAATCACGCTGTCACTGGTCGAACCGGTGTCAAACGGTATCGGCTCGGATGCCTACGCGCTCGTCTGGGACGGGCGCAAGCTGCACGGCCTGAACGCCTCGGGGCGCTCGCCGGCGGCGTGGACGCCCGACTACTTCTGCGGCAAGGCAGCCATGCCGGCGCGCGGCTGGGACACGGTCACCGTGCCGGGCGCGGTATCGGCGTGGGTCGAGATGCACGGCAAGTTCGGCAAGCTGCCGTTCCGCAAGCTCTTCGAGCAGGCGATTTGCTACGGCCGCGAGGGCTTTCTCGTCTCGCCGACGATCGCGGGGCAGTGGCAGGCCCAGGTCGAGAATCTGAAGGATCTTCCCGGCTTCGCTGCGGCGTTCTTGCCTGGAGGACGCGCGCCTCGCGCTGGAGAAAAGTTCGTCTTCAAGAGCCATGCCTTGGCCCTGGAAAAGATCGCTGTCACGAAGGGAAAGGCGTTCTATCGCGGCGAGCTTGCTGAAAAGCTCGAGGCGGCGGCGAAGAAGCAGGGCGGCGCGCTGCGCGCGTCCGACCTGGCGGCGCACCGGCCCGACTGGGTGAAGCCGCTCGAAATTGACTATCGCAGCTACACGCTGCACGAGATCCCGCCCAACGGTCAGGGCATCGTAGCGCTGATCGCGCTCGGCATCCTCGGTAACTTCGACCTGAGCTCGCACCCGGTGGACGGCGCCGATAGCCTGCACCTGCAGATTGAGGCGGTGAAGCTCGCCTTCGCCGATGCCTGGCGCTACGTGGCCGACATTGACCACATGGACGTGCGCCCGCAGGCACTGCTCGACAAGGAATACCTGAAGTCGAGATCGAGGCTCATCGATCCGAAGCGCGCGCAGGATTTCGGCCACGGCAATCCACCGAAAGGCGGCACCGTGTACCTTGCCGCGGCTGACGCCTCCGGGATGATGGTCTCATTCATCCAGTCGAACTACATGGGCTTCGGCTCGGGCGTGGTGGTGGACGGCATCTCGCTGCAGAACCGCGGCGCCACCTTCGTGCTTCAGCCGGGCCACCCCAACTGCGTCGGGCCCGGCAAGCGCCCGTACCAGACCATCATCCCCGGCTTCGTCACGAAAGACGGCCGGCCCGTGATGAGCTTCGGCGTGATGGGCGGGACCATGCAGCCACAGGGCCACACGCAGGTGATGGTGCGCATCGCCGACTACGGCCAGAGCCCGCAGGCGGCATGCGACGGCCCGCGCTTCCGCGTGGTGCAGGGCATGGATGTGAGCGTAGAGGACGGCTTCCCCGCAGCCTCACTCGAGGAGCTGAAGCGTCGCGGCCACAGTATCGTGACGGTAGACGACTACAACCAGTTCGGCTGCGGCCAGATGATTTGGAAGCTCGACGGCGGGTACTTCACCGCCAGCGATCCGCGCCGCGACGGGCAGGCAGTAGGTTTCTAGAATGGGCAGCAATGGGGGTAGACATAACACTCTGTACAACTAATTTCGTTCCGGTGCTGAAGCCCGCAACAGCATCATACTGATATGCGCCTGATCGCGCCGCAGAAACTTCGCTACCTCGCTTACGGCTTGACGACGAAAGCCCGAATCCTCTTTCAGCCTTTCCTCCGCTGGCCTCACGGCGTGACTCGCCGTGGACAACTCCTTGACCTGAAGAAACCGAGCCAATTCTGAGAGTCCCTGATCTCTCCATATCGCCGCGCGATGTAACATAACATCTCCCGGGGGAACGTCACAGGGAGTGCGTGGCTCGCAGCCCTCGGGAGCGCGCAACTCCTCCAACTCGCTCGCGCTCTCCGAGTTGTTCACCCACGCAATCCACTGGCTTGGCCACTCTACAGGCCCAGTCGCTTAGAGCTGAAATTGTTTGTCCTTGCCGGAATTATTGTGTTAAAGATTTTGCATACCGCAGGTTCGAACACCTTTTGGGAGGTAACGGGCGTATGAAAGCGATTTCGAGAAATTTCACTTTGGCCCTGGGGCTGTGGCTCACGGCTTTTGCTGGATATAGCGACGCTGCGAGTCCGGCGTTGCTTAAAGCCAAACAGGAGGCCGAGACGAAGGGATATGTTTTCGCGACGAGCCACGACCAGATCGTGGCCACAGCCAAAAAAGAGGGCAAGATGCGCGCCGTAAGCTTCCTGTCCGGGACGATGCTTGACGCGATGGTTCGCGCCTTTAGGGCGAAATACCCGTTTCTCGACGTCCATGTGGAGGAGCAAGGAGGATCGGTTGAAGCGGCGCAACGCTTTCTCCTGGAGATCAAGGCCGGCATCGTAAAGGACTGGGATGCCAATCGCCTCTGGACCGAGTTATACGATGAGTACCTGCCGCACCAGAAGAAGTTCGACATTCTGGGCATGGCCCAGAACAAGGTGCTAAATATCCCTCCGATGATGGTCGATCCCGTTCACCGCCACGTCGTGGCGCTTAGCAGCAACCTCCATGTGCTGGCCTACAACAACAAGTTGATCCCTCCCGAAAAGGTCCCCGTAAAGTGGGAGGATCTCTTGCGGCCCGAGTTCAAAGGGAAGAAGTTCGCCTCGGATATTCGGCCCGTAGCGGTTGCGGCGCTGGTCCCTGCGTGGGGCCTTGAGAAGACCCTCGACTTTGCCAGGAAGATCGCAGCACAGCAGCCTTTCTGGGGAAGAGGCCATTCCATCGTGATTTCTTCTGTTCAGGCCGGAGAGATCCCCATGTTTATGGGGACCAACTTCGGAGCCGTCAAGAGAGCGCAGTCAAAAGACCGCGCCAAGGTGCTCGGATATAAGTTTTTGGAGCCGGTTGTGGGCAGGCTGCACCTCACCGACGGCGTATTGGCCGCGGCCAGAAATCCTTATGCCGCCCTTTTATGGCTGGAGTTTCAGGCATCGCCCGAAGGGCAAAAGTTACTGGATGAATACTGGCCTTTTGGCGCGTCCGTACTGTTGCCCGATTCGGTTCAAGCGCAAGAGACCAAAGGAAAGACACTCTCCCTGCTCGATTGGAACCACTATACAAAGCTCGACGAATACACCTCGAAGGTTGCGGTGGCTTACGGCTTTCCAAAGGCCGAGCGTTAAGTCGGGAGCAGATTTGACATTTATTCTCCTTCGCCGAATACCTCGCAGCTTGCTGCGAGGATGAAGGTGAGGAGAACCCTCCGTAGCCTTGGCGAAGGAGGGTTGAAGGGCTTCGAAGAATTTCGCAAAGATACCTCGGAGCTTTGCTCCGAGGAGCTTTATTTGGAGTTGAATAGGCTACCGTGGGGATTGAGGCCGTTTTTAACAGTCGCGAGCGCCCGATAGCATGGTAATCAAAGGAGGTGTAAATGGTACAGCCGAACAAGATAGCAGGTATCACCGTTGCACGGCAGCAACAAATAGACGTGTCGTCAGACCCGAGCAGAGGCAAGTGGAGCAGCCCGTTCCGTTTGCGTGCTGGAAACCTCGCCGTTGGCCTAATGAGAGTCAACAAGGACGGCGGCGAGAACAATCTCCACGCGCATCCTGATGTAGAGTCGATCTGGATTGTGCTGAAGGGAAGGGCGAGATTTTATGGTATGAACGATGTCCTGGTCGCCGAACTTGGGCCCGGCGAAGGTGTCGCCATACCCAAAGGAGTTCCTTACTGGTTCGATAACAAAGAGGAAGAGCCACTGGAGGTTTACCACATCACCAGCCGAGACCCTTCGATCAAGGATGTCCACCGTGTAAACTTCGCTCCATACACCGTGGCGCAAGAGACCCGCGGACCGAGGCCGGGGCGCGAGGCTACGGAGCAGGAGAAAGAGGCGGCGGCTAAGTTATGATAAATAAGTCCCGACAGGATGTTGATCTGATATTAATCTGATAACGGTGTCATTTATTGACCGATTTCACGGAACGTACCCACCCAATTTCAACGAAGGGACCCACCTGATTTCAAGGAAGGGACCCACCCAATTTCAGGTGGTCCCCTTCGTTTCTGAGCGAGCCGACGAACGATGCTACCTTGGCCAACTGGAGGAGGATCCAGTTAATGGCCAAAGAAAGGACCAGCGTTCGTATGCGAGCTCAAATCAAAACCCTGTCCGAACAGGGGCACTCCGTTCGCCGTATTGCCCGGATACTTCGGCTTTCGCGCAGGACGGTGCGGAAGTTTTTGGAGCCCACCGCAGAGCCGCCCAGTGAGAGCGGTGGTTGGGTTGAGACGGTTGACTGGGAGTATGTCCGCCAGGAAGTCTATGGCAAAGGGACCACGGTCAAGCAGATCCAGCGGGAGGTGGCCCCCGAGACAGGGTATGTAAAGTTTTGGCGTCAGTTTCGGGAAAAGGTTAGTGTGCAAGCCTCACCCGATCAAGTGACTATCCGGCTTCATCACAAGCCTGCGGAAAAAACCCAGATCGATTTTTCAGACGGTCTGTTTATCACCGAGCGAGGGACGGGAAACAAGACACTGACCCAGTTTTTCTTAGGGGTTCTGCCCTTCAGCTCGTATACCTTCGGGGAATTCGTTCTAGATCAGAAGCTTTCCACCTTCATCGGGGTCCAGCAGCGCATGTTCGCCTACTTTGGTGGGATAACCCCCTACGTAGTGGTGGACAATCTCAAGAGCGGTGTCCACAAGGCCGATCTGTACGACCCCGATGTAAATCCCACCTACTGTGATTTTGCCAATCACATGGGCTTTGCGGTACTGCCGGCCAGACCCTACAAGGCCCGGGACAAGGGCTCTGGGGAATGCCACATCGGAGTGATCCAAAGAGGGTTTTTCCAGGAGGTCCGTAACCGGGTCTTCTATTCTCTCCAAGATCTCAATCAAACCCTCAGGGAATATCTTCATCGGTTGAACCGCGAGGTGATGAAAGACTACGGGGTGAGCCGCAACCAGCGCTTCGAGCAAGAGAAAAAGCAATTAAAGGCCCTGCCACCCTCTCCCTTCGAGTTAAGCGAGTGGCGCCAGGCTAAAGTCCATCCCGACTGCCATATCCAAGTGGAGAAAAACTTCTACTCGGTCCCCTTTGTCTACGTCAGCCAAAGGGTCCGGGTCAGGCTCACCGAGAAAATTGTGGAAGTGTTTAGTGAGGACAGCCAGCCCCTTACCGCTCACACCAGACTGATGGGGATCGGACAGTTCTCCACCTATGATTTCCATTATCCCGAAGCCAAGCTGAGCGTGGCGCGCTTTGAAGTCCGTCACGCTCAAGAACAGGCCAAAAAGCTTGGCCCCCATGTCGAGAAGTTACTCGATGATCTGCTCTCAGGCCAACATCCCTTGCGCCATCTAAGACGGGTCCAAGGAATCTTGCGGCTTGCCAAACGCTATCCCATCACGGCTGAAGCTTTGGACCATGCATGCCAGCGGGCGATTGTCTTCAACAAGACACGGCTCGCCTACATCAAAGACTGCGCCCTTTACTTTGTTAGCCACGGCCAAAGACCCACGCTTCTTCCCCCGCAGAGAAAGCTGGATACCGTGCATCTACACCAATACGCTGCCAACTCGGGCTCAGATTCTGAACTGTCGCTGCCGTCGGTGGAGGAGGAACTGCTATGAGCACGAGCTTAAAATCCAGCCCCAACCTGATTTTTTACCTCCCAGAGCAGGGAGCAGAGAAAAACGACCTCCACAGAGGCCCTATAAACGACGATCTCGCTTTGACCCATACCTTGGGTACCCCCCAAAACAGCCGTTTCACCAGGAGGTCTCCCCGCCATGATGCTTGATCAAGTCAGAAACCTTTCCCACCAGATGCGCCTGTTTGGCATCCATGAAGCCTGCGAACGGCAAGCCCAGATCGCTTTGTCCCAGCAGCTCCATCCCCTGGAGTTTTTACGCTTGCTGCTCGAAGATGAACTGTTGTCGCGCAAAGACCGAACCGCCAAGGCGCTGGTGACCAAGGCCCGCTTTCGGTTCCGCGCCGATCTGGAAGACTTAGATTTAGCGTTCCACAAGGATCTGACCAAAGCCAAGATCAAAGAACTCTGCGAGCTCGGCTTCCTCCATAACCTGGAGAATCTTTTGATTTTAGGTAAAACCGGTTTGGGAAAGACTCATCTAGCGATAGCCTTGGGAAAACGGCTGTGCCAGGAAGGTCATCCCACGCAATTCTTGCCAGTCAACTTCCTGTTCGAGGAAATCCAAGCTGCCAGGGCCGCCGGCCGTTACCTCAACTACATCCGTAGTCTCATCAAGGCCAAGGTTTTGATCCTCGATGACCTGGGGTTAAGAAACTATACCCACGAGGAAGCCACTTCCCTGATGGACATCCTCGAAGAGCGCTACCGCAAGGCTCCCCTCATCGTTACTTCCCAGGTTGAGCCTCAGGGATGGCTCAAACTGTTTGAAGATCCGGTGATCGCCGAGGCCATCGTGGATCGGCTGATTCATCCATCTCAGAAAATCACCTTGAAAGGAGAGAAGTCCTATAGAGAAAAACTCACAGAGAAAAAATCAGGATTGAAAAACTAGGGAGGCTTATTGTAGACAGTCAAGATAACTTCGTCGCTTCGCTCCGCTGAATTGGGTGGTCCCCTTCGTTGAAATCGGGTGGGTCCCTTCAGTGAAATCGAACAATTTATGCGTTGTCATGGAGTAACATCATCGGATCTGGTCCGTCAGCGAAGAATCTATTAAAGGACAACGGTACTTGTGTTTATGCGTCTCCGCGTAGTCGTGCGCCCGAAAACATGCTGGAGTGGCACACTGCGACATGTAGCCGTCGCGTCGCAACTTTTGTCTGAAGTTCTCTACGATTTCTTTGTGCCGTAATGGCAATTCCTCGAGATCTCCGAAAAGGCTGCACGATTCTATACCTACTTCCGGAAATATTTGTGCTGGAGCATCCGCTAGCCTGGAATACCCGAACGACTGATATAAGCTCGCAACCGGAACGTCACATGAACCCAACACATACCTGACACCGTCCTCGCATGCGAGAGCCGCGATGCCGTCAATCAACCCGTAAGCTAATTTGCTACCCTGTAAGCTGTCGCGACACACGTTCGACTAAACTCCACCATGCCAGAGTGGTGGCTGCCGCTCGGTTTGAGTTTGCGCGAGCACCCCGGCGGGGAACAAGTCAAGTGCTTCCGACCGCCGCATCGCCCGAGCCAGCAGAAGCAAAACCCGATTTTCACTAAACGCTCGCGCGATTGACACCTCGCCGGTTCGGCGATATAGCTCCGGTCAGAAAAAGTTGTTTAAATTTACTATACAGATGTGAATGACGGTGCCAGTAGCAGCCACGCCCGCCACAGGCAACGGGCAGGCGGATTTTGAATCTTATTTTGCCTTAATTTAATAAGGAGACCATGTCATGGATACCGTGGAAAGAATCAAACCGAAAGACAAGTTCGTTAGCGTCGATGGATTGCAACTTCGTTATATCGAAGAAGGTTCAGGGCCATCGGTGCTGTTTCTGCACGGTGCGTCGCTCGGGAGCTCGGCGGACGTGTTTCTGCGCAATCTCGTCCCTTTTGCCAAGGCCGGATTTCGTGCGGTTTCGTTTGACCTTCCAGGTTTTGGCCTCTCCGACAGACCCGCCAAGCAAAGCGTGGCGCAGCAACGCAATTCCATCCCTAAATTCATCGATGCCGCGGGCCTGGGCAAGACCGCGCTGATCGCGCATTCACGCTCGGGCGGCTTCGCGATTCAGCTAGCATTGGAAGACCCCAGCCGGTATTCGCACGTCATGATTCTTGGCACCGGCACGCTGCTGCCGCCGCAGACCGAAGCGCAAGTCGGCAGATACGAAGCGGTACAAGCGCGCGTCGACGAGGAGATGGCGCAAAAGGAACCGACGCTGGAGGATGCCCGCAAACTCTTGCAGGCGGACACCTTCAACCATGCCTTGATCTCGGATGAAGACGTGGCCATGCGCCACAGCCGCATGATCGGCCGCAATTTCATTGCGCACCAGGAACGCCAGAATCCCGACGCCCGCGCGGGCGCTGCCGCGCCGGCCAAGCCGTTATGGGAGAGGCTCACCGACCTGAAGCTGCCGCTATTGATGATATTTGGTCGCGAAGACCGCGCACACGCGGGTGAACGCGCCGAATTGCTGAAAAAATTGCGGCCGCAGATCAATCTCCACATTGTGAATGGCTGCAAGCACATGGTGCATTGGGATGCCTTCGACGACCTGATGCGCCTGGGCGTGCCGTTTTTGAAGAGCTAGCGAGTCGCCTGGCAACTACTCCCGCTTGATTCCACCGCGCTTGCTGTCTTGCCGGGGTCAGATTGCTACGACTTGCCTACCTTGCGACGCCGTTCGATCTCTCCAGTCTGCTGGGAATCCGATTTCCATTGCCGCAATTATCTTCGCTCGTTAGGATCTTCGAAACCCCTCTGAGGTCGAGATTCCCAATTGGCGAGCGACCTCCGCGACCCCCGCCTGATGCTGTTCAAAGTTCAATGTTCAAAGTCCCGAGTCGGCCCTCCATCACATGGTTTATCCCTTTCCTGCTAGACGAGGCGGTGCTGTGATCGAGGAGCACCCTTCCAATAAGGCAAGATCATAGTAGCCTATCGGTTCGCTTGGCCAACTCGGTTGCATTCGGGCCATGATGGCTGATGCAGCTTCGTCCGCCCCAAGTAGTGAGATCGATTTTGCCACGGTGGTAACGCCCCGACGACTTTGGCCGAGTTCCGCCGCTGTCGCCGCCCGGGTCAGAATTGAAAACGCTCTAGAATAGGGTCCGTTTGCGCCGCCGCTGCAGATTCTTTTGATAATCGAATCTTTTCCAATACCCGAAACGAGCCGGCGCGAAAGCGGATGCACGAAAATCGATCGAGCAACGGTCTGATCCTGTGTATTGATCAGATCGACGTCTTACGTCCGTTCAACGAAAGAAGTATTAGGTGGAGATTTTTTGGGAGTGCCGGACGACCAGATTGCGTCGATTCCTGTCGACATGACCATGGTCGGCGGCACGGTCGTGCATGAGCGAGGAAGCCCTAAGCCAACGTCGGTACGAAATCCAAAATAGCTTGCACGCTCTTCTTGGAGGGAAAAGACTGATTACGGCAAGATGCTAAATGCTGGGCTAGGGTCTTGACTCAGGTGCTTACCCTCGCGAGATCCTGAAACCACTTTCGGATCTTCGGTTCAGTCTCGATCTTTTCCCGGATCGCTCTGCCAAACGTGACCCGGTAAAAAATTGGCGCGGACAAGAAAGCGCCGCGCCCGAAAAGACCCTAAGCCGCCCATACCCCATCCCTCTGCCCGGGATCAATACGTTGCACATACCCGACCTAGCTTATCGGGCCGAGAAACGACGCGAAGAGCGGCTTCTTTCATTGTTCTTTTGTAACCCGGTGCAACTTCGGATACGGCCCAGTTCACGAAAAGATACGCATTCGTCAACGGAGGCTGCGGCTAACACCGATCTGTAAACGATGCTCAGCTCGCCTCAGGTGCTTTCGTCTCTCAATTCCCGCTCAAAGGAATATGCCTAAGATCCGGTTGCACAATAACTTATCGCCCAAAGAATACCCTAGAGCCAACAGTTACCCGAAATTGCGATCACTTCCTTCGCTGGCAGGTGGCATTTCAATTGCTACTTCATGAGAAATCGAGCGATACATTGGGAAAACCATGGCACGGATTGCTTTATTGGGTAGGCCACCCTTCAACAAAACTGAAATCCCGCCGCGACCGGGGAGAGCACAATGCGAGATTCGGTAGTAAAGCAGATAAGGATCATGATCAGCAGCACGCGTGCTGACCTGGCTCAGTATCGAGAAGATGCTTCGAGCATCATCAAAAGGGTTGCCGCAGCAAATGAAAAGCGGGTGCAACTTGTCGAATTGTCCATGGAGAAGGAAACACAGAGCGGCGATCGAGAGTTCGCCGTTGCCGTCAGCAAGCGCTGGGTGCATGAGGCTGACTGGGTTGTCCTCATCGTCGGCTGGAACTACGGCACGATCTCCGATGAGGTGGGCGCTGGTGGTTTAAGTGTTACTGAGTGGGAGTACCGGCATGGGTTTGACCTTGGTAAAAAATTGTTCGTATTCATCGCCGGGAGTCCGGGAACCGCGAATAGATACCGCGTCTGTGATGAAGAAAAAGAAGACCTCAAGGACTGGATTCCCAAGCAAACCAAAGAGCAGGCTGAGAAACTTGAGAAGTTCAAACAGGAGCTTTGCAGACGCCATGTCGAGCTCTTCTGCAATCTTCACATGTTTCGCGAACGCCTGGAGAAAACGCTTAAGGAGGCGGTTGACGATCTCCCACCTGAGATTCAGCCGGGAACGCCGCTCGCTGAAGTTGTCGTTGCGGTCATGCCGGACATTCGAAACTGCATTTGGAAGGTGCGGTCGATTGCCGACTGCAAGCGGATTCACGATCGCCTGCACGAACTGCGCCAGCACGTAATCCGTCCGTTGCGCGAAGAGGTGCTCTCTATATGGAATCAAGAAGGGACGCTGAGTGTGTCGAGGGAGAGACTGATATGGAGTTGCATGAACAAGGCGTCGCGCCAACTGGGCGGAATCACCGAGGTGAGGAAGTCAATCGATCCGGAGCATCAGGTACTGCGCGCCAGTGTGGACAAGGTTCTACAACGGCCGGCACTCTGGAATGTCGAATCGGACTCTCCCAATTGTCGGCCGTCGAGTGAGGAGTTCACCGAAATCCTCGATGCGTTTGCCGATGACGTACAGGAGGCTTTCAGCGAAGCCGACGGCAGTATGACAAGAGAGGAAAGTGATCTGCGCGAGCGCTATTTGGCATTGCTCGAAGGCCTCAAACACGCACGGCAACAGGGAAACCTGAGCCTATCCGACCATCAACGACTCGACGAGGAACTCGAAAACGTCGATGTCAACCGGTCGCGCGTGAAGGATTCATTAACCACTCACCATAGGTGGCAGGAAGCTCACGATAAGTTGCACGATTTGGATTCATTCCGTGATACGAGCCTGTTCGCAAAGAAGCTCAATCAATATCGCGAGACTTGGCTGGCCCGACTAATTGATCTGATTGACAAGGAACTCAAGCACACGGACGAACAGCAGGCGGCGAGCGCTGAGACTGACCAAGGAGTTGGTCGAGAGGCTCCACCGCTAGGCTCGCCGGGCTTCTCTATAGCCGGGGAGTCTGTTCATAATCTGCGATGCCTCAAAGAGAGGCTTGCTTCGCTGCGCCAGGGCGATGGCTTGGTCCCTTTCGACGAGATGCGCAAGCCCTTCGATGATGCTTTCTACTACGTTGATAAGCGCACGTTAGATGAAGTTACCGGCGCTTTGCGGCGGGTTATCGCCCTTGAGGAATGGCTCGACGGCCTCGCCACAAGGACACAAAAGGCGCTGACAGCGCAGGGATAAATGTGATGAACAAAGAAAAACGCAAGAGCCTCGATGAATTCTCGGACGAGTCCGAGCTATTCGAGAGTCAGTTCGAACAGCTCGCCGCCGGACAAAGCGATGAACTAGCACGGGCCCGATTCATTGCCGAGACTACTGACTGGCTGCAAGACTGCGCCAAGCAAGGCCGTTTCATTCCTCTGGCATGTGCCGACCGTCGCGCGTTCAGATCGCTCCTTGAACGCTGGAGTTCTCGCCTTCGGGAGCAAGGCTTTTGCGTCGAGGGCATCGACTCTCTGGCTGAATTCGATCCGAGCGCTGGAATCGTCCTTACCGGAGATTGTCCGTATCCCGGGCTCGATCCGTACACGCAAAGCTGGCGCGGAAGCTTCTTCGGACGAGAGCCGCTGATTTCAAGCTGTCTTGCCCACATCGAGCAGCAAGGCAATCGAATACTGCTAATTATCGGCGCATCGGGTTCCGGGAAATCTTCTTTGGCGTTAGCCGGAATCCTGCCCCGACTCGCGGAGCTTCATGAAGCGGCATGGCTCTTCGCCCCGCGCCTGACGCCGGGACCACACCCGATGGCGGAATTGGCTTCAGCCATCGCGCAAGCGGTTGGGCAAGCTCACCGGGCGCGCGATATCGAGCGGGACCTCGCCACTAAACCCGACGAGGCGTTGGGGCAACTGGCTGCATTGTGCCAGGACCGGTCGCTCATGCTGTTCATCGATCAGTTTGAGGAACTACTGACCATCTGCCGTGATGCCGGCGAACAGAGCGCCTTTACTCAAGTGCTCTGCGCGCTTTCGGATTCCACCACTTCATCGACTGCCTTCTGTTGCCGAATCCTGCTGACTTTACGCACGGACCACCTTGCGCGCTTCGAAACTAACAACGCCTTAAAGCCGTTGCATATGCGGCTAGTTGGCGAGAATAACCAACGTTACCTGTCGGCCATCGGTTTTGCCGATATCAAACGCGCGATCAAAGAACCGGCCGACGAAGCTGGCCTGCGCTTCATCCCAGCCACAATTATCGATCAACTCGCCAGCCAGACCGCGGGACTGTCGAATGGACTACCGCTGCTCCAGTTCGCTTTGCGACGCCTCTGGGACACGCGGCCGAGAAACGAATGCGATGAGCCGCTTGATCTGATCACGGAGGAGATGGTGAAGGGTTTGCCTGACGTGGAGCGGGCCTTGGGCACGGTAGCCGACGGCGTGTTTGCTACGTTCTCTGTCTCACAGCAGCGGATCTGCGAGCGTCTGCTCTTGGAGTTGTTAGTGCTTGATGACAGCTTCGAAGAGCCGCTCCGCCGCCGCCGCAATGAAACTGAGCTCACACAGGTGCTGCACGCACGGTTTTCGGCGCCAAGCGATGTAGGCAAGGTGATCGATGAACTTGTCGCGGCGGGGTTGCTGCGCCGCTTCGGTGAGAACCCGAACAGTCAACTCGAAGTCGCACACGAAGCGCTGCTACGCCATTGGGACCACATCTATGCGCTCGTGGCCGGCGCAGAGATCAAGGAACGCCTGCATCTCATTAAGCAGATCGGTCGAGAAGCGAGTGACTGGGTGGGACACGACAGGTCGAATGACTATCTCAGCCTGAGGGGCGAACGTCTTGCTCGCGCGATCTCTTATGCAGCGGACGGCTGGCTGGCCGAAGCCGAGGTGATGGCCTATATAGACGCATGCGTCGGCCAAGACGCGGCGGAGCGGCTCAACGAACAACGGGCTAAGGAAGAAAAAGAACGCGCCGATGCCGCGGAAAGAGCTCGCGAAATGGCCGAGCTTCGTGCAGAACGCTTCCGCGGGCGTATTTGGCAACTCGCCGGGAGCGCCGTGCTCATCTTGGCCGCTGTGCTGGCGGTGGGTTGGTATTATGCGGAAAAGCAGTCCGCCGCTCTGGAAGTCGCAATGTTCGAATCACGGGCAGTGACTAATTTGGTTTTGCACGAGCAGCAAAGGGAAGCCGTTTACGCCCAAGAGGCAGCCAAATACGCGTTGGAGGCACTTGAGCGAAACTCGGCTTCGGATGCGGCATGGTTTTATCTCGGAATTGCGGAGGACGCACTCGGAAACAGAGAAAGCGCTGTTAAGGCGTTCGACAAAGTATCGCCCGGCGCCATGTTTTTTGCGTATGCTTTGAACAATTCAGCAGCGATCTATTTTGAGCACCTTGCGGACAACGACACCGCTCACCAGCGCCTGGTGCTCGCCACGAAGCGGGCGCCTGACGACCTGAGCGTGCTCGCGAACTATGCCGAGGTCCTCCTCGCTAACAGGCACAAAGACGATGCTAAGTTGACCGCAGTCCGTGCGCGCACACACGCCGATGCGCAGCGGGAGGGCAATGCGTACATTCGGGCGGCGATGAGTTTCGTGGTGTTCAGCGCCGAGCTGCTTTCCGGGAATCTCAGTGCCGCGTCGCGGGAGCTGGACGATCTCGAACGTCACGTCAACTCGGCTGCGGACGAAGCCAAAGCAGTGGCTGTGGCAAAAGGAAAACACGCTCACAAGTGGGCATATCAAGGGATCAGACGCTCAATTGAGGCGATGCAGGACCTCTCGACTCGGGACCGCAGCGTTCTGCTGACGGTTCTCACCTTCGTGGAAAGCAACGGGCAAGAGGGCGAGCTCGAAGACATGAGGCGACTGGTCGGATCCCAATTGCCGAAGGGATCGCCGCTGCTAACGGAAAGTGCGCTTTCTGGTATCCATTAAGCATGGGCTGAGCCCCGCGCGACGCCAAAACCTTAGCGATATTTTCTCCGCTGCCGCTATCCCTTGTTATCTACGCCACAGCTCGCCGGTCGCCAATCGGGCGCCCTCCGCCAACGCGGCAAACTTGAGCCAGGCCACACTGGAATGGGTATCGTTGAACCTCAGGGCGGAGGCGGCAAAGCCGCAGTCGGCTCCCGCGATGACGTTCTCGCGCCCGACGATCTTGGCGAACCGCACGATCCGTTCGGCGACCAATTCCGGGTGCTCTACCAGGTTGGTGGTGTGGCTGATCACGCCCGGTATGAGGATCTTCCCGTCGGGGAGCTTGACCCGCTCGAAAACATGGTATTCGTGTTCGTGCCGCGGGTTCGCCGATTCGAACGAATAGGCGCCGGCGTTGATCTTTAGCATGATGTCGACGATGTCCTTCAGGGCCATTTCGTGGATGCGCGGACCGACATCGATGCTGTAGCAGGTATGGAAGCGGACCTTCTCGGACGGGATGCCGCGGATCGAGTCATTGATGACTTCGATCTTCTGCGCCGCCCACTTCCTGCAGTCTGCGATGCTGAGGTCCGGGTTCATCACATAATAGGTGACCAGGCGCGGGTCGTCGATCTGGAGAATAAATCCGGCGCCGACGATGGCCTTGTACTCTTCGCGCATGGCGTCGGATACGGCCTGCTCGTACTCCTCGTGGGTGCGGTAGTATTCGTTGGAAAAGGTAGATGCGACGTAGGAAGAAGCGATCGCAGGCATGAAGACTTCCTCGTGGATCTGGCCCTTCAGTGCCGCCTTGAGGTTGTCGATGTCCGCGTGGACCGCCTCTTGGCCCCTATAGCTGACCGGCCCGGTGCAGGTATCGACGCCGTGGCCCCGCCCTCCGCCTCGACCGCCAAACGGTTCGGCGATACGCTCGGACCACGCGTAGTAGTCGGGAAAAGCGAGGTACTCCCTGCCCCCTGCCCGCGGTCGGCCCTCCTTACCTGGAGCGGCCGGCTTGCGCTGGAAGCCGCTGAATCGTTCGACGATGTAGCCGTAGAAGCTCGATTTGCCCTGCTCGCCGTCGGCGACGATATCGATGCCCGCTTCGACTTGCTTCCGCACGACGTCGGTTACCGCCTCGCGCACCAGCCTTGCGAGCTCTTCGCGGTTGTAGGGCTCACCGTGTTCCCTCAGTCGAAGGAGCGGGATCAGGGAGTCGGGGCGGGCCAGGCTGCCCACATGGGTCGTGAGGATTCTTTCCGTGCTGCGCTTCATCGTATTTTTCTATTGTTGAATTTTCTGCCGTAGCACGTTGAGCAAGGACTCATCAAACAGTACGCGCCAGCAGCCGGATGGGCGTGCGTTGCATGGTTGAGATCATGATCCGCTCGAACGCGGAATAATCTTCAGGCTTATGAAACAGTTCGCTTCGAGCGTTCGCGCGATTGAGCACGTGATAAACTATTTCGCCTGGTGCGATGCGTGCTCCTCGGGGCATCGGCCAACGCTACCTCGATCGACTGGATCGAGTCAAGAAAGCGTATTGAACCATCTAAAATGTAACCCAAGGAGGTATCGTTGACTCATTTAGAATGTAACCCACAGATGTTGGGGAATATCAGCCACCAGGGAGGGTTACAGCTTCATGAGTCAGAAATCCAAATGGGATTATCTCAAAGCAATTTATTTCCGCTATCAAAAAGCTTCCAAACCACTGAGAGCTCGCATCCTCGACGAGTTCTGCCAGGTCTGCGGCTACAACCGCAAATACGCTATCCGGCTGCTCAGCGGTCCAGCCCCACAAAAAACCAAGACCCACCCCAAAAGTCGTCGCCCTACTTACGGCGCCAAGATGATCTCGTCTCTCTGGCGGCCATTTGGGAGGCGGCTGGCTATCCATGCTCGGCCCGTATCAAGGCCCTTTTACCCTTATGGCTGCCGTGGGCTATCAAGCGCTTGGCGCTCTCGGCCGAAACCCAAAAGCAGCTTTTGTCGATCAGTCCCGCTACCATCGACCGCCGCCTCAAGCCCAAAAAGCGCCAACTCAAAAACAGGCTCTACGGGCGCACCAAACCCGGCACATTGCTCAAACATCATATCCCCATCAAAACCGACTCCTGGAACGTCAAAATCCCAGGCTTTACCGAAACCGATCTGGTCTCCCACTCCGGCAACTCCGAAAAGGGCGAGTTCATCCACTCACTCAACGTCACCGACATTCACACCACCTGGGTGGAAACTCGCGCGTAATGGGCAAAGGACAAACCGGAGTGCTTGATGCCATGAAGCAAATCGAACAGGCCCTGCCCTTTAAGCTCTTAGGCATCGATTCCGACAACGGCTCGGAGTTCATTAACTATCACCTCAAAGCCTTCTGTGATCAGAAACAAATCCAGTTCACTCGTGGACGCCCTTATAAAAAGGATGACAACGCCCATATCGAGCAGAAAAACTGGACCCACGTGCGTAAAATCTTGGGCTACCTGCGCTACGACTCCCCAAAAGCTCTCCACGCCATCAACGATCTGTACCGCCAGGAGTTAAGAATTCTGCAAAATCTCTTCCTGCCTTCCATGAAGCTTAGCGAGAAAGTTCGGGTCGGCTCCAAGCTCACACGCCGCTATGACAAGCCGCTCACTCCCTTAGAGCGTCTCTTAGCTTGCCCCCAGGCTGATCCTGCCAAGCTCCTAGGTCTCAAAAGGCTCAGAGAGACTACCGATCCCTTTGCGCTGGCCAAGATCATCGAGCAAAAACTCGAGCGGATCTACCAACTCGCCAACCACCGTGTTAGCCCAAGCCCTGAAATCCCACAGCCAACCTCTCAACCCTTAACTCGTGCAGAACGGCAAGCAGTGCTGGAGATCTCTGAACTCTTGGGCATCAACGTGCGTATTGGAAATCAAAAAACTAACCAGCGCAGGGTTACATTCTTTAATGAGTGATAGGATGCAATGCTAGACCTGACCCTATTTGCGCTTGCTATGAACCCAAGCGAAACGTTTTATTCCAATCAACGGCTGGAGCAATTCCTCGCGAGCAATCGCAGCTCTTCTCCCCGCCAAATTATAGGCGATCTCGTCAACGACGTCAGAACTTTTGCTGCCGGAGCCTCGCAGTCGGACGATATCACAGGCCTTGCACTCCAGTATGTGGGCGCGCCAGAAGCGACGGGAGAAATCTTGGAGATCAAGCTCAAGAACAGTCTCTCTGAACTCAGCAGGGTGAGTCAAAGCCTCAATGAATTCGGGGTACGAAACCATCTGAGCCCCAGGGTGCTCCATGATCTCAACCTGGCCCTGGAAGAGATTCTTACCAACGTCATCTCTTACGGTTACGCAGACGACCGGGAACATGAGATTAGGGTGCGCCTCAGCGCGCAATCGGGAGAGGTTAGGATCGAGGTGGAAGACGACGGTCAGCCGTTCAACCCGCTGGAAGCGCCGGAGCCTGACACAGCAAAATCTGTGGAGGAAGGGACTATAAGTGGACTCGGAATTCATCTCGTGCGCAAAGTCATGGATGGCCTGGAGTACGAAAGGCAGGGGAATAGAAATCTCCTTATCATGAAAAAGAAGACGGAGAAGGCTTAGCTCATGGAAATCACTGAAGACAAAAAGGGCGATATTGTCATTTTGGCGTTGTCAGGAAAGCTCGATGCCTCGACGTCCAAAACATTCGAGGATAAGCTTCTGGCTGACATCGATTCAGGAGGCCAGAGGTTCGTAATCGACCTGGCGCAGCTAGAATACGTCAGCAGTTCGGGACTCCGTGTTTTTCTTGTTGCGGCGAAGCGCCTGACTAGCTCCAAGGGGAAGATCGTGCTGTGCTCCCTAAAAGATCATATCCGCCAAGTGTTCGACTTGGCTGGTTTCTCATCGATTCTGGCGATTTTTGGCTCGCGCGACGAGGCGTTCAAAAGCCTATAGCAATGCGCGGCATTTGCGGTGGTTCCCTTTCAAGGACGCGCTCGGAGCAACGGTCGAACCTGATAACAGGTGGAGCGGTGCGGATGTTAACGGCGTCACGGCTTGAACACCGCCCGGGACCGACTATTGATACGCTGATCCGGCTTTGTTGACAACCACTCTTTCGATGGCTTAGTGTTGCCATCAAGGGATACGAAATTTGACGCCGTTTACCTCCCAACACATCAGTCCAATCATTAAAAGTGCGACATGAGTGATCTTGACGTCACAGTAGAGCAGTTGGAGATCGGAGTCGTCGTGCACGCCGCAGGTTCGGTGGATAGCAACACGGCTCAACAGTTGGAGGACCCGTTGCTGCGTGCCGCCGAAAACAGCGCCGTGCAGCTCGATCTTGCCAAGGTTCCGTACATGAGCAGCGCCGGTTTGCGCGTATTGATTCTCGCCGCCCAGGCGCTGCAAAAGCGCGGTGAACGCTTGCGCATCATCAACGTCGCACCGCAGATATACAACGTTTTGAACGTAGCCGGGTTTACTTCGTTTATGGATATCAGTTCGTGAGCATCAGGCCAGGGTGCTGGCTTGAGAACGACATGAAAATCGACGCCAACGTATGGCAGAAGGTTCCAGGCACGAGCACCGTCGAATTTTTCCCCATCATCACAAAACCCAGCATTGTCTCTTCGAATTGTTATATCTTCGCTGGGCCCGATGCCATCATGATCATCGACCCGGGTGCGAGCACCGAACAGACAAAGCAGATCAGCCGGGTCGTCAGTGACTCTTTGTCAGCTTCGTGGCGTCCGGTATGGGTATTTCTCACCCATTGTCACCAAGACCATTCCCAGGAGTCCGGTAGGTTCGAGCTGCCCCCGAACACTGAAATCAAGCGCTTTGCCCATCATGCCGGCGTTGATGCCCTCGAGCGCGGCGACCGCAACCTGACTGTAGCGTATCTGTATCCCTGGCTGCCGGAGGTTTGCCGCGCGCGATTTGACTGCAAACTATTTGGCCCAGCGCAAAATTTGCCGTCGTTTGCGACGGGCAGCGAGCGCGCCGAGCTTCGTACCGAACCAGTGATAATGCCGGACGGAGCCAAATGGGATCGTCAATGGCTGCCGCTCGGCGGTAATGAGCGGGTCGATATTTTTCATACTCCCGGTCATTCGGCGTGCAGCATTTCATTGCAGGTAGGATCCTTGCTGGTTGTCGGCGATCTGCCCTTTGCCGCCAATCCCGGATTGTGTGGTCTCGACGGTTGGAATCATGCGCATCTGATGGAAACCCTCCGCAGAGTTGAGTGGTTGCTGAAATCCGCCGGCATCGCAGTTTGTTGTCCCGGTCACGGCTACTGCGTGCCCGGTGAAGCCATGCTGGAAAAACTCCGAGTGATGGCGGACGAAACACGCGGGCTCGCGGCGGTTGATCTACTGAATGCCGATCGCATCGGCGATCTGAAAATTTATGTTGACGAGCTTCTCGAGGAAACGGCGGCGCTGCTCACGTTTTTGTCCGGCCGATTGTATACGGTCTCTTTCTACCTCTCGCTCTTGGATGAAGAGTCGGCAGCCCAACGCGTCGTCTCAACGGTCAATATGGAGCAAATCGACCGCACGCTCACTGAATTTCGCCGGTTCTTCGAAGCGTTCAATGCTAGCGCAGTGCCCGAGCTGAACGCCGTATTGAAAGGCGTGCAGGTCGCCCGCGCATTGCAGCAAATTCTTGCCGAAGAGCAAGTGACCCAGCTCCTGGGCTTGTCACTGGTGCGCCGCGCGGAGCGTCGGCTAGACGACTTCTTGAGCGTCGTGCGCGGTTTGCAGTTTCTCAACGCCGAAACGGCCGGCGATGTAAACGACCTGATCGGCGGGATCTTACGGCGTGAAAAGTCCGCGCAAGAATCGGCGGGCGCGGATTTATTCGCCGCGGTAGACGATGATCCATTGTTCATTGAGACGCTCACACGGCGGCTGGCGGCACACTCACCTGCACGGGATATCATTTTTGAGTTTGTTCCGACCAGCGGGCCAACGCTTGCCAATATCGGGACCGAACGCCTGGACGATATCTTGACCGGCCTGATCGAAGGCATCGCGGGAAGCGGCGTAAAGAACATTCAGATCGCGACCGACGTGATCACGAACCAGGTAGTTGTCCGCCTATCGAGCCGTCAAACAATCACCGGCGCGGCCTTGGGCAGTCGCCGCCTCGATCTCTACAACAGAACGCTCGGCTGGCTCGGCGGCAAACTCGAGCGGCGCGAGCATGACGGCATCGCGGAAATCATCGTTAGGCTTCCCGCGCTCACCTTTACATGACTGCTCATGGGACATGAGCCAGCTCTCTCTCACTTTCTAAGTGAGCGCTAAACAAGTGGCGTCGATTTTGAAGAATTTGATTGTCTGGAGCCTTCTTCTCTTCATTCCCGCAAAGCTTTTTGCCGAAGACATCATTATCGGCATGTCGGCGGTATTCACCGGACCGTCCGAGAGCTTGGGCATCGAGCTTTACCGCGGCTCCATGGCCTATCTCGAACACATCAATCGAGGCGGCGGTGTGCACGGCAGAAAGCTGATGCTTAAAGTCTACGACGACGGCTACAATCCTGCTCCCGCGATCCAAAATACCATCACATTGATCGAGAAAGATCAGGCATTCGTTCTTTTCGGATATGTGGGAGCACCCACGGTGACACGGGTTTTGCCCCTGCTGAAAAGTTATAGCGATCGATCAATGTCTTTGCTGTTTCCGCTTTCAGGAGCTCAACCTCACCGCCAGACGCCATACAGCGATCAAGTTTTCAATCTACGCGCCTCCTACCGGGAGGAAACAGAAGGCCTCGTCAATCATTTCGTGTCTTTGGGACGGTCAAAGATCGGCGTATTTTACCAGGCGGATGCCTACGGCCGAAGCGGCTGGGATGGCGTGCGAAGAGCCCTTGCCAAGAACGGCAACCTGGAAATCACTGCGGAGGCAACCTATCGCCATGACGCCGGCTTTGATAAAAAATTCCACGAGCAGGTGAAGCTTCTCAAAACTGCAAATGCCGATGCGGTTATATCCATCGGAACGTATGCCGCCTCCGCCGCTTTCATCAGAGACGCGCGCGAGACGGGATGGCAAACTCCCATCGCAAACGTTTCGTTGGTTGCCAGTCAGAGTCTCGCGGCGCTGTTATCTCAAAACAGCCAGTCAAAGGGGAAAGACTATACAGAGAATCTGGTTATCTCACAGGTGGTGCCGAGCTATGAGGATACGTCTTTGAATTCGGTTCGTGGGTATCGCGACCTAATGGAAAAATATAGCCCGACGGCGCCGTCGGTTGCAGACAAAAATTACCGGCCTCAGCGCCACAGTTTTGTCGGCTTCGAGGGCTTTCTCAACGCTAAGCTGCTGGTCGAAATTCTTAGAAGGATGGGTGACAAGCCTGTTAGGACCAAGTTGAGACAGACCGTCGAAAGCATCAAGAATTTCGATCTCGGGATAGACGCTCCGATATCCTTCGGTCCCGACAAGCATCAGGGCTCGCAGAGAATCTATTACACCACGCTACAAGGCGGTGAAATTGTCCCGCTCACAAGCTGGCAGCAGTGGAAAAAATAAGATGTCGCGACTGCTAAGAAAGACGCTTCTGCTCATGATCGTTTTGTTTGGAGTGATCGCCATCGGAACCTCGATAGTTTCGGGGTGGAACCTCTACAAACAGCTCACGCTGGAATACCGGAGCAAAGGCGCGGCCATCGCCAAGAGCATCGCAGACGCGAGCGTTGAAATCATCGTGAACCGCGACCCATCGACAGTTCAAGCCATTGTCGATCAATTTGATGGGATCGACGGCGTTGCCTATGTATTCGTCGTCGATCGGTCCGGCGGTATTTTTGCTCACACTTTTGTTCCCGGTGTCCCGCCCGAAGTTCTCGCGATCCGGCGTAGGGCGACCGCCGCGGCAACCGATGATGGCCTTGTTTCAGTTGATCTTTATGTGCCGCGTCTCGGCGATGTCATCGACATCTCCGCGCCGATATTAACAGGGGTGGGAGGCTACGCTCACGTCGGCATGGATCGAACTGTCATTCGCGCGAAAATTTGGAGTGCCGTTTTTCAACAGCAGGGCCTCATGCTTCTCATCTTTCTCGTCAGCGTCGTGATTGCCTACCTGCTGGTGAACCGCATATCACAACCTCTGAACCTGCTCGCGGACCATGCCCGGTCGTTGGCCGCGTCAGATTTTTCCGATGCCCCGAATGTTCCGGCAAGCATAGAAGCGCTGTCGCGAACGTCCAAAGATGAGATCGGCAATTTGGCGGGATCTTTCGTGCACATGGAACGTGCACTCCAGCGATCCATAGAACACCTCAAGCAAGCTACAGCAGCCAAACAAAGAATCGAGAGTGAATTAAAGATTGCTCACGATATTCAAATGAGTATGGTACCGAAAATCTTTCCGCCCTTTCCCGATCGGGAGGAATTTGATCTCTACGCGACTCTGGTTCCGGCAAGAGAGGTCGGTGGAGATTTCTACGATTTTTTCTTTCTCGACAAGGATCATCTGTGCCTGGCGATCGGCGATGTCTCCGGCAAGGGCGTGCCCGCATCGCTTTTTATGGCGGTAACTAAGACATTGTTTAAAGCGACGGCGAACGGCAACGATCATCCGGATGAGATCCTCCAACGCTTGAATGACGAAATGTGGAAGGACAACACGGCGTGCATGTTTGTCACTCTGTTCGCCGCGATATTGGATATCCGCACAGGGCGGATGGAATACAGCAATGGCGGGCACAACCTGCCTTACAAATTATCAAACGGACAGCCTAAGCAGTTTGAAAACACCAAAGGCACGGTGGTGGGCGTGCTCGAAGGCGCCAGATTTGAAAAAAAAGCAATCGCTCTAGAGCCGGGCGATTGGATTATCTTTTACACTGACGGGGTAACTGAGGCGATGGATGAGCACAAGGAGCTTTTTTCGGAGCGCCGTTTGGAGCAGTTTTTGGCATCGCTCGACCCCAACGTTTCCGCTGAGGAGCTAACCCATCGGCTGTCGAGTGAAGTAGGACAATTCTCCGCCACAACGGCACAGTCGGACGATATCACTATTCTTGTCCTGCGATATTGGGGCGTAGGAAATCATGCCCACAGCAAAGTTACTCTCGAGCTGAAGAACGAACTTTCAGAGCTTGCGAAGCTCAATCATACGTTGGCTGAGTTTGGCCAGCGCCACCAACTTCCCGAGTCAACCTTGTTTGCCATGAAACTCGCCCTTGAAGAAATCGTCACCAACGCGATCTCCCACGGTTTCACCGATCGACGGGAAAACCGGATCAGTATCCGCCTCTCTTTGGAACAAAGCGTCCTACGCGCCGAGGTGGAAGATGATGGCCGGGCTTTCAACCCGCTCGAAATACCGGCGCCCGATCCCAAGCAGCTGTTAGAAGAAAGACCGGTTGGAGGTTTGGGCATCCATTTGGTGCGCACCCTTATGAACGAAGTCGCGTATCGACGGCAAAATGGTATGAATGTGCTGGTGCTAAAGAAAGAGATCACAGAACCCTAGCAATTTAATGGTAATCGAACTGTGGCGGTGCGCTTTTTTTTCACTCTAACGCAGCTGCGCCCGCATGTCGCCAGGATGAACCGGCGTGGCGTCCTTCTCGCTTCGCGATGTCATGCCCGCGATGAATACGAGCATCCCACCGGTTACGGCAACGACCTGCGAGTGAGATTTGCGGACTGGTAGGTCTGAAGGCTGCACGATTTGTTTGGATTCGCCATTTCTCCCCCTTAGCCGGATTAAATGTGCAGAGAAATATCAGATCCGGTGACAATGTATAAGCCTAACCATAACAAAGTTTGCCGGCCGCAAGTCCTTAGCACGATTATTATTCACCGAAAAACCTTTTGACCCACCCAAGAGAAAAGTTTTCATGTTCGTGGATGGGATAGAGAATCGTCTATTGTCAACCCTATTGATAATAGGCAGCCCGGCTTTTGTCGTCTGACTGCACTTCAAAAATCCTTGACATCAATTTGTCGGAGCAGGAGAATCCTGATGGCTTGTTGGAATTTGGGGATCGTACTAGGTCGAACAATAGACTCAATAGTTCGGCATGCGTTCCACCGGGGTGGAAAGGAGGTGCGCCAGCAACAGTGGTCATGGACAAAAAAGCGTTTGCATTGCTTATACGCCCAGCATACCCAAGGAGGAATCCATGGCGAAACTGACCCAGAGCTATGTGCATGGCGCTAGTGCCGTGCCACTGATCGGTGATACCATTGGCGTGCACTTCGACAAGGCCGTGGCACGCTGGCCCGAGGCCGAGGCGTTAGTGGTGCGCCATCAAGGGGTACGCTGGACATATCGCGACTTGCAGCACCACGTTGATGCCTTGGCCACCGGGCTCTTGGCCCTGGGGCTGGAGCCGGGGGACCGGGTGGGCATCTGGTCGCCCAATAATGCCGAGTGGGTAGTGACCCAATTCGCCACGGCCAAAGCGGGCATCATTCTGGTGAACATCAACCCGGCCTATCGTCTGGCAGAACTGGAGTATGCCCTGAACAAAGTGAGCTGCAAAGGACTGATCACCGCCGCCGCGTTCAGGCCCAGCGACTACGTTGGCATGCTACAACACCTAGCCCCCGAACTCGCGACCTGCCACCCTGGGGAGTTGCAGGCTGCCAGGCTGCCAGCCTTGCGGACAGTGGTATGCCTGGGGGATGCCGCGCCACCCGGCATGGTGCACTTTGCGGCTGTGCCTACCCTCGCTGGCATCGCCCAACAGCAACGCCTCGCGGAACTGGCGTCAGTACTGCAGTTCGATGACCCGATCAATATTCAGTTTACCAGTGGCACCACAGGCGCCCCCAAAGGCGCCACGCTCACCCATCACAACATTCTGAACAATGGCTTCTTCATTGGGGAGGCCATGCGGCTGACGGCGCGCGACCGGCTATGTATTCCAGTGCCGCTGTATCACTGTTTCGGCATGGTGCTCGGGAACCTGGCGTGTGTCACGCACGGCGCGGCCATGATCTATCCTGCTGAAGCGTTCGAGCCCTTGGCCGTGCTGGAAACGGTCGCCGCCGAACGGTGTACCGCCCTGCATGGCGTGCCGACGATGTTCATGGCCGCACTGGATCACCCCGAGTTTGCGCGCTTCGACCTCCGCAGCCTGCGCACCGGGATTATGGCCGGTGCTCCCTGCCCGATCGAGGTCATGAAGCGAGTGCATCAGGCGATGCATATGGAGCAGGTGACGATTGCCTACGGCATGACCGAGACCAGCCCCGTCAGTTTCCAGAGCGCGGTGGACGATGCGCTGGAGCGGCGCGTGTCCACGGTGGGACGCATCCAGCCGCATATCGAGGTGAAAATTGTCGATACCGAGGGGCGTCTGGTCCCACCCGGCACACCGGGGGAACTCCTCACGCGTGGCTACTGTGTGATGCAAGGCTATTGGGACGACCCCGAGCGGACGGCTGAGGCCATTGACATCGCCGGCTGGATGCACACCGGCGACCTGGCAACGCTCGACCCAGAAGGCTACGGCAATATTGTCGGGCGCATCAAGGACATGGTGATTCGCGGCGGCGAAAACATCTACCCGCGCGAGATCGAAGAATTTCTCTATCGGTACCCCAAGATCCAGGATGTGCAGATCTTCGGCGTGCCGGACACGCGCTATGGGGAGGAGCTCTGTGCCTGGATCCGGTTGCGTGAGGGTATTGCCGCCACCCCAGACGAGATCAAGGAGTTTTGCCGTGGGCAGATTGCCCACTACAAAATCCCCCGCTATGTCAAGTTTGTCGAGGTGTTTCCGATGACTGTGACCGGCAAGGTCCAGAAATTTGTCATGCGCGAGCAGATGATGGCCGAACTCGGCCTGCAGGAGGCCCAGACGGCCTGAGACGATGACCGGCACAGTGTCATCAGGGCAGACTCGGATGCACTAGCCCTCCAAGTCTTGGTGGCCGAGTTCGCGCCGAACAACGCACTGGAGCCGACGCCCAATAGCGTCCGCTCCTCCGTCGCTCCCGCCATTGGGCGCGGCTCACCGCGGGCGTTTCCGACGCTCATTTTGCAGGCCGTATTCGTCATCGCCACGGGTGCGTGCTTCTTGCTTATTGGCGCCGCCCTCGGGGCGACGATATTTGCCGACCTTGGAGGCCATGTGCCCCGGCAAGGGTCTATTATCACAGCACAAGCGACCATCGAGCAGCCCGCTCATCGTGAATCACTTCATCGATGACAAAGGGTTCATCTGAGTCAGCGATGCGCCCACCAGCCGGATGCTCAAGTTCGATCTGAACGAGAATTTCCTGTATGCCGCGTCGCTCCTTCGACATAATGGCGGTCCATGAAAACCGGCATAGTTGACATCATTGGTGTTTTCCTCCATGGGAGAGTTTGCAAGACGCAGGGCCGGCGAGTGGGAAAGGTTTCAGAGATGTTGATTCAGAATCGTGGAACAAAGACTCAGGAGAAGTGAAATGAATCAAAAGAAAAATTTATCGAGCTCGATCGGATCCGCAACCTTGATTTGGGCGATCGCCTTGGCTTTCATTATCTGGGCCGCTTCTGCCGGTAAGGTTTTCGCGGCCGCAGCAGATTCTCTGGATCAACTCTACGAGAAAGCAAAAAAGGAAGGAAAGATTACGCTTTACGCGCCGCTATCCCCTCACGCGATGTCGGTTATTCCGCCTGCGTTCATGAAGCGCTTTCCCGGCTTGACGGTCGATCATATCGACGCCACGAGCGATAAACTGATCGCGCGAGTGCTCGCCGAGCAGAGGGGGGGACGCGTTCTTGCCGACGTCATAAGCGGAGCGCTGACCTACTTGCCGCAGATCCTGGACCTGAAAATCGTGGAGCAGGTCGTCATACCCGAGGCAGCGGCGTATCCGGCCCAGTTGAAAGGCGATCTATGGGTCGCAACCGACACGCAATTCTATATTGCCGGATGGAACACCAATCTGGTCAAGAAAGGCGACGAGCCAAAAAGCTACGAGGAGCTCGCGAACGCTAAATGGAAAGACAGCATAATGGGCGAGCCGCGCGATTACCAAATGCTGGTCGGATTTGCCAAACGAAAATTCAATAGCGATGAAAAGGCGATCGATCTGTTCAAGAAAATTGCCGCCAATCAAGTGGAGTTTCATCGGGGGCATTCGCAGTTAACCGAGTTTCTCATGGCCGGTCAGCGCGCCATTTGCTTTACTTGCTACTCGCACCATTTTCCTGCGCGTATGAAAAAAGGCGCCCCGATTCAACCGCTCATGACGGAAGGTGTGGGCGAAGTTGGCGGCTCTGTAATGGTAATGAAGGGAGCACCCCATCCAAACGCCGCACTACTCTGGGTTCGTTGGGCCGTCAGTGAGGAAGGACAGAAGGTCTATGCTCAAGCAGGTGAAACTCCGGCTCATCCCAAAGTGGAACCCTTGGAAAAAATCCGGCCCGCGACGCCTTACATGCTGACCATCGACGACGTCAGAGAGTTTCCGAGGTATGAGAAAACGTGGAAGGAAATCTTTCAGCTCCGCTGAAATGAAATTACCGGAACGATCCAGCACAGCGCGGCTCAGAATTTTCAGGGAGGATGATCGGCGTCAGACTTGTCTAAGTCTACTCTCGACCGAAATCTCTCCAAACTCGACGGAGCCGAAGGACTGTAACTCTGCTCCCACTTCGTCCGTAAAGTGCGCCAGGATACTCAATGCGCAACGGCCGGGCCATGACGTTGTGTTACAACACACGAGGATGGAAAAGTAGTCCGGTCTCTTTAATAGTTCGATGCCGATTCAGATTGACCGGAACAGAGCAGAGAGCCTCGCGCCTCAATTCGACGAGGCGCTCGAACTCGTGCGCAACGAATTTGAGGGGCTCGACCTGCACCGCCAGTACCGCATACGCCTTCGCGCGGCTGCTGAAGCCCGATCCGCTTGGGCGGGTGCTGATGATGGGCACCGATCAGCGCGACATGTTCGTGCCGGAGCTTCGCCGCGCCATAGAAACGTCGGTGCCGAGTGACGGTCACATCTTCGACTTCGGAGCGGGCGACGGTCAAACCTTCGCCCTGGTCGCCGATGCCGTGCCGCGGGGCACCCGCGTCTCGATCGAGGAGCCCAATCCCGAATACCTCGCAAACTATGTTGCATTTCTAAAAACAAAGGCCCATTTGCGGCCCGGTATGGCGCTGGCGGCGGCATTCGATGAGATCGACGCAGCGGCCGCCCGCTCGGGGGAAAAGCTACCGTCAGACGGCAGCATCGACCTCGGCCTCGCGCTGCACATGATCTATTTCGTCAACGACCTTGCCGCCAGCGTTACAAGGATGGTGCGCTTCTTGAAGCCCGGCGGTGTGCTGTTCGTCGTCGTCACCGACGAAACCGTCGGCTATACCGGCCTCGCGCTGAAAAGTTTTATCGAACACGGCGGCGACACGGGCGACAACGCGCGGCATCTCTCAGTCATCGCCGAGCGCCGCCGCTTGCTGGGACTGCCCGCGGAGGGCGGCGGCGCGATTGCCGAAGTGCTTGGTGCCGCGGGAACTCCGGTGGAAATCGACGTGCGGCGCCAGCCGAGCCGACTCTACGGCCACAATCTCGCCGACCTCATCGCGCTCTCCTCGATCGCCCTCCTCGCCAGCGTCGAAGGTCTCGAAAAGTTCGAGGCCGCCGCCGCACTGCTGCGTCATAGCCCCGAAGCCGTGGACCTGCGCATCGAAGACGACGGCCCCCGTAAAGGCATGTGGAGCGTCACCCAACCTCAATGGGTCGCCGCCTTCCGTCGAACGCGTTAATCGGACAGAACAAAGATCGTGGAAAATTAAGGGTCTATTATCACAGCACAAGCGACCATCCGCTACCTTGTCATGCGGTTGCGCTCCCTCGCTTCATTGGCTGGCGCACAATTCGCCCCACTGTGGTGAAGTGAACGCCAAATTCCTTCGCGATTTGTTGATAGCTGTAGGCCCCGGTCTCGTACGCTGCCCGAATTGCGCCGTCCCGATTCTTGTGTTGCCGACGTATGGCGCTGAGCTTTGGTGCCGGCCCCGTTGTTGCACCCTCGGTATGTTAACATCCTCGTCGCGTTCGCCTAGCTTGTCCCGCATCTGCTCGACACAGTCGTCATCGCCCAAATAGATCTGTCCTTTGAGATCTTTCCAGATGCTCCCTGCGCTCATCCCCTCCTCGATAAATTGTTGGTACTTCCGTCTCGCGCCAGCACGTCTCTTGCTGAACTCTGCCAAAAGACCGTCGGTGGTGAGCCATACCGGAGCTGGGGACGTTCCTATCGTCGTGCCGTAACGCGTCCCTTTTTAGTCCGCCTTGCGTTCAGCGCACGACGCTATCGCCCGGTCCTGTAATGTTATATGAATGAGCAGCTCCGGACGGCGATGGTTTTCTTGCAAAGCGAACAGTCGAGGAACTTCGGTTGAAGGCCGTGCTTACTCTTCTAGGGTGGCTCGTGGTAGCGGTGACAATCATGCCGTTGTCGCGGTTCGGATTTTGGTGGATCAGGATATTTGATTTCCCGCGGGCTCATATTGCCGTGGCCGCCGCGCTTACGGCGCTGCTCTTAACGCTAGCGGAGACGCCCCCGACCTTCGCGGCTTGGATCTTACTTTTCGCGCTCGCGGCCAGCGTCGTCATTCAGGCATACTGGATTTATCCTTATACCATTCTGGTCGCGCCGGAGGTCCAGAACAACAGGCACAGCGCGGGCGAGGTTCGTCTGATGATCGCCAATATCCTCATCACGAACCGGCAATTTCCGCGGTTAGCGAACCACGTTGCGCAGTATGATCCGGACATGCTGTTGGTGCTCGAAACCAATGAATGGTGGGCTCGTCAATTACAATCGCTGGACCCGCGGTTTCCTTACAAGGTTTCCTATCCGCTCGAAAACGCCTATGGCATTTCGCTTCATTCCAAACTTGACTTAACGGACACGGAGATCAGGTTTTTAGTCCAAGACGATATTCCCTCGATACGCACTAAAGTTAAGCTCAATGAGCGCTGCGTGGTGGAATTTTATGGAGTCCATCCCAGACCTCCGACTCCCCCGGAGCATGACCGATCAACGGAAAGAGACGCGGAATTGATTCTGATTGGTCGAGAATGTGAGACGAGCAAGCTGCCGGTGATCGTTGCCGGTGATTTGAACGACGTGGCATGGTCATATGGCACTTTGCGCTTTCGCAAGATCAGCCGTCTGCTCGATCCCCGCATCGGGCGCGGTTTCTTCGGCACCTTTCACGCCAAGCTGCCGTTTTTTCGGTGGCCGCTGGATCATGTGTTTCATTCGGATCACTTTCGCCTCGTGGACATGAAGGTCCTGCCGCAGTTCGGTTCGGATCACCTGCCCGTTTTTGTCCATCTAAGTTACGAGCGAGATGCCGAGTTCACCCAGAAAGAACCCGAACGTCCTTCTTCCGAAGAGCGCGAAGAAGCGCAAGAGCTTGTCGAGGAGGCCCAAAAGGGCAATTGAACTCATTCTGATGGATCTCCGGGCTAAGTATTTATCGACGCCATAACGCGCTCAGGGGCGACGCATTATACGAGCAGCGTGAGTCATCAACGTTGGACGGGAAAAGCAGAGACGCGACTCCATTTCCAAGACGCAACTGCAACAAGGATTTGTTCTTGCCGGGGATCCCGAGCGCGTTGCCGATAGCATTCGCAAATGGAGCGAGGAAGTCGGGCTCACGACGATTTCCGGCACCTTCTACTTCGGCGGCATGCACCAAGACATGGCGATGAAAAACATCCGCCTGTTCGCGGACAAGGTGGTGCCGCAGCTCAAGCAGTGAGAAGAAAATGAACCACAAAGGGCGCAAAGGTTATAAAAGCGGAGAGGGCCTGCTAGGAGTTTGTCCAGCTAGTCACCAGCGTCCCGATGAGCGGACGCGGGGCGAGTCCAGGCAGTCCCGAGTTTTACGTGTCTAAAGTTCCTTTGAAGAAAACTTCTTCAATGGCCGCGAGCTTTCGCGTCAAGCCTTCTTCATGAGAGTTCTGGAAAAGCATTTCCAGCATGGGACGATTGCGGCTGATGCCGAAGGGGAAGGGATCGTCGCCGTAGGTAGCCGCCTGGTTCGCGGGGTCAGTTCCTTCGAAGTATAGATAAGCCGGGCCGCGGCGCGCTTCTTTATCATAGGCGTTTTGTTTGCTCGCGCTGAACAGCCGGAACATTTCCGCCGCGAGGTCCGAGTGCTGCTCGAGTAAGCGGCGCTGCGCGACGATCACGTGATTGGCTGGAACGACGCCGGTCTTTTTGAAGAAGGCTTCGATAACGGCGCGGCCGCCATCGGCGAACAATTTCTTAAGCCGCGGGTTGCCTTCGAGGGCAGTGCCGCCATAGCGGTCGATGTTCAGGGAAAAGAGCTTTGGATCGTGGCGCGGCGCAAAGCCGTAGGCCGCGTCAATCTCGCCGCGGTCGAGCATCACGTCGAAGCTCTGCGCCGCCGTCAGCCAGGTGAGCGAGACGCCGGCCGGAGGAGCGGTGTCCGCGCCGAGCAGCCCGCCGTGGCTCAGGTCGCGGGTCCGGCCGATGTACCACGAGATTTCGTCGCGACGAATACTATAAAGTTCGCGGAGAATTGTCCTCATCCACAGCGCGGCGGTCATGACGTAGTCCGGCACGCCAACCCGTTTACCGCGTACATCTTTCAACTCGGCGATGCCCGCCGCGGTGTTTATGTACAGGCCGAGCCAGACGAATGCCTTGGCGGGAAAGATCGGCAGCGCGGACCATTGCCAGCGCTCGCCCTTAGCCTGCTCGCGGGTGATGAGGTATTCGGACATAGACATCTCAAAGATATCGAATTCATCGTTTTTCAGGTTGCGGTAAAATAGCTCGGGCGGCGTCGTTACGACAATTTCAAGATCGAGCTTCTCCGATTTGACGCTGCCGTCGATGAGCGGCTCGAAACGGGGATTCTTGGTCACACCGACTTTTAGTTTGAGCATAGTTATATCTCTCGATTCGAGATGTTCTGCTCCTACATACGACGGCGTGGCGGACGACGTCAAACTGGCCGACGACAACGATCTCTTTGCCATCAAGAACACAGCGGACATTGGACAATGGTCGGTGCTTCAGGTATGAGAGGAAAGTTCGAGATTTTGGGTCCGTGGAGGTACGGAAATGAAGATTTGCCACTACAATAATAATCAAGCG
Organism: uncultured delta proteobacterium; assembly: GCA_963840855.1. Classification (GTDB taxonomy): domain Bacteria; phylum Desulfobacterota; class Binatia; order UBA9968; family UBA9968; genus DATACQ01. Next base: position 121,048 of record CAWJBB010000002.1, read on the forward strand.
GGTGTGGTCGTTGGCGACCAAGTGTTCAATATTGGCGACGCGTTGATCAAGGCCGGCCTGGCGCGCCAAGGCTATACGATGCTCGAAATCATCGACGCCCTCGCCAACAATCCCAAGGCGATGGATATCGCTCGGGACGCATCCAAGAGCGCCACATCAGTCGCGCTGAGTTCGACCAAGTTGCTGGCGCCCATCCAAAACCCGGGATCGCTCTGGGCCGCGGCGGCCAATTACTACGCGCATCGGGCGGAAATGGTCGAGCGCGTGGGCAGCGCGAACAAGGCAGTCGTAAACAAGGACGATTTGATGGCGGAATTCTTTCTCAAAACGACGTCATCGATTATCGGTCCAGGCGATACGATCATCTTGCCGAAAATTTCCAAGCTGGTGGACTTCGAATGCGAGCTTTGTGCGGTGATCGGCAAGCGGGCGCGAAAAGTGACTGAAGACCAAGCGCTGAATTACGTTTTCGGTTACACGATTTGCTGGGACATTAGCCAGCGCGACCCCTGGGGCAAAGGCATCCATAACACGCGCAACATACGAAAGGGCTTCGACACCTTCAGCGCCTTGGGTCCGTGGATCGTGACCCGGGACGAGATTGACGAGCCGCAGAATCTTTCGATCAAGGTCTTGCAAAACGGCAAGGAGGCGATGACCGCGCACACCAGCGACATGATCTGCGGTCTGCGCGAGCATATCCGCTTTCTCACCAGTTGCTTGACCCTTCGGCCGGGCGATTTGATCACCACCGGGACGCCGGCGGGCGTGAGCAAGCTGCGCGATGGCGACCGCCTGCACGGCACCATCGAGAAGATCGGCAGCATGGAACTCCACGTCAAGGACGAAGAATAAGGCTTTGAGACTAGCAAATATATTTGAAATTTGGGCCTAATTTCGGATCAAGGAAATCGGAAATACTGTGACTCGCGCAAAGGCGCAAAGGCCGCCAAGGTGACGGACCAAGGCCCGCCATTCCGTTAAACATCAAATCTAAGAAGATATCGCGAGGTTTCTTATGTCAGCGGCCGCCAAAGCCAATCCCCCGATCCGCATATTACTCGGACCGGGTCCAAGCCCGGTCCATCCGCGCGTGCTTCAAGCACTGGCGCTCCCCGTGGTCGGCCACCTCGATCCAAAGTTCCTTGAGATCATGGATCAAAGCATGGCGATGCTGCGTGAAGTGTTCCAGACCAAGAATCGCCTGGCGTTGCCGATGTCCGGCACCGGCAGCGCGGGCATGGAGACTTGCTTCGTTAATCTGATCGAACCGGACGACGCCGTGTTGATCGGCGTGAACGGCGTCTTCGGCACGCGCATGGTAGACGTGGCGCAGCGCTGTGGCGCGCAGGTGGATACCGTCGAGGCAGACTGGGGCACGGCGCTCGATGCGCAGAATTTCAAAAACGCGCTGGCAAGGAAAAAATACAAACTGGTGGCGCTAGTTCACGCCGAAACATCCACCGGCGTGTTGCAGCCGTTGGATGACATCGCCAAATTCGTCCATGACAACGGCGCCCTCCTGCTGGTCGACGCCGTAACGTCGCTTGGCGGCGCGCCCGTGCGCGTCGATGAGCTTGGCATCGACGCCTGCTACAGCTGCACGCAAAAATGTTTGGGCTGCCTACCGGGACTTTCGCCGGTGACTTTCAGCGGCCGCGCGGTGGAAGCCATTCGCAACCGCAAGACCAAAGTGCGGAGCTGGTACCTCGATATCTCGATGATCGAAAAGTACTGGAGCAGCGAGCGCGTTTATCACCACACCGCGCCGATCTCCATGAACTATGCTTTACACGAGGCGCTGCGCATCGTGCTCGAAGAAGGGTTGGATGCGGCCTGGCAGCGACACACGCGCGTCCACGAAACGTTCATTCGCGAGATGCGCAAGTTGGAATTGGAGCCAGCGGTGGCCCAATCGATTCGCGCGCCGATGATCAATTCGGTCAAAATTCCCGAGGGCACCGACGACGCCAAGGTGCGCCAGCGCTTATATGACGATTTCAATATCGAAATCGGCGCTGGCTTGGGGCCGCTTAAAGGCAAAATCTGGCGCGTCGGCTTGATGGGCCACGGCGCGCGGGAAGAGAATATCGAGATTTTGGCCAAAGCGCTAAAGGCGCTGATTTGATTTTGGTAGTTCCTGGTTCCAGGTTTCTGGTTGCTAGTTACACGCAACTTACTAAATCGATTCCATACTGACGTTGGTCCAATAATCTTCTCTTGTCCCCTTTTTTCAAAGGGGAATAGAGAGTCTCCCTTTGTAAAGGGAGAAGCTGTGAAAAAATTGAAAAAGGTCTTGTCATAGCTATATAACTATGCTATAGTCGCCTCCAAATCATTTCGTCGAGCGGAGGTGCTTTGCATGGGATACCTAACCAAGGTCCAAGTGGTCGAACGGGCCAACGGGCAGCGACAATTCTATCTGATATGTCCGGCGCCTTTGGCTCAAGCTCTCGAGATGGAGAAAGGTGAGAGCATTGAGTGGGTGGTTGAGAATAAGTGGATCCTTCGCATAACACGCACTGAAGCTCGAAGGGCGTCGCGGAGCTCGCATGCAAAACGATAAAGCTCTGGAGAGATCTAAGACCCCGGAGGTGGCGGCTGGGGTGCGCTGCAAGCCCGTGGAGCGCAATCAACTGTTGTTGCGGGCGGTCGATGTGGAGAAGCTGGTGGGCGAAGAGCATGCGGTGCGAGCGATCTGGGAGTTGGTGGGTCAGTTGGATCTCACCCGGTACTACAGCGAGATTGGCGCCTTGGAAGGGCAAGCCGGCCGGCCGGTGTGGGATCCTCGGGTACTGATCAGTTTGTGGATCTATGCCTATAAGGACGGGGTCAGTTCGGCCCGTGAGATTGCGCGTTTGTGTGAGTTTGATCCGGCCTATCAGTGGCTGACGGGGATGGAGGTGGTCAATTATCACACGCTGGCGGATTTCCGCATTGACTACGAGCAGGCGCTCAACGGCTTGTTTGTCGAAGTGTTGGGAGTGCTCAGCCACCAGGGACTGGTCACGCTTAAGCGGGTCATGCACGATGGGACCAAGATCAAGGCTTGCGCATCGGAGAAGAGTTTTCGGCGCAAACAAACCCTGGAGACTCATCTTAAAGAGGCTCAGGAGCAGGTTAAAGCGATGGGAGATCCGCTCTCGGAAAAACTCAGTCAGCGGGTTTTTCGGGCGCGCCAGCGAGCGTTGCGCGAGAAGCAGGAGCGGCTTAAAGAGGCCCTTCGGGAGTTGGCGCAACTTAAGGCTACGCAGTGCGAGACAGCGCAGGATGAGCCCACAGAACAGGCAAAGAAAAAAGCAGCACGTGCCAGTAGCACCGACCCGCAGGCGCGCGTGATGTTGGGGGCCAAAGGGGCTTATGGGCCAGGCTACAACATCCAGATTTCCACCGACGCTCAGGCTAAGATCATCGTAGCAATGGGCGTGACGCAGTCCTCTAGCGACGCGGGGGAATTGGCAGGAGCCGTAGAACGAATCGAAACTAATCTTGGGCAAAAGCCCGAGCAGATGGTGGTGGACGCAGCTTACCCGACGCACCAGGCCATTGAGGCGATGGCAGACAAAGAGATTGATTTGATTGGACCGCTGAGAGAGGGAAAAAAGATCCCGTGGAATGATCCATTGAAACGTCGCGGTATTAGTCCAGAGTTTTATCCCGAGGCCTTTGGCTATGATCCGAGTACCGACCATTACCGGTGTCCGGCAGAAAAGCTGCTTAGTTTTGAAACCGAGGAACGAAAGCCCGGTTGGGTGAGTCGTCGCTACCGGGCGCGACTGGCGGATTGTCGCAGCTGTCCTTTTCAGGCGCAATGTTGTCCCAAGACCAAAAAGGGACGTTCCTTGCTGCGTATGGAGAAGACGGCTCCACTGATGGCCTTTGAAGCGAAGATGCAGACCGAACAGGCGCAAAAGATCTATAAGCAGCGAGCCGGGGTCGCGGAGTTTCCCAATGCCTGGATTAAAGAGAAGTTTGGTTTGCGCCAGTTTCGCTTGCGCGGTGTGGTTAAGGTGGGACTGGAATCTCTTTGGGCCTGTCTCACCTACAATATTTGCCAGTGGGTGCGGCTTTGCTGGAAACCCCGGCGGTTGGCTCAAGCTTAGAGGGGATACCACAAAACGAACCCTATGGCCGCCGTTGCAGCCGGAATAAAGAGTTAGTGAGGGAGCAATTGATGGCTTAAAACTCTTCATGACCGATAGAGTACCGTAAGTCCATCGCAAAAAAATCGCATGCAGCGAATCGAACCTCTGTTGCTCGTAAAATTTTTTCACAGCTTCGGAGATTTAGAGGGATTTTCATCCGCTCAAAGCGACTTTGACGCGACACTCTACTATCACCTGTAACGATCTGCGGCGTTCGAACAAAGCTGCGCTCTTGCTGGCGGCCATTTTCCGATCTAGTATGGCGGCGCTTCAGCGGGTCCGGCGCCGTCCTGCCGGCGCTGCCGTTCGAGGGAGTAAAATAGACATTTTATTATGGAGGAATAATGAAGAGACTGTTCGGAATCATGTTTTTCTTGTTCGTGTCCGTGGGGGCGCTCCACGCCCAGGCGCCGTACTATCAGGGGAAAACGATTTCCTTTGTTGTCGGTTCCGGCGCGGGAACGGCTTATGATATTTACGCGCGGCTTTTGGGAAATCACATCGGCAAGTATATTCCCGGCAATCCCAACGTGATCATGCAAAACATGCCGGCGGCCGGCGGCATAGTGGCGGCAAATTTCGTTTATGCAGTGGCCAAGCCCGATGGCTTGACGCTCGCCTCGATCAATCCGGCGCATTATTTCAATCAGATTCAAGGCAACAAAGAGATAAAGTTCGATTGGCCGAAATTCACCTGGATCGCGAGCTCGGACAAATCGGAGCATATGCTCTACATGCGCGCGGATGCGCCGTATAAGACCATCCAGGATATCCGCAGTGCCAAGGAGCCGCCCAAGTGTGGCGCGACTGGCACGGGAACCAGTGGTCACTACATTCCCAGGTTACTCGAAGAAACCCTCGGCACTAAATTCAACATCGTGACCGGTTATGCCGGGGGCAATGAGATAGACCTGGCTACGGAGCGCAACGAAGTCGTCTGCCGCTCGTTTACCACGGCAGCCTATTTTGGTCGCGAGCCGTACCATACCTGGCGCAAAAAGAACTTTGTGCGCATTCTCATGCAAACCGGTAAAACCCGCGATTCGCGGTTGCCGGAGACTCCTCTGTACGGTGATCTCATGAATGAATTCAAAACGCCGGAACTGGGACGGCGGGTGGCGACCGTCATGTTGGGTTCCGGTGAGCTCGGCCGGCCCATCGTCGCCCATCCATCGACGGCACCGGACATTGCCAAAACGCTGCGCGATGCCGCCATGAAGAGCATGGCCGATCCGCAGCTCCTCGCCGAGGCCGCCAAGCAAAACCTGGAGATCACGGCGGTCAGTGGCGAAGAGTTGGCAAAGATCGCCAGGGACGTGATCAATCAGCCGCCGGATGTGCTGGACCGGATCAGGAAAATATTGGCGCAGTAGCGGGAAGGCAATAGGCATCAGGCAATAGGCAATAGGTCGGAGCGCTCGTTGCGCGGTTGAACCAGGACGTACGTGGCACTCCTTCTGCGCAGATCTGAAGTATCGGAGTTGCTCGATTTGCGCCGGGCGATGGGCGTGATCGAGCAGACATTACGTGAGCAGTCCGACGGTAACGTCAGACAAGTACCGCCGCTGCGTTTCATGGACCGCGGCATGCGCATGGTGGTCGGTGGCCTCGAAGCGCAGAACAAAAACGGCCTGAGAGTCAGCGTGACCGGCGGCGAGGCGCTGGCGCTGCTGTTCGAAATAGGCACCGGCAGGCTTTTGTCGTTGATGGGTTATCCGTTCAGTAGTCTGCGCATCAGCGCGACGGTAGGGCTCGCTATCGACCGGCTGAGTAGCGCCGCCGCGAAAACCGTCGCGCTGATTGGCAGCGGCCGTTTGGCGCTGGCGGTTCTCGAACCGGCGATTGGGTTACGCCCAATCGAAAGAGCAATCGTCTACAGCCGAAGCGCGGCACATCGCGAAGCGTTCGCGCGCACCGCGGGTGATAAACTCGGAATTTCGGTTGAACCCGCCATGTCGGCTGAGCAGGCGATTGACGCGGCGGAGTTCGTTTTGGTCAGCACAAATTCACCGGCGCCGGCGCTGCTCGGTCGGTGGCTGCGGCCGGGACTGGCCGTCTTCGGCGTCGGCCGGCCCAATGAATTCGACGACGAAGTTTATTTGCGCGCCAACTTGATCAGTGTGACCAGCAAGGCGCACGAGCTGGGATACTACGATACCAAACTCGATCAGCCGCTGATTCGGCTTTCGCAGCAAGAGGGCAAGATTAGCTGGAATTCCGTCATCGAACTTGGCGACATCGTTTCCGGAAAAAGCTCCGCGCCGGATTTATCGAGCAGCATTGTAGTCTTCCGCGACTCGCAGGGCGGCTATGGTGACTTGGCTTTGGCTGCGTGGGTTTACGAAGAGGCAAAACGCCGCGGCTTGGGACAGGAGATTAGTACTGAGTAAGAAGGCATGAGGCGAGAGGCATTAGGCATGAGTAAGACGAAGACCGTTACTTGGCATCTTCCCTTGTGGATCATTATCATGTTCCTGAGCCCGCCACTTTTAGAGCTGTCAGAAACAGCCGCCGCAGCCGAGGCGGCAAGACCGTCTCCATCGCGTTGGGAAGATGTCGTCAAAGCGGCGGAGAAGGAAGGCGAGGTTACGGTTTACGCGACCAACTCCGTCGGCGACCTGCAAGTGATCTGGGACGCGTTCAAGAAGAAATTTCCCAAGATCAAACTGAACTCGGTCGGCATCAGCACGACCAGCGAGATCGTTACCAAAATCATGGCGGAGCGGCGCGCGGGCCAGTTTTTAGTCGACGCCATGCTCGGCGCGCCGGGCGCGACCTACAATAGTTTTTACCGCGGCAAGACCCTCGATCCTTTGCCGCCGGCGTTGGTGCTGCCCGAAGTGACCGATCTCTCCAAGTGGTGGAAGGGTAAGCACCGCTACGTCGATCCCGAGGGCCAGTACGTCTTCGTCTATCAGAGCACGCTCTATGGGCCGCCGTTTTACACCAATACCAAGTTGGTCAATCTGGAGTCGGTCCGCTCCGTGTGGGACCTGCTCGATCCCAAGTGGAAGGGAAAGACGGTCGCGCTATGGCCGCGCCCCAACTACGTCTCGACGGCGTTGCTCTTCATGTATCACCATCCGCAAGTCGGACCAAAATTTCTCGAACGGCTTTACGGCGGCGAGATGGACCTCACCTATTTCAGCGATTTTCGCCAGGGCACCGATTGGCTGGCATCGGGCAAATATCTGATTTGTGTTCTCTGCCGGCTCAGGCGCGCAGTGGAACAGGGACTTCCCGTGGCGGAGGTGAATCCCTATCATTTCAAAGAAGCGCCGGGGATCGGCTCGAATAACGGCGCGATCGTCTTGATGAACAATCAACCGCACCCCAACGCCGCCAAGGTTTTTATCAACTGGTATTTGTCGCGGGAAGGCCAAATCGCGTTTCGACAGGCGAACAATACGCAGGAAGACGAGACCACGACTTCGATGCGCGAAGATTTGCCAGCGAACGTCGTGCCGGAGGCGGCGCGGCGACGCAAGGACGTCGACTACATCGAAATCAGCCGGCACGACTGGATGGAGTGGAAGCCGGTGGGCGAATTGATCACCGCCGCCCGACAGAAGTCGGGAAAGTGAAGGCGATTTTGGATTTCCGATGGTTCGACATAGCTCACCACAGGTTTTGGATTTGGGATTGGGGAAGAAAAAGCCCATGAATGAAAAATCTTGGCTCCGACTTCTGAATTCTTCCTCCGACAATCTAAAATCCAAAAGCGGCCCCGCAGACCAAAATCTAAAATTGGAAGGGGGATCAAGATGGCAGCAACTGAAATGGTAACCATCGAACGGATCGACCATGGAGTTATCCCGAGTAACGATCTGGGGCGGGCGCACCGCTTTTATGGAACGTTCATGGGCGGCGAGATTGATCACCTGACCAACTTGACGATCCGCGGGTTGAACAGAGAAGTGCCGCAGATCGTGTTTTACACTCTGGCTAATCACAAAGGTTGGGGTGTGGCGCTGCAAGACTTTCCCATCTCGCCCAATCCTGCGCAGCTGTTGGAAGGCGTGGTTTACGGCTTCGAAGTCGCGGCGGAAAGTCTAGCCGATGTCGCTCGCGCGGCGGAAGAGAGAAAATTGAAATTTCACGGCCCGGTCGAGTATGCGGCGCCATGCCCGATCAAAGAATCGCTCTTTGTGCTCGACCCCGACGGCAATACAATGGAGCTTTGCATTCGCCGCGATCCTGTCAGTGACAAACCGCAGGGTAAGATCGTCCCGCTCAGAAGAATCAGCCACGTGCGCGTGGAAGTGACGGATTTGGAGCAGGGGAAAAGCTGGTATCGTGATACCTTCGGTCTGACTGAAGGGAAACAAGTGCCGGGCGACGAACAGTTCACGCTCACAGTGCCGAACACCGGTCAGTTAGTGATTCTCCACCGCGTCGATCAAGTCGCGGAGCGCAGCACCCGTGCGGTCAAAGGTCCGCATATCGATTTTCGCATCGCGCCCGAGCTGTACCCGCCGATTCTCGAAAAGTTCAATCGTAAAGAATACTACTGGGGACCGGACCCGACGAAAATACCATGGCATGAACAGGGCGGCCATACGGTGTACGGTTACGATCCGTTCGGCAACCGCATTCAGATTGGCCATCGGTTCGAACGAAGCGCCGGACATTAGTGTGAACGTCTTAAACAGCTGGAACGATCATTTGGGTTCCAATAGTTCCAAACGTTCCAGTCGTTCAAATAGTTGGACACGGGAAAACCCGAAACTCTGAGGCAAGAAATGATACCACAACTATCCATTCAAGAACGTGATCGCCGTTACAGAATCGTCCGCGCGGAGATGGCGAAGCGCGGCATCGATTGTTTGGTCTTGCCGGCCAACACGGGACGGTGGGAGCAAATGCAGGGCGACTCCCGCTATCTAACTTCCATTGGTGGTTTCGCGACCGAAGTGTTCACCGTGTTTCCGTTGATGGGGGAAGTCACGGCTTACATTTTCAATCGCGCGGGGTGGTGGAAGCAAGCGCAGAAATGGGTCTCCGACGTCCGCGATGGCCGTAACCGTTGGAGCGAGAACGCCATCGAGCGCATCAAGGAGCTGGGGTATGAAAAGGGCACGATAGGAATCTCCGGGCTTGCGGGCCTCGTTCGCGCGCCGGAGGGAATCATTCCCTATTCATCGGTCAAAGCGATTCAAGACACTTTCCCGCAGGCTAAGCTTGTCAACGCCACGGAGATGATGCAGGAAATTCGTGCCGTCAAAAGTCCGGAAGAAGTCTCGTTTCTCGAGCGTTCCGCGGCAATCATCGAAAAGGCCATTGAAGCGATGAAGGAAACCGCCAAGCCTGGTGTGAGCGAGAAGGAACTCTATGGCACGATGATGCATGCGATGCTTTCAAACGGCGGCGAATTGCCGACGCTGTTTTTTCTCAGCGCCGGGCCGGGACTCACCAACAGCTCCTTCGTTCCGACGGATTATCAAATCCAGAAAGGCGACCGTATCGTCAATGAGATTGAAGCCAAGTACGGCGGCTACGCGGCGCAGGCCGTGAGCCCCGCGGTGGTGGGCGTGCCGGACGCGGAGTATCAAACAATGATCGACATCTCGCGCGTCTGTTTCGACGCTATTCTCGGCTCAATGAAACCGGGGGCTACCTTCGGAACGCTGTTCGATATCTATACTCGAACCGTCGAAGGTCAGAGCAGGGGCAAATATTCATGGAGTCATCCGATGATGCACGCCCGTGGCCTTGGCGACGACGGGCCGGCATTGATGGGCAATGAAGATTTGGAGCGTTTCTCCAAGATCGAGCTCCAGACCGGCATGACTTTCATTCTCAAACCGCAAGTCCGGACGGTGCAAGGGAAGGGGCGCGCGAGCATCGGTGACACTGTGACGGTCACCGACGACGGCGCACGCCGTCTCGGCAAGCGCGTGCTGAAATTGATCGTGATGAATGTTTGACCGCAAAGCGCCAAGCGCAGCACAGCCGCAATCAAAGGGAAGAAGAAATTTAACCACAAAGAGCACATAGGAAAAAATGTAGGGGCAGCCCTATGTGGCTGCCCGGAGCGGGTGTCGGAGGGGAGGATTTAACCGCAAAGAACGCGCAGCATTGTAGCCTGGATGGCGCGAAGCGGAATCCAGGAAAGTGGCGTGGGGCGTGGCAGAGACAGCGGCGTGCGTAAATGAAGAAACCCGGATTACGCTTTGCTCCATCCGGGCTACGAAGGGGATCCTCCATTTTCATTTTCTGTGGGCGAGCGGAAGGCGTGCCTTCGTGGTGAGATTGAATTTAAAATAGAGTAATGCAAATGGCTGAACTTTACCCTTATCCGCGTTTTTCAATTGCCGAGCGCGACCGCCGCTGGAAGGCGGTGCGCCAGTTGATGCGGCAAAACAATATCGACGTCATCGTCACGCCGCAGAACAGCGGCCACTCGGCTGACTATCAAGCCAACACGCGCTATCTCACGCACTGCGGCGGCGGTGAGCCCGACCTCGCCGCGGTGTTCCCGCTCGAAGGGGAGGTGACGGCCATCGCCACATCGGCGGCGCCGCGTTGGCCGACGGTGCAGGACTGGGTTACGGACGTGCGCGAGGCGCGGCGCAACTACGGCCGTGTCATCGTCGAGCGGCTCAAGGAACTGAACATCGAGCGCGGCCGCATCGGCATTACGGGGCTTGGCGAAGTCGAGGGCACGCGCACGCCCGAAGGCACGATCTTCTACGGCACCTGGAAGCAGATCCGCGAGGCGTTTCCGCATGCCGAGTTGATGGACGCCACGGCTATTCTCGATGAAGTTCGCTACGTGAAGAGCGATGAAGAAATCGGCGCTTTGGCCAGGTCGATGGACATCAATGAGATCGCTATTCGGGCAGAAATCGAGGCAGCCAAGGTCGGCGTCAAAGATTGGGAAGTTTGGGCCGCGGTGCACTACGCCATGACCCGCAATGGTTCCGAGCTGCCGATCCATTGTTTCTGGGTATCCGGCAAGAATCCCAAGCGCACGCTGACGCGGCCGAGCATGCGGCTGCTCGAAAGGGGCGATGTCATTATTAATGAATTAGAAGCGTCCTGGATCGGTTATCGCGCCCAGGGGGTGCAACCCGTATTCGTCGAAGTGATCGATCCGATTCAGGCCGAGCTGATCAATGTGCAAAGAGAGATATTCAATCGAGTGGTTGAAAGCCTGAAGCCTGATATTACTGTCGGTGAGTTGGCCGAGCTAACCAAGAGAACGGCGGAAAGCGCGGCGCCGAAATCGGGTCCAGCGGCGGGCGCCCGCGGCGATCTCAACATGCACGGACGCGGCCAAGGTGACGACGGTCCGATCATCACGCCGCACGCCAAGAGTCCACGCCAGCTAGCCGTCGAGATGCGCGAGAATATGGTATTCATTTGCAAACCCGCGGCGGTTTCCGCAGACGGGGAGTATATCTGCCAATGGGGCGATACCGTCGTGGTAACGAAGAACGGCGGGCGGCGGCTCGGAAAGAGGCCGCATGCACTAGCGGTTGCCGGAGCATAAAATCCGTTCAAGGTTCAAAGTTCAAGGTTCAACGTAGGATGCTCGGATACAAATTCGCGCGTTCTTATCGTAGATGACGGTGACAGCAATTTTGAAAGTGAAATGAATGATGCCGTTACTTCTTAGCCGTGACGAACTAAGACCGCTGCTCGATCTCGATAAGGCTATCGAGTTGATCGAGGAGGCGCACAGGCAACAAGTAAACGGACGCATTGTTCCTCACGCGCCGTTTCATATACCCGTTGGCGCGAATAAGGGGCTGCGGGTGGTGTCGGGGGCTACGCTCAACTCGCGCCGGGTGGGGGTGCGGCTCGGTCCCAGCAGTGGTTTGGGTGGCGGTGATAAAATGTACGCGCTGCTGTTCGACGCTGATACGGGCGAGTTGTTGTCGTTCATGGGCTTTCCGTTTGGAACGTTGCGAACCGCGGCCGTGGTCGCCATCGCCGCCAAGCATATGGCGCGGGAAGATTCAAAATGGCTGGGTCTGTTCGGTGTCGGAAGAAACGCTTTTGGAATTCTCAAGGGATTGCTTTCCGTCCGTCCCATCAAAGAAATATTTGTTTCGAGCCGCGACCCCCAGCGACGCAAACAATTCTGCGAGGAAGGGGAGCAACTGCTGGGCGTTACGGTGCGCGGGGTGGATAGCGCGGAGCAAGCGGTGCGCGGGATGGATGTCGTGCTCACGGCGACCAATTCGTTGACGCCAATATTTCCGGAAGATTGGGTCGAGCCGGGGACTCATGTTAGCAGCATGGGCAAGCCGACGGAATTGAGCCGCGGGCTGCATCTAAGAGCCCAGCGCATCGTGGTCGGCAGCCAGGAACAGGAACGGAACTATAACGACAAATCGGCGGCGCTGCCGCTGGTAGAATTAATTGCGGAGGGAAAACTATCCTGGAGCCGAATTCCGGAATTGGGCGAGCTTGTTGCCGGCTTGGTACCCGGACGCGAAAGCCGTGACGAGATAAATATTTTTCGCGAGTCGCAGGGCGGATATGGGGACATAGTATTTGCGGCGTGGCTCTACGAAGAGGCGGTTCGGCGCGGACTTGGCAAGCTGATTGAACTATAAAAAAAAACCGATAATAGTTCAAACCGTTCAAAACGAGGAGTTCAGGGTTCAACGTTCAATGTTCAAGGTTTGAATTTCTCGGCTCCATCAACTGGGTGCGCGGGAAGCTGCTTGACCAGCATCGCGTTAAGAGGGAGATTGGGCCGCTCATGGTCGAGAGTGATAATGGGCACATGGGCCCCGTCGTCGTCGGTATCCCGCCCGAAGACATTAAACTGGCGGCGTCTTCCACTGGAGGCGAAAATCGGTTAGAGGGGAAGGTGTTGAGTTCGGCGTTCTTGGGCGACCAGGTGATCGCTGAGGTCAAGATCAACGAGACGACGTTGACCGTGAAAGCCATACCCGACGATCAAAAGAGGGTGGAAAAGGTATCCGTGCATTTTCCCAAAGAACGGATCGTCGTCTTTCCCGTGAGTGCGCCGGTACGGGAAGCAGCGTTACAGTGAAACAACGAGCCAAACTGAAATCCATCAAAAGGAGGGTAAAACCATGGGCGCTGACGGTAACGTAAGACATTTGGATCACTTCGTCGTAGCGGTAATGGACGCCGATCGAGGCGAGAAATTCTACACAGAAGTTCTCGGCGCAAGAACTTTGCGGCGGGACGTAACGCCCAACATGACGCGAGTATTCATGAAGTTGGGTGAAAACCACGTCGGGCTCTTCACCCAGGGAAAAGCCACGTTGCCCAAACGCGAGAGCGCTAACTCCTATCCGCGCCATTCGTTTCTGGTGCCTGAGGCCGAGTACGATTCGACGGCGGCAAAAATCCGTAAGGCGAGTTCCTTCGTCAAAGATATCCAGAACGAAGGCGGCTTGGGTTGTGTGTGGAACGAAGGCCTGGTGTTTCAGGATAGCGAAGGAAATTTTCTTGAGATCACGAAGGCGAACGGCATCGGCAAGACGAAGGTCGATCATCTTCATTTCGATACAACCGATTTGAACGCCAGCGTGGAGTTCTACAAACGCTTCCTCAACTGCGCAGTGCGCGAACAGAAGAATGGCATGGCCGCCGTCGCCTTCCCCTCGGGGCAGTGCGTGATTTTGAATCAAGTCAACGAACTAAGCGAGGTCACGAAAACGACGTATCGCGGGCGGCACTTCGCCTTTACGGTGACCGACGACAACTTCAACACCATCGTCGACAAGCTGCACGCGGCGGGCATCGAGGAGCGCGACGAGCATGGTGAGCGGGAAGGACGGAGGCCGGGACAGCTGGGCACCTATTTCAAGGAACCGAGCGGCTTCCGCTTGCAAATCACCAACGAGGATTCCGCGACGTTTGCGTTGCACGCCAACGACTGATGCGCTTGTTAAACGCGACGAATTGTTACCACGAAGGACCTAGCGCGGCAGAGCGGCAACCAATTAGAAATGGATATTTCACCACGAAGGCACGAAGGACACGAAGCGATCGGATAATTATTTTCTTAAACTTCGTGCTCTTCGTGCCTTCGTGGTGAGTCCGTATTGTCCTGTCAAATCGTCAATTTAGGATGCTATATCCTGATTGCAGAGGAGTGGTATGCCCTACAGTATCAGAAACGGCGTCAAGACGTACTACGAAGTCTCCGGCGAGGGATTTCCCCTTGTGCTCATGCACGCCAACCCGTTTGACCGGCGCATGTTTCTCTATCAGGTCGCGCACTTCTCCACATTCTTCAAAATCATCAACATCGATCTGCGCGGGTACGGTTATTCCGACAAACCGGCGACTTCAATCACCGTGACGGACTTGTGCGAAGACGTGGTTGCCGTATGCCGCCAGGAAGGCGCGCGCGAAGCCGTATTCCTCGGCGTGAGCGTCGGCGGCGTGATGGGACTTGAGCTTGGACTCAATCATCCGGAGATTTTCAAGGCGCTCGTTCTCATCGGCTGCAGCAGCCAGCCGGGCGATCGATATCAGAGCCGCATCGACGGTTACATGAAACAGGGCGTGCCGGCGTTTCACATTCAACATCTGTCTGATCTCGTTAGCAAAAACTTTCCGCAGACGAAAATCGGCAAATACTTGCTGGGGATGCACACTGAGATGGATTCACGGCTGAGCGCCCCGGCCATCGCCGAAATCTTTCACGCGCTGCAGAACCGCGATTTTACGTTGCGATTGCCAGAACTCAAGATGCCGGTGATCGTTATCAACGGCGAATTCGATAATTCGCTGGCGCGCAGCCGGGAGATGGCTAAGAAAATTGCCGGCGCCGAGCATCACTTTATCTCCGGCGCCGGTCATGCGTGCTGTCTCGAAGACCCGGCGGCGTTCGATGAGATTGTCTTTTCATTCTTAAAAAAGCACGAATTTGTTCGGCGCTGACGTTTTTCTAACGATTCTGAATCGCGACGATTGTGAAACGCCGATTGACAGCCATGCCGATTTTGCCCTATTTTACCCTCCTTCGCAGAAAGCCACAGGTGTCAACCCGTGGATGAATGCGAGGTGGGTACCCTCCGTAGCCTTGGCGCAGGAGGGTACGCTTCGGAGGGTTCCGCCCTGCCAATCTTGTGGAGAGGTGCCACGGCCGTAAAGCCGTGGGGCTCCACGCAGCGACCATGAAGGAGAGTTTATGAAAAGGACATTTTTCTGCGTATCGATGCTGATCGGGTTTGCCTTTCTTGCTAGCCTTTCGCATGCTGCCTCCGATGAGTTTTTCAAAGGCAAATCAATCAGGTTTGTGGTGGGAAACACGGCGGGCGGAGCACAGGACGATTGGGCGCGCTTTCTGGCGCAGCATTTCGGTAGAAACATTCCCGGAACACCCGATATCATAGTGCAAAACATGGGGGGAGCTGGAGGAATAATCGCGGCGAACTATGTCTACAACGTCGCCAAGCCAGATGGGTTAACCCTCGGCTTCGTCAATCCGGCCATTTATATTGATCAGCTAATTGGCGCCAAAGAAGTAAAGTTCGACTGGGCGAAGTTTTCTTGGATCGGATCACCGGAACAGATCGACCAGGTTTTGTTTATGCGCAGCGATATGCCTTACAAGACTGTGGAGGCGCTGCGCACTGCGGCGGAGCCGCCACGGTGCGCGGCACTGGCGCGGGCCGGTCTTGGCTATTTTCTGCCAAAACTCCTTGAGGAAGGGCTCGGTGTCAAGCTCAACATGGTGCTTGGATATGGGGGCGGCGGCGAAATGAATCTGGCGATTGAAAAGGGCGAAGTGCACTGCCGCGCCGGGACAGTTTCGGCGTATGTCGGGCGGGAGCCCACTCGGACTTGGATCAAGAGCGGTTTTGTTCGCGCCTTGGTGCAAAGCGGCGAAAAACGCTACCCGAAATTGCCGGATGTTCCAACGATTTACGAGCTGATGGATGCCAACAAGACAGCCGATGAGACCAAGCGATTGGCGCGGGTGCTGCTTTCCCCCGGCGACCTCGGCCGGCCCATTATTTCATCACCGGGGGTGCCCGCTGAGCGGATCAAGACTTTGCGGGAGGCGTTCACGAAGGCAATGAACGACCCAGAGTTAATAGCCGACGCTAACAAGCGAAAGTGGGATATGGACCCAACCAACGGCGACCGATTGGAAGCAACTGCCAAAGAAGTTATGGTTCAGCCCCGAGAAGTGATCGAAAAAGTGAAAAAAGTATTGGGGCAATGAGATTGATGCCGCTCAAGACTAACCCATTCGTCCGTTGATAGGCTCAGGGCGAATGGGTAGGGATTGATGAGGTTAGGAACTTTCCGTTCACGCTTGTCGAAGCGTGGCAAGGGGTTTTTCAGCAGAATCAATATATTTTTCTGACCTGACTTCGCTTCAACTCATGTTACGCGCGCGGCGCGAGTGTGACCCGGATTAATTTCCCAATACTTTTTTCATCCTCTCAATGACCGCCGGCGGCTGGGCCATGACTTCCTTGGCGAGCTTCTCCATCTCTTCGCCGCTCACCGGATCCAGTTCGTAGTTCCTTTTCTCGGCTTCTGCTTTCAGTTCCGGATCATTGAGCGCGCTCATGGCGGCGGCGCGCAGAATCTTGAGCCGGTCGGCGGGAATGCCGGCGGGACCGACCATGGGACGGCCAAACACGCCCCCGGCAAGTATGACGGTAGCGACCCGTCGCGCCTGATCGGTTGTTTTGTATTGATCCATCAGCTCGTGAATCGTCGGCGTGTCAGGCAAACGCGCGTCGCGCTTGTGGCCGGACTGCGCGATGCTTCGCACGAAATTTTTCTTGCGCCAGGTGTGAAAGGGTTCCCGCGCAAAGAAAGATTCGATGGTCATGGCGCGGCAATGAATCTCACCTTTTTCTACGGCAAGATCAATAGGTCCGCCGCCTTGATAGCCTAGGACGATATTAAATTTGGCGCCGACGGTCTCTTCGAGCAGTTTGGGAAAATAAAAGCCCGTGCCGGTGGCGCCGCCGGAGCCGCATTTGGGCGGCTCTGCAGCTTTGCGGACGTCTTCGATCGTTTTGTATGGAGTGTCCGCGCGCATGTAGAGTTGGTGCTCGCTCTGGGCCGGTGAGCTGATGAAGCCGTACTTGGCCCAATCGAACTGGACCTCTTTGCGTCCTACAAGCTGGTCAAAGTAGAGCGTCGGTGCGATCCAGCCCAGCGTGAGACCATCCGGCTTGGCGACGTTGTAGACATAGTTCGCTGCGATCATCGAACTCGCGCCGGGCATATTCTGGATAATGAAGGAGGGATTGCCGGGAACGTACTTCGTCATGTGCTGCGCGATAAGGCGCGGCCACAGATCGTTGACGTCGCCGGCGGGATAACCAGTGACAATTCTAATGGTTTTCCCCTGGTAGAAGGGAGCTTGCGCCGGGGCGGCCGTGGCGATGAGAAGAAAAGTGATAACCAGGAACGATTGCTTCATGGCACTCTCCTAGAGCTGACGATTACAATCCTCGCCTCTCATAGTACGACGCGAGGGTCACGGTCAATCGGATTCCATCAGCATCAAGTCGCTTGACGATGGAATCCGACTTCGGCTAGCTTAACGGCGGCTCGATGGCCGGGAATCGCCTACCATTATCGAGGAGGATATCATGAAACGACGATTCGGTACGCTGAGTTTGGCCGCCATAGCGTTTTTTCTATCCGCGCCACCCGCGGGTGCCCAGGACCTTGGTCCCGGCTTTACCAAGGTCAAAGACGGAATTTACGTCTATGCTCCCGACGCGACCACGACAACTTGCAGCTTCGTGGTTACCCAGGAAGGCGTCGTGATGATCGATAGCTGCAGCAGTCCGTTGGCCTCCCGCAATATGTTGGCCACGATAAAAAAAGTTACCGACAAGCCGATCGTTTTCCTTATCGATACGGAGACGCACAACGATCATACCGGCAATCATTTTGTGTTTTCGCCCCCAGCCACGATCATCAACCACGAGGGAGCTGGGGAGGCTATGAAAAAGGACTTCAATCCCAAGCGCGCTGAAACACTTGCGGCACAATCCCCACAGATGCGTGAGGCTATACAAGGTTACAAAATGATCACGCCGCATATCGAGTACAAGAACAAGATGACGATCAATCTCGGCGAACGCACCTTCGAACTGATATATCTAAAAAACGTTCACAGCGAGGCGGACACGGCCATTTGGTTGCCCAAAGAGCGTGTGCTGTTCGCGGCATCGGCGGCCAATGTAAGACGGTTTCTCAATCTTCGGCCTTCGGTTGTGCTCTCCGACGTGCTTGCCAGCTACAAGTTGATGAAATCATTGGACCCGGAAGTTGTAGTTACTGGCCACGGTCCGGCGACCACGACGAAGGTCTTCGACGAATATGAAGGGTTTTATACTTTGCTGCTCAAGCGGGTGGGTGAGATGGCGGCGCAGGGTAAATCCCTCGCCGAGATCAAAAAGGACCTAAAGATGCCTGAGTACGCCGATTGGCATGACCAGAACCGTCTTGAAGCCAACATCGACGCGGCGTGGAGGTCGGTGAAAAAGTAAGCTCGAGAAGCCCATGCTCAGTGGATTAGCGACAATTTTGTTCGCGTTTGTCTTTGCGGCGATTGCAAAGCCAGCATGGTTATCTTGGCAGGGAATCCGAAACAGTAGAGCAGATTGTCCATTGGATGCTCAAAAAACCGTTCCAGCATGAAGTCAAGTAAGGAGGTCGCGATGCCGGTTTTGCCACTCAAGTCCGTTGAACGCGTCGAGATTCTCAGCGTCATGGACAATTCCATCGACGTTCTCATGGGCGACACTCCGGTTGCCAAGCGTCATCAGCGCAAGCGCGACTCGCTTGCGCGGCCGCAGCTGCGCGCCGAGCATGGGGTTTCGATGCTGGTGACCACTTGCGATGGCGGCAACAAGGATTCTTTTCTTTTCGATACCGGCGTCACAGTCGATGGCGTGCTGCACAATATGGATGTGCTGGAAATCAAAGGTAACGAGCTCCACGCCGTAGTTTTGAGTCACGGCCACACCGATCATACGCGGGGCCTGATGGGATTCATAAAGCGCTATGGTCGTCCCAGAGTGCCAATCGTGCTCCACCCCGACGCCTATCTCAAGCGCAAGAACGTTCAGCCCGACGGCCATGAATCCGAGCATTTTCCGCCGAGCAAGAAGGACCTCGAAGCCGAAGATGTGCAGATTATCGAGGAGCGCGGGCCGACGATGCTCATCGCGGATCATGCGCTGGTGACCGGACAAATTCCGCGCACGACGCCTTACGAAAAGGGCAGCCCGAACCAGGTAGCGCTGATCGAAGGCAAGTGGCAACCCGATCCCTGGATTCACGACGATCAGGCCATCGTAATTAACGTCAAGGACAAAGGTTTGGTTGTTCTCACCGGCTGCGGCCATGCCGGCGTGATCAATACGCTCAAATGCGCGCGTGAGCTGACGGGGGTGAGCCGGATTCACGCCGTGATCGGCGGCTTCCATCTCACCGGGCCGATCTTCGAGCCCATCGTCGCGCCGACGGTGCAGGCGTTGAAGGAATTCAATCCCGGCGTTATCGTGCCGCAGCACTGCACCGGTTGGAAGGCGACGCATTTGATCGCCCGGGAATTTCCGGAGGCGTTCACGCCGAACAGCGTCGGAACGACGATGATTATTGGCGCATAATCATCGGTTCAAAGTTCAAGGTTCAACGTTCAAGGTTACGGACGTTCATGGCAGTGAGAGACAGATGAAGATTGGCTTATTCACGGAGTTTTCGTATCCAGGGAAATCGGAGCAGCAAACTTACCGCGAAGTTTTGGAGCAGATCGCCGTAGCCGACGAGCTGGGCTACGATTTTTTCTCGATCACCGAGAGTTACGGCAAGGACCTGTTTTCCTGCTCGCCGTTTCCCCTGGGTCTCTATGTCGCCGCGGCGCAGCGGGCAAGACGAATTCACTTTCTCACCGGAATTATCAGCATGCCGCTGCATCATCCGGCGATTTTGGCGAGCGAAATTGCCGCGGCGGATCTTCTCGCCAACGGCCGCATCATGGTTGGCATCGGCCGCGGCCATCCTTGGGTGCTCAATCGGATGAACGTCAATCCCGCCGAAAGCACGGCGCGCTTTGAAGAAGGCATTCGCATGCTGGTCGAGATTTTCAAAGGCGAGTATATCGAAGAACTCGATGGCAAGTTCTGGCAAATTCGTGATTTCAAGCTAAGCCCGCCGCCGATACAGAAGCCGCATCCGCCGATCTACACTGCTGCCGCGACGACACCTGATAGTGCCAGCTTTGCCGGCAAAGTCGGTCAAGGTTTAGTCCAGCCCGGTTATCTCGGTATTCCTCTCGAACTGGTTCGCGGTCTAACCGAGACTTATCGTAAGAATTTGCCTGTAGAGCGGAACAGTGATGTCGTGTTGGGTATTCACCTGCATGTCGCGCGCGATCGCGAGGAGGCTATCGCCAACGGCGCCCTGGCGCTGTCGAGCCAAGCCGACGTGTTCTTACGCGGCAGAATGAGCCGGCCAACCCTCAGCGGGCAAATTGAAGCCTACGCGACCAAGAGCGCGTCAAGAGAGGCGTTCGAAAAGTTATGCACGCCGGAGAAAGCGCGCGGTGCGGTCACGGCAGAGTGGCCCAATGTAATGGCCGTCTGGGGCACGCCCGAGGAGTGCGTCGAGAAAATCAAATTCTACGTCGATGCCATGCGCCCGGAACAGCTCATGTTCAATATTGCTTCCGGTAGCCTGCCGCAGGAGAAGGCGCTGGCTTCCATGCGGCTGTTTGCGAAAGAAGCGATGCCGGAGCTGCGGAGGTTGTGAAATAAGAGGGGCCGCATGATTTTTCATCTCGGATTCTTCATCGCTTTTTGGGTTTCTTTATTGCTCACTGTCTCGGTTGCAGCCCAGGACAGGCCGAAGCTTTTTCTCGGCGCGTCGAGCAAAACCCTAGGCTACAGCCCGCTTTGGGTCGGCACGAAGAAGGGATTCTTCGAGCAGCAGGGCCTCGACGTTCAGCTTGTTCTGCTGCGCGGCATGCCGATGACCGTCCAGGCGCTGTCCGCCGGATCTCTGCATATCGGCTCCGGCGGCGCTGAACCTTATATCGATGCGTCGGAGCGGGGCCTGGATTTCATTCTCACCGGCGGCGTCATTAACGGCACGGCGCAATTCATCATTGCGGCGAAGCACATCAAGGGCTACGAAGATTTGCGCGGGGCAACCTTCGGTACCGCGTCGTTGACCGGCGGAACGATTACGGTGCTGCGCGAGGCGCTGAAGTTAAAAGGGCTGGAATACCCCCGCGATTATAAACTCCTTATAATCGCGGGTGGCTCGGCAACCAACCTGGCGGCGTTGCAATCGGGCCAGATAGGCGCGACGACCGTGGCTGTGCCGCTTAATTTAGCCGCCGAGGAAGCCGGGTTCAATATCATCGGCAAGCTTTCTGACGGCGTGCCCTATTTTCAAACCAACGTCATCGCGATGCGCCGAAGCTGGGCGGAAAAGAACCGCCCGATTGCGGTGCGTTTCATGCGCGCGATGGTGCAGTCACTGCGCTGGCTGCATGAAAACCGAGAAGCCGCCGTCGACTTTTTGGCCAAAGAGATGCAGCTCAAGCCGACCCATGCCCGCGCAGGTTGGGAGTTCTATACGCAAAATCGCTTTTGGCCTCCCGACGGCGAAGTCACAATGGAAGGACTCAAATACAATATTCGCATTTACGCCGAGCAGACCGGCGCCAAAGGCCCGCTGCCGGAGCCGGCAAAATACGTCGATCAGAGCTACTTGAGCGAGGCAGTGACAGGACTCGGCAAACGCTGACGGATGGCCGCCACAGGGGAGTGGCTTTGGGGGTTGACTCGCTCGCTCCTTGTGGCGTAACTGTGGCGTTGAAGGCTAATTTCGATCCGCCCACAGAAGATCAGCGGGTCGTTTATTAATGGAGGAAGCGCATGGAATATGTCCAATTCGGTACGACGGAATTTAAAGTTTCACGCCTTGGCCTCGGCTGTATGAGCATGTCCGGCGCCTACGGCCCCGCCGATGACAACGAGTCGATTGCGACATTGCACCGCGCTTTCGATCTCGGCATCAACTTCATCGACACGTCGGCGAGTTACGGCAGCGGGCATAATCATGAGCTGATCGCCAAGGCTCTCAAGGGTCGGCGCGAGCGGATCGTAATTCATTCCAAGTCGGGTAGCCCGCGGGCGCCGGATGCGAGCGGCATCCGTAGCGGCAGCACGCCGGAGTACCTGACGCAGAATTGCGAGCAGAGCGTCAAGCGGCTCGGCATCGATTGTCTCGATGTTTTTTGCATGTCACGCGTCGATCCGAATATTCCCGTCGAAGAGTCAGTCGGCGCCATGGCGCGATTGGTCGAACGGGGTCTCACCCGTTACGTCGGTTTGTCCGAGGCGAGCGCCAATTCCATTCGCCGCGCGCGCAAATTGCATCCCATCGTGTCATTGCAGATGGAGTACTCGCTCTGGTCGCGGGACCCGGAGGGCGGCAATATTCAAGCTTGCCGCGAGTTCGCCATGGGATTCATGGCCTATTCGCCGCTGGGACGAGGTTTTTTTGCCGGCGCGGTGCACAATTCCAAGGACATGAGCGATGGCGATGGCCGAATCAATCACCCGCGCTTCCAAGCGGAAAATCTCGATCGCAATCTGGAATTGCTTTCGAGG
This sequence comes from uncultured delta proteobacterium, assembly GCA_963840855.1. Lineage (GTDB taxonomy): Bacteria > Desulfobacterota > Binatia > UBA9968 > UBA9968 > DATACQ01. The sequence continues at coordinate 143,804 of CAWJBB010000002.1, forward strand.
TTCGAAGCTATGGCCAAGGAGAAGAACGTCACTCCGGCCCAGCTTGCGTTGGCCTGGCTTATGGCGCAGGGCCCGGATATCATTCCAATTCCCAGCAACAAGTCGCGCCGCCACCTCGAGGAAAATATCAAAGCGGCGGATATCAAACTGAGCCGAGACGAGATCGACCGGTTGAATACATTATTTGCGCCTGGTGCCGCCGCCGGTCCGCGCACGAGGGATTTGCATAGAGTGAATGTATAACTCGTTCAAAACGTTCAAGCCGTTCAAATTGTTCAAAGCGTTTCAGGAGGGACTATGAAGGATGTAACAATAGTCGTCGGGACCATCGGGCAGAGTATCATGCGCAGCGAGGACAATGGCCAAACCTGGGCGCGCATCGGACCGCGCCGCGGATTCGCTTACGAAGCCTCGGTGCGATGTATCGCTATGCAGCCGCGGCAACCGAACATTCTCTTTGCCGGCACCGAAAGAGGGCTCTATCGCAGCGAAGATCGCGGAGCAAACTGGCAGTACATCGACTCGGCGCTCAATCCCCACTATATCTGGGCGATTGGGATCGATCCGGTGAATCCAGACAACATGTTTGTCGGAACCGGCACGCCGACGCCGGCGATGCTCTTTCGTTCAAAGGACGGCGGCCGGACTTGGGAGAAGCGGCCGATGGAAGTCGCGGCGGAGTGCGAGGCGGTCGGTACGCCGAGATTCACCGGCATTGCGGTCGATCCGGTGGAGCCGAAGCACATTTGGGTGGGGCTCGAAGTTGACGGCGCGCGCCATAGCAGCGACGGCGGGGAAACCTGGGAGCTGGTGGAAGTGACCGGTCATAAGGACATCCACAATATGGCTGTAACTGCGGGGCCGCCGAAAACCGTCTTTATCATGGCCAACCGTGAAATCTACGCAAGCATCGATAACGGCGCAACTTGGGAAACTCGCGGCATGCAGACAAATCTTCCCTGGGAGTACCCGAGAAAAGAGACCTACCTGCGCGCCATCGCCGTTGATTCTGCAGATCCGAAAGGCATCTTCTTGGGATTCGGCGACTTTACGCCCGGATCATCGGGCGCCATCGCTCGCTCCAGGGACCTTGGCAAAAGCTGGAAGTTGTTGCCCTTGCCGGTGCAGCCCAATTCAACGGTCTGGACGTTCGGTACGAATCGAGCGGATCCGAACATTCTGTTTGCGGCGAGCCGCTACGGTTATCTTTACCGCAGCGACGATGGCGGGGCTTCGTGGGAGAAGCTACGGCGCGAGCTAAGCGAGATCGCCGCGGTGTGCTGGCTGCCGAATTAGCTATCGCGGTCCGGAGGGATACGAATCATGCCAAACGTAAAACTGCCCACCGGAGTCGATCTCTATTACGAAACCCACGGCCAAGGCGAGCCGCTCATCTTCGTGCCTTCTACGGCATACTCCGGTGAAGTTTGGAAACCCTCGCAGATGCCGCTCGCGGGTTCGTTGAACATCATCTTTCACGACCCGCGGGGCTGCGGCCGATCGGTGGCCGAGCAAAGCGTCTACACCATCGAGCAGATGGCGCTGGATATCGTTGCGCTGATGGATCATTTGAAACTTCCATCAGCGCATTTCATCGGCCACTCGATGGGCGGGAGAATCGCCCTATCGCTGGCGGAAAACTTTCCTGGCCGAGTCAGGAGCTTGATCATGGCGGCCAGCGGCTCCGGGCCGGCAGCCCGGCCGGGTTCGGACTGCGTTACCGGATTGCCGCACCGATTGGTGCTGGACATGGTAGAGATGGGCTTCGAGAAATACATCCATCACGAGACCGTGGAGTCCGACACGTTTTTTACCAAAGACTACCGCGCCACGCATCGCGCCGAAGTCGAGGCATTCTACAAGCTTGCCTGGGCGACCCACGCTAAATTACCGGAATTCATTCACCTCTGCATCGCACGCCACAACTGGGAAGGCACGCATCGCCTGGGCGACGTGAAAGCGCCGACGTTGGTTTTGATCGGCGAAGCCGACACCGTCGGCAGCAATCACATGGCGCAAGCGCAAGTGCTTAAGGAGCGCATCCGCGGCGCCGAGATGAAAGTGCTTAAGGGGCAGTCGCACGGATTTTTTTGGCAGGCGCCGGAAGAGACCAATTCAGTGATTCTCGATTGGGTGAAGAAGCATAGCGGAAAATAGAAGAAAGATATTTCACCACAAAAACCACAAATAAGAGGACAGCCGTGCCGTCCCTTTTGTCTTTCGGACGATTTAGCGGTTCGAGTATCACCGCCATACTTACTTGCTCCGGCCGAAGAGCTTATCGACGAATCCGGCTTTTTTCATTTCGTTGACGAATCGGAGCTCGACGAAATCTTCAGGTTTCGCTTTCGTTGCGCGTGGATCCGTGAGCGCCTGGATTTCAAGGGTTTGCCTTAGTCCTTCCAGCGTCGGGTAGGTGTCTTCTACCAAAAACTCGACATTGGCCGCGTAGGCGGCGTCGAGCACGGCGCGGTTTACACCGCGAGTGTATTTTTGCGCGATCTTGATGGATTCTTCCTTGTGGGTTTTGTAATACCATCCCGCCTCGGCCAGCGACCAGACGAGCCGGCGCGCTTCATCGGGATTTTCCCTGATCCGCTTGCGCGTCGCCACGCTGCAATTGAACTGAAACGGCACCCTGAGCTTGGCCATGTCGATGATCACCTTGAGGCCTGATCTCTCGGCTTGATTCTTTTCGCCTTCGCTCACAATGGTGAAATCCGTATGGCCGTTCATCGTCGCCGACAGCCGCGCCGGGGCGCCGCCGATGGTCACCGCTTTGATGTCTTTGTAGGCTATTCCTGCTTTCGACAGCGCGAGCCTGATGGCGAAATCGGCCGCCGTGCCTGGAATATGCACGGCCGCTGTTCTTCCTTTCAAGTCTTCCGGCGATTTGATGTTCGAGTTGCCGACGATGAAATAGGGCAGGGTGTTTACCTGACTCTGAATGATGGCGATATCCGCGCCGGCCAATTTTGCGTTGATCACCGCCGTCCCCACCGCGCCGCTGTAGCCCAGATCGCCCGCGACCAGACTCTGGATCCCGCGCACGCTGCCGTCGATAAAGATCGTGTCGAGATCAAGGCCATGTTTTCTAAAGATACCCGCTTCTTTCGCGACCCAGTAGACGACCGACGAACTCGTGGAGTCGGAGATGTAGGCGATGTAGCTTTTTGCGTGAACGCTAGTAGCAGAGAACAGCATCAGCGCCGCAACGGCAACGGTTGAGATCAAATTCATTTGGGCTCCTTTGGTTCACTAATTCAGACTGCAACGCTGACCGTTTACCGCGTCCTTGGATACGTGGCAAGGGCCGGCTCTATTTGCACGAAAGGCGCGACTTCTGTTGACATCTGTCAGGGTGCTTTGATAGCGAAAATTCATACTGCATGGAGGATTCCAACAATGGGCTTATTGGACGGTAAGGTGGTGATCGTTACCGGCGGCGGGCATGGCATCGGCAGGGCCTATTGTTTAGGAATCGCGCGCGAAGGCGGCGCGGCGGTCGTGGCCGACATCGACGAGAAAGCAGCGCAAGGAGTCGCAAAAGCTATTCAAGACAGCGGCGGCAAAGCCCTGGCCACACGAGTCGACGTCGCGAACTTTGAAAGCTGCCAAGCGATGGCGCAGCAAACCCTGGACGCTTACGGTAAGATCGATGACTTGATCAATAATGCCGCCATTTTTATGAGCGTGCCCGCGGAGCGCGGCAGCTTGCAAACCATCACCGAGGCGGAATGGGACAAGATTATGGCGGTAAACGTCAAAGGACTCTGGTTGTGCGCCAAGGCGGTGGTGCCCGCGATGCAACATCGCAAAGAGGGAAGCATTGTCAATATTTCTTCCAACATGGCGTTTAACGGCGGCTTGGGCATGATGCACTATGTCGTTTCCAAAGCGGCGGTGATAGGGTTCAGCCGCGTGCTTGCGCGGGAGATCGGCGGCGATAATATTCGGGTAAACACTTTGGCGCCGGGTGCGACTATGAGTGAAGAGAAACCCACCGACGAAGCGCTTGTGAATTACGAGCGGACTGCGTCTACGAGAATTCTCAAACGGATCGAGCAGCCGGAAGATTTGGTTGGCACGGCGCTATATCTATTGTCGGACTTGAGCAAGTTCGTCACCGGACAGGTGATTCTGGTGAACGGCGGGGCGGTGCTGCATTAAGTAGGCAGTAGGCGCGAGGCAACAGGCAATAGTAAAAAAAATGGAATTCAGAACTCAGGATTAAGAAATTAACAATTCAAAAGCCAAAAACTAAAATTCCTAGACGGAGGCCATTGCCATGGGATGGGTAGACGCAGACGCGCATGTCGTTGAAAGTCCGCTGACCTGGGACTATCTGCTTCCTTCCGAACAAAAATTTCGCCCCCAGCTCTTTAAGCCGGAGGGCGATACACAAAAGGCCCACTGGGTCATCGACGGCAAGATTCGCGGGCTTTTCCGGTTCACCTTCAGCACAGAAGATGTCGCGAAAAAATCCGCCGCCATCGGCCGGGAGATGACGACAACCATGGCAACCCGTGATCTTGCCGATGTTGCGGCTCGGATCAAGCATATGGACGAGCTGGGCATCGATATTCAGGTGCTTTACCCAAGCATTTTTCTCGATCAGTGCACGGAGCGGGCCGACACCGACGTCGCTCTTTGCGGCGCCTACAACCGCTGGATGGCGGACGTATGGCAGCAAAGCAAAGGACGCCTGCGCTGGATGGCGACGCTGCCGCTTCTCAGCATGCCGGACGCGCTGGACCAGTTGAAGTTCGCCAAGGCGAACGGCGGCTGCGGCATCTTCATGCGCCCCCTCGAAGGCGCGCGACAGATCAGCGATCCATATTTCTATCCGCTATACGAGCAAGCCGAGAAGTTGAACTTTTGCATCGGCTTGCACCAAGCCAACGGCAGCGCAGCGGCTGTGGATATGATGGTCAATCCCGACGGCAGCCGGGACTTTTTCAACCAGTATCGAATTTTTAACGTCGGCGCCTGTTTTCGCTTGATCAGTTCCGAAGTGCCAAAGAAGTTTTCCAAGCTCCGCTTTGGTTTCATTGAAACCGCCGCATCTTGGATGCCCTGGGTAATTTACGAATTGCGCCGCCGCTTGGAAACAGTGGACTGTAAATTGCCCGACGATCTAGTGGAGCGCTACGGTATCTTTGTGACCTGCCAGATCGGCGACGACGTGCCGTATTTGATCAAAAGCTGCATGGGCGAGAACACACTGATGATCGGTACGGATTACGGCCATGCCGATTCATCGACGGAATTGGACGCGTTGGCGACGCTGAAGGACAGCGGCGGAATTACGGCCGCGATGCACAAGAAGATCGTGGAGGATAATCCGCGGGTGTTCTACGGGCTGGCATAAGATCTGGGGAAAGTTCGATTTAATCACAAAGCGCACAGCGCGACGACGCCGCAGCCAAAATTGAGCCAGACCTGAAAAAAGGATTCACCACGAAGGCACGAAGTTCACGAAGTTTAAGAGCATAAATATCCGAACCCCTTCGTGTCCTTCGTGCCTTCGTGGTGAGGCCGTATTTTCTCGTCTACTCACCAGGCTCTTGTGAATCATCGCAAGACACGCCCCAATTTAGCGAGTACTTCCTCGATGTCATCGAGTGAATTCTGCCGCGGCGAGCCGCCGAGGTGCGGGCTGACGATAACGTTGGGGAATTTGATCAGAGGGTCGTTGGCATCGCCGGGTTCATCATAAAAGGTATCGAGGCCGTAGCCGCCGAGCCTTCCTGAGGCGAGCGCCTCTCGCAACGCTTCACGCTCCACAAGGCTGGGTTGCGACACGTTGATCAGAAACGCCCCCGGTTTGATGGCCGAAAATTCGCGGGCGCCAATGAAGCCGACGGTCTCCGGACTGCGCGGCAAATGCAGGCTCACACAATCGGAAGTCGCGAGTAGTTGATCCAAACCTACATAGCGCGCCCGATATCGCCTCTCCACATCCACCGGCAGACGCGCGCGTTGCGTATAAACGATCTTCATGCCCAGGGCGATGGCGCGGAGCGCCAACTCTCTGCCGATCTCACCCAGGCCGACGATGCCCAACTGCCTTTGGTAGAGCGTAACCATTCCCGGTATCCGCGCCCAGTTGCCGTTGGGAGTGTGCTCGCGATTGTAAGTCGTGGGCTCGTAGCCTGCGGCCTTGAGTTGCTCGATGCTGATCAGATTAGCGTTCCGTGTTATCTGGCGCGCCAGCGCGAGCATGAGCATCAAACCCTGTTCGGCTGTGGAAATATTCGCGCGTCGCCTGATGGTTAATATCTCAATTCCGGCGTTCTCACACGCGGCGTGGTCGATATTGCGCGTGGTTAAGCCATATTTATGGACGACTCGGAGAGAGCCTCCCGACGCGGCGACTTCCTCCGCGCCCAATTCCAATTCTTCGACGACCGCGACGGTTGCGCCTGGGAGGTTCGCCCGGAGTTCGCCGTTATCATCGACCAGATGAACGTCAGCGGGATAAATATTCTGAACCGGAGCGCGCACTTTCTCACACCAGCCGCGAAAGTCCGGAAGATCGTGCAAACAGAAATGGGCGAAGGCTTGGAATCGTTCCTGCGGCGCCGAGGGATCGAGGACGACCTGGATCAAACGCAGAAAGGTGTCGTTTTCGACGACGAATTTTAGCTTCGGCGATGGGGGCATAATTCGCGTTCAAGGTTCAAGGGTTCAAAAGTTCAAGGGTTCAATCGGCTCTCCGACGTTGAACATTGAACCCTTGAACCTTGAACTATTTGCTAGGGCTCGGGATCGACCTGCAAGGCTTTCAAGAATCTCGTGAGCATGTTGTAGGCGCTTATGAGCATTGTCAGCTCGACGGTTTGCCGTTCGCTGAAATGTTTTCTGACCTCGGCAAAGACGTTGTCCGGCACCCTGATGTCACGTGTCATGGCGTCGCTATACGCGAGCAGGGAGCGCTGCTTGTCTGTGAATAAATTCGATGATTGCCAATCCGCGATGGCCGTGACCTGCTGCGGCGTCAGTCCTTCCTTTAACGCATACGCCGGGCCGTGGGCGCGCTGGACGTATTCCACGTCGTTTAGAATGGCGACGCGGATCACCGCCAGCTCGCGGCATTGGCCGTCGATTTCAGTGCCGTAGCGCACCGCTTGATTTAAGTCGAACCACGCGTTCGCCAGCGCCGGGCTATGTAGCATCAAGCGATAAATATTAATCAGCCGGCCGCCACGGGCGCCTTTGATCCTGGCGATCGATTCGGCAAGTTCTGGATGTTCTCTTTCTTCGATCAATTCTACGCGTGCCATATATTTATTTTTACTGCTGCTTCTCCAGTTTGCGTAGCCCGGATGAAGCGCAGCGTAATCCGGGGTTTTCGGATCCCGGATTCCGTTTCACTTCATCCGGGCTACAGTACTGCGATTAATTTTACGCGTGCAATAATCGGATCTAAATCCACCCTAAGTCTCCCTTTTACAAAGTGGGATACTTGAAATGGACAATGTGCAAAGCATGGCAAGAGATCCAGGGTATTGCTCCCTCCCTTTGTAAAGGGAGGTTAGGAGGGATTTTCTGCATGCAATGTAAGTATGTTGGTTTCATTGTCGTTTTTCCAGGCGCAGCGAAAGATCGCCCCGGCGGATATAGACGCTGTTCTGGCGCGGGCGTTTGGTAAGTTCCGCAACTAGATTCAATACCCGATTCCCATTGCTTGCATAACTCCGCGCCGGCCCCGCCGCTTTCATTTTGTCCACGTCTTCTTTGCTGGAGAAGAACCGCAGCAAAACCTCCTCGTCGCTGACCCCCGGGCCGCCGTATTTGCGGCGCAAATCCTGGAGCGAATCGGTAGGGTGTGGCCGCTCGGCTATTTCCTTGGTGCGCGGGCGGTTTAGAATCTTGTCTTTGACGTTTGCATCCATGTACAGCGCGCCTTCTTTGCCCCATATTCCCATGGCGTATTCGATGGTCTGGTCGGTGACTTGTTTGTAGCGTTCGCCAATAATGACGTTGATGGCCGCCTGGCTGCCGACGAATTGCGATAGCGGCGTGACCATGATCGGGTAGCCGAACTCAGCGCGTACTTGCGCGGCTTCTTCCAGCGTCTGGTTGATTTTATCTTCCATGCCGACGCGGCGCAGTTGGTGGCGCAGGTTGGAAATCATGCCGCCAGGAATCTGATGGACATATTGGGCGTAGTCGTATTCGGGTGTTTTGCCGATGGGCAGGTTTTCCTGCATGGCGCAGGCCGTAAAATGTTTCGCGACTTGGCGGAGCGGCTCTTCGTCAATCGATGTTTTGTAACCCAGGGCGCGCGCGTTCATCGCGACGTTGAACACGGACGGGTTCGATGAGCCATCAGCGAGCGGGGGAATGGCCGTGTTGACGTTGAGCATGCCGGCTTTGATGGCTTCCAAGCAACACAGCGTACCGAGTCCCGTCGTGCAGTGCGTGTGCAATTCCACCGTCGTGCCGTTGGCGGCGTTGAGCACCGCGGGAGCCAGAGTTTTAGTGCGCTCGGGAGTGAGAATACCGCCGGGGTCCTTCAGAATAACGCGGTAGACGTCCAAGGCAATTGCTTGCCGGGTCTTCTGCGCAAAATGCTCGTCGGTATGGCGCGGTGAGACGGTGTAGATCAGATTGATAATCGGTTTGATGCCGGCATTCTTCGCTTGCTTGACGCGCCATGCCCAATCAGCGGGGTCGTTCCAGGAATCGGAAATCCGAACCTCCGTAACTCCCGCGTTCGCCATGCAGGTATCATAAAGCTGATGGAGGGCGTCGGGATAAATGGCGAAGCCGCTGCGCGTGCCGTGGATAAGTCTCAGTGGTGTCTTCTTGAATTTCGGGATGACCAGCCGATAGCGTTCCCAGGGATTTTCCCGCAACTCTTTGATGCATTTCGGGAGTTCCACGGGGCCACCGAGCTCGATGGCCTCGAACCCAGCATCGTCCAATGGCTCGACCACCGGCACCATCATGCCGGTCCTCATGTTGTAGGCCCAGAGGCTCTGCTGTCCATCGCGGAGCGTGGTATCGACAAATCGTACTTCGGTC
>CAWJBB010000003.1:0-107990 GCA_963840855.1 uncultured delta proteobacterium
ACGACAAAATAGCCTTCGCCCTCGATGGCAAGATGAAATGGGTTGCCCGTGCCCTGAAGATGACCTTGCATAAAATTGGTGCGCTGGTCGCCCACGGCGACGAATCCGCCCGACCGCGTCTCGGCCGGCAACCGGGCGGTCAGCACTTCGTTAAAGGCGAGCCGCTGGCCTTTGTGCCAGAGGTGTTGACGTTTGCCAGGTCCTGGGACGCAACTTCCAGCTTGCGCATCTGCACGATCGCGCCCGATAGAGCCTTGTACATAGCCGCATCCATAATTCAGTTACCTCAAAGCAATTAACATACCCGCGACACTTCCATAGCAGGCGACGGCGACTTGCGTAGCAGCCGACCGGCGAGTAGCCATCGCAGTCTGTTCTACACCATTACGCCCTTGGGACGGGCCAGCGTTTCCGCATTTCTGGATTCGCCGGAGCCGGCATTCTTTAAAACATCCACCAGGAGAATCGGCGGCGCGGCAGTTTTATCCCGTGGGGCAGCAATTTTTGACTGCCGTACAGCCTCCTTCACAGCGCTTTCCTCGGACTTCTTGGCGCGGCCCGCGCGCTTTTCCTTGCCGGTAACCTGTTGCAGCTCCCGAATTAATTGCACCTGTGCTTCCGGCAGCCCAAGCATCGATGCGACCCGCTCAACGTCATGGCCTTCGGCAAGCAGCAACGCCGCCGCGGTGTACTGCTCGCGTTTCTCGATACCCGGATGGAGCATCAACCCTCGAAGCCTTTGCTCGGCGTTTTCCGCCCGGGCGATCAACCCCTCGAGGTTTTTCTGCACCAGCTCCAGCGAGCGGAAAAATCCGTTATTGGCGACTTCCGCGCTGCGTACCATCTCGGCGAGATGACTCGTGCTGGCGGTGCGCTGCGAGCTGTCCTGTTTGCGTCGCCGGCTCACCATCCACAACGCGGCAATTAATAGCGGCGCGATGATCAATATAATCAATCCTTGGTTCATGTTCGTGCTGCTCCTCTGATTTACACACTGATATCGAGATGTTTGCCCTTGTCCTTCTGGCTTTCCTTCGGCGCCGATTCAGCGCCATCCATTGCATCCACCGGGGCCAATTCATCCAACGGTTGGGTACCGTTGAGGGACTCTTTTGCTTTCCTTTTTTGTCGTTCCCTTCCCTGCCACGAGGCGCGATCCAGGGCCACCGAGGAGGGGACGATGCGATTTACCGCATCCGCCATAGGGTCAACTCCAAATCCAATTCACGCCAACTCACGTGCCCGGCCGCCGCGGTAGCGTGCCCAAGCCCTACCCTGTCTCTTCCTGCTCACACCGTCACCGTCTTCTTGGAATTTTGCGGCAACCGTTTCTCGCCGCGCTTAACCGCGGTCTCCCGCGGCTTCACGCCCAGAGCGAGACGCAGCCGCGCCACCGCCTGGCCAAAGATCTGGCAGATGCGCCCCTCGCTCAGTTCCAGAATCTCGCCGATTTCCCGTAGCGTCAGTTCTTCATGATAGTAAAGCGTCACGACCATACGTTCCCGCTCCGGCAGCGCTTCCACTGCGAAGCCGAGCTTCTGGATCATGTCCTTGCTCTCAACAAACGAGAGCGGGTCTACAAAAGCGCTTTGCAATTGCTTCTCCTGGCTATGCTCCCACTCCGATTCCGAAGACACGGACAAGTCTTCGAGACTGAGGAGCGTGGCGTCGTTCAACTGTTGGTCCACGCGGTAATAAGTATCCAGGGGGATTTCCAGCTCCCGCGCCAGTTCTTCAGCACTGGGCTCGCGCACTAACTGGCCCGCCAGGCGGGCCTTTGCCGCTTCAATCTTGCGCCCCCAGGCGCGTACCGAGCGGCTCACCCAGTCCAGCGAGCGCAGACACTGCATGACTTCGCCCTGGATGCGGTAGCGGGCGAAAACTTCGAAGTCGACGCCGCGCTTGGGATCGTAGCGCTTGAGCGCCTCCAACAAGCCGCAGACCCCCGATTGAATTAGCGGTTCCAAATCGACCCCCGGCGGCAATCGGCGGTGAACCTTCTCTGCGACGTAGCGCACCAAAGGCAGATACCGGTTGACCAGCTCTTCACTGGGCGCATCCTTTTCGCGTTGGCGTAGCGCCGGCCGCGAATTTTTGGGTAGTTTGCTTTGTGCTTTCATCGCGCTCCTTGTATACCTTCCAATACCCGTCCGAAGAAAAATTGAAGATTGCCTTTCATTCGTCCGCCCACCTCGGCTGACTCGATGAGCCGACTGGCAACTGCACCAAATGCCCGCGCCGACGGCGCGTCCTCTACTTCTTCGACCACCAGTCGGGAACGCGCCACCGCGGCCAGAAGTTGCGGGTCACGCGGAATCCAGCCGAGATAATCCAGCGAGACGTTGAGGAAGCGCACCGCGGCCCGGGACAGGCTGTCGAATAACCGCCGCGCTTGATCTTCATCTTCAACGCTATTGCAGAGAATCTTGAAAGTCTTTTCGCCGTAGGTCAAAGCCAATACTTTGATGATCGCATAGGCGTCGGTCAGGGACGCCGGTTCCCGCGTCACCACCACAACGATTTCTTGCGCAGCAGCGGCGAAAAAGGTCGCCGCGTCGGAAATACCGCTGCACGTATCGATGATAACCAGGTCTACCTGCCGGGCGAGGCTTTCCAGAGCGCTAGCCAACGTCAGTTTTTGCGCGCCACTGAGCGCCGTCAGTTCCTGTACGCCGCTCGCTCCGGGCAAGAACAGTACACCCTGCGGCGTCATCGTGACGATCTCGTCTATAGCCGCCTTGCCGGAAAAGAAATCCGCCATCGTATAGTCCGGCTTGACACCGAACAGAAGATCGAGATTGGCAAGCCCTACGTCTGCGTCAATCGCCAACACCCGCTGCCGCTTGCGCGCCAGCGCCGTCGCGAGATTGGCGGTTACGTTGGTCTTGCCGACACCGCCTTTGCCGCTGGTAATCGCAAACACCCGCGCCATGCCCAACGGTCCCCGTTGACGGCGCGCGCCCGTCGGATAAGCCGGCATCGAACGGCGCGGTCGAACCGTATTCATGGATTCGATATCATTCATCGTTGCCACCCCCTGCGAGTAAAAGACTGGTGAGTACCTCGGCTTTGGCCGCTTCCAGATCGCCGGCCATGTTTTGTCCGAGCGTGATGTAAGACAGCGGGTAGCCCGCTCCCAGAGCGGTATTGATGAGTGGCCCAAAGTGGCGGCACTCATCAAGCTTGGTAAAGAACAGCGAATCGAATCCCAAGCGTTGAAAACCCTTCACCCAGATGGCCATATCCGCGCCGTTGGTGGACGCGCCGAGGAGTAGGGTGCGGCGCAATCCTGGCATAGCCTGAAACAACCGGTTTAGTTCCTTGATTCCATTTTCATCCCGCGGCGTAAGGCCAGGCGTGTCAACGAGAATCAAATCGCAATCGGCCAGACGCTCCCATGCTCGTTTCGCTTCCTTGGGGTCGGCGGCGGTTTCGTAGCGCGCTCCGAGAATCGTCGCATAGAGGGCCAGTGGGTCCCCACTGGCTATGCGCCGGTGGTCGAGGTTGAGCCAGCCGACGCGACGCTGGAGCCGCTGGCTTTCAAATACTGTGAGCTTGATGATGCTCGAGGACTTGCCCACTCCGGTGGGTCCGATTAGCGCCAATCTATCCACCGCATCCGGGATCTGACCGCCGGTGGGCACTAAGCGCGTCAGTGCATGATAGGTTCTTTCTCGCTCATCGGTGCCTTCGGCTTCATGAATCGCTTCGCTGAGCCGCGCCATGATTTCCGGGTTGAGGCCCTGCGCCACCAGCGACTTGAGAATCCGGTTCTTATGATTGAGGCCCGGTGCCAGCCACGACAGCATCGATCGGAGCGCTGCCAATTCCTCGCGCATTTCGGCGCCAGGCGGGGGCGTCATTTCTGGCGCAACTGGCGTGCCCGCCATATCGTCCGCTGCCAATACCTCCGGCCGCATGAGAGATCGCAGCGCGGGCGGATTGTGGTTTTGTGTCTGCGGCGTTTCAGGCAAAGCGACTATCTCGATGCCGCCGCCGTTTTTGTCTGAACCTGAACGCGTCTCCAAAATAAGCGCATCGGGCCCTAACGTGCCGCGCACGGCGCGCAGCGCCGACGCCAGGTCTTTTCCCCAAAAGCGGCTAGGATTCATCTTTCCACCTGAGCACGCCGAGGGATTGGATCTTCACGCCGCCGGCGATCTCGTTGTGCGACAGTACGGCGATTTGCGGCAGATAATGGCTGATCAGTTGGCGTAGATGGCGCCTGACGCCGACGGCGGTAAGAAATACGGGCAATAACCCGCGTCTGCCGAAGGTCTCCGCTGCCTGCTGCACCGCCGTCATAATGCGCTGCGCTACTTGCGGCTCCAGGGTTATGCCTTCCTGGGCGCGCTCACGGATCACCCGTTCGATCTGGGGATCGATGGTCATCACGGGGATCAACCCTTCCGGACCTCGGAAAGACGAGGTGATGGTGCGGGCCAGAGACTGGCGCACAGATTCGGTCAGTTCGTCAGTGTCCTTGCAGTGCGGCGCGTGGTCCGCCAGGCTCTCGATAATGGTCAAAAGATCTCGGACCGGCACTTCCTCACGAAGAAGGTTTTGCAAGACTTTCTGTATGCCGCCCAACGTCATGTGGTGCGGGATCAGTTCTTCGATGACTTTTGGGTGCTCCTTGGCGAGGCCGTCGAGCAGCCTTTGAACGTCCTGGCGAGTGAGAAGCTCCGGACCATGGCGCTTCACCAGTTCGGAGACATGGGTGATGAGCACCGTTTCGGGATCGACCACGGTGTATCCCATAATCTCGGCGCGCTCTTTGTCGGAGGCTGAAATCCACAGTGCCGGCAGTCCAAATGCTGGCTCCGTGGTGGGCTCCCCATTCACGCCGCCTTCGCTTTGTGCCGCGCCCATAGCATTCATCGCCATAAAACGTCCGGGTTTGAGTTCTCCCCTGCCAGCTTCCACACCTTTGACGAGAATGACGTATTCCTTGCTGCCTAGACGCAGGTTGTCGCGAATGTGAATCTGTGGCACCAAGAATCCTTTGTCCGTGAGAAACTGTCGCCTGAGCGCCCTTATTCTTTCCACGACGGCTCCTTTTTCACCGTCTACGAGCGGGATCAGTTCATAGCCAACTTCAAGTTCGAGCAGATCCACTGGCTGCGGGCGCGTGGATTCTTCGATGGTTTCCGGTCGGGCGGTTTCCGCGGCGGCTTCTTCCTTTTCCATGCTCTTATCATTCGCCAAGGTATAGGCGAGGCCGCCGAAAGTTCCTGCCGCGAGGATAAACGGGATGGCCGGAAATCCCGGTACGAAAACGAAGATGGAGAGGATGCCGGCCACCACGCCGAGGGCCATAGGATTCCAGAACAGCTGCTTGGTGATCTCCACACCAAGCTCGCCACCCGACGCCGTGCGCGTTACCACCATGCCGGCGGCGGTAGAAACGATAAGCGCGGGGATTTGGTTTACCAGGCCGTCGCCCACGCTGAGCAGGCTGTAAAGCTGGGCCGCGTCGCCGAACTCCATCCCTTTCTGCATCACGCCGACGAAAAATCCTCCGAGCAGATTGACCGCTAAAATAATCAGGCCCGCCACGGCGTCGCCACGCACGAACTTGGACGCGCCGTCCATGGCGCCGTAAAAATCGCCTTCTTTCTGGATGCGCTGGCGGCGCTGGCGCGCCTCCGCCTCGTTGATGCTGCCGGCGTTCAAATCGGCGTCGATGGCCATCTGTTTGCCTGGCATGGCATCGAGGGTGAAACGCGCCGCCACTTCCGCGATGCGAGTGGCGCCCTTGGTAATGACGATGAAGTTGATAACCACCAGAATTATAAAGACGATGAAACCGACGGCGTAATTGCCGGCGACGACGAACTGTCCGAAGGCCGCAATCACATGGCCCGCCGCCGACACGCCTTCTTCGCCGCGCAGCAGAATCAAACGGGACGAGGCGACGTTGAGGGCCAGACGAAACAACGTGGCGAACAACAGCACTGAAGGAAACACGGAAAAGTCCAGGGGCTCTTTGACATAGAGGGAAACGATCAGAATCGTCAGCGACAAGGCGATGCTCATCACCAGCGTGAGATCGAGCAAAAACGGCGGCACCGGCAACACCATCATGACGATGACCCCGGTGAGGCCCAAGGCGGGCATGAGTTCGGCCCAGCGTAATCTCTTAGATGTTTCCATGTGATGCGCCATTGTCAGTGCGTTTCGGGCTCAGTTTTCATGACGCGAATTGCCGCGCCATTGTGAATCTTGCAATCCAGTTTCAGCATTCCGCCTTCCGACTTCTTGAATACTATCTTCTTTCTTCATCCTTCAGCCTTCACCTCGGTCAGAGTCGCGAGATTGCCACCGCGCAAGGTACACATAAGCCAGAACCCCCGCCACAGCGCGGTAAAGCGTTTCAGGAACTTCTCGGCCGATTTCCACCTGGTGATAGAGCAAGCGCGCCAGCGGTTTGTTCTCGACGATGGGAATCCCCTTTGAGCGCGCCACTTCACGAATCTTTTCGGCGATGAAGCCCGTCCCTTTGCCGAGCACTCGAGGAGCACCCATCTCTTCGGCGTGGTAGCGCAAGGCGATCGCTAAATGCGTCGGGTTGGTGATCACCACGTCCGCTTTCGCCACCTCGCTCATCATGCGCCGCCGCGACATCTTCTGCCGCAGGCTCTTCAAGTGCGACTTGAGCAGTGGATCACCCTCCTGCTCGCGCATCTCTTCCTTGATCTCCTGGCGGCTCATGCGTAACTGCTTGTCGATGTGCCAGCGCTGGTAGAGAAAATCAAAGCCCGCTAACGCGACCATGACGGCGATGATCCATGCGCTGAGCAGGGCACCGTCCCGGCTCGCGTAGGCGACGATGTCGCCCGCCGCCAGCGTGGACAGAGACACTAGCGCCGGCAGTTCGCCGTAAAGATACGCGCCGCCGATGCAGCCCAAGCCGCCTATAAAAAGAACCGACTTGATGCTCTCTGCAAGTGAATCGACGCTGAAAAGCCGGCGGAATCCCGTCACAGGACTGATGCGCTTCAGATCGAAGCGCAACGGCTCGGACGCCAAGACGAAACCGGTCTGTAAAAAACCGGAGCCCAGGCCGGTGATCATGATGCCGGCGAAAATCGGCAACAACACCGGGGCGAACAAGAGCCCGGCTTCAAAGGACAGGGCCATCATGTCTTGGCTGCCTAGCTGCTTCGTGGTCCCGGCCGCGACCAGAAATCCGCTGACACAGCGAGCCAACCGCTCCATCAATTCCGCTCCACCTAACTTGAGCGCGATGGCAATGGCCGCTAGCGTCACTGCGGGAATGAGGTTACGCGACTTGGGAAACTGCCCCTGCTTGCGCGCGTCTTCGCGGCGCTTTGGAGTAGGTTCTTCTGATTTTTCTAAGTCGTCTTTAAATGCTTCTTCCGCCATAAAAATCTCTGTTCTTAGAGCGCCGAGAAAACTCGCCGTTTCAACCTACGCCCCCCGGTACGCCGATCATCAACGGCATATGTCGCATGAAAAACCAGACAAAGGCAGGCATCGCCAAAAACAAAAGCAGTATCGCCAGTCCAAATTGCAGCGGTTGGGCCACCATGAAAACATTCATCTGCGGAATCGCGCGGCCGATGAGGCCGAGGATGATGTCGCTCAGCAGCAGGCCGATCACCACCGGGGCGCTGACCCGCAGCGCGATGGTAAAGATTTCCCCAGCTGAGGAAACCAAACCCTCCAGCAGCCGGGTGGCGAATTTGTCGCCGGCCAGCGGAAAGACGTTGTAACTCGACCAGAGCGCCTGCACGAGCAGGTGGTGGCCGTTCATGGTGAAGAAAAGCAGGCCGGCGATCAATTCGAAGAGTGTACTGAAAAGACCGCTTTGGCCGCCTTCGTTGGGGTCAACGAGTTGGATCAAACCGAGGCCCGATTTAAGTTCGATTTCCTGGCCGGCAAGGCGCATGCCGGAGAACATCAGCTGGGCCAGCCAACCGAGCACCAGTCCCAAGAGAGTTTCCCCGGCGAAGGCAAAAAAAACCGAAAGTATCGTGATGCCGCCGGTGAGCGCGGCGGCGCGCACCGTCGGGTAGGTGGCGACCGCTAGAAGAATCGCGATCCACACCCGCACCACCACCGGCACGACACGGCTGCCCCAAAAAGGCGCGCTGATCATCAATCCGCCGGCGCGGCCAAAAACCAACATGAAGGTAACCGCCTCGGGCCAACCGGTGCTGATGAGATGGGTTAACGGTACCATGGGGATGTTGGTTTCAGCCGATAATCGTCGGCAGGTTGATAATAATCTGCCTCGTAAAGTTGACGTAGAACTGAATCATCCATGAACCGAACAAGACCAGCGCCAGGACCGTCGCCAATACCTTAGGGACAAACACCAGCGTAAAATCGTTGATCTGCGTGGTCGCCTGAAAAATGCTCACGGCCACTCCGGCGATCAAGCCGAAGAGGATCGCCGGCGCCGCAACGACGCCGCCCGCTTGCAGAGCGCTGCGCATGATGTCGATGAGACCCTCCGGGGTCATGCAAAACTCCTTACCAGCGAGCCTATGAGAAGGTTCCAGCCGTCCACCAGCACGAACAACACCAGTTTAAAAGGCAGCGATACTAACACCGGCGGCAGAAACATCATGCCCATCGACATGAGCACCGAGGCCACCACCAGGTCCAAAATCAGAAAAGGAATGTAAATCATGAATGCCATCTGAAAAGCGGTCTTAAGCTCCGAAATCACGAAGGCCGGGATTAAACTAGTGGCCGGTATTTGAGTCAGCTCGATTTCGTTGCCGTCGGGATTTTTCACGAACAATGCGAGATCGGCTTTGCGGGTGTGCTTTAGGAGAAATGCCCGAAGCGGCTCCCACGCGCGTTGCAGCGCCGCCGATGGCGGGATCTGCCGGTTGTAGTAGGGCGTCACCGCCTCGCTTTCGATTTTTTGCCACACGGGTGCCATCACGTGGAACGAGATAAAGAGCGACAGCGCGATAACGATCTGGTTCGATGGCGATTGTTGCGTGCCCAGGGCTTGGCGCAAAAAAGACAACACCACGACGATGCGCGTAAACGATGTTACCGTCATCAGCACCATCGGAGCGAAGGAAAGCAGCGTTAAGAGAGTGAAGATCTCGACCACGGTGGAGACCTCAGTGCCCTTAAGCGGATTGGTCAATAGATTGAGTGACGATGGATTCATGGCGCCGGTTTAACTCTGCCTCTCGCCAGCAAAAGGCGTGCTGGTTCTCGCGCCGGCTGGAGCCGCACCCTTGGCAAGCACCGTAATGCTTTGCGGCGTGACGCCGAGGACAAGGTTTTCACTTTCGAAACGCACTAGCGCCACTGAGGCCTGAGCGGTCAGCGGCACACTCTCCAAGAGCTGCAGCGAATGTGCCGTTGCCCGCCGCCCCGGCAATGAAAGCCAACGCAGAAAAAAGTTCGCGGCGGCGGCGAAATCGGGCAGCGCGGTTCTTGGCCGCGCCGGCTGATGGTGAAACAAAGCAAACATCGGTTCTCCTACTGGATCAAAAATTCCTTGAAGTAGACTGAGGAAACTATTTTATGGCCGATGGCCTCGTTGATTTGGTCGTGTAGCGCATGGCGCAGCTTTTCTTTGCCTTGAGGATCGAGTAGATCTTCGACCTTGCGCTCGGTGAGGTACATGATCACGGCGTGGCGGATCGGACCGGTGAACTCCTTGACCCGTTCCTTTTCATGCTCGCTTTTGACGCCCAGGCTTAAAGTAGTTCTCAGATAGCGCCCTTGCCCCGAGCTCGCCAGATTGACGACGAAGACTTCGAGATCAGCGCCGACTTCGGTTTCATGCTTTTTATCTTTGGGTTCCGTCTTGGCCGGTTTGGCCGAGGCGACGCCGTTGGACCCAACGGATCCGGGAAACAGGTCGGGTTTTAATAAGTAGACTCCGGCCCCTGCGCTGAGCACGCCGGCGAGAGCGCCGGCGCCTATGATGACTAATTTCTTGTTCATGGCGTCTGCTTTGAGCAACCGATGTGCCAACGCTGGCGCCAAGAAACAGGCCCAGTTTAGAGAGTTTAGATGACTTGCGGGATCGTTTCCCGCGTCAAGTTCGGCGCTCGCTCGTCAGCATCTTGACGACCGCGGTGCAACCATCGAAGCTCAGAGCAGAAGGAATTTCGACGCTCGCGGCACTGCGCATGTTGACCTAATCCTGGCGCTTTAGTGCCGCGCCGGCGAACGCAGAACTTATCGCATTAATTGGATTTTATCGCGCTCAGACGTGAAGGCTTGAGTACTCGAGAGGGTCAGTCATGTTTATAAAGAACCGCGCAAAGGTAGCGCCGCGCCACGCTGCTAGAATTCATGGCATGACGCTTGCTGCTCGTACCAGAGCAAATTATTGGCCGGGAGGATTTATGGCTCAATCGTCAACGACTTCGGATTTGTCTTCCGTGGAGACACAGTCACAACATACGAGCGCGGCGTTCGAAATAGGCAGAGGAGCGGTCACCAATGAAAGCAAGACAGCCGCGATGATGGCGCAAGCTAAACGAGACCCGGCGTTGAAGGTTTCCATGGCCACTCGCTGGAACGAAGCGCTTTGCTGCGAAGCACGCAATTCCCTTCAGGTGATATTGAGCGGCGCGGAGATCATGCTCGAAGATCATCTGGGAAATCTCTTAGTTGGCCAAAAAGATTTGCTCGCCAAGATGACTGACAACGCTTATCATTTGTGTAGTCTGTTAACGGCACTGTTAGGGCCAGAAGAATTCAGGCTCGAACAAACTAACGAAGGACGTTTCCGAGCCGTCCGCCGTGTGCCGGCGGAAACTTTGAGGTGACTTCGTCAGGTTCGATTCATTGAAGTCAGTGAACGGGCCATAGGCGTTGAAGGCTGGCTGGCCGGGCTCCGCGCCGGTATCTTCTACTTTTGAAACGGCTGGAACTTTTTGAACGATTTGAACTACCGGCTAGTCGAGCAGGTATTTTTCGACGTTTTGGATGCGCTCCAGGAGGCGCATGAGGTGGAAGGGTTTGGGCATGTATTCGTCGGCGCCCAGGTCCAAGACCAAGTTCCGGTCTCCCGTTGACGCTCCCGCCGAAACGACGATGACGTAAGGCGGCTTGCCATCACCGCGCTCCCGGATCCGCCGTAGTACCGTAAAGCCGTCCATGCGCGGCAGCATCAAATCCAGCAGCACAAGGTCAATCTCTTCGTGGTCCATGATGTCGAGAGCCGATTCGCCGTCGCTGGCGGTGCGCACATGATAGCCGTAGCGCATGAAGTAGAGGCTCAACATATCGCAAAGCGAGCCGTGATCTTCAACGATCAGGATCGTGAGTTTCTTGTCGAGACTCTTGTCGCTGTTTTTCGCGAGCGCCCCCGGTCGCTTAGGGAAAGGGATCACACGCGCTTTGCGCTCTGCCACGCTCGGACTACGTGGGCCGGGCTGGGAATTTTCAATATCGAGTTTTCGTTTACGCATCACACTCACACGCATTGAAGCAGTCGGCTAGATCTGCTAAGAGCCGAAGGCTTCACGCGATCCTTGAACGTTAATTCTAGCCGGACGGTATCCCTCGCGGCAATCGGCGTCAGGCGCCTCCCCAACTTCGTAATGAGCCGGGGAAACAGTCCACCGACCGGTGGCAAGGAATCCCCGGGGTTTTTCCGCTGGTTCCGCCGGGCCACCCACGCCAGCACCGATGAAGGCAGTAAGGCAAGTGCGGCCAGCGAAGGGCTCCCGCCGAGAACGTCATACTCCAACCATTCAAAAAAAGACTTCGGCAAGAGGCCTGAATTCTTTAGGTTTCCTAAAGTCTTCGCCCATTTAGGCGATTCAACCTCTATGAGAGTTGGCGCGATTTGGTACTTTTTCCCCGAGAACTCGCAGAACTCAAACTAGGTCCACACCGTGCTGTCCATTATCGGATACGTAATTGTCTTTGGCGCCGTAATCGGCGGTTTCGTCATGGAAGGCGGAGCGATTGGTATTCTCAACCAGCCGGTGGAGTTCCTCATCATCGGCGGTGCGGGCATTGGCGCGCTGGCGGTGGGAACACCGATCAAGGTTCTTACGGCGATTCTGAAAAACCTGAAGGCCGCCATTGGTGGCAATGGCTATACCAAGGCTGATTACATGGAGCTGTTCGCCATGCTTTACGAGGTTTTTTCGGTGATGCGCAAGAGCGGCGAAATGGCGCTGGAAAAAGACGTCGATGATCCCGCCAACAGCGAAATTTTCAAAAAGTATCCTAGGTTCATCGGCAACCATGCCGCCAAAAGCATGTTTCTCGACTCTTTGCGCTTGGTCATCAGCGGCTCGGCCAACGCCGACGAACTGTCTCACCTCATGGACGAGGAGATCGCCACCCATGAAGAAGAAGGGAGACTCCCGGCTGGCGTGCTAGCCAAGACTGCCGACGCTTTTCCGGGGCTCGGCATCGTCGCCGCCGTTCTGGGCGTTATCATCGCTATGGGTGCCATGGACCAGGGTCCCGAAATACTTGGACATAAGATCGCCGTGGCTCTGGTAGGAACCTTTGTCGGTATCTTAGTTTGTTATGGTATTTTGCAACCGTTAGTTCAGAAAATGGAAATCTTGCTAGCGGAAGAAGCAAAATATCTGGAGTGCATCAAAACAGGTATCCTCGCCTATCTCCACGGCGCCGCGCCGATCATCGCCGTGGAATACGCTCGTCGAGTGGTCTTCAGCACCGAACGGCCCTCCGCTCAGGAGCTTGAAGACGCCTGCCGTGGGAAGAAGGAATAATCGTTTATGGCTGGAAAAGACAGCAAGCAGTCCCAGTCCCACAGCAAGGACGATAAGCCCAAAGTCATCATCAAAAAGGCCAAGGGCTACCACGGCGGCCACCCCCGCGGAGCGTGGAAAGTCGCTTACGCCGACTTCGTCACCGCTATGATGGCCCTATTTCTCGTCCTCTGGCTGCTCGGCGCTTCGAACAGTCAACAAAAGGCCGTCATCGCCCACTACTTTCGCGAACCCGCTGTTTTTAGCGGATCGCGCGGCATCATACCGCACGGCGGCGAGGACAAACTAGGCTCCGGAATCATTCAAGCGCCGTCAATGGAAGTCTTACAGATGCACATCAAAGAAGGGCTGGCGGGATTGAAGGAATTAGCCGAAATCTCCGAGCAGGTGCCGATCAAAATCACAGATGAGGGCCTGTTAATCGAGGTCATCGACAAGGACAAGCAAGCCTTTTTCGATCTGAGCAGCGCGGCGGTTAAGCCGCTCTTGCGCAAGGTCCTGAGCGCTGTCGTCAAGGAAATCAAGGATGCGACAAACAAAGTAGTGATCAGCGGCCACACCGACGCGCGGCCGTTTAAAAGCGAGAAGTATTATTCGAACTGGGACCTCTCCACCGAGCGTGCTTTAAATACGCGCCGCACCCTTGAAGAGTTGGGCCTGCCGTCGGAACGAGTGGAAAAAGTCGCGGGCTACGCGGACCGCCAGCTGCGCGTGCCGGACGACCCATTTAGCTCTGAGAACCGCCGCATCAGCATCCTGATCCGCAATTTGGAGAAAAATGAAGGCAAAAACAAAAAAGTGTTACCGTAGATTCTCGATGCGCCGCTCCGGGCTCACGACGTCAACGATACGGATGGCGAACTTCTCCCTGACCACCACGGCCTCTCCGTGAGCCATGAGCTTATTGTTAACCAGGATAGCCAGCGGTTCGCCGATCACTTGGTTCAATTCAATCACCGAACCCTGATTGAGCCTGAGAAGACTTTCGATGGTCATGCGCGCGCGCCCCAATTCCACCGTCACCTGCAAAGGGACATCCATCAGGAGCGATAGATCGACCTGATCCCCCCCGCCGCTTTTGTTGTTTTCCATTTCGAGTTCAGCCATAACATTCACCGTCCTTAGAGTTATCGCGACACCGGACGCGGCTCCAATTTTTCCTTCGCCACGAACACCTTATTGCCACCGCGTTGCGCCGCCTTGCCGAGAAATTTTCGTTTCCCTTCGATCCAGAGTTCCACCTGATCCAAGCCCGGCGAGTTCATTTGAATCACGTCTCCGGGCCGAAGCCCCATAATATCGCCCAGGGTCATCTCTAACACATCAACCACCGCCTGTACTTCAAGCTCGATTTCGCCGACCTGCTGTTGCACCCGGCGAAAGAGCCCGATGTTATCCGGATCGTCTCCGATAGCAACCCCTGTCTTGAGCAGGGAGCGGAACTCTTCGATCGCGGCTAGCGGCAAGGCAAACAGCACCGTGCCGTTGATGGGCGACATGTTAACAGTGTAGGTGGCCAGAATCATGGGATCCCCAGGGCCCGCTGCATTCAGCAGATGGGGATTTAGCTCCGTACGCAGATAACGCCCCTGAAGCTGGACTACCGACTGCCATGACTCTTCCATGCCGCGCAGCATTCTTTCGACGAATTTGCCAAGAAACTTGTTCTCGATAGGTGTAAAATCACGCCCTTCGACCTTCATCACCTTCTGGCCGCTACCGCCGAAAAAAAGCTCGACCATGGCAAAAGCCAAACTCGCCTCGATAACCAGGATGCCGATGCCGCGCAGCGGTTCCAGCCGGATCGCGTGAATACTAGCCGGTAACGGAAAACTTTGGATCAAGCTTTCGTAGGTAACCACTTCCATGCCCTCGAAGCTCACGTCCACCGACTTTCCCAACTCGGTGGCGAACATGCTCTGGAGGCGGCGTGCGAAATCATTGAGGATAACTGCTAGGCCGGGCAAACGGCCGCGGGTTGTTGTCTCGCTGCGGGTGAAATCGTATGGCTTGGCGTCGTTGGCACCGGCACTGGTCTGAGCCAGGTGTTTATCCGGTGCACTCTCGCCTTTTGTCGGCGTGCTCTCGGTCGTCGGAAATTGCTGGCTAGCAACGCCATTCAATAACGCGTCTATCTCGTCTTGCCTAAGTACCTGTGCCATTTCTCTCCCGCGCCGGGGCGCAACCGCTTCCACCGTCAATACCTTGGCGCTGCTTCGTCAATTCAAATGCGCCAGGACGTGAAAAATATTGATCAATGCGCTCGCTGCGAGAAGGTGAGCAAGGATGGTGCCAGGGAATTGGTTTCGAGTTTGGAGTTTCGGGCTCTTGAATCCGATCTTGTGAACTCTGCCGCCTATCTATCCTCTATCTTTCCTTTCGAAGTGATCTATGTTCTCCCTGTGGATAATCCTGTCTTGGCTGCGTTCTTTACGCGGGCTCAGAACTCAAAAGCAACGTCCAATTTCCCATCGGGCGAGGCCAGATGCACGCAAACCACATCCTTGGCATTAAATGGATAGGGTTTGGCCGTTGTCTCATAGACTTCGGGCGGCTCCATGGTAAAGTTAAAACCGTTCTCCGAGAGCCGGGCGCAGGCATTGCCGTTGGCGATGTTGACAAATTCCTTGCTCGCATCGAGGGCCAGTTCGTCGGGCGCGTTCACCGTTTCGGCCAGCATCGTAGAAGCCATGTGCAGCAAAAGTTTCGGCGGTACCGAGAGCAAGCAATTAAATTCAACATTCTTGCCTGCGATCTTTTGCGAGAATACCCAGCGAAACAGCCGGACCTTCTCTTTCCCGGTCTCGCACTGTTCGATTTTGAGCTCTTGCTTGGCGAAACGGGTGAACATGATCATCATCAAGTCGGTGAAGGTCTTGACCAGTTCTCGGTTGCGCACCTTGTCGAAGGCAGCCGCAAGTTCGAATGAAAGTTTTTCCTCGTCTTTATCGTATTCCTTGAACTCTTTTTCCAGCGCCGCAAGGGTCAAATAGCCCTTCGACACCAGCACGTCGCCGAGCAAGACTCGGTGGCTTGTCTCCTGCGCGCCCAGTAATTCGTCCACTTGAGTCTGCGTGAGTAGAGCTGACAAAACTGCCTGTTCACCGAAGCGATAGTTGGTTTTCTTTTGCACATCGAGAATCTGCTTGATCTGCTCCGCCGTAAGCCAGCGCTTTTCAAGCGCCAGGATACCGATGGGCGGCGTCGCGGCCTTCTGGGTGTCGAGCGCCGAGGACAGCTGCTGCGAGGTGATCCGCCCTTTTTCCAGAAGGTATTGACCGAAGAATCTTGAGCTCATAGCGCCACCCCGGCTTCTTGGCAGACGATATTTAGAGTTGAAAGCATGTGGTCTTTTTTCAATGGCTTTTGCAGAAAGCTTTTGGCGCCCTTCTTTAAACAGTCCTGCACCTCTGCTTCCGTGCCCATGGAGCTGACCATCACCACGCAGGCGGCGGTGTCCACGTGAAGGATATGCTCCAGCGTTTCCACGCCATTTTCAACCGGCATGACGATGTCCAAGAGAACGACCTGCGGTCGATGCGCCTGATATTTTTCCAGCGCTTCTCGTCCGCTCGACGCCGTCGCCACGACCTCGAAGCCAGTGTCTTTGAGATGCGCGGCAATCATTGCAATCATTGTTTTCGAATCGTCAACTACCAGAACTTTCACAGCTTTTGTGTTGCTCACTCAAGGTTCTCCTTCTTCCGACGGCGCCCGCACCCACAGTGACTCATCCAAATATATCGGCAGCGGCCCAAACGAATTTAGTCGATCCGCGACGGGAGAATTCTCCCAAACGCCATGGGACTCGGTGCGAGCGGGGCATTTGCTCACTTTCGGTACCGCTCTGGTTGAAAATGCTCGTCACTTTGGTCCGACCCCTGGCTGTCGTGAATTTTCCGCCTCGCCAGCAAACCTACTGCGCGTTACCCGCGACGCTAGAAGCGCAATGATGTGCGCTTAGAATTATCCCTGGAATCTGTTGCAAGGATGCGATGTTACGGACCGCGCCGTAGTCGATGGCTTCCTTCGACATTCCGAATACGACGCAGGTCTGCTCGTCTTGGGCAATAGTCAACGCTCCCGCTTGTTTCATCTCCAGCAGGCCCCGTGCGCCATCACTGCCCATACCAGTCAAAATCACACCGACGGCGTTGGGCCCGGCAGTCTGGGCCACTGAGCGAAACAGCACATCGACACTGGGCCGGTGGCGCGAAACCAGAGGTCCATCGACCACCTCGGCGTAATAGGTGGTGCCACTGCGGCGCACCAGCATATGCCGATTGCCAGGGGCGATTAGCGCCCGCCCGTTGACGATCGCATCCCCCTGGGCAGCTTCCGTTACGTGGATCTTGCAGGTTTTGCTGAGGCGTTTAGCGAAAGCGGCGGTAAAGCCTTCCGGCATATGTTGGACCACCACGAACCCCGGGGCGTTCTCGGGCATGGCTTCGAGCAGCACACGCAACGCCTCCGTTCCTCCTGTTGATGCGCCGATGGCGACGATCCTCTCGCTGTTCAGCGTCGGCGCTAAGGCGGCTCTTGCCGGCAGGACCGCATCAGCGCTGAGTGCCGGCGACGCCGTTGCGCTCGCGGGGCGACGCAGTTTCACGTTGGATTTGGCCGCCGCGCGTACGGCATCGATCAGAAGAACCGCCGACTCATAGAGAAACTCGCGCACTCCCAGGTTTGGTTTTGCCACCACGTCAATGGCGCCCTCTTCCAGCGCCTGTAACCCGAGAGCGGTCTCCTCGCCAACGTGGGCGGAGCATACAACCACGGGAATGGGGCTTTCAGTCATGAGCTTTCGAAGAAAAGCCAACCCACCCATTCGTGGCATTTCCAGGTCGAGTAGAATGACATCCGGTCGCTGCCTGGCCATCTTGGTCATGGCAATAATGGGGTCGGCGGCCGTGGTGACGATAATTCCCCGCTCTTGTGACAGTACGGCGTTCATGACTTCGCGCACAACGGCCGAGTCATCGACGACTAGAACGTGCAAAGGATTGACGGTGTCACTATTCATCGAACGCCACTCGCTTCCTGGCGCGGCACGCCGCCCCTAATGCCCAATTCCCCTCGGCCGACGCGAACATAGATCGTCGGCGAAATATTCAAAATTTTATGCATCAGGCCGTTCAATTGTTCCGCATGTCCGATAAAAAAAAAGCCGCCGGGGGCAAGATGCTCCAGCAGCCGATCGGCAACTCGGGCTCTATGGGCATCGTCAAAATAGATCAGCACATTGCGGCACAAAATGATGTCAAAGAGGCTCGTCACCGGATAAACCTTGTCATTAAGATTGAGCCGTTCAAAGCGGATCACCGAGCGAATTTCCGCTCCCGCCTTCATTTTTCCCGACTGCTCTCCCGTCCCTTTCAACATGAAGCGTTTGAGGTATACATCGGGAATATTCTTTGCCTTTTCAATGGGCCAAATGGCTTGTCGCGCCCGTTCGAGGGCCCGGTTCGATATATCTGTGGCGAGAATCTCGATCTCCCATCCCGCCGACGGCGGAAAATAATTCCAGAGAATCATGGCCAGGGAATAGGGCTCCTCGCCGGTCGAACAGCCGGCGCTCCACACGCGCATATGTCGTGGACGCAATCCGGCGTCGGCCTGCGCCGTCCAATCGTGAACAACGAGCCGGGATAAAAAATCAAATTGCCGCGGCTCGCGAAAAAAGTGCGTTTCATTGGTCGAAACGCGGTCAAGCATTTCAACGATTTCCTCGTCCCAGTTTTCTAGTAGGTAATTGTAATACGCCGTAAACGAGTCCAGACCCAAGTGAAATATGCGTTTGCCGAGACGCGCTTCCAACAACGGTTTTTTTGCCGGCAAAAGGTATATACCCGCCTGTTGATGAATCAGCTTCTGAAATAGGCTGAATTCCTGGTCTGTAATCAGAATCATGGGCTAACGCGAAAACCTCGCTAGGCCGCGGCGCTCGTCGGGAGCCCGCCGTTCAGCAACACCTTGTCGACATCGAGCAGCAGAACAAACGTTTCCCCGACCCGACCAACGCCACGCAAAAAATCCTCCCGCACTCGGGTACCGAACGTCGGCGCCGGCAAAATTTCGTCGGGGGAAAGTTCCAAAACTTTGCTGACCGAGTCGGCGAGAATCCCCGTGAGAACTGGTTTGCCCGTCAAATTCGCCTCCACGATGATTATGCAGGTCCGTCCGGTAATAGGGCTCGGGGGCAGGCCGAATCGTAGTGCCAGGTCCAGCACCGCCACGACATTGCCGCGCAAGTTGATCACCCCCAGAATAAACGGTGGTGTTTGCGGCACTCTGGTTAGGCTACGATATCCGATGATCTCTCTCACCTGCATGAGACTCAGACCATATTCCTGCCCCGACAATTGAAAGGTCATATGCTGACCATGCCCGCCGATGATTTCCGCCGCCTTCATCGTTGACTTCTCCTATTCTTCATCGGCTCCGATCGCCCCCCATTCTTTTCGATCTCTCCTTCTGAATTCTGACTCCCGTCTATTGTGTTCCGCTTTCATCTTTCGCTTTCATCCTTCCCCGTTCTTCACAGATCTACACCTATTTCTAAGCCCAAGGCCTGAATTCTTGGTCCCCTCCGCTAGCACGCCGGTCCGTTCGCATGGTGTTACGGGGCTGGTAGAACTCAAAGGTTGAGTTTCTCCGGCTCACCGGCGCCGCGTTGCCAGTCTGGTGCCCCTTGGCGGAATCTATTTGGAAGAAACTAATAAAATACTTGAGAGTCTCAGCTTGGGACGCCATTTCTTCTGCGGTACTTGACAATTCCTCCGCGGCCGACGCGTTTCTCTGGGTTACCTGATCCACGTGGGTCATGGCGCGGTTCACTTGCGCTACTCCAGCGGACTGCTCACGTGATGCCGTGGCTACCTCTTGCACCAACTCGGCCGTCTTCCTGATTGCCGGCGCCAGCTCCCGCAGAAGTTCGCCGGAGCGTTCCGCCACTTTGACGCTGGAGGCTGCCAACGCACTAATTTCTTGCGCCGCGCCCTGACTCCGTTCCGCTAGCTTGCTCACCTCGGCGGCGACCACCGCGAACCCCTTCCCGTGCTCTCCCGCACGGGCCGCTTCGATAGCCGCGTTCAAGGCCAACAAATTGGTTTGATAAGCGATCTCTTCGATGATCGTAATCTTTTCCGCTATCGTCTTCATCGCCTCCACCGACTCCGCCACCGCTCTGCCGCTCTGCTCCATGTCCTTAGCGCCCTTAAGAGCCATCTGCTCCATCTGCCGGCTATTTTCAGCGTTCTGCGTGATTGAGGCGTTCATCTGCTGCAAACTCGCGGTGGTCTCCTCCACCGACGCCGCTTGTTCACTGGTACCCTGGGACAGCGTCTGGGCCGATGAGGAGACCAACGCCGAAGCGGACGCCAATCCGTTGGAGGCGTTGCGCACCTCTCCAATAACCTGCGAGAGATTACCCATGAAAGAGTTGAACAGCTGCGCAACCTCCCCGATCTCGTCTTGGGAATTCACGTCCAAGCGTTTGGTAAGATCCCCATCGCCTTTGGTAATATCATGCAAGCGCTCTACGAGTCCGTTGATCGGCTTGGTGATACTGCGCGACACACCCAAAGTGATGACGACAATCATGACGGCGGTGGCGCCCAGCAGAGCAAGCATGATTTGGATGGTTTGTGCGACATAACTTGCCAAATGCTGCTCGCTGGCGCTCAGCTTCTGTTTATAGTCTCGGGCCATGTCCATTGCGATTTTTTCCAGCCGACCCATAATCGCCGTATAACTTTCAATCGCATCATTCGCGTCTTGCGGTTTTTTGATGGCTCCGGTTCTAACCTGTTCCGCGATTTTGAGAAAACCATCCGCGTACGCCGCAAGTTCCCGGCGCATAGCCGTCGTAGTGTAATTGTCGTAGTCACGATGGGTGTAATGATCAATGGCTTCGATACTCTTTTCCATCAGAACGCGCTGCTCGATCCATTTTTTGATACTCTCTTCCACTTTTGCCGGCTGACCGATGTTAAGAAAGACGTCTTTTTCAAAGCGACGCAGGCCCAAACTGTGAGCCACGTTCCACGCCGCACGTTCGGCCACTTCAGCGTCGCCTTTGATCACCTGGACCGAAAAGCTCTCGACCTTGCTCACTGCCCAATACGCCGCCACCGCCATAACTCCCATCATGGCCATGATCAAGGCAAAGCCGAGACCCACACGACTGGCGATTCTAATACGCTTGAACATGACTTTCTCCTTTGCCTACCAGCAACCTATCTCTTCCGCTACCGCTCTTGTTCGATCAGGGGTAGTGCGTTGGCGGGAATCACTTGACTAGAACTTTGGATCACGTCTCGGAGCACACTTGGAATATCCAGAATCAGCGCCACACGTCCATTGTCGAGGATCGCCGAGCCAGCGATACTCGAGGAGCGGAAAAACTGTTTGTCCAACGGCTTGATCACCGTTTGGCGCGGACCGTAGAGCGTGTCTACCACGATCCCGGCCTTTACGCCCTGGGATGCCACGACGACGACAGATTCGCGCCCCGGACGCGACGCCTCGATACCGAAACGGTGGCGTAGGCGAACGTAAGGAAGAGGCTCGCCGCGCAAGTTGATCATTCCTCGGCCGTTGGCGCCAGCCTGTTCTTGGCCGACAAATGGCCAGCACTCCCGCACTGCATGTAACGGAATAATATAAGTATCGTCGCCGACGCCGACACCGAAACCTTCGATGATCGCCAGCGTCAGCGGCAAACGGATAGTGAACGTAGTACCCCTGCCCGCTTCGCTTTGAAGCCCCACAGATCCACGCACGGCTTCGATGTCGCGCCTAACGACCTCCATACCGACGCCGCGTCCCGACAGGTCCGTGATGGTCGCCGCCGTCGAAAACCCCGGTTCGAAAATGAACTGGAAAATATCCTGTTCGGATAATCTGTCGCCGTCCGCGACCCAACCCCGCTCTTTGGCGCGGGTAATAATGCGCTCACAATTCAAGCCGGCGCCGTCGTCGATGAGCTGCACGACGATGTTACCTCCCTCGTGGAAAGCTCTGAGAGTGAGAAGGCCACAGGGGTCTTTTCCCCGCGCGCGGCGCGTCTCGGGCGATTCGATGCCGTGATCGATGGCGTTACGGACCATGTGCGTGAGCGGATCTTTGAGATGCTCGACCACGCTGAGATCGATCTCCGCCTCTTCGCCTTCCAAGGCGAGGCGCGCCTCCCGACCCGCCGCCAGCGCGACATCGCGTACGACCCGAGCATACTGGCGAAAAACCGGGCCCACGGGCACCATGCGGACTTTCATGATCTCTTCTTGTAAATCCAAAGACAGGCGTTCCAATTGCTCGTGGGCTTCAACGGCGTCTTTTCTGGCTTTTTCGCCGCCCAAGGCCTGGTGCAATCGTCCCTGAGCGATGGCGATTTCCCCAGCGAGATTGAGCATACGGTCGAGCTTTTGAATGTCCACACGGATCGTGCCGTTGCGCGCGCCACCAACGGCTCCATCCTCGCGCCTGCGGCAACCGGCGGCAGGTTCCTCTATATTTTCCGCCTCGGCTGAGGGCGGATGCTCGATGCCGACGCCGCCCTCGGCAAGCCTAACGAGCAACGCCGCGTAATCCGACTTGCGTTGCTCCTCCCCGGCTATCGCCCCAGGCAACATTTCGCGCAGCGCATCAGCAGACTGGAGCAAGAGTGTTACCGTCTTGCGACTTACCGGAATCAGTCCGGCGCGCAAGCGCTGCAAGAGACTTTCTAACGCGTGGGTGAACTCAGCCACCGCGGCAATTCCCAGACTAGCAGCATTACCCTTTATCGTATGAGCACCGCGAAAAATCGTATTGAGAAGTTCTCGGTTCTCGGGATGCGACTCCAGGGCTACCATCGCCTCTTCCATTTCAGCGATGCGCTCTTCGCATTCCGCAGCGAAGGTGCGTACGGATTGATTCGAGATCTATATCGATGTCTAGAGCCATGCTCCGCTTCCTAATAGAGCGCCGACAGACTCTGAATTCGGGCCGCTCAAAAAAATCTCAGAGGTGACGCGCGCGGTATTCGTCGTTCGTGTTCGTGGCTCGTGTTCGTTCGAGCAAGAAACGAGCACGAATGGAGCGACTTGACCGAGCACAACTTTCATACAGGCTTGTCATGCAACCTACTGGCATATGTTTTTTTGGCGAACTCCTAAAGGTACTTGATCCATGACGTACCATCGTCCGTGTTGAAGACGAGCTTACGGCCCCTACGTCCTGCCAGGTCCCGCTCCACCACTGGGATATTCTGCATGTGCAACATATTTTCAGCCAGCCGAGCGTTGACGATCCCAACATGATCTTTCCTTTCCCGAAATGCCTCGATGACACAGGCACCGCCGAAGAGTTTCGCCCGTAACCGATTCTTGCGCGCTCCGAGAGAAAGGACTTTTTCGATCAAAGTCTCGATCGCTACTGTGCCAAAACGGGGCGATGCTATATCGTCCCCCACCCAGAATGGCAACAAATAATGATTGATGCCGCCGATTTTCAGCACCGGGTCCCAAAGACACAGGGATACGCAGGAACCGAGAATGGTAGTAACGGCGCAGGGATAGGCGGCAGTAAAGAGTTGGCCAGGGTGAAGATACACCTTAGTCCGCGCGCCGCTATCCGGGGCCACTCGCAGTCTCCCGTTGTCCGCAACGGCACACGCCGTCCAACCCCCTACCAAGGTCTGTGCAGCAGCAGAGTTTGCATTGGTTTTAAATTTCGGCGTCATGCCATGATCTCCCTAGCCGCGGCCCGTTCGGCACTCAATTCGGCGCAGTGAAGCGCAATTCCCGCCTGAGTTGAAAGGAGGTCAAGCAGTTGATAGTCGAGCGCCACTAGACGGTCCTTTTGTGGCAATAGGCGAAGAATTACCATCACTCCCCACACCACGCCGTCCACTTTTAATGGAACACAGGCCGTCGGCATGTCCGCATTGCCGGGGTCCTGTTCGGTGCCCTTCAGGTCGTGAAAATAGCAATCGCCGGTCAACGCGACTCGTCCAATGGGACCTTCGCCAACAGAGATACTGGAATGATTCGCCCACCCATTACCGTAGTAATCGATCAACGACAACGTCGACGTCCGAGGATGGTTCTCGAACACCGCCATCGCCTCAACTCCGATCAGGTTTATGACGATTTCACGGATAGCCGCCAATACCTCCTGCTTTCTTAGCGTCGCCTGCAGCCTCCTGCTCGCAACGAAGAGACTGGCCAGGTCGCCGTGCTGTAGCTCCGTGGCAACGAATTGCTGAGCCAGCAGCCCATCCCCGCCTGATCCCTGGACAACTGCGTCGCTAAGCTCGGTTTGCAACCTTTCGAGTTCTTTCTCCAGTTCGGCCACGCGGTTACGCAATCGCTGGTTTTCACCTTCAACGACAGCCGCTTGTCTGCGCGCGGGCACAAGACCGCCTGGCGTAGCGGGGATATCCCGGGCGGCTTTGGGCCGCCCCTTGGTGATCCTCTTCCTTCTTGGCGCCTTTCCCATAAGTCAAACTATCCGCAGGTTTGAATGCCTTACATAGCCAGAAAGCTGCGTATCTTGGTGAGCAATTCCAGGCTGTCAATGGGCTTGGTGATGTAGTCGCTGCAACCGCTTAGGTAGCCGGTTTCCATGCTTTCTTCTTCCCCCTTCGTAGTTACAATAAGAATGGGAATCGACCGGGTCTCGGGGCGTCGACGCAACTCACGTATCGCGTCGAACCCGTTCATCTTCGGCATGATCACGTCCATCAGAATCAAATCTGGTCTCAGCGCCAGCGCCTTGGCAATCGCTTCCTTGCCGTCTTTTGCCATCGTCAGTTCGTAACTACCCCCCTTGAGAATCATCCGCTCCAACATGAGAACGGTTTCCGAATCATCCACCAACAGAATTTTCTTGTTGCCCCTATTTTCGGACATCGCTAGACCGCCTTTCCACGCCCACGGTATGCCACGGACTTCCTGGCGTCGCGCTCTAGGCAGCCTGGCTCGAATCAAATTAAGCGAGCCAACGCAATAAGCTTGCCACGGCGATACTAGATTGGATTGCTGGTAAAAGCTCGATCGCGATACTGTCCTCCGCTCCTCGGCGAGCCAAATTTGCACCCGTGCGCGATGGAAACCCAGGGACACTTTGAGGCGATGAGGAAACTTACGAGCCTGGCTGTCATTTCCTTGACGCGAGCCACCCCGGCCTCCCGCCTGCGAACCAGTCAAACACAAGAAAACACGGACGCACGTTGCACCTTGTGACAGTTTTTCGTCTATCGCCGTCCAATTACGGCCGCTAAAGTTGATTCCAACTCCGCCAGAGCCCTATTGATCCCTAGACTTTCGTCAAACCATCAAAAATCTCACTGCTGGCACAAGTTTGGCTTGTCTGTGACCGATAACTACTTGTAGCTGGCGCATGTATCCCCCAAAATCTTAGAAACCGAGGAGCCAATCAAGTGGGATTGTTTGACGAAAAAAGCGAGATTCCGTCCAGCCGCGACGGCGGACGGATGGGTAGTGATAAAGACACGTTGTTCAATTGGCTCGTACGAAAGGCAGAAGCCGATCTTGGGCTTGCTCAGGCCTTTGCCGCCGGCGAAACGCAACGGGTCGACCAGATCAAACATTTGGAAACTACGCTGGTCGGTCAGATCGCCGAACTCCAGCACCAGATACTAGAGAGCCGCGACGCGGAGCTTAACGATCTTAAATCCGAGATTTCCGTCTATTCCGACCGCGTGACGCGGATCGAAGGCGCAAAGGCTCCTGGCGACGCCACCAAAGAGTTTGTTCATGACGAGCTCGGCGTTTTACGGGCGCAACTCAGCGGTCGACAAACGGACCTGGAAACTCGCTACTCGGGATTCGAAAGGCTAGAAGAATCGTTCGGCGCCCAGATCCGAGCGTTAGAAGATAAGATACGAGAAGAGCTTGGCGGCGTCCGCGCCGCCCAGGGAGAGTTGCGTCATCTCAAATCTGAGGCACAGTCGCTCACTGAACGGGTCGGTCAAGCTGAGTCAACTGCCTGGCAAACGCGGACCTTCGCATCGCGCAATGCTCAGCAACTCGAACACACCGCCGAAAACCTCAAGGGAGAAATCGTAGCGTTAAAAGCCGTATTCGCCGAACTCAGTGACCAACAGCGCAACGGCCGCCGGCCCGATACCGCGCTCAATGAAATTGCCCAGAGCCTGGGTGACAAGATCGAAGAAATTCTGAGCCGGCTGGCGCAGGAACATCATGCTCAGCTCGGGCGTGACGCACGGCTCGGACAGCTCGACTCCGGGCTAGCCATGCTCGCCGAGCGCATGACGAAAACAGAGTCGCAGTCGCGTGAGATCCAAGCGCTGGTGCCGAGGGAAGTGAGTTCGGCGTCGGACTTTCGCGAGAAAATCGCAACGGAACTGGCGGCGCTATACGCCAAGCTTGGCGAGGCTCAGATGCGCCAGCTGGCCATCGAAGACCTCGAAGCGTCGCTGCGCGCCAAGCTCGAGGAATGGCAACACCTGACAGCGCAAAAATTCATGCTCCTCGCGAGCCACGACACCGAACAAGAAAAAAGCGCAAGGGAACTCGGAGCGAGTCTAAGCGCTAAACTCGCGGAGCAAGAGGAGCGTAACGGCGAGAGGCTACGCGCCCTTGCCATCGGCCATGAAGGACTGGCTCGTCTTAGACCGGAAATTCAGGCGCTGGCGCAACGCATTGGCCAGGTGGAGTCTGTGGCTCAAAGGGCGCAGAGCCAGGCCGACGCCGGCGCCAAGCGCGCCGGGCAATGGGAGGAGGGCTTCAAAAGCGCAATCACGGCGCTCAAAACCGAACTCAACGAGCAACAGCGCGCTTTTCGTCTGCCCGAGGCTCAGATGTCCGAGATCGAGCACAAGCTCGGCGTCAAAATTGACGAACTCCAGCGCCAACTGGCCGTCGAACGGGAAGGGTTAGACCACTGGGGCAAGGGTCTCCGCGAGTCTTTCAGCGCCGAGTTGAGCGCGATGCAAGTGCGTCTCAGCGAACGCCAGAGCCAGATCGAATACCGTCACTCCCGTCTCGAGCGTTTGGAAGAAACCGTCAAGGCAAGCATTCAGCAACTAGAAGCACAGCTCAAAGAAAAACTTCAGTCCCAAGATTACGACCGCGAACAATGGGCTCAACTCCGCTCGGAATTTGGCGCGCTCGGCGAGCGGACAAGCCAGTTGGAATCTCAGGACCGCCAGGCAGAGGGTCGGGCCACCGCAACACACCAACACGTCGAGCAGAGCCTCGCCGTTCTCTGCGGCGAATTCAGTGCCTTCAAAGCATCGTTCGATCAACGCCCGGCCCCGCTTTCCGAATCGATCATTCGCGGCTTGGAAGAAACCCTTGGCGCGAACTTGAGCCAACTTGAAGAACAGGTAACCCGAAAATTCAGCGTCTATGACAGCCGCGACAGCGAGCGCGTCCAGCAAACAGAACAAGCCATAAACCGCCTCAAAGCTGAGCTGGGAACTTTCAGAGCGGATTTCGTAGAGCAGCAGAGGGGTCTTCCGTCCGTCGAAAGTTTGTCGTATAGCATTCAGGAGTCGCTCCGGACCAAGATTCACGAACTCCATCAACAACTGGCGGAGCGATTCACGCTCATCGACAGCCGGGATGCCGAGCGCGCACGGCAAGCCGATGAGACCCGAGAGGCCCTGCATAGCGAGATCGCCGTGCTGCGGGGCGAAATTACCGCACTTAAGTCAGGCCTCAACGAGCGCCCGGCAGTCACCGCGGACACGGCTCTCCGCAGCCTCGAAGAATCGTTCGGCGCGAAGATTCAAGACTCGCAACAACAGGTGGCCGAGCAACTGGTTATCCTCGAAAAGCGCGACTCCGAGCGTAGCCAAAAAGCCGAACAGATCATCGCCGGATTTGCAACTGAAATGGCTAAGCTCAAAGCGGACCTTCTCCAACGGCCCGCTGTGATGACATCTTCCGATCCGGCGCTGCGCTACCTGGAAGAAAACTTGAACGCCAAGATCAATGAGTTGAACCAACAGGTGACGCAGAAATTCAGCGTCTTCGAAAGTCGCGATGCCGAACTGAAAGAACTAAAGGATAGATCTCAATCCGTGATCCAACGAGTGGCGCAGTTGAGCGCCGCCATTCAGGGATCTCAAAACTCGGGACCAGTCGCCGCTCAGTTCGTATCGGCGCCGCCAGAGGCACGTGCCGCACAAGCGCCGGAAGCAAACGCCAAGGGCGAGAACTCGGCAGAAACTCAGGCTCCGAGCGAAAAGGAACAACTCGGCGAACTCCAGGAAAGGATGTCGACGGAAATCGAGCGCGTGCGGGCAGAGCTTAAGGAGCGAAGCGGGCGGTGGAAAGTGCGCAGAAGCGCATCCTGAGGCGCCCTAACCCCATCCCTCTCCTAGTAGCGAGAGAAGGTAACAGGCGCAGAGACGCAACCAAAGATGAAAGCGCAAACTTTACCACGAAGGACGCGAAGGGAACGAAGCTCAAGAGCAAAAATAACCAACGCCTCATGGCTTTCCTGCGCTTCTTAGTGAGAAACTGTTCCATTGAGTGCCGCAGCGGCGATAAATGGCGGTCAGAAATCTTGCTCAAACTGGCAAACCATACAGATCCAGTAATACGGAACTTTTGCACATGAACGAAAAACGCGTATCCACCGGCATTCACGAACTGGATGCCCTGCTCGACGGCGGTTTCAGACGGGGCAAGACCTATTTAACGCTTGGCGAGCCCGGCACCGGCAAGACCATTTTCGCGCTGCAATTTCTCCATCAGGCTTTGAAAGATGGCGAAAAAGCGCTCTACGTCACCATCGACGAAAAACCCGCCGACCTGGTGGACCAGGCGATGTCGCTGGGCTGGGATTTGACCCCACATATCGAGCTGAAGAATTTGCTGATCCTGGACGCCTCCGCTCTGATCACTGCGAGGGTGAGCGATATTAGTTCGAAAAACGATCTCCAAAAAATCATTGTCGAGCTCAACAACCATATCGCCAAGAGTGGTGCGACGCGGGTGGTGATCGATCCCGTTGGGCCATTGATTCACGCCGCCGATTCCCCGTCGAAAGCTCAAGACCAGGCGCGACTGCTCATCGCTTCACTGCAAAAGAACCCCCAAATCACCACCCTTGTCACTTCCCAATCCCTGGGCCGAGGCACCCGCGGCATCGAAGAGTATCTCGTCGCCGGCACCATCGTCTTGGAGTTGGAATTGGCCAACAGCCGCTTCGTGCGCACCATGACCATCGAAAAAATGCGCAGCACAGCCCTCGATCCCGCGCAGTATTTGTTCCGCATCGCTCCCGAAAAAGGCATCACCATGCAGCCGAGCGAAGAGATCGTGCCGTAACCGAATGTCCCCGCTCGGTGTCTTCTCGTGACGCAGTGACCCCTGAATGCATCTGTGTCACTACAAGTTCAATTCCAAAAGCGAGTTCTCGTTTCTTCCCGCGCCCAATTTTCGAAAGCGGCAATTACCTCTGCAATCTCGGTATTCGAGTGTGCCAGGGAAACGAAAGCTGCCTCGAACTGGGCGGGAGGTAAGTAGACGCCACGTCGAAGCATCCCGTGAAAATACCTGGCGAATTGCTCGCGGTCGCATTTCCAAACGTCCTCTACATCGCAAACCTTCTCGACACCGAGAAATAGCGTTAACATAGAACCGGCGCGGTTAAGCGCGGCCTTTATGCCATATTTCTTCGTGACTTCAGTGAAACCATCCGCGAGCTTTTGTCCAAGGGCTTCCAATGCACCGTAAGTGGGGTGACGGGTTAAAAGCTTGAGCGTAGCTAAACCCGCGCTGACGGCGAGCGGATTTCCGGACAAGGTCCCAGCTTGGTATACCGGTCCTTCGGGCGCGAGTAGATTCATAATTCGTTGCTTTCCGCCGAAAGCCGCGAGTGGTAGTCCGCCGCCAAGAATCTTACCTAAGCACGTGAGATCCGGTCTGATTCGGTATAGCGATTGCGCGCCGCCGAGAGCGACGCGGAATCCCGTGATGATCTCATCAAAGATGAGTAGCGCGCCGTGATTCTTCGTAAGCTTTCTCAAAGAATTTAAGAATCCAGGGGCTGGCGGTATTACTCCCATGTTACCACAAATCGGTTCGACAATAACCGCCGCGATCACTTCCCGATGCTGAGCAAATAACCTCTCCACCGAACTGATATCGTTGAACTTTGCGACCAGCGTTTCCTTGGCGAAAGCCGCGGGAACCCCTGCACTGTCCGGAAGTCCCAAGGTGGCGACACCCGAACCTGCTCTTACGAGCAGGCCATCCGAATGACCGTGATAACAGCCGTCAAACTTAACAATTTTTGTGCGCCCTGTGTAAGCGCGTGCAAGTCTTAACGCACTCATCGTCGCTTCGGTTCCGGAGTTTACCAACCGTAGTTTCTCGATCGACGGCATGAGTTGCGACACCAACTCGGCCAACTCGACTTCCGCTTCAGTCGGCGCACCAAAGGTTGTACCTTTTGCAGCCCGAAGTCTTAGCGCCTGAAGAATTTTCGGATGCGCGTGTCCACAGACTAACGGTCCCCATGATCCCACGAGATCAATGTAGCGATTACCGTCGGCATCGAAAATGTAACCTCCATGACCCCGCGCAATAATCAATGGCGCGCCGCCGACCGACTTCCAGGCCCGCACGGGACTATTGACACCGCCGGGAATATTTTTCTTTGCGCGGGCGAAAATTTGTTGCGAGCGTTTCGTTGACATGAGTGAAAATTCGTAGCATTGGTGCCAGGAGGTGTCAAGAAAACCGAAAGACCAGTCCAAAGGCGACTCGGGAAAAAAGTTTTTCCTTGTTTTTTCGCACCGGCAAGCGGCGTAGTAGAGGGTGGATTCCTCACCAGCGCGGGTTGTTGAAAATCGGCAAGAAAAGAGAAAATCCTTCGCTGCTCGAAAAACCCCGGTCAACCGAGTCTCATCGCCGCCTACGATTCATCGGAGTTGATTAAGGTGCCACTGCGCCGGCTCGTTCGGGCCGCCACCTGCTCGTGAAATTTGAAATCCGATCGCGGCTTGCGTCAGTGCTTTCGCCAGTTCCTCTATTTGGATTGGTTTGCTGAGATAGTCATCCATGCCGACTCCCAGATATTTTTCTTTGTCGCCCTGCAGCGCGTTGGCCGTCAGCGCGATGATCCACGGCCGATTCGCTCCCTGCTGCTCCTTGATTCTCGTCGTGGCCTCCACTCCGTCCATCTCTGGCATTTGCACATCCATTAACACCACATCGTATGGCTGGCGCTTTACTGCCTCCACCGCCTCCTTCCCGTTCGATGCCACGTCGGCCCGATACCCCATCCGCTCTAAAATCTTCAACGCCACCTTCTGGTTCACCACGTTGTCCTCAGCCAATAAGATACGTAGCGGATGGCGCTTGCCCATCTCTGAAGCTATAACCGCGCTGGGCACGAACTTCTTGACTTCGACATGGCCTCCTAAGATCCCAGCCAATATCCTCTGAAGTTGCGAGGACTTTACCGGCTTGGCCAAACACGCAGCAAATTCATTGCCCGTGACGTTTTGCCGCCCTAATGAGGTCAACATCACTAACGGCAATTGTGCGGAGCCGTTGCGCCTGTGGATCTCTTTGGCTAATTGAATGCCGTCCATCTCCGGCATCTGCATATCCAGCACCGCCAGATCGAAAACTTCGCCCCGATCTAAGATGCCCAGCGCCTCGGACCCCGACCCGGCCGCTTGCACCACAGCGCCCCACGCATCCAACTGCCCGCCCAGGATGCGACGGTTAACTTCCAGATCGTCGACGATGAGAATTCTTTTCCCGGCCAACTCAGCGACCCCATCAGTTCCGGGCGACTCCACAGCGCGCCCAACGATGGTAAAATGAAATGTTGATCCCGCACCCAACGCGCTCTCCACCCAGATCGTGCCGCCCATCATTTCTACCAGCTGCTTGCTAATGGCCAGCCCAAGGCCGGTACCCCCGTACAATCGCGTGGTGGATGCATCCACCTGGCTGAAGGACTTAAACAGCCGGTCCATCCGTTCCGCGGGTATCCCTATTCCCGTGTCCGTTATGGAAAACTGCACCTCACCTGCGATATTAGATCTTCGATTTTCGTTTTTGGATTCTGAATTCTCCGCGCCATCTTCGATGCTCGACTCTCGGTTTTCGATTTCCCCTTCGCCTCCAACCCTGCCTCCTGACGCTTTCTTGACCTCCACCAGCACATGACCCCCCTCGGTAAACTTCACCGCGTTGCTCAAAAGATTAACCAAGATCTGGCGCACTCGGCTGATATCGCCCACGATTTCCGACGGTAACGCAGGATCCACCATTGACGCTAACTCCAGACCCTTCTGCGTCGCCTTGGAGGCCACCAAATCCACCGCTTCTTCCACGCAGGCCTGCAACCCAAAGGGCTCGCTTTCCAACTCCAGCCGGCGCGACTCGATCTTGGAAAAATCCAAGATGTCGTTGATCAGCGTCAAGAGCGTGTCGCCGCCTGCCCGGATCGTTTCCGCATAGTCGCGCTGGTCGGTGTTTAGATCAGAGTCCAACAAGAGCCCCGTCATGCCGATCACCGCGTTCAGTGGAGTTCTAATCTCGTGGCTCATGTTGGCCAAAAATTCGCTCTTCGCCCGGGTCGCCGCCTCAGCCACCTCCTTGGCGCGCTCCAGCATCACCGCCTGCTCCCGGCTCTTCTCGTAAAGCCGCGCATTATGGATCGCCATGGCCGCCTGGCCGGCAAGAGTTAACAGATAAGAAGTCTCCTCTTCGGTAAAGTCGCGTTCATCGCGGGTGAGAAATACCAGGACTCCGACCGCCTCGCTTTTAATCAAAAGCGGCACTCCGAGATATGAAAAAATGCCATGTTTGCGGTAGAAATCAGCATCGGCAGTGCGCGGATCGCTTTGAACATTCTTGACGAAGACCGGCGTTTTTTCATAAACCGCCTGTCGAACCAGGATCGGCACGCCGCCTATATCTCTACCCTTCCATTCATCTTCGTCCAGGTTCCAGCAGCCCGCCCGCTCAATCTCGCCGGTTTCAGGATTGGTTAGCCAAACCACGAGCGCGGCGTAGGCCAAGAAGCTCTGGATCTTTTCCATCAGAACCCTTAACACCGACTGAAGCTCCAGCGTCGAGGTGGCGGATGAATTGATTTCATAGAGCGCGGCGATACGCTCCATGTTGCGCTTGAGTTCTTCACCCAGCATCATCTTCTGGATGGCGACGCCAATCTGGTGGCTCATGGCCTCGACCAGCCTTATTTCTTCGGAAGCAATCTTCCTGGGCTTTCGGCTCGCCAACTGCAAAAATCCCAGTGGGCGACTGCCGCTCCGGATGGGAACGATGAGCGCCGTCTGCGCCTTCTCGCGCTTTAAAGTCCTGAGCCCATCGGCTTGTTGAACATTCTCCACAACTGAACAACTCTCAAAGCGCGTCGCCGCAATCCTGTGCCTTTTGCCCGATCTCCTCTGTATATTGTCCTTGTCTAGGTAACCGTAGGCGGCCAGCACCTCGATAAGCTCACCGTCCCTCGCCGTATGAAGGATGGTTCCCAGGTCAAAGCCGGCAGCGGCCAGACATTTGTCGAGCACTTTCTCTAAACCCGTGCGTGGGTTCTCTTCGGCGAGAATCGTTTGGCTGACCTCTTGGAGCGCATTAAGCTCATCAAGGCTGGCCCTCAACTCTTCCTCGGCATTCTTGCGCTTGCTGATGTCGAACATCACGCCACGCAGTCGCGCCGGCTTCCCCGCTTCGTCCTTGATGATCCGCACGATGTCGCGCAGCCAGACCTCGCGGCCATTCGCCGCTACGGCCCGATACTCAAACTCGCGATTCTCCCGGCCCGCAGTTGCAGTAAGGCATGCCTCCACCGCCGCCGCGCGGTCGTCGGGATGGATGAGACTTACCCAGAACGATGGCTCGTTTACCCAGCGCTCGACGGGGTACCCTAGAATGTTTTCAGCCGCCTGGCTGACAAAGGTAAATTGTCCCGTCGCTGCGTCTGCCTCCCATACGATGGCCTGCACGGTTTCGATCAGCTCGCGCTGCTTCTCTTCAGCTTGACGCAGCGCCTGGTTGGCCGACTCCAGTTGAGCGGTCCGCTCGCCGACGCGCTGTTCCAGTTCTCGGTTGAACGCTTCGATTTCTCCGCGGCCCTGCAGCAGAGCCTCCGCCATCTGATTGATGGCGGCACCCAATGTACCCAATTCATCGCTTCTGTTCACATCGACTCTTGCGCTTAAATCGCCGGCGCCGATCTTTTTCGCGGCGGCCACCATGGCCAGAATGGGGCGGCTAGAATTCCGTGCCAGAACAAAGGCCAAAACGGCGCCGATGGCAAGGCAAATGAGGGTCAGGTATAGATTCGCTCGGGTGCTTTCTTCCACGACTCGGTCGATATTCCCGAGGGTGAACCCGATTGCGACGGCTCCCAGCCATTGCTGATTCGCCAAACGGACGGGGCCGCCAATTTTTAGAATTTTGCCTTCAGTCCGAGAAACCCAGGCGCTATCCGCCGGGAGCACGACGCTCTTGAGAAACGCCTCAGCGTCGCGTTGGGCTGCGGCCGTACCGACACCGCTGAGGATCGCTCCGGACCCGTCGGTCACATAAATGTAGGAAATATCCGGATTGGCTTGAGCGAGCGTTAATTTACTGTGCAGTTCACGGACCTTCAAGAAATAGAGGTCATCAACGAGGCCCTCAGCGATAATCTGGCCTATGTCGGAAGCTTTTTTTTCGAAAGTCGTAAGCAGATATTTTTCGCCCTGGTGAATGGAATAGAGCGAGATACTGCCGCCGACCAAGAGAACCAGGCAAAAGGAAAAGGCGATGAGTTTTCTCTGGATGCTCAATTTTATTTTGCCACGTCCGCTTCGATGAGTTTCCAGCTCTGCCGCAAGGGAGCCATCAAGGGCGCGGGAATTTCGTCGAATTTCGTCGTCTTCTCAAATTCATGGAGCGTTTTGTTGCCTTCCGCCGACTGATTCATCCTGATCAGAATGTCTTTGATTCT
The DNA here is from genome assembly GCA_963840855.1 of uncultured delta proteobacterium. Taxonomy (GTDB): domain Bacteria; phylum Desulfobacterota; class Binatia; order UBA9968; family UBA9968; genus DATACQ01. The sequence goes on from CAWJBB010000003.1 coordinate 34,677, forward strand.
CGAGGCAAATCGCGGTGGCAGATTGGCTCGGTGACTTACAATATGGCGCGGAATCGAAAAAGTTCTATGAATGATATGCAGTTGGTCAAGATTTTCCCTGGCCAAATTTGGATAGGCTTGATCATCGAGAACTCCCGCGCCGACTTTTCCCCGCAGCACCCATAACATGGTATTTTCGTCGTCGCCGGTGAAGGTGTAGCCGACTTTGCCGTGCGCCACTGCGCTGGAAGGATCGTCTATATGCATCAGCTTAAATCCCTTTTGCATCAGAACCACCTTGGGCAGAAAAAAAGCAGAAGAAGAATAGGGCGCTTCAAAACCTAGAACCTTTTGATAGAGATTCTCCAACCGGTCAATGCCGCTGTCTTTTCGCGTGAAGATGACGGAATGGTATTCGCCCACGCCTTTCTTCCAGCGGCGCACCAGCAACTTGCTTCCGCTGAGATGGCTCACGGCCAGGGAAGGAAAGGGACTATCAATATAAAGGTCGATCTTTGCATTCCTTAAAAGCATTGCCGATTCGCTCAGGCTGCGACCGACAACGACCTGTCCCTGGGTGATCCCTTCGGCGTGAAGCTCCTTTCCCAGATAGGTTGCCAAAGGCAAAAGAGTTTTGATTTCCTGGGCCGGCGTATCACTCGTCGAACCGATGTTCAGGGTCCCGGCTATGAGCGCGTGCGGCAACAGCAAAATGGCGAGGAAAATAAGAATCCTTTGCCCTGCGGATAATCGTCTCGCGATTGCCAATCTCATCTGTAAACAAATCCTCACTTGCGGCCACTGAATGACTTTTATCGCGTCATAGTGAGAAATACCGCCGCGGCGGCGGACGGCTTACATCGACTAAGGGCCCCGCTTAGCTCTTCGAGCTTGATCGGTTTACTGACATAGTCATCCATACCTACACCTAGATATTTCTCTTTGTCGCCCTGCAGCGCATTGGCCGTCAGCGCGATGATCCATGGCCGTTTCTCTCCCTGCCGCTCCCTGATTCTTGTCGTGGCCTCCACGCCGTCCATCTCCGGCATCTGCACATCCATCAACACGACATCGTAGGTCTGGCGTTCCACTGCCTCCACCGCCTCCGAGCCATTGGACGCCACGTCGGCCCGATACCCCATCCGATCTAAAATCTTCAACGCCACCTTCTGGTTCACCACGTTGTCCTCCGCCAATAAAATCCTCAGCGGATGACGCTTCGCCATGTCTTTTTCGATACCTTTCCGGGCAACTGTTGTTTGCGCAACCCTTTTGCCCAGCACTTTCGACAAGACGTCGAACAGTTGCCACGCTTTGACCGGCTTTGTGAGGAGTCCTGCGAAAAGATCGCTGCGGATTTTATGGCTCCCCATGGAGGTCAACATAACCAACGGTGTCGCTTTACAATTCGTCAATTCACGAATCTTCGCCGCCAACTCCACCCCGTCCATTTCCGGCATCTGCATATCCAAAACGATGACGTCAAAACGCTCCCTGTCCCGGAGATATGCCAGCGCCTCTTTTCCCGATGCCGCGCTCTCGACCTGCATGCCTTGCGATTGCAGCTGGCGCGCCACAATCGTTCGGTTTACTTCCTGGTCATCCACCGAAAGCACTCGCTTGCCGTCAAGCTCGGCGCGCCTTTCCGTCTCCGTTCGCGCTTCGACTTGTTTACCGACAATGGTGAAATAGAACGTCGAGCCTTTGCCCAAATCGCTCTCCGCCCAAATTTTTCCTCCCATTAACTCCACGAGCTGCTTGCATATCGCCAAACCCAACCCCGTCCCGCCATATAGGCGGGTGGTCGAACTATCGACTTGGCTGAACGACTTGAACAAACGATCCATGCCGCCGGCCGGAATACCGATGCCCGAGTCCTTTATCGAGAACAATAATTCGACTTCGCCGTCGCTTCGTTGGGCCCCGCTCTTGACCTCCACCAGAACCGTGCCCTGGGCTGTAAACTTGACGGCGTTAGTCGTTAGATTAACAATGACCTGGCGCACCCGCGCCAGATCGCCAATCACTCCCCAGGGTACGTCGGCATTTACCGAGTAGATCAGCTCCAGCCCTTTCTCGGCCGCCCGCGGAGCCACCAAGTCCATCGCTTCTTCGACGCAATGCGTGATTTCGAATGGCACCTGTTCGACATCCAGGTGTCCCGACTCGATCTTGGAAAAATCCAGAATGTCGTTGATCAGCTCCAGCAGAGCGTCTCCGCTTTTGCGGATCGTCTCTGCGCATTCGCGCTGTTCCGCCCGCAGCTCCGAATCCAACAACAATCCCGTCATCCCTATCACCGCGTTCATCGGGGTACGGATCTCGTGACTCATATTCGCCAAGAATTCACTTTTTGCACGCGTCGCCGCTTCCGCCACTTCCTTCGATCGGGCAAGTTCTTCTGCTTGCTTGAGACTTTGCTCGTACAGCCGCGCGTTGTGAATCGCCATAGCCGCCTGACTGCCCAATGTAGCGAAGAAATCTATCTCGGCGTTGCTGAATACGCGCTCTTGTTTGGTAAAAAATCCGATGGTGCCGAGCAGCTCATTGCCAACGCGAAGGGGCACGCCGACATAGGAAACCAATTGATTGTGATGGATGAACTCAGGATAGCGTATCCTCGGGTCATTGCGGCAGTCTGCAATGACGATCGGGCGAATCCCCAGCGCCACGGCCAGCTCATTGCCATCGCCGATCTTTGGATCGATTTCTCTCCAAGCCCTCGCATCGATGTTCCGGCACGCGACCGGGGCTAGTAGCCCTGTTTCTCGATCACGGACCCGGAGGGTCGTCGTCAAATCAGGAAACAACTTCTCGACGTTATCCAGAAAGTTATTTACGACTGAGTCAAAATCGAGGGTTGAGGCTATCGCCGTATTCAACTCATGCAACGCCTCCAATCGTCGCAGGTTTCCCTTGATTTCCTGCGTCAGTCTGGCTTTTTGCATGGCGATGCCGAATTGATGCGCAACGCTCTCTGCCAGGTGTATCTCAGAGGGAAGAATTTGCCGCGGTTCGCGCACTCCAAGCTGCAAGATCCCCATGACTTGATCGGCGCTGCGAATTGGAACAATGAGGAGCGTATTCACGCCCTCTTCTTTCAACGTTTGAAAACCGTCCTTATTCTGCAAGTTCTCGACGACCGCAGGGCCGTCAAAATGCACACCGCGTCGATTCCGCCGCCCGGTTGATTTTCTTCGCACGCGGTTGGGGTCGCGGTAACCGCAGGCAGCCAGGGCGTCAATGACCGCGCCGTCCGGCTCGGTAAAAAGAATAGTTCCAATGTCGAAGCCCGCCTCGGGAACATACCGGTGAAGAATTTTCTCCAACCCTGTCTTGGCATCCTCCTCCGCCAGGATGGTCCGGCTGAACCTCTGCAGCATTTCCAGGTTCCTGACGCTGTTTCGAAGCGCCTCTTCAGCGTGCATGCGCTCGCTGATTTCCACCATCACGCCGAGCAGGCGCCGCGGAATGCCATTTTCGTCTTTAATGACCCGCACGAGATCGCGCAGGCCGACCATTCGGCCGTCTGCCGCCAAGGCCCGGTATTCAAACTCATGATCCTTTCCTTCCGCCGTCGATGCTTGGCAGTACGCGATGGTGTGTTCCCGGTCATCCGGATGAATGAGGTTTACCCAGAAGTCGGGTTTCTCCAGCCAATCCTCAATCGGGTAACCTAGTATCTCTTCCGCCGCCTGGCTGACGAAGGAAAATCGCCGGGTTTGCGCATCTGCCTCCCAAACGATGGCTTTGACGGTTTCCATCAGCTGGCGTTGCTTTTGTTCAGCCTCAACCAGCGCTTCCTCGTTAGATTTGCGCTCGGTTATGTCGCGCAGGAACGCCGTAAAGAAGGGCTCATGATCGGTTTCAACCGCCGTGATTGATAGTTCGACGGGAAACTCCGTGCCGTCGGCGCGCATGGCGTTGAGCTCGATTCGCTTGCCAAGGACGGTCGCCTCGCGTGTCGCGAGGTATTTGGCAAAACCGCCTTTGTGAAAGTCACGCAAACCCGGTGGGATAATCAAATCCGCCATCACCTTACCCAAGGCTTCGGACCTGGCATAACCGAAGGTCTCCTCGGCGCTCCGGTTGAATTCAATGATCTTACCCTCGTGATCGAGGGTGACGACACAATCCAAGGCCGTGTCGACGACCGCCTGTTTGCGCGCCTCGCTCAACTGAAGCGACCGATTGGCGCTTTCGAATTGGGCTGTTCGTTCCGCTACTCGCTGTTCAAGTTCGTTGTTGAGGGTGTCGACTTCTGCGCGGCTATTGCAAATCGCCGCCGCCATAGAATTGATCGCCTCGCCAAGCCTGCCGAATTCATCGCGCCGGCCACCCGGCGCCCGCGCCGCGAGGTTACCCGCCTCTATTTGTCGCGCCGTCGCCATGACGGCGACGATGGGATGGGTGAAATTTCGCGCGGTCAAATAGGCGCCCAAACAACCAATGACCAGGAGGCAGAACGCCACCAAAGCGCTTTCTTGGGCGAATTCCGCCACCACCCCGTCCAGCGTGTGGCTTGAAAACCCGATGCTGAGGTAACCGACAACGGTTAAATTTTTAAGCAGAACCGGACCATCGACGCGCAGAAGAGTTCCCTCGAAAGTAGATTTCCAACCACCCGTTACTGCCTCCCTCGGCAGATGGATCGCCGCACCGGTACCGTTGGTTTTGTTTGCTTTGTCGACGGCGTGCACGGGTTGCCCCGCACTATCATAAAGCCGCAGGTACCTGACGCTCGGTTGGGCGAGGGTGACTTTGATGCGATCATCCAGCGCACTGATGTTTCTAAAATAGAGATCCTGGACTAAACCGTCGGCCAAGATTTGCGCCATCCCCCGGCTTTGCTCTTCGAAAGTTTCCATGACCTTCTCGCGGCCCTCGTACACCGAAAAAAGCGCGATGGCGACGACAACCATAACGACCAGGCAAATCGTCAAAGTCATCAGTTTTTGGCGAATGTTGAGATGTATGCGGCTCATTTTGCGACGCCTACCCCCGCCGTGATCCAAGCCCATTGCGCGATTTGGTTCGAGTTTGTCGGCTCGCTGGTTTTCAACCCTGTTACTCCGAAGCTGCGCGCGCGGCGGTCAGGGATGTTATTTTGCCGTCGCATTCGACGCGATTTCTCCCCAACTCTTTGGCGCGATAAAGCGCCCGGTCGGCGGCGTCTATCAGCGCGCCGGCCTCTCGCATGTTTTCAACCGTCGCCTCGCTGACGCCGGCGCTGGCGGTGATGAGCAACTGACCCGCCGGGGTAACCACTGGAGTGGCGCTCAGCGCCTTGCGGACTCGTTCCGCTATCTCCGCAGCCGACCGCAAGTCACAGCTAGGCGCCACAGTGAGAAACTCCTCGCCACCGTAGCGGCCGACCACATCGTACGGCCGTAGGACCGCGTTTATCCGGTGAGCTGACTCTCGCAACACCCGATCACCCACGCTGTGGCCGTAAGTATCGTTGACCTGTTTAAAGTGATCTAGATCGAAAAGAATTACCCCCACGGGGGTCTTTTCACGCGTGGCGCGGTCGAGTTCGCCGACCAGTCGTTCGATTATCGCCCCGTGATTCCAAAGTCCGGTCAAACCGTCATGGGTTGCGCGAATCTCGAGCTCGGTCTGCGCAGCCAATAATTCATGCTGCAAGTCGAGGATGCGCCGCCCCGCGCGCAGGCGCGCTTTTAGTTCCTGCGAGTTAAACGGTTTGGTAATATAGTCATCGGCGCCGGCCTCTATGCCCTGGACCAGATCGTTCAACTTGTCCATCGCTGTAAGCAAAATCACATAGACATAAGGCCCGTTCTTGCGCCCGCGCAGTTTGCGACAGATGTCCGGGCCGGTCACCCCCGGCATTAGCCAATCGAGAATCGCCAGATTGGCAGCCCCGGGCGCCTGCAAGGCAGACCACGCCTGGCCGCCGTCGCAAGCGATCTCGACTTGATAGCCGAGCTTCTCGAGAGTCGTACGCAACAACATCCGGGTCGTTGCGTCATCGTCTGCGATGAGTATTTTCGTATTCATCTTTGGTCTTCGGGTTCGGGACGGAAGGTGAGCAGAGCAGCCGATCGTGACTCCTGCTGCCACTCATCGGCGGTATAAAGTCTCAAATAATTTCTCCGTCCCTCGATGCGCCACGGCTAGCGTTCTTGACTGACAAATTCCGCGGGGGAGCTTTTTAACGCTTCCAGCGCAGCCTTCACCTGGATAAACTCGTCCTCGAATCGCTGCACGTCGTCGGCCATTCCCGCGAAATCACCGCTCCGCCAGTCGAATTCCATTTGCTTGGCCAGAGCCGACAGCTGCATCGCGCCGACATTCGCGCTGCTCGACTTTAAGGTATGGGCCTCGCGAATCAGGGTATCGGTCTCACCGCCGCCAGCGGCCCCGCGCATTTGCGCTATGCGGTTGGGCGTATCCTCTAGATACACGTCAATCAAGTCGACGAGAAAATCCTCGCCGTATTCCTCGATCCATTCCCTGGCCTTGTCGCTGATTTCTTTTTCCACGGCGCTTTGTTCCACGACCCCTTCCTCCATGTTTTTTTCTCATAATCAAACGAAACGCTTGGCGTCTGATCGACTAAGACCGCTGTACGGGATCCTCGACGGGAAGAATAACCGAAAAACGGCTTCCTCTACCGACAACGCTGTCGACTTCAACGCGGCCGCCATGTGCGGCGACCAATTTTTTAACGATATAGAGACCCAAGCCCACCCCTTCTTGGCGCTCGCCGATTTCCATGCGCTGAAATTTTTGAAACAGGTGAGGGAGTTTTTCGGGTTCGATTCCCGGTCCGCTATCGCGCACGGAGATCACCGTGTCGGCATTTCGCCGCTCAACGGTCAGAGCGATGCGCCCGCCATCGGGGGTAAACTTGAAAGCGTTTTGCAGTAGATTCAAGAAAACCCGCTCCAACGCCAGCTCGTCCCCGTCGAGCATTTCGCCGGTTGCCTGGTCGGCTTCAAGACGAATCGTGCGCATCTGTGCTTCGCCATCGAACCGCTCAACCAGGCGCTGCAACAACTCGCGCAGCTCGAACCGTCGCTTGTTAAGCATTAGTTGACCGGCCTCGATGATGGACGCGTCAAGGTAGTTGTTCACCAACGCCTGCAACAGCCGAGCGTCGCTCAGAATCCGCCGGTGACATTTTTTCGCCAGTTCGGGTTCCGTGGTCTCGCTCTGTAGAAGCTCGCTGCAGGAGAGTATGAGACCCACCGGGTTTCGGATGTCATGGGCCAGCATGGCGGAGAACTCAGCTCTTTGCTGTTGTAATTTTTTTTTCGCCGTGAGATCGCGATACATCGCCATGATGACGGCGGGTTGGTCGTCACGGCCGCGCAGGAAACGATACTGCGCCTCCACCGGCACTATTCTACCGTTCGGCCGCATCAACTCGATTTCATGCGACCAGGACCGCATCCTCTGGATGCGCGCGCGGCGTTGCTCTTCGTCGGCCTTGGAGTACGAAGCCGGGGTCAGGAACTGGCTACAGGATTTGCCAACGACGTCGTCTTGCGAGCGTTCCGACAAATCCTCCAGGGCGCCGTTCATCGCGACGACCGTGCCGTTCAACGCATAGGTCACGATGCCGACGGCGGCGCTTTCAAATAGGTTGCGATATCGCTCCTCGCTGTCTCTCAGCTTGCGCGTGCGCAGTTCTAACAACTCTTCCACGCGCAGCAGCGCGCGCTGGCGCGCCGCGGTCTCGCACAGATGCAGCAAATACTCCGGCAGGATTGGTTTCGGCAGATAGCTGTCCGCGCCTTTACGGATGAGTTCCAGGACGTCGTTGGCGGAGGCGTGGCCGGTCGCGACGATCGCCACTACCGCCGAGCCCGGCTTTTTAATCGTCTCGAGCAGCCGCGCTCCGCTCATATCGGGTAGCTCATACTCCAAAATGACAATTTGCGGACGCTTGCTGCGAAAACACGCAAGCGCTTCCGCGCCCGAAGCGGCATGGGTTGCCGCATAACCGTTGACTTTAAATATTTCGAGCAGCGCTTCGGCGTCTTTCAGGTTCGGTTCCACCACCAGCACTTGAGTCATGGACTTAGGCTTCACGTTGCCGATCAGATCGCGGGCTATTTGCCGCAAGACGGAAGGTCCGTAGGGAGCCGATAAAAAAGCATCGGCGCCCAATTGCGCGGTAATCTCCTCAGCATCGGCGCCGGAAAACGTCGCCGACACTACCAGTATCGGAATTTTGTTGAATTCACGGTAAGCGTCGGAGCGCAGCAAGCGGCAAAAGCGCCACCCGTCGATGCCGGGCATATAGAGGTCCGTCACAACCAGGTCAACGGCGGCATGTTCCGCTAGAAGGGCAAGCGCCGGTTCCGCGCCGACGCAGGGGATCACATTATATCCGTCCCGCGCGAGAATGCTGGAAGCCAGATGAAGTTGGGCAGGATCGTCATTCACCACTAGAGCTGTCGGCTTTGGGTTCGGTTGATCCATAGATTAATGGCTCGCAAACTGCTGTGCCTCGGTCTTTCCGTCTTGAAGCTCGCCCGCAGACGAGGTCGTTCCCAGCGGCGGCGTAGTTCCCTACGGTTAGATCGGGCGTGGGTGGAAAAGCTTGAGCAATTCGCGCAAATAGAGCGCATGCGCGAATGTACGTGATTAGGAAACTGGGGCTAGTTTGCGAAAAATTGCTCTAACGCGCCAAACAGGTCGCGCTTTCACATTGCAGCGGCCAAATGTCCGCTATTTTGCGTTGACTCGGTCCTCTTTTTGCCGATGGCAGCACAGCGACACTTGCAAACGTGGACGATGCGCCCGCATGTCAGCGGTGAATTGTCTACGTTCGGCTTCGGCAAACTTCATGGATAGGTCCTATGCCCCGTCCGGCTGGTAACAGGATCCCTTGTCCAGCGTGACCCTTTTGAAAGCGTCGTCGATCCCCGCCTCCTTGAGATCAGTTTTAGCAACCTTTAGACTGGGACATGGAGACGCAGACATGGCAATGCAAAAACACAATCCTCCTTCCCCGATGAAGTGGGTTACTGAAGCCTCGGGAGATGAGATATCGATTCCCTGGCGTGACATGACTTCCATGATTCACCCGAGAGGCTGAGAAGCAAGTCCAATCGATTGCGTTTCAGGCCGTTGGTCCTAGACCCAGGAATCCAGGAATTGTGCCACGCAATTTTCCTGATGATTTCGGTTCCCAACCGAGGCATTCGGCATTGGGTTGCCGATAGTGCCAAGATATTGACGGTGATATAGCAGGGTCAATAAACTCGCAGAGTTCCCTGGGGCTGCTTATACCCGCGAACAGATATTACAATCTTTAAAATAGTGAGACGTCTGCTGTCACCGAATCACTGGAGCGCCGACGCCAATGGCGCGACTTCAAGAACCAACATGGCTTGGTCGTCTCGTTGTGGTGCATCGTTTATGAACTGATCGATTTCACGAAATGCGTTTTCCACTAGTGTTGCGATCGGCACGTTGGAGAAGTCGGCGCAGATACCGGCCAAACGGTCCTCGCCCAAAAGCTCTTCTTGGTCGTTCATCGCCTCAGTGATGCCGTCGGTGTAGCAAACGATCCTCTGGCCGGCGCTAAGCTGGATAGACGATGCCGGGAACTCGCCGTCAGCCATCACTCCCACAATACCCGGGCTCACACAGAGACGTTCCACCCTTCGGCTATCGTGGGTGAGCAGCATAGCCGGTGGGTGGCCGGCGCCAGCATAGGAAAATTTCTGAGACTTCGCGTTCCACAAACCGAGAAAGACCGTGAGAAATTCGCCGGTAGCAAGATACGACGAGATCTGCCGGTTCAGCCAGCGCAGCAGGAACCCCGGCTCGGCGCAGCGCTCTGCGCCAGTGCGAAATAAAACCTTGGCGACACTGGTCAAGAGCGCCGCGGGCAGCCCATGGCCCGAAACGTCGGCCATCATGATAGCGATCTCATCATTACCCACCGCGACTACGTCGAACATATCGCCACCCACCATCTGACTGGGACGATAGCGGTGGGCAAACTTGAGTCCGCGACCATATGGAAAGAGGTTAGTGACAAACCGTTGCTGTACTGCACGCGCTTGCTCGAGCTCGAACTCCCGTGCCGCTTCGCGGCGGCGTTCCTCTTCCAACCGCCGCGACTGCTCTTCAACGACGTTGCGCAGCTCGCTCAGCGGACGGTAGGAGCGGATGCGGGCATGGATGCGCGCCACCAGTTCCGATGCGTTCACCGGCCAACTGATGAAGTCTTCGCCGCCCAGCTCCAAACCTTCAACTACATGCTGATCGGGGTCGAGGACAGAGACGAAAAGCACCGGAATCTCTGCGGTGCGCGAATTGGCTTTCATCCTGCGGCAAACTTCGAAGCCATCGAGCTCCGGCATCAAGACGTCCAAGAGCACGACGTCCGGCAGCTCCTCATCGATGGCGGCAAGGGCGCTGGCGCCGTCGCCAGCTTCGAGAACTATAAAGTTTTTGTCGAGAATGCTGCGCAGCAGAAAACGCTTATCGTCGTTGTCATCCACCACCAGCACCCGAGGGGCGCGGGTGGTGTTGACGTTAGGGGACAAAACTGCGGATCGCACGCAATGTCTCGCTGCGCCGAAGGCGGTCTAGTGGGTCACCTGGAAAAGCTGGTCGAAGTGGCAAAGCCGCAGAACCTTCTCGACGTACTCCTGGGGCCGGTCGAGCACCACGGCACCGCCGGCTTTTTCGCAATTTTCGCGGGCCAGGAGGAGCATCCCTAGAGCCGAGCTATCGATAAAGCTCACCTCTGACAAATCCAGGGTCAGCTCGGAATGGCCTGCGCGCAGCAGGCCCTCCACAGTTCTGCGAAATTCCATGTGCGCCTGAAAATCGAACCGCCCCTTGAGGGAGACAGTCGTATTACTGGATCCTTCCCTGACGCTGATGTTCATAACTTCACTCCTTGTTTAGAGACATGACGATGCGTTTACCGTCGCCCTGGATTGCGACTGAATTCATGAATTGACTGATCAGATACAATCCCCGGCCATGGGGGTCGCCCTTCAGCCGAGAACTCGAGGCAGGGTGTGCGTCATAGCCTTTGCCCTCATCTTCGACATCCATTTCCACTCTACCCGGCGCAAGCGAGCAGCCGACGCGAATCTCGCGTTTAGAGTCGGCCTCGTTACCGTGAAAGTGGGCGTTGAGCAGCGCCTCGTGCAAACACAGCTCGGCGCGGAAAACCCAGTCTTGTTCAAACGCCATCCACTCCATCGTGACACGAACAAACCGCACCGCCGCGCTCAACGCCGCCGTTGTGGACGGTATCGCGAAGCGCAGCACCGCCGAGGCCCTCAGCGGAGATCCCGCATCATTGCCTTCCTTAATGGCGACCGTCCCGCTCACCTAAGCCCTCTCCGTCGGCGGACAACTTGGATAGATATCCAGGGGCGCGACTGCTGCCGGCGACGCGGCGGCCCTAACAGGAGGGCTAAGGTTAGCGAAACGGTTATGACGGTGATACAGATCAAGGGTAGGCGCTCCGCGGTTAAGGAAAATTTTTATTCTATATAAATCCCGCCTCTTGAGGCGGGAACGACATTGTGGGGTTTCCAAAGGGGGTGAGCATCCCCTTTGGTCAAGGGCGGGGCCAAAACCCCGCCCGCGAAGTGGCTTCGTTTATTGAGTTTTTCGTGCAGCGTCTGAGCGTTGAACGGTGTGTGGCGCATCGCCCCTGCATCGTCGACAACCAGAACTTCCATCTCTGGATCGAACATCCGTAATCTCCTTACTGCTTCAATTCACCCCGAAAGGTACCAGTGCGTCATCTACTTGGCGGGGCGGAAAGATCGCGGTTACAACTTAAGTTATCGGAAACACGCAGCTAGCCTTTAGAGACCAACTGAACGCTTTGAACAAGGCGACGCGGAATCAGGAAAGGAGTTGGTAATTTGGAACCATCGGAAGGACTTCTATCAATCCGTGGATCATAGCGGGCAGGAATTGGCAATGTTCCCGCCCGCTATGATTTCAAGGCTATGAAAAAACCAGGTTACAATTAACGCTTCAGATTCGACACTTCTTCCAACAAAGTGTCAGTAACCGTGATCGTACGCGAGGATGCCTGAAACGCCCTCTGGGTAGTGACCATCTTCACGAACTCCGTGGCGAGGTCCACCGTCGAGAGTTCGAGCGAGCCGGACAACACCGTGCCAAAGCTGCCGTCATCCGGCGCGCCGATTAACACCGGCCCGGACTGTTGCGATTCGAGAAACAGCGAGTTGCCCAAATGGGTCAAGCCTTCGGGACTGGCGAAGTCAGCCAGAGCGACTCTGAAAAGCGGCTGGGTTCCACCAGTGGTAAATTGACCGGTTATGGTACCGTCCGTGCCGATGTTGATGCCGCGCAGAACACCCGATGTCGAGCCATCCTGGTTCAATACGCTGACCGAAGATGCCTGGGCGTACTGGGTGGTGCCGAGAAAGATCTGATTGGCGGCGGTGATGGTCTGAGCGCTGGCGCCGTTGGCCCAGGCTGCGGTTATGTTAGCAGGGGTGCCCGTATTCAGCGATCCGTTAGCATTAAACACCAGGGTGCCATTACCGACCTGTTGCAAGTTGCCAGCCGTGCCGCCGACCTCTGCAGCATTAGCGGTCACACGGTAGTCCCATGTGTTCGCTGCGGTCTTGCGAAAGAGATAGGTCAGATCATGTCCCTGACCAAGAGAGTCGAAGACCGTTAGCACGGTGGAAAAGTTGGCGCCGGCAAACCAGGCGGCAGGCAAGCCCGACGGAGGCACGCCCACGGGAAACGTCGGGATGGGGGTCGTCGAAGTTGCATCCAAATTGACCGTCGACGTGATAATGCTGGTGGGCGTCGGCGCGACCACCGACTGGTTGATGACAATGTCGTTAAGGCCGGTGTTGATATTCCCGGCGCTGTCGAGACCAAAGCCCTGAACGCGCAGTCCCGCGGGATTGACGAGATTGCCCTGGTCGTCAAGCACAAATTGTCCCGCGCGGCTATAGAAACTCGCCCCCGCGGTATCTCTTAGAACGAAAAGCCCACGGCCTTGGATCGCCATGTCCGTAGGACTGTTGGTGGTTTCGACGCCGCCCTGAACGAACGGACGCTGCGCATCGGCCAGGCGCGTTCCAAGACCGACCTTGGTGCCGCCGATGTCCGCGCTCAAGAGATCGAAAAACACCGCCCGGCTCGACTTGAAGCCGATGGTGTTGCACGTTGGCGATATTATCGCCGATGATGTTCATCGCGTTACCGTTAGCGTTGATGCCGCTAACGCCCGCGAAAAGTGCTCCTGTAAGTGCCATTGAGTCCTCCCTGTTACTATTTTGGAATTTAGATTTTTGGATTTTAGATTGTCGGAAAATAGAATCGCCATCGCGCTCCGTCCCAATCCAAAATCGGAAATCTAAAATGTTTAGCGCTTTCCTAAGCCTTCAACTCCGTCGCCACGCTGTACATCTCGTCGGCCGTGGTAATCACTCGCGAGTTCATCTGGAACGCGCGCTGCGACGCGAGCATGGTGACAAACTCCGTCGCGAGATCCACCGTCGAAAGCTCCAGCGTGCCGGAAACGATGTCACCGCGGCCGCCCGAACCCGCCAGCCCCACCTGCGCCGCGCCGGAGTCCAGCGTCGGTAGGAAAAGCGTATCGCCGAACGGGTCTAGATCATCGACGTTGGCGAAGTGCGCCAGCTGGATCGTATCGATGAGCTGTGAGTTGCCATTGGAATACAAGCCGCGCACATTGCCCTGGGCATCGATGTCGATGGCTCTCAAGGCGCCCTGCGGCGAGCCATTCTGCGTCAGGCTGACGAGCGTCGACGCGTTGGCATATTGCGTCGAAGCGGTCGGGGGTGTCGTGGGTGTCGCCGGCGCGAAAAGTATGCTTGCCGCTGAAATAGTCTGACTCGCCGCGCCGTTTACCCAGGTCATGCCGGTAATATCCGTGCTGGTGCTGGAATTGAAACTGCCGTCCGTATTGAACACCACCGTGCCGGCGCCCAATTCGCGTAGGTCAGTGGAGTTTGGCGCCGTTGCGTCTAGTTCGCTGCGCGCGCCCACCACGCGGTAATCCCAATTATTGGGCGTGGTCTTGCGGAACAAGAACGTCAGATCATGCGCAGCACCTTGCGAGTCGTAGATCGCGGTAACCATGGAAGCGTTGCCGGAGCTAAACCATGCGCTGGGGATCGCATCCCCCGCCGGAAAGCCGACCGTGGGAGTCGTCGCCGCTGCGTCGAGATTAAATCTCATATCGAGGGTCGTCGTTGCCTGCGCCGGCAGGGTTTGTCCTCCGGCCAGGGAAATATTCCCGGCTGCGCCTTGGAGAAAATAGCCGTCGGGATTGACCAGGTTAAAGTTTTCGTCGAGGTGAAACTGCCCAGCGCGAGTGTAATAGCTCGCGCCGGCACCGTCGCGCACAATGAAAAACCCATTGCCGCCGACGGCGAGATCTGTGACGTTGGAAGTCGATTCAAAAGCGCCTTGAGTAAATTGGCGATCGGCACTGACCACGAACACGCCATGACCGGCTTCGATCTCGCCAGCGACCGTCGGCAAGACGTCGGCGTAGTTAACCCGCGAAGCCTTGAACCCGGTGGTGTTGAGATTGGCGATATTGTGGCCTACCACTGCCATCGAAGTGCCGAAGGCGCCCAGCGCCGTGCTTGCCGTATACATGGACCCGGTAATCGACATGAATAATCTCCCCAATCAGTGTATCGCCGTAACCGCGCTCAAAGAAATCCTCAGTTGGCCTATTTCCAAAATCGGTTCCGGTCCTTCAAGATTGATTCCGGTGACCACGCCGCGCACCTGTTTTATGACGGGCAGTGATTTGCCGGCACTGTCCAGGGCACTCACTTCAAAGCTATAGACTCCCGCCGGCAGGCTCTGGCCGAGACTATTCTTGCCATCCCATATCGCGCTCTTCGCTCCCGCGTTTTGACTCCCGACGTCGATCTGGCGCACCACCGCGCCACTTCCGTTCAGCACTTTGACGGTGACCTTGGCCGCGTTGCCCGCGAGCTCGTAGTGCAAGCTGGCGTTGCCGCTCTGGCCGAGATTGAATTCATTGCCTCTGCCGGCCACCTGTTTGCCGAGGAGCGCGGCGCTGTTGAACTGACTTGCCAGTCCCTGTTGGCTCGTCAGGCTGTCGAGCTTTTCGTTTAGACCGATGAGCTGCTCCAAACTATTGAATTGCGCCAACTGCACGGCGAATTCCTGATTGTCCATCGGGCTCAGTGGATCCTGGTTTTGCAACTGCGCGATCAATAGCTTCATGAAATCGTCGCGGCTGACTTGCCCACCGGCCTTCACCGGCGCGGATTGCGCCGCCGCGGCGCCGTTAATACTTTGAATCGCCATGAGTTTTTCTACCTTTGTGTTCTTTGCAGTTAAATCTCTTTTTTGCGTTTTTTCTGTTCTTTGCGGTTAAATTTTTTGCTTCTCTCATCTGGCTCCAATTTACGCCCACATACTCACGCGTCCCGGTTCTCGAGCGGCCGGTTGGCGCTGAATCGGCTCACGCTCGTCGTTGCCGCCGCGCGCTGTAGAGCCGAAATCATCTGCAGATTGACGTCCGCCGTCGGCTTGCTGCCGCGGTCCCTGATGGCCATCGCCGCGCCCGCCGCCCCAGCTGCCGCTCTCAATGCGCACGTCCACATGTTCCAACCGGTTTTCGCCGAGAGCTTGGCGCAGTTCGGGCAAATGCGTTTCGATGAGGCTTCGAGACTCTTGCGTTTCTGCGAAGATGCGCGCTTCAAGTCTATCGCCCTCCAGATGGAGATCGATTTTCAACTTGCCTAGTTCCGGCGGATCGAGCTGAATGATTGCGTCTGTCTTGCCGATGTGGACACGGCCGTTGATCTCTCCGGCCACCTGTTCAATCACAGGGCGCCATTGGGCCGGCTCCGCTCCGCTCGCCGCCGAGGGCGGATGGTCCGTCAAGCGCATAACGTGAAACACCGTACTGCCATGTTGTGCGGTTTCAAACGGAACTTGCATTCCTTCATGGGATGGCCCATGGTCGCCATGCTGAAAAAACATACCCTGCTCTCCCTGATTCGAATCCGCTGAACGAGTTTCGCCGCTGCTAAGAATAGTCTCCGACAGCGCGTGATCATGGGGCGCGCTTGCAGATTTCGTTTGGACCAAATTATCCTTCGCGTAGGCCGGAAAGCCGCGCAATAGCGCATGCGCATCACGGAGTTCAATATTATTATGATTCCCCTGCCTCACCTCGGCGCCCGTCGACATGTCTAATTTCGTGAGGCTGGTGCCGGAATGATCTACCCCGGTTTCAAGCGCACTTATTTCTAGGCCATTTTTGTAATTCGTGGCAAGATCCTGATCGCGATGGGTCTCGCTTTTCGCCGTGATATCCGCCACGGCCTGCGTGTTTGCACTGCCGACAGGTGCGCTGTTGTTTCCCAACGCAGCATCAACCGATCCCGGATCCACCGATTTAATGAGCAAATTGACAACATGGTAACTTGCGTCGTAGAGATCCGCGCTTTCAGTAGAAGCGGAATTCGCGCTAGAACCGCCGTCGGAAGAAACCGCGGTGAGGGAACCCTCTGGCGTCGTCCTTAACCTGTGGATCTTGGGCCGCGGGGGTAGCAAGGATTAGAAACAGCAAAGCGGAGAAATCACCGCGTTGGGCGCCGTCTTCGTTGATAACCCCCCCCATTCATGGCTTCTTGGACCGGATTATCGTTGATTGAAAAAGAGCCGTTGATGATCATGTCGCCCACGAATGGAGCAAGGCGGATGCCAGGCCCAAAACGGCTAATTCTTTGATTGACGAAGGGTTGTGAAATCTTTAGCCTGCCGCGGACGAATCGAAAGCCAGTGGCACTCTTCGGAACTTGTGCGTCGGATGGCGCTGCCGGCTTCGGTTCGAAAAACGGAAACTAAAATCGGAAAGAGGGAAGGAGTTGCTGCTAACTGGGACCTTTTTTCCGGCTTTCCGACTGCGCAAAATTCCGTTGGGCGATCTCATCGCTGAATCTCTGTTCTGCGGCA
This sequence comes from uncultured delta proteobacterium, assembly GCA_963840855.1. Classification (GTDB taxonomy): domain Bacteria; phylum Desulfobacterota; class Binatia; order UBA9968; family UBA9968; genus DATACQ01. The sequence continues at coordinate 51,639 of CAWJBB010000003.1, forward strand.
TGTTGGGCGCGCCAATAGCGCTCTTCGTGGCGTTGCCGCAGTTGCTCCAACGACTTCACCGCGCGCATCGCTTCCACGACCTCTTCGCGTTTGTCGGCGATCATGTCGTTGAACTGCGCCAGCGCAATTCCCTTTGCATTGATTCGTTTAAGTAACGACTGGCCATGCTCGGCGCGCAGCTGCAGTTCAATTGCGGTGAAGATTTGGCCCTCTGCGGCGAAGGTGCTAGCCTCAGCCAGTTCGCTTTCAAGGGTGTCAAGTTCAGCCACCATTTGCCGTCGGGTTTCGTGCAGGGCGCTGAGCTCCCAGTGCTTCTGGTCTCGGATACGCTCGCGCAAGCGCAGTACCGCGGCGAAGCGAAATTTGAACACGGCCATGAGTGATTACACTTACGCGAGCAGCTCGGCGAGAGCCTGCATGCTCTGCTCCAGCGTCGCATCATCATGTTGGTCTTGGCGCAGAAACTCGCGCAGCCGGGGCAGCAGCGCGATGGCCCGGTCCACGTCCGCATTGATGCCTTTAGTGTAGGCGCCGATCTGAATCAGATCTTCGGCGTCGCGGTAGGCGGCCATGAGGCGCGTGACTTCGCCAACCATGGCTCGATGTTCTTTTCCGGTCACGCGGGAGCGCACCCGGCTCACCGACGCGAGCACGTCGACGGCGGGAAAATGTCCCTGTTCTGCGAGCCGGCGCGACAGTTGAATATGTCCGTCGGTGAGCGACCGCACGGCGTCGGCGATGGGCTCATGGGGGTCATCTCCTTCCATGAGCACGGTGTAGAGTCCCGTTATGCTCCCCATCCCCTTCCAACTCCCCGCCCGCTCGAGCAGGCGCGGCATCAACGCGAACACCGACGGCGTATAGCCCTTGGTGGAGGGCGGCTCCCCCACCGCCAGCCCCGCTTCCCGCTGCGCCATGGCAAAACGGCTCAGAGAATCCATCAATAGCAGAACGTCCTGGCCGCAATCGCGAAAATATTCGGCGATGGTGGTGGCGATAAACGCGCCGCGCACGCGCACCAGCGCCGGCGCTTCGGAAGTCGCTGCCACGACGATCATGCGTTCCCGCTCCTCGGACGGTAAGGTCCGGGCAACGAATTCTTCCACTTCCCGGCCGCGTTCACCGATGAGCGCGATGATCTTTACGTCGGCGCGGGTATTGCGCGCGATCATGGCCAAGAGTGTGCTCTTGCCCACGCCGGCGCCGGCCAAGATGGCGACCCGCTGTCCTTTGCCACAGGTAATCATGCCGTTAATAGCGCGAATCCCGATATCTAATGGTTGGTGAATCTCTTCGCGATCGAGGGGATTGGAAGCGGCTCGATAAACTGGATAAGAATGGGCGGCAATCACGCCTTTGCCGTCGATGGGGCGGCCTAAGCCGTCGATGACGCGCCCCAAAAGTTCGGGCCCCACCGGGTAATGGGCTTCCTTCGCCAGCGCCACGACTTGGCTTCCCAGGCCAACGCCGCGCAGGTCCGCCAGGGGCATTAAGAGAGTTTGATCGCCGCGAAAGCCGACCACCTCCGCCAGCACGGGCTCCCCGCCGCCGATGGGTTCGAGATCGCAGACGCCGCCGACGGGCAGCCGGGGCCCGCGGCTTGCGACCAGCAGTCCTGTTACTTCACTGACCGTTCCGGAGACGCGATACGGTGAGACGGTTTTGAGCCGTTCGCGGTACGGGGCAAACAGTGCGTCGTTCATAGGTCGTGGTTCGTATTACTGGCTCGTTCAAAGTTCAACGATTTAAGACTCGGACGAGAAATCTCAGGTTCAATTTCGAAACGTTGAACATTGACATTGAACCCTACAATTCGCGGCTCACCGTTGCGCTAGCTCTTTCCGAATACACCGGAGCTCGTCCGGGTTTCGCAGTCTCCTCATCTAAAAGCTGGCGTCGAATCTCGGCGATTTGCGTTGGCACCGTGGCATCGACGACACCAATCTCAGTTTCTAGACGGCAGCCGCCCCGGCTGAGTTCAGAATCGGTCACGATCTCAATCACGCGTCCGTCATCGTGTCCCTGCGCCAGCAAGTCGGAGCGCATCTCGGCGAGCAGACCGTGATCCGCAGGGATTGAGACAGATACGAATGCGGCGCGCGTCGACGACCTCCTGACGCGCTCGCTCCAACACCGAGGCGACGATCTCGGGATCGGCAGCTACCGTCCGGTGCACGATTTTCTCGGCGATCTCCACTGCCAAGCGCACGAGCTCCGGCGCGTAGCGCGCGATCATCTGTTCTTCGAAGACGATCAATGCTTGGCCGGCGTTGGCGAAAGCAACGGCTGAAGGTAGCGCTTCCCGTTTTCCTTCTTCGCGCCCTTCTGCGGCACCTTGTGATCGGGCCTGCTCGCGCAGCATTTCAGCCTCTGCCCGAGCGTCATCAATGAGATCCTCCGCCCTTGCGCGCGCCTCTAACAGGAGCAGGTAAGGCACTAGTTTGAGCAGATCGAGAGACTCGAGATCGATATCGCGGCAGCCTCCGTAGGCGGCGCCCTCTTCCTCCCGAACCGGCACCGGCTCTTGGCCTTCCTGCCGATAGGGAAGCACATCGGCGGGCTGCAAGCGGTCGCGCGCCAGCAGTTTAGACAAGGACATCCTCCTTGCTCTTACCGCCGCTCAGCACGACCTTGCCTTCGGATTCGAGTCGTCGGGCCAGATCGATGACTTCTCGCTGGGCCGCTTCGACATCGCGCAAGCGCACGGGTCCCATTGACTCGATTTCTTCCTTGAGCAGCGCCCCGGCGCGTTCGGACATGTTGCCGAAAATCTTCTTTTTTAGATTTGGGCTGGCCGTGCGCATGCTCATCACCCACTTGTCCTTTTCAACTTCGCGGATAAGCACCTGCATGCTCTGGTCGTCGATCTTGCCCAGGTCTTCGAAAGTAAACATGAGTTGGCGAATGCGCTCCGATAGTTCCGGCTCCAACTCGGTCAGGCCGTCCATGACACGCGCTTCGGTGGCGTTGTCAACGAAGTTTAAAATTTCGGCGATGGGACGAACCCCTCCCACTTGTTTGCCTTGCACCTGGCGGATCTCGTTGCGCAGCACCTTGCTCACTTCTTCGATGGCGCCGGGCGACGTACTGCCGAGACGGGTGATGCGAAAAGCCACTTCCGCCTGTTTGTCTTCGGGCATTAGCCCGAAGACTTCGCCGGCGTGGGCGGGATAGAGATGGGCGAGGATGAAAGCCACAGTTTGCGGATGCTCTTCTTGAAGTAGCTGCGCCATGGTTTTCGCATCCATTTCATGCAACACGTCGACGCCATAGGTATCGTCACCGCTGTCTTCCTGAAAAATGCGGCTGAGCACTGCGGACGCTTTTTCTGGGCCCATGGCCTTGCCTAAAACCCGCTGCAGGTAATCGCTGCTGCCTTCGGCGAAGATGTTGGCCTTTTTCAAGTGCCGGCAGGTGTCTTCGAAGACCTCGTCGATGTCCTCAGGCGTGATCTGCGACATGCGGTGCACGCCCTGGCGCAGCATGATCAACTCTTTCTCTTGCAGTTCGCCGCAAAGCGATGTCGCCAGCTCCTCGCCCACCAAGGCGATGAAAATCGCCGCCTTTTCCGGACCGCTTAATGTCAACACCGTCCGTTTTCTTGTTTCTTCGGCCATCGGTAGTCCTCCAATGGATGCACTTGGCGCTGCGTACTTACGTTAACGTCGCCTTCGGGTGAACTGAGATCGTTCAGGTTCAACGTTGAAGGTTTGCAAATTCGCATTTGCATCCCAAAAATTGGACATTGAACCTTAAACTTTGAAACCGGCGTAGCCCCTATCGCTCGTTCGCCGCGGCTTGCGCCCGCGCCTTGTTCACATCTTCCTGCAGCCACATGCGGACGATCCGCGCGGTGGCGTCGTGATAGTCGCGGGCAATCTGGGTGAGTTGCTCCTTGCGCGGGTCTTCCGAAACCACGACTTTTTGCGCCACCATCGCGACTTCTTCCTGTACCTGTGCGGTGGTGGCCGTCGTGATGACGGGCCCCGGCGCCGGCTCTTTTTCAGCCACACGCCTCTTTGACCCGCCTCTCATTAGCAGAAAAATCAGCGTGCCCAGAATCAGCGCCGCGCCGACGGCCACGCCGATGCCAATCGGGGTCAGGACCATATCCTTTAGATTAGGCGCGACGACGGGCTGCGACGACGGCGCCGCGGGTTGAATCTTGAACGGCACGTTGGCCACCTCGATTTCGTCGCCGCGGTCGGCGTCAAATCCTACGGCCCGTTTGACCATGCCTTTGATGACTTCAATCTCTTCCTTGCTGCGCGGAATGTATTTGTCTTTTTGATAGGTGCCATCGACCAGCACCGCCACGGAAAGCTTTTGCACCTGCCCGCGCGGCTCCATAGTGCGGCTGGTGGTACGGCCCACTTCGTACGTCACCATTTCGCTGCTCCGCTTTTGGCCCCCTTCCGCCGCGGTTTTGCCAGCCTCGCCGCCGGGGATGTTCGACTGCACACCCGGCACACCGCCACCCTTTAGCCCTGTGTCATCCACCGCCTGGCGCTGGCTGCGCACGACCCGGTTCTGCGGGTCAAACTGTTCCTTGGTCATTTGAGTTTCTTGCGGATTGATCTGCACGTTGGCGCGCACCACGACTTTTCCTGCCCCCAACACCGGGTCGAGCATGGATTCAACGCGCCGTTCCATTTCCTGCTCGTGCTTGAGTTTGAGCTGATTGAGCTTTTCCGCTTCGCTGCTGGCCGCTACCGAGACGATCTCCTTGAGGGGGCGTCCAGAACTGTCGATAACCGTGACTTTGTCGGCGCTCAATTTGGGCACGGAGCTGGCAACTAGATTGACGATTCCTTGAACCTGGTCGGGACTCAGATGGTAACCGGGCCTGAGTTCCACGACCACCGACGCCGACGGCTTCTCCTCCTGGCCGAAGAAATTCGACCGCGCCGGCAGCGCCAAATGAATACGGCTCGACTGCACCGCCGATAATGAATTGATCGTTCGCGACAGTTCTCCTTGCAGCGCGCGCAGATAGTTGACCTGTTGGGTGAATTCGCTAACGCCGAAGGCGGTCTTTTCAAAGATCTCGAAACCTACCCCACCGCCGGCGGGTACGCCCTTGCCGGCAAGCTTCAAGCGGGTCGAATAGAGAACCCCGCGTGGCACTTCGATTGCCGTACCGCCGCCGGAAACAACGTAAGGGATCTTCGCCGCCTCCAGTTCCTTGACGATAGCCGCCCCGTCCTGAGGCGATAGATTGGCATAAAGAGGTCCGTAATTGATCCGATCGTAGGTGTGGTAGGCGGCGTAGGCGATGCTCAATATGAGCGGCAGGCCGATGAACAGGAGCCGCTTTTGCCGGGGTGAAAGAAAGTCAAAGAGACGCGCGAGCATCTCCTTGAGGTCGTTTAAAAAATTGCTTAGTTGTTCAGGCACGGTTCAATTTTCAATGAGCAAGAGTTGGGGTTGCTAAACAGGTAAAAACGCGTTTTCGCCGGCACTATACCTGCATTCGCATGATCTCCTGATACGCTTCCAATACTTTGTTGCGAATCTGCATCATCAGACGAAACGAGACATCGGCCTTTTCCAGCGCCACCATTGTTTCTTGCAGATCGCCCTTCCCTTCGCCCACCAACTGTTGAATTGCTTGATCGGCTTTTTGCTGCAGCTCATTGACTTCCCCGAGGGCCTTATTCAGATGGGCGCCAAAATCTCCCTTGGCGTTATCCTGCGTCGGCTTGGCCTCCGTCAGCGGGTTTTTCGTGGAGAGCAGATCGACCCCTTTAATCGTATTCATGCTATGCAGTTCTCCCTCACCGTAAAACTTGAGTTACGGATTGCGGCCAATTTCCAGCAGTCTTCTGACCAGCCCCTTGGTGGTGTTGTAGGCGGTTAAATTGGCTTCATAGCTGCGCACTGCCGACATCAGATCGACCATTTCCTCAATGACGTTGATATCCGGCAAAGAGACGTAGCCCTCGGTGTTGGCGTCCGGATGTTTGGGATCGAAAATCTGCCGCGGCGGGCGGCTCGACTGGCGAATGCCCGCTACTTGCACCGATAAGAGCCCCTCGGGATTGTCGAAAAAATTCTCGGATAAAAGATCGGCGAACTCACCGTTGGCCGGCACCGCCTGAAAAATAATATCGCGGCGGCGGTAAGGCCCGCCCTCCGGCGTGCGCGTGGTTTCGGTGTTGGCCAGGTTGCCCGTGATCACGCTCATGCGGTCTCGCTGCGCCGCCATGCCGGCGCCGCTTATGGCAAACATCTTGAATAGGTTCATTCCGTTTAACTCCTTCCGTCACTGATGACATAGCGCAGCTTCGCCAGCGTGCGCGAAAACAACGTCAAGTTTGCTTCGTAAGACAGCGCGTTCTCGTTGAGCAGCGCAATCTGGCGGTCCAGGCTCACCCGGTTGCCGTCCAAACGCTCTTCGCCGTGGCGTTGGCCGCCGCTCGACGGCTCATAGACCGCCGCCTCAAACCCCAGCGTGCCCGAAAGCATTTCATCCATTTGCCGCTCCCGTGAGACCGGACGATCATCGAGCTCCATAGCAGTCTGAATAACCGATTCAAAATCGAGGTCCTTCGGGCGAAAACCGGGGGTGTCCGCGTTGGCGATATTGGCGCTCAACACTTCATGGCGCGCTCCGCGCACGCGCATCGACAGCTCGAGCAACTGGTGAGTGAAATCAAAAAGCCTTAAGGTAGCCATCTAGAGTTCCCTCGGATATTCTTTCTCGCGGTATTGCTTGAGCTTGTTGCGCAGCGTGCGCACGCTGATCCCTAGCATCTTGGCCGCCCGCGTGCGGTTGTCGTGTACCTGGTTGAGGGTCTTGAAAATCAGCTGCTCTTCCATTTCACGCACCGACACGGTGGCGTCTGGCGCCGCCATGCGGGGCGCATCACTCTGGGCTTGCGCAGCGACGGCCACCGGCACGGGACATAGATCCTCTTCCATTCCCATCATTTCTTCGAGCCACAAGTGGGCCGGCTCAATCACACCCCCATCGGCGACGATGGCGGCACGCTCTAGGACATTGAACAGCTCGCGCACGTTGCCGCGCCAGGAATTATTCTTGAGATGGCTGACCGCCTCCGCCGTGAGCTGCGCCCGATGATAACCCTGTCTGACGAAGAACGAGCGCGCCAGCGTCGTGATATCATCGATGCGCTCGCGCAACGGAAAGAGCCTCACCGGCACAACATTTAAGCGGTAAAACAAATCCTCGCGGAACGTCCCGGCGCGGATCATGTCGCGCAGGTCGCAGTTGGTGGTCGAAAGAACCCGGATGTCGATGGGCAGTGGTTTCTTTCCGCCGAGCCGGTCCACTTCCCGTTCCTGCAAGACGCGCAAGAGCTTGGCCTGAAGCGCCAATGGCATCTCGCTGATTTCGTCGAGCAGTATAGTACCGGTGTGGGCCAGCTCGAACTTGCCGGGTTTGTTGCCGATGGCGCCGGTGAAGGCGCCGCGTTCATGGCCGAATAATTCTGATTCCAAAAGACCTTCGGGCAAGGCGGCGCAGTTTACCGCCACAAATGGGCCAGCGCCGCGCCGGCTGTTTGCATGAATGTAGCGCGCCAGAAGCTCTTTGCCCGTGCCGCTCTCGCCCTGAATCAAGATCGAGGCGTGGGACTTGGCGACCTGCCGGACGAATTCCAGCAGAGCAAGCATGCGCGGGTGGGCGGTGATGATATCGCCATTTTGCTCCCCCGCCGCTACCTCCCGGCTTGCCCGTGACAGCCCCCCCTCCACCAGAGGAATCAGCTCGCGATAAGAAAACGGCTTGACGACGAAATCGTAGGCGCCGATCTTCATCGCCTCCACGGCCTCGGGCACGGTGGCGAAACCGCTGATCATGATGAAAGGAATATTGGGAAAGCGTTTTAACAGCTCCAGGCCGCCGAGCACCGGCATGCGCACGTCGCTGATCACCAGATCGGCGCCCGACTGGCGCAGATGGCGTTCCGCTTCTTCGCCGTTGGCAAAGAGCGCCGCGTCAAATCCAGCGCTGCGCATCGCTTCGCCGAGGGCCGAGCGCATCGTCGGATCGTCATCAGCGATAACAATTCGGTTGTGCATGGACTTAGATCTCCTCCGCCGCCGGCAAGAACACGGAGAACTGCGTTCCCCGGCCAGGGCTAGACGTGATTTTAATGGAGCCGCGATGGGCGCTGATGATTTTGTGCGTGAAGGCCAGGCCGAGGCCCGTGCCTTGCGTTTTAGTAGTAAAAAACGGGTCGAAGATGCGCTCGCGGTTTTCCGGCGAAATGCCGGCGCCCTCGTCGCTAACTGTGATTTCAATGGCCTTATGAATATGGCCGTTCATTGCCGAGAACGGCGACAGTTGCGCGCGAACATCGACCGCGCCGCCCTCGGGCATGGCTTCCTTGGCGTTGACGATCAGATTGAGCAGCGCCTGCGCCAGCAGGCCGCGGTCGCCCCAGAGCGGCGCGAGTACGGTTTCGCAGTCAAAGGCAACCGACCAACGCGAGTCGTTAAAATAGGGCCGGCAATCCTCTTGCAAATCGTTCAACAGAGACTCGACCTGTAATACATCGCCGCTCATGGTTGGTTCGGCAGCGAAGGACAAGAGATGGGAAAGGGTGGTGTATAAGCGCTGCACCGCGCTGAGGATTTCCCCCGCTAAACGCTGGGGATCGCCAGCAGATTTTTCTTTGAGCAGTGAGGCGTATAACTCGATGCCGCCGAGGGGGCTGCGCACCTGGTGTGCGATCTCGGATGCCATGATGCCGAGGGAAGCCAAACGACGCGTGCGCGCCGCTTCCGCCTCCAGCCGTTTGAGCGTCGTGATATCCTGAAACACCAGCACATATTCGCTGGACCGTCGTCCGGTGGCGACTTCCGAAAGCACGAAGTGCACCGGCGTCATCATGCCGCCGGGCCCTTGCGCCACTTTCTCACATTCCAAAGGCAAAAAACTCTTGTCACCACGCTGCAAACTGGAGGCGAGTTTTTCGCCCAGCAATTGCCGCGCCCGATCGCCGTCGACATGGCCGAGCAATTCGCTGACGCGACGGTTGAGGAAGGTCGGTTGGAGATGGCGATCAAGGACCAAGACACCGGCTTTGAGACTCTCCAGCACCGATAGCAGATAGGCGCGCGCTTCCTCGCGTTCGCGCAGGCTCGACTTCAACTCTCGATGCTTGGCCTCGAGCTGACCTTTCAGGTAAGCTGCGCGCTCGTCGAGACGGCGGTATTCCTCGATCAGCTCGACGCTGCTCTGATTGAACCAGCCGATGAGACTCGTTAGGGCTTGGACATTCTCTTGCGGCTGGCTGAGCGGAACCAACATTTCTTGCCTCCTCGTTCTCCTAGAAAAAATCTATCAGAATGAGGAGCAATGGCCGTGCCAGCCGTCGGCGAGCCCGGCTAGACCGTCACGGTCTCGAATTTGCCGGCGCGCGGGAGTGAAAATGGGTTCGAACTCCAATAACCGGTCTCGGCTTCCGTTCCCGGATGGCGGCCTTCCGTCACATTGACGACGCCACCGTTCGGGTTTTGGCGGGCGGAAGTCAGCAAACCTTTTTTGCGCAGACGTTCGATGAACGTGGTGCGGTTAAGATTGAGCATGTTCGCGGCGAGTGTCTTGTTGCCGCGCGCCCGTTCCAGCGCCTGGCAGATGAAACCGTTCTCGATCTTCTCGAGATAGTGGTCCAGGTCCATGCCGCTGACGGGCAGCGCCGCGCCGGCGGATTGATTCGATGAACCGTTTTGAATGACGTAGTCGGGAAGCTCATTGACGCGAATGACGCCGTCTTCGTTGAGCACGATCAGGCGTTCCACGAGATTCTCCACTTCACGGACGTTGCCGGGCCAGCGGTACTTTTCGAGCACCATCATCGCTTCAGGCTCCACCTGCGCCACTCGTTTACCTTTGCGTAGGCCGTGCAGAGCCAAGAAGTGTTTAACAAGCAGCGTGATATCCCCCTCGCGTTCGCGCAGCGCAGACAGATGCACGGGTAAGACATTCAAGCGATAGAAGAGATCTTCGCGAAACTTGCCTTCACGCACCGCGACATGCAAATCGCGGTTGGTGGCGGCCACCACGCGCACATCCACCTGCACCCCGCGGTCACTGCCCACCGGTTCAAACTGGCGCTCTTGCAAAACACGCAGCAGCTTGACTTGCAGCTTCGGGCTCATCTCGCCGATCTCATCGAGAAACAAGGTGCCGCCGTTGGCGAGTTGAAAGCGCCCCTGACGCGAGTTCACCGCGCCCGTGAAAGCGCCGCGTACATGGCCGAAAAGCTCGCTCTCCAACAATTCCTCCGGAATCGCGCCGCAATTGACCGGCACGAAGGGCTGATCGCGGCGCGGACTCAACTCGTGAATCGCGCGCGCTGCTAACTCTTTGCCCGTGCCGCTCTCGCCGGTAATGAGGATCGTCGAATTGCTGTCGGCCACCTTGTTAATCAGTGAGTGGATTTGGCGCATCTTGGGGCTGTTTCCCACAAGTGGGTTCATCGCCGATGATGCTTCGGCGGACTCTTCCGTGAGGCGTGGTGAGGCTTGCAACTCCATAGGGTCTCCTTTGTTGATTGGGCATTCCAAATAACTGACCGTTTGCCCTTTTTAGCACACTCCATGCCACTATTTTCCAAGTCCGTTAAATCGCCCTTAACCTACCGGCAAATAAAGTATTTCTTGGCACGAAGGTCGCGGGTGGAAATTCTTTCCCAGTGGCAAACAATTAACGCCGGTGACCTCGACGTTAAAAGATTGCCGCTGGCGGAAGCTCGGGAGTGATCGAGCGTTGGGAAATGGAGTCGCGGAGTGATGAAGGGATATCGCGGCTAACTGACCTTCTTTAACGACTCGTTCAAGTTCAAATCGTTCAAGCCGTTCAAAACGTTTCCGGATCCGTTGGACGACTTGAACGATTGGAACGGTTTGAACTAGCCGGAGGTTTATTCGCCGATCTTATTTTGATTGCCAACGACGACGGTGATGAATTTTTCCGGCTGGAGATATCGTTTGGCGACTCTTAACACATCTTCGCGCGTCACTTTGCCGATGAAATCGCCGTAGCGGTCCGGATAGTCCAAGCCGAGCTGAAAAAATTCCACCTGCGCGAGAAAATTGGCGACCTTGCGGTTGGTGTCCAGACGCAGCGGAAAGCTCCCGGTGAGGTAGTCTTTGGCGTCGTTCAACTCTTGCTCGCTCACCAGCTCGCGCCGGATGCGTTCGATTTCTTCACGAGCGATGCGCATCGCTTCGCGCGCGCTATCGTTCTTTGTCTGCATCACGAACTGGAAAGTCCCATGGCTCTTGTCAGCATTGAAATACGTATACACGGAATACGCCAGGCCGCGTTCATTGCGGATCGAATCCACGACCCGCGACGAAAATCCGCCGCCGCCCAGAATATTATTCATGACCTGAATGGCGTAGTAATCTGGGTTGCCGCGGGTTACGCCCTCATGTCCCATGATGATGTTGGCCTGGGTAAGTTCCTTGCTGACGCGAATCGACGTCGGCGCACCGGTAGCCGAGGGCACCAGCGGCTTGCCACCAGGCTCGCCTTTTTTCCACGAACTGAACGCTTGGTTAAGCGCCTCGGCGATTTCCTCGGCGGTGACGTCGCCGACCACCGCCATGATGGTCCGGTTGGGCCGATAATAACGCTCATAAAACTCTCTGAGGCTCTTTTGTGAAATGGCTCTGACCGAGGACTCCATGCCTTCGACGGGACGGCCATAGGGACTGTTAGGAAATAGCGCCGCTGCAAATCTGCGCTCGGCTATATCACCCGGTTCTTCTTCGCGCGCCTTGAGGGACGCCACGATCGACTGCTTTTGGCGCTCGATCTCCTCTTGCGGGAACGTGGACTGCGTCAGCACTTCCGCCAGCAGCGCCAAGCCAGTGGGTAGATCTTTCTTGAGTATCGTCATGCTGACGCTCGCGAGATTTTCGCTGCAGCCGGTTGACAGGCTGGCGCCGATGAAATCAAGAGCGTCGCTGATCTGCAACGCCGAGCGCCGTTTGGTGCCATAGGTCAGGAGCCGCGCCACAAGATTGGCGAGACCCTCCTGTCCGCCGCCGTCATAGCGCGCGCCCGCGTCGATCAAGAGCTCGATGGAAATCATCGGCAACGCCCGCTGTTCCGAAGTCAGCAGGACGACACCGTTATCAAGCTCCGTCCGTTTCGGCGTAAGCTCCGCCGACGCAGGCACCGCCGCCATCAGTATGGCGAGAGCAAATAACAAGCCCGGAAGAGTCTTTTTCATAGCGCCTTTTCTTTACTCGGAATCAGAGTCCCCACAGTTCGGCGGTCGCGGTCCAGGTATTGCCTCGCCACGCGGCGGATATCTTCGCGGGTAACACTGCGAATGCCATCGAGATAACTGTTCATGCGCTCCCAGCCGCCGGTGGCTTCATAGTAGCCAACCTTCATCGCCTGCCCGAAGATAGAATCCTGCGCGAAAATAAAGCTGGCTTCGATTTGATTCTTGGCCTTTTCCAGTTCTCGTTCGGTAATCAAATCCGCTTTCACCTTGTCCAGCAGTCTGTCGATCTCGCGCTCGACTTCCGCCGGCTCCTTGTCCGGCATCAGCTGGGCGCTGATGCTCAAGCCCGAAGGATCGATGGACACGCTGCTATAGTCAGCATCGACGCCGCGGGTGAGACGTTTCTGATAAACCAGGTCGTGGTAAAGCCGCGAGCTGCGCCCACCGGCGAGCACCACGGTCAAAACATCGAGGGCGAAGTTGTCGGGGTCATTCAGATTAGGCGCGTGGTAGAACATGAGCAGGAAGGGCAACTCCGCTTCTTTCTTCAAGATAACCCGCCGCTCCCCTTTCTGCGCCGGTTCCTGGACGCGCACTTTGGGCGGCTCGGGGCCGCGCGGAATCTTACCGTAGGCAGCCTTGATCTTCGGCAGAATTTCTTCCGTAGAAAAATCTCCGGTCACGACGATGAAAGCGTTGTTGGGCGAGTAATAGGTCCGATAGTAGTCCAGCAGGTCTTGGCGCGTCAGATTTTGGATATCCTCCATCCAGCCGATCACCGGGCGGCGATAAGGATGCACAGTGTAGGCCACCGCATTGGCGACTTCGGCCAGCGCCGAAACCGGATCATCCTCGGTGCGCAGGCGCCGCTCTTCTTGAATCACGTTCTTTTCCGGCTCGAAATAGGTCTCGGCGAGAAGCGCCTGGGTCATGCGCTCCGCTTCCAATTCTAACTGGATAGCGATTTTGTCGCGGCTCATGGTCGCGAAATAAACCGTCACATCCGTAGTCGTAAACGCGTTGGAGCGGCCGCCGTTCTTGGCGATAATGCGCGAATATTCTTCCGGCTTGGTCTTCGGCGTGCCTTTGAACAGCATGTGCTCCAAAAAATGAGCCAGGCCGCTCTTGCCGTCTTTCTCGTTACGCGAGCCGACCCGGTACCAGACCTGGAAAGTCACCGCGGGGCTTTTGTGGTCTTCGAGCAGCAGGACTTTTAAGCCGTTGTCGAGCACGAATTCGCGCACGTCGGTTGCATGACCCGGTGCGGCACCAAACGTTAGCGAGAGCAAGACAGAAATCGATGTGAGAAAGAATCGGCGCATGATCAATTTAAGGTAAAGCAAGCGGCAGCAAAGTCAAGGGAAGTTCGGGTACCACTCGCACTGTATGGCAGAAGGGAAAGCCGACAATCGAGGATGGACGATTGAGCACCACCGCCATTGTAATATTGCTCACGCCCGACGCGAAAAAACCGGCGAGCATGCACACCGCGACGATGCGCCAACCGTAGAAGAAGGAAAATCTCACGTTTCGGTCATGGCATGAATCGATAGGCTAATCCACCGCCTGGCGCGCGGGGGTTATGTTGACACCTCCGACCCATCCCAATAGTATGACATCTGGAATAAGGAGGAGATGATGCCAGACGTAACAGACATGCGTGGATATGTGGAGCTTCTTGAGGAAATGGGCGAGCTGCGCAAGCTCGACGGCGCGGATCTGAATCTCGAAGTAGGCGCGCTGACGGAGCGCGCGGCAGAAAAACAAGGTGCCGGCGTTGCTCTTCGATAATTTCAAAAATTATCCCGCGGGCTTTCGCGTGATTTCCAACGTATTCCGCACCTGCAAGCGCACCGGGCCGGCGATGGGCATCGACCCTGAGCTTGACGGTGTCGCCTATCTCCATGCCTGGCGCAAAAAACTCGCCGCTTACAAACCCGTACCGGTGCAGCAAGTCGAAGGCGGCCCGGTATTTGAGAACCAAATGGCGGGTGACCAGGTCGATCTTTATAAGTTCCCCGTGCCCAAGTGGCATGATCTCGATGGCGGACCCTACATTGGCACCGGCTGCGGCGTCATCACCAAAGATCCTGAAACCGGCAAGATCAACGTCGGCACTTACCGTGTCATGGTCCAGAACAAGAACACCTTGTCGGTAAAAATGAACATGGGGAAACATGGCAGAATGGCATTTGAACGCGCCCGCGACGCCAGCAAGCCTTTGCCCATCGCGATCACGCTGTGCCAGGGGCCGGCGGTGTTTCTCGCCGCGCAAATGCCGCTGCCTCCGGATGTTAACGAGCTTGAATTTGCCGGCTATCTGCAAGGCTCGCCGGTGCCCGTTGTCCGCGGCGCCGTGACCGGTCTGCCGATTCCGGCCAATGCCGAAATCGTCATCGAAGGCGAAATGCCGCCGATGAAAGACGAAGACATGCCCAAGGAAGGTCCCTTTGGCGAATGGCCGGGATATTTCACCGACGAGAACGTCGGCGAGACGCCGATCATGAACGTAAAACGCATCTACTATCGCAACGATCCGATCCTACTCGGCGCCCCGCCGCTGAAGCCGCCTGCGAGTTATCTGCCGATTCCACTCGGCGCCGCGACGCTCTGGGAGCAATTGGAGAAAGCGGGGATTCCCGAAGTTAAGGGTGTGTGGGGTTTTGTCTACGGCGGACAGCCTGGCCCCTTCACCATCATCGCCATCAAGCAACGTTACGCCGGTCATTCGAAACAGGCTCTGTTGGTCGCCGCGGGCGCCCGCGCCGGAGCCTATGGCGGAAAGTTTGTCGTGGTGGTGGACGATGACATCGATATCGCCAATCCCGCCGACGTGATTTGGGCGATTGCCACCCGCTGCCATGTGCGCGAAGGGCTCGACGTCGTGAAGGGTGTGTGGGCGTCGGTGTGCGAACCGGCGCTGCCGCCGGAGGAACGCTCGCCGCGGGGCTATACCTCGGACCGCGTACTGATCGACGCTTGCCGGCCGTATAAATGGATGGACCAGTTCCCTGCCGGTAAACGCCTTCACTAAGGAATTCAAAGACAAGATTGAAGGAAAGTGGAAAATCTAGCGGCTCCTTCGAAGGTAAGCTTTTTGTAATGAACTAGCCGTTCAGCCGTCAAAAACAGATTAGATGTAAATCCCCAGCCCGGTTGTAAACAGGAGGCTTAAAAAATGGGCACTATCGAAGCATTGAGCCTCGCCATGGGAACCGCCTGGACTTCCGGCATCAACCTCTATGCCACCGTAGCGGCGCTGGGCATCGCGGGCCGGTCGGAAATGATTCACCTGCCGCCGGAATTGCAGGTGCTCACCCACCCCGCCGTTATTGCCATCGCCTGCATTATGTACGTTATCGAGTTTTTCGCCGACAAAGTGCCTTACGTCGATAGCGGCTGGGACATTTTGCATACTTTCATCCGTGTGCCTGCGGGGGCGATCCTCGCCGCGAAATCTCTGGGCGACATGAATCCTGCTCTGGAGCTTGCGGCGCTGCTCGCCGGCGGCACGGTGGCGCTGGCGGCTCACGGCACGAAAGCCACCGTACGCCTGGCAATCAATACGAGTCCTGAGCCCTTCAGCAACTGGGCGGCCAGCTTCGCCGAGGATGTGACGGTCTTGGGCAGCATCTGGATGGTCTTCAACCATCCGATACTGATGTTAATTCTCGTCGTAAGCTTTATGGCCCTCGTGGTATGGTTAGTGCCAAAACTATTTCGCCTCGCCAAGCGGGGCTTTCAGGTACTACGCGACCGGTTGCGCGGGGTAAAGCCGGACCATCCCGCGCCAACGGGCTCGCCGCAAATCGGTTGACGGAAGCTCAATTCACGGCCCAAACAAGATAAGTGATTGCTGAATCATAACGACCGTCCTATGGAAACAGCAAAGAATAAACAGCCGGCGGACGCCCTGCCCGCCACCCCACTCACCCTCGACGGCTCCTATATTTTGCATCAGATGTTCCGCTTGCGCTGGGCGGCATGGCGTTCGCTGGCGGCGTCGGACCAAAAAAGAATTCTTGACCGCGCCATGGCCAGGTTCGGCGATTGGGAACGGAACAAAGAGGAGCCGAGCGCGCTGTTTTCGCTATTGAGCCACAAGGGCGACCTGATGATCGTTCATTTTCGCCAAACCCTCGACGATCTCAATCACGTCGAGCTCCAGCTGGCCCACTCCAGATTTAGCGAGTTTCTCGAACCGGTAACGTCTTATCTCTCAGTCGTTGAGCTAGGGCTCTACGAGGCGTCGGTCAAACTTTACAGCGAGTTGGTTGAAAAGGGCGTGCGCCCAGGCACCGCCGAGTGGAACCGCGAGGTGGAAGCGGAACTCGCCAGACAACGCCAAGCCGCGGCGCCGCGGCTCTGGCCGGAAATCCCCCAGCGCCGTTATCTGTGCTTTTATCCGATGAACAAATTCCGCGGCGAAATCAAGAACTGGTATAGCGAGCCCATCGACCAGCGCCAACGCATGATGCGCGAGCATGGCATGATCGGCCGCCACTACGCCGGGCGGGTCACGCAGATCATTTCCGGTTCCATCGGTTTCGACGACTGGGAATGGGGCGTCGATCTTTTCGCCGACGATCCGCTGGTATTTAAAAAACTCGTCTACGAGATGCGCTTCGACGAAGCCAGCGCGGTGTATGGGCTGTTCGGGACTTTCTTCGTGGGGCTGCGCTTCCCGGCGAGCCACCTCGGCGCCCTCCTCGAAGGCAAAACACCGGCCTTTGCATAGCCGCTCGCGCGCTCAAAGACGAAACCCAGTTCCTCTGAAACGACCGATGCAGCGGAGGCTCCATGAGACTCAAAGACAAAGTTGCCATTATCACCGGCGCGGCCCATGGTATCGGCAAAGCCTACGCGCGGCGTTTTGCCGAAGAGGGGGCGCATGTAGTGATCGCCGACATCGATGCGCAGGGCGGTGAAGCCACCGCTAAGGCCATCATCGATAGCGGTTTTTCAGCGTGGGCGCGCGGGACCGACGTGAGGGACTTCGCGAACCTGCAAAGTTTGATGCAGGAGACCGTGACAAGATATGACCGTGTCGATGTCCTGCTCAACAATGCGGCGATTTACGTGACGCAAAAACTTTGGAAAGGTCCGGTGGAGGAATTGGCGATCGGCGAGTGGGACCGCGTTATTGAAGTCAATCTCAAGGGTGTCTTTCTCTGCTGCAAAGCGGCGATCCCGATCATGAAGCAACAGAAGAGCGGCAAGATAATCAATATCGCCTCGGGGACGTTTTTCAGCGGCTCAGGCGACATGCCGCATTATACGACGGCCAAGGGCGGGGTGGTGGCGCTCACTCGAGTGATGGCACGGCAACTCGGCGAATGGGGCATTAACGTGAACTGCATGACGCCGGGCTCGACCATGAGCGAAGACATTGTCACGGCGGACGTGCTCGCGCGGCGCGAAGGCGGGATGGACAAGCGCGCGTTCAAACGCGTAGAAATTCCCGCAGATATCGTTGGCACCGCCCTCTTTCTGGCCAGCTCGGACAGTGATTTCGTCACCGGTCAATTGCTGGTGGTGGAGGGCGGCGGGATCATGCATTAGGGTTTCAGTTCAAGGTTCCGGAGGCAAACTTCGGACCTGAGACTCTAGACTTCCCTGAATCCCGAAGATTACACAGCTTTATAAGGCAACCGTTTCATTTTCTGGGTATTCTTGCCCTCGATGCGGATCAGTCCCGTGGTGGCCGTCCGTTTCGGCGAGTGCACGTCGCCTTCGTTATAGATATGCGCCATGCCGGGCTTCAGTGAATAGACCCGCGCGCGACGAACTTTTCCCGGTTGCGCTTCTTTCGGCGCCTCGAGCACCTCCCAGTCGCTCATTTCGGTTTCGCCGATGGCCTGTCCGTAAATCGCCCACGAAGAACCATGATCATGGGGATTGGCCTCCTTGGCGCCGTGGCTCATATGGGCGCAGATACAGAATCCCAGCTCTGGGTCCTCGTAGACCACCTGGCGGTCCGGCGTGCGCTCATTGAGATATTGGCCGGTAAACTTTTCATCCTTAAGCGCGTCCTCCACCAGCAGACGCACTTTTTCGCGTCCGGCGGGACTGGGGTCTGCCTTCAGAAGACGTTGGCATTCCGCCGCAAAGGTTTCGATCGTGTATCCCATTTGGTTCCCCTCTCTAAAATCAATCTGACGCCTGTTTATCAGGATCCCATGCTCCGCGTCAATTGTTGAGAGCGACAATACTGATTCGTCTTGCCTGGGAGCTTCGCGACGTCGAGAAATTCGATTGCTATTGCAGGGCGTGGCGGGAATCGACCCTTAGCGCCAATGAAGAAAAATTTCACATGCACGGAAAAGATCAACGGCACCCGCACGCGGACCGGCCGTGGGCGGCGCTCATCTACCGTCGCTTCTGGACCATTAGGACGCACATGTCGAAGATCGCCGACCCCGGCCGATCATCGACGACATGTTCGCCTTCGCGCGTGACGTATTCCACTCGAAACAAGGAATCCTCAATCCTAACGTCGTTATTCGATATCCGAATCAAATTAGAACCATACTTGTCGAGAAAATCGCCGATAGCCCGTAACATCTGCGCTTGATGCAAAAATTCTTTTTCAGCCTCCTTACCGCGCTGGGATTCGCCCGAACGGTCGAGGAATTCAATATCCGCCGGCGTATACCGAATAATTTCCGTCGTCCCGGCGGGAGGCTCCTGATAGCCGCAGAGCGCCATGAAGTGACTCCCTTCCGGCTTGATATCGAAAGTTTTTAGCCTACGCTGCACTAAGTCTTGCGCTATACAGCGCAGGGCAATGGAATAAATGACTTCCGCCATATGCTTCCTCCGTCCAGGCTCGACCGGTTCCAAGGTGCGGTGATCAAAACTCCGGGAGCGACTCCGTTACATGATATCTCACCGCCGCCGAAGCTAAAATTCAGCGTTAGAGTAGTATCTATATCGGCGCGCCCAAAAGAATGTTCAGTTGACGGCTAGCAATGGCGGGATTCTCCTGGCAATTCACGCTATTTGGGAACAGCGGGGAGCGCGTCCATGACGCCGATCATGCTGTCGCGGGTGACCAGTTTTTCCAGCTCCATCGCGCTTAAGTGCTCCGTCCCCTGCGGACGCAGGGGCAACACGAGATAGCGAATATCCGCGGTGCTATCATGCACGCGCACCTCGACGTCATCGGGCGGAACCAGGCCAAACTCGCGCATCACCCCGCGCGGATCGTTCACAGAGCGCTGGCGATAGTTGAAGCTTTTGTACCAATCGGGCGGTCGCCCGAGAATCGGACGGGGATAACAGGAGCACAGCGTGCAGACTACCATATGCCGCACCTTCTCGGTATTTTCCAAGACGACGAACTCATTGATGCTTGTGGCATCGATTCCCAGCTCCAAGCAAGCCGCCTTGGGATCCGCGATAAGCCGCGCTTTGTAAGCCGGATCAATCCACGCTCGGGCGACGATTTTCGCGCCGTTAGCCGGCGAACGCGCTTCCTGGTATTCGATCTGACACCGGATATCGTGCTCGGTGAGCAGGCCCTTTTCGAGCAGCAATTCGCGAATCGCGTAAACCCGTCGGGCGACAGCGCTTAACTCGTGCTTGGGGTGCTCGTGACCGTGCGCGTCATTAGATTGATCGACGGAATGATCTACGCTCATGGACCTATCCTCCTCAATTTGCGGGCTCCAACCAGTGTTCAAAAATGTCGACTAATAATTTGTCGCGCTTGACGTCGTACCGCTGCCAGACGTCACCTTGCTGAAATGCCACCAAATAGAGGACCTTCTTTGGCAAGCCGTCGCCTCCATGTCCCAAGGACTCTGGATTCAGAAACTCGCCGTGGATGCGTTCGACCCAACCGGTCTTGCCGCGGATATACCACGGCGTGCGTATATGGCCCGGCCTGTCTTCGAAACGAACCTGAACCCGATCGCCCGCCTTGAACTTAGCGCCGCTTGTACTCATGGCTCGCCCCATTTTTTTTCAAACTCGGCGAGTTTGCGATCGATCTCATCTCGCGTCAAAATTTTCTTCTCGATTAGAATTGTCTCCATGCTCGCTATCCATCGTTCGTAATAACTCATGTCATGATAGGCGCCGGACTCCATCTCCTCGCGCACGCGGCGCAACTCATCGGTGCGCCGGATCCCCTTGGCGCCCAATGCTTGATTGATCGCGTCGGCTAGTATTTCCCAATCGGAGAGTTCGTGCTGCGACTGGTCTATCGGACCCGCGCCCGGAAGTCCGCCGATATCATGATGACCTCGCGCCATGGGACACCTCCGGTATCTCAATCCTTGAGACGGTTGGCGAGGGAGCTGTGCTCCTCCTTCAAGCCCGCCGGCAAATGGTCGCCGAAGGTATCGAAGAAGCTGCTCTGGCTTTTGAGATTAGTTTTCCATGCCTCGCGGTCGACGGCGACCAGTTGATCGACATCGGACCTGGATACTTCGAGTCCTGGACCGCTCAAGCTCGAGGCTTTCGGTAAATAACCGATAGCCGTCTCGTCCGCTTGGCCGCCGCCCTTTGCGCGCTCGATGACCCAGCGAAGCACGCGCAGGTTCTCGCCGAAACCGGGCCAGAGAAACCTGCCGCGCTCGTTGCGCTGGAACCAGTTGATGCGGAAGATTTTTGGCGGATTGGTCGCCCGCTTGCCCATCGATAGCCAATGGCCCCAGTAATCGCCCATGTTGTAGCCGCAGAAGGGCAGCATCGCCATGGGATCACGCCGCACCACCCCCACCGCGCCCGTAGCTGCCGCGGTGGTCTCGGACGCCAAAGTCGCCCCCAGAAACGTACCATGCTGCCAGTCGAAGGATTGGTAGACGAGCGGAATCAATTTTTGCCGCCGTGCGCCGAAAAGAATCGCGCTGATAGGGACGCCTTCGGGCTTTTCCCATTGCGGTGAAAAAGTCGGGGTCTGCTTGAGAGAAACCGTGAAGCGGGCGTTGGGGTGCGCCGCCGGATGGCCGCCTTCGGGGTCCCATGGTTTGCCGCGCCAATCCTGAGCGTTGGCAGGCACCGGGTCGTCGTGGCCTTCCCACCAGACGGTGCCATCGGAGCGTAGCGCGACGTTAGTGAAGATCGTGTCCTTTTTCACCGTCTGCACGGCGTTGGGGTTGGTGTTGGAGCCGGTTCCCGGCGCCACGCCGAAAATCCCCGCCTCCGGGTTGATCGCCCATAACCGGCCATCCGCACCGACGCGCAGCCACGAGATATCATCGCCAATGGTGTGAATCTTCCAGCCCGGCATGCTCGCCGGCGGCACTAACATTGCCATATTGGTCTTGCCGCAGGCGCTCGGAAAAGCGCCGCAGATATACGTGATTTCGCCGTCCGGGCTTTCGACACCGACGATGAGCATATGCTCGGCGAGCCAACCTTCCTTCTGGCCGAGCTTGCTGGCGATGCGCAGGGCCAAACACTTTTTGGCCAGCAAAGCGTTGCCGCCGTAGCCTGAGCCCACGCTCCAGATCGTATTGTCCTGCGGATAATGGCAAATAAAGCGTCTTTCAATATCGAGATCGGCCTTCGAATGGAGACCGCGCGTAAAATCATCGGAATTCCCCAAGTGATCGAGGGCGACGTTGCCCATGCGCGTCATGATGCGCATGTTGAGCACGACATAGACGCTGTCGGTGACTTGAATGCCGACTTTACTGAAGGGCGAGCCATGAGGCCCCATGAGAAACGGGATCACATACATCGTGCGGCCGCGCATGGCGCCGCGAAAGATTTTGCCGAGCTTGTCGTAGGACTCCGCCGGCGCCATCCAATTATTATTGGGTCCGGCCTCGTCCTTGTCCTCGGTGCAGACGAAGGTAAGATTCTCCGTGCGCGCCACGTCGTTGAGCGCGCTGCGGTGCAGATAACAACCGGGCAGAGCTTGTTGGTTCAACGGTATCAGATCGCCGCACTCGACGGCGACCCGGGTAAGACGCTCCTTTTCTTCTTCGCTACCATCACACCAGAAAACATCGTCGGGCTGGCACAGCGCCGCCACTTCTTTGACCCACTGTTGAATCGAGGCGTTCGAAGGCGCCGTTCCCATCGCGTTACTCATGATTTGTCACCGTCTCCCATTCGCTTCAAGCATCAAAAAAACCAACCCTTCACTAGACGTATCGGTCTGCCAATGCCCGTGCCACGGCGATGCCGCCGCGCTCTTAGCCGAGGCGCAACATGGGCGCCGCGGGTGAATTTCAAAATTAACTGAATTGCTACGGCCATGTCAATAAAGCGACCGTTCGGGTTGTGGTTCAGTTTGATTTCAACGCCGCATCGATGTAGGGGCAGGCTCGTACGTGCCTGCCCTCCGAACGGGCAACGACAGAGGGTTGCCCCTGCAAATTTTGGCGCATCTGAACCAATACCGCCGTTCATTCACGAAAAACCCGCCCTAGCCGCCAGCCGGAAACGTCGCTCCATTCAGCCAGCGCGACCAGGTTGCCCTGGCGGTCCAGAATCGGCGCGAGTTTTCCTCCCGCAAGGGGATTGCCGAGCTGGGCCAAAATATCTTGCTGTCCCAGGCGCAGCCGCGCGATCCAACGGTTGTCCCAAGTCACTGAAGGCAGATGGCTGAGCGCCACCGCCAGTGACACGAGAGCCCCGGAGGGCGCGGTTTTTGCCTCCTCCAACTGAGCGAGCGTTATCGCCTGATCGATGCTTAAGCGGCCACAGGATAGGCGTCGAAGACTCTTGAGATGCGCGCCGCAACTCAAAGCCACGCCCATATCCGCCGCCAACGTGCGCACGTAGGTGCCTCGTGAACAGGTCACGTCCAGCTCGATCTCCGTTTCATCGAGCTGAACAAGACTCAGCATTTCAACCCGCACCGCGCGCGGCGCCCGGGGTACTTCTCGGCCCTGGCGCGCCAGTCGGTACAAGCGCACGCCGTCTTTTTTTAAAGCGGAGAACATCGGCGGAATCTGTTGCAACTCGCCGGTGAACTGTGCTGCCAAACGCTCGAGGCGTTCGGCATCAAGCGCCGGCACAGGCCGCGTCTCAACCACATTGCCGGTGGCATCCTGGGAGTCGGTGGCCACTCCGAGAACCATGACGCCGCGGTAGCGCTTGGAAGCGCTCAAAAAAATATCCGCGATCTTGGTGCCTTCATTGATCCCCAAGAGGAGTAATCCCGACGCAAATGGGTCCAGCGTGCCGAGGTGGCCGGCCTTTTTAGCGCCAAGGATCACCTTGACGCGTTGAACGACTTGCGCCGAGGAAGGGCCCGCCGGTTTATCGATGAGCAGAATGCCACTCCGAGTCATATGCAATAAATTGCCCGTTCAATGTTCAATGTTCAACGTCCCCACCGCCCAACCTCGAACCTTGAACGCGGAACCTTGAATCGCGCCGAAGGTGCCACGTTGAACTTTGAACGTTGAACCGCACACGCAGTGTGCTCCTACTGATCAGAAGGCGTTAACGGCGCCCGGTTCTGCAACCAGAGGAAACCCCGATAGAGATATTGAATGCCCGAGAGCATTGTCGCCGCCGCCGTGGTGGCGATCAGAGTATCCAGGGTGAGCGCTGGTAACAGCTTTGGATCGTGGAGCGAGGTCAAAGCCGCCGCCAGAGTTGCCAGCTGTAGCATCGTGCTGCCTTTACCGATCAAAGTTGGCCGGGCCACGAACTTTTCTTCGATCTGATAAAAAATTATGCCGAAACCAAGCAAAATAAATATATCGCGCATCACCACGATGACCACCAGCCATATTGGAATGGCTTCAATGGAACCGAGCATCACGTAGGACGAGAACACCAACAATTTATCGGCCACGGGGTCCAAGTACGCGCCCAGCCGAGTTTCCTGATGCAAACAGCGCGCCGCGAGGCCATCGAGAAAGTCGGTAACCGCGCCGAAAATAAAAATAATCAATGCTTCCGAATACCGGTGATAGGCCAAATAGGCGAGAAAGAACGGAATCGTCAGAATACGAATCAGCGTTAAGAAATTGGGCAGATTAAGCATCGCAACTCTTGGGCGCGAACGGAATGGAGCGTTGGAGTAATGGAGTATTGGGATTCGAACCCAGCACTCCACCACTCCAGTACTCCGTGTACTCCAGTTTCTATGAGGCGATTGAGGGCAATAGCCCATATGAGTCGCTTTCAGCAGCTTGCCAGAAGCTTTCGCAATTGTCCCGCTAGCTTGGGCGTCACCCGGGCAGTGACTTCAATGCGCTCGCCGTCATAATGCTCGCTGACGATGCGGCCGCGCTCGCGCAAAAGCGATACCAAGCCAGCCTGGGATGGTGTAAAGCACGCATAAAATGGTTCTTTGCCCTTGTCCAAGGTTTCACCGACAAGTTTCAAGAGCGCTCCGAGGCCCGCTCCAGTGCGCGCCGAAATCGGACAGACACCCACCACCGCGCCATCATTGAGACAACCGAGCGGCGCTCTGGGCGCCAAGTCGATTTTATTGGGCGCGAGAATCGTCGGTATCTCACCCGCGCCGATCTCATCAAGGACCCGCTCGATGACATGAATTTGCTCCGCGTACAGCGGACTTGACAGATCCACGAGGTGGAGTAAAAGATCGGCGCTGCGCACTTCTTCCAGGGTGCTTTTGAATGCTTCGACGAGCGCGTGGGGAATCTTGTTGATGAATCCCACCGTGTCCACCAGCATAACTTTGTCGCCGTTGGCAAGCCTGAGCGCGCGCGTAGTCGGGTCCAACGTCGCGAACAGCTTGTCTTCGACGAATACGCCGGCCCGCGTCAGCGCATTCATCAATGTCGACTTGCCGGCGTTGGTATAGCCCACCAGAGCCACCGTGGCGAACGGAACTTCATCGCGCTCTTTACGCTGCAACGAACGGGTGCGCTCCACTGTTTTCAGCCGTTTTTTGAGATGGCTGATGCGCTCGCGGATGCGCCGGCGGTCCACTTCGAGCTGGGTTTCGCCTGGGCCGCGGGTGCCGATGCCACCGCCCAGCCGGGACAGATGCGTCCACTGGCGCGTCAAGCGAGGCAAGAGATAATCCAGCTGCGCCAGCTCGACCTGCAGTTTGCCTTCATTGCTGCGCGCCCGCTGGGCGAAGATATCGAGGATCAGTTGGCTGCGGTCGATGACGCGGAGTTTAAACGCCGTCTCGAGATTGCGTTGCTGTGCGGGAGTGAGATCGTCATCGACGATCACTAAATCCGCGTTCAACGCGCGCAATGATGACTGGATCTCCTCGACCTTGCCCCGGCCCATGAGCGTCGCCGGAGTGACCCGCCGCAACTGCTGGGTGAATTTCCGCGCCACAGTGGCGCCGGCGGTTTCTGCCAAGCGCTGGAGCTCTTCCAGACTGTCATCGAGGGGGACGCCGTCCCGCCGCGACGGCAGCTCGACGCCGACCAGAACGGCCCTTTCTTTCTTGTGCAAGCGGTTGGGGTTTGCCGGATTCAATTGGCCAAAGAATGAAAGCTGACCCGCGCGCCGAAAAGTTTTTCCACCGATGCTTCCAGCTCAGGCGTGGCGGCCACGCGCACCTGGTTGGGCAGCTCGATGACGGTTTCGCTTAGGCTCGCGGCGTAGAGATGGAGAAACACCGTGCAGGGGCCGGGATATTCGAGCAGCATATCGCGTAGCCGCACCAACTCGTCGACGGAGATTTCGCTTTCGTGCGCATGCAGGTGGAGTTTCTCACCGTCGCGCCGGTCATTGCCAACGCCATTGCCGTTGGCGCGCCCCTTGGCGGCGGCTTCGGCCAGCAAACTGATTTCATTGGCGATGACTTGAATGCGCTCTTCGCCCGCTTCCAGCCGGCCCTTCACGAAAATCGGGTCGTCGGCGGAGAGCAGCTCGGCGCACTTTTTATAAACGTCGGGCCAGGCGATGATTTCGAGAAATCCGGTCTTGTCCTCGAGGTTGAAACTGCCGTAACGGTCGCCTTTCTTGGTATTGCGCAGTTTCAGCGCGGACACCACGCCGCCGATCTTGACTTCGCCGGGAGTGGCTTTTTCTTTTAGCGCGGCGATGGAGCCGTTGGTGATTTTCTTGATCGCGCGCTCGTATTTATCGAGCGGATGGCCCGTGATGTAAAACCCCAGCGCCTCCTTCTCGAAGGCCAGGGACTCCTGCGCCGACCATTCCGTCACCTGCGGATAAATGTCGCCGGGCTTTTTGCCTCCCTTGGCCGGGGCGCCGAGCACGGCGAAAATGTTGATCTGGTTGCTCTCCTGGTCTCTCTGATACGCCTGACCTCCCTCGCGTCGCGTCGTCCAACGCGCCAATCATGCGCTGCCGCGATATGCCGGTAGCGTCGAAGGCGCCGCACTTGATCAAGCTCTCGATCACCCGCTTGTTGACCGCCGTGAGATCGACCCGCCGGCAAAAATCGAATAACGATTCAAAGGGACCGTCTTTCCGGCGGCTATCGAGAATCACTTCCACCGCCTTCGCGCCGACGTTTTTTACCGCGGCCAGACCGAAACGAATTTTGTCGCCCACCGGGGTAAAATTCGAGCGGCTCTCATTGACATCCGGCGCGAGCACTTCGATGCCCTTTTGGCGGCACTCGGCAAGGTTCTTAATGACCTTGTCCGTGTCATCCATTTCCGAGGTCATCAGCGCCGCCATAAACTCCACCCGATAGTGCGCTTTCAAGTAAGCCGTTTGATACGATACCAAGGCATACGCCGCGGAGTGAGACTTATTGAAGCCGTAGCGCGCGAAAGTTTCCATCTGGTCGAAAATCTCGGTCGCCTGCTCATGGCTGATTTTTTTCGCCTCGGCGCCCTCGACGAAGCGCTCCCGTTGCGCCGCCATCTCCTCGGGGTCTTTTTTGCCCATAGCGCGGCGCAAGATATCGGCGTCGCCCATGCTGTAGCCACCGAGCACCTGGGCGATCTGCATCACCTGCTCTTGATACACGATGACGCCATAGGTGTCCTTCAGAATCGGCTCAAGCAGCGGATGCAGATACTTGATCTTCTCTTTGCCATGTTTGCGCTTGATGTACTCTTCAGCCATGCCGCTATCGAGGGGACCAGGACGGTAGAGCGCCAAAATCGCCACCAAATCTTCGAAACAGTTGGGGCGAATCTTTACCGTCATCTCGCGGATGCCCGTGCTTTCCAGTTGGAACACGCCGGTGGTGTTGCCGTCGCACAGGAGCCGGTAGGTCTTTTTGTCGTTGAGAGCGAGATGTGGGATATCGACTTTCACCCCCTGGCTCTCATCGATGAGCTTCAAGCAATCATGAATCAACGTCAACGTCTTAAGACCGAGAAAATCGAATTTCACCAAACCGATCTTCTCCACGCTGCCCATGTCGAACTGGGTGACGATGCCGCCTTCTTTATCAACGAACAAAGGCAGGTGGTCCACCAGCGGCAGATTGGAGAGCACGACGCCCGCCGCGTGGGTAGAAGCATGGCGCACCAGGCCTTCGAGACGAAGCGCGTGGCCGATCAGAGTCTGCACCCGTTGATCGGCCTTGATCAGTTCTTGGAGCCGCGGCTCCATTTTAATCGATTCTTGCAGCGGATAGTCGAAGCCCTGTTTGGGCGCCGGGATGAGCTTGGCGATGGCGTCGGCTTCAGCAAACGAGAAACCCAGCGCGCGCCCGACATCCTTGATTGCCGCCTTGGCTTTGAGCGTTCCGAAGGTGGCGATTTGCGCTACCCGGTCGGCGCCATATTTGTCCTTGACGTATTGAATGACCTGGGACCGGCCGCGGATGCAGAAATCGACGTCGATATCCGGCATGGAGCGGCGCTCGGGATTGAGGAAGCGCTCGAAAAGCAAGACATGGCGGATCGGGTCCAGGTCGGTGATTTTGAGCGCGTAGGCGACGAGACTCCCAGCCGACGAGCCGCGCCCAGGACCGACGGGGATGCCGTTACGTTTGGCGTAGTTGATGAAGTCGGCGACTACCAGGAAATAACCGGGAAACTGCATGCCCTTGATCACACCCAGCTCGTAATCTAGACGCTCGCGATAAGACTTGCGCAGCTCGGGATCGTCGACACCTTCGAGCCTTTCGTCGAGGCCGCTGTGCGCCAACTCGTCTAGATAGTCATCGAGACTGATCTCTTTTGGCGGGGTGAAGGCCGGGAAGTGATACTTGCCAAACTCGATCTCGACGTTGCAGCGGTCGGCGATCTCCAGCGTACGCTCCACCGCGCCGGGGCAATAATCGAAGCCCCGCTGCATCTCCTCCGCCGACTTGAGAAACAGCTCGTCAGTCTCGAGTCTCAACCGGTTGTCGTCCTCGACCGTCTTGCCGGTCTGCACCGCGAGCAGCACGTCATGCGCGTGGTAATCTTCGCGCTCGCCGTAGTGGCAGTCGTTGGTGGCCACCACCGGCAGCGACAAGTCCCGCGCCAGCTCGACTAAGAGCCGGTTGACCTTCTCCTGCTCAGCGAGCTTGTTGTCCTGGATTTCGACGTAGTAGCGGTCGCCGAATATCGACGCATAGCTCGCCGCGGCGGCGCGCGCCTTCTCCATGTTGCCATTGGACAGCGCTTGCGACACTTCGCCCTGAAGACAGGCGCTCAGAGCGATCAAACCGCCGTTGAACTCCATGAGCAGCTCTTTGTCGATGCGCGGCTTGTAATAAAACCCTTCGATGTAACCGAGAGAGACGAGCTTGCATAGATTGCGATAGCCGTCCCGGTTCATCGCCAGGAGAATCAAATGATTATTGTACTCCTTCGGTCCCTTATCGACGCCTTTCTTGTCGAAACGGCTGGTCGGCGCGACGTAGATTTCGCAGCCGATGATCGGTTTGATGCCTTTGCTCAAGGCCTCGCGGTAGAACTCGATGGCGCCGAACATATTGCCATGATCGGTCATGGCCACCGCCGGCTGCTTGAGCGCTTTGATGCGCTCGAAAAGCTTATCGACCTTGTTGGCCCCGTCGAGCAAACTGTATTCGGTGTGGCAATGTAAATGGACGAACCGGGAATGCTCCATCAGAATAAGCTATCTCTTAGCACAAAGAAATTTTTCGCTCAATTAGATCAAGATAAATTGTTGTCATGAGTTAGTGTCCCCCGTGTGGCAACAGTCCAAACCCTTACATTAACGAATAGCAAAGGTCGTCACTCCTGCGGCAGCGGGAATCCAGATGAGAGAAATCTGGATTCCGCTTTCACGGGAATGACGCACCGGGCGCATCAGTTATCTACAGACTCCGGCCACAGACCGGCATCGACAAACGCATCAACCACCGCGCCGAGAATATTGGCGAACTTGATTTCTTTTCGCTCCGCCATCGCGATGCTCCTGAGTCTCTGGCCTTCATAAAGGGTCAATTCGGCCGGCGATCTATGGATGGTCGCCCAGTAAATATGTTTGACGTTGGGATAGGCATCCCCTTCTGCGCAGTAAAAGCGCCGAAACGCGTGCCAGGCCTTGAGCTCGATACCGATCTCCTCCTTGACCTCGCGCACCAAGGCTTGTTCCGGTGTCTCATCTTTTTCCAAATGACCGCCGAAGAGGTCCCAATGATTTGGAAAGGGAATCTCCGGATTATCGTCGCGCAGATAAATCAAGAGCCGCCGGTGGCGGTCGAAAAGCAAAACCTGCGCAATCTGTTTAACCCTGATAGATTCTTCCATAAACTCTGCCGAAAAACCCTATGACTGCTTTCGACCAAGCTCTTACTTTGGCAAGCTCAAGAACCCGGAAACTAAAGCGCTCCCCACGCCGCGAAGGCATCCCGGGGCACGAATAATCCCGCTGCAATCTACTCCCACTCGATGGTCGCCGGGGGCTTGGACGATACGTCGTAGACCACGCGGTTGACGCCACGCACCTCGTTCAATATGCGGTTGGAAATTTTCCTCAGCAACTCCGCCGGCAGCGCCACCCAGTCGGCGGTCATGCCGTCCTGGCTATCGACCACCCGAAGCGCGACGACGTTTTCGTAACTACGCTCGTCGCCCACGACCCCGACGGTCTTGATCGGCAGCAAAACCGCGAACGACTGCCAGACTTTTTCATATAGATCTGCTGTCTTGATCTCGTCGAGGACGATCACATCGGCGTCGCGGAGAATATCCAACCGCTCTTCCGTGACCTCGCCGAGTACGCGAATCGCCAGTCCGGGACCTGGAAAGGGCTGGCGTTGAATCATCTCTATGGGCAGGCCCAGCTCTTTGCCGAGGACTCTCACTTCGTCTTTGAATAATTCGCGCAGCGGCTCGACGAGCTTGAATTTCATCTTGGTGGGCAAACCGCCGACATTGTGATGCGACTTGATGGTAGCTGAAGGCCCGAGCACCGAAACCGACTCGATCACGTCGGGATAAAGCGTCCCTTGAGCGAGATGTTCGATCTCACCGAGCTTCGCCGCCTCTTCCTCAAAGACTTCAATAAATTGGTGACCGATGCGCTTGCGTTTGATCTCAGGGTCCTCCACCCCCTTGAGCTCGGAGAGAAACAGCTCGCTGGCATCCACATAACGAAAACTGTTGGCGAAACGCTCGGCGAAAAGCTGGCAGACACGTTCCGCTTCGTTCTTGCGCAGTAGGCCGTTATTAACGAACACGCAGATCAGCCGGTCTTGGATGGCGCGGTGGACCAGAGTGGCGGCGACGGCGGAATCGACGCCGCCGCTGAGCGCGCAAAGAACGCGGCCATCGCCGACCTGGTCACGAATCTTCTTGACCGAGGATTCGATGAAATGCTCCATCGTCCAGCTCGGCTGGCAGCCGCAGACGCGAAATACGAAATTGTCGAGAATTTCTCTGCCGCGCGGCGTGTGTGCCACTTCGGGATGAAACTGCACGCCGAAGAAGCGCCGCGTGGAATCAGCGAATGCCGCAATGGGCGAGTTGCCGCTGTGGGCGAGAATGGTCCAGCCCTTGGGGTATGAGACCATTTTGTCGCCGTGGCTCATCCAGACCCGGGCCGGCGGGTGTTTAGTGAAGCCGTGGAAGAGATCGGCGTCATTGTCGATGGTTAAATCGGCTGGGCCATATTCGCGATGGTCGGCGCGCGCGGCTTCGCCGCCGAAAGCGAGGTTGATCATGCCCATCCCATAACAGATCCCGAGGAACGGTACGGGCAGCTGAAAAATCGCCGGGCTGACTTTTGGAGCGGTTTCCTGGTAGATGCTCGCCGGACCGCCGGAAAGAATAATGCCTTCAGGTTGGAGGTCCTTGATTTTTTCCAGCGTGATGTTGAACGGGTGGATTTCGCAGTAAACCTTGGATTCCCGGATGCGCCGCGCGATGAGTTGGGTGTACTGCGAACCGAAGTCAAGAACAAGAATCATTCCATAATCCGAAAGTAAGCTCACAACCCATTAATTGACCTGGCCGTCGAGAAGGCGGTGGGTGGGAGGCGACCTTAGGGCTCGCACCAGAGCGTACATCGGCAGTGCGTCAGGATGCGAGCCAGAGGTGACAGCAAGTGCGCCCTATCGACGGATCGGGATCATTCGATTCGGTAGTTAGGCGCTTCTTTGGTGATGAAGACATCGTGAACATGGCCCTCGCGCAGGCCCGCCGCGGTAATCTGCATGAAGCGCGCCTTGGTTTGCAGTGCCGGCACATCGCGGCATCCGAGATATCCCATACCCGCGCGCACACCGCCAACGAGCTGCTGAATATTGAAAGAGAGCGATCCCTTATAGGGCACTCGGCCCTCGATTCCTTCCGGCACCAATTTATTGGTCTCCGCGACATCAGCCTGACCGTAGCGGTCTCGGCTTCCCTGTCCCATGGCCCCGATGGAACCCATACCGCGGTAAGCCTTGTAGGTTCTGCCCTGATAGAGAATCGTCTCGCCAGGACTTTCTTCAGTGCCAGCAAACAGACTGCCGATCATGACTGAATTCGCCCCGGCGGCTATCGCCTTGGTAATATCGCCGGAGAATTTGATACCGCCGTCGGCGATGATCGGCACTTTGTGCCGCGCCGCCGCTTTGGCGCAACTGCCGATGGCCGTAATCTGCGGTACCCCTACGCCGGAGACGATGCGGGTGGTGCAGATTGAACCGGGACCGACGCCGACTTTGACTACATTGACACCGGCATCGATCAACGCGCTGGTGCCTTCGGCGGTGGCGACGTTGCCGCCGGCCAAATCAAGATCAGGATAACGTCGGCGAATCTGCCCAACCACGTCGAGGACATTTTTTGAGTGGCCATGGGCGGTATCCACCGCGATCAGGTCCACCCCCGCCCGCACCAACGCTTCTACCCGCTCTTCCCAATCCGCCCCAACTCCCACCGCCGCGCCGACTCGCAACCGACCCCGCGCGTCCTTGCAGGCGTCGGGATATTGGATCTTCTTTTCGATATCCTTGACCGTAATCAGACCTCGCAGCTCAAAGTTGTCGTCCACGACGAGTAGTTTTTCGATGCGATGTTGATGGAGTAACTCTTTGGCTTCATCAAGGCCCACCCCGGGCTTGACGGTGATCAGTTTATCTTTGGTCATGACCTCCGATACCAAGCGATCAAGCCGCCTCTCAAAACGCAGATCGCGATTGGTGAGAATGCCCACGAGCCGGCCGTTTTTGGTGACCGGCAGGCCGGAGATGCCGAAGCGGTTCATGATTTCTTGAGCTTCGGAAATTCTTTGCTCCGGCGCCACCGTGATCGGATCGGTAATCATGCCGCTCTCGAACTTTTTGACCTTTTCAACTTCGCCCGCCTGCGCCCGGACCGACAGGTTACGGTGAATAATACCGAGACCGCCCTCCTGGGCCATGCCGATGGCCGTCCTTGACTCCGTCACAGTATCCATGGCGGCGCTGACGAGTGGGATGTTGAGTGCGATCCGTTCGGTGAGCCGCGTTGATACGTCGATATCCCGCGGCAGCACCGATGACGCCGCGGGAATCAACAGGACATCGTCAAAAGTCAAACCTAACGGTAAGACCTCTTGCTCTAACACGCTTCACCTCCGTGCTCAGCTAACAGAGTGCCGAAAAACTCTGGTATCAGGCTTCCTGCTAAAAAAAAACCCAGACCGGGGCCTGGGTTTCGAGAGGATTGCGCTTGTTTCAGTGCAAACATAAATTCTTATAGCAGGAAAATTTTCTTGAGACAAGTTTGCCTGATTGAGCGCATCCAATCGATGTGATAGCTACAAATCCACACTATGCCGCTGTACGAATACAATTGCGCCAAGGGACACCGTTTCGAGTCCATCCAAAAGGTCAGCGACCGGCCGCTCAAGCGCTGCGACATTTGCTCCGCCCCCGCCACGCGTGCCATCTCACAGCCGACCTTGCTCCATAACCGCGGTGTCCATGTCTTCGACCGGGTCACCAAAGACGATGCCCTGCGCGCCCGCCCTTCTTCCCTCAAATCGTTTAAGAAAGACAAATTCTAGAACCGACTGGCTCACCTCAAGAGCGAGCCAGCCGGAGTTCAAAGGTTCAATAGTTCAAGGTTGAGGTTCAAAGTACGATTCGCCGAGTCCGACCTTGAACACTTAAACCTTTGAACCTTTGAACGATTATCCATAAATCCACTTGCCGGGATTCTGCGCATAGTCCTCGTACGAACCGGGACAGGTGATGCCGGGAATTTGCGGAATCCAATCTTCGCGCAAAAAATCATCTGGGTTACCGTACGTTTCGGCGAGTCGGCGCACCTCAGGATCGTCCAGAGCCGTCAGCCGGCCATCGCGGATAATCGTATATTCCTTGCCCCTTTTGGTGGTGATGGTGAAGGTCGGGAAAAGCAAATGAATATGCAAATGGCCGTAGAGAATGCCATTCTCACCGGCCCACTTTTCTTCAGCCGAGCGCCACAGGGTGCCGAAGCCCATATGAATTACGCCGGAACGGCGCCGCTCCCATTCGAAGCCACCGGAAGAGTGCTTTTCGATGCCGCTCGGCCGCATGATTTTTGGATTGGTTCCGATGGCGACTTCCCAGAGATAAAACAGCCCCGGACGCGGAAAGCACGGATACTGTGTGCGCTTGCTTTCTTCCAGCAGGTCGCGCCACGCATCACCATAAGCGGCGCCGCCGCTCACTTTAACGATTTGCCCGCCTTCCATCTCGACTTTCACTTGCGGGAAAGCCCTTGAAAAATGGCTCGTCGTGCCGGCCACTACGCCGGCGGCGTCTTCCTTGGCGATGATCGGCGGCACGGGATGACCAAACAGATGCCCGTTGCGCGGCGAGGCCGCAAAACCATAGCGCGTGCCATCGTAGTACTCTTCCCAATAGGTCCAGGTAAGATCGGTGCCTTCGGCGTCCGTTAGCCGCACGCGCCCGCCGCGCCCATATTGCCAGATCGGATCCCAGGTTTTTTTATTGATCAGCAGATGGAGATCCAAAGGATAGGTCGTGGAGCGCTGGAGAAAATGCTCGGGGCGGAGCCACGGAATCTGCTCGTAGCGAAAATCTGTTTTGGGGATCGGTCCGCCCTTGCCGTGGATAAGCAGATCGTATCCGCCGCGTAGCGCGAAGTCTTCGATATACGGCATCCCTTCCCAACGGCGCGGATTGTTGTCCCATGGCTCGCGCCGCATGATGACTTCAATTTCATCTTGATAATCGAACAGCCGGTCGGGGTTGCCCATATCGGCGATCAGGATATCGACATGGGCGCCCTTTTCGCGCAAGGCCGCGGCGACGGCATTGGGCACATCGTGATCGTACTCGCGATCGATGGCGATCAGCACTCTGTTGCCCGATTTGGTTTTGTTGTAGCCGACGAAGCCGATATGGCTGTCGCGGTTTTCCCGCGCATTCGCCAGCGCCCGCGCGAAAGGCATCAACCGAGAAAGATCAGCCGAGCGCAGTCCAGCGCGCCGCAGCTGCTCTTCCCTGGGAACCGCGCTGCTCAAACCTACGCCATCATCGGCTGTGTCGCACATAAAAACCCCTCAATCCTGGAACGTTGGAGTGATGGAGTGTTGGGGTCCGGAGCCGTCTGAAACCCATTACTCCATCACTCCACTACTCCATTGTCCCGTTCTTACAGACAGTTCTTCTTCACCCACTCGACGATCTCGCCACGCTTGGCGAACCAGATATCGGGAAATGACTTGGCGTACTTGATGCAGTCATCGTAAACCTTGCCGGTGGCCGGGAAAGCCATCTGGCAATGCATGGCCAAGGTGAGCATCCGGGGCTGTGCTTCGGATTCTTCGTAGAGAATATCGAACTCATCCTTGAACGAGTGAAAAACATCCCGCGCCATTATGCCGCGGCGGTACATGCCAGTATCGTTCAAGCCGCTGATGGCGTTCTTGTACGGCACGATGATCATGATCTTGCCGTTGACGGTGGCGGGATACGGATTATCGTCGTTGACCGCGTCGCCATGCCACGTAAACCCTTCATCGGCGAGGATTCCCAGCGTGCGCTCGGTGTGGCGCATGCCGGAGGTGAGCCATCCCGTCGGCCGCGCGCCGACGAAGTCCTCGAACATCTTCGCGCAGGTGCGGATCTCCTCGCGCTCTTGTTCTTCGGTCAGATGGATTAATTGAACGTCTTCGGCATAGGAGTGGCCGACGATCTCGTGGCCACGCTCGTGAACCGCTTTTACCGCTTCGGGATAGCGATGGATGCACAGCGCGTTGGTATTGAACGAGGCCTTGACCTCGTATTTGTCCAAGATGCGCAAAATCCGCCAGACGCCGGTCCGGCCGCCGTAATCGTTCTCACTGGCGGTGCGGCAGTCGTACTGCGAGACCACGTCGTCTTCTTTTATGGGATTGGATCCGCCGACATGATGCGTGCGGCGATGCTTGGCATTCGGTATTTCGGTCCAGGCTTCCAAATTACCCGCCAAGGCCACCGCGATCCGCGCCCCATTGGGCCACTTGATTTTGATCTTCTTGGCCTTGGAATAGACGTCGTAAAAATTGTCGTGTTGCGGCATCATGGCTCGCTCACCCTCCTCGTATAACCGCGCAAATTTCTCTCGTTGTTTGGATATATGGAAATCAAAAGTTGCTGTCAATCAACTGAACTCGAATCGATATCATTTGCCATCGGCAACTTATCTTCACTGAAGCGGCGCCATGAGCAACTATGCTTTCAATACTTCACCTCCATTAAAAACAGTCCATGGGCGGGCGCCGTGGGCCCGGATTTAGTCCGGTCCCGCGCTGCCAAGAGTTCCGCAAAGGACTCGGACGCGCGCAGCCCCGCTCCGACCTCGGCTAGCGTGCCGACGATGTTGCGCACCATGTGGCGCAGAAACGCGGTGGCTTCTATGCTGTAAACGAGCAGCTCGCCGCGCCTTTCCAAGGAAGTGTTATAGACCTCGCGCACCGGGTGCGCCGCGTCGCAACCGGCGGCGCGAAAGGAAGAGAAATCATGTGCGCCCAGCAAAGCGGGAATCGCCGCGCGCATCGCGTCGAAATCCAAAGGCTCGTGCAAATGCCACGCGCGGTTCAGATAGAACGGCGACGGCATCGAGCGGTTTAAAATATGATACTCATAAATCCTGGCGCGGCCGTCGCGGCGCGCGTCGAAGGAATCAGGAACGGCTTCGGCCTCTTTGACCGTGATGTCCGGCGGCGTCAACGCATTGAGGCCGCGCAGCAATCGGTGCCGGTCAAATTCTTTCGCGGCGTGAAAATTGGCCACCTGGCCAAGGGCGTGCACGCCCGCGTCGGTGCGACCTGAGCCGGTAACGCGAATGGGCGCGCCGAAAAACGTCGACAGGGCGCTTTCGAGAACCGCTTGGATGGTTTCACCGTTGGACTGATTTTGCCAACCATGATAGTGGGTGCCGTCGTATTCAACGGTGAGTTTGATGTTCACAAATAAATTTCTTGGGTTTCGGGTTTCTGGTCAAGGATTGATTCTGCTAGAAAACGTTCGAATGCTTCGAAACGTTTTGAACGGCCGGAAGTTTCTGAACCCATTTCAGCCCCTCGATGTCCTACTCGTCGAAGGATCCGAGGGAATCTTGAGCAGCGAGTTAGAGGTGATCGCGGATCAGAATCTCGGCGATCTGAACGGCGTTAAGCGCCGCGCCCTTGCGCAGGTTGTCGGCGACCACCCAGAGATTCAAGCCGTTAGGAACGGTATGGTCTTCGCGGATTCTTCCCACAAAGGTCGCGTCCTTGCCCGTGGCATCGATCGCCATCGGATAAACATTATTTTCCGGTTCGTCCGCGACAACCACTCCCGGAGCCTCACGCAAAATTTTTCTCGCCTCCGCGGCCGATAGATTCACCACCGTCTCGACGTTGACCGATTCCGAATGGCCGCAGAACACCGGCACGCGCACCGTGGTCGCGGTGACCGGCAAGGAGGGCTCGCCGAGAACCTTCCGCGTCTCGTTGATCATTTTCCACTCTTCTTTGGTGTAACCGCCTTCCATGAATACATCGATGTGCGGGATACAGTTAAATGCGATCTGATGCGGAAATTTTTCTTTCTTTAAGTCCTTGCCGCTGAAAAGCGCGCCCACCTGCTGGCTCAGCTCTTCCATCGCTTTACGCCCAGCGCCGGAAACCGACTGATAGGTCGATACCACCACGCGCTTGATGCGCGCCGCGTCGTGGATTGGCTTCAGCGCTACGACCAATTGGATCGTCGAGCAGTTGGGGTTGGCGATGATGCCGCGTTTAGTGTAGCCCGAAATGGCACTCGCGTTGACCTCAGGCACCACCAGCGGCACATCCGGCTCCATGCGGAACTGCGAAGTGTTGTCCACCACCACGGCGCCCGCAGCCACCGCCAGCGGAGCGAACTTGGCGCTCACGCCACCGCCCGCAGAAAATAGCCCGATGTCGATGCCCTTGAAAGAGTCTTCGTTTAGAACCGCAACGCGAATCTGCCTGCCATCGAACGGTAATAACTGCCCCGCCGATCTTTCCGAGGCGAGCAAACGCAGCTCGCCCACCGGGAACTGTCGCTCTTCCAAAACTTCGCGCATCTCCTCGCCGACGGCGCCGGTGGCGCCGACTACGGCGACGTTGTATTTTTTCTTCTTCACGACCGTATCCCCAATCTTAGATTGTGGATTTTAGCTTGCATCGAAAGTCCAACATACGTTCGATGATTTAAACTCTAAAACCCTTGAAAACTTTAAACCGCCCTCTCGATCCTATCGCGCACGAGCCGGCCCATCTGTTTGCAGCCGGCTGGCTTGCAGCCCGGCTCCTGAATATCCGCCGTGCGGTAGCCTTCGTTCAGAACATCTTCCACGGCTTTCTCGATGCGATCAGCCGCGGCGCCTTGATCCAACGAATGGCGCAGCATCATGGCCACGCTCAAGATCGTCGCCAGCGGGTTCGCTTTATCCTGGCCCATGATGTCAGGCGCGCTGCCGTGCACCGGCTCGTACATGCCAGCTTTGCCGCCAAGACTCGCGGAGGGCAGCATGCCGATGGAACCCGTCAGCATCGCCGCTTCATCGCTGAGAATATCGCCAAACATGTTGGTCGTAACCATCACATCGAACTGCTTCGGATTGCGAATCAGCTGCATGGCGCAGTTGTCAACCAACATATGTTCGAGCTGGATGCCGGCGTAGCCCTCGTCTTTGTGCATTCGGGTGACGACTTTGCGCCACAACTCGGTGACCTCGAGCACGTTGGCCTTGTCCACCGACGTCACTTTGTTGCGCCGCTTGAGCGCCGCCTGAAAAGCCACATGGGCGATACGTTCAATCTCCGGCGTCGTGTAAACTTCGGTGTTCACGCCGCGCTCGGTGCCATCCGGCAGCTTCGTGATGCCTTTGGGCTGTCCAAAATAGATCCCGCCGGTGAGCTCGCGCACGACCAGGAGGTCCGTGCCCTCGACGACTTCGCGCTTGAGGGTAGATGCCGACGCCAGAGCCGAAAACAGTTTCACGGGGCGCAGATTGGCGAATAGCCCGAGCTCCTGGCGCAACGCCAGCAATGCCCGTTCCGGGCGGATCGAGTAGTCCAAGCCATCCCATTTGGGCCCGCCCATGGCGCCGAGCAGCACCGCGTCGCTTTCTTTTGCCAGCTTGAGAACCGAATCCACAAGCGGCTTGCCGTGAGCGTCAATGGACGCGCCGCCGACGATTCCTTCTTCGAGCTCGACTTTGAAGCCGTAAAGTTCGGCGACTTGTTTGAGGACCTGTGTTCCCTCGCCCATCACCTCGGGTCCGATGCCGTCCCCCGGCAAAACCGCGATCTTGTAGCTCATGGTCCCTCTCTGTCTACCCGTTGACGATAGTGTTTGCGGCCTTCGAGCTTGTTGAGCGCATTGATGTAGGCCAGCGCGCTGGCCATGATGATATCGGTATGGGCGCCTTGCCCCGACACGCGAAAACCGTCGTCTTCGATGACGCAGGAGACTTCGCCCTGCGCGTCGGCGCCGCCCGTTATGGCATTGACGTTGTAACGAACCAGCTGAGACTGCGAGCCGGTAATTTTCGTGATCACCTGGTAACAGGCGTCCACGGCGCCGTCGCCGGTAGCGTAGTCCATTTTTTCCTGGCCGTTGACGCGCATCTTGATGGTCGCCGACGGCGTCCCCTCGGAGCTCGAGTTGACGCTGAGATAGAGCAGCTCGTAGCGGTCCGGCTGCCCCGGCACCCTGAGAATTTCTTCGCCGACGATGGCCTCGATATCTTCGTCATAGACGTTCTTTTTCTTGTCCGCCAACTCTTTGAAGCGCAGGAAGGCGCGGTTCATATCTTCCTTGCCGAGGCTGAAGCCCAAATGCTTGAGCCGCTCATCGAAGGCGTGGCGTCCGGAATGTTTTCCCATGACCAGCCGGTTGCCGGGAATGCCGATGGATTCCGGCGTCATGATCTCATAGGTCAGTTTGTGCTTGAGCACGCCGTCCTGGTGAATGCCGGCTTCATGCGCGAAGGCATTGTCGCCGACGATGGGCTTGTTGATGGGGATCTGGATACCGGTTACCTGGGACACCAAACGCGAGGTCGGATAGAGCTGCTCGGTGGTGATATGGGTGTCCAGATCGAGATAGTTTTTGCGCGTGCGCAGCGCCATCACGACTTCTTCCAGCGAGGTATTGCCCGCGCGCTCGCCAATACCGTTGATGGTGCACTCGATCTGGCGCGCGCCGTTATGCACCGCCGCCAAAGAATTCGCCACCGCCAGCCCCAGATCGTTGTGGCAGTGCGCGCTCCAGACGACCCGGTCCGCCCCCGCGGTGCGCTCGATCAAGTTGGCCATCAACGCGCCAAACTCGGACGGAATGGCGTAGCCCGTGGTATCCGGCACGTTGATAATCTTGGCGCCGGCGCGAATCGCCTCGCGAAAAATTTGAATCAAAAACTCCGGATCGCTGCGCGAGGCGTCCTCAGCCGAAAACTCAATGTAGTCGATGAATTTCTTGGCGTAGCTCACGGCCTTCACAGCCGCTTCGATTACCTGCTCCCTCGACATTCTGAGCTTGTGCTTGAGATGGATGTCGGAGGTCGCGATGAATGTATGGATACCGGGATTCTTCGCGCGCTCGACGGCTTTGAGCGCCCTCTCGAGATCACCCTCCTGGGCGCGCGCGAGACTTACGATCCTCGGCCGCGCGACTTCCTCGCAGACTCTGCGCACAGATTCGAAATCGCCTTCCGACGAGGCCGCAAAGCCGGCTTCGATCACGTCCACGCCGAGCTTTTCCAATTGCCGGGCGATGACGACCTTTTGTTCGACGGTCATGCTCGCTCCCGGCGACTGTTCTCCGTCCCGCAAAGTGGTGTCAAAAATTCTAACGCTATTGTTGTCCATTACTTGTTCTGACATGGATAGCCTCCGTTCGTTCTCCAAACCCGCCTATAAACAAAAACTCCCGCGGCATGGCCAGCGGGAGTTGTGTCTACTGAATCGAGAAGCGTGAATTACGGCTGTGCCTCAGCCAATTCCCCTCTTCTCCCCCGCCGGCGTTGGATCGTCGTCCAACTCCATAAGAGAGGCCCGGATAACGTGTATAACAGAACCAAGGAGAAAAACATGACCTGCGGCGTCATGACGATTACTTTAATCAAAATAATTCCAAAAACCAATATCCAGATGGGGAAGCGCTTTCGCAGGTCGGTGTTCTTCGGGCTGAAATAGGGAAAGCCGCTGACCATCAATGCCGCCAAGCCGTAGATGACCAGCAGGAGCGTCACCTGCTTGTTGGGTGCGCCTTCGCCGCCGAGATAATAGTAGAGAAAGATCGTTGACGTAATCATCTCGGCAGCCGCGGGGATGGGCAAGCCGATAAAGTGGCCCTTCGCGGACGTACCGGCCTGGACGTTAAAGCGGGACAAACGCAGCGCGCCGCAAACGACGTAAGTACAGGCGGCGAGCCAGCCCCAATTGCCCCAGGGCACCAGCGCCCAGAAATATACCAGCACCGCCGGCGCGACGCCGAACGAAACCACGTCGGCGAGGGAGTCGAATTCAATGCCGAACTGGCTCGTGGTTTTGGTGAGCCGCGCCACATAACCGTCCACGCCATCGAGAATATGGGCGAAGATAATGAACAACGCCGCTTGAATATACTGTCCACTGAAGGTCGAGACGATGGAAAAAAACCCGCACATAATATTGCCCGCGGTGAATAGGCTGGGGATCAGATATATCCCCTTTCTCAGCTTTTCCGCCGGTACGCGGTTACGCAGTGAAACTCGTGGCCTTCCCCGGCGGCGCAAGAGCCTGACTTTTCCGCCGGCCGGAAACTGTTCCGGTTCACGAGGATTGGCGCCGCTCATGCAAACCTCCCTATGACGGTTTCACCGCCTTTCACTTTTTGCCCCTCCGCGATTGCGATCTCGGTGCCAGGCGGCAGATAGAGATCGGTGCGTGATCCGAATAAAATAAGCCCAAAACGTTCGCCCCGGTCAAAAGTATCGCCTCTGCGCGCCTTGCACACGACCCGCCGCGCCACAAACCCGGCAACCTGGACGACCCCGAATTTTCTTCCCTCGGAAT
This sequence comes from uncultured delta proteobacterium, assembly GCA_963840855.1. Lineage (GTDB taxonomy): Bacteria > Desulfobacterota > Binatia > UBA9968 > UBA9968 > DATACQ01. The sequence continues at coordinate 93,629 of CAWJBB010000003.1, forward strand.
CGGCGATACGCATAGCGTTTTGCTCGTTCTGTTCGACGGCTTGGTCTTTGTAGGCGGCGAAAAACTTACCGTCTTGATGACGAACCTCTTCAATGGTCCCTTTGACCGGTATGCGATTGATGTGAACATCGAACGGAGACATAAAGATGCTTACCCGGGTTTGGTTCCCTTCCAAAAGCGGCGCATTATTGATCTTTACGATACTTACGATTTTACCATCCGCGGGGGCGACCACCAACCCCTTCGCTTCAGGAGCACGTCGTTCGGGGTCGCGAAAAAACCAAACAAAAAATACCCCAAGTCCAGCGCCGGCAAACGCGATCGATGCCCAACCCAAAACGAAGCCAAGGCCCGACAATGCTAGCGCGACAAGAACAAAAGGATAACCTTCGACGGCAATCTTCATCCGGACTAATGACCGCGCGCCGCCTGCTGGCGCGGGCTCGCGCTTGTTCAAGTCGTTCCAATCGTTCCAGAGGTTAAAACTGAAACTCACCGCCGAGACGCTGAGTGCGCCGAGTTCGGAAAAATTCGCAATCCGCAATCCGAATTCCGCAATTTTACTTTACGGCCTTCAGTTCTTGCTCTTGTCTACGAGGCGGTTCTGCGCGAACCAGGGCATCATGGCGCGCAGATTTTCGCCCACTTTCTCCAGCGGATGATTCGCCGCCTCTTTACGCAACTCGGTGAAGTGCGGCATGCCGCACTTGTATTCGTTGATCCATTCATCGGCGAACTTGCCGGACTGTATATCCTGCAAGATTTTTTGCATCGCCTCGCGCACCTCGGGACCAATAACCCGTTTGCCCCGCGTCAAATCGCCGTACTCCGCCGTGTTGCTGATGGAGTATCGCATATTGGTCAGCCCACCTTCATAGATCAGATCGACGATGAGCTTGACTTCATGGACGCATTCAAAATAGGCCATTTCCGGCGGATAACCCGCGTTGACTAGAGTGTCATAACCGGCTTGGATGAGCGCGCAAAGACCGCCGCACAATACCGACTGCTCCCCGAAAAGATCGGTTTCCGTTTCGTCTTTGAAAGTGGTTTCGATCACCGCCGCCCGCGCGCCACCGATGGCCGAGGCGTAGGCCAAGCCGATTTTCTTGGTGTCCCTGGACGGATCCTGGTGGACCGCCAGCAGGCAGGGCACGCCGCGCCCTTTCTGAAATTCGCTGCGCACCAGATGCCCGGGCCCTTTGGGCGCCACCATGAAGACATTGACACCCGCCGGCGGCACGACTCTTTTGAAGTGAATATTGAAACCGTGGCCGAAGGCGAGACAGTTGCCGTCTTTGAGTCCCGGTTTGATTTCCGTTTCGTAAGCTTCGCCCTGCAGCTCGTCGGGCAAGAGAATCATCACAATATCTGCGGTCAGCGCTGCATCCGCCGTCTTTAGCACCTTCAAGCCGGCATTCTCAGCCTTGGCCCAAGAGCTGCTATCGCGACGCAATCCGACTACCACATCGACCCCCGAGTCGCGCAGATTGTTCGCATGGGCGTGCCCCTGGCTCCCATAGCCGAGCACCGCGACCTTTTTTCCCTGTAAGACGCCCAAATCGGCGTCCCTATCATAGTAAACCTGCATGGCACATCTCCTTGATGAAATACGCCTTACAATATGCCGGTTGCACTTTGGCAAGTCAACCGCAAGTCACGGAAAAACAATAATTTTTAGCTCAAGACGAAATAAAACGGGGCCGCTGCTCGGCCCCGTTCAAACTGCAAAACAACCTTTGTGACCTTTAGCGCCAGCCAGCTGGCGTGTGTTCCAATCGTTCCATGGGTTCCAATCGTTGCAAACGTTAAAACTGAAACTCAGCAAAGAGACACGGAGGGCGCTGAGTCGGACAAACTCACAATCCGAATTTCGAAATTCTACTTTGCGTTCTTTGCGGTACAGGCTCTAACCCTCCGCAACGTCGATCAGCACGCCATCGGGATCTGACGTATGATGTTGGCCGAAAGAACATTTGGCGAAGAGTTTCTGCCTGACCTCGCGCTCCGGATTTTTGTCCGGCCGGTCAACTTGCTGCGCCGGGTATTGATCGGCGAACTTTTGCAAGTCGGCTTTGAACGCCGCCATACTTTCGACTTTGAAGCCGATATGATCCAGCGCAGGGCGTTCTATGCCGGAGCCCTCAAAGTCGTTGATCTGCCAGGGCATGACCGCCAGAGTTACCTTACCGTCGGAGAGATAATGATTCGGGTCGCCGGCGGGTTTTTCCAACTCGGTGAGATCAAAGACACTGCGGTAAAACTCGCCGATCATGTCGGGTTCCAACACGCGCAAGGCAATATGGCTGATTCGCCGTGGCCTTTCTTGGTCCGTTTCGGTATAAAGGTCGCGGCGGTTCTCCATGCCCGCTTGCGACAGATCGAAGACGTTGCCCGCTGGGTCATGGGTGCTGATACCCGCGAAGGGACGATTGCCTGGCCGCTTGAGCACGCGCACCTTGGGATAATTTTCTTTGAAGCGTGAATATACCAATTCCACATCCTGAACCTCAAAGCCGAAGTGATCGAACCCCCCTTGGCGCCCCGGCGCTCTGGGGTTGAGATTGAGGCCGACGTAGCCGTCGCGCACCACCACGGCGCCGCCGGCCCGCGCTAGTCCGGAACGTTTCAAGCCGAAGACATCTCGATAAAAATCACCTTCGTGATTGGCGTTGCTGGTAACGATGGCCAAGTGTTTCAATTGTGCGAACATGGCGTACTCCTTTCTCGTCATGGATGAGCCAACGCTACTAAACAGCAGTATCACTTGTCAACTCCAGCGCGATGACGCTCGCGCGCTCGCGCCGTTCCAAACGTTCCAAATCGTTCAAGTAGACGACGACAGACCCCAAGACGGATGACCGGCGGTCTTCGCGTCGTATTGGTCAATCGGTCCGAACGTTCAATGTCCATAATGCAACGTACGCTCTTCTCCGATCGCTTGCTGTTGAAGACTTACTGCGTGAACGGCTAGCGACTTACTGCGCGTAGTTATGGTAATATATGCGCACATGGCAAACACATCGAAAGCCAATGGCCTTAAGGGACTGGTGTTAGCCGGCGGACGGGGAACGCGCTTGAGACCGCTGACCCACACCGCCGCCAAGCAGCTCGTTCCCGTAGCCAACCGGCCGATCTTGTTCTATGTGCTCGACAACCTCGCGGCCGCGGGGGTCACTTACGTGGGCATGATTATTTGTCCCGAGACCGGGCAGGCCGTGCAAAACGCCGTAGGTGACGGCGCGCGGTGGAAAATTCACGTCGAGTATATCTTGCAAGACCAGCCCCTGGGACTGGCCCACGCGGTGAAGATCGCGCGCCCTTTTCTCGGTCAAAGCGCCTTTATCATGTATCTTGGGGACAATCTCATCGGCTCGGGAATCTCCGAATTTTGCGGTGAGTTCGACGGCTCCGGCGCCGATGCGATGATCCTTCTTAAGGATGTCGCCACGCCATCAGCCTTTGGCATCGCCGAAATCGATGCCAGCGGGCGGGTGAAAAGCCTGGTGGAAAAGCCGCAACAGCCAAAATCAAATTTGGCTCTGGTTGGTATCTATATATTCTCGCCGAAAATTCATCAAGCCATCGATCGCATCAAACCTTCCTGGCGCGGCGAGCTGGAGATTACCGACGCCATCCAGGCGCTGCTCGACGACGGCAGCAAGGTGCTAAGCCACCGCATCGACGGCTGGTGGCTCGACACCGGCAAGAAAGACGATCTGCTTACCGCTAATACCGTTGTCCTCGACGAATGGATTCAACGGAAAATCATCGGCGAGATCGACGAGCAAAGCCTGGTCACCGGCCGGGTGCAGCTCGGCAAAGGGAGTAAAGTGGTGCGCAGCAAGATTCGCGGACCGGTGGTGATCGGCGAAAACGTCCATATCGAAGATTCCTTCATCGGCCCTTTTACCTCCATTGGCGACGGCTGCCAAATCACGGCTTCAGTTCTGGAACATTGCCTCTTTCTCGAGCATGCCACCGTCAAACGAGTGGACCGGCTAGAAGATAGTTTGATCGGCAAGAACTCAGCGGTGATCAAGGAAATAAACAACCATCAAGCCTACCGCCTGATGATCGGCGACGATTCCGAGGTCCTGCTGTAATGCCATTTCGTTTTAGCCGCCTCGAATTGCCGGAGGTCATCCTCATCGAACCCAAAGTGTTTGCCGACGACCGCGGTTTTTTCATGGAGACCTACAAGTATTCGGAGTTTGCCCAATACGGTATCGCCGATCGTTTTGTCCAGGGCAATGAATCGCACTCGCCGCGTCACACGCTGCGCGGTTTGCATTACCAAAAAGAGCCCAGGGCCCAGGGCAAGCTGGTGCGCGCGGTCCTCGGAGAGATTCTTGACGTCGTCGTCGATATTCGCAAGGGCTCGCCGCGCTACGGGCGGTGGCTGGCGGTCCGCATGTCGGCTGAGAACAAGAAAATGCTGTATGTGCCTCCTGGATTTGCCCACGGCGCCTGCGTGTTGAGCGCGGAAGCGAGCCTGCTTTACATGGTGACGGAGGAATATGCGCCGGAGTGCGAAGCGGGTGTGATCTGGAACGATCCCGCGCTTCGAATTGACTGGCCGGTGGAACAGCCCTTGCTTTCGGCGCGGGACCGGGCCTGGCCATGCTTGAGCGAGGCGGACAATAATTTCGTCTACGAAGAGACCATCCGGTGAATCGCGCAAAGGCGCAAAAATAACCGCTTTGCGCGGGTTCCAGTCGTTCAAAATGTTCCAATCGTTCCAAACGTTAAAACTCAAAACTCATCGCCGAGACACCGAGTACGCGGAGTGATAGAATTCTTGATTCGACGAAATTCTTCCGAACTCTTGCGACACTCCGTGCTGGCCTCTGTGGTGAAAATACTTAGCCGCAGAGTCTGAAACGCGGGAGGTACCGATTGAAAACATTGTTGATAACCGGCGGTTGCGGTTTTATCGGAAGTCAATTCGTCAAACTCGTCCTGCGCGAGCGCCCACAGTACCGCGTCGTCAATCTCGATTTGCTCACCTACGCCGGCAATCCGGAGAATCTCGCCCACGAGGAACGGGCGCGCGACCCAGGCGCTTATCGCTTTATTCACGGCGACATTGCCGACACCAAGCTCGTGCAGGAAACACTCAGTGGCGAACAGGCGGACGCCATCATAAATTTTGCCGCCGAGACTCATGTAGACCGGAGCCTGCTCGACAGCGCGCCCTTTCTCCGCACCAATGTCGAAGGCACTCGGGTCCTGCTCGACTGCGCTAGCCGTCTCGGTATCCAGCGCTTCTTGCAGGTATCGACCGACGAGGTCTACGGCTCCCTCGAACCTTCGGATCCACCCTTTACGGAAGAGCCATCCACTTGAGCCGAACAGTCCCTACGCCGCTAGCAAGGCCGCCGCGGATTTGCTGGTTCGGGCGTACCATAAGAGCTATGGCGTCCCGGCTATAATTACCCGCTGCGGTAACAACTATGGTCACTATCAGTTCCCGGAGAAGTTTTTACCGCTGTTCATCACCAATGCGCTGGACGATCGGCCGCTGCCGCTTTATGGCGACGGCCTGCAGATCCGCGATTGGATTCATGTAGAGGATCATGCTCGGGCATTGCTGTGCGTGCTGGAGGACGGAGCTGTCGGAGTGACCTATAACGTCAGCGCAAACGGCGAACATACCAACTTGCATATGGCGGAACGGATTTTGAGCCTCATGGGCAAGTCATCGAGCCTGCTGCGCTACGTTACTGACCGGCTAGGGCACGATCGGCGTTACGGCATCGATGCGAGCAAGTTGCGTCGCGAGTTGGGATGGCAACCACTTATCTCTCTCGACGACGGTTTACTGGCGACCATCGTTTGGTACCGCGAACAAAGGGGTTGGTGGGAGCGCATCAAGAGCGGCGAGTATCGCAAATATTACGCGCAACAATACGGCGACCGCCTGGGCGGAAAATAAGCGCCAGCGCCGCTGGCGCGCTCTCGTGCTTGTTCAAATCGTTCAAAACGTTCAAGACGTTTAAAACTAAGACTCACCACGAAGGCACGAAGGACGCGAAGAAGAAAATCTGACCACAGAGAGCACAAAGTTCACATAGGGCGCGAAGCGCGCAAGATAAAAGCTTCGTGACCTCCTTCGAAAATTTGGTTGGGGGTGGGGTTCAGGCTGCTTTAGCCATGGGTGACTATTCCACCTCCTGTCCGAGTTCCCGGAGTCTGCGGACATGGTAACGAATACGCTGTTGAGGGTTGAGTTTATCAAAGTAGTCAACACCGAGATCCTTGTAGGGTTTGTCATCGCGGAGCATAAGATAGACGGTAACCAACAGGCTGTGTTTAACCGCGCCGATCGCACGCTTTTTCCCACGTCGGCCTGCCAGACGATGGTACTGCGCTTTGAAATAGCTGTTTTTGGTGCGCACCGCCGCGTGCGCCATCTCGGTAAGCACCGCGTCGATGTGACGGTTGGCAGCGGGGGTTTTGCCGCTGCGCCGTTTGCCGGCGCTTTCATGATTGCCGGGACACTGGCCCGCCCAAGAGGCGAAGTGCTTGTGGGTAGGAAACCGGCTCATGTCAGTTCCGGTTTCCGCCAACAGCGCTTGGGCTCCACGTTCCCCCACCCCCGCAACCGCATCAAGCTGCTCTACCGCGGCACGAAACGAAGGGGGCGCTACCGCCCCCAACCGCTCGCTTACGCTGGCGATCTCCTTTTCGAGAAAGTCGTATTGTCCAAGCAACTGCCGCAGCAAAAAGCGGTGATGCTCGGTCAGCTCTCCCTCCAAAGCGCGCTGCAATTCGGGGATCTTGCCGCGCAGCTGGCGCTGGGCCAGATCCGCCAACACTGTAACGTCTTTCTCTCCAGCGATCAGCGCCTCGATCATCTTGCGTCCCGACGCCCCCATCACATCACTGGCTACCGAGCCCAGCTTAATGTTGGCTGTCTCCAACACCTTCTGGATGCGGTTGTCCACCGCATTTCGCTGCTGCACCAGCTTGGTCTGTTGACGCGTCAGATCCCGCAGCTCGCGCTGCTGGCGGTCGGGAACAAAACTCGGCCTCAACAGCCCACACTGCAAAAGCTGCGCGATCCACTCCGCGTCCTTCATATCGGTCTTTCGCCCAGGCACTTTCTTCAGATGCTGGGCGTTGATCAGCAACAGCTTGAAATGGCCTTCGAGCAGGTTGAACACCGGCTGCCAGTAAATCCCCGTCGACTCCATCGCCACGTGGGTCACCCTCTGCTCGGTCAACCACTGGCGCAGCTCTATCAGATCGGCCGTCATCGTGCCGAACTTACGCAGCGTGCTCTGCACCGTGCCATCCTTCGCATTGAGGATACGCACGCACGCCACGATCAGTTTTTTGTGCAGGTCCAACCCGCACACGCGCGCATACAAGGCCTGCAGCCCCGCAGGGCTACTGTTCTTCTTGCTCATAGACGCTCCCCCTTTCTTGCGGCACACCCAGGGGACATCCGGCATATTCGATTCTCCTTCGCGTGCTCTCGTCGGCAGATGACGAGGCGACAATCTGAGGCGCCGAAGGATGTCCTGGATCACACTTCGTGTCGGGCTCTCTCGCGCCACTCACTTATCGATCTCTTCGCTGGGGCGCCGCTCCCTGCTTACCGCATCTGCCTCCCATTTTCATCTTCTGCGGGCGAGCGTAAGATCATGAATCACTTCGTGGTAAAATTCTGATCTCTGTGTTCTCCGTGCCTTTGCGGTGAATAATCTTTTCCTTCGTGTCCTTCGTGGTAAATTTTGTTTGCGCCCTTTGCGCTCTTTGTGGTTAAATTCTTTCCTACGGTTTGAACGATTTGAACGGCTTGAACTGCTTGAACGGGGTGCGCAAAGTGTCTGATCAATTTCTAGTTACCGGCGGCGCCGGTTTTATCGGTTCCCATTTAGTTCGCAGGCTGCTCGCCGACGGCGGGCGGGTTCGGGTAATCGACAATCTCGCCACCGGCAAACGGGAGCGGCTACGCGACCTGGAAGGCGCTATTGAATTCATCGAAGGTGATCTGGCTGATCCATCCACGTGCGAAAACGCTCTTAGCGGCATTGATTGCGTGCTCCATCAAGCCGCCGTTCCTTCGGTGCAACGCTCCGTCAAAAATCCCATCGAAACCAACAAAGCCAATATAACGAGCACACTCAATTTGCTCGAAGGCTGTCGCAATCATCGAGTTCGCCGCTTCGTGTACGCCTCGTCGTCGTCGGCCTATGGCGATACCCCCGTGCTACCAAACGCGAAGACATGCCGCCAAATCCATTATCGCCCTATGCGCTCCAGAAGTTTGTCGGCGAACGCTACTGCCAGCTGTATTTCCGTCTTTACGGCTTGGAAACGGTAAGCCTGCGCTATTTTAACATTTTTGGCCCGAGCCAAGACCCCTATTCCGAATATTCCGCGGTGATTCCGAAATTCGCTACCCGATTGCAACGAGGAGAATCGATCGTCGTCTACGGCGACGGGGAGCAATCGCGGGACTTCACCTACGTCGACAACGTGGTCGAGGCTAACATCCTCGCGCTACGCGCGCCGCGCGCCGCAGGCTCTGTTATCAACGTCGGTTGCGGCGAACGGATCACGCTCAACCGGCTCATCAAAATCCTCGAAGAAATCCTGGAAGTGCAAGCCACGGTCGATTACCAGCCGGCGCGCCCGGGCGACGTGCGCGACTCCCTCGCTGATATCAGCCTCGCCCAAGATTTATTAGGGTACCAACCAAAAGTAACGGTAGCGGAAGGATCTACGGCGCACCGTCACCTGGTTCGCCTCCAACGCTGACGCGCAAAAATGACCGCGTTGCGCGGGTTCCAGTCGTTCAAAGAGAGGACTCCCACGAGAGCAAAGCTACGAAGGTATCTTGTGAAATTCTCCGAATTTACTTTGTGCTCTTTTTGGTCAAATCTACGAGAGTTCTCCTCATCTTCATCCTCGCAGCAATCTGCGAGGTACTCCGCGCCTGCAGAATAAATGATAGCAGACCGTGGACGTCCGTCCGGCCGGTCGGTGAACTTCATGGTAAAAGGTCATTTAAATTGGATCTCACCGCTGAGACACGGCGAGCGCCAGTGGACAAAAAAAAGCGCCGGGTAGAAAAACCCGGCGCTTCATTGACCCAGACGAGAAATCCCGGCTGCAGTTATTAGAGGGCCAAACCCTTACTTAGCATGAACGGAAATTACTCCGTTCGCCCTGAGCCTGGTCGAAGGGAGAACGGAGTTTTTTTAAAAGCGCCCTAGCGATTATTTACGGGGGCCAAACTTGCGCGCAACACCACTCAACAATACCAACCCACCGCCAAGGAGCATAAATGTGGCTGGAGCATCAAGTGGGGTAGCAGCAGAAGAGATAGAGGTGTTATTGCCAGTGATACTACCCTCTGCGTTATTGTAACTGGCGCCAATGTGGCCAAAGGAAATCGGGTTGCTCGAACTAAACGTCCAGCCCCACGTAAGTTCTCCGCCCACCGGAGCCGAGGTAAGTCGCATTGGCGTCCTTGTACATAATGAAAACCCGCCGGCGGCTGCCGCAATTGGTCGCTCCTTGGCCGTTATTGAAAAAACTCTGCCAGTTTTGCGGCTCCCCCCGGCGCAGTTACGAGTGAATAGGTGCTTACGTTAATTAAGCGATTGACTACCTTGATATCGACCGAATCAATATAGGCACCCGGACCAGAATTGTAACCTGTTGTATTAATAATCAGGGTCGCCCCATAGGTTGTATTTGTCGCATCGTTGGCATCATCGATGATGAGGGTATACGTGGAGCCAAAACAATTCGCGCTCGCGCTACCGCAGTCCCCAACGAAATTGTAAAGCGGGGTAGCCGGTGCGCTATTTGGCGCACTCAAAACGGCGAATACCATCAGTATCATGCTGACTTTAAAGAGTTTATTCATTGTCTCCTTTATTCTCAAACCGGCTGTAATCTGGGTTTTTGCGGCAGGCAGTATATCCAGAAGTTCCCAGCTCAGTTCTAGTTTTAAAGCAATTCCGGGACCAACGATTTAGCTTTTGCAACTTGTTGAACTATAAGTATTTTTTAGATCATCATACGAATTTCAAAAGACATATCTCATAACTGTTAGAAAATCCGGCGGGTCAAATTTTTTATGACCATGCGTTCCTCCAGGAAAATTAAGAACCCGTCAACTTATTAATGACTTAGCTTGGCTTTAGTCAGATAAATGAAATATGTAAAGAAATCCGACGCGTCCTTGATTCAAATTTACTGCCTAACACCAAGTTTTTCTCTCAAGTACGGTGGCTTAATGCCCACATCAGTCGTAACTGCCTAAGATTTCCCTCGTGCCTCCGTAGAAGAGCTTGCTGGTCCGTACCATCTCCGGAAATCGTTCGACTTAAGCGCGCCTTTCATTATTTCGATTTCCTCCTCAAGCGAAAATTAATAGTGAGCACGGCGCAGGGCTATCTTAAGTTCTTCCAGATTATAGGGTTTGGAAAAGAAATCGCACGCGCCATTAGCGAGTGCGTTCCGGCGATACTCCCGTTCCGCGCGACCCGTAACTACAACTATCTTGGCAGTGGAATCGATGTCGAGAATTGCGCCGAGCGCCAGAAATCCCTCCTCCACGCCCTGCGGAGCAGGCGGCAAACCAAGGTCCAGCGTAACCAGCGCCGGCCGCTCCTTTCGGAACACCTCCAGGGCAGTCTCTCGATCCTCTGCCTCACAAACTTCGTATTCTTCGGCCAGCGCCCAGCTCATTTGCGTGCGCAGTGTGTCATCGTCTTCGACAATGAGCAGCTTGGGCTTTCTCGGCGCCTGCGCCCCGATGGGATTGAAGCCGCCAGGGAAACGGGTTAAGTGATCGGCCATACAATTATCTTTCCCGACTATCCAACGAAAACGTTGAAAAGAATTCGGATATCTCACCGCTGAGACGCTGAGTACGCGGAGGGGGGAGGGGAGTATAGAAAAAAACTCTGCGAACTGTGGTGATCCCCCTCCTTCATTCCCCACACGCGGGGCGGTGCGAGGTAGGGGCTCGGAGTGGAAAAAATTCGCAATCCGCAATTCGAAATCCGAAATTTTAGTTGGCTTATTTCTCTTCAATCAGGGCTTGAGTTAGAGCAACGTGACGCAAGAAATTTCCAAGAGTTTCGGCAGCCTCGCGCAGGTTACCATTCTCCACGTCTACGGCGAGGGCGATGAAGGCCGAGCCTTTTTGTTCCCTGAGGAGACGGCTCTTTAGCTCCAAGAGTTTGGCGAAATAAGGATTCGACGTGTATTTTCCACCCACCCAATACCAGCTCCATACAAGCCTGGTTCGGTCGTTTGCCCGCAGAACGACCCGATCCACCGATAAGGACTCGCCGTCAACCAACGCCTCCGCCGATCCTGCGCTCACCGCGCGCCAGCTTTTTTCGTTGGTAAGAACGTTCCCGCCACCGATGAGTTCCGCACCTTGTCGCTGATGGGGGCGGTAGTACGCAATAAACAGGTGCACTCTTTGCCGACCCGCTATGTAACTTCTCGACAGTTCCCCATCTGCGCCAATAAAACGTGGCTTCCACTTGGCATCGTGTTGATCCAGGGCCTGCCAAGGCTGCGTAACGCCGGGAGCTGAAATCGTTGGGTTCGCAAAAATGGTCTGCGGCAGCAATAGGCTATGCGCGGCGAGCGGGGCTAACCCCAATAGCACTACTGCGCCGAGGGCTGTTAAAGCCATGGCCTTCAGCGAACCCGCATGAATTGCTTGAGCTTTGACTACTTCAGCTGCGGCATCGATTTTTGTTTCGACTTCAACGTGCTCGCGCCAACGCAGCCCGACGCAGAACAACAAAAATATGACGACCGAAAAAAAGATCCAACCGGCGATGAGGTGATCCACACCCACTGCGAGGCGATTTTCTGTCAAATGCGCCAGCATAACAATTCCATAGGCTCGGACACCATTGGCAGCTATCGCGCCGAAGAAGCAGACGAGAATGAACGCCAGGCGTCGTCTCCATGAATGATAGGTAAAATAAGAAAACAGGCATCCCAGTATGACGGACGGGATCACGTAACGTACCCCGGCGCACGCCTCCGCGACTTCCCACACGCCGGATGGAATCACGATCGTCCAACCGTCACGGTAAACCGGGATCCGGGTTAGCTGCAGGGCTTTTACCGTAAAAAACGCGGTATAATCCTGCAGAGGCCGTACCAGGTCCTCTCCAAACGGTACGGCGAAAAACAGAAAACCGAGTGGAAAAAGCAGAACACGAGTTACCGGCCACCCCGCGACCGTGAAAACCAGCAGCTGCAACATGGCCGCCACCGCCGCCTGCTGAACCACCTGTACAGAAGCCAGCTGACCGAGTAACCACATAATACCGAGCAGGAACAGAATGGTTAGACCCCAATAATTTGGCGACGGCACCAGCGAGATGATTTGACGGCGCCGGCTCCAGATCAAATAAATTACATGGGAGCAACCAAGAAACCGTGGGAGAATGTTTCTGATCCCCTCCATACCTCGACGGCGGCAATGACCGCGTCCCAAAAACAATATAGGACAGACGAGCCATGAAGCACCGAGAATTGCCAGTGCTTGGCGCCAAGCACGGAAAAGCGCAATTTCCGTAGCATTTCCAGCCGAATGGCGCTGGCAGCGCACATCAGATTTAAAAAGGGTGTTCATCAACCGCAAATAACAAATTTTACCCTTTTCGCGGGCAATGTGGCAACCACAGGGGACACAGCCAGGCGCTCGAAGCCGGAGCGTCCTGTTGGGGGACCAGCCAATGGCAGTGGTAGCGAGTAGATTTTTAGGGAGAGAATTACAGATCCGACTGATGAGGTGGTGGGGAGTATTGTTGAGCTAGCAGGGTGATGAAAAAGAGGAATTCCATGCTTCGACGGGCTCAGCATGAACGGGAATTTATGAGTGAATCCCGCGCGACTGGCGTAAGGCTTTCCGACGCTCCGTTGGTCATCGTGTGATTCCTAGTTTTTCCATGAGATCATAAAGCGTCGGGCGGCTGATACCTAGATCGGTCGCGACCCGTGTAAGATTTCCCGCGTGCTTACGCAATGCTCCCTCAACCAGGACTCTTTCGACGCGTTCACGTGCTTCGCGGAGCGTCAGACCAACCGGCTTAAGCTCGAGATCCTGCGGTGTGACCCACGGGCCTTCGGACATGATTACCGCGCGCTTTACTCGATTTTCCAGTTCCCGCACATTTCCCGGCCAAGGGTGAGTGCGCATAACGTTTCGAGCTTCCTCCGTGAATCCTTTGACCGCCTTCGCGGCTTCGACAGCGCTTCGATCAAGCAGGGCCTTGGCCAGTAGCAAGACATCTTCTCCTCTTTCTCGAAGCGCTGGTAGCACGACAGTCACCACGCTGAGTCGAAAGTACAAATCCTCGCGGAAGCGGCCTTCTACTAAAGCGCTCGGTAAATCGCGATTTGTAGCCGTTAGGACGCGGGTATCAATTGCAATCGGCTCCCTTCCGCCAATTCGTTCAATTTGGCGCTCCTGAAGGAAGCGGAGGAGTTTCACCTGAAGCGACGGTGGCAGGTCCCCGATCTCATCTAGGAACAACGTTCCTCCTTGGGCTAGCTCAATCCGGCCCTTTCTTTGGATATGCGCGCCCGTGAAAGCGCCTTTTTCATGACCGAAGAGCTCGCTTTCCAGAAGGTTTTCAGGGATAGCTCCACAATTGATCGCCACGAACGGACCGGCCCTTCTGTTGCTTTCCTGATGAATCGCCCTGGCTGCCAACTCCTTCCCCGTCCCGCTTTCGCCCAAAATCAAAACAGCAACATCCGTGGTTGCCACCTTGCGAATCATCTCGAACACATCCTGCATTGGCCGGCTCGTACCCAGCATCTCTGAAAACGACTCGCCCCGTGGTACGTCTCTCAAGATTTCGATGCTCCCCTTCGAGCGTGAATAAATACTGAGCGCGGCGCAGGACCATCTTTAGCTCATCGAGATCATAAGGCTTGGAAAAGAAGTCGTAAGCCCCGTTGGCGACTGCGTTACGGCCATTCTCCCGTTCTGCCCGACCCGTAACGACAATTATCTTGACGGTGGAATCGATATCGAGAATCGCGCCAAGCGCGCCAAATCCCTCCTCCACGCCATGAGCAGCGGGGGTCAGGCCGAGATCGAGCGTGACCAGCGCCGGCCGCTCCTTTTGGAAAATCTCCAGGCAGTCTTTCGATCTCCCGCCTGACAAACTTCGTAGTCATCGGCCAATGCCCATCTCATCTGCATGCGCATCGGCTCATCGTCTTCGACGATGAGTAGCTTGGGTTTTCTTGGTGACGGCGCGGCTAGCTGGCTCAAATCGGTCGGGGATAAGGGTTAAGCGCTTGGACATAAAGTTATCCTTTCTGAGTATCGGATGACGAAGGTGAA
>CAWJBB010000004.1:0-23993 GCA_963840855.1 uncultured delta proteobacterium
CCTGATCGCTGAGCTGATCCGCCGTGATCTCCCCTATTACGATCCGGCCATCGGCAAAGAAACCGTCGCCAACATGAATCGCTTCGCTCAGGATATCGGACTACTCTTGGCATCTGTGCCCTATGAGGGCGTAGTCGCCGCCGAGTTCAACCATTTGTGGAACGAAACGGTTTAATTTTGGCACGAATTAAGCAAAAGTTTCAATACTATAGAGACGTTAGGTCAAGTGAAAACTGAATCTGTCAATGGGCCTCAACCGGCCGCTACCGGAAATCAACACCGGGCCGGGTTCGATGGCGCCGATCGGCACTTGCTATATGGAACAAATTTTCGGGAACCTTTTTCTGAATAAGCAGTCAAATAAATCGGAAGCGATAGTGTCTGGCGGGATCAGTGACGCGGAATGCGTCCGGCGCTTGCAGCAGGGTAACACGGAAATCTTCGCAACCCTGGTGGAACGACACCAGAAGACGATCTTTAATCTTCTATACCGCATGCTCGGCGATTATGATGACGCGGCAGAGGTTTCCCAGGAAGCGTTTCTTTCGGCCTACCGCTCCATCAAGAGTTTTCGCGGCGACGCGAGTTTTTCGACATGGCTTTACCGTATTGCGGTCAATCATGCGAACACTCGGCGCAAAAGCGCGACCCTCTGGCAACAACGCATGGCCTGGATGGAATCCATGGAGCCAGCGGGCGATGGCGGGCCCGACCCCGCCGATGCGCTTGAGCAAAAAGAGATGCGCGAACGTGTCCAGGCGGCATTGAACAGCTTGGAGTCGGACGATGCCACGATCATTTTGCTCAGAGACCTCCAAGACGTTCCCTATGAAGTTGTTGCCGATATGCTGAAAATTCCCATCGGCACGGTGAAGTCACGGCTTCACCGCGCGCGCCGGGCGCTCAAGGCCCGGCTTACGCCCTATTTCAAAGCAAGAAGGACGCCAAAATGAACTGCGATGAAATCCAAGCTCAACTCTCGGAATACCTGGATCGCTCCCTTGGCGCGGCGCCGATGGCGCTAGTTGAAGAGCATCTCGCGGCCTGTCCGTCATGCCGGGAGGAAACTGAACTACTCAGCGAAACCATAGGCCAGGTTGCCGTGCTGCCAACAGTGGAACCGCCGCTTGGATTTACCCAGCGTGTTATGGCCCATGTGCGGGAGATCGAACCGCAACCGGCATTATGGCGCCGGCTCTTTTTGCCGCTACGCCAAAGATTACCGGTACAAGCGACGGCGCTGGTTATGCTTGGCATTTTAGGTGCTTATCTCCTGCAAAAGGAAGAAATGCACAAACAATTAACAGCCATACAGCCTGTCCAAGTCACCGACGGCATCAAGCAAGACAGTGCGCCAGCGCGCCAAGACCTTCCTGTTCCGCCAACGACGAGTACAAGTAAAACGAATGCCTCAGCCAAGCGCGCCACCGGCGAGTCCACAAAACAACCGGCATCGTCGCGCGACCCTCAACCAGACTCAATAGCGCGCCGCGAGCGCGTCCGACTACCGGAAGTCCGGCGTCCAAATCGACGGACAGCTTACGGCCCGCGACCCCGGTAGCCGCGCCCGAACCGGGCGATAGAGCGGCACCTATGATCTCCGGGACACCGGTAGCTAATCATGTTTCCTCTCAAGGAGGCGGAGGTTTGGGCACGCTGGCTTTCCCCTTTGAATCGGACCCCGCGACCGCTTTTAGATCGGCGTCTTCGGCCATAGTGCCTTTCGCAGATTATGAGTTGGTTGTCAGGCGCCACGGCCGCCAACCGGCCGAGTCGCGTGGCGACGTTACGGACGCAGTGCGTAAAGCAGAGATGAGCCAGGCCGCCGAACGTCCATCGACCACCCCGCGCGCCATCGACCATTTGATGGCCGCCATTCCCGACCAGGCCCGCCCACAAACTATCTGGGTGACCGTGCCGAAAAATCTATACGAACAATTTAAAAAAGAACTTCACGCTCTGGGAACCATCGAGTCGGAAACCCAAGTTCCGCTCTTACGCGATCAGACGGCCGCGCAGACAGATGGCCAAATCCGCGTGAAGCTGACAGCCATGCCCGGGGCCGATAGCCCAACGTCAAATCCGCCCGCCAGCCGGTAGTCCGGTCACATTAGCATCCTCAACGAATGAGCCGGGTGCGGGCAGAAAAGGCCATCATCGTCAGCCAACGAAAAGCGTGAACTTCGCGCCGTTGAGATTGGTGAGAGGTTTGGGATTGAGTAAACGCCGGTCAGAAGAGAGTACGCGCTGGGCAATTTCCCAATTGACAGGCGGTAGAGGATTCAGTTCACGAATTTGGTCTAGAGTAAAATAATCCGCATGATCTACTTCATGACCATCCGCGATAGGCTCGCCGCTAACGGGCTTTAACAGCAAGACAACGTAAATGCCGTTGCCGGAGTCCGGATCGTAGCGGCTCCGCAGCCCCAAGACCGCCTCCACTTCGGCCGTCACACCCGCCTCTTCCTGAACTTCACGAACAACCGCTTGTTCAATGGTCTCATCCGGCTCGATGAAACCACCCGGCAGCTGCCAGTTGCCGCGGCCATGTCTCGACGCCCGCCGGACTAACAGTAATTGGCCGTGTCGCACCACGGCGCCGCCGACGCCGATGTTGTAACCCGTGTTATACCGTATTGGAATGGCCATGCGGGTCTTCGCCCTTAGATCTTCAATTGAAATAATCTCTGAGCATTCTTCCAGCGAATCAGTTCTTTATGCTCTTCTGAAATCTTCGCGTTATCCTTAAGAAGCCGGACGTCTTCGAATTTCATCCTTCCGCCGGGATCGTCATGGGGGTAATCGGTGGCGAAGAGAAAGCGCTCCGCGCCGAGAAACTGGACGGCCTCCGGCAGCTCCGGTTCCTCGGTTTCAATGGTGAAATAAAAGTTATTTTTAAAGTAATAACTTGCCGGCTTCTTGTTCTTTTCCAGAAACTGACTCGCCGGCAGGATTGCCCGCGCCCGGCGAAGCTTCTCGCCGATCTTGGATAGTGCGCGATTCGACAAGGGCTCTTCCTGGTCGTCGTAATCCACTGGCGGTGCTTCCAAAACTTTGTCCAGGCGCTCCACCAGTGGTTTGATAAAGGATGTCCCGGCCTCGGTGTAAATAAACTGTAATTTTGGCAATGCGTCGAGCAAGCCGCTGGTAAATAGCGACACCAGACTCATCTGCCCTTCTTGGGGCGCGAAAACATAGAGCCCGTCACGCTGAAACGGCAGGAGATTGCTGATACGGTGGCCATGCTGAACATTATGGAGATAGAGCGGCATCGCCAAATCCTCAGCCTTTTCAAAAAACGGCCAAAGCTCGCGACGACTCCCGAGGGGCTCGCCGTAGGGATGTTCTTTCACCGGAAAAACTTTGTCCAGAACCGCGCTCTTGAAACCTTGTTCCTTAGCCCATTCTAGCTCGCGGATGGAAGCTTCGACGTCTTGCAACGCCACGAGCGCGACACCGAGAATTTTCCCGGGAAACTCGTTCATGATGCGCAGCATCGCTTCATTATGGGAGCGCGCCATGCTCGCCGCTAATCCGGGTTCGATGAGATAGGACCACCAACCGGAGAACTGGGGCAGAACAATATGCATCTCGATGCCTAATCGCCTCTCGTAATCCGCCATGCGCGCCTCTAGGTCCCAAAGACTGCGAAACATGGCGCCGGAACCCGGCGCGCCCAGTGGACTTGTGCCTGCCACCTGCGGCGCATCGCCGGGAAAATCGACGTCTGAATAGAGGCCGGCTTGATCGAATTGAAGTACCGGCCTATGGGAACTCAGCTTGCCACCAACGCCGTCAAAGGCGTCCCGTGGCATCAAGTGGGTATCGCAGTCAACAATCAAGACCGCCTCCAAAAACTGCTAATTTTCCTTTTATAGGGCGGTCGTGACTGCGAAGTCAAATTGAGAAATGAGCGCGGCGGCCGATGGACCGCCGCGTGAAGGAAGAGCGAAAGCTTTGCATCAAGCTTCAGGTATCAGTCATACCAAAAGCCACCAACCCGTCGATCGAAGTCCCGAGAACCACGCCTGTAGTCTTGTCCCCGATCCCAGCGGTTGTTGTTATTCCACCAACCCCAACCGGTTTCACGGTAGTCATGCCGGCTGTAACCGTATCGATGATTGTCATAGCCGTATTTGTCGAGATCGCGGCGAAGTTCCGCATGGTCCTCGCGGATTTCGCGCCGGTCCTGGAAGATTTCCTGCCGCCCCTGCCGCACTTCGTTGCGTAATCGCTCTATCTGCGCCGGGCTCCTGCCCCTCCGATAAGCTCGCTGAAGCGCTTCTCGGTCACGGTTGTATTCTCGAATATCCCTGCGCAACTCCGCGCGGTCTCTCCGAATCTCCGCCACATCGCCGCGTATTTCCGCTCGCGCTACCCGCTCTCTGTGTCTGCTCCGGGCCTCCGCCGATATCGGACTCGCCAACGCTATCAACGAAATTATCGCCGCAGTTAAAAACACTCTTGCGTTAGTTTTTCTCATAGGCGCCTCCTTATCCGGTTAGACGGCGCTGGTTGAAAAACGTTAACAACGAAACGGGGGAGATACTCCGTCGACTGCCGTTCAAGTCGTTCAAAAGGTTCCAATCGTTCCAAACGTTTTGAACGGCTTGAACGATTAGTTAGAAGGAGCCGCCCCCATGAGCGTAAACCCCGCCTACGATCCAACCGACCCGCGTTACTACGATGGGAAAGACCTTCGCGCTGAGACCGAAAGGATTTTCAGCGTCTGTGCGGATTGCCGTCTCTGCGTGCGTGCAAAGTATCCTGGGAATTCATAAAGACAAGAAGCTGCCGCCCTCGCCGCCGAGGGAAAACTAAATAAAGAATTCAAAACCGGCGCGGGCGACGTCAATTACCACATGCCATGCCACCTGCGCGCGCAGAACGTCGGCTATAAGACCCGACGATGTGCTTTCGTTACTGGCCGATACGAAAGTCAAAGTCGTCGAAGAATGCTCCGGTCATGACGGCACCTGGGCGATGAAGAAAGAAAACTTTGAGGCCTCGCTCAAATGGGGGAAACGCGCCTTCGCGCAGATGGCCGAGGGCGAGCCGGACATTACCTGCTCCGACTGTCCGCTGGCGGCGATTCAGCAAGGCACCGGCCGCCGCCCATTGAATCCTATACAATTAGTGACGAAGAGCTATCGCGGGGAAAAAATCTCCTGAACTAACCGAAGCTTACTAACGCGCAGATCAACCCTCGGCTGCCTGCGGTTCAACCGTCCCCGAGCAGCCGACCATCTCGCGCCGTAGCCCGCACACCTCCGCCACTTCGTCGCGGTAGGCCAGCCAATGCTCCAAGGCTTCGTGCATCGCCCGCACCACAGCGCCGCGCCGGGTTGGCGTCACATGCTTGAGAATAGACTCCCAGGCCGCGCTGCGGTGATTGCCCTCGACTTTTCGGTGGGCTCGCGTGAGGGCCAGATGCTGCAAGGGCAGGCCGTAATGTTTAACCAACGGATGCTCGTTTAGCGAAGGCATCGGCGGGACCAGGTTTGCAGGCCCGATGGCCGCTCGCTCATCCTTGGTTCCTTCGATAAAGATAGTAACGACCGCCGTGGCGATCTCCCACCCGTAATGTTGCGTCGCTTCGTCGAGGAAACTACGATACCGCTGCGCAGCCGCGAGTAATTGCACGTTCTCAAACCGTTTAAGGTCCATTCCTAAGCCTCGTGGGTACTCCAAGAACAATTCAGGATGGGGGCTCCCTGCCGCCAGCCCTCCGGTTTCTTCTTCGTAAAGATTTTCCGAGAGGCTGCGGCGCACCGCCGCGATTGGACATCGCACATAGGCCCACCCCACCATGACCGGGAAGTCGCGAACATAGGCACCGTATTCCTGCTCGAAGTGAAAATGAAGGCGGTCCTTTGGCACCCTGCCATTGGTAAACGCCGGCCACGCCCAGTGATCCTTGCGCTCCATTACAGCCAATAGCTGCTCGCGAAAAGTATCCCGATCCATGATCGCCCTCCCGCTGATTTAATAATCAGTAACCGCAACCTATTTTGCACCGCAACGCTCGTGCCAACAGCTAAGGCCGCAATTTTTCAAGAGAAGGCAGCGCCCGAATCGGGCAAAACGGTCAGATTGGGAAGAACGTTACTTCAACTGCGAAGCAGCTAGGCAAACTTGCCCCGGCAAGCAAGAGGTTCAAAAGTTCAAATTGTTCAAGTGGTTTAACGCAGCCCGTATGGCTTGGAGAAGGCTTGAACGTTTGAACGATTTGAAATACTTGAACAGGCTGGCCCCCTAGCATTCTTTGCCGCGCGAATTTCTCTGGGGTTAGTTACCGGCCGCCTTGGTGCGCATGGTGACAAATTCTTCCGCCGCAGTCGGGTGGATACCAACGGTCGCGTCAAATTGGGCCTTGGTCGCGCGGCAGTTAAGCGCCACCGCCAAACCTTGGACAATCTCTCCCGCTTCCGGGCCGACCATATGGCAACCCAACACCCGGTCGGTGGTCCGGTCCACCACCAGCTTCATCATCGTGCGCTCGTCGCGGCCGCTGAGTGTGTGTCGGAGCGGACGAAACAGGGTGCGGTAAATATCGACGTGGTAATTTTGCTGGCGTGCTTGCTGCTCCGTGAGGCCGACGGTGGCACAGGTGGGAGTGCTGAAGACCGCGGTGGGAACGTTCTCGTAGCCAGGCCTGGTTGGTTTGTTGTTAAATAGCGTATTCGCCACGGCCATGCCTTCGGCTATGGCAACCGGCGTCAACATCATTCGGTCGGTACAGTCGCCGATCGCATAGATACTATCGACGCTCGACTTCGAGAAATCGTCAACGATGACGGCGCCGTTATCCTTTAGTTTTACCCCCGCGTTTTTCAATCCTAGATCAGGCGTGTGCGCCGCGCGCCCTGTGGCAAAAAGAATCTGGTCCGCTTCAATCATGCTGCCGTCGGTGAGCGCAGCGCTCAGCTTGCCATTCACTTCGTCAATTCTTGTGATTTGCGTCTTGAACCGAAGATCAATCTGACGCTTGCGCATTTCCCCGGCCAAGGTAGAGCGAATGTCGTCGTCGAAGCCGCGCAGAAAAAGCTCGCCGCGATGGAGCTGCGTCGTATGCGCGCCGAGGCCATGAAATATGCCGGCAAATTCGACACCGATATAACCGCCCCCGACGACGATAATCTTCGCCGGCAGCACCGGCAAATAAAATGCCTCATTGGACGTAATGGCGTACTCTGACCCGGGAAACTTCGGCACCCTCGGCCAGCTACCCACGGCGACGAGTATATATTTCGCCGTGAACCTCTTGCCATCGACGGTCACCGTATGCGGATCGATGACCTCGGCGTGGCTTTCGACGATTTCCACGCCGGCATCGCCAAGAAGCTTGCGATAGATGCCGTTGAGACGGCGAATCTCTTGGTCCTTGTTGGCGATCAACTTGGCCCAATCGAAACGCCGCTTCCCCACCGTCCAGCCGAATTCCGCGGCGTCGTCAAAATCCTCGCCGTAGTGCGACGCGTAAACCAACAGCTTTTTTGGAATGCAGCCAACATTGACACAAGTGCCGCCGAAATAGCGCTCCTCGGCTACCGCAACTTTGGCGCCGAAGGACGCCGACATCCGGCTGGCGCGCACGCCGCCGGACCCCGCGCCGATGGTGAACAGATCAAAATCATAATGAGCCATGCGACCTCACCTCTGTAGGGGTCTAGAGTCTAGTGCCTCGGTTCTCGACTTAGCACTAGGCTCCAAACTCTTAGACCTTTTGTTTCACACCTGCGCCATTCTGGGATTTGCGTTCCCGGTATCAGGTGAATGAGACCCTTGACGCGAAACTCCCAGTTCTCTTTTAGCAACCACTAAAATAGGTAGCATCCGCCACCCGAAAAGTCTTGCGCGACTCTTTGACAGCGCGTGCCGATTCGTGAACAATGGCGCAACCGGTCGATTTCTGCTTAGAGCAACATGTCACAATCAACCGCACGCACCGCCGCCGGAGGGCAGCGCATCCTTGAAGCCATCAGCGCGCTCCGCCACCGAAATTACCGTCTCTATTGGTTCGGCCAACTATTTTCCGTGCTGGCGCAGAACATGGAACATGTCGCCCAGGGCTGGCTGGTGTTGGAGCTGACCAATTCTCCTTTAGCCCTCGGAGTTACGGGCCTGGCCCATGCGATCCCGACAATTACCTTGACATTGATCGGCGGCGCGATTGCCGACCGCGCCGACCGCAGGCGCATCATGATCGCCTCCCAGTGCTGCACGGCTCTTATGTTTCTGATTCTTGCGGTGCTGGTGCTGACCAATCTCGCCGCGCTCTGGCATGTCATGGTTTTAGCGTTTATCTCCGGGAGCATCCGAGCTTTCGACAGGCCCAGCAGGATGGCCCTACTGCCGCAAATGGTACCCAGGGAGGATATTCCAAACGCGGTTGCCATCGGCGGCACGATCTGGCAATTATGCCGTCTCGTTGGACCGGCCGCAGCCGGCATTTTGATTTATCTTTTCGGCGTCGGCCCGACGTTTTTCACCTGTTGTTTGGCGTCGTCCACCGCGGTCAGTCTCTGGCTCGCCATTCGCGCGGACCAGCCCGCGCTCGCGGCCAGCGCCGGCGGTTTACGCAAAAATATGCTGGACGGCGTTCACTTCATCCGCAACAACGAACTCTTCTACACGTTCATGGGCATGACGTTCTTCAACAGCGTTTTCGGCATGTCTTATTTGATCTTGATGCCGGTGTTCGCGCGCGACATTCTCAATGTCGGTTCCCAGGGATTCGGCTTCCTGCAAACCGCCGGGGGCGCCGGCGCGCTGATTGGCACATTGGCAGTCGCCTATTTATCCGACGCGCGCCGCCTACCCCTGCAAGCAGCGCGCGGCGCCGCTCTGTTCGGCGTGCTGCTGCTCCTTTTTGCCTATTCACGCGCCTTTCCGTTCTCTTTGGCCTTGGCCTTCGTGCTCGGAATGTCGGGCCAGTTCTACATCACAGCTATAAACACAGTTTTGCAACTCAACTTACCCGAGCAGTTGCGCGGCAGAGTCATGGGAGTCTATGGTTTGACCTGGGACTTGATGCCGGTTGGCGGAATGGTGGCCGGAACCATCGCCGAATTCGCCGGCGCCCCCGCTGCGGTAGCGGTGGGCGGGGCGTTCGTGTCCGGGCTCGCGCTCTGGGTCATCTCCATCGCAACGCGATTCGGTGCCGAGGAACGAAGCGAAGGGAAGGAAAGCGCGTCGATAAGATCGGGGTGAAGTTTATGGCTGAGAAGAAAGCCAAGAAAGCGCCGGGGGGGCCAAAGAAACGCCGCAAACTCGCCGGCAAAGCCATCGCCCTCGAAGCCAAAGAACTCCTCGACGCGCCGGCGCCGGGCAATGTGAGCGCGCTGCAAGAGACGATAAAAACCGACGGCGGCACCGTGCTCGCCTCGTACCGCGACCCCTTCGGCGGCAAGTGGCTGGTGCTGGCCGCGCTGCCGATTGAAAAAGTCGAGCCCACCCCCTATCAGCGCAATCTCTCTGATACCCACGCGCGTAAACTGGAAACGGTCATCGCTAAACTCGGCCGCTTCCTTGATCCGATTGTCGTCGTGCGCAAGGAAAGCAAAGAAAGCACCACCCGTTACTGGACGCCCAATGGCAACCATCGTCTGTCGGCGATGAAAACCCTCGGAGCGAAAAGCATCGTCGCCATTGTCGTTCCAGAAGCATCCACCGCGTATCAAATCCTCGCGTTGAATACCGAGAAGGCGCATAATCTGCGCGAGCGGGCGCTGGAAGTCATCAAGATGTACCAGGAACTGGCGACCCTGGATGACGTGACCGAGGAAGCGTACGCGCTGGAATTCGAAGAGGCCGCGCTGATCACCCTCGGTCTCTGTTACCTCGAAAACGGCCGCTTCAGCGGCGGTGCCTATCACCCGATCTTGCGCCGATCGGACCAATTTATAAAAAAGTCGCTCCACGCGGCGTTGGCAACGCGCCGCGAACGCGCCAGCGCCCTGATCGATCTGGATAAGACCGTAGTTGAAAAAGTCGAAGCGTTAAAGGCGAAAGGAATGACGAGTCCCTATCTGAAGAGTTTTGTCGTCGCTCGCATCAATCCGATACGCTTTAGGCCGAAAGACGCCGCGCCGCTTAGTTTCGATGAGGTCATGGAGCGTATGACGAAAGCCGCCGAGAAGCTCAACGTCGAGAAAGTCAAAGTCGAAGATCTCGCGAAATCCGGCGGCGCACCTGAGGATTAGTCGAGAAGCGACAAGAGCTCAATGATGACCGGCAGTGAATTCAAGATCCTGGCGAATCTCAAATCGAATTGTCGCAAACGTCTCACAATAACCTTGGGCGAGTGTTTTGGTTGAATCACTCGATTTTGATCCTAGCGTTCCAACCAGAAACTTGGAACTAGAAACTAACCTAACCCTGCGGATACGTCGGCACCATGTCTGGCCGGTAAACCCATGTTTTGACCGGCCTGCCCTCCGCAAGGTTTCGCAGCTCCCGCTCCCAGATCTTGCGCAGGAGAAATACGCCGCGGTCGCTGCGGCCGAGGTGCTCTTTGCCGCGATCGGCGATCACGCCCTGGCCCGTCTGCGCCACTTCGTCTTCAAGCATGACGAAGTCGATCCGCTTCGGATCGACTTCGCTGAGCCGAAGCTTTCCGGCGAGTATCGCCCGGACTAACTCCGGGCGATCTCGTTCGACCTTTGCGCGCATCCGCCGCCGTTCTTCGATCCACGCCCGGCCGCGTTCGCCGGTAAGCGCAATCGCACGCACTTCAAAATGAGAATGGCTTTCATCGTCCACAGGGACTTTGAATACCAGAACGTCGGCCCGCTTGATCGCCGGATCGACCACCTGGCCGTTGATAAGGTTGATGTTAGGCATGCCGAAGAAAAAGGTGAGATCCTTGCCGTCGGGATATTTGACGTAGCGTTTGATACCCCACTCGGATTCTTCGACGGAAATGATTGGATCACCAAGCACGACGTGATCCTGCGAGGAATCGCGGTGCCGTTGGTGCACGAAGCGCACATGGGCGTTGTCGAGGGAGTTATCGATGTTGTTAAAATAGTTGCAAATCCTTCGCAGTCCAGCGACGTCGAGGGAGATATCCGGGCTTTCAAATTTCGCATAACGCGGCAACGGCGGAGGCTCTCCCGCTCCGACATAAGCGAAGATAAGCCCGATGTATTCTTGCACCGGATAGCCGGGAATGCGGACCTTGGCCGCGAACGATGGTTCTTCCGCCGGCTGCTCTATACATTGTCCCGAGCCGTCGTATTTCCAGCCATGATAAAAGCAGCGGATACACTCCCCTTCGACCGAACCCACAGAGAGCCGCGTTCCCCGGTGCGCGCAGCGCGGCCCCACTAGATAGGGAGTGCCGCTGTCGCCACGATACAGCGTAAAATCGTCACCCATAATTCTGACTGGCAGCGCTTGGCCGGCCGCCAGCTCATAGGAGCAACAAATCGGCTGCCAGAACATGCGTAAATAACGCCCCGCCAAAGTTCCCGGGCCCGTATGCACGAAATCTGTTAGCTCCATATGTCACTCCGGCGCGGTCCCCGCCGCGCAAACCGCTCTCGTTGCCGTCTTAGACTATTACTTAGACACATTTTCTGGTGCGCCAATTCTAAAATGATAAATTGACAAGACAAGATGATCTCACCACGAAGTGTGTCATGAGCTTACGCTCGCCCACAGAGAATGAAAGTGGAGGATTCCCCTTCGTAGCCCGGATGGAGCAAAGCGTAATCCGGATTTCTTCATTCACGCACGCCGTTGCCTCTGCCACGCCCCATGTCACCTTCCTGGATTCCGCTTCGCTCCATCCAGGCTACAATTCTAAAGCCCATCCTCACGCCCCGTATTTTCTATAGAGGCACGAAGCGCACGACGGGTTTGGATACTATTTTCTCAAACTTCGTGACCTTCGTGGATTCGTGGTGAGTCTCCGTGCAATGATGCCGGTTTCAAAGTATGGCGATCATAGGTTATTCGCCGGCTGGATGTCCAGCAAGTAATTACGCAGTCTAGAGTATAGAGTCTTGAGTCTCGCGTTAACACCAGACCCCAGACGCTAGACTCGAGACCTTGGGCGTGCGCCTCACGGCACTTGACGCAAACTCAATACAAGTGCTTAGATCGGTGGCAATCGGCGTGCTATTCAGGAGCTACTGATAACAGCGCCGCAATGGCGCTTTGCGGGTCATCCGAACGAAGGAACAAACCATGGCTGAAAAGGAATATCTCGTCGGCACGGTGCGTCCAACGAATCGTCCGGAGGCGGGCCAAGAGCTGGATCTCGACACTTTGATACCGGAAAAGATCAAGTTCGTCGCGCTGACGATGAACTTCACCAGCGGCACCGCAGAAGAGTTCAGCAAGTCGATGCCAGGGTACGAAACCAAGGTGGCGGAATTGGCGAAGATGGGCGCCCACCTGGTTCGTCCCAGCGGCGCGCCGCCCTTCATGCTTCTGGGCTACTTGCGCGAACAGGAACTCATCGCCAGCTGGGAGAAAAAATACGGCGTGCAAATGTTCACGTCGGGACAAAACCACGTGCACGCTCTGCGCACCCTGGGGATTAAGAAATTTGTCGGCGCCAGCTATTTTCCCGAGCAGATGAACAACATCTTCGCGCGCTATTTTACCGACGCGAAGTTTGAAGTGCTGTCCATGGAAGGCATTGACTCGCCATTCGCCGATGTCCCCAAGGTGCCGGCGACGGAGATTCTCGAATTCATGCAGCGTATCGCCGCCAAACACAAAGAGGCCGAAGCCATTTATATGCTCGGCTCGGCGTGGAAGACCCTCGAGATCATCGAACCGTTGGAAAAGTCCACCGGGTTGACCGTCGTGCACGCCGGCCCGGCGCGCTGCTGGGAGACGCAACTTCGTTTAGGCGTGCGCCATCCGATCAAGGGATACGGAAAACTACTCGCCGAGATGCCGAGCTAGACACTCGCAACCTTCTCTATGACGAGACCGTGTCGCAAATCCGTTCATGGTTTCCTTCGACTTCGCTCAGGACAGGCTGGCTCACCACGAACGAATGATGTCACTTCGAAATTCAAACACTTAGCCGTTCGTCCTGAGACCTCGAAGGGCCGACGGCCAATTGCGACATAGTCTCGACAGGAGAAAGTGTTAAGTAGGGAAAGAAATTACATAATGCAATCTCGCCCATTCTTAACAGGTCTAGTTAGCGCGGCCTTCATTTTGTTGACGCAAGGAAGCCGTCTTTTCGCCGGCGCGCCTTACTACGAAGGCAAAGCGATTCGCATCATCGTCGGCACTTCGCCGGGCGGCGGTTACGACACTTACACGCGTCTGATCGCGCGTCACTTTGGCAAATATATTCCCGGCAATCCGACCATTATCGTCGACAACATGCCGGGAGCCGGCGGCACGTTGTCGGCCAACCATCTGTTCAAAGTCGCCAAAGGCGACGGCCTGACCATCGGCCACTTCGTCGGCGGACAGTTTTTGCAGCAATTGCTCGGCCGCCCCGGCATCGAGTTCGACGCGCTCAAGTTCGAGTATATCGGCGCGCCGGCGCAAGATCATTTCGTGTTGGGCATCGCCAAGGCGAGCGGTGTTACGACGATAGAGCAGTGGCTCGCGTCGAAGACGCCGCTAAAATTCGGCGCCATCGCACCGGGGGACGGAACTTACGACATCCCCAAAGTCGTGGAAGCTACTCTCGGCCTGCCGATTCAATTGGTGTCAGGCTATAAAGGCACGGCGCCGATTCGTCTCGCCTTTAATAGCGGTGAAGTCGCGGGCCTAAGCAACTCCTGGCAGTCATTTCGTTCCACCTGGCGCAACGAGTTGGAGAGTGGCGAAGTCATAATGGTGGTGCAGGTCAGTCTCAAATCTCACGCCGACTTGCCCAAGGTGCCCTTGGCGGTAAACTTCGCCAAAACAGAGGACGCCCGCAAGCTGATCGCCGCCGTGCTTCAATCCCATGGCGCTGCGGTGCGCCCGTATCTGCTCCCTCCCGGGACATCGAAGAACCTGGTCGGGATTCTGAGAAAAGCGTTTGACGAGACGATGAAGGATCCGGGGCTTCTCGCCGAAGCCGCCAAAGCTAACTTGGAATTCAATCCCGGCACCGGCGAAGAGTTGGAGAACAACGTCAGGGAGTTGCTTCGTATGGATGCGCCGCTAGTGGCAAAGCTCAAAGATATTTTGAAATGACCGATGCGCTTATTTTTTCACAGCTACCCTCTCAGAAATTCTCTCATTATGCCATGCACCTTTTCCGGTTCGGTGTATAAGTAGCTGTGACGCTCGCCAGAGAGAACCACCAGCTTGGAATTCGGGATACCTTGAGCGAGAAGATCCGCGCCCGCCCGGTGCGACATATCGCTGACCACGAAATGATCGTCATCGCCGACCAATATTAGCGTCGGCACGTTGATGTCTTTGAGCCGCTCGCTGGTGTCGTGCTCCTGACGCGCCAGCACGTGGCGGAAGTAAAATTCCACCGGGCACAGATTGGCCATGCGCACCTGGAGATATTTTTCGATGCGATTCATGTGATTGCGCGCGTACACCTCGGTCCAGCCGACGACGATGGTGTGATCCCGCACATACTTCTCATAACCCCACTCCACCATCTCTTTAGCGATGCGCAGGGGAATACCCCGGTCACCCGGATGCGCCGCACCGCTGGAGGCGAGAATCAGCTTGCTGACCTTGCGCGGATAATTTAGGGCGAGGAGCTGCGCGACTCTGCCGCCCATCGAATGGCCGCAGACGACGGCGCCTTCAAGACCGAGATGATCCAGCACTGCTGCCGCATCGTCCGCAAACATTTCCGTGCTGTATTTGGCCGACGGTTTGCCGGACAATCCCGTGCCGCGATAATCGAGGATCACGACACGGTGGTCACGCGAGAATTCCGGAACCTGGTACAGACTCCATACCGCGCCGTCGCAGGCGGTCTCGCTGAGAAAAACAAACGGTGTGCCTTGTCCGGACGCTTCGTAATAAATTTCTACCCCATCTTTGGCTTTGATGTGCGGCATGACCTTCTCTCCTTGTTGTCAATCCTAGATAGACCAGAAGTCCGGTCGGTAACAAGTGATCCGTTGCGCCAAATCAGGGTCTCGTCAATGTCGTGTTGAGCGGATGAAAACCCCTTTACAAAGGGAGACTATTGACAGCCATCGGCCATTTCCTCTATGCCTCAACCCAGCAAACCCATTAACCGAGGCAATTTATGGCGAAGCGTTACGTCGACTGCGACGGTCATGTCATGGAAAACTTTGACGAGCTGATCAAGTTCGTCGGCGATCCGTTCAAAACCACCGGGCACATGAATCCGCGGCGCGTCCTGCCGGCGCTGGACCGCTTTCACACGCCGCGTTTGGAGGAACGCAAGCCCGGCACCTTCGATCCCACCGTGGGACCTGAGAAGTGGCTCATGTTTCTCGAAAAAACCGGTTTGGAGTCCAGCGTGCTTTTTCCCACCGATGGCCTGGCTTACGGACAGGTGGTATTTCCTGCCTGGGCCATCGCTTACGCCAAAGCCTACAACGACTGGTTGCACGACAAATATCTCAAATTCAACTCCCGGTTGAAGGGAATCGCTTTGATCCCGCTCCAAGATGTGCCCAGCGCGGTCACGGAGCTTAGGCGCGCTGTGAAAGAGCTGGGTATGGTAGGCGCGATGCTGCCGTCCAATGGCCTCACCCCGCATCTGAGCGCAAAACATTTCTGGCCCGTCTACGAAGAGGCGGAAAAACTCGATTGCGCGCTGGCCGTGCACGGCGGCTGTTACGGTGACCTGGGTTTTAATACTTATACCCACTCTTGTCCAAATTAAGTTTTAGCAGTTGAGCCTCCTGTGGGTGTATATGTGGGTGATGTCGAAGTCATCCACTCAACCCACCAAAAACAAGGAGGCTCAACATGAATCGATTCTGTAGCATGTTCAGTCAAATTCTCCAACTTTTTCCTCGATCCGACTTTCAGTTGCTGGTTAAGGAGACCAAGGCCGAGAGGCATGCCCGCGGCTTTAGCTGTTGGGATCAGTTTGTCTCCATGCTGTTTTGCCAACTGGGCCGTGCCCACTCGCTTCGCGAGATCTGTAACGGGCTTTTAAGCTGTGAAGGGAAACTTTCCCATCTAGGGATCGAGGAGGCTCCTAAACGCTCTTCGTTAGCCTATGCTAACGGACATCGTCCTTGGGAACTGTACCAAAAAGTATTTTTCGGGTTGCTTCAACGCTGTCGCGAAGCGGGACCCTTCGCAAAGAAGTTGCGCTTTAAAAACAAGCTGGTCAGTTTAGACTCCACGGTGATTGACCTGTGCATCAGCATCTTTGACTGGGCGCAATTTCGCCGCACCAAGGGAGCCATCAAGCTGCACTTGGTTTTGGATCACGATGGGTATCTGCCTTGTTTTGCGGTGGTCACGGAGGGAAAGGTTCATGATGTCAAGGTGGCTCACACGCTTTATTTCGAGCCGGGCACGGTGGTAGTGGATGATCGGGGCTATAATGACTACCGCTTGTTTGGTATGTGGAGCGAACAGGGAGTCTATTTTGTCACCCGCATGAAGGACAACGCCCTTTATGAAGTGATCGAGAATCGCCCGATGCCCAAAAATCGCTCTATCCTAAAGGATCAGATCATTATTTTGAGTGGTGAGGGAGCCTGGGATAAATGTCCCTACCCATTGCGGAGAATCGAGGTATGGGACGCGGAAAAACAACAGGTTCTTGTCTTTCTCACCAATCACGATCAGTTCGCAGCCACTACCATTGCCGCCATCTATAAGGACCGCTGGCAGATTGAGTTGTTTTTCAAAGCGCTTAAGCAGAACCTCAAGATCAAGACTTTCGTGGGAACTTCCGCCAATGCGGTTAAGATTCAAGTGTGGACGGCACTGATTGCCATGCTGGTTCTGCGCTATCTTAAGCTTAAGTCCAAGTTCTCCTGGTCGCTTTCCAATCTGGTGGCCTTGCTGCGGATGAACTTGTTCACCTATCGAGACTTGTGGGCTTGGTTGAACCAACCCTTTGGGACTCCTGCCCAAGCTGAGGCACCACACCGCCAGGAGGCTTTTTCGTTTGTCTAATTCGGACAGCACAACGGGGGTCTGGTTCTAAAAAGACAAAAACCTTGTCCAAATACGACGTAAAATCAATGGCGACTAGTCTAAACCCCGGCTAATTTGGACAGCAGTGACTTATACCGTATTTCCCGCCACCCGGGCCCTCGGCATGCCGGTGCCGCTGGCCATCGCGGCCACCGGCATGATCGTCGATGGCGTATTCGATGCCTTTCCCAATTTGCGCGTCGGTTTCTTAGAGGGCGGCACGAGCTGGATCCCGATGGTGCTCGACCGCCTCGAACGGGAGTTGGAATACGGCGGTCTGCGCATCAGGCGCAAACCCTTGGATTACTTTACCGGTGGCAAGATCTTCGTTGGCTGCGAGGGCAACGAGAAGGCGCTAGCCTACGCCATCGAAAGGGTCGGTCCGGAGCCATTTATGTTCGCGTCCGATTTCCCGCACGAGATTTCCCTCGACAATTGCATGGACGAAATCGACGAAATCGTCGAGCGCAATGATCTGAAAGCAGAGCATAAGGGTGCGATCCTAGGCGACAACGCCCGGCGGTTTTATAAAATTTAGTAGGCCGCT
Organism: uncultured delta proteobacterium; assembly: GCA_963840855.1. Lineage (GTDB taxonomy): Bacteria > Desulfobacterota > Binatia > UBA9968 > UBA9968 > DATACQ01. The sequence goes on from CAWJBB010000004.1 coordinate 17,624, forward strand.
GAAAAAGACTCATTTGCTTCATTGCGCTCAATCGCCGCGCGAAAATCGTGCTCGTTTCTCGCGCTAGCTATCGCCAGCTCGCCCGGAATGACGATTGAATTATGTAACCAATTTCAGGGACACCATACTTGCCTAGCACCTAGACGATCTGACAAGGATTTACGATGCTTAAAGGTTATCGCGTTTTCGACGCTGACACCCACGGCTCCATCAACCCGAAGATCACGTCGCCGGCCAATTCCAGTCGTTCAAATCGTATTCGGACGGCTTGAACGTTTTGAACATTTTGAACGGCTTGAACTCCGTTTAGTGCTGTCGGTCGGTCCCCACCCCTTCCCATCCTTTCGCGCTTAGGCTAAAACAGCCATCCGTAGGCAAGAGAAGCTGTCATTTCAAAGGAGTTCTACGTGCCAGGTTGGAAAGCGCGCATCGGTTATCTGTCGCCATCGGTTTTTGAAACGCCGTCGGACTGGGATCTCATCCTGCCGAAAGGCTTTACCATCGTCTCGTCGGGCTTGAACGTCCAAGCCCATACCACCGAAGAATTCAATAAAGCCATCGACGCGCTGGGTACCGGACTCGGGATATTCAAAGCCGAAGAATGCGACGCCATTCTTATGGGCGGCATCACCTTGGGCACGCAGCGCGGCTACGCCGCCGAACAGGAGGTGGTCGGTAAACTGTCCAGGCAAGTCGGCTTGCCGGTGAGCACGGCCATGAACGCGACGGTGGAAGCGCTCAAGTACCTGAAAGTCAAAACTACGGTGATCGCCACAGCTTACAAAGAAGCCATCAACCAGGCCGTCAAGAAATACTACGAAGACGGTGGGGTTAAAGTTCTCGCCATCAGAGGGCTGGAAGTCTCCAAGCCGGTTGATCAAGCCAAGCTGCCCGATTACGCTTCTTACAAAGTTGCTCGCGAACTGTTCCGCGAGCATCCCGACGTAGATAGCCTATTGATCCAAGGCCGCTGGCGCTCCGTCGCCCACGTGCAGGAACTGGAAGACGACACGCAAAGACCGGTCGTCGCCAGCACCGCGGCATCTCTCTGGTGGGTATTGCAAACCCTCGGGATGAAACCCCGCATCGAAGGCTTCGGCAAACTGTTGCGGGAATCATAGTCCGGTTCCGTTAATTGTGCTCGCAACTCGCCCGATGCTACGCGGGCGTCAAGTTGCGGAGACGTTGGTAATTCCCCAAGCGAGAAACCCAACGGTGGGGTCTTATGGTCGATGCAAAGGATTTCAATGTAGAGCCAACGCTCAGAATACCGCGTGTGCTGCGCCGCGGAAATCAGTCGGCTCCGGCAGCCCCTTTTTGCGCGCACTCTCTCGCGCTTTCTGATGATTCATGTCCGCCGGAATGAAACGCACTTTCTTGCCCAAACGCCGTGCTTCAATCAACTCATCTCGAGCTACTTCTCCACCGCCAATCCCGACTACGATATCGCTGTTCTCGACCATCGCGTCAGAGGTAGGCGACAATCGCTTGGTGCCCTTCAGAAATCCCCCCCACGTCGCGTCTTGCACATAGAACACGTGATCAACGTACGGTGACGGTTGCACGTTATACTGCTTCGCCTGCGCCGACACGATTCCCGTCGTAACGAACCCCTTGCGTTTGGCGATCTCGTACACACCGCCAATGCCTTCCGGTGTAGCCCCGATATTCACGATTGTCTTCCCCGGGTCGAACTCGCTAAGAATATGCTCCGCCTGTTTGAGCATTGAAGCTTGATCCTCATAGCCAGCGCCGGAATATCCCACAAACGTCAGTAGCGCCTTTTTTGTGCCCTGAAAGAAGACCCTGATCTCTTCCCTCGTCGCGTTCTTCACCGCCCCAGTCTGCCCAAAGGCGCTCAGTGCAAAGAGCCATAGCAATAGCGTGAGCGATAGTGTCCTTGAACGACCGAACGGTTTACATCCCTTCAATATCATCAGCGGGCCTGTTCTTCCTTGTTTACTTTACCGACGAAAGCCGCGTTGCGGATATAGAATTCCACTTCACCGCACCAGCGCATATGACTGCTCTGCTCTACGACACCGCTGGGGACTACGCCTTAAGTGCTTCCGGGACCGGCATCTTCAGGGACGTCAAAACTTCCGCCGCCTTCGCCTTTAACGCGGTCGCCTTGGCCATCGCATCCGCCAAGTTGCCACCCTTGGAAGCGTCGGTCGCCGCGCTCCATTGCTGCGTGATCTCGGCGAGCCCCGCTTTCGCCCCGACCAGCGTTTCCGCCGTCATACCGGCAGGAAGTTTTTTGCTTTGCGACAAAATGTCCACCCGGCTCTTGATCGCTTCCACTACCTTGGGAAACCCGGCGCTAAACCCGCTCCACGCTTTGGCGAGCTCGTCCTTCTTCGCAGCCGCAGCGCTAACCACGTCCTTCGCCTTGGAAGTGAGCGCCGGAGCCTCGGACACGACTGCCTTGTAGTCGCTCTTGTTGAATTTCTCCCTAAGCGCGGCGAGCCCAGATTCGAGCGAGGCAACCTGGTCGGGCACATATTTGCTCGCTTCGCCTTTCGCAGCGTTGACAGCCTCCTCTGCCGCTTTGAGCGCAGTTTCGGCAGGGCCCTTATCGCCGGCGCCGCAGCCACTCAGCAGCGCACCGATAAGAATCATGAAAAAACAATTACCAATGGACCGACGCATACATTCGCCCTCCCGTGCAGTGGTTTAAACCTATGGAATTCGAAGCTTCTGGCCGACGTTAATCCGATTCGGATCTTTGAGAATGTCGCGGTTTGCTTCGAAGATTTTTGGGTACAGATTGCCGTCGCCATAGTGCTGTTCGGCGATCTTCCAGAGCGTTTCGCCTTTCTTCACTTCGTGCCACTGCGTGGCGTCGTAGGCATCGGCGCTATCTTCGGATTTTTTTTCGTCCGTCTCGGTCATTGCCCAGGGATCCTTCTCTGCCATAAGACTCTCCTTTCTGGCGGCATAAAACCGACCTTTCTCCTTGTTAGTTAGCGAAACTACAAGATTTTACGGTTCCAACCTTCAGAAACCACGTCCCAAACCCTTTTTCCGGGTCGATTCGTTGTCTCCAAGCATAGTTGTAAGGACCTGCTGACACTATCAGGCACTGTACGCGCTCGGCGAGCAGCACCTAACCGCCCAACAGGAAATCCTTTGACGCCGCGACATGGTGTCGGCGGCTGCCAAACAAAACTAGGCTTTCGCCATCGCGTTCTTTATGAAGCCGATGATGACCATCAAGATTCCGCCCCCGACGCCCCCACTCGCGATATTGCCGAGCAGAGAGCCGAAGTCGAGTCCTCCCCCGCCGGCAGACGCTCCCATGGCTTGAAGAATTACACCACCGAGTCCACCCCCAAGAATTCCGGCGATGGAATTGCCTAGCGTCCCCAAGCTTTGATCTTTGAGTAGCGCGCCCGCTATGTTGCCGCCGACCGCGCCGCTGATCAGATTAATAATAAGGGTTATGATGTCCATGAAGACCTCCTTATTTTTCTGACTGTGTGACGTGAGACAAGGTGTGGAGTTGTTATCTGTTTGCTGAGTAAACCGGAATGGACAAAACGCCGCCATCAGGAAAACCATGGTTTGAGGGTGCGAATTTCCTTAGGCCCACCGGCCCTTGGGGACCACCTGCGTCGGCTTGTCAGAAAGAGTGCCCCGCAACAGCAGACTCGATCGACCCCGAAAAAGATCTCAGTCGCCTACGTGCAGGGACTGGAAGACGACACGGGGAAGCCGGTCGTCTCCAGCACCGCCGCGTCGCTCTGGTGGGTATTGCACGCCAGGGGAATGAAACCGCCTATCGAAGGCTTCGGCAGACTCCTGCGCGGGTAAGCGCACCGTTTAGTTTTACTGGATCGCGTCCCAGCGTTTTCAGCAGGACAATGAGCAGCAAGCGTGTTTTGAATCGCGGTGGCCGAGGTGTTCAAAGTCCAGCGGACCGGCTAATGAGAATTTGAAAATGCGATGTCGCCTCGGGGATAGACTGCGGGCCAATAGTGGGATAGGCGGCCACGCCGCCAGTAATTGCCAGAAAACGTGGCTTGACTTTCGCGTCGCAAGTAAGCGATACAGTTCAACAAATAATGTTGCAAGGCCTGCAGACCTGTTTGGGATAGGCGGCCAACAACGGCGCGGTCTAAACGGCTCACTTAATAGTTAGCCGTCAGGAGAGTCGACCACCGGTGTCCGACAGAAAGAAGAAATTCGGTGAGCGCGCCACAAGACTCAAGCGAGCGCTCGCGAACGAACAGAAGAAGTACCGCCATATTGAGGACGGTGCAGGGAAACGCTACTTGATCGGACCATTTTATGTTCTTGCGGGGGAGTTGAAAAAGGCTCTCGCGCACTACGACTGGTACGAGAAGCACTGTTCGGATGACGTTGGTGAGCCCATCCACTACCTTTACTGGGCGTTGGCGCTCTACCGGACTGGCGAGACCAAAAAAGCGACCGCCAAACTTCTTGAAACGATGCTGCAGAACGTCTACCTCTTGCCAATACTGCTCGGGGCGCCGCCCGATTCGTACGACATCTGGCATGGCTCGAACATGGAACAGCCAGATTACATCACAGAAGCCCCACCGGACTTCCTACCTCAGCTGTCGGAGCAGGAGCGTTCGTGGATTGCGGAACAGTTCGACAGTTTTCGCTTCAGGCGCGCTCGCGAAGAGTACGTGGCGACGTACCGCGCGCTAAAGTATGAAAAGAACGTCGATAACCGACGGCAGATTTTGAGGCGCTGGAATGAGTTCTTGGCTCAGTCGGCAACGATTGACGGCTAACATTGCCGTCAACGGCGACGGGCCGCAAGCGGTCCGCGCGTTACCTCGACGTTAGCCAGACCAGATTCCCGAGAGACCATCGTGACGTCGCTTGACCCTTTCGAGATCGTAGCATCCGCGCTGACCGCTCGCGCGTTTCTTGAGCCCCTTGGTCCACCGCTACGCGTCGATATGACCTTCGATCAAGCCAACGATCTTCTCGTGTCTGCTTGGGATGCATCTGACTTCGCATATGAGCCCGTGGATCGAGTCTCATTAGTTTACAGACAAACGCAGCTTGCCGGGTGGTACTCGATGGATATGTATGACAGCGATCTCGATATCATTGGGGAAGTCGTGCATCCGATTCATCCAGATGAGATTGCCTCAGCCGATACACCGGCCCTCAAGCTCGTTCATATCCTCGCTGAGCGTCCCAGAAGTGGAATCATCGTCTTTGTACTCGAAGAGGATGCTATCGTAGGCACAGTCTCACCCGAAATGTTTTGGGGGCCTGTCTTTCGCCTGTGTCTGTTTGCCCTTACGCTCGAACTCGAGGGCGCGGCAGTTGCAGCTGCCATGCGGCATCCTCTAGCGTCGTGGAATGCATTGTCCCCCGGCCGTCGGGCGAAGGCGGAGGAGATTCGGAAGCGCCTTTGCTCTGCCGAGCATCGTAACAGGCCGTTGATGCATGAAAGAGCACCGCTTGGTCCACTCTTGGCGACCACCTCGTTTGCTGACAAAGGAACGATTGTCGCAAAGACGAAGCTTTTGGAGGGCTGGACGCTCGACGGCGTTAAATCTCTGTTCGGTCGGGCAGAAAGAGTACGGAACTCGTGTGCGCATACTCGAGATACAGTCGACGCGCCGCTCGGGCGCGATGCCAAGGGGGTAGCGGACTTTGTCGATTTATGCACCCGCGCTATCGCGGGACTTCGAACGACACAGAGAGATGGCACTGAAGCTGGCTAACAATCGGCTTGAAACGGATCTTCGGACTCGCTCGCTTCGCTCGCTGGCCTCGTCCGTTCAGCCTTAGTGTTAGCTCTCGGGACGCAAGGTCGCGCCGTAAACCCACGTCGGGTTTGCAATATATGCATCATATGCATACACTTGTCTGGTGACCGCCATCTTTGACCCCAAGAAGGACGCCGCAAATCTCAAGAAGCATGGTGCCTCTCTTACCGAAGGCGACGGAGTCTTGAGCGACCCACTGGCGGTGACGATTGAAGATAAATCGGCTGAGGGAGAGCAACGGTTTGTCACTCTCGGCACAAACACGTTCGGTTCCCTTAGAGTTGTGGTCTGGACTCCTCGGGACGACGACTTTCGCATAATCTCGGTTCGGAAACCGACACGGAAGGAAAGAAGAACATATGAAGAAGGAGTATAATTTTTCCAAGGGCAAACGCGGAGCGGTGATTCCCCAGGTTGGGAAGACGCGCATCACTATCTATCTCGACGATGCGATCTTGAAGCGTTTCAAGGCTGAGTCCGAGAGAACCGGGAAAGGGTATCAAACCCTCATCAACGATGTACTCAACTCCTACCTGGGTCTGAGGGAGAAGCCCCTTACGGCAGAGATGGTGCGCAAGATCGTTCGCGAAGAGCTTTCTGCTCAAAAC
>CAWJBB010000005.1:0-63056 GCA_963840855.1 uncultured delta proteobacterium
CAAGGGACATGCCGAAATCGAGAACCTCAAGCGCAAAAAGGAGGAGGACCTCAAGAGCTTCGTGGATTTTGCAACCTGTCTGGGTTGGTATGCCGAGTACCGTTATGATCTCGGCGTAGATTTGATCGAGGAGTTAGAGCAACTGTGCAACGCGGTAGCCAAGGAATTTCCGCGGGTAATTTTCTTCTGCGGCACGCTAGTGTTCGAACAGGAAAACCTGTTTACCCGTTTGTTGCACAATCATACTCCGTTTACCTTGCAACAGCGGCTGCAGTTCGCGGGCCTTGACATGATGATTTTGCCGATTCGTGTTTTTACCAATGTTACGCCCGCGCAAAAAGCGGCATGAGTTTTACCACGGGGTCTCGGGTAACTCAGCAGCCCCCGAAAAGCGCCATTAATCATCACTCTAGTGAGCTGCAACAATTGATTCGCGTCAAGTTCGAAGAACCCTTCGACAAGCTCAGGGTGAACGGTCAAGGCACAAGCCGTTCGTGGTGAGGCTCTCGAACCATGAACGACAAACGCTATGTAGTTGTCACAGTTCACTAGAGCAACCCGCGGTAATAGATTTTCGCGCCTTCCGGATGAGCGAACGGCGGTAGCTTGTGCCGTGGCAGCCGTTGTCCATAATATGCGCCACGGACCAGCCTCGGACGAGAAACGCATCCGCGAGCAACTGGCGGTGGCAGCGCCACGGCACGGCTTCGGCGCACATGAACGCGGTTCGTTTCGCGCCGGCCAATCTTTCCACTTCCTCGACGATGTTGTGAAACTCATCCGTCAGCATGAAATCCGCATAGGCGCGGAAGGCGCCAACTTTCCAGCCGGTGTTTGGCGAGTTAGGCGCCGGTTTGCGAAACCCGCCGAGATCGCCGCGCCAAAGATAGTCGACACCGGCCTGTTCTAACGAATTCGATAACGCTTCGCGGTGAAATTGCGGATGACGCCGAGAGGCGGGCCAGCGGCGTACGTCGACGAGCAATTCGATTTCATGGGCTTCGAGCAAAGCGAGAAATGTCTCGATCGTCCTTGTGGAATGGCCGACCGTATGAATCGTTCGCGCCGAATCACAATTCATTTTAGCTCACGTTCAAATGGTTCAAGCCGTCGAATTACGGTTTGAACATCTTGAACGACTGGAACTCCTGGAACCGCCGTCGTAGATGGCGTATATCGATGCTATCATCGCGCCATGTGGTATTCCATTCCGCTCACGATGTTCTGGTTCACTTACTTTGGATCGCTGGGAATCTTTTTTCCTTATTTCAGTTTGTATCTCCGGGAGAACGCGGGCCTCTCCGGGACGCAACTGGGAGTGGTCCTGGCCATTTCTCCGCTGGTGGGGATGATCGCGCAACCATTGTGGGGCCAGGTGGCCGACCGCACCGGCGCGCGCAGCCGTGTATTGGCGTTTCTCACTCTGGGCACGGCGCTTGGGTATGCGGGTCTCGGACTAGCGCAGGGATTTGAGCAGATCCTGATCGCGATGGCGGCGCTGGCGTCGGTCGGCACGGCGGTGTTTCCGCTCATGATTTCTGTCAGCCTGGCAATTCTCCGCGATGAAGGGCGACACGCCTTCGGCCGCGTGCGGGTGTGGGGCACCGTCGGCTACTTCATCCTTATTCTTCTCTTCCCATGGTTTCTCAGCATTTATCAACCGCCCGGCGTTGTGCATTCTACCGGCCGGGAAATTTCCCAACCGGGTCTCGGTCTTATGTTTCCAATTACGGCAGCTCTGGTGCTCGTTGCCGCGTTCATTGCGTTCGTGTTGCCGCAAAAGGGCGCGGTCGCGCTGCGCGCGCAGCGCGGCGACTGGCGTGAGCTCATGCGCAATGGCCCGTTTCTGCGGTTTCTTTTCTTTGCGCTGGCCGCCCACTTCCTGATGCACGGGCCCATGTGGCTGTTTCCACTCTTTGTCCGCTCCCGCGGCGGCGATCTGGAAATGATTCGCGCCATGTGGATATTGATGTTAACCTTCGAGATTCCGTTGGTGTTTTTGACGGGTAGCGGTCTGAAGCGGCTCGGCGCGCGCGGACTGCTGGCGGTTGGTGTTTTCGTGGGCGGTTTGCGTTGGACACTCTGCGCGCTACTCACCGATCCCATGTTACTGTTTGCCGTCCAGGCGTTTCACGGCGTGACGGTGGTTGGCCTCAACTTGGGAAGCCCGCTTTACCTGGACACGGTCGCCCCGGAACGACTGCGCTCGACCGCCCAGGGGATACTCTCCATGGTGGGGATGGGGATAGCGGGCATCGCGTCGAACACTGCCGCCGGCTGGTTAGTAGACCACGGCGGGACGGACGCGCTTTATTTGATTTGCGGTTTGGGTGCGTTAGCATTGGGTTTGCTGACCGGGTGGTTCTTGCCCGCTGCCGCAACGCGTGACGACAAACTGCGCGCAGGAAGTGCTGCCGAGCGAGGTATTGCCGTAGGATTTTGAATTGGAGGCGCAGGTGTTGAAAACGACATGGTCTATGGGGGCTGTAAGCCTGATTATCGCGCTCTTGTCCGTGCCGATGTTTTCCTCGCCGGTGGCGGCGCAAAATTCTACGGTAAGCGCGTTTTTGGATGGGTTAGGACGCGAGCCGATGCTTGGGTCCGCGGGCGCTCCCGTTTGGATCGTCGAGTTCTCCGATTTTCAGTGCGGCTATTGCAGGAGGTTTTGGCGGGATACTTTGCCGAAGCTTAAGGAGTCATATATCGAAAAAGGCACAGTGCGTTTCACTTACCGCCACTTCGCCGTTCTCGGTAAACCGTCCGAGCAAGCCGCATTGGCCGCTGAATGCGCCGCGGTACAGAAAAAATTCTGGCCATATCACGACAAGTTGTTCGCCAACCTGGGGGAATCGCTCTTTACCGAAGCCAATTTCAAACGGTTTGCCCGGGAGGTGGGGCTAGATGCCGATCAGTTCGGCGCCTGTCTCAGCGCCGGCAAGCACAAGGAAAAAGTAGCACGCGAAACCGCCACCGCGGCTTACCTCGGCGGCCGGGGGACACCGCTGTTTTTCGTCAACCAAAAGCTTTTGCCTGGCGCCCAGCCATACAGCCTGTTTCAGAAAATCATCGCTGAAGAGCTGGCGGCGGTCAATACAAAGCGGTAAGGCAGCTATCTTTCCGACAAGGCATGGAGCACCGCCTTGAGTTTTTTCCGCGCCGGTCCATGTTCTGGCGCGTGAATCGCGAGATGGTATCGCTTCTGGCCGGTGGGCGCGCTTTGCTCATGCAGATTGCGCACCCCAAGGTCGCCGCCGGCGTTGCCGAGCACAGCCGTTTTAAGGAAGATCCGCTGGGCCGCCTGCATCGGACCATGAACACCATGTGGTCCATCGTATTCGACGAGGCCGCCGCTGCCCGGGCTTCCCTGGAACGAGTCAGAAGCGTGCACGGAAAAGTACGAGGCGTCGTGGCGCAAAACGAAGCTTCTTTCACCGGCGCGCGCTACGACGCTCTAGACCCGGATCTGCTGCTCTGGGTGCATGCCACGCTGATCGATTCCGGCATCCTAGCCTACGATAATTTTGTTGCGCCCCTTTCGCCGATAGAAGCGTCTCGATATTACGAAGAAAGTAAAATACTCGCGCGGCTATTCGATATCCCTGAACATATCGTGCCGGCATCGCTCGCAGACTTCCAAGCGTACATGAAAGCTATGCTCGCGGGGAATCAAATCGCCGTCGGACCCAGCGCGGGAACGCTGGCAAAGGAAATTCTTTATTCCCTCCCCTGGCTCTTGAAGCCTGCCGGGCCGCTCTTTCGTTTGATAACCGCCGGATTATTGCCGGCGGAACTCAGGAAAGCTTATGGCTTAGGTTGGAACCAACGGCGAGAAAAAACATTCAAGCTTTCAACTCTAACGATTCGGACACTGCTGCCTCTTGTTCCGCGGCCGCTGCGCATCGTGCCCCAAGCGCGCGCCGCGGAAAAGCGCGCAAACAAAGATGGAGTTTTGGAATGACGGAATATTGAGAGTGTCGTGATGTCCAAGGCTTCGGGTTGCGCCTATACCCTTAACCAACGTCTGTATTCTTAACGTCTGGAACGATTTGAACGTTTTGAACGGCTTGAACGGTACCCGGACCGTTACGCGGGCAGACCCGTGCCTTCCGGCGCCCCGAGCATGAGATTCAAGTTCTGAATCGCCACCCCCGCTGCGCCTTTGCCGAGGTTGTCCAGCCGCGCCATGAGCAGGACATGACCCGACTGGTGCGGTAGGACGCGCAGAGAGATTCGATTGGTTTCGTTATTCGCCTGCGGATCGAAGGTAAGTTCGTCGGCGTCGCTTGCATCCGTCAGCGGTTCGACTTCGACAAAAGTTTCTCTTTCATAGCGCGCCGCAAACGCGTCCCACATCGCTTCTCCTGTGGTTGTCTTCGGTAAAGTCTTCGCCGGGATCATTATCGCCACCCGCATGCCGCAGCGAAAAGGGCCGACGGCAGGCAAAAATTGCGGTTCTGCGCTAAGCGCGCCGTGGCGCATGATTTCGGGAATATGCTTGTGGACTTTGTTGATGCTGTAGGGCGCTTCGTGGGCGAGCTTGAGCAATCCTCGTTTAGGATTCTCCCAGCGCTCGATCAGCGAACGGCCACCGCCCGAGTAGCCGGAAAGCGCGTGGATCGATAACGCTGAATCGGCAGGTAGGAGCCCGGCATCGACGAGCGGGCGAACGAGCAAAACTACGGCGGACGCATAGCAACCCGGATTTGCCACGCGCGGCGCTGTCGCGATCCGTTCCCGCTGGCCCGAAACCAGTTCCGGCAAACCGTAAACCCAGCCTTCGCTCACGCGGTGCGCGGTGCTGGCATCGAGAATACGCACCGGCGAGTCGGCGAGCCATGCCGCCGCGTCCTTCGCTGCGTCGTCGGGTAAGCAGAGAAGCACAATGGTGGCGTCACGCAACGCCTGCTTGCGCGCGTCAGCGTCTTTGCGCAACTCCTCGGGGAGGGTGATTACCTCTATATCATCCCGCCCCGTGAGCCATTCACGGATGCGCAAGGCCGTCGTTCCCGCCTGACCGTCTATGTAGATTTTGCGCGGCATATCGGATTTCTTATTATCTAAGCTTGGTTCAACGTTCAAGGTTCAATATATTCAACGTATGCCGGAGTTCAAATTGAACGGCTAAAGTGTTGTCCCTAACTTTGAACGTTGAACTTTGAACCGGCGTACCCGCTTAGATTCCAGGTTCCTTCGGTGGCAGCGGTGGCTTGGCGATATTCTTGGAGATTTCCTCGACATCCCAAAGTTTCGAGAATTTAAGGGCCCTCGGGCAATGGCTATAAGACTCCTCAACGTCGAGTAACAGACCTTGAAGCACTTCGGCTTTTTCGTCGGGATCGTGTACTTCGAGTTTCACATTCTGGAGTTCAGCACCGTCGATCACTCTGACTCCGCCGTTGACTCGCACCGTCTGGTTGTGGCCTGGTATAAAGAAAACCAAACCAACCTTCGGATTGCTTTCGATATTGCCGTAGCCGTGAAACAGTTTGTTTCCGGCGACGTCGGGAATGAAGAGTTGCCTGTCATTGAGAATCTTCACGAACCCGGGCGTGCCGCCCTTCGGCGACGCGTCGCAATTGCCATCGGCGTTGCTCGTCGCCAACACGCAAAAGGGCGAGTGCCTGATAAAATCTTGAATCCATGAGGCCATCTGAGGCTTAACTTTACCCGCGGTACGCGGAACGGGATAGCCGAATTTTTCTTGATATTTGTTTTCCATTAGTAACTCCGATTGGATGCTAAACGCTGCCGTTCAGACGCGCGGCCCCAAAAACTAAATCGTTCGCATTCGGCCCGAACCGTAAGAGAGGCCGCGCCCCACCGCAGTGGGATTGTCATGCGCCGCCCTCAGGCTCGCGGATAAGTGGACTTGTTGTCCTTCGTGACTCTAATTAGAAACCGCAGCGCCTCATTCACTGACTCGGCACTCGGGAACACCTCTGCTACATCGGGCTCTAAACGGACAACCGAGCTGCCGAAACTCTTACGACCCGGGCCGAGCTTCCGCACCTGTAATCTCTTCAGGTCGTATTCCGGCCGCAGTCGATCTTTCATCTCTGGCTTAACCTTCTTCATAAGCTTTTCTCTCGGAAGAGGTGACTTCTCTGGCGCTAATCACGCGCACAGACTCTCCTCTTTCTGTGTATGACACAATCAGCAAACGACCTTGCCGCGACTCGCCTAGCCGGATTTCAACTGAGCCCTGGTTTGTTTGGGAAGTGCGGTTATCACTGACCGCAACAAAGAGTTTACCGACTCCGGCGACCGGAATACGGAGGCAACATCCGGGTCCAATACAACTGCAACTGTCCCGCCCTTCATTAGGGGGGCAAATCGGTTTGGACGAGACTTGCGGTAGTCGAATCGATATTCTCGTCGCATCTCGTCTTTTTTTGGTCTCTTAGGAGTTGATGTTTTCTTCATAGTCCCTTCGCTCTCGTTTTGTCGCCCTTCGTGCGGAACAGAAAAAGACAAAGGTATTTGAACTTTAATCATGTAGGCGTTTCGTTTGGGTAAAATATTTCATATCCGCATTCTTTTGGCATTAGATATCCTAATTTTATATCATACTTCCGACATATCTGAATAAATACATCGTCAAATCGGGTATTCCTCCCGCCGAGAATCACTGATCTCGGTGTTACGTCTTCTAAATAATGATCTGAGGCTAATACTTCAGATAGATTCGATATTCGTCTTCGTACGCCCATTCGTTTCTCTTTCCTTCGTAGTATACCATATGAATATGGAGTTTCACTGCCATTGCCGATAGCCTTGACAGCAGCGTACGATATTTCGGTCTTCTTCGCCGAGTACTCTATCGGTAACACGTCGATTAACGGACTATTGCAGGGAAGCTCGTATTCGAACGCAATGCCGGAATATCCGTTCGCATAATGCGCCCAAAGCAAGGGGTTGTCTGCCTTGGCAGCAAAACAAGTAAATCTCGTCTCCTATTGATGTTGTGTCGTGCCAGATATAGTTCATTACAATACTCATCAGCCCCAATTTCCGAGATGATCGTTTTTTCATCAATAACCTGAAAACGCTCCTTCCTCTGGGTCGTTCATCGCATCGTGGGTTGACAGATATATTCGACTTATTAACGATCATATCCAACGCGAACAGTAGACCGTCTCCGTGAAGTGATCTAAATTTATAAAATTTCATAAATTTCATCTAAATTTGCCTGTCATAATATTCGCAAGGATCAGCAAAACGATCGCGAGCGGCAAGAAGATCAGAACGGTCGAAAGTTCCATGATGAATCAGCTTCCTCTATGTTGGAAGTTGTGTTGAGGGTGAACACGTCACGAGCGTAGGCATGAAGGAACCTAACGAGTGAGATTAGGGCGCGTGCGTATTTGCAAGTCGCCCCTGGAGCGATTTGTTAGAAGCACTGTCGCGCCACCTCACATCGAAAACCGACATCCAGTCATAAGTAATGACAAAGTTGTTCAGGTCGTCCGCGACCGGCCTGCCAAGCAAGTCTCCGTACTTGGCCGCAACCGACACAAGTTTGCCGAGCACCTCGTAAATTTCCTCGAAGTTGGTTTTTCGTAGCCTACGGCGCCGGTCTAAGTGAGCTATGTCTTTATTGACGAGAGTACAGATGCGCTCGGAATGACGTTTGAGAAGGCCAATATCCTGCAACGGCACGGACTTCGGAAGTCGATCTACATTGACTCCGCCAGTGTATTTCGCCCAATACATTGCCGCTATGTCACGGTGATGCATTGGATAAGCCGCAAAGAATGAGCGCTTGGTAATGGTTCCAGGGCTATTGGCAATTTCCCCAATTAACTTTCCGAGACTGTACGTGCGGGAATCTGTGATCGACAAGCTTGCGTACCTGTAGCATAAGCGAACGCTCGTGATTGTGTAGTGCCCACTGATGGAAATTCCATGGACTGCTAATTGCCGTGTTGGATTCGACGAGTGCGTAGTAGCCGTCAAAGATAACCTTGTCCTCTCTGATCGAATCGATGATGACTTGGTAGATCGTTTTGATCCAACGTCGCCACTTACGCATTCCGGACATGCTGCAATACTCAGTGCTTCTAACTATTAAGTGATAAGTGAGTCGGTCAATCTATTTCAAACGTTTTTTCAGAGATGGGTGATCTATAATCATTTTCGCCACTTAACAACGAAAAACTTGCCGCGGCAAACACTGCATTATTGTCAGCCTTTGCTGGCTCGGTGTTGATGGCTACCGGTCAATTTCGCGGTGAGTGCTACTGCTGCAGCGGCCGCTTAAGATTTCTACGCGGAGATTTCCTTGCTCGAAAGTCCGGCTTTCAAATCGCTGTGGAGAAGCCTGTGAAACAGATGTTCTCCTGCTTCGCGTCTGACTGAGAGCCGCCCAGTATTATATGCGCGAGAGGCAAGGCCGCGCTGAACGGATTCGCAGATCGCGACGTCCTCGGCCTGAATTTGTTCGCTGACGGCGATGCTGGCGAGATTGCGCTCGCGCGCGGATTCAGACACGTCGGCGAAATAGTAGTCGAAGATAACTTCCGTGCGATCGACGGCGAGGGGAATCACGAGATTGGTATCCATCACTCCTTCGTAAATGTTGATCATGAAGTTCGGATAAATCCAGTAATAGAAAGCGCTCGTCGCCTGTGCGGACCGAAGCTGTTTGGGATTCGCCTTTATCAGTGACCATCGGGCTCGACTGCAAGCAGAAACGCTCGCCGGTTTCGATCTTGTATTTCCTGGATCGAGAACGCTGTTTAGACCGCCGTGGATGTGCGGCACATGGTAGCCGCCGTCGAGATAATTATCGACGAAGACTTTCCAATTACAGTTGAGCGAATAATGGCGCCGCTCGAACCAGTGGAGTTGTTCAAGGTTCAAGGGTTCAAAGCGTTCAATGAAGATCGTTGCCTAAATATTCTTTCAGTGATGAGACCGCCCGGTTCGAGTTTTGCAAACAACCAGTGTTGCCATTCGGCGATCTGAACCGGGACAAGCCCATTTGCCGAGCGGTCGAAATTTGCGACACCGCCGAATTCCGGCGTATGGATGAGCGCGCCTTGAAGATCATATGTCCAGCCGTGATACGGGCAGCGCAGGTATCTCGGCTTTGCCTTCGGCTGCTGTCAAGACAGCGGCAGCGTGATGACGGCAGACGTTGAAGAAACCACGCAGGATGCCGTCGTTTCCGCGAATAACTAAAATGGGCTCGCCGGCAATCTGACAAGTTAGGTATTGGCCCGGCTCGCGCACTTGATCGGCGCGCCCGACCAATTGCCACGAGTGAGAGAAGACGGTGCGCTTGCTCTAATTCAAATGACACGCGGGTCGGTGTACCATGAGGAGGGAGGGGTGGAGGCTTCCGTTAGTGGGCGATTGGGATTGTACTTGGTGATTATTTCCCTGAGACCAGTGTCCATGTCTTCAGGCGCAATCGGATAAGAAGCAATCAGCCAGTCTTGGCAAGCGGCCGGACTGACGGTATTACAGCGGCCGTTAGCGGCTCGACGTCACACTCCGAAACAGTAGTCACCGCAATCGTGTCGCAGACGGCATTGAATACCTCCAATGCGTAACCGTCCTCGCAGTCTTTTCCGGGCAAATACTCGACGATGGTGGCGACATCACCTTTTCGAAGTCCATGTTCCGGGAGATCGATCCGTAGCGCGACTCGCTTGAATAGATCAAGTTTCATTGTTTTGCCCTCTTGTCGGGGACCAAGGTGACGAATCTCGTTTCTCCGGTGGCCTCAAGTCTATGCGATCTAAAGCGTGCAAATCTTCTAACTGCCATCGCCCAAAGATTTGGCAAGTTGAGATATGTCCTCAAAGTAGCGGCGATGCGTTCGTCGCAGAGCTTTTTCGTCTGTGGCTTCCAACAAGACGACTTCGTGCTCAATCTTACTGTCAGGTTGAGATTTAATTCGATCTCAAGGCGTATATTCTCTGCGCGCAACCGTTCAGATTCGATCGAATGTCTTAAAAGTAACGATACGTCCCTCGGGGCGATTATATTCAATCAGGAAAATCATTGTTTTAGGTCCTTTTTTTCGTCAAGGGTATCAATGTGGTTCCGAAGATTCTTCAGCTGATCATTTTCTTTCCGAACGCCAGCTCCCTCTTTGAGGTCCTGGACCGTTATCTACTTCCGTCAGAGTCCACCTCGTTCAGTAGAAACGTCTAGACTCCTTCTCAATCTCCTAGCTTCGTAATCAGTTCACACATTGTGCCCAGAAGGACTTGCGCGACTCTTCATCCCCGCCGCCATATTTGATGTATTGACAGTGCTACCACGTCAGAGAGCATTTCTGAAAGTTCTGCCCAAACATGCTGCAAATATGACCTCTTCGTGATCTCTACAGGTTTGCCTTGCAGCTTTCCATGATTACGTGCACAGCTCGATCAACCGTAAGCTGGGATTTATTCTACGGTCCATAATTCGTACGGTGTCGGGAAATGCAGATAGGAAAGTAATCTAAACTGCCTCGTCTCTGTGCCATTGAATATCAGTGACGACGATACGGCACGCTTGCGATATCTCTGAACCTGGCTGAGTTCCGAATGCTTTCGCGACGTAATTTCTCGATTATCGAGCCAGAAGATTTGGCTTGGCCTTCCAGTACGGTTCTAATTCGAACAGGTCCTGAATTGTCGCGGATAACGGCTTTGGATGAGTTCAGTGCTCCGAAAGACCGTCAGGTATTGACTCCAACGATACTCAAATCGTTCTTCTCGTGGGTAGGTCGCCTTTCTTAAGCGCTCCCCGAGCCGGTCCACTTGGGTTTCGCTCGAGAATGGCCATAGGTCGCTTCCGGGACGAAAGTTCTACCTCGGAGCTATGCTTCCCGGGTCGGTTCATTCTAGTCCGGCGGCTTGATGAGACGAAGATCATTGCGTTTGAATTCGGATCGAGCAGCAGGGCGGTATTTGCTGTTCAGCTCTGCCCGTGCCGCCGGGGTCTATGCAAATTTCTTAGCGTTCTTCTTTGGCGGTCACATGGGCGCCGCCGAAGGCTTCGGAGCGATTGCCCACGAGCACAAGAGGTTCGGTGCCGACGTTGGTGATCTGGTAGTAGTCCTTGGCGCCGAAAAAAACGATCTCGTTTTTTTCGATGATCCGCTCGTCGCCTTTCAGCCCTTTGACCGATGCTTTTCCTTCTAGCACCAGAAAGGTCTCCGGGGACATGTGATAGTGCATGTCGGTATGGTCGCCCGGCTGAAAGTAAAGTATCCACGAACGAAAAGTCTCAGAGCCAAAAAGCGGAACGAAGCGCTTGTCTTGCTCTTGAGCCATGCGCATGGTGTCATTGATATTCGCGAATTCCATAAGATCTCCAATCTCAGTCGGTCAATCTGTAAGATCCAGGAGCACGCCATCCGGATCTGCCAGCGGATATTTGCACAGTTTGCAGCCTTCGAGATTTTTTTGCCTCGTTTCGCCCTCGCGGCCGATGGCGATCTTGCGCGCGCTGGAGGCGGGGGTGGAGGCAGCGAGGGCCTCGAGGTCCTTTTTGGTTTGCTCCAGATTGTCGACTTTGAAGCCGAAGTGATCCAGGCCTGCCATGAGACCGCGGTGCGTCACCATGCTCCACGGGCGTAGCGCGATGTAGACTTTGCCGTCGGTCACGTAGAAGCTGCCTTCATCGGAAAGATTCTGGTCTACCTTCAGCTCAAAGACCTTTTCGTAGAATTCCGCCAGATATCCAGGCCGGGCCGTGCGGATGCAAACATGATTGATCCAGCGCGGTTGCTCCCAACCAAACTCAACGTAACCTTCGCGCACATTGTCCATGCCCTTTTGCGATAGGTCGAACTGATTGCCGTCCGGATCGTGGCTGCGCAATCCGGCAAACGGCACGTGACTTGGACTTTGCGCCACGAACACATCCGGGTAATGTTGTGTGAGCCGGTCTTTCACTTTTTGCACGTCTTCGACCGCAAAGCCAAAGTGGTCGAGCCCCGCGCTAGTGCCCGGTTGCCGCTGGAGCAGGGCGAGGCCAATGACCCCGTCGCTGTAATGCCCTCGTTCCTTGTCATAATTGCCGTTTTTGTCGGTCATGCCGTTGGTGATCTTTTTCATGCCGAAGACGTTCTTGTAAAAGGCAGCCATACGGAAATGATCGTCCGTGTGGATGGCGACGTGGCGGATCGTGGTAAATGACATAATATCCCCTCCCTTTGATTAACTAGATTCTTTTCAAAGTTCAGCCAATTCTGTCAACCATGGGTTGTGGTTCAGTTTGATTCAGCAGACATATCAATGTAGGGGCGATCCCCTGTGGTCGCCCTGATTCGGGCAGGCACGGGGGCCTGCCCCTACAAATTTTGGCGAAACTGAACTTGACTTCTCAAAAGCAAGCAGGTTAGGTGCGGGATAAACTGCCATGACGATTCGTTCTTTCGAACTATTCCAGCCCGGTTCTCTGGCTGAGGCGGCGGGCCTGCTCACAGAGTACGGCGACGATGCGCGCCTCATCGGCGGCGGTACCACGCTGGTCATCTTGATGAAGCAACGGGCGCTTTACTATCCATATCTGATCGATCTGCAGACGATTCCCGGACTCAGAGAGATAAAGAGAGAGCCCGACGGCGTGCGTATTGGCACGCTGGTCACCCATCGCATGGTGGAAACATCGCCGTTGATCCGCGAAAAGGTGCCCGTAATAGCCGAGGCTTTCAGCCATGTCGGCAACGTCCGTGTTCGCCAGACCGCGTCGGTGGGCGGCAATCTAGCTCACGCCGACTATCGTCTCGACCCGCCACCGCCGCTGCTGGTGTTGAACTCGGAAGTCACCGCCCTCGGCCCCAATGGCTCGCGCAGAATACCGCTCAAAGATTTCTTTCGCGGTATGTATGAGACCGCCTTAGACCCGGAAGAGATCCTGGTTGATGTGAAGATTCCCACTATGCCAGCGAACAGCCAAGCGGTTTATCTACGATTTAGCACGCTCTCGGCCAATGACTGGCCATGCCTAGGGGTCGCAGCGTTTCTGGTCAAAGAGAATGGCCGGTGCAAGGAACTGCGGCTTGCGTTGGGTGGTGTGGCGGCGACACCCCTGCTCATTGGCGGACTGGAATTTGTGCAGGATCAGGTTCTCGATCAGGCTGTGATTGATAAGGTGCAGGATACTGTCGATGAGCAGATATCGCCGTTTTCGGACCTCCGCGGCTCCGAGTGGTACAAGCGCCGCATGGCCCGGTTGTTTGTAAACAAAGCGATCGCGCAGTTGAACCGCGCCCAGGGATAATGGCATGGCAAATTTCGCCGTCGTCGGCCAGTCCGTCTACCGCAAAGACGCCAACCCTAAAATAACCGGGCGGGCCTTGCATGTCGGCAACATAGAAATGCCGGGTATGCTGCACGTTGCCGTGTTGCGCAGCCCCTATGCTCACGCGCGCATCAGGAGCATTGACAAAGCGAAGGCCGAGGCGCTCGACGGCGTGGCGGTGGTGCTGACCGGCGCCGAGATTGCCAATATGCCAGGCGTAGACCCGCACTTCGGCCCGGCGTTTCGCGACCAGCCGATCCTCGCCGTGGAAAAGGTTTGTTACGCCGGCGACCTTGTCGTGGCCGTGGCCGCAGTGGACCGGCGCACTGCCGAAAACGCCTTGCAGCTCGTCGATGTGGATTATGAGCCCCTGCCGGCGGTCGTCGACGTGCTTGAAGCTGCGAAACCGGAATCGCCGCTGGTACACGAGCAACACCGGCCGGCCAAAGCATTCGCCGATCTCGCTCACGTGAAAGCCGGGCAAAAATCAAACATCTGCTATCACTTCAAGCTTCGCCTCGGCGACGTCGACAAGGCATTCGCCGAGGCGGATCGCGTGTTCGAAGATACGTTCAGCTCGCCGCCGGCGCAGCATATGCCGATGGAGCCGCACGTGACCTTGGCCTATCTGGACGAGCACGAGCGCCTCAATATCTGGACCGCCAGCCAATCGCCTTCCTACGTGCGTACGGAGATCGCCGCTACCTTCGGCATACCGATGAACCGCATTCGCGTGCGCGTGCCCTATCTCGGCGGCGGTTACGGCGCCAAGCTTTACGCCAAGTTGGAACCGCTGGTGACGGCGTTCGCCTTGATCACGAAAAAGCCCGTACGCTATGCGCTTACCCGCGAAGAGGAGTTCTTGACGATCACCAAGCACAAAGTGGTTACCAAGATCAAAACGGCCATCAAAAACGGCGCCATTACGGCGCGCAAATGCGAAGTCTTCTGGGACACGGGCGCCTATGCGGAGATCGGCCCGCGCATCGGCCACAAATCGGGTTACACGTCGGCGGGTCCCTATCGGATTCCCAACGTTTGGATCGACTCCTATTGCGTGTATACCAATCGGGTGCCAGCGGGAGCATTCCGCGGTTTCGGAGTACCCCAGGTCATCTGGGCATACGACTCGCAGATGGATATCATCGCGCGCGCCATCGGCGCGGATCCGGTGGATTTTCGCTTGAAGCCCGCTCTGGACGAAGGCGAGCCCTTCGCAACCGGAACCCTCGTGCGCTCCTTCGGCATCAAAGAAGCGATCCGGCAGGCGGCTGAGGCCATCGAATGGTCACAACCGCGACCCATGCAAACGGGTACGAAGCGGCGCGGCAAGGGCATCGCCGCGGGCGTAAAGGCGGTGTTGACCCCGTCCATTTCGGGCGCCATCGTCATCCTGAACGCCGATGGAACCGCGAATGTCCTCAGCAGCACGGTTGAAATGGGGCAGGGCTCGGAGACAACCATGGGGCAGATCGTGGCGGAAGAGTTGGCAATCTCGGTGGATCAAGTCCATATCGTGCAACCTGATACCGACGTCACGCCCTACGATACGATCACTGCGGGAAGCCGGTCCACTTACCATATGGGCAATGCCGTGCGCATGGCTGCGGGCAAGATCAAAAAAGAGCTATGCGAAATCGTGGGATCCAAGTTGGAGGTCGATCCGGATGACCTGGCCGCGCGCAACGGGCGCATCTTCGTGCGCGGCATGGAAGAGCGGGGCATGACCATCGGGGAAATCTTTTTGGCCAAGTTCGGCAGCCTCGGCACCACCATGGCGGCGGAAGCCGTTTGTCAACCGACGGCGAGCCACATGGACCCGGAAACCGGCCAGTCGGAAAAGTGCACCGAGTATTGGTTCCCATCGGCAACCGCCGCGGAAGTCGAGGTAGACACCGAAACCGGACAGGTGAAGGTCTTGCAGCTTTTTAGCGTGGGCGATACTGGAACCGCGATCAATCCACGGCATTGCGAGCAGCAGCTGCTGGGCGCCGCGATCATGCATTTGGGGCTCACGCTCTTCGAAGAGATGGTTTTCGACCAGGGCCAGCTCATCAACGGCTCGCTGCTGGATTATCAGATCGCTAGCATCAAAGACATGCCGCAGTCGATTCGGCCCATCGTCGTCGAGGTGCCCCACGAATCGGGTCCATTTGGCGCTAAAGGGGCGGGGGAAACCGGTGCGCTCACCGTCGCGCCGGCCATCGCCAATGCTATTTTCGAGGCCGTGGGCGCGCGCATACGGGATCTACCGCTTACACCCGAAAGAATTCTCCGCGCAATGGCCAAAAAAAGCGGCGATGCCGTGCCCGCGGACTAGAGCAGGGGCTAAAAATTGATGAAGCGGGAAATTGCGCTGCGATTAAACGGCCGGCAAGAAAAGCTCGAAATCGACGATGCCGACACGCTGCTTGAAATGCTGCGCGAGCGCTTCAAACTCTGGAGCGTGCGCGAAAGCTGCGGTGTTGGCGCTTGCGGCACCTGCACCGTCCTGTTGGACGGAAAACCAGTGAGCTCCTGTTTTCTGCTCGCCGCGCGCGTGGCGGGGCGTGATGTATTGACCCTCGAAGGGCTCTCCCAGGACGATAAACTCCACCCAATTCAAGAAGCGTTTGTAAGCGAGCGCGCGCTGCAGTGCGCGTACTGTACACCAGGCTTTGTCCTCTCCGTGAAAGCGCTATTAGAAGAGAATCCCAACCCGTCGGATGAGGAGATCAAAGAATACCTCGCCGGCAATCTCTGCCGCTGCGCCGGATACGCGGATATTCTCAGGGCGGTGCGGGCCGCGCAGCAACGCATGGCGCGGCGCTGACGCGCGCGGGTTCAACGTTCAAAGTTCCAGGTCCCGGCTGCTCCTGTTCTTTAACGACTGGAACTATTTGAACGTTTTGAACGGCTTGAACAAATCCGATCTAGTGGGAGCGTTGAAGGTACATCCGTACCCAAAGATCGTGGAGATTGTCTGAACGCAGGACGTTCATTTCACAGCGTCCTGTGGCGGTTTCAGCAACCACGCCGATCCGGCGCTCCTGCCATGCGATAGCGAGGAGCCGCTGGTTACGGCGGTAGACTTGCTCTCCCACTGTGCGCAGCAGATGTGACAGGCGACTGCTGTTGCTAACGCCGCTTTCCGGCCGGCGATTTTGCACGCCCTGTCGCTCCAGACGCTCGACTTCGTCGGCGTTGAATTGAAAACCGACGATTCGATCGAGAAGCATTTTCATCGCCGGGTCATCCGCGTTGCCGGAGCAAAACTGCGCGGCGCTCTCGACCCGGGTGCTTGGAAGATCGCCAAACGAGGAGGGTCCGATGCTTTCCGTCGACCAAACGAAATAGGCGTCGCCCGAACATTTCAAATTAAACATCGTGAAGCGCCGCCTTTCCAGCTCCTGGCCGATGGCGCGCAGATCCCGGGGATAGTTCACCGGTTGCGCAGGCGGTTCGCTGTCCCGCGTTGCCGGCGGCGCGTTCAATCGCGCGTTACCGTGAAAATCATTGGCTCTTCGCGTCGCGCCGGGCGGTTTATTTGTTCTTGGCCGCGGAGCTGAGCGCTTCATCCCGCGCACGACGGCGCGCACGGGCAACTGGTAATTGCAGTTAAGGCAAAAGCTGTCTACCGAGGCCTCCGGCATGCCGTGAAAAGGCTTCGCAACCGAATAGCCGACGTAGTATTGGCATTTGGGGCATTGGCGCGCGCGATACATTAACATAAGCGAACAAACTCCCAGGGGGCTTCTTATTGTTTAAGCGGGTGAAAGTCAAGAATGTAAGCTGGCGATCTGTGGTGTGTAGATTGTCCCGGGCGTGAAGTAATGACCGCCGGTAGCCATAGAGGTGGTAGACCAGCGGTAACGATGGAGCGTTGGAAGACAAGCGGGAATATTGCTTGCCAAGATTGTAATTTTAGAAAAAATAGATTTTGTCGCTATCGAATCAATCTCCGAGCCGCTAATTCCGCGCGCGCGGGGGCGGCCAGACTCTTTTCCCAAGCGCAAAATTTGCGATACGAGCTTCAGGAAGAAATACGCAGATGGAGGCAAGGACGATGGCAGGCAAGATCATGGTATTCGATTGCAACGGTCATCTCATCGAGTCGATTCCCGAAATGGTGCCGTTTTTAGACCCGGTGGACCGCGAGATCGCGCTCTCGCCGTCGCGCAATCGCCAGGGTGTATTCGGGAGAGGGCATAGCAATAGCAAGGCGTCGCGCCGGAATGCGACCGCAGACCGCTCAGCGACCCGGCTGCATCCCGCGCTCCGTGTAGACCGCCGCAGCAGCGGGCGAGGACAGGTAGCGCAGGAGCGCCTTGGCGGCCTCGGGTTCCTTCGAGTGCGCGGATACGAAGCCCACCAGAGCCGTCGGAGTCGAAATGTCCCGGGACAGCGGGCCGACGACCTCGACGCCGGGCTCGGTAATGATCTCGCTGATGAAGGTCAAGCCGATGTCGACCTCGCCTTTGGCGAGCAGTTCCATTGCACCCCTGCCACCCTGAGCGATTTTGATCTTCGGCTTCATCGCATCGGCGATACCGAGCTTTTTGAGCGTTTCGTTAAAGCTGACGCCCGCGGCCGCACCCGTTGCAGCATTGGGAAACGCTATAGCTTTCGACCCGAGGAGGAGCCGTTTGACCGCATCGGCGGTCGAGATGTCGGGCTTCGGTGCGCCGGTTCGCACGGCGACGCCCACGGCCACGGTCGCGAGCGGCGTTTCGCTCGAGCCAACAACGTGCCCCGACGCGATCACCGGCTCCAAAGGCGGTTGCACGATCGGCACGTCGAACGGCTCGCCCTGAATGACTTGCTGCTTGGTTCTGCCGCCGGAACCGAATGTCGCCTTGACCTTGTGCCCGGTTGCCTGTTCGAAGGCCGGGATCATTTGCTGCACGGCGGCTCGGATGCCGCCGGGAGCAATAAGAGTGACCTCTGCAGCGCGCGCGGCGTCGTAAATCCCCAAGGCCATGATGGCGACGGCTGATAGCAGTGCGTATTCCATGGTGATCCTCCCTAGCGAGCGTGTCGAGCCACGTACTTTCCGGTTAGTTCGTCCTCACTGCTGTGGCGAGGCGGGAAAGATCAGCGATTTGATGACTACGGGCACTGAACCGGAAGAAGGAATCAGGGCGCCGATGTCGATGTAGTCAAAATCGTTGAGCGAGATGCCATCGATGGAAATGATCGGATTCTCGATTTTGAGTTCTTCTTGGAAATGCAGTCCGACGATACCGCCGATATCACCGTCGTTGACCAGTACCAGCGGATGGCCTTTTGCGAGAATTTCTTTGAGACTCGCCGTCACCCCCTTGGAAAATGCTTGGAGCCGGAAAAAGGTCGCGGAGCCATCCCAATGAAACGCAATGGCGACGGGCTGTCTGCCGCTGAGTAAATCGAGCCGGCGCAGCGCGTTGTGCACGGCAGTCGTGATACCCGCCTCGTCGAGATCATCGCCGCTAAGATCGAACTCCGGCGCGACCACGGCGATGTTACGCACGGGAACCGAATCCTCCGGCGTGATGAAAATTGTATTGCCGCTGACCTGGACCGTGTACTGCGACGCGCCGATGACGGTGGCGCGGATGCGCGCCGCAGGTTCCATGACCAGCAATCCTAGATCGCCCATGCGGCGATGAACTTCATCGGCGATCAACGGTCCCAAATCGCCGAAGGTTGTCTTAGCGCGGTTATAAATAAACTCCGACACGCCGCCGGAAAACATCACGCAGTCGATCTCGCCTTTATAGGCGAGCGGCGGGAGCCGCAGCAATCCTTTGGCGTCCTCGGTAAACGACTCGGGCTTGAGCATGGCGAAGAGTTTGTCCATCATGCCCGAGGCCATCTTGCGCAAGTTCTCCTGTGAAACTTTCTGGCCCAATTCGACGTTAAAGCCGGCCCAGCCGGCGTGCTTGCGCCCGGCTTCTTCGATCCGTGCGACGGCGCCGTCCTTGTCGAAGGCGAGAAGGCGCGCGCCGATGTCCATCGCCGAGACTTCTTGCACTTTGCCGTTGTTACAAACCGCGAACTTGCTGGTGCCGCCACCGATGTCGATGCTCAAGACCACGCCGCCGATCTTCGCCGAATGGGCCACGGCCCCGGAGCCATGGGCCGCCATCGTCGCTTCGAGGCCGTCACCGGCGCTAACGGCGACGAATTTGCCGGCTTCCTTCGCGAACAGCTCGCCGATGGCGCGGGCATTGCGCCGCCTGACGGCAACCCCGGTCAAAATCAGCGCTCCGGTATCGACTTCCTCACGGCGGATCTTGGCGTTTTTGTACTGCTGGTTGATGAACGCTTCCAAGGCTTCGACATCGATTCGGGTATCGTCCACGTAAGGCGTCAGCAATATTTCCGACTCGTTTAAGACCTCGCGTTTGGTTACCCTGTACCGGGAGCCCTCCAGGGTAAGCTGCAGCCGGGAGAACACCAGGTGGGAGGTTGAAGAACCGATATCGACGCCGACGCTGGTCAGTCGAAGCTCTTCTTCCTCCTGCATGTGGCGGTTGGCATTGGAGAAAGCGGCTTTGGATGTTGTGCTATCCATTAAGATCCTTAACTGGTTGAAAACCGTCCGGGGTTCCAGCGTCTACAGTCTGATGTTGCCCCAAACCCTAGACCCTGGACTCGAGACTCTGGACTCTTGAGTTAGTAAGACTTCTCGTAGAGCTCTTGCTCCATGCGCGACTTGGCGCCGACACTTGCCAGGGTTTCTTCAAACTCTTTACGCAGGAACGGATCTTCTTCGTTGTACGGGACCGCCGTGCCGCCGTCTTTCATGTCGATAGCGCCGTAATCGATGGCTTTTTCGCCGGGGCGACCGCGGTCGCGCCCTGGCGCATTGGGGCCGAACCAGGCGGTGAGACGAAGAGGTTCTTTGCTGGCGCCGAAGTGGGCGTGGAACCAATTGCCGCTCATCGGTGCCGCACTGACCATGCCAACAGGTTCGTAATCCTGCCGTCTTATTTCTTCCGTTGTGCCTTTTTCCCAGGGGTGCGTGCCTAATTTTGACGGCCAGGTGTAGGTATATCCTTTGCCGCTCAAGCAGATCAGCACCGCGGCCGAGCCGTGCGCATGTGCCTTCGAGTAACGGCCGGTTTCGTGCTGGCCGATCCAAAAGTAAAACTGCTGTCCCGCCATATGCGGTTCGATGCGCCGATAACCCGGTGATCGGCGGTTATCCATGGGCAACTCACAATTCATCACGTCCGGAATAATATTAGTTTTGCGCATCGCGAGGCCGCGCAGTGGGTCGGGCGTGACCTCTTCTTTGTATTTGTAGTAGTCGTCGCTGGGATCGAAGCGGTCCTTGAACTGATAGGGACAATTAAAGATAAAATCCTCGTTGCCAAAGTTGTTCATGACGTTCGGCGCCGTGGTGCCGGCCAACAAAAGCGCCGGGCTCGAGGTCGCATTAACAATGCGGTGCGTTGCATTCATCGGAATGGCGAAGATCGAACCTTTCTGCCATTCGAAGGTAAGTTTCTTCGGGTTACCGTCGACCCACACTTCCGTCGTGCCGCGGCCGTCGACGACTAGATACTGCTCTTCGTAGAGATGCTTCTCCGGATTGAGCGCGCCGGCGCCCGGAACTTCGACGACGTAGCAGCCCCAGAGACCCTCGGTGCCGAGCAATTGAATAAATGTCCCGCTCCCGCCCATGCGCTTCCACGGCTTGCGCGGCAAGTCCTGCACGCGGCGCACGCCGATGTCGCGGTAGATCGGTATCCCCTGTGACTCCATGAAGTTGTCATAGGGCGAGTTGGGTCTCAAAAACTTGCCGTAGCCGGCGCGTTTTCGATTATCTGTCGGTTCCTCAAATTTTGCTTCCGGTGCGTGATCCATAAGTCCTCCTCTTGAATATCTTCGTTTCGATTGATAATCCCAGGCGACGCAAGCATTGCGCCTCGCTAATCAAACTATTTTTCTATCGTTGAAATCCTAGTCTGTCAATGACGCTTTGGACCAGTGCGGCGGGCGTATTAGCCAGTGATCACTTACAACTCGCGCTCAGAGGATGATTTCGCATGGATAGGATCTTCGGGATGATGCGACTTTAGTGTTGCCGTTTTAGGCCGAGTAAGGTTGGAGGATACTCGCTTTTGAGGTTGATGCTGCTTTTGCGTGAAAGTGCGCAAGTTTCATCTCATATCGGTTGAAACGTTTCTGCCGATCGTGCCGATGAGCCGCCGGGGTGAGCACGGTAGCGCTGGAATAGGGCTGACAAAACCGCCTTCTTTACATTTGCTCCGGATCTTTCGTAAACGACAGCTTCCGGTAAACCTGCCTCGCGGTATCGACGTCGCGTTTGCAGTATTCATAAATCTCGGTGAGCTTGCCGGCACGGTAGTACGGATAGACCTTCGAGCCGTCCAGGCTTTCCTTCGGCGACGGGACTCCCAAGGCCTTAGCCAGGTTGTCGAGACTGATATGTTCGCGGCCCCATTTGCTCCATTCCTGCATGGTGTCGAATATCGGGTTGTTGCGGAAGCGCGTGAAAGGAATGTCCCGCGGCGGTTTGATCTGATGAATGATCGAGCGCTGCCAGATAAAGCGCAAATCGAAGTCGAGGACGTTGTGTCCGACGAAAAGATTGGCGTCCATCGCAAGCTTCCAGAAATTCCGAATGATCGCCGTTTCCTCGCCCTCGAGGACGTTAATCGGTGAGTCGGCGGGCGGATCGATGGCGTAGGCGAGGCAAATAATTTTTGCCGTCGTTGCTGATAGACTGAGCTTTTTGAAAAGCTCCCCCTCGTCGAGTTGATCTGCGAGTCAAGCAGCCCATTTTCGTTCAATGATTGGTCGGTGGGGACGGTTTCGATATCGAGATAAATGATTTTCATAAAACTAGATTCAAAACAGCCATAGCTCCTGATTTTTCACTCCGCCAACTTCCACGGCTTCGCCGAGGCGCAAAAAGATTATTTTAAAAGCGGCGGGTTCCCGTCCTAGACTCTGCCTGACAGCTTGAGAATAAATTTCTGCTTGCTGGCCATAGCGAGCCGCGCCTTCAGTCAACTCGTTCTTGCCGATCCTATCTGTCTTATAGTCGGCCAAGTAAAGCAAGCCGTTTTTTTCGTAGATCAGATCGATGACGCCTTCCATGATCTGCCGGTTCCATGGCATCAAGAACGGCACTTCGCGGCCGAGAATTCGCGCGCCGGCGAGTTCGGCATAAGCTTTCGAACGGAAGAAGCCGATTTAAAAATGGCTTCGAGCTCGGATTCGATCTTACGTCGGGTTGATTTGAATTCGCTTGGCAGTGTGTCATCGATGAAATCGTAAAGTTGCTCTTCGAAGGTTTTGACGTCGCCGGCGAACTGCCAGTTCTGCAGAAAACGATGCGCCAGATCGCCGACAACCAGCGCCGGCGTTTGCCGAAAGATTTGTCCGTTTATCTTGCTGCCGGCTTCTGTTGAGGCTTCTTCTTGCCGTTTCAGGAGCGTCGGCGTAAGGAACGGCGCGTAGTGTTGCGCCTTCTCGTATGACGCAGCGCGGCGCGTCCAAGTGTCGATGAAGGATTGCCAATTGAAGTTTTGCTTAGTCCGGTTGGATTTGCCCCTGGCCTTGCTGGGAGCGGTCAGGCTCGCGCTTACGACTTCGATTTCCACCGTGCCATTGCCGACATTAGCTGTTTTTGACGCCTCGGCGTTGTGGATGCCGTCGCTGAGCGTACCGTCGAGCATGGAGAGGAAACTGCCGCTTGAGCGCCGGTTGCTCGGCGCGCAGGAGATGATCAAGTTTTCACGCGCTCTGGTCATGGCGACGTAGAGCAGACGCTTTTGTTCTTCGGCGTTTCTGAGCCGGGTCTTTTCGGCGATATAGAGTCCGGCGAGATCCGAAATCGTGCCGATGCGCAGGCCGGTCAGTGCCGTCGACCAATCGAACATCGCTTCGGCATCGGCGCTGTGTCTGCCTTCGATGCCGGTCTGACAGCCGGCCAAAATTACGATCGGGAACTCCAAACCCTTGGCCTTATGTATGCTCATGATGCGCACGGCGTCGAGGTTTTCTTCGGCGAGGACGCTCTCGCCTTCGTCCTTGACGTCGAGTACGCGTTTTTCCAGTTGGCGAATCGCTTCCTTGAGCGTTGTCAATCCTTCGCGGCCAAGCAGTTCGGCCTGTTGCGCCAGTTTTTGCAAATTGGCCACCGCTTGTTCGCCGTGAAAATAGCATGCCGCTAGCAACTCCACCGGTAACGTCGCGAAAATATGTGCTACCGCGGCGCCGATCGGCATGGTCCGAGTCCCATTGTAGAGGCGCGCCAGAGCGTCATAGAGCTCGGCGAGAGTCGGTGGAAAATCCTTGCCAGCGAGTTTCTCGGCGGCGCGGTAGTCGAGCAGGTTTTGCCGGTGCAGCTCATAAATCTGCTGGTCCGTGAGTCCCCCCAAAGGCGAGCGCAGTACACCGACCAACGCGAGGCGGTCGTGGGGATTTTCCACCGCGCGCAGCAAATTGACCGCGTCGATGATTTCTTTTGCCGCGTAAAAGTGGCGCTCGCCTTCCACGACATAGCGGATCCCCTGGCGGCGCAAGGGTTCTAAGTAGTCGTGGATGTCGGTGAGCTTGCGCAGGAGAATGGCGATATCTTTCGGCTGCGCGCAGACGCTTTCGCCGCGCGCGTTGAGGATCGTGGTCTTGCCTAAGACCTGCTCCTTTAACCAGCGCGCCAAGCTCTCGCCTTCGAGACGGCGCGCGGTTTCGGCATTAATCTCCTGATCAGCCGCGACAATCTTTCGCACCAAGAGTTTAGGAACGTGGCTTGGCGCAGTGATTCTCCCGGGCGCGGGATGGATGGCGATGTAGGGCGGCTGCACGCCGTCTTGAGCTTGGATGAGGGTTTCAAAAACGCCGTTGACGACGTCGAGTATCGCCGCATTGCTGCGAAAATTCGTCGTGAGCCGGCACTCGACGCCGTTCTGCGCCTTGATGATTTTCTCGACGACTTCGAGATAGGCCTCGATGTCGGCGCGGCGAAAAGCATAGATCGACTGTTTGGGGTCGCCGACGACGAAGACTTTGCCGGGAGTCAGGTTTACCTTGCGCCAGTCCTTGGCGGAAGCGCCTTGGACTTCGGCGAGATAGAGCAGGATCTCGTACTGGATCGGATCGGTATCCTGAAATTCGTCGATGAGGATCGCACTGTAGCGCCGCTTGAGGTCCGCGCGCACGCGATCCTGGTCGCGGACGAGATTGCGCGCGCGCACGAGCAAGCCGTCGAAGGAAAGGTGCCCTTCGCCGATGAATCGTTCGCGGAAATCCTCGGCGTAAGAAACCAGCAAGCGCCAGAGCAGGCCGGTCAATTCCCCATCGACATTGACGAGCCCCTTGGCGGCGCGTACGAGCTCTTGAGCTTCGGCCCCGTCTTCCGGCTGCCAGCCCTTGAGATTTCGACTGATCGCCTTCTCGGACAACAGGGTGTGTTCTTCCGCCAATAGGTCCGACCGCTGTCCGGCTTTTATAAATTCGCCGAGAACCGCGCGCGCCGCGCGAACTAACTTTTCGTTGAGCCGGTCCTCGGGATGACGTTCAATCAGTTTTGCCGCTTGGCCTTCGAGTTTAGCCAACCAATCGCGCAGGGTGGCCGGAATGGCGTTCCGCCCATCGAGGTTCTGTCGCAGATCTACGTTTTCCGTGGAAATCGATTTGGCCAAAGCTTTGATTTGATCGAGCTGACAGCGCGGGAGAATTTTTCGCCAGTCTTCCGCGTGGGAGCTTCGCAATGAAAGTTCCTGATCCAGCCATAGGTCCCATTGCTCGTCGAAAAGGCGGTCGAATACGGCGCCATCGTCCTCGTGAAACTGCGGGTCGACGCCGGCTTCGAGGGGATAAAGACGGAGCAGTGAGGCGGCGAAGCTGTGGATGGTGCCGATATCGCCGCGCTCCATATTTCTCAGCGCGTCACGAGCGCGGCTGTCGAGTTCGTCTTTGGAAAGCTGGTAGCACGCGATCAGGGCTTCAATATCTTTTTGAGTTTTCTTCTCGACGTCATTTGCGGGTTGGCGGTGGAGCTCGATATCGAGGAAAGTTTGCAAGCGCTGGCGCAACCGGAGCTTCATTTCATCGGCGGCTTTGTTGGTAAAGGTGAGGGCGACGATCTCGGTGATTTTTAATGGATCGGGATTTCTGAGTAGCAAGTGAATCAGCCGGTCCACCAGCAAGGTGGTCTTGCCGGTGCCCGCGCCCGCGGTGACCACAAGATTTCGGTCGAAGGTCGCTATGGCAACTTCGCGGTCGCGGGCGTCGGGCAGCTCGATTTTCTCGGGGTTTGGGGTCATAGCTTCTTTGGAGCTTTTTCGCGCAATTCCTGGTGTGGCTTGGTAATGGGATCGTTCTCGGCGCGCCAGAGGCTCGGCGGGTGGTTTTTGCGGCAGATCGGCGCCGCATCGCAGTGACCGCAGTACTCGCCGCGATTGATAAAGAATTGACCTTTGCGAACGCCATCGGCGAGATACGCGATGGTCTGTTTGGTCGCTATGCCTATTTTGCCGGCGAGACCTTCGCTACGATAGTGTGTCGAAACCAACGGACCGGCGGACCAGCGCGGCGCGATGTAGTAAAAATCCGCCTCGATCCCGGGTCGTGAGGGTTTAGTGACATGCTGTTCGGCCCAGTGCTCCGCGAGCATGCAATAGAAGGGCGGCTGCAATCTCTCGCCGCGCAGTGCGGAGCGGATGAGATTCATGTCTTGGGTTGTCGGGTTGGCGCCAAATTTAAATTTATAGTCGATTACGCGCAGACGTGCATCGTTTCGGTCGATGCGGTCCATTCGACCGCGGATTGCCAGCCCCTTGAGCGGTTCCGGCCAGTCGGCCGGCAATCGCGCGGTCACTCCGGTTTCCAAACTCACCGGGGCAAATCCTGAGTTCGCAAGTTCGGCCAAATCTTGCGCGATGACTTGCCGCAGCAGCTCGTGGAGACCGTCTTTGAGACTCTCCCAAGCGAGCGGGTAACCGACCGGATGGGTTTCCTCATAGTCGGCAAAGGCTCGCGCCGCGACGGCTTGCAACGTCGTTTCCACATCCACCATTGCCGCTTTACCCGCAAAGTAACCGCCGTCGATCAGAGCGCGGTAAAACGTCTTCAAAATCTCATGGCCGAGCTCGCCGAACTCGGCGGGGCTCGGTCCGAGGATCTCTTCGGGGCGGTCGAGCGGTTCCAAGCCGAGCGCATGGCGCGCGAAAAATTGAAACGGGCAGCGGGCGTAGGTTTCGAGCGCGGTCGGCGATAGGCCGCGTTCGGAAAAATGCTTCCAGTAGCTATCGAACTTGCCGACCATGCCGTCGTAACCAAGCAAGACGGTCGCTGCTTTGATCGATTTCGGCGACGACCTTGCGGCCTTGTTTGTAAAGCGCCGGCAGCGGCGCCGAGGCTTCGATCAGCACGGTGGGATCTTGGGCTTGGAGTGTTAATCGAATCGCCAGTTCCGCTGGCAGCAACAAATCCTGGCGGTCGAATGGCGGCGTGGCGGCCTTTTCGATAATGCTGCGCGGGACGGTGATCGTTTCGCTTTGAAGGCTGCTGTCTTTAAGTGCGCGCTTTAGTTCGTCGACGTACCAAGAGGGCGCCAGGACTCGGCCGCTGTCGTCGGCTCTTTGAAACGAACAATAGAGCCGCTCCCGCGCCGCGCCGACGAGCAGCGTGAAGAGTAATTTTTCCTCGTCGAAGGCGGTGAGTTTCTGGCTGACCTTATAGCCCAGGTCGCGCTCGAGAACTTCGCGGTCGTGATCGCGGAGGAAGGCATCTTCCCGAATCGTGCGCGGGAAAACGCCTTCGTTCATGCCGAGAACGAAAAGCGCGCGGAACGATAGGCCGCGCGCCGCCGTGGCGTTGAGCACCAGGACGCCGTCGCGGTTGCGGCGGTCATCCGTCACGCTCGAGCGTTCGAGCCAGTGCTGAAACGTATGGGTAAAGTCATTCAGCGCGACGCGATTTTCCACGCTATCGAGACCGGCGAGTTGGTCTAAGACAGCGAGAATCTCCGCGCCGGGTTCCGAATCGACGCTCGGCGCTGTCATATCCGCGACCGGCGCAATTCCGAGATACTTTTCCAGCAATATTTTCCAGGCGGCGACATATTCCTGCCACGAAGCTTGCGGCGGCAATTGTATTAGATCAGCCACCAATGTCTCGACGATATCAGCCAAGGACGCTAATTGTTTTGCGGCGATGCGAATGACGCGGGGCTCATCGTCGTCCGATATTTGCCTTAGTTCTAGATCGTGGTTGTAACGGCGCAGCCGGCGCCACTCGGCGACGCCTTTGCAGATGGCGAGCTCGCGGGTCGCAAGATCCCAGAGGTCTGGGCGCGGCGGGGAACGATCCCCAGCAATGTTCTTAATTTGAAAATACGGCGAAGAGAGCAGATCGATCACTTGGCCGCGCAAGAAGTCCTTCGCAGGCAAATTCTGCAGCAGGATGACGGCCTTGGTCAAAGGAAATTGTCCCAACGGCTCCTCGATGGCGCCGGCGAGCGGTATGCGATGCTGGTGAAATATGTCTTTGACGATGCGACCGTGGGAGTCGAGGCTGCGGGCGACGACGCCGATCTCACGGAATTGCATCTTGCCATCGTCGACGAGCCGGAGAATCTCTTTGGCTGCCGTGGCGACCTCGTCGTGGATACCGAAAGTATCAACGATCTGGCAATGCCACGGTTTCGGAAAGTCGGAGTATCTTCGTTCTTTGTTGTCATCGAAAAGGCGCGCGGCAGCGGGCAATCCGGCCTGAGTTCCCGACTCTTGTGTTGACTCGGTGTTATGTCCCTGGACATAGCGCTCATAGAAACGCTCGGCGAAGCGCCAGGCTTCATGACTCGGTTTGGCGGCCAGAAGAGGAAAGAAGAGGGTAGTCGGATAGTGGCGCGCGACGGCGTAAAAAGAATCTAACTGAATCTGCGTCAAATCGTAGAATCCGTAATAGAAAATCTGCCTGAATTGTTTCAAGAAGCTCGATGCAGGAACTTGCTCGGTGGCGCAGCGGTTCAGGTCGGATTGGTCGGTAATCTTCTGTTGGTGACAAAACTGTTGAAAGGTTCGTAGCAAAACCAAGATCTGCGATGTGCGTTCGCTGGCGCGCTGGCTGAAGTGGCCCTCGCCCAGCGCTTCGAGGGCGACGGCGGGATCGACAAGACCGTCGCGGAGATCGCGCAGCGTCTGCCAGAGCGCGGCGCAGCCGCCGGCGCGCTCTTCGATGCCGGCAAAGGGTTCCGTGCCGGGCTGGCGCGTCCGGATAATTTGCCTGAGCGCTTCTTCGAGAAACAGGTCGCCGCGAAGCTCCGGCGGTGCGCCGCCGCTCTCGGCTTGGAGTCTGAGCGACAGTTGGTAGAAAGTCAGCAACTGAACGTTAAGCAGCGCCAGGCGCCGCTCCCGGGTCAAAAGGATCTTCAAGCGGCGGCGTAGCAAATCGGATGGCAGGAGGATCAAGAGCGGACTGAGCAAATCCGCTCTTTTATATTTCAAGACTTCATCGACGAGAGCGTCTTCAAGGTCGGGATGAAATAGGCCAAGGATCGTCTGCATGACCGGGTATAGTTGGGATCGGCGCGGCGCCTGAATAGCACATTCACTATGAAATAAGGTGGTGTGAAGCGCAAGGGAATATTGGGTTCAAAGTTCCGGGTTCTAAGGTTCAAAGTTCAGGAGTTAACGATGGGGGTTTGAACGCGGAACTTTGAACGTTGAACGGGAAACGCCGCAGTTTCAGTTGCATTTCAGTATTCAAACCTTTAAACACACAAACATCATGCGCCCACTCGGCAGAGTAAAACTGTTTGTCGTTTCGGTTTGTCTCGTCACTGTTTGCCGCGCGCCGGATGCCGGCTGGGCGCAGCGCGCGGCGGCGGGCCTGGTCGTCTCCGATAGCGAGCTCGCCACCAGCGCAGGAATGGAAATGCTCAAGCGCGGCGGCAACGCCGTGGACGCGGCCGTCGCGACAGCCTTCGCTTTGGCAGTGGTGGATCAGGCATCGTCGGGCCTTGGCGGCGGCGGGTTCATGGTGATCTATGACGCTAAAGACCGCCGGGCCCATGCCCTCGACTTTCGCGAGACGGCACCGGAGGGCGCCCGAGCCGATCAATACGCCAGGAACGGTAAACCAGCGCGGGAATTGAGCGTCACCGGCGCGCTGGCGGTCGCGGTGCCAGGGGAAGTGGCCGGTTTGCTGGAAGCATCGAAACGATTCGGCACGCTGCCGTTGCAAGTCGTGCTCGCGCCCGCTATCGGCTACGCGACGAATGGCTTTCCGCTGGAAGCCACGCTCCGTTACGCCATCGACCGCCAGCAGGGGGCGATGAAAAGATTTCCCGATCTCGCCCGAGTCTATATGCCCAAGGGGGAAGTGCCGGCGGAAGGTGAGACTATCCGCCAGCCGGAGCTTGGCGATACGCTCAGAGCTGTGGCCTCTCAAGGCGCCGAAATCTTCTATCAGGGCTGGATCGCCGAATCCATCGTTGAGACGGTCAAGAAGAATGGCGGAACGCTCACGGTGGAGGATCTCAAAAATTACAAGGCCGTATGGCGGGAACCGCTACTCGGTTCCTACCGAAAGCACACGGTGATCGCGATGCCGCCGCCGAGCTCAGGCGGCGTGGCGATATTGCAGATGCTGAACGTCCTGGAAGGCCACCAGCTAAATAAGCTCCCGCACAACTCAGCGACCTATCTTCACCTAATAACGGAAGTCTTGAAACACGCGTTCGCCGACCGGGCGCAATACCTGGGCGACCCCGACTTTGTCACCGCGCCTATCGCCAAATTGATTTCCAAGGACTACTCCGCGTGGATTCGCAGCCGCATCTCGCCGGTGAAAACCCAGCCGGCTAAGTTTTACGGACTCGTCCATTTCAAACCGGAGCAAGGCGGTACGACGCACTTCAGCGTCATCGACCGAAACGGCAACGCGGTGGCCTGCACGATGTCGGTGAACACGCGCTTTGGCTCCAAATTGCTGGCGTCCAAAGCGGGCATCGTGTTGAACAACGAGATGGATGATTTTTCGATCTATTCCGCCGGCAACGTCTACGGGCTAGTGGGAAACGAAGCGAATTCCTTGCAGCCGAAAAAGCGGCCTTTGAGCAGCATGTCGCCGACCATCATTCTTCGCGGCGACCGCCCTGAGTTGATCGTCGGCGGCGCCGGTGGGCCGCGCATTATCAGTGCGACCTTGCAGACGATACTGAACGTGATCGATTACCGCATGCCGGTGGACAAGGCCGTCGATGCCCCGCGTATTCACCACCAGTGGTTGCCGGAGCGGCTCGAAGTGGAAAATGACCTGGCTCAGGAGACGAGAAATTCTCTTGAGCGGCGCGGGCATGGGCTCAGGGAGACGAGACTGGTCGGTGTCGTTCAGGCCATTGTTGCCGGGCGCGGCAGGGTGAGCGGCGCGGTGGACCCGAGAAAAGTCGAGCGGGCGCGATCGGAATAAATTGAAGTAACTAGGGTTCAAGCCGTTCAAACCGTTCCAATCGTTGAAGCCGTTAGAACCCTTCGAAATCTTTTGACCGATTGGAACGATTGGAACGTTTGAACGGATAACGTCATTTCGCACGAAGATTAGCGCTTTTTCTTCCACCAGAGCCAGAGGGGCCGGATGAGGCGCCAGAGATTGAGTCCTTCGCCGGCCGTCCGCAACAATTTTCCAGCATAACCACTGGCCAGCAGACTGGATATCCCAGCGGTGACGATGGGGTGGCTTTTGAGACCGCGCGTTAGTGCCCAGATCAACCCGCCTAGTTGAAAGGGTGAGCGTATTCGGCCGAATGCCGCGGAAATCTCGTCACGCTCCCGGGCGCACTGGGCGATCAACTTTTCTTTTCGACGGGTGATCTCGTCCAAGCGTCTACTCACGGGACGAGGCCCTCAGCCGGTCGCGGTCTTTGGCCAGCTCGTTAAGAGTCGACGGAATAAGCCCGGGCCGCAGCAGAATTTTCTTGCGCAGCATGAGCCCGGCGGCTGCGCCGATGCCGAGATATAGAACGGCCAAGGCTCCCACGGCGTAGACCCAGCCCTGCTGCCAAAAGATCGCAACGGCGAAGATCGTGAGCAAAACGACGCCAAGACTGAATCCGAAGAAGAGCAACAGGGTGAGAATGAGCGTTTGTTTTAGACGCTCCCGTTCTTCCTCAAGCTCGGTTACGAATAGTTCCAGGCGGGTGTGAAAACCGGCGCTTAGCGCCGCCAGCAGCGAGCGAACAGGGTGGAAGAATCCCTTCGGCGAACGGTTGTCCGCGCCGCCGGTATCTTTATCGGTCATGACGGCGTAGTTAACTCCGCCGGATGAGCAGGCCCAGCACTAACCCGATACCCGCCGCGATGCCCACCGCGCCCCACGGGTTTTCCCGAACATAATCGTCGGCGACATCAGCGGCTTCTTTGCCTTTCTTGACGAGTATCTTTTCGGCATCCGCCAAAGACTTCTTGCCCTCGACGAGGCTCTGTTCGATTTTTTGGCGGGCGACGGAAATCTTTTCGCCGGCCTGGGTGGCCGAAGCTTTGAGCAATTCCTCGGCGTCGCCGATCAAAGATTTAAGATCGCCTACTAGTTTCTCCTTGGCTGCTTCTCCGTTCATAAAATCAATCCTCCTTGAGTTTGATCCCGTGCTACCCATTCATCATATTCGGCGCTTTGTGTCCTTTCAAGGCTCACGCCGGTTTTCATGGTGGCGCGCTGATTCCACTTCTAACCCGTCGGATACCCTTCATTTCAGTGTCTCCGCAGGGACCGAGCGGACAATGATTTAAGACTTCCGGGTTATTGAAACGGGCTTGACGGAAGAAGTGAACCTAAGCACAAAGAGAACGAGAGAATGCTGCGCGAAGCCGTTCAAGTAGTTCAACCGTCAAATCGTTCAAGCCGTCCGAGCCGAAAAGGGTTCGTTGAACGACTTGAACGAATTGGACGATTGAACGTTTGGAACATACCCGAGCGGAGGGCGTGCCTTCGTGGTGAGACCAAATTATCTCGTCAATTCAATAGCTTAGAGTCGGGACAGTCATCTAGCGCCGCTTATCAAAGGGGTTCTTGAGCACCACCGTCTGCTCTCGTCCCGGCCCCACCGATATCAGAATAATTTCGGTTTCCAATATCTCTTCAATACGGCGGACGTACTTTTGCGCATTGGCGGGCAGATCGGAAAAGTTCTTGACCTCGGTAAGCGGCTCGCGCCAGCCGTCCATATTCTCATAGATCGGTTCCAGGCCCTGCATGGTCTTCAAGCTTGCAGGGAACTCGTTAATTGTCGTCTTGTTAAAGCGGTACGCCGTGCAGATGGGAATTCTTTTAAAACCGGTAAGAACGTCGAGCTTGGTGAGGGCGATGCCGGTAATCCCATTGATGCGCACCGCATGGCGCACTGCCACGGCGTCGAACCAGCCGCACCGGCGCGGCCGGCCCGTGGTGGCGCCGAACTCCACTCCTTCGCGTTTGAGTGTCTCCCCGTCCGAACCGATCAGCTCCGTCGGGAAAGGTCCGCTACCGACGCGGGTGGTGTAGGCTTTGGAAATACCGATCACTTGATGGATTTGCCGGGGGCCGACGCCGGCACCGCTGCAAACGTTGCCCGCCACTGTACTCGATGATGTCACGAAGGGATAGGTGCCGTGATCGACGTCAAGCAAAGTGCCCTGAGCGCCCTCGAACATCACCTTCTTGCCGGCGCGCATTTGCTGATCGAGAAGCAGGCTCGTATTGGTGACCAGGGGTCTGAGTTTCTCCCGGTAGGCGGCGTAGCCGCCGTGGATCTTGTCGAAGTCGAGGGTCTTTTCCTTGAGAATGGCGCGCAGATAAATGTTCTTCTCCTCGATATTGCGCCTGAGTTTTTCCTGAAACGTTTCCTCTTCAAGCAGGTCGATGAAACGGATGCCAACGCGCGCTACTTTGTCCTCGTAGGCGGGGCCGATGCCGCGGCCTGTAGTGCCGATCATGCCTTCGCCGCGCAGCCGCTCGCGCGCCTGGTCGATGGCCTTGTGATAGGGCATGATCAGGTGCGCTTCTTCACTGATGCGCAGCATCGCGTCGTCCTGCAAATTCCCTTGCGCCTTAAGCCCCTCGATCTCCTCGATGAGCACCTCCGGATCGACCACCACGCCGTTGCCGATGACACAGAGCTTATCGGGGTGCAGCGCGCCGGAAGGAATTAAATGCAGGACGGTCTTTTTGCCGTCGACGACCAATGTATGGCCGGCGTTGTTACCGCCCTGAAAGCGGACGATCACATCCGCGTCGTGGGTGAACAGATCGACGATCTTGCCTTTGCCTTCGTCGCCCCATTGGGCGCCGATGATTGCGACGTTGGACATAACTTCTAGCCATGAGGCAAGAGGCATGAGGCGTGAGCTAGAGTTCTTTTAAACTCTCGCCTCGCGCCTGTTGCCTCGCGCCTGCTTTTCAGAGTTTCACCAATTCCGCTGACACGATTTGCGGGAGCGCGCGCAACTCTTTCAACGCCTTTTGGGGTACGACGTCGTCCACATGGGTGAAAGAGATGGCGTTGCCGCCCTTTTCACTGCGTCCCAGCTCCATGCCCGCGATGTTGATGCCGTTTTTGCCGAGTATCGTTCCTACCGCTCCGACCACCCCGGGTACGTCGTTGTTGTGGAGAATGAGAATATAACCTTCCGGAACGGCTTCGAGGTAAAAATTATTGACGCGCACGATGCGCGGGTGTTTTTTGCCGAAGATGGCGCCTTCAATTTCCAAATCTTGTTTGCCGTTTCTCGCCTTGACGGTGATGGAGCTGGCGAAATCTTCGGAGTGCTCCCCCTTCGATTCAACGATTTGGATGCCGCGTTCTTTTGCGATCAGCGGCGCATTCACGTAGTTCACGGCGGATTCCATCACCGGCGTCAACATTCCCTTGAGCACGGCCAGCGTCAGTGCCGCGACGTTATACTGAACGACGTCGCCGCGGTACTCGACATGGACTTCCTTAGGGAGAGCGTCGGACATTTGGACGTGGAGACTTCCCAGTTTTTCGGCCAGTGTAAGATAAGGTCTCAAGACCTCAAGAAGTTCCGGGGTCACTGATGGGACGTTGACCGCGTAGCGAACGATGCCCTTGCTGAGGAAATCCACCATTTGTTCGGCAACTGCGACGGCGACGTTTAACTGCGCTTCGTCCGTAGAAGCGCCCAGGTGCGGCGTCGTGACCACTTGCTCCAGCTTCAATAACGGATGATCCGAAGAAGGCGGCTCGTTGACGTAAACATCCAGCGCAGCGCCGGCGACTTTGCCTTCCTTGATGGCGTCGGCCAGATCCTTCTCATCAACGATTCCGCCGCGGGCGCAGTTGATGATGCGCACGCCGGTTTTCATTTTAGCGAAGGCTTCGCGATTGAGGAGTCCCTGGGTGTCCGGTGTCAGCGGCACATGCACGGTAATAAAATCGGCTTTGGTAAAAATCTCCTCCACGCTGGTCGGCTCCACGCCCATCTTGGCGATGTTTTCAGCGGTGATGAACGGGTCGAACCCGATGACTTTCATGCGCAACCCGGCGGCGCGTTCGGCGACGATCCGGCCGACGTTGCCGAGCCCGATAACCCCGATGGTTTTGTTGCACAACTCGACGCCGACGAATTTGTCGCGCTCCCACTTGCCGCCTTTCAGCGAAGCGACCGCCCGGGGAATATGGCGCGCCATGGCCATCATGAGTGCGATGGTATGCTCGCCGGTGGTGACGTTGTTGCCGCCCGGCGTGTTCATCACGACGATGCCTTTTTTGGTCGCCGCGTCGGCATCGATATTTTCAAAGCCGACGCCGGCACGGCCGATGACTTTCAAGTTTTTTGCCGCTTCGATGAGTTCCGCCGTGATTTTCGTGCCGCTGCGGATCACCCAGCCGTCGTAGTCGCCGCAGATTTCCATCAGCTCGTCGGGTTTTAGCCCGATTTTAACATCGACCTCGAACCCACCGGCGTTCTGAAATACCGCGAGCCCCTCGGGGGTGAGCGAATCGGTGACGAGAATTTTCATCTTCTGTTCCACTGTCTAGCTTCCACTCTCAGTTCAAACATCGAAACTAGAAAATCGCGCGATCCGCAAAACACTATCTTCGATTCGCGGCCGCTAAGCGAGAGCCTCCATCAGGACTTCTTGCGCCGCCGCCACGCCCCGCCCGAAAGGAATCTCGGCGCCGAATTTTCTAAGCGCCATCTCCAGAGCGGCGACGCCAGTAATAACATCGAAAGCGCCCATATAGCCGACATGCGCCATGCGGATCGCTTTGCCCTTGAGCTGGTCTTGTCCCTCGGCCAGGGTGACGTTCATTTTGTCGCGCAGGTAGTCGAGGACCTCGTCCGCGTCGATGCCGTTGGGCAGATAAATGCCGGTGGCGGCGGGGCTCGGGCTATCGGGCGCCAGTAATTTGAGACCCAGTGCGGTGGCGGCGGCGCGGGCAGCCCGGCATAATCGCGCATGGCGCGCATAAACGTTTTCGAGGCCTTCGCGCTGGATCATGTTCAACGATGCGCGTAGTCCAAAAATCAGCGAAACCGCTGGTGTAAACGCGCCGGAGCCCTTCTGCTGGTTTTTTCGTTCGAGATTCAAGTCAAAATAAAAGCGCGGCAGCTTCGCCTGCTTGGTTTTTTCCCAGGCACGGTCGCTAAGAGCGATAAATCCGAGACCCGGCGGCAGCATGAGAGCCTTCTGGGAGCCGCTCACCAGGACATCCAAACCCCATTCGTCCACCGGCATCGGCACCACGCCCACCGCGGTGACGCCGTCCACCAGAAACAGCGGGCCGTTTTTCGTGATCTGCCCGATCTCTTTCACCGGATGGAGCACCGTGGTGGAGGTTTCGCTGGCCTGGATCATGACGCCCCGAATATCGGGATCGGCCTTCAATTGCTTTTCCACGTCGGCGACTTTGGCCGCCTGGCCCCAGGGCACTTTCATTTCAATGGGGTTCAACCCGTAAGCGTTGGAGATATTGAGCCAGCGCTCGCCGAACTTGCCGCCGTTGATGACCAGCACTTTGTCGTTAGGAGAGAATAAATTGGCAATGGAGGCTTCCATTGCGCCGGTACCGGACGAAGCGAGTATCAAGACGTCGTTTTTGGTGCCAAAAAGTTTTTTTAATCCCTCGCGGGCTTCGTCGAATACCTTGTTAAACTGCGGCGTGCGATGATGAATCATCGTTTCCGACATGGCCAACGCGACTTCGTTGGGAATCGGTGTGGGACCTGGAGACAGGAGATAGTGCTTAATCATGGTTTTTTCTCGCCGGCTCTTTGGCGATATTAGAGCGATATCCCGGCGCAAGCAACGCGCATATCAAGGCGTGACCTTCGAGTCGACTGAGGCGTACGTTGTCTGTGCGCCGCCGGGAGGTCGAGGAGCGATGAACGCACTCAGGCGCGAATGATTGCCTTGGCATAAACCAAAAAAAAACCTGGACCTCTATCGTTAAGAGACCCAGGCGTTCGGCCGTCTTATGGCTTTGCACTCCCTCGTGGTCGATTCCACGTTCGCCAGTCGCGCAAAACTTACCAGGAATTTTTATCTGGAAAGACCCAGGATGTCAACGCTTTCCAACAAGGCTGTCAGTTGCCGAATTATTTAGCGGAAGCGGGAGATCGTTTGCCCGGGCTCTGGTCTGGGTGGCGAGCGCACTTGTGCATTCTGCGTTTGCTGATATTAGTATCGCAGGTTAGCCCTCGCAAAAAGACACAATGCCATTGCTTGCTGACCTCAGACAGCGTGCGCGTGATCTGAAAGCAGAAACCTATGCTCTTTACCTCGCCGCCCGCCATCCCGAAACACCGTGGTACGCTAAGTTCTTCGTGGCCGGTGTCGTTGCCTACGCATTCAGCCCTATCGATCTAATCCCGGACTTCGTTCCGGTCTTGGGCTATTTAGACGACTTAATATTGATCCCTATGGGGATTGCCCTCGCGATAAAAATGATTCCACCTCCTGTGTTGGCCGAATGCCGAGCACAAGCCAAAGAGTTCATGGCGAACGGCAAACCTATAAGCCGCGCCGCGGGGGCCGCAATCGTTGCGATTTGGTTAGCGTTGGCCGCTTTGTGTACTGTGTGGGCCTATGAAGCGTTTAAGTAGCCAACAGCAAGTGATCGATCACCTCTGGGCGGATCTCACCGAATTCATCCCTCAAGCCCACATGCACCCATCTCGTTGGATTTGCCAAGGTGAATCGGATTGTGCAAAGATCCATCGGGCATGGAGCGGTTGATCCTTTTCGACATCGATGGCACGCTGACGCGCACGCAGAACGGATATATTCCATTTAATCGGGCGATCTTGGATACCTTTGGCGTCGCTGGCGATATCCGTTCGGTCTTTCCCGACGGCAAGACGGATCCCCGAATCCTCGAAGAGATTTTCGTCAAAGC
Source organism: uncultured delta proteobacterium (assembly GCA_963840855.1). Classification (GTDB taxonomy): domain Bacteria; phylum Desulfobacterota; class Binatia; order UBA9968; family UBA9968; genus DATACQ01. The sequence goes on from CAWJBB010000005.1 coordinate 37,589, forward strand.
CGAAGCGGAGATAAGTGTTTCCGACGAACAGTTGGGGCGGTTCTCCATGAGTTTGGCGAAAGCTTATACCGGAGCGTTGCAAGATGGGACGACTACCGTCGGTGCTCTCGGCGGCGCGCCGGAGTTATTGGAGCGATTGTCCGCCCAAGGCGAGTTTGCCCAGGGCGTGGTGACGGGCAATTTCGAGGCGACGGCGCGCATAAAGCTCCAGGCCGCGGGATTGGCTTATCGATTGAATTTCGGCGCTTACGCGAGCGATTCAAGCCACCGTCCCGATTTGCCGGCAATCGCCAAACAGCGCTGGGAAATGAGCGCGGGGCGGCCCATCAGCGCCGAGCATTGCGTCATCGTCGGTGACACGCCCAAAGATCTCGAAGCGGCGCGCGCGAACGGCATGAAATGCGTGCTCGTGGGCACGGGACGATATCCCGTCGAAGACCTGCGTTATTATTCTCCCGATGCGTGCGTGGCGGATTTAACGGACACGGTTGAAATAACTGATTTGTTGCTGCGAGTTTAAGGAGGGTGAGATGCGCTACCGAAACATTGGCAACAGCGGGATAAATGTTTCCGAGATCGGCTTCGGCTGCGGGAACAATGCCGTGCTGATGGTGAAAGCAACCTACGAGGAGCAAAGCAAGGCGGTTCGCCGTGCGCTCGATTCGGGGATCAACTTTTTCGATACGGCGTTTGCGTACGGCTTGGGAAAATCCGAGGAAAACCTGGGTCGGATTCTGAACGATCTGGGCGCCGACCCGGTGATATCCACGAAAATTCGCCTAGATGCCGGCGCGGCGGGCGATATTAAAAGCGCGACGATCAATGCTGTCGAGGCCGGGCTCGCGAGATTAAAACGCCGCCGCGTCGATTTCATCCAGCTGCATACCCGGGTCACGTTGGAGCGGGGCATGGGCAAACGTTTTAGCTTGACTCCTAAAGATGTGCTCGGTCCCAATGGTGTCATCGAAGGACTCAAAACCATGCGCGATCGCGGCAAGGCCGGTTTCTTCGGATTTAGCGGGCTGGGCGAGACGAGGGCGCTGCACGAGCTGGTGGATAGCGGTGAGTTTCATGGGTTTCAGTGCTACTACAATTTGCTCAATCCGAGCGCGGGCCAGCCGGTGCCCAAAGATTTTAGCGCGCTGGATTATGGACTCATCCTCGACCGGGCGGCGGCAAAAGGTATGGGCGCCTTCAACATTCGCGTTCTGGCGGCGGGGGCGCTGACTTCCGATCCTAGCACCGGCGGCGGCAGTAGTACCGAGCCTCTGTCACCGGGTTCCGATTATCCCGTCGATCTCAAACGCGCGGAAAAGGTGAAAACCGCGCTCGGTGTTGATGGCAAAGGTCTGACGCAAGCCGCGATCCGCTTCGGCTTGATGAACCCAAAAATCTCCACGGTGCTCGTCGGCTTCTCGAATACAACTCATATCGATGAAGCGGTGGCATGCTCGGGGGCGCCGGCGCTGTCGGAAGAGGAGATGGCGAAGGTCAGAAAGCTTTGGAACTCTGACTTCGGTGGATTGTCTCAGTAGGATTTGCGGAGACGCAGGGTGGCGCTCTTTTTTCATTCCGACGACGTCGATCAACGGATTTCCTTTAAAGAAGCTGTTCAGATCACGGAGAATGCGCTCCGCGACATGGTTTCGCCCGAGGGCGTCAACGCGCCGCGCAAACGGCTGAATCTTCATCGACAGATCGGCGAAGGGAAATTCGACACGGTTCTTAATATCTACGCCGGCGGCTCGGTTTCATACGGCGCCGTTGGCGCGCAGGTGGCGCTGCACCGCAAGTCCATCGATGGCACCGCAGCAGGGCGACATCTACTGGCCGGTTCAAAACGGAGTTATTACATGGGAAAAGGTCGTCGAGATTGCCGATGTCCTTGCCGGGAAAGCCAAGGGCAGGACGAACGACGACCAGATCATTCTTTACAAGAATCAGGGAGGGCAGGGTATCATCGACATCGCGCTTGCCAAGAAATGCTACGAGCTTGCCAAACAGCACGGGAAAGGTTACGAGATGCGCATCCAGGCGCGCGAGAATTGGTGGGTGCAGGGCGGTAGAGCAGAGACGTGGTAAACGATTGCCCGGTTTCGAGTTTAGTCTTTCGAGTTGAGAAAACGCCGAGGTCTTCAGGGATATCTGTCGGAGAGGGAGCGAGTATGAAACAAATAAGCATGATCGTTGTCGTCACGTTAGCATTGTTTGTATGCCTTGGGTCGCGGTCCGGGCCTGTTCACGCGCAGGTCGAATCGTTTTATAAAGGCAAGCAAATCAGAATCATCACTGGCGCCACGGCCGGCGGATTCTATGACCGATGGGCGCGGCTCCTGGCGCGCGCGATGCCCAAGTACATCCCGGGTCAGCCGGACATCATCGTGCAGAACATGCCTGGAGGCGGCTCTCTGGTGGCGATGAATTATGTTTCCGGCGTGGCGAAGCCGGACGGACTTGCCGCTGTCATGCCCAACAGCAACGTCTATCTCGAACAATTGTCAGGCCACAAAGAAGTGCGCTTCGATCTGCGCAAGTTCTACATCATCGGCTCGCAAGAAAAGAACTATATGCTGCTGTATATGCGCGCGGACGCACCCTACAAATCGATCGGTGACATCATAAAGGCGAAAGAACCGCCCAAATGCGGCAGTACTGGCATTGGCAGCGCGGGTTATGTTCTCGACCGGATTTTGGACCTTGCATTCGGCGCGAAAATCAACACGGTTATGGGTTATCCCGGCGGCAATGAGATCGATTTGGCGGTGGAAAAAGGCGAGATCCAATGCCGCGGCAATACGATCTTGCCGCACTTCGGGAGAGAGCCGTTCGACACCTGGCACAAAAGAGGTTTCGACCTACATCTCATTCAAACCGCGCGCAAACGCGACGCTCTTGTTCCCGATACGCCGACTATTTACGAGCTCATGGACCAATACAAAACGTCCGAGACTAACCGCCGAGTTGCTAAAGTGCTGCTCGATGGCGCTGAGTTTGGCCGCTTCATGCTGGTTGCTCCCGGAACGCCGCCGGATAGAGTAAAAGCGCTCCGGGAAGCCTACGCGAAGTCGATGAAGGACCCGGAGCTTATCTCGGAGGCCAAGAAGGGGCGCATGGATATGGACCCATCGACCGGCGAAGAGCTTCAAGCGTTGTTGCAGGAGATCATGGACCAGCCTAAAGACGTCATCGAGCGGGTGAAAAAAATACTGTCGGAATAACCAGCGCAGGAAGGGATGTCTCCATGAAGAAGCTGCTCTTTGCCGTTTGCTTGGTTTTTGCGGCAAAAGAGGGACTCCACGCCCAGACTCCCTATTACCAGGGAAAGACCGTCACCATTGTCGTCGGCACCCTCGCGGGGGATCTCTACGATCTCTACGCCCGCGCCATCGCTCTTTTCATGGGAAAGTACATCGCGGGAAATCCCAACATCATCGTGCAAAATATGCCGGGCGCGGGGCACATGATCGCGGCCAATTATATCTATAATGTCGCCAAACCGGATGGTTTGACGATGGCGGCGATAAATGCGGGCCTTTACTTCGAACAACTCGTCGGGCGGCCTGAGGTCAAATTCGACTGGACGAAATACAACTGGATCGGCAACGCGACCAAATCGCCGCAGGTGCTCTACATGCGCGCGGATAGCGCTTACAAAAGCATCGACGATGTGCGGAGCGCCAAAGAACCGCCGAAATGCGGCACCACGGGCACGGGTAACATGGGTTACCTCGTGCCGAAACTTTTGGAAGAAACCGTCGGCGCGAAGTTTAATGTAATTTCCGGTTACCAGGGCGGGAGCGAGATCGATCTGGCGGTGGAAAGGGGCGAAATCCAGTGCCGGTCTTTGAGCACCGAAGCGTATTTTTCGCGGGAGCCGTTTCTTACCTGGCGCAAGAATGGATTTTCGCGCGAGCTTGTTCAAGGGGGGAAAGTAAGAATCGAGAAGTTAGCCAACACACCGACGCTTTTCGAGTTGATGGACAAGTACAAAACCCCGGAGCAGGCGCGGCGCTTGGCGACGACGCTGCTGGCCTCCGGGGAGTTTCACCGCCCCTACCTCGCGCCGCCCAAGATGCGTCCCGAGCATGTAAAAATCCTCCGCGAGGCTTTCAGTAAAACGATGAAGGACCCTGAATTTCTGGCGGAGACTAAGAAAAAACGGCTCGACATCGACCCCACCACCGGCGAGGAAGTGGAGGCGCTAACCAAAGAAGTGATGAACCAGCCGCCCGAGGTAATCGAGCGGCTAAAAAAGATGATGGGGCAATAGATTTTTTGTTTGTGGCCAATCACGGCTTGATATCCTGCAAAAACCACTCGGCCGGAATCTCGTGACCCAGCCCTTTTTCCTTCGCTCCCTTGTAGGCACAATAGCCCATGGCGGCAAATTGGACGCCGGTGCCGACGTTGTTCAAAAAGAACGTGATCTGCCGATCGTTAGCGCGGCTCGGCGCTTTGCCGGCGATGAGATCCGAGATTTCGGGATAGCGCGTCCAATCGCGCGGCTTTTCGCGCCGGACGCCGGGCATGTCTTCGATGATGCCAGGCGGTTGGTAGTGCTGGATGCCGCCGAAATGGGTGTGAATGGCGACGATGTCGCATTTGTCCAAGACGGTCATGTCGGTTTCAAATTCCCGGATCGAGTTGTAGTGCATGCCCGACTCCAGCCAATCGATCGGCAAAACCGGCCGCGATGAATTGGTCGCGCTGCAAATCACGTCGACTCCTCTGACCGCTTCCGCGGCACTTTCAACCGGCTCGCCTTCGACGCCGGTGTCCTTCTGCATTTCCTCGACAAAGGATTTTCGGTGCGCGGCGTTGGGGCTGAAGACTTTGACCTTCTTGAACGGCATGACCGAAGTCATGAATCGATAATGGGCTTTAGCCTGTCCGCCGCTTCCGATAAGGCCCAGGACTTGGGAATTTTTTCGCGCCATGAATTTCATGCCAAGGGCGCTGGTGACCCCGACGCGGGTCTGCTGGATAATGCCGTCGGGCATGATGGCGAGTAGCTCGCCGGTCGCCGCGCTAAAAAGCTGGACGAGTCCTACGAACATTCCCTTGGCGAGCGGAACCTTTTCTAAGCGCACGGAGCCATGCATCTGTTGTTCTTGGACGACGTCGGAGGTGACACGCAGCGCCAATACCCCTAACTTGCCAACGCCGCCATCCACCGACTTAAAACTGTAAGTTGAATTCGGCAGGGCGTGCGGAAGATAGGAATGACAAGTGGGCCGATTGACCGCGCGGCTGTGGGCCTGCTCGCGGTAACTATCTTCCATGACCTCAAGGCATTCGTGACGTTGAACGCCTTTTTAACGTCGTCGTTGTTGAGAATGAGCGGCATCGTTACCTCCGCATGGATTCACTTCGATCCTTTCAATCCCTATCCGAACGTTTCGCGGTTGTCCAATTCGCTGCCAGCGATTCACAAAATCTACCGGTGCCCTTGTGAGCAATTGCGCCTGGGGAGTGCCAAAGTCGGCCTAAAAGTCCTTATTTGGGGCAGGATCTATCCACGAATATCCAAAATGATCTTTAAAGCTTCGGCGCTCTGCGCCGATGAAGAAAATATCCAAACTGAACCATGGGCCAGAAAACCGGGTCAAAGGTAGTCCGCGACGCATCTTGTGCAGGGAAGAAACCGAGGAGAATCATGATGGATCAGAAAAACGTCCAACCGAGCTCCGCTTCGAGTTCGCTCCGTCTGCCCCTACGCGTGGATGAAGTGATGACGCAAACCGTCATGACGCTTCGCGTCACCGACAGTTTCGGCGACGCCGTAAAATTGATGGCCACCCATCACGTTCGCCATTCAGTCATTGTCGACGACGAGGGCCGAATCAAGGGGGTTATCTCCGACCGCGATGTGTTGCGCGCTCTGGCGCGCACCCCCGACTGGCAGACGAAGGCGGTGAGCGAGATCATGACCCATGAACCGTTCGTCGTAAATCCACATACCACGGTGACCGACGCGCTGGCGCAGCTACTCGAAAAGCACATCAACTGTTTGCCCGTGGTGGGCGAGGGTGAAAAAATTTGCGGCATTCTTACCTCCAGCGATCTTTTGCGATCGTATCGAAAAGTGTTGGAGTCGGCGCAATATCAAGAACGATGACCCCTTCGCCCCGGGCGTTACCTGCAATGGGTTGCGCCGTTTCAAACCCGCGTTAAAGTGAGGGCATGGCTTTTACCATCGCCGTCACCGTTAAACCCAACTCAAAGGAACCCGCAATCACCAGAATCTCTGAGAGCGATTATCGAGCCTCCGTAAGCGCCGCGCCGGTTGGCGGCAAAGCCAATCAAGCACTGATCGAACTATTGGCCGATCACTTCGGCGTGTCGAAGTCTTCCATCGAAATCCTGCGCGGCCGCAGCGCGAGGAAGAAATTGATCCGCATCGGCTGAGGCCCGGCGTGGAGACGTGCCTGGCGGCCGTTCTGCGCGAACAAATTGGTTTTGACAGAGATGAAGGCCGCAAGGTGGGAGTTTGCAACGCCGCAAAAATCATGGCTTGATGCCCGCTGATAAGGTGGCTAGAAAAAATGTCGAAGATCGAAAGCGCTGATACGATAGTCTCGCCGTTGGCCGGCTGGGGGCGCCTTGCCGCCAATTCCACGGCGCATATGACCGAACATCTTTTCAACGGCGTGATCGCCGTGATACTGCCGCTTATCACGTCGTCCTTTGGTCTCACCCTCGCGCAAGCGGGCGCCCTGGCTTCCACCCGCACTTTGATGGCGGGAGTGGCGAGTTTTCCTTCGGGATTTTTCGCCGATCTGGCGGTCCGCCGAAACCTGCTGCTGGGACTCTGCATCGCGATGATAGGCCTGGCGAGCCTCGGATTGAGTTTGGCCTGGAGTTTCCCCATGTTGCTTGTCTTTATGGCGCTGAGCGGCCTGGGCGGCGGCGGTTTTCACCCGCAATCGCTGGCAATTCTGACCGCCAAATATCGCGACAAGCGAGCCTTCGCTCTGGGCGTTCACGACAGTAGCGCCAATTTAGGCGAGGTCGTCGGTCCCTTGGCGCTTGGGCTCTTGCTCAGCTTCGTCGATTGGCGCTCGGCTCTACAAATCTGGGCGCTACCAGGTCTTGTAATCGGATCGCTTTATGCATTTTTGGGGGGAGAGGGCGATCTCGCGGTAAAGCGGCCCAAGGGCTATGGGCGGTCATTGTGGGAAGACGTGCTTGGAAACAAAACCGTGTGCGGCCTGGTTGTGGTTTCGACTTTTCGCGCCATGGGGCAAACGGCTCTCGCCGCGTTTTTGCCGCTCTATCTTTCATTGGAGCTAAAACTTTCCGCGGGAGTCACCGGCGCTTATATGTCGACCTTGTTTCTATTCGCCGGCGCCGCGCCGGCAGTTGTCGGCTGGATTTCAGATCGATTCGGTCACAGGCTATTGATCGTCGTCTTTTCTTTTTTGAGCATGGCGATGATCCTCGCCATTCCTTATCTGGGTTCAGGCGTGATACTAGCGTTGGGCCTTGGGGCGTTGGGAGGTTTACTCTGGGCGCTCAGACCCGTTATCATAACTGCCGCCATATCCGCCGCGCCACAACAGCTCTCCGGCAGCATCGTCGCGTTTATTTTTGGCGCTAACATGGGCGTTTCCTTTCTTGCGCCGATAATGGCTGGATTGGTCGCCGACGCCTATGGTCTAACGGTCGCGTTACTGGCCATCGCCATTTTCCCGTTTCTGGCGTCGGTTGTCGCTCTGTTGATTTTGAAAGTGCCCGCCGGAAGCGGCAACTAGTCCATGTACCCGTACAAAGTTCAAGGTTCAAAGTTAGGGACAACGGTCCAGAGTTCAATGAAAAAGACAGGAATACATTGAACCTTGAACTGAATAATTCGGGTTAGCGGCGCCGTTTGCGCGCCGTTCTGGGTGATGGTTTTGGCTCTTCCGCGGCCTCCACTGCTGATCCTTCGAGCTTGGGCGTGACATTGTCGCGAATCCACTTTTCGTCCCACCACTCGATGGGCAGGACGGCAACACCGTTCAAATAGACTCCGAAGTGGAGATGGTCCCCGGCCGCCAGGCCGGTCTCACCGCTCTTGCCAATGATTTGTTTTTGCTTGACCGGCTCTCCCTCTTTGACGTCGATGGAGCTCAGATGGCCGTATAGTGTAGTTAGACCCAGACCATGATCGATGATCACCGTATTGCCATAAATGCCGAGATCGCCGGTAAACGCAACAACACCGCTGTTGGATGCTTCCACTGGGTAGCGCTTGGTAACCGACAGGTCAAAACCCAGATGATACGCGTTGTCGATGTTTTCGCCTTGATAGGTGTAGGTGCGGGCGTCGGCGAAGTTGGCTTCCACTTTGGAGTTCGTGAGCTGGCTGAAAACGCCGCTCCAAAGCAGCTTGTCTGCGCTTTTCTGGCCCACGGTTCGGATTTTGTCGTCGTTTTCTTTTCTTAGCGCGCGGTTAACGGCGATGAAAATTTCTTTCGGGCTTTTCTGGCGGGCGGCAACATCGGTGACGAGCGGGGCCACTTTGCTCTGGATGAATTCGTCTGAAATGGCAATGGTGCTTTTCTTGTATTTGACGTTTTTGAGCGTGTAGGCGAGCGCCATCTGTCTCGTGTTGCCGGCTTTATCCGTAGCGATAAGAATCGCTTTCTGCTCCTCAGGGACATCATAAGGATGAGCAAAGAAAACAAGGTAGGTTCCGGGGTCTTTGGTTTGCCCCTTGTAGCCGGGAAAAAAATATTTACCGATCTGGACGCCGCTCTTGACCGTGTCCGCCGATGGCTTATAGGCGATGACGCCCACGCCGCCAAAATTAACGTAAGGGTCGTCGGCCAGGAGTTCCAGGGTCGGGGGCGTGATGTCGATGGTGAGATTTTTCTCGATGACGGTCTGGTTGCCGCGAAAAAAGCGCCATAACGACCGGTCACGGGCGCTAATGCGCAATACCGCGGGGCCTTCTTTCACGCCAGTGAGTTTGGCGGTCACCGCCACGGTGACTTTTTTCTGCATTACGGGCTCGTCGTATTTTTCGTTGACTAACGCATGCTCGGTGCCGGCGGTGGTTAGCGTGACGATGAGGGATTCAAGTCCCGTACCTCGCTCGGTGACCTCGATCTCGATGGGCTTTAGAGCCAACACATCGGTGTCCGGGGTAAGCTTGATTTCAGGCGCATTCCACTCGAATTTCGGGAGGGCGAAATAGCCGCCGGCAATGACGGCCAACACCAGCAAGATGAAGACGATTTTCTTGATCGCCCCAGATTTCCGGGGCGGCGGGCCTAAATCAAAAGCAGCCATGAGTTAAGGGCTAATGATTCTGCTGAAAAACGCTAAGAATGCTCCGACTAAGCTCATACTTCGGCAAGCTCAGTAGAACGTATGAGGATTCGGATTCGTTTGTGAAAGGATAAATTGCAGGGGTTTCGATGTCAACAAATTTTATATTTTGGATGACGTTGCCAATTCGCCTGCGCCGGCCCGTTCGAGCTTCGGATCAGAGCAAGCCGCGGTCGCTAAAACTAAAATAACGCTCGTGGCCGATCACCACATGGTCAAGCACCCGCACGCCCATCACCTCGCCGACCTCTTTGAGCCGCCGGGTGATCTCGATGTCTTCCGGGCTCGGCGCGGGATCGCCGCTGGGGTGATTGTGGACGAAGATGACCGCCGCCGCGGATTCCCGAATAACAGGGTTATAGACCTCGCGCGGGTGCACCAGCGACGCCGTAAGCGAGCCTTCGGAAATTTTCACTTCGCGGATTTTTTTATTTTTGTTGTTGAGCAAGACGACGTAGAAGATCTCGCGCTTTTCCCGGGCCAGGTTCTCGTGAAAATGGCGGAAGACATCTTCCGCAGAACGCAGCGGCTCTCCAGCTTGCCATTTTAAGCCGGTGACTCGCCGGGCGATTTCAAGACTGGCTTTGATCTCAGCCGCTTTTGCCGGGCCGATGCCTTTGACGCCGGTTAATTCAGTGACCGAGGCCTCATCGATGCCTCTAAGCCCGTCAAACTGTCCCAGCAGCAGGCGCGCTTGATCGATGGCGCTTTCGCCCGTGCTGGCGTTGCCGTTTCTGAGCACGATCGCCAGTAGTTCCGTGTCGCTGAGCGACGCGGCGCCGCGGCTGAAGAGCTTCTCTCGGGGACGGTCCTCCTCGGGCCAGTCCTTGATGGTTTGATAGGGGGGCATGGGCACCTCGTTGTCGTCTCCCGGTTGTCGCGCCGATACGAACTCTCGACTGCGCTTCCGTCTACCACAATGGGCGGCTCAGTCCAAGACGTGGAGCAAAAGCCCCTTTAAGTACTCGCCTTCAGGGTGGTGCAGGCTCACGGGATGATCGATGGGCGGGCCAAGCTTCTTTATAATGCTGACCCTTCGTCCCGCGTCTACGGCGGCGCCGAAAACCACTTTTTGAAATAGATCGGAAGATAGATGCTGTGAACAAGAAAACGTCAAAAAAAGCCCGCCGGGGTTAAGATGCTTGAGCGCGTGGAGATTTAGAAATTTGTAGCCGCCGGCGGCGGCTTCGACGTCGCTGCGGCGGTGGGCGAGCGCAGGCGGATCGAGCACGATGATGTCAAAGTTGGCGTTACACTCTTTAAGATAAGCGAAGGCGTCGCCCTTGATGAGTTCGGCGTTATCACCGGTAAAGCGGTTAAGCGCGAAATTGTTCTCAGCGAGTTCCAAGGCGGGCCGGGAAGAGTCGAGCGAGATCACCGATCGCGCGCCCCCGCCGAACGCGTAAACGCTAAAGGCGCCACTGTAGGAAAAGCAATTGAGCACCGCCGCGTCGCGAGCGAGCGCCGAAAGAAATTGACGATTGTCCCGCTGGTCCAAAAAAAAGCCGGTTTTTTGCCCGCGCCTGACATCGACAAGGAACTTATAGCCGTTTTCCTCGATCTCGATCAGTTCCGGCGGCTCCGCACCGGCGAGCGTACCCACGGACCCGCCGAGCCCTTCTGCCTCGCGCACTTTGCCATCGCTTCTTTCATAGAGGCCCTTGACTCGGGCCAGGCCGCCAAGCGCCGCGATGATGTCTTGCTTGAACAGCTCCATGCCGGCGGTGAAAAACTGGCATACGAGAAAATCGGCGTAGCGGTCCACGATAAGTCCCGGTAGAAAATCCCCCTCGCCGTTGATAAGCCGGTAGGCGTTGGTCTTGGGCGCGACGAATTTTTCCCGAAGCGCGAGGGCCTGGGCGATTCGCTGCCGGAAAAAATCTCCGTCGATGGGCTCGTCTTTCCCCGTGAGGAGACGAACACGGATTTGCGAGGCGGGATTATAAAGTCCGCGGGCGATCCAGGATTTCTTCCAGTCAAATATGTCGGCGACGCCGACGATGCCCGCATCGCCGTTGATCCTGTCAATGGCGCCGGAGAAGATCCAGGGATGACCATTCAAGACGGGTCGTTCACGTCCCTGTTTGAGATAGATTCGCTGCATTGAATTGCGGTAAGGCGCTGAGGGTCGTCATTTTAGATTTTGGTCTGCGGGGCCGCTTGCCGATTTTGGATTCAATCTAAAATCGAAAATCCAAAATTACCATCACTCTTTTCTGATGAACGTGCCGCTTTTGCCGCCGCTCTTTTCGACGAGTCTGATTTCGCCGAGGGCCATTTCGCGGTCGACGGCTTTGCACATGTCATAGATGGTTAAGCCCGCCACGGCTACCGCGGTCATGGCTTCCATCTCGACGCCGGTTTTGCCGCTGACGCGCACCGATGCTTCGATATCCACGCGGGCGGGAGTGCTCTCCGGAATCAATGTGATTTGCACGGAAGTGATGTTAAGCGGGTGACACATGGGTATCAGTTCTGAAGTCTTTTTCGCCGCCATGATGCCGGCCACCCGCGCGACGGAAAAGACATCGCCTTTCTCGACTTTGCCCTGCCGAATCAGTTCGAGGGTTTCGGGGCGCATGTGAATCGTGCCGCGCGCCACGGCGATTCGGCTCGTGACTTCTTTTTCGGAAACGTCAACCATGCGGGCCCGCCCTTTTTCGTCCAAGTGACTCAATTGTGCCATTACTGTTTTCGATCTTCCTAGATCCTTCGCTTTGCTCAGGACGACTATCTAAGTTGTGAACTAAGAGAATTGCCCACAACAATCTTTGGTCATAAGAGCGCGCTTTCTTTCTCCCCCGTGGCTTTTATGTTACAGAAACTTCATGGCGAAAAAAAGTCACTACAAAGTCATCATATTAGGCTCCGGCGCCGCCGGTCTCACGGCGGCGATTTATGCGGCGCGAGCGAACCTGGAGCCCCTGGTCATTGAAGGCTCTCAACCTGGCGGGCAACTGACGATAACCACCGATGTTGAAAATTATCCCGGATTCCCGGAAGGAATCATGGGACCGGAGTTGATGGAGGTATTCAAGAAACAGGCGGTCCGCTTCGGTACCGAAACCGAGTTCGGCGACGTGACATCCGTCGATTTGAAGCAGCGCCCGTTTCACTTGATGATTGGCAAGGAACAAATCACTTGCGCTGCCTTGATCATTGCGACCGGCGCCACGGCGAAGCTTCTGGGCCTCGCGTCCGAGGGCAAGCTCATGGGCCATGGCGTTTCCGCCTGCGCGACCTGCGACGGCTTTTTCTTCAAGGATAAAGACCTGGTCGTAGTCGGCGGCGGTGACACGGCGATGGAGGAGGCGACCTTTCTTACCAAATTCGCATCCAAGGTGACCGTCGCACATCGCCGCGACAAATTGCGCGCGTCGAAAATCATGCAGGACCGCGCCGAAAAAAATCCCAAGATTTCATTTGTTTGGGATACCGTTGTGGACGAAGTATACGGCGATCCTAAAGCCGGAGGAGTCACCGGCGTTCGATTCAGGAATGTTAAAACCGGCAAGACCGAAGACTTCAAATGCGGCGGTCTCTTTATCGCCATCGGCCATGAGCCCAATTCGAAACTCTTCGCCGGACAGTTGGATTTAAACCCGACAGGTTATATTCTCACCCACGACGGCACCAAGACCAAAATTCCCGGCGTCTTTGCCTGCGGCGACGTACAGGACCACATCTACCGCCAGGCCGTCACCGCCGCCGGCACCGGCTGTATGGCCGCCATCGACGCGGAGCGGTTTTTGGAGAGCCAGGAAGGGTAAGCGCTTAATCGGTGGGTTGGGATTGGCCTCGTCGTGAGCATAGACTTCATGCGGGCTTGCGAGCCACGAGACTCATGTAGGCAATGTGGCCAAAATACTCCCCACTGGTGACACGCCGCCGGGCTTCCGCCTTCAACGCGGCCGCCATGTCCGCGCCAATCCGTCCCGAGGCAGCTAGCGCGTCCGCGCCCAAGTCAACCCAGCTGGCAAGCATGAACCCGGGCTTGGACGTTTCCACATAGCCATAGCTACGCGCAGATTGGAGCTGGACGTCTGCCCCTCGCAGCAACGCCGGCAGACGCCGTACCAGCCAAGGATCATGCACGTAGTGCTCCCGAAACGCATCGGCACAGGCATCCAACGGGTCTCCGGCTCTCGTGGCCAGCGTAGCCGTGGCGTAGTCGCCTTCGAATACCGCCAGGCACCCGCCCGGCCGGAGGACGCGCACCGCCTCGTGCAGCATCAATTCCGGCTCTGGCACGTGACAGAGCGTGGTATGAAAGACGACCGCATCAAACCGGTTACCTGCGAACGGCAGCGACCGCCCATCCGCTTCCTCAAAGACGACAGCGGTCAGCCCCCCTGCCAGTTCACGGGCCTTGGCGACAAAGACGGGAGACGGGTCGACTCCGAACGTCTCGCCCACTGGCGGCCAAGTCGCCAGGACGCGGGTTATCGCTCCCGTGCCGCAGCCCACCTCCAGCACGCGTGCCCCCTGTGGGAGGGCGGCGTCGGTCAGATATGTGTGCAGCATCGCCCGCTGCTGCGGGTCGGCGGCGCGGAGCTCAAGGGCGGTCATTAGACCTGCAAGGATGTGCGGCGCAGCTGCCGTGACCTTAGTATAGATGTCGGGCATAAAGGCTATCTTGATCTTCTTTGGATGCGCTCCAGCGACTGTTGGATTAGCTGCCGCTGGCGCGCTGTTCCTCGCGTGCTTTCTCGATTTTTTTTAGTTCCGCGAGGAGGAACTCCTGGCTTTTGATTTCCCTGCCGTCATTGAAACGGATCAGATAGGGTTTGGTTGAGGTTCCCGAAAAACTTGCGACCTTGTCGATAAAGTCGCGGGCGGTTTTGACATTCGACTCGTTCGCTTGCCATTTGCGGCGCAGGAAGGTCGCGGCGTAGTCCGCGCTGTAACTTGAACCATTGCGGATGAACCTGGCGTCTTTCAATGCGCGGACCTGCTTGATGAGGGTCTCGATTTTCTGTATTTCCGCGGGATCCAGAGCCTGGGCAAGGAGTAACGTGGGGGTGGCCAGCGTTAACAGGAGCAAGACGGTGAACAGCGGTTGGGCGAGATTCATCGGCGTCATGGAAATACTTGTCTTCACGATAATTAGACGACGCGGGAACCGAAAGCTTGGGTTAGTTTGCATTGGATTGCAATAGCCCTACAGGTCTCAGGGCGAACGGATCAGGAAAAAACCGTTCGCTGTGAGCCTTTAGAATTTTCCCAGGACAGTCTTGTCGGAACATGAACGGTGGACATTAATTATGTGTTACAGTTTGCTCGCGCATCCGGGATGACCGCGCGAGCCCAAGGAGATAACTTACAACACCAAACTGGTAAAGCCAGCGGAAATTAAATCTTATTGGGATTTGTTAAGCCCCAAATGGAAGGGAAAGATCGCCTCGGTAGATCCGCTGGTCTCCGGCCCGATTAGCGCGGCGCAGATATTTTTCTACAAGCACCCGGATCTCGGACCGGAGTTTCTCCGGCGGCTACACGCCGAGACGGAGATCGCCATCGTCGGCTCCAACGAGCAATTGCTCGATTGGCTCAGCGCGGGGAAATTCGCGTTCGGTATCGGCGCGCGGGATGTGGATACGGCCATGATGCAGGGACTGCCGCTCAGTCAATTTTTACCGGGCTCCTTAAAAGAAGGCTCCTCGGTAACCGCGTACAACGGCACCTTGAGTTTCTTCAACCGCGCGCCCCATCCCAACGCCGCGAAAGTTGCCGTTAACTGGTTGTTATCTCGGGAGGGACAAGCGACGTGGCTTGACTACAATGAAAAGACCGGAGGACTTTACGATTCCCTGCGCGAGGATATCTCCAAGGAAAAAGTCAGCGACCGCGCACGGCGGGTCAAGGGAGCGAAATTTCTCTGGTTGGAACCCGATTGGATATTGGAGCTCGAGGCAATTCGCGACATCATCAAAAAAGGCTTGGCGAGCGCCGGCAAGGGAAGGTAACGGGCGGAAGGACGAGTAGGTTTCAATGTTTTTAGGTATCGGCGCGCTGAGTGTCACAGACTCTGCGTCGAGCCGGCGCCTTTTGAGCTTGACAATTTGCCGGGGTGGAGCGCTATCTTGCGCTCAGTTCACCAGTTTTTTTAAGGAGGGATTGATGCGGAGCAAAATCGTTGCGCGCTTGTGGCCCGTTAAATTTGTACTTTTGCCTCTGCTTGTCTTTGCGTCCACCGATAAAATTGCGGCGCAGTCCAAGGATGTTCTCGACGGCGCGAAGAGCGAGGGACAGCTGGTTTTTTATTCCGGCATTCCAGTTCCGGACGCCCAAGCCATCTTGTCGGCATTGGAGAAAAAGTACCCCTTTATTAAGACGACCTTCTACCGAGCAACGGGTCCCGCGCTGGTCTCGCGAATTCAAACCGAGCAGCGCGCCGGCAGTCATATTTGGGACGTGATGAACTCCACCGGCTTTGAGCCTTATGTGCTGCTCGAGCAGGGTTACTTTGCCAGACACGAGTCGGGGGAGCGAAAGGCTTTCCCTGACGGGCACAAGGACAACGAGGGTTTCTGGGCCACGATGTATACATCTCCAATGATCGTGAGCTACAACACAAAGCTCGTTTCGCCCGACGAGCTGCCGAAGGATTATGCTGATTTGTCAAACCCCAAATGGAAGGGCCGCCTGGGCTTAGATGCTTCGGACTTTGAGTGGTACGCGAACTTACGAAAAATCTGGGGCGTCGACAAAGCTCAGAAATTTCTCGAAGGTCTGAGGAAGCAGGAGGTTCGTTTAGTGCAAGGGCGGGCTTTGTTAACCGAGCTGCTCTCGGGCGGAGAGATCGCGATCCTGGTCAACAATTTCTTGCAAAACTCCATCGAAGCCAAGCGCAAAGGGAGTCCAGTAGAGATGCTGGCTTTGGATCCTGTGATCTCGGCGGCGGGGCTTGTCGGCATTAATAAAGCCGCTCCCCATCCAAACGCCGCCAAGCTCTTTGTTGATTTCGTTCTATCAAAGGAAGGTCAAGAACTGATCGTCAAGACGGATCGTAGTTCGGTGCGCAAGGATGTCGCGGGCAATCCCCTCGACTTGATCAAGAATGTCAGGATCGTGCCGTCCGATCTGAGTCTCGGCAAAAACTACGTGCAAACTCGCGATGAATTTCGCGATCTCCTCGGCGTCAAGTGATCGGTTATCTGAAACTGGAGGGACGATATGGCTTACGTCGATTGTGATTCTCATATACTGCCGGCGGACGCGTTTGACGAAGTTGCTCCGGAGTTCTGCGCGCAGGGCCCCAAAATCGTTTCCGATGAAAAAGGAATGCGCGTGGTCTATGAAGCGCGGCAGCGCAACATTCCCGATTACGCGCGCCAAATTCCTAACCCATTCAACGCGCGGCCTGGAGTCCCGGGCGATGACCCGGACCATCGCGTGGCTGACATGGCCAAATCAAAATTTGATATGCAGGTCCTGGTTCCCAACAATGGTCCATTCTATTACGACGTCGAGCCCAAGCTCGCGTTGAGCGTGTGCCGCTCCTACAACAACTCCATCGGCCGGATTATTAAAAAATTTCCCGGAAAGTTTATCGGCTTGGTCACCGTGCCGTTGCAGGATGCTCGGCTCGCTCTGCAAGAGCTCGAGCGCGCGGTCGGCGATCTGGGGTTGCACGCGCCGGTAAGTTATACCTCGCTTAACGACAAAGACCTGGACGCGGAGGAGCTTTGGCCGTTCTATCGAAAGGCTGAGGAGCTCAACGTTCCGATTATAGTTCACCCGGTCAATACCGGTCCCATCGCCGGCGGCTGGCGGCTCACGCGCCATTACGCCACGCGCGGCTACGGTTTCTGGAGCGCCATGGGAAACCCGATTGAGAATTCCATCGCCCTCGCCAACCTCATGTTCGGCGGCGTTCTAGACGCCTTTCCCAAGTTGCGCTTCTGTTTCATGGAGGGCGGCGGCACTCAGGTTCCGCACCTCATGGACAGTCTCGCAGCCGTCTGTCAGGGAGAAGGAGACTACGACCGCTTCAAAACGCGGCCCAAGCGAGAACCCGTCGAGTACTTAGATCGGCTCTATTTCGCCATCCGGCCGACCGAGACGCTACTCGGCGTCCTTGTCGAACGCTACGGAGAACACAGTTGGGTGGTCGGCACCGATTATCCGCACGCGGACACGATGGGGAGTTGGCCATATACGGTCGATGTGATTAAAGCGCGAAGGGACCTTGCGACAAGCGCGCAGGAAGCCATTCTCGGAAGAAATCCTCTACGCCTCTTCGGCATAAATGGGTGATCCGGAAAATCATGAGCATCGGATTACACGTCTATGGACTTATCGGAGCAGGCGAGACACTATCTTCGGACCGGAGACTAGCGCGGTGCTGAAATACTCCGTTCACCCTTCGACCAGGCTCAGGGCGAACGGAGTTTTCTTTGAATTGATTAATAAATTTCCGTTCGTGCTGAGCCCGTCGAAGCATGGAATTCCTTCGATTATTTAAAGAGGAGTGACGCCAATGGTTTACGTCGATTGTGACTCACATATTTTGCCGGAGGACGCCTTTGACGAGGTGCCTGAGGAACTTCGCAAGGAAGGGCCGCGAATCGAAACCGATTCTCAAGGGCGATCGTGCGTTGTTTATCCGGCGCGCCAACGAAACATTCCGGACTATGCGCGCGCCATTCCAAATCCTTTTAACCCAAGACCGCGCTCCTCCGGCAATAGACCGGATGTTCGTATAGCGGATATGGCCAAAGCCGAGATCGACATTCAAGTTTTAGTGCCGAGCAATGGTTCCTTTTACTACGATGTCGAGCCGGAGCTCGCCAGCGCGGTTTGCCGCTCTTACAATAATGCCGTCGGCCGCATGGTGAAAAAGTACCCCGGAAAATTTCTTGGCTTGGCGACTCTGCCGATGCAGAAACCGAAGCTCGCCGTGGCGGAGCTGGCTCGGGCCGTGGGCGAGCAGGGCCTTAGCGGCGCCGTATGCTACACCACCGTTAACGATAAGGATCTCGATGCGGAGGAGTTCTGGCCGGTTTTCGCGAAGGCGGAAGAACTCGGGATTCCGATTATTTTTCATCCGGTAAACACGGGTCCGATTGTCGGCGGCTGGCGCATGACCCGGCACTACGCCACGCGCGGCTACGGCTTTTGGAGCGCACTTGGCAACTCGATGGAGAACTCGATTACCATCGCAAATTTGATGTTCGGCGGCGTGCTCGACGCATTTCCCAAGCTTCGTTTCTGCTTCCTCGAAGGCGGGGGGACGCAAGTGCCGCACTTGATGGAAGGCCTCGCCGCCGTGCACTCCGCCGAAGGCGATTACGATCGACTGCGCTCGAAGCCGAAGCAAGAACCCATCGAATATCTCGATCGATTGTATTTTTCCGTGCGAACCACCGAGGCTCTCCTGGGCGTGCTGATCGAGCGCTACGGTCATACGAGCTGGGTTGTCGGCACTGACTATCCGCATGCGGATACGATGGGAAGCTGGCCCAATACCGTTCCAGTCATCAAAGCGCGCGAAGATCTGTCTTGGGAGGCCAAGGAAGGAATATTGGGACAGAACGCGCTCAGACTTTTCGGTCTCGCAGCCTGATTTTGGCGGATGATCTCATGGTTATTCGAGAGCGGTTTTGTGTTGGGGACCTTTCTGATAGAAATCAACGATGCGCGAAAACTTTGCCAACACGCGACCGGCTCGCGTCCGGGTCTCTCTGCCATTCTATTACGGTTGGTTCATCGTCGGCCTGAGTTTTGTCGCCTATCTGGTCGCATCGGCGATACGGTCGGCGCCTGCCGTGTTGATTCATCCTTTGGAAGCGGAGTTTGGTTGGGGCCGAACGGCGATCTCTTCCGCGGCGAGCCTTAACCTGCTGATCTACGGTTTTATGGCTCCCATCGGCGGCTGGCTTCTCGACCGCTTCGGGCCGCGCCGGGTCATACTTTGTAGCCTCGCAACCATAGCTGCCGGAGTGACCGGTACGGTGTTGGTGCGAGAGCTCTGGCAGTTTCTGGTTGTCTGGGGAATAGTTTTAGGCCTCGCAACCGGTATAACTCCGTCGCTGGCCGCAAGCGTAACCAGCCGGTGGTTTATCGCTCGAAGAGGCTTGGCATTAGGCATCCTGTCGAACGCCAACGCGGCGGGCCAGGCGATTTTTCTGCCGCTGCTCATGGCCGTCATAGTTTCGAGTGGCTGGCGGGTGGCGTTGATGGTGATAGTGGTTTCGGCCGTGGTTCTTCTCCCGGCTATTTGGTGGGGGTTGCACGATAACCCATCCGACGTCGGCCTTGAACCCCTTAAAGATGGGACGGAAATCCACGGCCGCCCACGCAAACCGTTCAAGCGCAGGGCACGGTCCGGCAAAATCTCAGACTCGTCTTTTACCGTGGTATTTAAAAGCTCGACCTTCTGGCTCTTGAGCGGCTGTTTCTTTGTTTGCGGGGTGACGGCCAACGGTCTCGTCGGCACACATATGATTCCGCATGCCATCGAACGCGGCATTCCGGAAGTGATGGCAGCCACGGCGGTTGGCATCATGGGGCTGGCGAGCTTCGTCGGCACAACCTTCGCGGGTTGGCTCGTGGACCGAGTCGATGCGCGCAAAGTGCTCTCGGCGGCGTATTTTCTGCGCGGCTTGTCGCTCTTTGTTTTGCCGTTTGTCACCGAGTCGTTGGGTCTGTTCGCCTTCGCCGTTTTGTACGGCCTGGATTGGTTTGCCACGGGGCCAGCGACAATCGCGATTCTCGTCAACACTTTCGGGCAACAGAGAATAGGAAGTCTTTTCGGTCTGGTTTTTGTGTCCCATCAAATCGGCGCGGCGCTGGCGTCCGTTGCCGGCGGTTGGGCATATATGCAATTCGGCGAATATCATTATGCCTTTTTGAGCGGCGCGTTCATGGGCTTGTTGGCGGCCGGATTGGCGCTGACCATTCGTTCGGGAGGACATAAGCCGCCGGCCATTCCCGTAACCGGCGAGCTCGCGCAGGCATGAATTCAATCTCCGCGCGGCTCGGTATAACAAATCGCAGATAAAGGCGCCCTCAGAAAGCTGGCGAGGATCGTGATTTATGGACTGGATTACTAGCCCGCAGGCCTGGATCGCGTTTGGCACGCTCCTGGCACTCGAAATCGTTCTCGGCATAGACAACGTCGTATTCATCTCAATCCTGGCGGGCAAGCTGCCTCCGGCCACGCAAGCCAGAGCCCGCTACACCGGCCTCGCACTGGCGATGCTGATGCGCCTTATGCTTTTGTTCTCGCTATCATGGATGATCCGTCTGACCGCGCCGCTGTTCACTATTTTTCAACAGGAGATTTCAGGCCGCGACTTAATCCTCATCGTCGGCGGGCTGTTTTTGATCGCCAAAAGCACGCACGAGATTCACCAGAGACTCGAAGGCGAGCAGGGGCGTTCGTCGTCACGCGTGGCGCCGACGTTTACCAGCGTGATCGTGCAGATTTTGCTTCTCGACATAGTTTTTTCGCTCGACTCGGTGATTACCGCCATCGGCATGGTCGACCATATCGGCATCATGGCCGCCGCGGTGATCGTCGCGGTATTCGTCATGATGGGTTTTGCCGGAGCCATCGGCCGCTTCGTCGAGCACCATCCTACCGTAAAGATGTTGGCGCTGAGTTTTCTCCTGCTGATCGGCATGACGCTCATCGCTGAAGGTTTCGACCAACATATTCCGAAGGGCTATATTTACTCCGCAATGGCCTTTTCCGTATTTGTCGAAATGCTCAATCTGAGAGTACGACGGACCGCCGCAGCGCCGGTCAAGCTGCACGGGCCGTACTCGGAAACTTAAATTTCGAAATTTGCCAATAGCCAAGCGAACGAACGCCGACAGGCATCCTGTCTCTTTTCTTGTCTCTTTCTCGTCCGTAAGTTTCGTCTTACCTTAGGGAACATTTGTATACGCTTACTGCATCCGCCGTTTACATCCCGGGCTACCTGTGCAAGCAGCACCTACTTGATATTGCATTGATTTCGGGCAATTAGGCGCGACAGGGCGCTGGCATCGGGATTGCGATAGAATTTGGCAAAGAGAGTTTCTTAGCGGAAAAGGAGAACGAAGGAAACAGTGGCTGCTGAAATCTCAAACGCGGGTGATCTTATGATGCGCAAGCTTTTTGTCTCAGCGATCGTTTCCGGGTGTCTTTGCGGTTATGCAGCATTGCTGTACGGGCTTATTCAAATCCTGCTGCGTATCAATAATGATTACTTGCTCAGTCTGGCGAAGTGAAACTCCCCCTCTAAATCGACTTTCTTCACCACTCTCACTAGCGAACCGGCACGCCCAGGGTGGTGTCCCAGAAGTTCGCTAATGAAGTTGGTGATCTCCCCGCCGTCATGCCCGCGAAAGCGGGCTTGTAGGGGCGGGTTTTAAACCCGCCCTTACCCTGGATTCCGGGTCGCGCCTCCTCGCGAAAGGGGGGTCACGCCGGCTCGCCCGGAATGACGATTGAATTATGTAACGACTTCTGAGACAGGACACATGACTTGACGGTCGAGCTAAGAAAGGAGTAAAAGAGCGACGAATTCGCGCAAACGGACTCAAATGCACGATCGTCGCATGGTCATAAAAACCTCGGCTGTCCTCCTGCTGCTACTCTTGTGGAGTCCGGCGGTACTCGCGCAAAGTCCCTTTTACGAAGGCAAGACGATACGGGTTATCGTCGGGTACCCGGCGGGAACCACTCACGATACCTGGGCGAGACTCGCCGCTCAGTACATGAGCAAATATATACCCGGCAATCCCGGTTTCATTGTCCAGTCGATGACCGGCGCGGGCTCGATGGTCGCGGCCAACTATGTATATAGCATCGCCAAGCCGGACGGTCTGACCCTGGGTACATTCAATGCCGCGCTGTATTTTGAGCAGTTGATCGGGCGCAAAGAAGTCCAATTCGACTGGCCGAAAATGACTTGGATCGGCAGCTCTACGCCGGCGACTCGCCTGTTCTACATTCGCGCGGACAGTCCCTTTGCGACCATTCAAGATCTGCGCCGGGCATCCGAACCGCCCAAATGTGGCACAACTGGGCGGGGGACCACGGGATATATATTACCCAAGCTGTTCGAGGAAACTCTCGGGCTAAAGCTCGCAATTGTCAGCGGTTATCCCGGCGGAGTCGAGGTCGATTTGGCCATCGAAAAGGGCGAGATTCAGTGCAACTCCACTTCGCTCTCGGTGTTCTTCGGTCGCGAGCCGTTTCATAGCTGGCGCAAAAAAGAATTCGTTCGCGTGCTTATACAAACGGGGCAGAAGCGTGACGGGCGGCTGCCGAATGTCCCGACCATCTACGAGCTGATGGATCAATATAAAACCCCGGCGGCGAGCCGGCGCCTGACTGCGGCGTTCTTGGACGCGGGACGATTCGGCTCCTGGCCGATCGTAACCTCGCCCGGGATTCCCAATGAGCGGGTAAAGATTCTTCGCGACGCTTTCATGAAAGCAGCCAGCGAACCGGCGTTCGTGGCCGAGGCCAACAAGAAACAACTCGAGGTCGAACCGATTCGCGGAGAGGACCTCGAGGCCCTGGCAAAAGAGGTCACAAATCAGCCTCCGGAAGTGATCGAGCGGTTAAAAGAATTGCTCGGGCAGTGATGCGCGCGATGCCGAGTCGGAATGGCTTTGAAAATACCAATTTTTGGGTCACCGTCATAAAGCTTGTTGCTATCAGACGCAAAGAAATCGGAGGCCATATGTTTATGGCACGAATCCATCCCGCTGCTAACAATTGGCGTTTTGGTTGGCGTTACAGCAGCGGTCGTCCCCGCCCATAGCCAAGAGCTACTCTATAAGGGCAAGACCATCCGCATGATCGTAGGGCTCGCAGCCGGAGGAGGCTATGATACCTATTCTCGACTGATTGCCCGGCATATGAGTAGGTACATTCCCGGCAACCCGGCTATCGTTGTCGAGAACATGGACGGAGCGGGAAGCGTGATTGCGGCCAATCATATTTACAAGGTGGCCAAACCCGACGGTTTGACCATCGGCCACATCCTGGGCGGGCTATTTTTGCAGCAGCTCCTTGGCAAGCCAGGTATCGAGTTTGACGGCCGTAAATTTGAGTACATAGGTGTTCCGGCTCAAGACAATTTCATGATTGGCGTATCCAAGGCAACCGGCATCACATCCGTGGACAAATGGATAGCTTCGAAGACAGTGGTTAAATTCGGCGGCGTTACTCCGGGTGGCGCTACCGACGACCTGCCCAAAGTCCTCGCTGTTACTTTGGGTCTGCCGATTCAGGTGGTGACGGGCTATAAAGGGACTGCTCCCATTCGGCTTGCCTTCAATAGTGGCGAGGTGCAAGGAGTTTGCAACGCCTGGGAGTCCTTCAAGGCGACTTGGCGTCAGGAGCTGGAGTCGGGACAGGTGGTGATTGTGCTTCAAGCCACGGCCAAAGGGCATCCGGATCTTCCGAATGTTCCCGTTGCCTTTGATCTCGCAAAGTCCGAGGAGGCGAAAAAAATGATCCAGGTGGTTGCCCGGGTTAATGGTCCTTCGACCCGACCTTATTTACTGCCGCCCGGAACTCCCAGAGAGCGAGTGCAGATCCTGCGCCAGGCCTTCATGGATACCATAAAGGACCCAGAGCTTTTGGCCGAGGCCAAAAAAGCTCGCTTGGACATCAATCCCGATGACGGCGCAGGGCTGGAGCGAAACGTCAAGGAGATTTTTAATCTGGAGCCTGAGCTGGTCGCAAAGCTAAAAGACGTTCTCAAATAGCGTTGACGTCCGACAAATTTAAATTCGCAAATTCCTCCTTTGCGCACTAATATTTCGATCGACAAACTCAGCTGGTTCTCAGTTCTTCGGCGCGGATCGGCAATTTTCGGATGCGCTTGCCGGTACCGGCGAAGATGGCGTTGCACACCGCCGGCGCGAGCGGCGGCACGCCGGGTTCTCCCACGCCGCCGGCCGGCGCGTTGCTGGGAATAATGTGGACCTCGACAACGGGCATCTCGTTGATCCGCACCATCGGGTAGTCGTGGAAGTTGCTTTGTTGCACTCGCCCCTTGTCGATTGTAATGGCGCCGTACAGAGCCGCAGTCAGACCCCAGACGATGCTCCCTTCGATCTGAGCTTTGACCGTGTCGGGATTGACGAAGATGCCGCAATCGATGGCGCAGACCACGCGATGAACCCGCACCTTGCCGTCCTTTTCGATGGAAACTTCGGCGACCTCGGCGGCGTAACTGCCGTAGGAAAACGCAACTGCGATACCTCGGAAGCGACCCTGCGGCAGGGGCTTTCCCCAATCGCCTTTTTCCGCGGCCAGCTCCAATACGCCTTTGTGGCGCGCGGCCTTGGTGAGCAGGTCGCGGCGAAACTCGAACGGATCCTTTTCGGCGGCCGCAGCCAACTCATCGATGAAGGACTCGGTGATGAAAGCGTTTTGCGACGCCCCCACCGAGCGCCAGAATCCGACCGGGATGCCGAGGTCTTTGTAAATGTACTCCACTTGCAAGTTGGGAATCGCGTAGGGGAGGTTGGCCGCGCCTTCGAGTCATTAAAGAGTCGATGCCGTCTTTCAAAGGCCGGCCGTGCTGCACGCCGATCGATGGAGCCACGATCCGGTGCAGCCACGCCAGTGGCATGCCGCGCTCATCGAGGGCAGCGCGAAACATATTGTAGGTTGCCGGCCGGTAGTGACCGTGGCGCACGTCATCTTCTCGCGACCAGATAACCTTCACGGGCGCGCCGACCGCCTTCGACGTTTCGACGGCATCGGCGACGAAATCCTGTTCGCCGCGCCTTCCGAAGCCGCCGCCAAGGAGCATGGTGTTGACCTTGACCGCTTCGCTCGGAAAACCGCTGATGCGCATGGCGGTGCGCTGGGTGCCGGTCTGGTTTTGGGTTCCGACCCATACTTCGCATTTATCTTTTCCGACATGGGCGGTGCAGTTCATCGGCTCCATTGTCGCGTGGGCGAGAAAAGGCACCTCGTAAACCGCGTCAAACGTTTTGGCAGCGCCGCCAAGCGCGCCGTCGCATCGCCTTCCTTGCGCGCCACCGGTCCGGGCTGCTTGGCGGACTCGGCGTAGATCCGAGTGATCTCGGTGCTCGTCAGTTGCGCGTTGGGCCCTTCGTCCCAGGCGATCTTGAGCGCCTCGCGGCCCTTCTTGGCCGCCCAATAACTGTTTGCCACCACGGCAACTCC
>CAWJBB010000006.1:0-56444 GCA_963840855.1 uncultured delta proteobacterium
TTCTGAAGCTTGTAAGACACCCCTCGCTTGTCAACTTTTGGTCAGCCTCAGGTTCACAGTTCACCGAATAACTTGTCCGCTCTCGCCAGCACATCGGGTGGAATCCCCTAACCATTTTGGATTTAAAATTGTTCGATCATCGGATTACTTTGTCAGCTCTGGCTAATACGTTCGGCGGAATCGTTAGGCCGATCTGCTTCGCTGTTTTCAGATTGATCACAAACTCGAACTTCGTCGGCTGCTCCACAGGTAGGTCGTAGGCTTGGCTCCTTTGAGGACCTCTTGTCTACGTAGGTGGCGAAACGCGCCAGAAACTCTCATCATCATTGGTCGTATAGGACATGAGCCCGCCTGCCTCTACGAAGTCATTGCCTTCGAACATTGAAGGCAGCCGGTCTCCTCTATCGCAAGATCAGCAATCCGTTTTTGATACCGATTGGAGCAGGCTTCCTCCCGATCGCTAATCAGGGGCGCTCGGGGGCCCGGCTGGCCGCTTGTCCAAGCGCACTTTCCAAATCAGGGTTCGGACCGCGCACCTGCGAGGTCTTTGGAAGCGGGAAGTTCAGCGCGCGCGCCGCCGCTTCATAATCTTTAAAACCAATGGCCGTGAGCCTTCGTCATCCGCAGCCCTTTGCAGACTCCAAACGCGCGATATCTTCGGAGCTAATCCTCCTTGATCAACTCGAGACCGTTCTTGCACCTCAATATACGGGTGAGCCTGGCGAGCCCCGTAATTTTCCACCCGGTCGCGCCAAACTGTCGGATTATCCCGGTCGCGATCTGATCCAGCGTTTAGGTCACTAATGACAACGGGAATGGTCTTGGTCATCCTGCTCGGCTGCGAGGACCGCTTGAAAAGGCACGGCGACGAGAACATCCACCTTGAGTTGCACAAGCTCGGCTATAACATCTGGGTACCGGTCCGCCTTTCCCCCAACGTAACGATACTCAACCAGGATATTTTTCTCCTCCGTATAGCCCAGATCCCGCAACCCTTGCCGGAATGACGCGGTGCGGGGATCGTTGGTGCCGGGACCAACGTATCCAATACGGGGGACTTTCGCTGGCTGCTGCGCCCAAACTGGAAGGCAAAGCGCATAGAGCAAAGCGCTAAGGGTGAGGACCGTGATTTTTTTCTTCATGTGTTTTTTCTGCCTCCATCCACCCGACACTCGACACTCGCCCCTTCTCACTTGATGACCCGATCCGTCCGCCTAACACATTCGGCGGAATCGTGAGGCCGACCTGCTTCGCTGCTTTCAAGTTGATCACCAACTCAAACTTCATTGGCTGCTCGACCGGTAGGTCAGCGGGCTTGGCGCCTTTTAGAATTTTATCGACGTAGACGGCAGCGCGCCGGTACAAGTCTGTGTAACTCGTCCCATAGGACATGAAGCCACCGGCTTCAACGGCTTCCTTTGTCCCATAAATTGTCGGCAATCGATTTTTTGACGCAAGTTCGATGATGCGATTTTGGTTAGCTGAGAATAGTGGATTCGATGTAACAACGAGCGCGACGGTACGTGCTTTAATTGCGCTTTCGAAGGCGGTCCTGAGCTCAGCGGGGCTCCGTACCTCCATGGAGTGAACCGGGACACCCAGGGATTGCGCCGCCAGTTGGCTTTCTTTCCAACTGAGGGGGGACCCTGAACCCTGCGGGTTCCAGAGAACCCCCACACGGGAGGGCTTAGAAACAGTTTCCGTTAGCAGTTCAAGTCTTTTACCATTCACATCCGGCGACAGGGTGGTCACTCCTGTGATGTTCCCACCGGGCCGCGCAAGGCTGTCGACGAGCCCACTTGTAACCGGATTGCCGACGGTCACCATAACGATTGGTATCGTACTGTTAGCGCTCTTAACAGCCAAAACATCTTGCGTAGAGCCGGCAACAATGACGTCTGGCTTCAGACGCATTAATTCGGCGGCAAGCTGGTTGAGACGTTCTACCTTTCCTTCCGTTTGCCGATGTTCAATAATAATATTTTTTCCTTCAACGTAGTTTAGGTCGCGCAGGCCTCGGCGAAACGCTTCAAACCGATCGGATTGGCCGCCAGTTACTAGAAATTCTATTCGCGGGATTTTCCCCGGCTCTGCGCCGACACGGAAAAGCAAAGCGCAAAGAGCAGGGCGCCTGATAGGATTGCGGGTTTGAGATTGCTGAATGCGGATTTTAGATGAACCTCCAAAGAGTCGATCCGAACTCGTTCCATTGTCTTCCCCTCCAATCCAGAATCGTCTTCCTCACGCCTTTCGCCTCGCGCCTCACGCCTATCGAATCACCTTGTCCGCTCTCGCCAGCACGTTGGGCGGAATCGTCAGGCCGATCTGCTTCGCCGTTTTCAGATTGATGATGAACTCAAACTTCGTCGGCAGCTCCACAGGCAGATCAGCGGGCTTTGAGCCTTTGAGGATTTTGTCCACAAAGTACGCGGCGCGCCGATACTGATCAGGATAATCGATGCCGTAGCTCATAAGCCCGCCTTCATCAACAAATTCCCTCGTTGGGTAGATTGCCGGCAGCCGGTGCTTCGTTGCAAGCTCTACGATAGGTTTTCGCTCAGCGAAAGCCGATGGATTACTTGTGGGGATGATTGCATCTACCCGCTTCCGCTTTGCAGTCTCAAAGGCACCCTCCAGACCTTTCGGCTCGCGTTTAGCCGCTAGGTACAGCAGCTTCACTTGCAGAGCTTGAGCTGCGGGCGCGAGCTCTTTTATCTGTCGCTTCGCTCCCACATTTCCGAACTCCCCAACGGTAAGAACGCCCAACAGCGTTAGCTTCGGGACTACATCTTTTATTACTTCGACCCTTTTGGTGATTAGTTCAGGGGACAGCGTGCTGATCCCGGTGATATTCCCGCCCGGCTGGGCGAGGCTCTTGATGATCCCCGCGCCTACAGGATCGCCACCGCTCGTCATAACGATCGGAATCGTCGATGTTGCTTGCTTTGCCGCGAGACCCCCGCTCGTGCCGCGGGCCACAATGACATCCACCTTGATTTGAACCAGCTCGGCTGCGAGTTCTTTGAGGCGTTCAAAACCTTTCCCTTCTCCAAACCGGTACTCGAAAGCGATGTTTTTGCCCTCGACCCACCCAGCTTCGCGCAATCGCTGCCGGAATACCTCCAAGAATGAAGCGGTGGGGGAAAAAGAACTGCCATCCAGGTACCCAATTCGGTAGATTTTTGCTGGCTGTTGCGCTTCGCTAGAACAGCAAAGCGCAAAGAGCATGGCGCTAAGCGTAAGAGACAAACAAATTTGTTGACTCATCGTTTCTCTCCTTACCCTTCGCCTCACGGCTCGCGCCTCACCGAATCATTTTAGTCCGCTCGGCATGAGCAATCGGGTGGAATTGTCAGCCCAAGATTTGTTTCGCCGTTTTTAAGTTGAACGTCGAACTCAAACTTCGTCGGCTGCTCCACCGGCAGGTCAGCCGGTTTGGCTCCTTTGAGGATTCTGTCCACGAAATGTGCAGCGCGCCGATACAAGGCGGGAAAATCCGTCCCGTAGGACATAAGACCGCTAGCCTCTACAAACACACTATCGTCGTGGATCGCCGGAATCCGGCTCTTTAACGCCAGCCCAGCGATTCGTTGTAGGTGCGCATTGATGACGGGAGCCCGTAGCATGATGAGAGCCTCGGCGCGCTGCTTGGTTGCTGCTCGAAATGCGCTCTCCAATTCGTCCGGACCACGCACATCGATGGATTGAAGCTGTAAATCGAGCGACCGTGCAGCGGTCTCAATTTCCTTGAAATTGAGCACGAAGCGTGGTTCGACGGAGCTCCAGAGCACGGCCACTCGTGTAAGCCGGGGAACTACCTCTTTGAGTAGCTCCAGAAGTTTACCCCTTAACTCGGTCGCCAGAGTGGTTACCCCGGTGATATTTCCACCCGGGTGCGCGAGACCGGCAACTAGCCCAGCTTCAACAGGATCATCACCGACAGCTATGACGATAGGGATC
Source organism: uncultured delta proteobacterium (assembly GCA_963840855.1). Taxonomy (GTDB): domain Bacteria; phylum Desulfobacterota; class Binatia; order UBA9968; family UBA9968; genus DATACQ01. The sequence goes on from CAWJBB010000006.1 coordinate 3,961, forward strand.
GCATTCGTTGCATCCTTGGCCCGCAACGCCACTGGCGTTCCCGTCGCCACAATAACATCAACCTTGAGCCGAACCATCTCAGCGGCGAAGCCGGCAAGCTGCTCAATTTTTCCATGCCCCCACCGGTACTCGACAGAAATGTTCTTTCCTTCGATATAGCCAAGATCGCGGAGCCCTTGGCGGAACCCTTCGTCGCGCGGCTCCGGGTTGGAACGGGCCGCTAAATAACCAATTCGCGGGAATTTCGCCGCCTGCTGCGCCTAAACGGGAACGCTGAGCGCCAAGAGCAATACGCTAAGAGCCAAAGCAAAAATTTGTTTCATCATTTCTTCCTCTCGTGCCTTCCGCCTCGCGCCTCACGCCTATCGAATGACTCTATCCGCTATCACCAGCACATTCGGTGGAATCGTAACACCGATCTGCTTCGCGGTCTTTAGATTGATGATGAACTCGAACTTCGTCGGTTGCTCCACGGGCAGATCGGCGGGCTTGGCTCCCTTGAGTATCTTGTCAACGAAAACAGCAGCGCGCCTGAAACTTTCAGTATCGCTGGTTGAATAGGACATCAGGCAACCGGCCTCGACGTACTTACTTGCTTCGCACAATGAAGGCAGCCGGTTTTTTATGGCAAAGTCCGCAATCTTTTTCGAGTGGGGGTCGAGCACGGGACCCCTAACCGTGATGAGCGCGCTCGTGCGTCCTTGGACCGCGGCTTGAAATGCACCCTCCAAATCAGGGTTCGGACTTCGTACCGCCAGCGATTGAACCTGTATCTTTAGAATGGGCTTAGCGGCCTCGTATTCCTTAAGGGCAATAACGGACCCTGTTACCTCCGCAGCGCCCGTCGAATTCCAGAGGATTCCAACACGCGCTATCCTCGGGACCACCTCCTTAAGCAATTCCAGCCGTTTTCCGCTTAACTCTCGGGTGAGTCTGGTCAGCCCTGTGACGTTTCCGCCCGGCTGAGCCAAGCTAGCGACCAGCCCAGTCGCGACTGGATCTGCAGTAGTGACCATCACAATGGGAATCGTCTTGCTTGCTTGCTTGGCCGCGCGGATCGCTCGAAGAAGTGAGAGGACAAGGACATCGACCTTCAGTTGCACGAGTTCAGGTACAAGGCCTGGGACTCGGTCCACCTTTCCTTCATGGTTGCGATACTCAACGAGGAAATTTTTCCCCTCGATGTAACCCAGATCTCGCAGCCCCTGCCGGAATCCCTCGACATTAGAGGGATCGTCTCCTCCCACAAATCCTATCCGGGGAATCTTCGTAGGCTGCTGCGCCTCGGCCATGCCCACATACCCCGCGAGCAAAATAAGGAATGCGAGAAACCCCACCGATTTCAGATTTTGGATTTTAGATTTCCGATTATCGGAATGGGACTTCGAAGGAAATAAATTCATGTATTTGTTCTCCGGGTTTTCAATCCAAAATCGGCAATCCAAAATCGAAATTTGTTTCACCGAATTACTTTGTCCGCCCTTGCCAGCACATTCGGTGGTATCGTCAGGCCGATCTGCTTCGCCGTCTTGAGGTTGATGATGAACTCGAACTTCGTCGGTTGCTCCACAGGCAGATCAGCGGGTTTGGCTCCCTTCAGGATCGTGTCCACATATACGGCAGCACGCCTGAAACTCTCATCATCATTGGTCGTATAGGACATGAGCCCGCCTGCCTCTACGAAGTCATTGCCTTCGAACATTGAAGGTAGCCGGTTCTCTATCGCAAGATCAGCAATCCGTTTTTGATACCGATTGAGCAGACTCCCCCTGATCGCAATCAGGGCGCTCGGGGGCCCCTTGGCCGCTTCTCCAAGCGCACTTTCCAAATCAGGGTTCGGACCGCGCACCTCAAGGCTTTGAAGCGGGAACTTTAGCGCGCGTGCCGCCGCCTCATAATCTTTAAAACCAATGGCCGAGCCTTCGTCATCTGCAGCCCGCAGGACTCCAACGCGTGATATCTTCGGAGCGGTCTCCCTGATCAACTCGAGCCGTTTTGCACCCAATATTCGGGTGAGCCTGGCGAGGCCCGTAATATTTCCACCCGGTCGCGCTAAGCTGTCGACTATCCCGGTCGCTACTGGATCAAGTGTTGTCACTATGACAACGGGAATGGTCTTGGTCATCTGCTTGGCTGCGAGGATCGCTTGAAAAGGCACGGCGACGAGGACTTCGACTTTGAGTTGCACAAGCTCGGCCACAACATCTGGATACCGGTCCGCCTTTCCCCCAACGTAACGATACTCAACCAGGATATTTTTCTCCTCCGTATAGCCGAGATCCCGCAAGCCTTGCCGGAATGACGCAGTGCGGGGATCGTCCGTGCCGGGACCAACGTATCCTATACGAGGGACTTTCGCTGGCTGCTGCGCCTGAGCCACCGCCCCAGTTACCACGAGCACGAAAGCGATTACCGAAAGCCCCATCCATTTTGGATTTTGGATTGCCGTCTGCGGGGCCGCTTTTCGATTGTCGAAGCGATACCAATGAAGTGCAGTTCGAGATGTCTGAGCCATGTCTTGGGCCCCCAATCTAAAATCCAAATTTCATCTGATGACCCGGTCCGCGCGTGCCAGCATGTTCGGCGGAATTGTCAGACCAATTTGTTTCGCCGCCTTCAAATTGATGAAGAACTCGAACTTCATCGGCTGCTCGATGGGTAAGTCCGCAGGCTTGGAGCCTTTGAGAATCTTGTCCACGTAGGTGGCGGCGCGCCGGTGGACGTCTGATATGCTTGAGCCGTAGGACATAAGGCCTCCCGCTTCCGGCCAGTTCTTGTCTGAATAGATCGCTGGAAGTCGGTGCTTTGCCGTTAGATTTATAATTCGTTTAAGGTCACTGCTCACAGGAGGTTGCTGCGCCACGATTAGAGCGCTCGCCCGTGCTTTGGCTGCTCTGTCGAATGCAGCCTCGATCTCGTTAGCTTGCCTGATCTCAAGCGGTTGAATCTGCAAACCCAACGCCTTTGATGAGACGTCTAGTTCCCTTAGCACCTCAGATGCGCCCGGACTGGTCGGATTGAAAATGTAGGCCACACGGGAAAGTTTGGGTTTTGTCTCCTTGAGAAGATCAAGCCTCTTCCCGTACAACTCAGCGCCAGCATTGGTCACTCCGGTCATATTGCCACCCGGCCGTGAGAAACTAGCGACAAGCCCAAGCGGCACTGTAGTGGCACCGCCAGTAAAGACTATGGGGATTGTGTTCGTTGCGTTCTTGGCCGCTAAGATCGATGTAGTCCCTCCCGAGGTGACAATCACATCGACCTTGAGACGAACCAGCTCAGCGGCGAGGTCGGGAAGACGATCGGTTATTCCATTCGCCCATCGGTATTCAATGAGAATATCTTTCCCTTCCGAATAGCCGAGGTCAAGCAGGCCCTGCCGAAATGCCGCGACGCGGTCTGCTGATCGGGATTCGGACTGCGCGCTTAGAAATCCTATGCGTGGAACCTTCGCTGACGGCTGCTGCGCCTCTACGGAAAAGCAAAGCGCGAAGTGCATAGCGCTAAGTAAAAGACCAAAGATTTTTCTTCTCATTAGGTTCCTCCTCTGTATTTGCTGCCCTCAGCTCTTTGCCCTTTGCTCTCTGCGTACTTTCCCCGCCGCTCACTGTTATCTTATGACTTTGTCCGCTCTTGCCAGCACGTTCGGTGGAATCGTCAGGCCGATCTGCTTCGCGGTCTTGAGATTGATCACAAACTCAAACTTTATCGGCTGCTCTACCGGTAGTTCCGCGGGATTCGTGCCTTTGAGGATTTTATCCACATAGACAGCGGCGCGCCGGTCCAAGTCGCTCAAACTCACGCCGTAACTCATAAGCGCCCCGGCTTCCACAGCAGTTCTGCTTTCGTGTATCGCCGGGAGTCGGTTCTTTACCGCGAGGTCTACAATCTGTGTTTGTGTTCGCGCTCTGGCGGCGACGCGGGCCGACACGACCCAGAGGACTGCGTCAGCGCGCGCTTTGGCGGCGGCTTGGAATGCGGGCTCGATATCCGTGGGAGCCAACACGTCGACGTGTTGAAGCTTCACTCCAAGCGCCCCTGCGGCGAGTTCGATCTCTTTTAGTTCGTGCGCATATTCTTGGCTGGTTGAAGTCCCGATGACGGCCACGCGAGAGAGTCGGGGAACGATCTCCTTCAAAAGCTCCAGACGTTTTCCGCTTATCTCTGGGGCCAGGGTTGACAATCCAGTTATGTTCCCGCCCGGCCGCGCAAGACTGGCAACGAATCCACTTGCAACAGGGTCACTATCCTGAGTCATCACAATAGGAATCGTAACAGTTGCTTGCTTGGCGGGCCGGGTAGCCCCCGAACCCCCCGTGACGATTACGTCTACCTTCAGGGCCACAAGCTCGGCCGCGAGCGCGGGGAGGCGATCGAGTTTTCCCTCTGCACATCGCCACTCAATGACAATGTTTTTCCCCTCCACGTACCCAAGCTCGCGCAGTCCCTGCCGAAATGCCTCGGTGCGGTCTGAGATAACAGAAGGGGTGGTAGCACTTAAGTAGCCGATCCGCGGAACTTTCTTCGCCTGCTGCGCCTCTGCGGACAAGCCGAGCGCAAAGAGCACAGCGCCAAGAGCAAGACAAACGATGCCTTTTTTCATCTCTTCCCTCTCACGTCTTACCGAATCGCCTTGGCCGCGCTCGCATGCTGCAAGTCACGCAAACCTTGAGCGCTATCTCCAAGTACTGATATACTTTCCCATATGAAAACCATTGCTGTTGACGATGCTACGGTGAAGCTGCTCGATGAATTGGCCCAGGGTTCGGCGCGGCGAAAAAGCCGGGCCGCATTGCTTCGCACGGCATTGCGCCAATATGCAGCACGGGAACGACGGAGAGACAGTGATTCAAAAGACGGTGCAGTGTTTCGTAAGAACCGCAAGCGTCTCGCTCGCCAGGCCCGCGCACTCATCTCGGAGCAAGCGCGCTCGTGAGGCGCGGGGAAATCTACCGTACACGCGAACGAGTTCCGGAGCGCGGCGCCAAACCCGGTTTTTACGTCGTAGTATCGCGGACATTTGTCGCCGAACATGAAGATGTGTCGACTGTCGTCTGTGCTCCGGTTTATGGGCAAATCCTCGGACTCACGACCGAAGTCGTATTGGGGCCGGAAGACGGCGTGCCACGCACATGCGCGATCCGCTGCGATTTTCTCACCTTGATGTTCAAAAGTAAGCTCACTCACTTTGTTTCCACCTTGTCCGCGTTCAAACTTGCCCAACTCAACCGCGCGCTTGCTCACGCCCTTGAACTTCCTTCTCGATAAGCAAAAACGTTTGGCTCCTATTGCAAAATCGCATTTTCATCTAACCCCTGAACCACGCCTTACCGAATTACTCGATCTGCTCTAGCCAAAATGTTGGGTGGGATCGTCAGGCCAATCTGCTTCGCGGTCTTGAGATTGATCACCAGCTCAAACTTCATCGGCTGCTCAATTGGAAGGTCAGCGGGCTTGGCGCCTTTCAAGATTTTGTCCACATACGTTGCGGCACGGCGGTAATTCTCAGCATCGTTGGTTGCATAAGATACGCGGCCCCCGGCCTCGACGTAGTCACTTCCTTCGGACATTGAAGGCAGTCGGTTCTTTATGGCAAGGCCCGCAATCTGCTTTGGGTACCGGTTGAACACGGAACTCCTGACCGTGATTAGCGCGCTCGCGCGCCCTTTCGTTGCAGCTTGGAATGCTCCCTCAAAATTGGGGTCCGGATATTGTACCTCTAACGATTGAAGCTGTACCTTTAGGGCACGCGCCACCGCTTCATACTCTTTGAAAGCAATCGCTGACGACGAGCTATTCGCATCCCAAAGGACTCCGATGCGCGACATCCGCGGAAGCACCTCTTTAAGCAATTCCAGCCGTTTTCCGCTTAACTCTTGGGTGAGTCGAGTGAGCCCCCGGTGATATTTCCGCCCGGGCGCGCCAAGCTATCTACTATTCCAGTCTCGACCGGATCAACAGTAGCCACCATAACAATGGGGATCGTCTTGGTCGCCTGCTTGGCTGCGCGGATCGCTGGGAAGTTTGTGGCGACGAGTACATCGACCTTGAGTTGTACGAGTTCGCCCACAAGAGTTGGGATACGGTCCATATTACCCTCAGCGTAGCGATGCTCAACCAGTATATTTTTCTCCTCAATGTAACCGAGATCTCGAAGCCCTTGCCGGAATGCCTCGAAGTTAGCCCCCCCGGATTGGAGGTGTCACCACTTCCCGACACGTAACCGATCCGCGGAACCTTCTTCGGCTGCTGCGCCTCGGCGGACAGGCAAAGCGCAATGAGTAAAGCGCATAAACCAGAGATCAGAAGTCGGAGATCAGAGATCGGTTTCACCACCGTGGCAAATAGCGCGCAGAGAAAGCGCTCCGCACACCCAGCGTCTTCGCTCATAATATTTTGCCCTCCGATTTGTGACCGTTGACCTCTGACCGCTGATTTCTGTCATTTGATTACTCTGTCTGCTCGCGCCAGCACGTTCGGCGGAATCGTTACGCCGATTTGTGTCGCCGTCTTCAAGTTGATAAACAGCTCAAACCGCATTGGTTGTTCCACGGGCAGTTCGGCCGGATTCGCGCCTCTTAGGATCTTGTCTACATATGTGGCGGAGCGCCGCCACAATTCAGCGCTCCATGGTCCATACGAGATAAGGCCGCCCGCTTCCACAAATGATCTGTCTTCGTACATCGCCGGCAGGCGATTCTTTGCAGCGAATTCCAGGATCCGTTGCAGGTGGCGCCGAGTGAACGGGTCCACCATTGTAAGGAGTGCGTCGGGGCGATCCTTGCTCAGAGTCGCGAACACGCTCTCCAGCCCGTCGATATTTGGCACGCCGCGGTCTTGAACCGTCACGCCCAACGGGCCGGCCGAGGCCATAGTCTCTCTCGCCCGAAGCTTCATGCCGGGATTGCTCGAGTTCCAAATCATGGCTAACCGAGAGACTTTCGGGAAAGTCTCCTTAAGCAGTTCCATGCGCTTTGGCCACAAATCGGAGGCGAGGCTGGAAAGGCCTGTAGCGTTTCCGCCCGGCCGGGCGAGACTATCCACGATCCCGACAGTTACTGGATCACTGCTATTTGGAAAAACAATGGGTATCGTCTTTGTCGCTTGCTTTGCAACGAGGACCGCGGGGGTGGAACTCGTAAAGATAATGTCCACCTTTAGTCGAATCAGATCAGCTACAAGCGAGGGATATTGATCTTCACGGTTTTCTGCCCACCGGTATTCCAAGCTTATGTTCCGGCCCTCCACATAGCCGAGTTTGCGAAGACCCTCCAGGAATGCCTCGAGGTTAGCATCTGCCGCGGTACTGGGCGCGCTCGGCAACAAGATACCCACGCGTGGGATTTTTCCGTGCTGTTGCGCATTAGCCTGGGAGGCAAAAACCATAACAATCACAGCTGTTAGTGAAAGAAGGATTCTTTTGTCCATAGAACCTCCTAACCCAATCAAAAATCGGCAATCGAAAATTCTCTTCAATCGTCTTCCACCTCACTTAATCACCTTGTCAGCCCTCGCCAGCACGTTTGGCGGAATCGCCTAACGATTTTGGATTTTCGCTGGTTCGACACGGCTCACCACAGGTTTTAGATTATTCGGTCATCGGATTACTTTGTCGGCTCTAGCCAAAACATTAGGAGGAATTGTCAGGCCGATCTGCTTGGCTGCCCTCAGGTTGATCACCAGCTCGAACTTCGTCGGCTGCTCGACGGGTATATCTGCAGGCTTGGCGCCTTTTAGAATCTTGTCCACGTGGGTTGCAGCACGGCGAAATAGGTCAGCAATGCTCACCCCATAAGACATTAACCCACCAGCCTCGGGAAACTCCCCGTATCCATACGCTACCGGTAGACGGTGCTTTGCCGCGAGGACCACGATCTCATGCCGATGAGGAATATAGGATGAGTTCGAAGGGATCATAGCCGCATTGGCTCGCTCTCGAACCATCGCGGTAAAGGCGCTCTCGAAGTCCTCAGGACCTCGCATCTCCACGAGCTGGACCGTCACTTTCAACGCCGGTCCCACAGACTGTAAAGTTTTGAAAGCGATCATCTCGGGCACAATGGCAGGATTTGACAGGTAAGCAACACGAGATACCTTGGGAGCGATCTCCTTGAGCAGCTCCAGCCGTTTCGTCTCTACATCTGTGGCAAGGAGAGACAAACCGGTAATATTGCCTCCTGGTCGCGCGAGACTGGCAACGAGCCCAGAGCCAACAGGGTCGCCACTTGTGGCCATCACGATGGGGATCGTACTTGTCGCTTTCTTGGCAGCCTGGGCTGCAGGAGTGCCCTGAGTTACGATGATGTCCACTTTGAGACTGACTAAGTCTTCTGCGAGTTCGGAGAGGCGATCCAACTTTCCCTCAGCGGACCGAGGCTCAATGACGATGTTTTTCCCGTCGACGTAACCAAGATTGCGCAGCCCTTCAAAAAACGCGGGGTCGATAGAGGGCGCTGCAGATAAAAACCCTATCCGTGGGACTTTCTTCAGTTGCTGCGGCTCGGCGGAAAAGCAGAGCGCAAAGAGCATAGCGACTAGAGTAAAACAAAAGATTTTTTTACTCATGGTCAATTACCGCCTAGAATTGGAGTATTGGAGTACTGCTGTTAATCGCATTGTTCCAACACTCCATGACTCCACTACTCCATCACTCCCTCTTTTCATTTGATCACCGGCAGGTGAGATGATCGCCTATCAGATTAGCGGACAGGCTTGAGGTAGTTTTGCACTGCGTATTCGCCGATTTTTCGCCCCATCGCTGCGCCGACCTCGCCAGAGGTTCGGTAATGCACACCATCGTACACGCGCGCATCGATTGACTCGTTGACATAGGCCGACAGCCGGCTGAACTTGCGCGTGACTCCCGGCGCAGTGGGGCTCGTCAGGCTGAAGGTCGGCACCGCATCGCCGAAAAAGGCTTCGAGCACAGCCGCTCCGGCCGCGCTATTGATGCAATGCGCGCACGGATATTCGGGGTGCATCGGCGTGGCAATGAAAGGCTCCCAAGCCGGATCGCGCTCAGTGGCATCATTGCCATCGATATCCGCGTTGCGGATCGCCGTTACCGGCCGCCAGAAATTGTACGTGTATTTAGCCTCGAATACCGAGATGTAGGAATCAGCCATCGCCATGGCATACAGAGCGAACAAGCGCGCATTGTCGAGGATATCGAAGGTTTTTGTTGCCGCAAGCTGCCGGGCGACTGGATTATGGAGTCCAGGTCCAGTGAACTCCCATAAGCGGGCAATGTCGGTCTGTTCCGCTGTGCGTCCGGAAGCGGTCTTTGCGCCCATTTTCTTCACCTCATCACAGTCCTTCGCCCACTGCGCGCTTTGCAGAGAAACTGGAGCCGCGGGACGAAACTGCGAACCCTCTTTGAGGGCGAAAGGCGTTACTTGTCCCCAACCGGAGGCGACGGGTAGAACGGTCGGTACATAGATGCCCGTCGCAGTGTATGGGCGGTAAGTGTTGGGTGCGTTGGCGCCATCTTTCGCTCGCAGAGCGAGAATCTCCGCCGCTATCTGTTCGCCAAGCTGGATGCCTTTCGATTTCGGCTCCCCATCCGGCACCCCTGCCAGCGAGGTTTGATAAAAGGTATCGAAATCTTTTGACTGGTCTGGATATAAACGAACCAGGGCGAAGTGGGCAGCGGTGGCCGCAGCCGCTTCACGCGATGTGCCTGGAGCAGCGGGTAATTGCACACGATAGGGAGTATAGCGCCGATCGATCGAGTTGACGGCATCGAACATAGCCACGTGAACTATCGCTGCGCTCCGGGTATGTACGAACGGCGCCTGGGACACTTTCACACCCGCGCTTACCACCTTATCGTTCCAGTCGGTCACTACATCGGCACACACTGCCATGACCACACATGCGAAAAGAAGCGTCGTAAGGATCACGAACAGAAACAATCTGTCGATCTTCATAAAACACCTCCCTTTAATTAAATTTCTTACATGATCACCTCTTCGCTCGACTTTGCTCAATACAGGTTGAATCCTTCGGCACAGCTCAGAGCCCGTCCTGAGCTTGACGAAGGAACAGGTTTTAGATTGCTCGATCATCGGATTACTTTGTCCGCTCTCGCCAGTACGTTCGGCGGAATCGCCTTACGATTTTCGATTTTGGTCTGCGGGGCCGCTTTTCGATTTTAGATTTCAGGATCATCGGATAACTCGATCTGCTCTGGCGAGCACGTTCGGCGGTATTGTTAATCCGATCTGCTTGGCGGCTTTCAAATTGATGACGAACTCAAACTTCATTGGCTGCTCCACCGGCAGCTCAGCTGGCTTTGCTCCTTTGAGAATCTTGTCGACGTAGGTTGCCGCGCGCCGATGAAAGTCCTCCGGTTTAGTCCCGTAGGACATAGGCCGCCAGCCTCCACAAATTCTTTGTTTGGATAAATCGCCGGCAGCCGGTTCTTTGCCGGCAATTCCACAATCTGTTTCAAGAAATCCAGTTGCACCGTGCTGGAAATCGTAGTGAAAGCGTTAGCGCACATTTCCGTGAGGCCACGAAATGAGCGCTGAAAATCCGTTGCGGCGCGTTTCCACTCCAACGGTAGAAGCGCTAGCCCCAACACCTGTGCCGCCCCCTCCATTTCTTTCATTTGTCGCTGCCTCCTGGACCTGTCAAAGCGCCCAGCACGGCTACGCGGGAAATCTTTGGGAAAGCCTCCTTTAGCACCTCGAGCCTTTTCCCACCGAGCTCCGCTTGCAGGCTCCTCGATCCGGTGACATTGCCGCCGGGACGCGCCAGGCTATCCACCAGACCGGCCTCCACGGGATCGCTCATGTGCGCGACGACGATGGGGATTGTTTTCGTGGCTTTCTGAGCCGCGAGAGTGGGCGGAGTTGACGCCGTCACAATGATGTCTACTTTGAGCTGGACTAACTCAGCTGCCAGGGGCGGCAGCCTGTCCAGATTCTCAGCCCAGCGCGGCTCAATGACATAATGTTTCCCTTCGATATAGCCGAGTTCTCGGAGTCCTTGGCGAAACGCATCAAGAAGCATTGCGCCGCCCGATGGAGTAATCTCAAGCAGGTAGCCGATCCGCGGGACTTTCCCCGCCTGCTGCTGGCCCGGCGCTATTTGGACAGTAGCAAGAAGAATAGTCGCCAGCACCAGACCGAAAAGTCTTGTACTCATGGCTTTACTCCCTGATTTTTTACTGACCGCCGACTTGAGACAACTGTCGAGGAATTCCTACCGCAACCTTGGTGCCAGTTTTCGAAGGACTTCTTCGCACGAGTGATGTTATTGAATTTCCGAGAAGTTTTTTAGAGCAGGCCATATGACGGGACCCGGTTAATGAGGGAAGGAGTAGTTAACTTGCTACACCCTGTATCAAAATTGATACACCAGGAGCATTTGCTTCTGCTGTCGCGCCATTCGGGTAGCGGTTCAGCTCGCAAACATTTGTAGGGGCGATCCTGATCTCCCGTCCCGCCCTTCGACAGGTCTCAGGGCGTGGTGAGCCCGCCGAACCACGGAGGGCAGACACATGGGTCTGCCCTACATTAACGATTCGTTGAAATCAAATTGAACCACTGCCCGCCATTCGTCGGCGCGCTGCGCGACTGCGCGGTGAGATCTACGGCGTTATTTCTTTTCTTCCCTGGGAAACCCGTAGGCGGCGCCGATTTTTTGCATATATCCAGGCTGCTTCGCATTATGGTCCCAGTCCATGACGGAAGTTTTTTTGCCGCGCACCAGTTCTTCGGTTTTCGACCCCGGGGCATAGATTGAAGATTTGAATGGCTCGACCTCCCAAAGTATTTTCTGTCCTTCCTCACCCGCCGCGTATTCAAGAAAAAGCAGCGCAGAGTACGGGCGGCGCGCGCCTTTGACGATGGCATGGGTCTCGGTCAAGCGCACCGGAACGGGCTCCAGCACCAGTGCTTCCAGGTCCTGCGGAGCCCCGCTTTTTCTGCCGCATGACGCCATGATAATAAACGCCGAAGAAGAGCCGGTACTCGCCGACCGCCATAGCGTTCAGATAACGGGTATGGCCGCGCACCCAGACCGGCTGTTGCGCCGCCAACTTGCGAGCGTAAGCCTCGACCCACTCGAGTCCCATGGCGGGAACCAGGCCCGCTATACTGTTGGGCCTGATGTCCGCCAGAAACTTCCGACCGCTGTGTTCAGGTCTGAGAAAGTCCTCCCAGCTCTTGGGGATCAACTCCGGCGGCAGGAGCCGTTTGTTGTACGCCACCGCATCGACGGTGGATGATAAAGCAATCACGTTGCGGCTCTCCGGGTTGATCATCCTGGGCGGAATCTGGAGCACTCCCTGTTCCGCCATCGCGCGCGTGTCGAATTTCTCCAGGTAGGGCACGTACTCATGCTGTGCTTCGTTGAGCACATTAGCGATATCCCAGTCCGATACCCTGCCGGACTTGAGCTCCAATAGATATCTTTGAGATTGGTCCGGGTTGCCGTGCTCCTCAAACTGGGGATTGATGAATGGGTATTTCTTCCTGAAACCTTCGCGCAATGCCTTGATAGCCGGCGTATCGAAGCCAAGGAGTGCACGCAGCGCCCCTTCCTTTTTCGCCTTATTGATAATTTCATCGCGGCTTGCCTCAAAGATAAAGCCTTTCGACTCACTCTCCTGCTTCGCTTTTTGAATCACCGAAGCCGCCGACGCGGCCTGACCCGTCGAAACGAAAAGCCACTGCGCCAACGATAGCGATAAGAAGATCAGCCACAGAACGTTCATCTTCTTTACCTCCCTTGTCCGCTGTCAGTTATATCGATTCGGCAGTTTCTCACCACGAAGAACCTAGCGCGGCAATGCCGCAACCACTCCCTGGACTTTTTGGCCGATTAACATAGTGGCCAACGCGCTGTCAAACCATTCACCCCGCTCTGTTGGTGAGTTGATATGAAGTTTAACCCGATGTTAGAGATTACGGCCAAAGTGCGGATCCTGAGGATCACCCGAGGGATAACCAATTTTCCCGATTTGAAAGTTAGTGACCTGTAACAGCTACATGGCGTTTGCCACGAACGGCTTGTGCCTTGACCGTTCACCCTGAGCGTGTTGAAGGGTTCTTCGACCTTAGACGCGAATCAATTGTTACAGCTCACTAGTACCGGAAGTATGGGATGAAGCTATTCTCTCTCGCTACAAGCTCGGCGCACGAGAAGTTAACCCGCGGCAAAAAAGTTTCCGTCCTGGCTTGGGAGCACTTCGCCAAGATGGGCAGCTACGAGGAAGAGATCATCAAGGCTTTTGGATTTTTGAGAGCAGAGAAAAAGTAAATACCTGTCAGATAGTCTTCGTGACTCGTGCCCATGGCTCGCGTTCGCCGGAGCACGAGAAACGATCACGATTTCAATGTTTCACCACGAAGGTCACGAAGGATCCGGATATTTTTACTCTTAAACTTCGTGTCCTTCGTGCCTTCGTGGTTAATCCCCTCTTCTTTGCGCGATTTAAGTTCGGAGGGCGGACACGCAGGTCCGCCCCTACCCTACAATCTTTTCTTTGTGTTCTTTGTGGCTAAATTATCTCTTATTTTTTTGCCGCATCCGCTTTGGGAAACCCGTAGGCTTCAAGAATCTTTTTTTGCAGTTCTTCAAGCTTGGGCGCGTGTTCCCAGGCAATAAGCGTGACCTTTTTCCCTTGAGTCAATTGATGGGGTGTCGTTCCCGGAGAGAACACCGAACCTTTGTCGTCCCGATTGATGATCTGTTGAGCCTCCGGACCGGCAATAAACTCCAGCCAAAGAAGTCCGGCATAGGGTGAAGCCGCTTTGTCAAAAACAGATTCATGATCGGCGATGCGAATTGGCACGGGCTCGACCACTTTATAGGCCAACGCGCCGGAACGGTCCTTTTGCATGGCTCGCTTGGTGCTGTTCAGATTGGCGCCGAGGAGCATAGCATACTCTCCCACGGCTATCCCCGCGATGGTTCGGGAGTGGCCGCGAACCCAGATGGGATTCTGCGTCGCGAGGGCCCGCGCAAACTGGAGCGTCTTTTCCACTCCCCAGGCGGGAACCAGGTTGGCGACCTCTTGAGGCCGAATATCCACGACGAACTTTCTGCCTTTAAATTCCGGCTTTAAAAAATCCTCCCAGGCGCTCGGTACCTTGTCTTCCGAGATCAGCTTCTTGTTGTAGGCGACGACTTGGGTATTGGTGGTGTAAGAAATGATGTTGCGATTCACCGGATCAATCATCCCCAGCGGAATCTGCAGCACGCCCTGTTGCGCCATACCCAACACGTCGAATTTCTTTTGGTATGGGAAGTAGTCGTCATAATAATCCGTGGTGAGGTAATTCACATCCCAGCCGCTGGCCGCGCCTGATTTCATCTCCAGAATCATGCGCTGATAGGTATCCGTGCCGGCAATCTCCTCGGCGCGCAGATCGATAAATGGGTATTTTTTTTTGAAGGCCTCCGAGACCGGTTTGAGGGCCTCGTTCTCTAAAGATGTAAGGACCCGCAGTCTGCCCTCTTTTTTCGCTTTGGCGATAATTTCATCGCGGCTCGTTTCGAAAATAAAGCCTTTCGCCTCGCTCTCCTGCTTCGCCTTCTGAAGCGCCGAGCCCGCCGCCGCGCCAAGGACCGCAGCCGGCAATCCGAGAATCAGCAGAAAGCTCGCAAGCAACAAGACTGGCGCTTTTTGACACTTCATTTTGCACCTCCAGTTATGAACAGTCGATCAAGGTCAGAGATCAGCATGACCTTTGACATCCGACCTCTGAGCTCTACCCTACTTGATCCATTCCGCACTTCCGGTCACTTACACCGACTGCGCCTTGGGAAATCCATACGCTTCGAGAACTTTCTTTTGCAGCTCTTCGAGCTTGGGGGCGTATTCCCAGGCCACCAGCGCGGTTTTTTTCCCTTGCGTCAGCCGATAGGGCGTCGTGCCCGGGATATAGACCGAGCCTCTGGTATCACGATCGATGATGTGCTGAGCTTCAGGACTGGTAACAAACTCCAGCCAGAGCAGTCCGGCGAAGGGCGATGCGGCATTTGCGAAAACCGCTTCCTGATCACCCGCGCGGATGGGAATCGGTTCGACGACTTTGTAGGCCAGCGCGCCCGTGCGGTCTTTCTCCATGGCGTTTTTGGTCGTACTCAAGTTCGCGCCCAGCAACATTGGATACTCGCCGACGGCCATCGCCGCGATGCTGCGCGAGTGGCCGCGGATCCAGATCGGGTTCTGCGCCGCCAGAGCCCTGGCGAACTGGAGGGTTTTTTCCAGACCCCAAACCGGCACCAGATTGGCAACCTCTTGCGGCCGGATATCCACGAGGAACTTTCTCCCCTTGAGCTCCGGTTTGAGAAAATCCTCCCAGTTGTTGGGTACCTTGTCCTCCGAAATCAGATTTTTGTTGTAGGCAACCACCTGGGTCATCGTCGTGTAAGAGACAACATTGCGATTGACCGGATCGATCATCCGCACCGGAATGTTCAGAACACCCTGTTGCGCCATGCCCAGAATGTCAAACTTCTTTTGGTGTGGGAAGTAGTCGTCATAATAATCCGTGGTCATGTAATTGACGTCCCAGCCGCTTGCGCTACCCGATTTCATTTCCAGCAGCATGCGCTGGTAGGTGTCGGTTCCGGAAATCTCCTCGACCCGCAGATCGATGAAGGGATACTTCTTCTTGAACGCCTCCGCCACCGGCTTGTTCAATTCGACTTCCAGTGAAGTCAGAATCCTGGCTTTTCCTTCCTTCCTGGCCTTGGCGACAATTTCATCGTGGCTGGTTTCAAAAAGAAATCCCTTGGCCTCCGCTTCCTGTTTAAATTTCTGTAGCGCGGGAGCCGCAGCGGCGGCGTTTACCGCAACCGGCAAACCAACGACGAATAAAAAAATTGCAATTGGCAACACCCGCAGTTGCTGAAGCTTCATGATCAACCTCCCATCGTAGTCATCGCCGGCTCGCGAACATAGACTCATCGGCTCAAGAGCGCCGCAAGCGTAGCAACGTCGCCTAGATTTTCCAAATTATGCGCGGTCTGCGCTATTGCCTGCGACCGCTGCTCGCCCAGCACGGGAACGCTGAGGGAGTGAAACTTCTCCTCCAATTCCTCGGCCGACAGAGGATTGTAAGGCGCGCCCGGCATCCGATCCACCAGAACCTTGAATTGACCGCCGTCGCCCATAGTGATCTCGACGATGGCGGAGCGCACTGCGGGAAATATTTTCGTCAGTTCAGGATCAGCCACCAGCTCCACCCGTTTTTTCAATTCGAGCACCTGCGGGTCGTGCATGCGCTCAAAGTCATGGGAATTTTGGAAGTCGATCTTGCCGTCGAGCATCGCCACCGCAAGCATGTACTGGCAGTTGACGTCGGGCATATGACGGTCGTTGATTGTGCGCGCCTGCGTGTCGGGCAGGCGCACGACTATTTTCTGGATCCGGCGGCCGTCCAGCCGGTGTTGTTTAACCAGAGTGAAGTAGCCTTCAAGCGTCGCCTGGATGGGCTGCCCCGCGGGATATTTTTTGATGCTCGTGTCGAGAATCTCATAACGCGAGCCCAGCTCTTTGACGACCTCCTCCGGATGCGAATTCTCGGAGAACGCCTTGAAAAAATTTTCCTCGCCTTCAAAAACCGTCGCGGTGCCCGTAAAACCGGCCTGCGCCATCAGCGCCGCGGTGACCCCATTGCGCGCCGGCGCCCCGGAAAAACAGAGCGCTTTGTCGATATGCTCGGGATCTTGGCGCCAGGTATTCACTCCGGACGCCTGCGATGCGGCGAGCGCCAACGCGTGGCGCACTTGTTGCGCGCTCGCGCTCAACAGGCGGCTGGCCGCCGCTGCTGCGCCAAATACGGCGCACAGAGAGCCGGCGTGAAGTCCCCGCTTCCCCATCCATCCGCGATCGAAGGCTTTGTTGATCCGGCACATGACGTCGTAGCCTAAGACCACCGCGGCGATTAGATCAGCACCGGAACGATGCTGCGTTTCCGCCACCGCCAGCGCGCTGGGCAAAATAACCGAACCGGGGTGGGTCACGGTTGGGAAATGCGCGTCATCGGTCTCGTCCGCGTGGGCCGTCATAGCGTTGGCGAGCGCCGCGAGAATCGGACTGGTACGAAGATCGGTCGCGACAATGGTCGCGTCTTGGGGCCCGCCCTGCGTGCGCACAAAGTCAATGCCTACCTTTCCGGGTTTGAGCTGCGAACCGGAAACCATCGCTCCGATCGTATCCAGAATATGGATCTTGGCCCGCTCCTTAATCGCCGGCGGTAGTTGACCGGCCTGCTCGCTGACAATGTAACGACTCAGCGGCTCCGTCACGTTTAGCTTTTCCGCCATAACAATCCTCGTTAAGTTTACAAAACGTTACCGGCCTAGAGCCGGAGTAGCTCCGTCAAAGAGTTCGCGTCAGCTAACTCCTCCAGCTTGTCGACCGTCTCGATGATTCTTCCGATATTCGGCTCCTTCAGCACCCGTGCCGCGTTGTCGCGAAACTTTCCCACCCATTCCTCGCGCGGCAACGGATAACGCCAGTGGCTGCGTGGCAGCGGCTGCGCGGCGCTCACTTCTTTGCCGTCCCTGAGCTTAATGACGACTTGGATATAGACGATGTCCGGATTGCGCGGAATATTTGGATCCACGCGTGCGGTCATCTTCTTGAGCAGCTCCCGCACGTCGCTGGCCAGCGCGCGCGCGTCGTGGAAACTCTCGATGGTGAGTTTTTGATCCAGGATCGCCATCGCGACATGATACTGGTAGCTAAATTTTCCTTCCAAGCCGGAGCCGATCTGCGGCCGGTTGAAGTGACCGCGCCGCGGGATGACGATCTCGATTGCGCTCACCTGCTCGGCGCTGATCTTGTGCTTTTTGACCAGTTCCAACGCGGGTTCGAAGGCGTGATGCAGGTGATAGCCGCTGGGATACATTTTTACGCCGATTCCGGGAGTAGCGAGATGGTATGGGTTGCCGAGGGTTGCCGTCAGACGCCAGTTGTCCGACATGTCTTTACCGAAAAAGGTTTCGAAAAACGCGCCGTCGAGAACTTCCGGATTGGCGGTAAACCCACGGGCCGCCAGCATCGCCGCCACGATTCCGTTGCGCGCGCCGTGGCCGGCGTGAAACGGCTTGGTCATCGTGCCGCTCTGGAGGCTGATGCCGCTCGCCTCCGAAGCGGCAATGCCAAAGGCCACTTGCATTTTCGCAGTGTCCAACCCCAACAATTTCGCCGCCGCCGCGGCGGCGCCGAAGGTTCCGAAGACCGGGGTAGGATGCCAACCGGCCCGCTCGTCGGCGCAGGAATGAAGCTTGCCCATAACTTCATAAGCCGCCACTTGCGCTGCCAACAACTGGCGGCCCGAGGCCCGCACGGTCTCCGCCACCGCCAACGACGCCGGGAAGGTGACGCCGGTTGGATGCGAGCCGGGCAACCACATGTCGTCGTAATCCGTCGCATGGCAGCATATGCCGTTGACAAACGCCGCCTGGGGCGCCGAGGTGCGGAGTTTCGTACCCCATGCCACGCACTCCGGCGTCCCGCCCGTCGTCTGGACGAAATCGAGAGCGATCTTGCCGACTTCCTGCGTGCTCCCCGCGAGTGCGACGCCGATGACATCGAGGATCTGCCGCTTGGCGCGCTCCACCACCTCTTGCGGTATGTTTTCATATTTCAGATCGGTCACAAAACTCGACATGATTTCAGTATTTCGCTGCATTGCTCACCTCAAGCCGAAAGCGGTTCAAAGTTCAAAGATAATAACCATCAAGGCGTCTTGAATCTCACAGACGCTATTTCGTCAGTCTTTGACTCAACTATCACACTGGCGGATTGAAATGCCAGTGAAGAGCACACTGTCTGTGCGGTTCAAAGATTAACATTCAAGTCTGCCCCGAGTTTACCGAACGGGTTCAAAGTTAGGGATTGTGTTTACGCGGTTTATGAACGATCGAAATACGTTGAACATTGAACCTTGAACTTTGAACCTTCCTTGTTGTCATCGCCTCGTTCTTATCGCGCTCTCTTCGACTTCCTCCGCGATTTGCGCTGAGCTCAACGCCGGCTCCGACAGCTCTTCAGGCGGCTTTAGGTCGCGGAAGGTGAAATAATACAAGATGTCGTGGGTAAACTGGATCGCGCCGCCAAGATAAAAGGGTAAAGAGGTAGAGACAGCCGACATCATGTACGCCGCCACGCTCGGACTGAAGGAGCCGGAAAACCTTTGAAAAACCGTGGTGAACCCGCGCGCCCGGGCACGCTCCTCGCGCGGCACGACGGCCATCATATAGGATTGCTTGATCGGATTGTCCATCCGGCTTATGGCCTGTCTCAGCACCTGGATTATGGCAGCCGTGTGGAAGTCCGGGGCGAAAGGCATAAGCATAAGGAGCAGCGGCGCGGGCAGGTGTGTAATGACTGTCGCGTTGACGTTACCGATGCGATCCGCGAGCTTCGCGCCGAAGATCAATGTCAGGCTGCCGACCACGTTGGAAATGGCGAAGAGCGGCCCGATGTCGCTCAGCGACGCGCCATAGACCACAAAGAACCAGTACGCTAGCAGCGAGCTATGAAGGGAGGAGCCAAAGCTGTCAAAGGCTCCCAGCAAAGCCATTTTGGCAACGAACCGCTTGCTCTTCTGCGGTATGATGTTGCCCACGCCGAAGCGTTGCTTCACTCTAGCCGGGCCGATTGTTTTTGTCCTTGGGGTTTCCCGATAGAACGACAAGACCACGAGGTAAAAAAAACTCGTTACACAGCCGATCAGGAAAAGCAGCCGGTAGGACGAAAGCTCATCAACGCCGTAGCCCCGAAAAATGTCCGGTAGCGCGGCTAGAAGCGCGCCCAGCGATCCCGCGAAGTGCAGCACCAGAGCGTTGGCGGCAAAGATGACGTTTCTCTTCTCGTTAGGCGCCTCGTCGGCAAGCATGGCAACCTGGCCGACCATCACCGGGCCACCTAACCCTCCCGCACCGGACCCGCCGGCTCTCGCCCCGATCAGCCCCAGCGCCGACATCGTCGCCACAACGACGGGATCGCTGCTCCATGCCATCACCGCTGAGCCAACGAGCGTGAGCAGGCCCCAGAAGAGCATGAGCCGCTTGCGTGAATAGTGGTCCATCAGAACGCTGCCGAGTAAGGTCTGGACCACGCCGCTCAAGCTCGAGACGGTAACGACGGTTCCTATGGTGATCGTGCCGAAGCCGAGCTTGCTCAGGTAGATGGCGAAGATAACATTGTAAAAACCGAAACCCAGGTTGCGCACGGCCCCCGACGCGATGAGTATGGCGATGTTGCGGGAAATCCCCATGACTTCGAAATAAATTTAACCGCAAAGGGCCCGAGCCGCAACTATATGAGCAGAGGAAAAGAAATTTCACCACGAAGGCACGATAGTTCTCGAAGTTTAAGAGTATAAATTCCAAAGCCGTTCAAAGGTCGTTCGAAACATGTTCGAAGTGAGTTCGCTCTGATTCTCGATCTTTCGTTTTCTGAATCAATTCGGCGATCTTGGACGGCTTGAACACCGCGAATCAATCTTCGCATTGAACTGCGGCTTTGCCGCGTTTTTTAAACCGGCGCCGCCGCATGGGTGCGCTCCTGGAGAACCTGTGCCAATGCCGCGCGCAAATGGGCCATCGAGAGCGAAATATCTTTGCGGTAGTTCCCGGCGCGGAGCGCGATGAACTTGGCACGCTCGCAGATCGCCGAAAGATCGGCGCCGGAAAATCCGTCGGTGGTTTCGGCAATGCACTGGATCTCTCGCTCCAATTCCGCCTTTTCGTCCGCAAGGGCGAGCTTGGACAAAAGCACTTTCAATATCTCTCGCCGTTCCGCTGGGTCCGGTAGACCCACGTATATCTCCAATCCTAGCCTGCCGGGCCGCAGCAGAGCCGGGTCCAGGAGATCGCGCCGGTTAGTCGCGGCGACGACGATGACCTGGCTTGTGGGCCGAAGTCCGTCCATTTCGGCGAGCAATTGGTTCACTACCCGCTCGGTAGTGGCGTTGGCGGCTTCGCCCCGGCGCTTGGCGGCAATCGCGTCGATCTGATCGAAGAGAATCACGGTGGGTTGCACCTGCCGGGCCATTTGAAAAACATTGCGGATGGTCTGTTCGGACTCGCCGAGCCACATGCTGAAAATTTCCGGACCGTTTACCGGGATAAAATTCGCGCCGCATTCATTGGCCAGCGCCTTGGCGAGCATGGTTTTGCCGGTTCCCGGCGGACCATAGAGTAAAATCCCGGTCGACCGACGCAGTCCGAGCCGCGCAAAAGCGTCCGGATAAAGCAAGGGAGCTTCCACCGCTTCACGCAGTTGCTCGATGATGTTTTTGAGCCCGCCGACATCCGCCCAACTCACATCCGGCGTCACCCACAAAGTTTCGCGCAGGGCGGAGGGCGAAGTTTTCTCCAGGGCGCTGACAAAGTCGTCTTTGCTGACGACGATATGGTCTAGGCTGCCTTGGCTTTGCAGAGCGGTGAAGCCTCGGCCGGCGCTGCGCCTGAGCGCATTCAAGCCCGCCTGGCGCACCAGCTCCATTAAGTCCGCGCCCACATAGCCATGGGTTCGGCGCGCCACTTCCGGCAGAAATGCGATGGCGTCTTCGTCCATCGGCACTCTGCGCGTATGAATGTTGAGTATCTCCGAACGGCCTTCCGCGTCGGGCGGCGCAATGAATATCTCGCGATCGAAGCGCCCCGGCCGGCGCAACGCCGGATCGACGGCGTCCAAGCGATTGGTCGTGCCGATGACGACCACGTCTTCCATGCTGATCAATCCGTCCAGTAACGAGAGCAACTGCGTGCCCATGCGCACATCCGCCTGCGAGCCGCTCTCGCCGCGCCGCGGCGCGATCGCGTCGAGCTCATCCATCATCACGATGGAGGGACTATGCTCCATCGCTTCCTCGAAAACACGCCGCAGATTGGCCTCGGTGCCGCCGTGCACGGAACTCACCAACTCGGGGCCATTAACGTAGAGAAAATGCGCGCCGATCTCGTTGGCGATGGCCTTTGCCAAGAAAGTCTTGCCGACGCCGGGAGGTCCGTAAAAGAGAATGCCGCGCGGCGCTTCGATGCCCAGGTGTTCATACACTTGCGGCAATTGAATCGGGCATTCGACCAGCTCGCGGATCTGCTCGATCTCGTTGGCAAGCCCGCCGACGTCGTCAAAGGTCACCATGTTTGCCGCCACGCCGGCCCTGAGCGCGCTGGTGCGCAGAACAACCCGCGTGTTTTCACCCACCAGCGAGCGGTCCGGCTCAGCGGATATGACGCGGAAGATCACGTTGCGTGGGTATTCGAAAAGCTTCACCGAAAGCACCATACCGCTGCAAGTCAGCTGCTTCTCCTCAACGAAGCGCGTCTGGAGCTCTCGTTCAAGCGCTGTAAGGTTTCCGGTCAAGGGCGCCATCGGTTCCAAGACCAGGCGTTTGGCCTCTTCGACATTGACCGGTTTGAGGGAAATCTTTTCGCGCAGATCGGGCTTTAGAAAGCGAATCTGAAAGCGGTCCAGGCGTACGCAGCCCCGCCCTTCATCCTGAGGGCGCGCCGCCGCCCGCGCCAGCAAGCGCCGCGCGCGCTGGGTCGTGAGTTCGACCACGCCGCCTTCGTGAATGCCCTCCTGCGCGATGATCCCCGGATCCAGAAAAGCGAGATTGCGGCCACTCTCGGCGCTCGGCAGCCGCTCCACCGGCAAATTCAACATCCTGGCCGGCATCCTTATTTGTTCCAGCTGGAGGCGTCGCTGATATGCTCGATGCCGCCGAGAAATTCATGGGCGAGCTGCCGCGGCCAGGTCGAAAGCAGCCGCACCGGCGTGTTGCCGTCGTTGAAGTGCTGGTGCGCGGTCATCGGCGGAATACAGATGATGTCGCCGGCTTCCCAAGGGTATTTAGTTTGCTCGTGTACGTCGTAGCCTTTGCCTTCCTGGACGAAGATCATTTCTTCGAAGATATGCCGGTGCTTGCCCGTATGGCCGCTGGGCTCGATCTCCATCGCCATGAAATCCAGAGCCCGAGCCGCCACTTCGGTCCACAGGCTGATGTAAAATTGCAGGTGGCCCTGGCGCGTTTGCTCGATGGCTGTGTCCTTTCCTTTGATGACCCGCGGGCCCTTATCTTCCAAAGCATTCTCTTCAACCAGCCGATTGAGAAACCAATCGTATTTGGTTTTTCCTTGAACTCCCTGTTTGACGGCGCGCCGCGCGGCAAAAACGGCTTCGCGTTTTCCATCCGCGCCCTTGCGCACTTCGAGATCTTCCTCCAAGCCGAGAATGCCGCGCGGCACGCGAAAGCCGATCAACTGCCCCGCGGAATCTTTGATCGGTTCGGTTCCTTCAGGAATGCTCTGGAAATCAAACTGTTCCTGCCAGAGCAGCCCGAGCACGTGCCACAGACGCACCTGGGGCAGCCAGGCGCGAAAGCCGGTTTGAGCGTTAGCGATGAATTCTTGCGTCGTATAAGGCGGGATCACCACCAAATCGTTAGCCGAAAAAGCGTAGCTTTTGCCGTCCTGCGCGCATTCGCCGCTGCCCGCGAGGATGTAGGCGATCATCGAGGGAACCAAACGTATTTTCTCGCTCCGGCCGCCCGGTTTCACTTCGAGAAAACCGCATGACAAAGCGCTCAGCGGCGCGACGGTATAGCGCTCGAATACGCGCAGGTCGCCCAGGACATTGCCGCCCTTGGCGAACATCGGCGGCTTGACGACCCGGGGCAAAAGCTCCATGCGCTCGCGCTCGAGCTTTTGCTTGATAAAACGGCCCTCGTAGTCGTAATAGAGTTTCGGGTCGACTTCCTCCTCGCGCAGGCGCTCTCTAACGCGCTCTATTTCCGCCATGATCTTTTACCTTCCTTTCTCGTCAAACTCCGGTGCATTCTCCAATTGCTCGATGCCGCCCAGGCCAAGATCGCTACACATGCTCGGCACGGAGCTGAGCAGGAGGACCGGATTGGCCGGGTCGGCGTTAAAGTGTTGATGCTCAACCATGGATGGAATGTTGATCAGATCCCCCTTCTGCCAGTTCCAGCGCTCGCCTTCGTGTATGTCGTAACCTCGCCCATTGATCACGAAAATCTGCTCTTCGGCCAGATGGCGGTGCCGCCCGGAGCGGCTGCCAGGAGGAATCTCCTGCATGCTGATCCAGACTCTGCGGGCGGACGACTCCATGTGCGGGTGGGTGTACCATTTCAAGCGGCCCTGCGGCGTCCATTCCCAGGGCTGGTCTTCGTAGCGAATCACATGACTGATGGTTTTACAGAAGGTGACCTCTTCACGGAGCAACTTGAGATAGCGGTCATAGGTGTTATCGACGCTGTCCGTCCACTCTTTGCTCTCCAGCCGGGCGCGAAACACGCCTTCGACATCGGGAGACGGACCGAGGAAAACATCGAGATCTTCTTTGATCCCCAGAACGCCTTTTTTGATGCGGTAGCCGATCAGCTTTTTTTCGTTGTCGTACAGCGGTTCGGTGCCGTCGGGAAAATTGGGTTTTTCACCGAACTTGATCTGTTCGCGGTGCAAGAGGCCGAGGGCGTGAATCATGCGCGACTGCGGCACATAAATCTGGCAGCCCACATCGCGGTCGCCGCCATGCTGATGAATCGTGTAGGGCGGCACGATCAGAAGATCGAAGACTTCAAAATGATAGGTCTCTCCGTCGTTCCATTCCCAGCCCTTGCCGGCTGTGCAAAAAAGCGTGGGCGCGCTGATATGGCGGTGCGCGCCGCGCACCGGCGCGTTGGGCGGAATGTCGGAAAAATGGCAAGTGAGAATGTACATCGGGCTGCGGTTAAGGATGTCGTAGCAGAGCAGATCGCCGGTCTGGTGCGGGCTGCTGTGACCCATCACCGTGCCTTGCGGCGGGATCGGCTTGAGCACGCGGGGCAGGGTACCGGCAAAAAATTCCTCGCGCCGCTGGTGCACGAAGCGCTTCAAGCGGTCCGAATAAACGACTTCGTCGCCGCTTTCCCAAGGAGTCAGGTTAGACATCGCAAGTTCCCTTCGGGCTGATAATTTTAGGGTTCAAAACGTTCAACCGCTCCGCTCCGTTCAAGCCGTTTGAACGGCAAGACATTCTCTCGCCAAGAAAGAATCGGGATTCGTAGGGGCGGGTTTGAAACCCGCCCTCTTAGCTGCCCATTCGTGGAAGATCAGCCATTCTTCCGCGGGTTTTCCAGGCATTGGCCGAAAACTTAGATTCCCGCCCTTCGACTGCACTCAGGACATGCTTCCGCGGGAATGACGCCAGTTAAACTATGTGGTGACGGGTCTTTACTGGCAGTTGTATCCCTAATCTCACACTTTTTAGTTCTTCGCATTGCTCTCATGCTCCGGTGTACTCCGGCGCGTCTTCGAATTGCTCGATGCCGCCGACGCCAAGGTGCTCATAAACGCTGGGCGCGGCGCTGAAAAGCAACGCCGGACGGTCGCCGAGCGAAAAGTGTTGGTGTGTTGTCATCGGCGGAATGCAAATCAGGTCCCCTTGCTCCCAATTCCAGCGCTCGCCGTCGTGGATGTCGTAGCCGCGGCCTTCAAGCACGAGGATCAACTCCTCGGCCACATGACGGTGCTGGCCCGAACGGCTTCCCGCTTCGATTTCCTGAAAATAGATCCACTTATCTTTTGTCGCGGTCTCGGTGTCCGGATCAACCATCCATTTGATTTTTCCCTGGCGCGTCATCTCCCAGGGCGCCTTGTTATCGCGTGCGACATGGTCGACCTTGCGGCAAAAATCGGCTTCGTCGTGCATCAGTTTCACATAGCGTTCATAGGTGTTCTCCACCACACCGTCGAACGATCCCGCCGTGCGGCGCGCCTGAAAGCTGGCCTCACGGTTGGGCTCTGCGCCGAGAATCACTTCGATGTCCTCGGTGATCCCGAGGACACCCTTCTTGATACGATAGCCTTTTAGCCCGCCCTGTTCGTCGTAGATGGGCTCGGTGCCGTCGCGGAAGGTCGGCTTTTCATTGAGCTTGTGTTGCTCGCGCCAGGTCAGGCCGAGAAGATTCCCGACCCGGCCTGTCTCCGGCACATAGATAGTGCAACCCAAGTCTCTGTCGCCCCCATGCTGGTGCATCGTGTATGGCGGTACGATCAACAAATCGAAAGTTTCGAAAATATAGTTTTCGCCGTCGTTCCATTCCCAGCCTTTACCGGTTACGCAGAAAAGCGTCGGCGCGCCGATATGGCGATGCATACCGCGCACCGGCGCTTGCGGCGCCACCCGGGTAAAATGGCTCGTCATGCAATAAAGCGGACCGCGGGTAAGCATATCGTAGCAGACATGGTCGCCGGTTTGGTGCGGGCTATCCATGCCCATGACGGTGGGTTGCATCGGCAGCTGCTTGAGAACATGGGGAAGAGAACGCGCTTTAGCGTCCTCTTGCTGCTGGTGGACAAACCGTTTTAGCTGGTCGGGCACTCGCTGAACTTCTCGCCAAGGCTCAAGCATAGACTCCTCCGTCGATGATACTCACCACGAAGGCACGCAAGGACACGAAGGGTTCAGTTATTTATCGTCTTAAACGTTCGTGAACTTCGTGCCTTCGTGGTGAGTCCCCTGTTCGTTTGCGCTCTTTGTGCCTAACCTGGTTTGAACCGATCGCTCTACAGTTCCAGCGTGCTGGGAGCGAACAGTTCTTCAAATTTCAATTTTTTCTTGGTCAATCCCTGCTCGAAAGAATAGTCGATGATCGTCTCCAACATTTTCCGGTTCGCCTTGACGCCGTAAGGATACGGATCCGGGCCGAATATCTCCCGCGTCTTGGCATGATACTCATCGCGGAAGATCAGGCCGCTTGGAATATTTTCTTTCAAGCGCTCCTGGGCCCATTGCTTGGCGGCGGTAAACGCTTTGAACAAATTGAACGCCAGCCAGGGATACTTGCGGTCGATGTCGCCGCGAATGACGTAAGCGTGGTTCGCCTGAATATAGCCGTGTTTCTTGAAGAAGCGCGCGCCTTCGCCGATCATGTCGGGGAATAAGGGTACGACTTTGCTCCAGTCGCCGCCGCGGGCGCGAATTTGCGTCGAGCGGTCGACGATGTTGCTCTCCCGTGAAAACGCGCGGTGCACCGACGCCACGTCGATCTCGTTCGCCACCAACATCGACGCGAGACTCTTGTCCTGAGGAATCCGCTGAAAAGAAATGCCCGGCGGCGGCGCAAAGCCCGTCGCGCCCCCATGGCTCAACTCTTCGCTGCGCTCCATGTACCAGTGCACCTTGTATTGCGAAACTCCAAAGTCATGCTCTAAAACCCCGCGCACCCATAGGGACGCTGTCTGCTGGTACTCGCCCACCCCGATCCTCTTGCCGACGATGTCCCCCGGTTGCTTGATACCGGAATCCACATGGTACGAGAGCTGGGCGTGCATGAAGCGGCGCGACGGAAATACGGGCAGGGCGATCATGTCCATGCCCTGCGATTTCGCGATGAGATACGAGGAGAGCGACATTTCGGAAATTTCGAATTCCTGGAACTTGAGCTGGCGCCAAAAAGTCTCCGAAGGATCCGAATAGGTGGTAATGAGCTCGACGCCTTCAATCGGGATCGTGCCGTTGATCATCGGTTCGACCCGCTCGTTGAAAGCCGTTACAAAACTTAGCTGCAGCTTGGCCATGGTTTTTTACCTCGCTTCCCGAATGAATGCATCACTGAACGAGATAACGTTTCACCACGAAGGCACGAAGCACACGAAGGGTTCGGATATTATTCTCTTAAACTTCGTGACCTTCGTGCCTTCGTGGTGAGTCCCCTCTTCTCTGCGTCCTTTGCCTCACTTGGCCTGTTCGGCGACGAATTTTTCGCACCACATCTCTGTCCCAGATACCCGGCCCCCATAGGCGGAAATAGCGCACCCCTTTTTGCCGAAGACTCCATGCCGGCAATTCATCCTTCGGGATATCTTCACGCAAGGAATTGGGTCCCTGGTCATTGGGATCGCCCTTTTGAGCGGCAATTTGTCCTTCGCGGGAGAGAAACCAATTGATCAACACCTTGGCCGCATTCGGATGCGGCGCCCGGTTCATCAATGAAATCATCGTTCCACCCGCTTCCATCCCGACGCCGTCTTTGCTCAAGGCATGGGGGTCCAAAACTTCCACCGGCAGTCCCTGCCGCTTGGCCTCATCTACTTCAGTGGCTTTCGCCGTGATCGCGATCGGAAACTTCCCTGAACCTATCCAATCGGTCTGCAGTGTCTCGTTGCGCACAAAAGTGAGACCGCCGGTTGCGATCAGCTTGCGGAGATACTCAGGACCCAATTGAGGGTTGTAATAGAGAAAGAGCAGCGGGCTGCCGCCGCCCGGTTCGGCGGGGTCCTTCGCGGTGATCTTGCCTTTCCACTTGGGATCGAGCAGGTCCCAGAACGAGGTAAGGCTCTTGGGATCCACGAGTTTGGTATTGTATCCCAACAGCCGGAAGGGAAAAGCGGCATAAACAAAAACGTAGCGGTTCTCAGCGTCGTTATAATGGTGTTTACCCTCGAACCATTTCGAGGTGTCTTTCACTTCGGGCATGACAAAAGCGCCGGGCAGCGGATCGAGCGCTTGGGCTTTTAGGAGCGTAGTGGTTGTGCCGCCCCCCAAACGGACGACATCAGCAAGAAATTTGCCCGCTCTTCTCTCCGCCATGATGCGCTGCAGGATTTGGGCCGCGTTGGTGGCGACCATGAACCAGTTTGATTTTAGGAAATCTCTTTTGGAAGGCTTGCCACTCGGCATCCGGCCCGACCTTATAGACCGCCACCTGACCTTCTTGCTCCGCTGCCTTCACGGTGCGTTCCCACTCATCACCGCCGAGGCCACTCTCAGCTCCGAGAGCCGGCACATAAAGTAAGCATAACAATAGCGCGATGAGCGCGAAGTTTTTCAGTGGAATCATAAATTCCTCCTTCCCGCCGAGAACACCAACGTCACGAACGCGGTACGCGGTCTGTGCCCTTTGTGATCAATTTTTGAACCCCCCGATGACAGCGGTATTACCTTCGCGCCAGAAGCAATCGACATCTTTAAATCCCGCTCGCTTCAGCAAATGAAACTGCTGCATCAGGTTGGGCGCGGGGCCATCCATTTTCGCCGCGTGACCGCGCGTTTTGATTTGCAGGTCGCGGTAATAACGCTTTAGATTCGCAGTGGAAAAATTGACCCGCTCGATATTCATAAAAAACCCGCCCGACCGTAGCAACTCGTAGATCTGCCGGTAGACCCGCTCGATGGGCTTGAGCTTTCTAAGATTGTGTACTGCCCTAGCGCTGACAATCGCGCCAAGCTCCCGAGGCAGGCCGGATGACCAATCCGCCGCGCTGAAGTCCGACTCTAAGAACGAGACCCTGTCGCCAAACGGCGCGAGGCGTTGCCGCGCCTGCCTGAGCATCTCGTCCGATCCGTCCAAACATATAACATTGACTTCAGGGAACGCGGCAAGTATTTTCCCGGCCAGAGTGCCAGGGCCGGAGCCCAAGTCCATAACCCGAGACGGTCCTTCCAGAAAGATCGAAAGCCACTTGAGCGCCGCGTTGAACTGGGCTTCCCGCTCCAAAGCTCGCTGCTCATCTTTGGACACCCACTCTTGCGCGTATTCCTTCGATTCCCATTCATGTTCACTAGGGGTCATAACCTTTACTCCGGCGACGTCAATGCGAAATGGAGTGCTGGAGTAGTGGCGTATCGGGTTCCAAATGCATTACTCCATCACTCCAGTTAGCACAAAACCCTCTCACCTTGTAACCTGACAGCGATCGGCGGGCACGTGAACATAAACGCGCTCGCCCGGAAGAAAAACCTGGTGCGGGCTGAGCAACGCCCGCAAGGTCTTGCCTTTGATCAGGATCTCGCCATCGACGAAGTTTCCCAGGAAGAGGGCGCGCTTGACGGTGCCTTCAAAAACGTTCTCGGAGACATCGCCGCGCTCGCGGGAGCACACCAAGCCTTCCGGGCGAATCACAACGAACACGGACTCATCCGTTCTCACCTCGGTTTTGCCGAGCTCGACGACGATCGCACCCAGTTCGGTATCCACCACGCCCCGGTCTCCCGTGCGCACGACACGTCCTTGCAACGCGTTGACCGTTCCGAGGAACTCGGCGATCAGCTTGTTTTTGGGACGCACGTACATTTCGTAAGGCGTGCCCATCTCGATCAACTCGCCATTCATGATCACGCCGATAACATCTGAAAGTGCCAGCGCTTCGACCTGGTCATGGGTCACAAAAAAAGTCGTGATACCTACGGCGCGCGCCAGTTCCTTGAGCTCGACACGCATCTCCTCGCGCAGTTTCGCGTCCAGGTTGCTCAACGGCTCATCCAGCAAGAGGAGCTTCGGCTTGCGCACCAGGGCGCGCGCCAGCGCTACACGCTGTTGTTGGCCGCCGCTCAATTGGGTCGCGGGCCGGTTTATAAGACCGTCCATTTGCACGGTTTTCAAGGCATCTTTCACATTGGTTTCGATTTCAGACTTTGAGCGTCTCTTTCCTCTGGCGCCATATAACAAAGGAAACGCCACGTTGTGAAAAACATCCATGTGCGGCCAGATGGCGTAGGATTGAAACACCATCCCGATGGGCCGTTCCTCGGGTGGAACCAGGATATGTCTTTGCGCGGAAAAGACGCATTCGCCATCGATATAAATTTCTCCGTCCTCCGGGTGCTCCAATCCGGCGATGCAGCGCAAAGTCGTGCTCTTGCCCGAGCCGCTGGGACCGAGAAAAGTGAAAAACTGTCCCTCACCGATGTCGACGCTGACGTTCTTTACCGCGCCAACTTGTCCCTTATCGACAATGAAGGTTTTTCTTAGATTGCTGATTTTTAGCATGTCAGTGATCCTCAATTTCAGCGCCACATGGGCCGTTGTTGGAACAGAGGTCAGAAGGCGGAAAGCGGAAACCTGCCGACTCCCGATTTCTGACGTCTTCTTCGTTCGATGATTGGCAATACTAGATTCACCCAATTAGTTCAACCTCTATATCGTCGTCGCAGTCACGTCCAGGCACTTAGAATCGCCCGATCGCCTGGATCAATAATCTAAACCCTTGCCCGGCCAGCCCATGTGGGATAAAACAAATCGCGTCAGTCTCAGCGGGGCCCCGCATGATGAGTAAATCGTTCGCCATTACGCTCCTGGTTTCGCTCTTTCTGTCAACCATTGCGACGGAACTTCAGGCCGACTGGAAAGGCGACTGGGAAAACGTGCTGGAGGCGGCCAAGAAAGAGGGACGGCTGAATCTCTACGTCGGCCGCTATGGGCAGGGGCCCCTCTTGGACGAATTCAGGAAGGAACACCCCGAGATAAAGGTAGTGTCGGTCAACGGCACGGGCGATCAGATTGCGACCCGGATCGTCGCGGAAGTCCGCGCCGGCAGAACGATCGCGGACATCTATAGCGGCGGGCCAAATTCCAATTTTAATTTTTTGTACCGCGGCAAAATTCTCGACTCCATTAGGTCCGCTTTCATTCTTCCCGAAGTGCTCGATGAATCGAAGTGGTATGAAGGAAAGCATGTCTTCACGGACCGTGAAGGCCAATTTATTTTCGTCTATGTCGCCCTTCCCGGTTCCCGCGGCCTCGCCTTCAATTCAAATCTTGTTAACCCGAAAGAATTCAAGTCGTATTGGGATCTGACACAACCGAAGTGGAAAGGAAAGATCGTCTCGCAACGGCCCACGGAGACCGGCCTCAGCGTGCACTTGCAGTTCTACTACTATAACGCCGAACTGGGTCCGGAGTTCATCCGGCGTTTGTTTGGCGCCATGGAGCCTAGTTTTGGCGACCGCCGCACGATCACGGATTGGCTGGCGGTGGGGAAATTCGCCATCTGCCATGGCTGCCGGCAAATTGAGAAGGCGCAGGGCCAAGGGCTGCAGGTGGACGATTTCGACACCGGCAACTGGAAAGAAGGACAGCCGCTCAGCACCGGAGGCGGCTCCATTAGCCTAATCAAGGGCGGTCCCCATCCCAACGCGGCGCGCGTTTTCATCAATTGGTTTCTCTCACGCAAGGGACAAACCGCCATGCAAAAATCCAACGATCTGTACGGCGAGCTTCCTCCTAACTCACGGCGCATGGATATTCCCAAGGATATGCTTCCCGCGGAAAATCGGCTGGTGGAAGGAAGAAAGTACTTGGATGTGGCTCGCCCGGAGTTCAATGACATGACTCCAGTTCTTAACCTGGCAAAGGAAATCATGAGAGCGCGGGAGCAAAAGTGAGATTACTCATCGCTGCCGCAAAGAGATACTTTGGCTCCTTAGCGCGCTTTTCGCGAGGTTTCGCTCGCCAGCTCGCGATCAAGAAAGTCGACGACGAGCGGCCAGACCCGTTCTGCAAGTTCGGGCTGATAACCGCCTCCTGATTCCGGCGAAGCAAACCCGTGGTTGCCGTCTGGAAAGAGATGCCATTCCAAGGGCTGCCCATTGGCCAGGAAGCTTGCCATGATCTTCTGCTGCACCGGCAGGGTGCTAATGTGGTCGCGCCCGCCATAGATAATGGACGAAGGACATTTGATGTCACGGGCAGCATCACAGGGGTGACGCGGCCGGAGCTTGCTCGGCGGCTCTTCCTTGATGGAAGCGTAATAAGCCGCAAATGCCTTTACCGCGGGCGTTGCGGCGACAAAATGCACGCCGATACGGCCTCCCATGCAATATCCAATGACTCCCACACGCGCTGGATCAATATCCGGCCGGGAAGTCAGATAACGCCATCCTACGTCGATGGCGCGGACAAATTCTTCGTCCGATCGCACCTCTTGAACTTCCTCTTTCCCCGCGAGAGTTCCTGAAAGGTCTGCGAAGCCTAACAAATTGTAGAGATCCGGCATGATAGTACAGTAGCCAAGCTTGGCGAACTTGTAGGCCTCGGTTCTCAGGTATCCGGTCGTGCCCGAGGAATGGATGATCAATAAGCCCGGGCCGCGCTCCTGCCGTATGGGATGGGCTATGTAGCCGGGCAAGCCATCTTCTTTTTCTTTTAAGCTTCGGGTGATAACTCGCATGTCATTGATCCTCCTGTTCACTATTTGCAGCAGGGTTGGCCTGCGATAAATCGTGGTATGTGGTTCAGTTTGATAATAATACGTTTGTAGGGCGAGCCCAAACGACCTGGTCGCACCAGAACGAGGGCACGCACAGAGGCGATGTCTCTCACGTTTTCCGCGTACGTCTGAAATTCTGACAACTTGCCCGGTTTTTGCCTGTGTGTTCACTTGTTACTTCAGCGCCGCGCTTTCTGTCAACCTAGTCGTCGCCACCGTATTTGCTGACTGCGGTTAGCGCATTGCTTGACCTGACTTTCCTACGGCGCGACTCTTCATCTGTTCGCTATGTTGTGATATGCGGTGTAGGTCTGATTCCTCGATAAGTGCGGTAACAAGGGCCGCATTGAGGCAATGCAATATTCGTTCATAATGAAGCTCGGAGGAAACGATGAAAGCCATGCACTTTAGAGCCGGCCTGGCGGTCTCCGCCATTGCTATTTTACTCCTGAGCGGCAGCGCGTTTGCCGCGGCGCCAAGCCCCGCCCTCGCAAAGGCTCGGCAAGAAGCGGAGGCAAAGGGCTACATCTTTGAGTCGAGCCATGACGAGGTCGTCGCCAAAGCCAAGAAGGAAGGAAAACTTCGGGTGCTCAGCACCATGGAGAGCGCCGTCATCAAAGCGATGCGCGATGCTTTCAAGAAGAAGTATTCGTTTATTGACTTGCAGGTCCAAGAGCTCGGTGGGGTGGAAGAGAATCAACGCTTCCTCTTGGAGTTGAAAGCGGGCACGGTCAAAGCTTGGGACGTCAACCGCGCCTATACCGAATTTTACGATCAGTATTTTCCTTATCAGAAGAAATTCGACATCCTCGGTATGGCGGAACATAAAGTGCTCGATATTCCACCCAAACTCGTCGACCCGCAACTGCGTAACCTGGTGACCATCGGCAGCAACATTACGATCGTCGCTTATAACAAAAAACTCATCAGCGCCGAAAAAGTGCCGGATCGCTGGGAGGATTTTGCCAAGCCCGAGTTCAAAGGAAAGAAATTTGTCGTTGATATCCGGCCCCTACCCCTTGGCATGCTGGTGCCTGCCTTTGGGTTGGAGAAGGCGGTCGACTTAGCTAAGAAGTTAAATGCCCAACAGCCGATTTGGGGCCGCGGCCATACCCGGGTGATGGCTTCGCTACAAGCCGGCGAGTACCCGCTTTTCCTCGGCCCGAACTTCGGCTCGGTCAGACGGACGCAAATGAAAGACCCCACCGGAGTCATCGGCTATAAGATTCCGGAGCCTATTCCGGCTAGGCTGCATGAAGCCAACGGCATTCTGGCCAACGCCGCATATCCCTACGCCGGTCTGCTATGGATAGAGTTCCAGGCGTCCCCGGAGGGCCAGAAGATCATGGACGAGCAGTGGCCTTACGGCGCATCGCTCTTTGCTCCCGGTTCGGTTCAAGAAGATGTGACGCGGGGCAAAAAACTTTCCATCATCGATTGGAATCACTACACCAAACTGGACGATTACCTGAGCAAAATCGTCGAGGCGATGGGCTTTCCGACGGCGACGGTGAAGTAGCATATGCGGCCCCGAGGAGACGCGCTATGGCTGAACAGAAGCAAGTTCACGTCGGATTATTGAGCCCCGAGGGAACCAACTCGAGCCATTTTCGCCATTTCGAAGCCTTGTTACCGCCCGAGATTCAACTCTCGATGGAGGGTCTGCAGCTGGCCCGGAGTTCGCGCTATGAGCTGCGCGGCAAGTCGGATGTCATCATTTCACGGGCCATGCAATTTGCGCGAAAACTTTCCTTGCAGGGACTGATCGTCACCGGCGCGCCGGTCGCCATCCTCAATCCGGGACTGGAGACGCAAGTTTCTCAAGCGGTCGGGATCCCGGTGGTTACCGCGGTTTCTTCGGCCATCGCCGCACTCAACGCAATCGGAGCGAAGAACCTGCTGGTGATAACGCCTTTCGATGTTCCAATGAATGAAAGTCTCACGAGCGAGCTACAGCGCGCGGGCTTGCACGTGCTCTCATGTCCTGCGTTTGCAGACCCTACATTTGGCTCGAGCTCAAAGGTGGGCCCGGAGGAAATCTTTGCCAGCACGACGAAGGCTTTCGCGACGGCTGGCGCCGTCGACGCGATCTATTTTCAAGGCGCCAGGCTCGATCCGCTGCCGATTATCGACAGACTGGAAGAGCAGCTTGGCGTCCCCATCGTTGCCAGCAATCCAGCCATGCTGTGGCATATCTTGTCGCGCCTGAATGTGCGATGTTCCATCGGCGGCTATGGCAAACTTCTGAAAAATTGGCCGGCTCTGGCGAGCCATTAACACGACTGACTTGCAATGCCCGTCAAAATCAAGCCACCAGCTCTTTGTTTCGCTCTGATAATCTGGTTTGGCATCGGCACCGGCGCGCTGCGCGGCGCCGAACCGCAGCTCATCGAGCGCGCCAAGAAGGAAGGCACGTTCTTACTTTACACGTCGATGAACACGCCCGACGTCAACCAGCTCTTCGACGGTTTTCGCCAGCGCTATCCTTTTGTTGCGCCCAAGTCCTATACCACCAGGAGCGCCGCGTTGCTCGAGAGAGTCATCACCGAGGCTCGCGCCGGCAAACATTTCGCCGACGTGATTCAGGGCAATGCCTTCACGCTCTTTCTACTCGGGAAAAGGGGCCATCTGGAGCCCTACGCTTCTCCGGAAGCCAGGTCTTTTCCCGACTCTTACCGGGATCCGGCGGGAACCTGGATTGCCGCCTATCTGCAATTGAACGTCATCGGTTACAACACCAAACTCATCCCCAGGTCGGACGCGCCCAAGGGTTATGAAGACTTGCTGGCGCCCAAGTGGAAAGGGAAAATGGGTCTCGATGACAAGCAGTACATCTGGTTCGACGGCCTGCTAAAAGTCATGGGACGGGAAAAGGGACTCGCCTACACGAGGAAATTGGCGACCCAGGCGATTCATTTTCGCAGCGGCAACACACTGCTCGCCAATCTGCTCGCGGCCGGGGAGTTTGGCCTGCTCATCAATGCGCGGCCGGACAGCATCGACGAACTCAAGCAGAAGGGCGCGCCGGTTGAATGGGTTGCGCCCCGGCCCACAACGGCCAACGTGCTGCCCATCGCCATCGCTAAAAACGCGCAGCATCCGTATGCAGGCAAACTGTTCATGGACTACATGCTGTCCGAAGAGGGGCAAAAGCGCTTGAGCACCATGGGTCGAACTGTGGCCCGGCCCGGCATCGCGGCCGCCAACCCCCGCCTGTCACAGGGCTTGGAAATAGCCGTAAATGATCCAGGAATGGCCGAGCGGTTCGATCAGGTCGTGGATCTTTACAAACAGGTTTTTGGCGTGCCGTAAGAAAATCGGGTTCAACGTTCAAGCCGTTAAATACCCTTCATGCTTCGCCTCCGTGCACGATCAAGTTGTCGCCCGAGGATGTCACGAACAGAATCTTTACCTAACAGCCCAGACCTATAAATGGCGAGAAAAACCATCGCGCTCATTTTCCTGTTCTGCGTGATCGCGCCCGGGCCCTTGGCGCCGCATGTGTGGGCGCAAGAAAGTAAATTGGAGCGGCTGGTGGTTTCCTACGCCGGGATAACCGGCGGGCGGGGACCCCTATGGATCGCCAAGGAGCTGAGGCTTTTCGAAAAGCATGGCTTAGATGCAAGGCTGGTTCACATCACCGCGGGGACGACTTCGATCAATGCCCTGATAGCCGGCGACGTCGACATGGCGATCACAACTTCCTCGGCCACCATCGCGGCCGCCGCCCGGGGCGCTCCGGTGACGATCATTGCGACCAACGGCTCTCCGGCCTACAAATTGGTTGCCCACCCATCCCTGACCTCTGCCGCGCAATTGAAAGGCAAGGTTGTCGGAAGCAGCCAGCTCGGCTCGGGTGCGGATTTTGCCTTGCGCAAGCTTCTGCCCAAACTTGGCCTGACCCCGGGTCAGGACGTCACGATCTTGCCCACCGGCCTGAGCGAATCACACAAGCGGATATTGCTGATATTTCAGGGGCGGATCGACGCCACCCTTGGCACCTTCGAAAACGTTCTTCAGCTCGAATTGAGCGGGCAAAAGGTGAGCGTCTTGGCCGATCTAAAGGAGATGGGGGTTCACGTCAGCGGCACCGATATCTCCGCGACGAACCAGTTTTTGAGAAGCTACCCGCATAGAGCAAAGGCGTTCCTTAAAGCCTTTAGCGAGGCAGTCTGGACCGGAATTTACAACAAGGAGATTGTCGACCACGTCTTCCGCAAGTATCTGAAGATTGAAAACGCGAAGCTCTTGGACGCCATGCATAGGAGCTATTTCGTGGCGGGAAACATTCCCCACAAGCCTTACCCGCAGCCGGAGGTTATTCAATCTGATTTAGAGTACTTGAGTATTGCCAATCCGGCGTTGAAGGGCAAAAAACCCGCGGACTTGACCGATACGACACTGTTGCGCGAAATCGAAAGCGAGGGCTTCTTCGCCCGGCTGCAGCGATAGGCTCAATGGTTCAAGGTTCAACGTTCAATGTCCTCCCATCCCAACCTTGAACCGCGCCGAAGGCGCCACTTTGAACATTGAACCTTAAACTTTGAACCGCTTATAGGTGCAGGCTCTGCCGCTTGAGCAGTTCTTTATGGTAACGCCAGTCGGAATGCTCCCCGGTGGAACTTGGCCCCGTCATTCTATTGCGAAATCCCGATTTCCATCTGCGCTGATATTCCTCACTGTCCTGGCTGGGGATCGGCTTCGGCTCTCCGATCGCATAGGCAAGGTAGTTCATCCGCGCCAGTTCAAAGACATTTAACGAGATCAACGTCGATTCCTCTACGCTTGCTCCAGCGGTCGTCATGCCGTGGCCGCGCAGCAGACAGACCTTCTTGTCGCTCATCGTTTTCATGAAATCTATTCCGAGCTCCTCATTGACGATGGTGACGCTGCGCGGGTAGACCGGAATTCCTTCCAACAGCAGCCGCAATCCCGGAGGATTATACGCCGCATAGATCGGCAGCAGTGGCTTTTCGCAAGCTGTGAGCAGCACCACCCAGTCCGGATGAGCATGGATGACGCTCATGATCTCGGGCCGCGCTCTGTATACCGCAAGATGCATCTCCGTTTCCGCAGGAGCATCCAGTCCTTTCGGCGCTTCCAAGACCTTTCCTTTCAGATCGATCGTAATGATGTCTTTCTCTCGCGCGAATTCCAACGCGGCTTCCTCCGGACCCTTGGATTTTATCAGGATCCGATCGCTGCCCGGGAGCCGCGCGCTGACATGGCCGAAGGCACCCCGAGTTACTCCCCGGTTTCCCAAAATTCTGCACGATAGAGCAATTTTCTTTCTCAAGTCCTTGACGATTTGTCCTTTGGTCATCACTCCTCCTTAACTGTCGAGTTTGGCTGGGCGGGCGAGGTGATCGAGATGTCGCGCCGGCAATTCAGACTGACGCGGGAACCTGGTGTGATAGGGTAATCTCGCGCCGTTCTTTAGAGGATTGCAAAATGGCGAGAACAACTTCCAAGGTCGCCTTTCCCCACCTCCCGTCGGTAAAAAAAGAACGATTCTGCGTGACGGCTTCATGGAGCTTCAAGAGTTGCGCGCCGCGATCCAGAAAGGGCGGACAGGCAAGCTCCGCGCGGCCTTTTTCGGTGTAAATGTAAAGGCCGTCGGGCGACTGGCGCATATCGCCCTTTTCGCAACTGACCAAGGTCAGACCATAGAAGGGCTGTTTTCGTTCGCCGCGCCGCTCCCGTCCTTCGGCTCTGAGCGGCCTGGAATACCCAACTGGCGGCTCAACGACCCCCGCCGGCCCATCGGCGCCACGATCATCCGTGGAGGACGCATAACCCCCTTCGCCGATATTCCACGTCATTTCAGTCATGTCAAAAAAACCGTAACCATTAAACACGAGCGTCGCCGGTGTCCCGTCTTCGAACTCCAGTAAAGCGGTAAAGTTTCCCTCCGTGTCGAATTGGGAGTTCCAGCGCCCCGCGATGGCGCGTACTTTTTTTACCAGGCCGCCGCCGACACTGCGCACGACGTCAACCTGATGAGGCGCTTGCCGGTACACCACGCCGCCGCCTTTAGAGGTATCCACCTCGGCCGGCAGACGAGCGCTCTTAAGCCAGCCTTTATAATTCCAGGTGTTGATCTGGATCACGCGCCCCAGCTCGCCGTTCGAGATCACCTCCCTCATTTTGACGACGGGCGGGTCGTCGGCCTTGGAATGCATGAAGAGGTTCACCCCATACTTTTCGGCGGCGCCAATCATCGCGTCACACTCCGCCAGCGACAGGGCCATGGGCTTCTCGCAGATCATGTGCTTGCCATGTTGCGCCGCCGCGATAACATGGGCGGCGTGAAATTCATTGGGCGTAGCAATCCACAGCGCGTCTACGTCGCTGCTCTTACACATCGCTTCCACGCTCTCGAAAGTCCGAACCTCCGGGTTTTTTTTCCGAACCGACTCCTGCGCTTCTTTTCTGACATCCGCGACCGCCGTCAGCGTTACACCGGAAATCTTGCCGCAATCGCGGAGCACCGCGTGTCCCGCATTGCCGCAGCCCGCTATGCCCAGCCTGAGAGTCTGTCCCATGAATCCTCTAACGGGTATTCTTTGCTAGCGAACTGTAACGATTGGTTCGCGTCTAAGTAAGTGAACGGTCAAGGCACAAGCCGTTCGTGGTGAGGCTCTCGAACCATCAACGGCAAACGCTATGTAGCTGTTACAGTTCACCAGTGTAGGTTAATCACTCTTCGGACGGCGAAATACCGTCGATTTCTCATCGCGATTTTCCGACTTCCCGCTCGCTGTCGGTAACCGTATGAAAATGAACGACCTGGTTTTTTTTCGGATCTCTGATCACTCCCAGAGGATCCCTGCCGCGCCTGACTTTATCGACCTCCGCTTTGAACAGCTTTCGAAAGGCGATGATACCCTTATCCGCGCTGGCTAAATGTTCCTTGGTTCGGTCAAAAACCGCTCCCGCCGTCTCCCAGACCATATAATCCTGCATCCAGACCCGTTCCATCTTATAAGTTCCGTCGTCATTCTTATAATACGAGGCGTATTCCACTGGGGGATCCTCGCGCTGCTCGATAAACGAACCGTCTTTGGATTCCAAAAAATACACCTCGAAAAAGAGCGTGCGGGTATCGTCCACCGGAACCCGGTACTGAAGATAGTGTTCTCTGCCATGGTGCTGTCTGAGCATATTGGGAAATACCAACGGATGTTGGTTGACCAGCGTGACCGCCCCGTTGCCGTTGCCCGCGTAGCGCTTCTTCATGATCCCATGTTCGAAGACCGCGAATTCATACCTCGCGATTTCGATCCTCTCGTCCCCATGAATTGGTTTTCCTTTTCCCGCGCCGTGCAGATAATGGGTGTGTGTCGGGTCCACGGAATTCTCCATCGGCTGAAGCCAATTGCACTCCAGGGCGGGAAGCACGACGATCCTGCGCTCGCCGTCATTTCTCGCCAAGACATCGTATCTTGGCAATAGCGGCGCCGGTTTGGGGCCCAGATACGCGTAGAGGAGACCCGCCAATTTTTCCACCGGATAAGCCGGCTGCCGCACGCGGTTTTTATAGGTGCTCTCTGGTGGCTCCGCGGGCTGCTCGACACACCTTCCCTGCCGGTCAAAGAGCCAGCCGTGATACGAGCACCTGAGGTTCGCTCCCTCGATCCTGCCGTAGGCCAGAGAGGCGCCCCTGTGGGGGCAGCGCTCCGCCACCAAACCATAATGGCCGTCTTCACCTCGGTAAAGCACCAGGTCTTCGCCAAGGATGCGGATACGCTTGATGGGATTTTCCTTGAGCTCCGCGGCAACACAGACAGGTTGCCAATAGCGGCGCAACAGCTCGCCGGCCGGAGTTCCCGGACCGACATGGGTCAATCTCTCGTTCTCTTTCCGGCTCAACATCGTAAACCCCTCCGGCGCGAATTCCTTGGCAGTTTGCCGAAAAAATCTCTTTGCAGGCTGCTCAAAAAGATCTCAGATGCGAGGCGCGCGAGAAATCGACGAGCGGAGGCGTACGTCATCAGCAGTACGTTGGAGCGAGGCGATTGAGCGCAACGAAGCATATGGGTCTTTTTCAGCAGCGTGCTAGCGTTTCACTATTCCCTTATACAATTTCAGCACTTCGTCCGCATCCATGCGATCCGGCGTAAACATGGGAACATACTCGGTGCCTTTTTTGCGCCTATAGGGCGCGGGAATAGGGTCTTTAGGGATATCCTCGCGCATCGACTCGGCTTGGTCCAACGGAGTATTCATAATTTCTTGAAAAATCGTCTGCCCCTCTCGGGAGAGAAACCAGTTAACAAAAACCTTAGCCGCATTGGGATGGGGCGCTTGCTTCATCAGAGCCAGGGTTCCGTTGGGTCCACTATAAAGCGTAACCGGCTCTTTCAAATTTTCGGTAGGAAGCTCATCCAACGGCAGTCCCTGTTTTTTCGCCTCCGGAATACCCGTCACGAAAAAACCCAGGGCAAATTTCCCCGTCGCCAGCCAATCCGTAGCTTGGCGGTCGTCCCGGCTAAAGGTGATGTCCATCTCGGTTAGAAAACGGCGCACGAATTCAGCTCCGAGCTGGGGATTATAGTAGAGCTGGCGCCAACCGCCGCTCGATTCGTTGGGATCGATGGCGACAATCTTGCCTTTCCACTTGGCTCTTAGAATATCCCAGTACGAGCTGAACTCGGCCGGCTTGGCCAGATGGGTGTTGTAGAAGACGCGCGATCCAGCCGGCTCGCCCCTATAGACGTGAATAAATTTAGCTTCGTCGTCCTGAAAATGGTGTCTTCCTTGCCACCATTTGGATTCATCGGCGACCTCGGGCAAAAGAAGCGCTGGTTTGAGCGGCTCCAGAGCATTTTGCCTGTACAGGACCTTATACGGCGAAGTCACGCCGCAGAGGCAAACATCGGCGAGGTATTTTCCAGCCCGCATTTCGCTGATAATACGCAGGATGAAATTCGAGCCGCGACTCCCCACCGCGTTGACCGGAATATCCGGATACCTTTTGTTGAAGGCCAGAATGGCTTTTTCGAGGTTGCCTCCCTGCCAGAAGTAGACAACCACCTTGCCTTCCTTTTTAGCCGCCTCCCTGCTCTCGTCCCACTCCTCCTGCCACTTGGGCCGGGCCTCCCCGGCTTGAGCCGAAGTCGCTGCGAAAAAGTGCGGCAAGAGCATGAACGCGATCGCAAATAACCGAAGTGCATCAATCACGACTCGCTGCTCCATAAGCAATCCCCTTCCGCGCATACTCTGCGGAATAGCAGGGCGCTATGATACAAGAATGTTGCGAAGGGATTTTTCTCTAGACCGGATTCATGCAAATTGCCACGATAAAATCGTTATCAGCCTTCGCCAGCTTCGGGTTTCGCCCCGACTGGAATAATCTCCAGGGGAATCCCGGCCGGGTCCCGGATTTTGAGCACCTTGCCGGGCTCACTGATGACTTTGCATCCGAATTTCCCGGCCTCCGCCGTGCTTTGGTCGACACTATCGACCTCGATGCCGAAATGATCGATGCAAGGCTTCTCGGCTGCTTTACCCGCCGATGGGTTCGCGGCGCGGGATTGATTAATGGCAATGTGCACGTTGCCGTCGCTTAGGTAACGCACGGTGCTGCGCACACCCGGAACTTTGATCTGCGTGAAACCGAAAACCTGGGCAAAAAAATCACTG
Organism: uncultured delta proteobacterium; assembly: GCA_963840855.1. Taxonomy (GTDB): domain Bacteria; phylum Desulfobacterota; class Binatia; order UBA9968; family UBA9968; genus DATACQ01. The sequence continues at coordinate 46,582 of CAWJBB010000006.1, forward strand.
GCCTTATCGATATCGTCAACCTTCATGGCGAGATGAGCAATGCGCGGCATATTTTCCTCCTTGAGGTAATCCTCAATATTTAGACGGTTCGCAGTGTGCTTTTCTACAAACCGAGACTGTAGAGCTTATTGACGTTGTCGCGGCAAAGCTTGCGCTTGACCGCCGCGCCGGCCCCGGCAAACGTACGCTCTGCGATTTGCTGAGAACGCGGCCAAGTGCATGCCGCGTGCGGGTAGTCGTTTGCCCACATGAAGTTGTTTTCACCGTAAATCGGCGTTGTCAAAACAGCCGCGCGGTCGTCCATAAAAGTAAACCAGAGATTGCGTTTGAAGTACTCGCTCGGCGGCAACTCGAGTCTCATCTCCTCGCCAATAGTCGTGCCATGGGCTGTCTTCTTCGGACCGTATTGATAATCGACCTGCTGCACGATGATGCCGACCCAGCCGGCTTCAAATTCCGTACATACCACCTTGAGTTTAGGATGGCGGTCGAATAGGCCGGAGAAAATCATGTGGCCGATGACGGTCTTGATCACGGTCTGGCGCGAGTGTTGAAAAAAACCGGGCCATTCATCCGCGCTGTTGAGCTTTTCAAACCAGCGCCTCGATGCGCCCCCCTGAAGCTGCCCGGAGTGGATGACGAGCAACATGTCCAAGTCTTCCGCAGCCGACCACAGCGGTTCGTAGAAGGGATTATAATATGCGCCATCCTTGATACCGGGCGGAATCTGTACTCCTTTGAATCCTAATGCGGCATATTCCCTCATATCCTCGACGGCCCTATCCATGTCCAAAATGGAAAGTAGCGGAATGCCTATCAAGCGCTTGGGATTGTAGCTGCAAAAATCTTTCAACCAGAAATTGTACGAGCGAAAGCAGGCGCGCTGAAACGGAGCATCGTTGAGCACATAAAAGATCCGCGCCCAGCTCGAAAAAAGCACCTCCGCCTCGACGTCGTCCCGATCCTGCTCTTTCAGGCGCGCGGCAGGTTGCCAGGAACCCGGATGATCCTCGTAGCGAAAGGTATCGCGAAATCGGCTGATGGTGTCGTCGTTGACCTGATCCACGGTCATGCCAGTCACGCCTTCTGGCTTGTCGACCAGAAATCCGACGGAGGGGTTGTAGCAAGGCGAGGGTTTAAGACCCTCTGTTACCAGCCAAAGCCCCTTCTTGTCCGGCAGATCGTTTACGACCCTCGGAGCGCGGTCACCATATTCCTTTTGCACCCTTTCCCAAGCCTCGGGCGGGTCGTTGAGGTGACCGTCAGATGAAATGAATTTGAAATCCGCCATAGCGATGTTACTCCTCGTCAATAGAACTTCAGTCGATTGTTTTTGCGCCGCCTTTAGGTTGATACCTTCCCTCCGGGACAATTTCCATGATCGGTCCCCCCGGTATGCGAAATTTCACCGGCGCGGTGTTCGGGTCGCTCAGAATCTCACAGCCAAACTCCCTCACCTTGGCCACGTACTTGGGCAAATCGTCCACTTCGATGGCGAAGTGGTGAATGCATGGCTTCTGGCCAGCTGCTTGGGCCATATCGGAGTCCTCGTCGTCGTATTTGAGAAATGTCAAGTCGATGGCGCCGTCATCGACGCGGCGCCGAGATCGGTCTGGCGATCTCGATTTTCCCTTCGAAATGAAACCAAAGGTCTTTTCGTAGAATTCGGCTGAGTCGTCGACTTTATCTACTTTAACAGCGATGTGACTGATGCGTGGCATAGTTTCCTTCTCCTTATTTTCCCTTTTCAGCCATCGGAAAACCGTAGGCTTCCACTATTTTCTTTACCCATTGATCAAGGTTTTTCTGTGAGTCCCAGTTCAGATCGGAAAGCGGCTTACCGCGGATCATCGTGTGCAGCATCGACCCGGCAATGAACACCGAGCCATCCGCGGGACCATATTTATCGAGGATCTCTTGCCCCTCCGGCGCGACCTGAAACTCTATCCACAGCAGAGCCGCATGAGGACGAGTCGTCGTTCCAAAGACACCATCGGCGCTACCGAACCTGACCGGCACAGGCTCCAACATTTGTAATTCCAGGCTCTTGGAAAGGTCCTTGGCTTTCGCTTCCAGGACACTCGAGAGATTCAAACCCATGAATACTGAATACTCTCCCAGCGCCATGGATGCCAGCGACCGACTGCCACGCACCCAAATCGGTTTCTGCTCGGCGATTTTTTTTGCAAAATCGAGGGTTTTTTCCAAACCCCATGCAGGTACCAGATTGGCTACCGAAAGCGGCCGCACGTCGACGAGGAATTTTCGGTCCTTGAATTCCGGCTTGAGGAAACCTTCCCAGGTCGTGGGCACTTTGTCGGGCGAGATCAGTTTTTTGTTATACGCCGCGACAGCGACCTGTGAGCCCTTGGAGACGATGTTCCGGTTGTTGGAGTCGACAATCGGCGCAGGGATGTTGAGCACGCCCTGCTCCGCCATGCCGAGGATATCGAATTTTTTCAAGTAGGGCGGGTATTCTGTATAAACTTGATTGGATATATGTACCGTATCCCAGCGTTTTGCGCGTCCGGCTTTCATCTCCAGGATGAAACGCGCATACTCCTCGGTGCCACCGATGCTTTCGGCGGATACGTCCTGTATGAACGGATATTTTTTCCTGAAGGCACTTATCATCGCCTTCTTGCCATCCGTCTCAAGGAACGTCAAAACCTCCAGCTTGCGTTCCTGTTTTGCCTTGGCGATGATCTCGTCTTTGTTCGTGATAAAGAGGTAACCCTTGGACTCGGCTTCCTGCTTCGCCTTAGACAAGCCTGGCGATACCGAGGCGGCGAACAAGCTCGAAACTGCTAACCAGCATGACAGGCCGATGAGACAGCTTGCCAGATAAAAAATCTTCTTCACCTTACCCTCCTGGACCTGCTGAGGCGCTCTTGTGCAGGCGCGTAAACATTGCCGACCTCGTGGTTGCCAATAACACAGCTGAAAAGAGAAGAAAAGTCACGGCGCATTCGGTAGTGGTTCAGTCTCAGAGATTTGTCGGGGCAGGTCCCCCGTGCCTGCATAAACGCGGCAGATTGCAATAGCCGGGCTTAGCCGACGAACCGACCTAAGATGATAGGGGAGCTAAATTAAATTGGCTGAGGTTTTCCAGCGTACCTTTTCTTTAAGCCGGCTCAAAAGAATCCGGGCCCAACCGAACTCCGTGGCAAGAATCGCGAGGCCGGCGGGTATTACGATGATCGCCGGCCCTGGCAGAAAAATCATTGCGGCCCCTATCAGGAGCACGCTCACTCCGATGACCAGGATAACCACCTTGCGAACGATCTTGTAGGGTTTATTTTTGAGATTTAGGTCCGCCACCTTGAGCTCCATCTTAAAGATTAATTCGCGTCAGTGCGATGGTAGCAGTCCATGACCGGCGTTGCCAGCCTGCCGCGTCTTTGCGGAACCAATCTTTCGGGCCAAGTTCACTGAACCAAAAATCAATCGCTTCGGTCGAGTCCATAGTGTATGAGACTACCAGGCCGAGATCGACTAGTGACCTGTAACAGCTACATAGCGTTTGCCGTTCATGGTTCGGGAGCCTCACCACGAACGGAACTTCGTGCAACTATACCAATTCACCCTGCGCTTGTCGAAGGGTTCTAGTCGAACCTAGACTCCGAATCAATTTTTACAGCTCACTAGTTCAACTTTATTCGGGGATGTTACGTTGATATGCTAGCTTTTCGAATCATAGTCTAAACGCGCGCACCGCGAGGAGGCAATCTGTTGATGGAAACCCGCCTGCTCGAAGCAGAGCAGTTACTGAACTTGCTGGATACTGCCGTCGCGCAAGCGAAGGAGGCGGTGCTGATCACCTCGGCGCGGCTTGAACCACCGGGACCCGAGATTCTTTTTGTCAATCCCGCCTTCAGCGCAATGACCGGATACAGCCGCGAAGAGGTCTTGCAAAAAACACCGCGCATCCTTCAGGGCCCCAAGTCGGACCGCGTCATGCTGCAAGAGCTACGCGACACCCTGAGCCGAGGCGAGCCTTTTTCGGGCGAGACCGTCAACTATCACAAAGACGGCAGTGAGTATTACGTCGAATGGGACATCACGCCGATTCGCGCGGGTAGCGGTCAAATCACTCATTTTCTTTCTATCCAGAGAAACGTCACAGCGCGCAAGCTCGCCGAAAACCAGCTGAAAGAAATGTTTCGGCAGGTCGAAAAAAGCCGTAATGATCTTGGTTCGATCCTCGATGAACTGCGCATCGGCACGGTCATGACCGACGAAAACGGCCGCGTGGTATTTCTTAACGCAGCGGCGCAGCAACTGTTCGCGTGGCCGGACATCGACCAGCTGGACGTAGCTTGGAAAGACCTCTTCGATTTGAATCCTGAAGACACGGATAAACTGCAAACGCTGATGCAAAAATCGGCCGAGGCGCGGGCCAGGATTCCATTGCACCTGGACCGAAGCGAGGGCCGCCGCGTTTGGCTCGAAGTTGACGTAAAGGACGATCCTCGCGACGCCCGTGGAAAAATATTCTTTCTTTATGATGTCACTGAAGTTCACGACCTGCGCCGTCTTCTCGACGAGCGGGCGCAGTTTCACGATCTTTTGGGCAAAAGCAAGGCCATGCAGCTGGTCTATCAGCAGATCCGCGACGTGGCGAGGGTCGATTCAACGGTCCTGATCGAAGGCGAAACGGGAACCGGTAAGGAGCTTGTCGCCCGCGCAATCCATTCTTCCAGCCATCGCAAAGATAACCCTTTTGTCGCCGTGAACTGCGCCGGTCTGACGGAATCGCTCCTGAGCAGCCAGCTATTTGGGCACAAACGCGGGGCTTTCACGGGAGCTATCGAAGATCACCAGGGATTGTTGGAGGCCGCCAACGGCGGCACGCTGTTGTTGGATGAGATCGGCGACATACCGATGGCCGTGCAGAACCAGCTGTTGCGTGTGCTTCAGGAGCGGGAAATCGTCCGGCTGGGAGAATCCCGGCCGCGGAAAATCGACGTTCGGGTGCTGGCGGCAACCCATAAAAGACTGAGCGACGAGGCGGCAAAGGGACGCTTCCGTTCGGATTTGTTTTACCGCATTCGGGTGGCGCGGATCAGTTTGCCGCCGCTGCGCGACCGGCGTGAAGATATCCCGTTGCTGACCGCTTCGTTTCTCGCGCAGTTTTCTGCGGCCAGCGGAAAACGCGTGACTGAAGTCAGTCGTGATGCCTTGCGCTTGCTTGCGGACCACCCCTGGCCTGGAAATGTGCGCGAGCTCAGAAGCGCCATTGAGTTTGCCATGATTCACTGCCGGGGCGCGGTGATCCAGCCCGATGATTTACCGCCCGAAATCCTTCGGCCAGGGGATTTCGTGAGCGTAATTCCAGGCGATCCATTGATCGATGAGAAGGCGCGGTTTCTCGAAGCGCTGGATCGTTCCCATGGCAACCGCGCCCTGGCGGCGCGTCTCCTCGGCATCAGTCGCGCTACGCTTTATCGCCGACTGGCCGACCTCAAAATCAATCCCGCTGAAGAATAGTCTTACTGTCTCAGCTGATACAACCGTGAGACAGTACTGAGGCGGTTGGCTGTCTCATCGTCTGCCCGAGATTTCTTTGCCCACGGATCCATCACGCCGAATACGCTAGTGAAAACTACCATGAAGCCATTCGCGCGCCGCTTGGCACCGCGGTTGCTGATGCATGTTTCCCGAAGATTCAAAAAAATTAAAGGAGGAGAAAAAAATGAAAATCTTCAAAACTGCATTGGGCGTATTGGCCATAACGTTGGGGCTCGGCTTGCCGGGTTCCGTGAAAGCGCAATCGATGCCTGACAAAGACATCGTGGAGATCGCCGCTTCAGCGGGGTCCTTCAACACCTTAGTCACCGCAGTAAAAGCGGCAGGATTGGTGGATACGCTGAAAGGAAACGGGCCGTTCACGGTTTTCGCCCCAACCGATGAGGCATTTGCCAAACTTCCGGGGGGTACGGTGGAAACCCTGCTCAAGCCCGAAAACAAGGATAAACTCACAGCGGTGCTGACTTATCACGTAGTCCCGGGGCGGGTCACCGCGGGTGAAGTGGTGAACTTGAGTTCCGCAAAGACGGTCAACGGGCGCGCCCTGCGCATTAATACTAAGGACGGCAAAGTGATGGTGGACAACGCTCGTGTGACGGCAACAGATATCATGGCGAGCAACGGAGTCATCCACGTGATCGACTCGGTCGTACTGCCCTGACAACAGAAACACTAGCGGCAACCGCGGCTGGAATTTACTTCCAGCCGCGGTTTATCGCAGCGAGCCGAGGCATTCTTTCATGCGTACTTTGGAATTGCATAGCAAACGCTTTGTCTGTGAGGTGTGTGGTGAGAGGGCCGCTCATCCCACAACGATCGGAGTTGAGTTGGACAGAGACATCACGACGGCGATTCAACTCTGTCGTGATTGCGGTCCCATCGACCCCGACTTAATGCAACTCTGCCGCGATATCACCATCGGCTGCACTAAAAACTAAGGCTGTCTGCGGGCCGTTCAAAGTTCAATGGTCTGAGTCAAATATGGATTCAACGTTTCAAGGATCGAGAGAGATTCGGATTAGAGAAGATGGTTTCAATTTTCGGATGCAGGGCTACTGTGGTGGGATTAAAATTCGTTTACAAAGTTAGCATTCCGAGTCCGACGGGTTGGTAAGTAGATTTGCTTCCGAGATCGAGCCAATGAAATCCGCGCACAAAACCCGAGTCGACGGAATCAACGATTGAGGTCCAATCGAAACTTCGACGCTGCTTTAAATTTTTCCGAATCTGAAATCTCCCCGGGTTTTCCACCAAGAATTCCAGGTTCATCTAGCGTCCAAGGGCGGTCATCGATTTGTGGGTCAGTAGCCAATCCCGCGGAAAATGGTTGTTCGGAATCCCCCATTTCGGCTTCCGAATCCTCGCGCAATGCGGCGAGTATATTTTTTCTCAGCTCGATTGCCAAATAATCGCGCGCAGCATGGATTTGAACGAATGGCAGAGAGATCGACCTGCAGATGTCTGTCGAGAAAGTGTCCCGTTCTTGGCGCTGGCGCGATTCATCCGTTTCATCATTCAGCTCGATAACGCAGCGAATCAAGAGGTTCTTTTTGTCGCATAGGACAAAGTCAAAATATTTCGCCCTGATTTGATTGAACGCATATAGCCAAGCGCTTTGATTTGCCGTGGACCTCACGCTTACGATGTCCGCGACTCGAACTTTGCCAAAAACTCGATAATCCTCACCGACGGCTTGCTCGAGCGCGCCAAGGAGTGAGCGCTCGGCCGGCGAGAACAGCGTGCGGTTTCTGGTGTACGGTAATTCCTCGAGTCGCACAACCGTCGTCCGCCTCATCATTTTTACCGCGATAATAAAAAAAGGAATAAGCCAACGCCACCAGCAAATACGGCAAAACCGTTTGTATTCCTGAAAGCAACGGCAACATCATCATTGACCGGTTGCAATTGCTATACCATGCAGGTTATTTATCTTCAGCGGTGCGGGCTGCCAATGAAGCGCTAAATTTCCGCATGATTTCTCAGTTTGCCGTTAAATTAACCTAAACACTTCCTACCCGTGCTCGAACATTGTCACTATTTTGACAGGTGGCGACGAAATTTTTGCGAGACTCTGTCGGGTTTTTGACAGCCTTGTTTGCCGAGTCGCCTTTTAGATTAACGGTCTTGGTGACGCCGAGTTGAAAGTGGTATGTTCGGAGCGCGCGTTTTTGCTCCACGTTGGGCAAACTCAGCATCGTCAAACACAGCGTTCAAAAAACCCGTCATGGAAATTTTCAGCTCCCAATTCTTCGTGCTGACCCTGGCGCTGGTGGGCGTCGTTATCATCATCGCCGCGCTGCTTTCCGGACTCATCGACCGGAGCGACTTGCCCCAGGTCGGAGTCTTCTTAGCGCTCGGCGCGATGCTCGGCCCGGCGGGTCTGGCATTGCTCGATGTTACTCTGGAGTCACCGACCCTTCGCGTCGTGGCTACTTTGAGTCTGGTTCTGGTGCTGTTCACGGACGCCGTCAGTCTCAGCATTGCGGAAATGCGCCGCCACGGCGCGCTGGCTTTCCGAGTTCTGGGACCCGGAACGCTTCTCTCGGCGGGACTGATCGCTCTCGCGGGATGGCTGCTTCTTGGACTCCCTGTTGCGGCCGCGGCTATTCTCGGCGCGGCGCTCGCCTCAACGGATCCGGTGATGCTGCGCGGTTTGCTTAGGCGCCCGGGTCTTCCCGAGCCCGTGCGTCTGGCGCTGCGACTGGAAAGCGGCCTCAACGACGCCGTCCTATTGCCCGTCGTCCTGGTGGCGATGTCGTTTCTGGGCCAGAGCGGGCTCCCGAGTCAAACCGATTGGGCGCGCATCGGTCTCGATCTTTTTCTTTTAGGACCGGGCGCGGGCATCGCCGTGGGGCTGCTCGCCATTGCCGCGCTGGAAATGATCAGGCGCAAGACCGGCGTGCGCCGGGACTACGAATCGATCTATTCTTTGGGTGTGGCCTTCGCGGCTTATGCCGCGGCCGAGGCGGTTCATGGGAGCGGATTTCTCGCCGCCTTTGCCGCCGGTTTGACCATCGCGGCGCTGGACGTCGAGCTTTGCGATTGTTTTCTCGAATACGGCCAGACCACCGCTGAGATGACGCTCCTGTTTACTTTCGTGCTCTTCGGCAGTTCGCTGATCTGGAGCGGATTCACCGTGCTGAGCTGGCCGATCTTTTTCTTCGCCGTAGCCGTCGTGGCGATCCGACCCATCGCCTTTTTCGTCTCCCTGGCCGGGACCCGGCTGGATTGGCGCAGTCGCCTCTTGATCGCCTGGTTTGGACCTCGCGGTTTGAGCTCGCTCCTCTTGATCCTGCTCCCGGTCTTCGCCGCCGTTCCCGGCACTCAGCTTTTGTTTTCTATCTGTTGCTTTATCGTCTTACTTTCCGTTGTGCTCCACGGTGGCTCGTTAATGTTCATCAGACGCGACAAATCCACTGTAGCATCGCCGGCGACGGCTGAGAGCAGCGCCGCTGGCAGCGTCCCAACAGAGTTGTCGGCAACTTCAAACTCCCGCGAAAGTGAAAATAAACCGGGAGAGCTCATCACCATCGCCGAGATGCGGCAATTGCAGCGATCGGGCGCACCAAACCTGGTTCTCGACGTGCGAGCGGAACATAGTTTTGCGGACAGCGGTCTTCGAGCTGAGGGAGCGCTCAGGATTCCTCCTGATCGTGCCGTTGCGCGTCTCACCGAACTTGACGTCCCGCACCAGACTTGGCTCTTCGCATTTTGCGCTTGACCGGACGAAGCGACCAGCGCCCGTGTGGCGCGGGAATTACAAAAGGCGGGTTGGACTAAAGCGCGAGCGCTGGTGGGTGGCTGGCAAGCCTGGCGGGCAGCCGGATTACCGGTTGAATCGCAACCGCTCCTCTGACTAAGGAAATTTCAAACGTTTCAGTTGTTCCATTCGATCAATTCGTTCAGCGCTGAGCCACGGCGCCCAGAGTCTCGGCCGTACGTATGAGGCGGATGAACTCGGCGCGGTATCCTTCAGGGTCAGGGCCGCGCGCGGCGTTGGCAAGTTCGGCAATACGCGCGTAGGCGTAGCCGTCGAGGGCGTTCTCGCCGCGCAGGCGCTGGCCGAAGGCGGCGACGGCGATCGCGAAGCGTTGCTCGGCTGGCGCGGCGTCAAACTTGGCGAACGCGTCCGCAGCCGCGCACCGGCTGCTCGATGAGCCGGCTCGTTGTTTCGCCCGGCAATTTGTAGCGTAGTTTGACGAACGCCATCTCATCGCGGCCGATTGTCGACGGTGTAGATCGATCACGCTCAGTCTGGTAGCGGAGCGGATCGATCTGACGCTGCTTCGCGCCGGCGGGCGTAATCTCATAAATCGCCGTCACAGTGTGGCCGG
>CAWJBB010000007.1:0-100558 GCA_963840855.1 uncultured delta proteobacterium
GTGCCCGAGCGCGCCATGGGCGATATGCGCGCGCAGTTAGCGTCGATCCGCACCGGCGAGCGCCGCGTCATGCAGTTGCTCAAGCGCTACGGAACCAGGCGTTCAAAGACAGTATCGAGCTTGTCTACGAGCAGAGCGAAAAACTGGCGCGCGCGGCGGTGCGCCAGATCCCCGACGGCGTCTATGAAGCGGAGTCGTTCATGGACGATGACGGCGTCAATCACCTCAAACATATACCGATCAAGGTGCGCGTCGAAGTAAGAGACGACGAGATGACCATCGATCTGAGTGACGTGAGCCCCCAGGTGGCCGGATATTATAATTCCGGCGTGACTGCGGGGTTATCCGCCGCCGAAGTTGTTTTCAAATGCATCACGACGCCGCTGCTTTTGCCGATCAACGACGGTTCGTTCCGTCCGATGAAGATCATACTTCCGCCGGGCCGCGTGGTGAGCGCCACCAAGCCGGCGCCGGTGCGCGTGTGGATGACCGTGCCGATGACCGTGTGCGACACGATTTTTCGAGCGCTGGCTCCCGCATGTCCGGACCGCACCATCGCCGGCCATTACGCCGACCTCTGCACGGTGAACCCGCACGGCTTCGACGCCGAGACCGGGCGCTCTTTCTGGTCCCATCCGGCCACCCCGGCGGCGGTTGGGGCGCCAAGCACGACGAAGACGGCATGAACGCGACGGTTTGCCTCAACGACGGTGACACGCATAACGCGCCGGTGGAGGCCACCGAAGCAAAGAATCCCATCATCGTCGAACACCGCGCGTTGCGCCAGGATTCCGGTGGCGCGGGGAAGTTCCGGGGCGGCCTGGGAGTGTCTAACAAAGTGCGCATGCGCCGGCCGGCGACGATCGATGCCCATGTAGAGCGAACGATTTGTGCGCCCTGGGGTCTGCACGGCGGCCAGGATGCGCTCGCGAACCGGATTTCCATCACGCGCGATGACGGCAAGGTCGAGCGATTCCCGACGGGCAAAATCAAACCCACCGAGATTGCCAAAGGCGATGGCTTTACCGTCGAGACTGCTGGCGGCGGCGGATTTTGGAGCCCGTTTGAGCGCGACCCCGAGCGCGTGCTCTGCGACGTGTGCTCCGGTTACGTCTCGCTGGAAGCGGCGCGGCGGGACTACGGCGTCGTGATTCGGCAACAAGGACGCCGATTCGAGCTAGATATTGAGGCGACCGCCGAGCTGCGCCAAAGCCGAGAACCAGGAGCAATAAGAGATTTTTACACAAAGGGCACATAGAAAAGATTGAGGGGCAGCCCTATGTGGCTGCCCGGAGCGGCTGTCGGAGGGGAGAAATTTATCCGCAGAAGAACGTAAACGGCGCAATGAAGAGGGGACTCACCACGAAGTGTGTCATGAGCTTACGCTCGCCCACAGATCATGAAAATGGAGGATTCCCCTTCGTAGCGCGGATGGAGCAAAGCGTAATCCGGGTTTCTTCATTCACGCAAGCCGTTGCCTCTGCCACGCCCGCACTTCCTGGATTCCGCTTCGCTCCATCCAGGCTACAATTCTAAAGCCCATCCTCACGCCCCGTATTTTTAAAAGGAGGCACGAAGGACACGAAGGCCAAAAAATTTAAACACAAGGGCACAGAAGTCACATAGAACAAGAAAGGTGCGCGAGTGCGCCCTCCGTTCCCCCCTCGACGGGGAAGATTAAGATGGGGGTGAACATCGAGCGAAAAGAGAAATTAGGCGCAAAGACGCAAAGGAAAAAAAATTCTCCCAAACATGCATCTTGGCGCGAGGAAAATCTTAACTTCTTGGTTTTTGTGCAAGGAGGGTGACCTATGAAACAATTAACTGCCAACGTTTTCGTAGAGACCGGACTCAAGGGCGCCAATCACGGCTTCGTGACTACTACGGACGGCCTGGTTTTGATCGACACGCCGCACAAGCCTAGCGACGCGGTGCGGCTAAGAGGGGAGAGCGAACGGCACGGCCGGCTCCGCTACATCATTAATACCGAACCCCATGGCGACCACTGGACCGGAAATGCGTTTTTCAACGTTCCCGTGGTCGCGCAAGAAGGAGTGAGATCCCGCATCCTGGGCACTGATTTGGCCGCGCATGTGGCGCGCGTCGCCTCCTTCGGGCCGGAGGAGCCGAAACTTCTAGAGAATTATAAACCCAACGCGCCGGTGATCACGTTTCAGAGCGAGATGACTTTGCACGTGGGCAACCACACCTTCCGCATGGTGCACATGCCCGGCCACACGGCGTATCAAGCCGCGGTGATCGTGGTGGAAGAGGGCGTTGTCTTCACCAGCGACAACATCTTCTGCAAGGTGCAGACTTGGCTCCAGGAAGCCAACCCGGACCATTGGGTGAAAGCGCTGGACTCGCTGCGCGCGCTGCGCGAAGAAACCTTTGTCCCCGGTCACGGCCCGGTGTGCGATAAGCGATACCTCGACGAGCAAGGCTCGTTCATCCGGGAATGGGTCGAGTACGTGGGCGGCGGCATCGGCCGCGGCATGACCAAAGACGAGTGCGTGGCCAACCTCACGGCGATGACCGACAGATATCCGATGGACGTCGGCCAGGACGGCATGTCGCCCCACGTGATGCGACTGAACGCCGCCAACCTTTACGACTACCTGACCGGCGCAGGCATCCACGCCCAGAGATGATAGTTGTCAGGGACGTAGCCGGGATGAAGTGAAACGTAATCCAGGGTCCCGGATTTCGCTCACGCTCCATCCGGGCTACGAACTAACAAGTGCAGTTCCCGATATAACAATTCTAGCAATCATCTACGCAAGGGAGAGATAGAGCATTAGCGCAAAGGCGCTAAGGCCGCCAAGTTACGTAGAAAAGAGAAATGACACGAAACCCGAAATCCGAATTCTGAACTGTATGAGCCCTCATCCGTTCGAGATAGCATCTGTAAAGTTCGGCAAAGCAGATAGGTCTGACGATTCCGCCGAACGTGCTGGCTCGGGCGGATAGGGTGATTCGTGAGGCGTGAGGCGAAAGGCGTGAGAGGGAAGACCGGAATGCAATTAATGATTGGAGAAAATCATATCTGGCTACTGGAAACTCTCTTGCTTACTAGTGCCCCTCCTGTGGAGGCGCAGCAGCCCAAGAAGGTCCCGCGAGTAGGCTATTTGGCCGCCGTCTCCGCTTCCGCTGACGCGCCGCGTCTGGAGGCATTCCGGCAAGGGCTACGTAATCTCGGCTATGTTGAGGGGCAGAACATCACCATTGATTTCCGACACACGGACAAGTTCGAGCGGCTTCCCGACCTTGCCTCCGAGCTGGTCCATCTAAAGATTGACGTACTCGTGGCGGTCACAACCAATGCTGCTCTAGCTGCCAAGAACGCTACTAACACGATTCCCATCGTTTTTATGGGTGTGACTGATCCTGTTGTGGCTGGGCTGGTCGACAGCTTGGCGCGACCTGGAGGAAACAGCACGGGAATCACCAACATTGCGGCGATTTTGACTGGCAAACGACTGGAGCTGCTCAAGGGAACCGTTCCAAAGCTTTCCCGAGTTGCGGTCCTGTGGGATCCCCAGGCTCCAGGCTCTGCACCACAATGGAAAGAAAGCCTACTGCCGGCACGGGAACTGGGTCTGCGACTCTATTCTATGGAGGTAAGCAGTGCCGACAAATACCCGGACGCGTTCAAAGAGGCAATTAAGGCGCGTAGCGCCGCTCTCGCCGTGACGCTGAACCCGGTGGCCAATTCTAACCAAAAAAAGATCGCCGACCTGGCGACCAATAATCGATTGCCAGCGATATGCGCTCGGGCAGATTATGTGGACAACGGTTGCCTGATGTCCTACGGACCCGGATACGATACCGGGGGCCGAGACGGTGCTCGATACGTCGACAAGATTTTAAGGGCACCAAGCCCGCTGATCTCCCGGTGGAGCAGCCGAAGAAGTTCGAGTTCATCGTAAACTTAAAATCAGCAAAGCAGATCGGCCTGAAGATTCCGCCCAACGTGCTGGCGCGGGCGGATAGAGTGATTCGTTAGGCGCGAGCATAATAATTTTGTGGTTCGATGGGGTGCGGGGGCCGTCTTAGGGTGGATAAGAAACGACATTGACACAGAATAGATTTAATAGGTCAAGAATCAGAAAGGAGCATCTTAATGAGTCAATTGCGCAGGATTCGATCGTGCCTGGTTCTAACCGGAACCATGGCGTTGTTTAGTTCCGTTCTATGGGCGGCTGAAGGCATCATTTACAAGAACCCGGACGCCACTGGCGCGTATTGTCATTTAAAATTTCCGGCGATTAGAGAGGACACGCTGTCGTGGGATCGTCCGGTGCTGAAGGACCCGAGTGAGGGCGATATCATCGACTTCTATGGTCCTTGCAACCACGATCCACTGGGCAGGGAGCAGGTCCTCCGCCAGAGGGCCGACGCGCGGCGCCAGCGTGATCGATTCGACGGCGAGTCCGGCTGAAAAACGAAGAGGGGCGACATTGGACTCGAAGGGCAACGAGGATAGGATGGACGCTTTCACCGCCGAGGTCATCCGCAACACCGTGGTGGCTATCACCGATGAGATGAAAACGAATCTCATGCGCACCGCCTATAACATGATCATCTACGAAGCGGAGGACTTTACCGTCGGGCTGTTCGACGCCGACGGCAACACGATCTCCATTGGGCTCGGGCTGCCGATGTTCATCCGCGGCCTCTCCGATGCCGTCAAGGCCAAAATCTCCTACTGGGGCAAGGAAAACATCGAGCCCGGAGACATTCTCCTCACCAATGACCCGCAGGTGATGGGCAGCCATTTAAACCATATGATTTTCACCTTGCCGATTTTTCATGAAGGCGAGCTGGTCGCCTTTTCATCGTCAATGGGCCATTGGCAGGACGTCGGCGGAGTGCTCGGCGCGGTTACGCGGGATATCTTTTCCGAAGGGCTGCAAATGCCGTTCGTGAAAATATTCAAGCGCGGCGAGCAGGACATGGAGATCACTTCGATCATCCGCACCAACTGCCGCCTGCCGGCCCTGGCCATGGGCGATTTCCGCGCGCAGATCGCGTCCATCCGGACAGGCGAGCGCCGTCTCACGCAACTCATCCAGCGCTACGGCGCCGAAACTTTCAAAGAGAGCGTGCGGCTGATTTTCGATCAGAGCGAGAAAATGGCGCGCGCGGCGGTACAAAAAATTCCCGACGGCGTCTACGAGGCGGAATCGTACATGGACGACGACGGCGTAAATCTCGGCAAACACATTCCGATCAAAGTCCGTGTCGTGGTTAAAAGCGACGAGATGACCGTCGACCTGAGCGGCGTCAGCCCGCAGGTCGCAGGACCTTATAATTCGGGCGCCACCGCGGGCCGTTCGGCCTCGGAAGTGGCGTTTAAGTTTCTCACCACGCCGCTGTTGCTGCCGATCAATGAAGGCTCGTTTCGCCCTTTGAAAGTCGAATTGCCGCCGGGGCGGGTGGTGAGCGCCACTAAACCGGCGCCGGTGCGCACTTGGATGACGGTGCCAATGACCGTCAGCGACACGATTTTCAAAGCGCTCGCTACCGCCCGTACCGATAATCTACTCGCCGGTCATCACGCCGACCTCGCCGCGCCGCGGGTGTTCGGCCTCGATCCCAAAACCGGCCGCGCGTCTCATTTTCCACCGATGCTTTCGGGTGGCGGTTGGGGCGCGCTCAGCGACGCGGACGGCCAGAACGCGACCTTCTGCATCAACGACGGCGATACTCACAACACGCCGGTGGAAGCGGGAGAGGGCCGCGCGCCGATTTTCGTCAGCTATCGAAGGCTCAGGCAAGATTCCGGCGGACCGGGAAAATTTCGCGGCGGCCTCGGTGTCGCCCAGGAAGTACGTCTGCTCGCGCCCGGCAACGTGCTGTCGGCGATGGAGCGCGCGCTTTGCGCCCCGTGGGGACTCCACGGCGGCCATGCGGCGTTGGCCAATCGTTTCAGCGTGGTGCGCCAGGACGGCGCCGTCGAAAGATTCGCCACGGGTAAAACTCCCGGCCATGTCGGTCTTCAAGCCGGCGATGGATTCCTGGTGGAAGTCGGCGGTGGCGGCGGTTACTGGGACCCTTTCGAACGCGACGCCGAGCGCGTGGTCGACGACGTGCGCGCTGGCTATGTTTCGCTGGAAGCGGCACGGCGTGATTATGGTGTGGTTATTCGTCAACAGGGGCGGCGTTACGAAATCGATTTGTCGGCGACAGCGGAGTTGCGCAAACAAGCCGTGAACATCTTTAAGTGAACCGTTCAAGCCGTTCAAGTCGTTCAAAGCGTTGGGTCAAGAGGAGAAAGTCATGCCAAGAAAAACAATCGCCGGCAATTATCTGATCGCAATAGTAACCGGCGCCATATCTTTCTTCTCCGCTACGCAGCACGTTCGTGCGCAGGAGGCAAAAACCAAGATCAGAATATCGTATCCCACCGCTTCGATCTGCTGCATCCCGCTCTTCGCCGCGCAGCAGTGGAAGATATTCGAGGAAAACGGCTTGGAAGTGGAAAGCATTCAGATGCGCTCGCAGGCGGCCAACGCGGCATTGGTAAGCGGCGATATTCATTACGTCGCCGGCGTCGGTCCCAGCTCGGTAGTCGCAACGCTGAGAGGTCTTCCGTCAAAAGCCGTTTGGTTCGCGTCCGATCAGTTGATCTACTCGCTCATGTCCCGGCCCGAAATAAAGACGTTGAAAGAACTTAGAGGAAAAAGGATTGGCGTCACCGGTTTTGGCGGCACGGCGGAAGTGGCGCTCAAGATTTCCCTGGAAGCCGTAGGTGAAAATCCCAAGGACTTCGTGATGGTGCCGCTGGCGGGGGCGCAATACATCACGGCTCTGGAGACTGGCACCATCGAGGCGGCGCAGCTCAATCCGCCGCTGGTCTATTACGCCAAAAAAAAGGGCTTCCGCGAGCTGCTCGACATGGGGCCCTACGTGAAAATGCCCCTTGGCGGCGTAACAGCGTCGCAGTCGGCGATTCAAAACCGCGCGGTGGAGCTAAAGCGGGTGCTTAAGTCTTTGCAGTCGGCGAAACGAATGTCGCTACAAGCGAAGGACCGAACCGTGGACTTGATGGTGCGCACGCTCAAGGTCGACCGCGAAACCGCCGAGGAAGCCTTTGGCGAGTACCGCAAAACTATCAGCGGCAATGGCGTGCCGACCCGCGAAGGTATCGAGCAGATAATCAAATCGGTGCAGTTGCTGGGCCAATTTCCCGGGCGAAAAATCGCTTTCGAAGAAGTCGCCGATGCGCGCATCGCCAGAGAGGTGGCGAAGGAGTTGGGTTACAAAGTCGATTGAGAAATCCGCGTCGCTCTACCTGCAAAATCAGATTGTCACCGGCAAAGTTTGGCCGATTGGTGTTTACCTCGTACCACAAAATAATCGGACGTGAGTGCGGGGATGAATGTTCTGAAATCCTGCTAAGCACAGTGCCCCAAAGCCACGGACGTAAGTCCGTGGCACGGGGTTTACTGTTGAGCCTTGGGGTCAGGGGTCGGGGGATAGACGGTAACGATTCCGCCTGCCAGTAGATCGCTCAGATCCGACAAGAGATGGATGGTAGCCTCAGTGAGTCTGGTTTCAGCGGCGAGAATGACGGTATCATCTTTGGCTTTTATATTTTGCGCCACGCGCATTCCTACGCGCAACTCGGCGAGAGGTAGTTCAACTTGACGTTGTCGCCCGTGACCAGCCGCGGCGGCCGCTACGCTGTCTGTGGGTTTACGCTCAATTTTAAGTCGCGCCCTGCGTAAACTGGCGAGATCGGTCACCACAGAACCATAGTCGCTGTCTGATCGCAGAATCAATTGCTGGGCCAGAGCCCTGGTGATTTTATCCAGGATTACGCCTGACTTGAAGGGTTTTACAATGAAGCCGTTAACATCCAGCGCCATCGCAGCGCTCAGCACATCGGTATCGGAGTGAGACGTTAAGACAATGAAAGGCAGGTCGCGTGGAGTGTAAGTTTGTCCGGTGCGAATGCGGCGCAGCAACTCCAAACCATTAATTCCAGGCATCTCAATTTCGCCAAGAATGAGATCGACTCTTTGGTCATCGAGTAGTGAAATTGCCGTGACACCTGAAAACGCCTCTTTGGTCCCACGGAAGTCCATAGATTTTAATACGTCGCGCAGCTTGCGCTGCTGAAACGGCTCGACTTAAACGACTAGAATACGGACTTGACGCATGATTGTAGTCATTTCCATACAGTCTTTTGCCTAAATAAGCCGTAATCTGGATATGGCCACGATCGGCGTCATGAGATCATTTATTAACCGCATCAGCGCGCTGAGGGTCATGCATATTGTTCATGACTAGTTCACTTTCGACAGGTAATGGGTGAGCCGCTCGGCTTCTCGGAAGAAAGCCTGGCGCATATCTCTAAACTGGGCGTTGTCGCCCGCGTTTGCGGTCACCTCGATACGCTCACAGGCAAGACTGAGCCCCACCGCGCCGATCGTTCGCGCAGCGCCTTTGAGACGATGGGCGGCGGTTTTGATCGCTGCCATGTCAATCTCATCCAGCGCTTGCTTTACAGGAAGAAACAGGCCCTCCTGCTGTTCGCGGAAGCTACGCAAGAATTGCATCGCCAGTTCCTCGTCATTTCCGGTAATTTCCAGCAAGATCGCGCGGTCGACAATGGTTGAGGGATCCGTCCCGTTCGAACGGGTTTGATGGGGCCCAAGCGCGGGATCATCCTTTTGCTTACTCGCATCAACGGCCTTTATCCAGATATCGAGCTTATCCCTGATCTGCTGAAGGGTTACGGGCTTAAAGAGATGATCATTCATGCCGGCTTCATAACAGCGGTCGATATCCGCTGATTGAACATTGGCCGTGCAGGCAACGATCGGAATCGGAGATTTTGCCTCGGCGTGTTCGCGCCGCCGGATTTCCTGGGCTAACTGGTATCCGTCCATGCCGGGCATCTGGCAATCGATCAGGACCAGCGAGTAACTGCGATGGCGCAGCAGACCGAGTGCCTCGCCACCGCTTGCCGCCGAGTCTGCGGGATAACCGAGATTGTTGATTTGTCGAAGCAACACGTTGCGATTGAGCTAGTTGTCATCGACAACGAGAACCCATGGCAATTCCTTTTTAACTTGGAGGGCGGCATCGGCTTTCAACGGCCCATGGCACGGCTTGGCGGCTGAGCTTGTGGAAACCGATGGGTCTGCTCGTTGCAAATCCAAGAACAGTGTGGCAACGGTGCCCGCGCCTAGCCTGCTTTCTATTGTCAAAGATCCGCCCATGAGCTCGACGAGCTTTCGCGAGATAGCCAATCCCAGCCCGGTTCCATTGGCGCGGTGGCTATTGGCGCTATCGAATTGTGTGAACGGTTGAAACAGGCTCGCCAGATCCTCTGAGCTGATCCCTATGCCGGGATCGATCACATCGATGCGCGCCTTGATCGCGGTATCGTCGGAATCGGTTATTCTCGCGCGCAGCGTGATGCAGCCGCTATCGGTAAACTTGATGGCGTTGCTGATCAAATTCAGAAGGACTTGACGCACTCTCACGACGTCGATCAGAACCGTTGAGGAGATGTCGTCCTCCGCATCCAGCTTAAGAGTGAGTCCCTTCTCCCTCGCGCGGGGCAAAAAAAGCGCTTGAACCGAATCCACGATACTCGCGATAGACTCCGGCTCTTTGACGATTTCCAATTTGCCCGCCTCGATTTTTGAAAAGTCGAGAACATCATTGATGATGTTCAGGAGAGACTCCGAAGCGACGCGCAGGGTACTGAGCATCTCTTTGTGTTCGCCGTCTTTGACGGACTGTTCGAGGAGTTCGGCCAACCCGACAACGGCATTCATCGGCGTCCGGATCTCGTGACTCATCGTGGCCAGAAACGTGCTCTTTGCGCGGTTGGCCGCTTCGGCGGTCTCTTTCGCCTGCGCCAACTGTTCCGTGCGACTCGCAATTCTTTGTTCAAGTTCGGCATTGAGCGCTTGAAGTTTATCTTCCGCGTTACGCCGGGCAATTTTACTCGCCAGAAGATCGGCCACCGAGCCCAATGCTTCCAAACTGTCGTTATCGAACCGTTCGTGAGCGAAAACGCCGATGACACCCGTCAGAACGCCATCGACAATCAGCGGGTGGCCCGCGAAGGCCACGATCCCTTGACTCGCAAGATTTTCCTTGTCCCGAATATCGGGGTCGACGGAAATATCATCCGTGTGCAGAGGCCGCTTAAAGGCCGCAATGTTACCCACTTTACCGACGCCCAACGGGATGCGTTGAAAGTCAAACGTCGGAGTTCGCCCAGGCGTCGCTGCCAGCGCTGCTATGCAGCACCAGAGTATTGTCTCCCTCGTCGATCACCCAGAGGCCGACGACGGTTCCGTTTAGGTAGGATAAAATCGATTGTGTCACGAGTCGCAGCGTAACCTCCAGCGGATCGCGGCGATTGAATGTATCGTCGATTTCCCCGCGCAGCCAGACGACCCGCCGCTCGCGGATCTGCTGAATCTCCGCCCGCACGCGACTCCTGATGTCGCGAACGGTTGCTACGACCGTCGTTCCCGCGTGACGTCTCCATCGGGGTGAGGCTGATTTCCACAGGCAGAATCGTGCCGTCCTTATGCAAACCGTGCAGCTTCAATCCGCTGGCATCCATCGGGCTAACACGCTCGGCGGGCGCTTTCACCGGTATGAGCACTTCTACCGGCTGGCCGATGAGTTCCCTCCGATTCCAGCCAAACAGCGATTCCACCTGCCGGTTCACAAGCGTGATGATGCCGTCGCGGTTGGCTATCAATAAGCCATCCGGCGCTATCTCAAACAGATTTTCAAAATTGCGCTCGGCGCATTTACGGTCGTCGATGTTGATCAGCACGCCGATAATGGCTGAGGTGTGTCCTGCCTCAACCACCGGGCTTTCGTGGACCTCTACCCAGAGCTTGCGGCCCGTGCGGGTTTTTAGTTCCAATTCGTAAGGGGGTTGTGACTGGCCGGTTTGAATCGCGTGTTCGGTCCGCTCAATAGCGATCTGATTGGCTGGGTTGTCGGCAATAAACTCCCGCCAGCAGACCGTTGCCTCGTGCGGCTCGCAGTCAAAAAAGGCACGTGACTGAGGGCTGACATATGTCAGCCAATAGTCGGGAGTGCGGGAATAGAACAACCCGGTGCTGTGCTCGATGAGCATGCGGATTTTTTTCTCGCTATCGCGGAGCGCCGTTCGGCGGCGACTCGCTCCCGGTCCACTGCGCTTTCGCGCAGGGCTCGTTCGATAGCGGGAACCAGGCGTTCGAGTTGATCCTTGAGCAGGTAATCCGTCGCGCCCGACTTGAGGCATTCGACTGCTTCGATGTCACCCAGCGAGCCGGAGATCATTATGACGGGCACCTGAGGCTGTTTCGCCAAAGACGCTTCTAACGCAGCTCGCCCGCTGTAGCCGGGCACAGTGTAATCGCAGAGAACGACGTCAAAGCGCGCACGATCCAGCGCGGACTCGAAGCTTGCCTTATCGGTTACGTAGGTCACATCGCATGATAGTCCTTCTGAACCGAGCTTTCTTCGGATCAGCTCCGCATCCTGCGGATTGTCGTCAAGATGGAGAATGTCGAATGGAACTTTGCATACAAAAACCGTGATCGAACATGTCCTGTTACAGTCTCGACGATAACATCGGCGATGGAACCGTTACGGTACCGGGGGGCACACTGGGGTGACATCTCGCACACTGTGGTCACCCGAAGGGTCCCAATCTTCGAGTGTATGAGAAGGGACTCGAAGCAACCTCTATGCCAGTAATCGGCCGAAAAACACGTAAATAAAGGTCAACATGCGAGCCCTTTGGCGAGCATCCCGTCAACATTCTGACGGATCGCCTACCTTTCGTCGGAAGCTTATCTCTGAACTGCCAAACCGCGGGGAACCCTTTCGGTTGTCGTCGATTCAAAATCGAGCGGTGGAGCCAAGCGGTAAGCGTTCAAAATTGATTGACCGCTTCTTGGAGCTAATGTTAAGTAGCAACATAAAGAGGAGCAAGTTATGGCGAAGTTGGTGTTAGCTGCCGGAGTTCCGCATCCGCCCAGGCTTGTCTACGAGATGGCGCAGGCGCCGGGGAAAATGAAGGGCGAAGCGCTCATGAAGCAGGTTCGCGAGCAAGTCGAGAAGGCCGAGCCTGACGTTATTATCGAAGTGGACAGCGATCATTTTGTGAATTTCTTTTATAACAACTTGCCGTCTTTTTGCGTCGGCATGGCCGAGGAAGCCCAGGGGCCTCAGGAATCCTGGTGTCCGATGCCGCGTTACGTGGTCAAGGGACATGTTTCCATGGCCAAGGCGCTGTTCAAGTACGGAGTGCATGACAAGTTCGACTTGGCCGCGGCCCATGAGCTTCGTCCGGATCACTCGCTCATGGTGCCTTTGCACTTTCTCAACCCGGCAATGGCACTGCCGGTGATCCCGATCTATACGAATGGATTTGCTTCGCCTTTGCCTCTGGCAAGTCGTTGCCTTGCCCTGGGTCGGATGCTACGCCGGTTTATCGACGCGTGGGAAGGGAAGGAGCGGGTGGCGCTTGTCGCCAGCGGCTGTTTCGCCCAGGACGTCGGCGGGCCGCTCAGGGGCTGGACCGACACCGAATGGATGGAAACTATTTCCGGACTGCTCGTCAAAGGGCAGTACCAGGCGCTTGCCCGGCGCGCCACCGAAGAGCGCATCAATCACGCCGGTAACAACAGTGGCGAGCTACTGAACTGGATCACGGTCACCGGCGCGGTAGGCAAGACCAGGCCGCTGTTCCTGGAAAATGATGAAGGCTCCGGATACTCGGTGTGGAAATTCGATTGAACGGGGAACGTGATGAGCGTCTATCAGGTCAATAAGCTTCTCTATATGACGGACAACGATCCCGCATTCCGCAAACGGATGAAAGAGGAGCCGGAAGCCGCGCTGAAAGACTTCCGGATTACCAAGGAAGAGCATGACGCCTTGACTTCGGGATCCGTGGGCAAGCTCTACCAGATGGGCGTGCACACTTTTCTCTTAAATCATCTTTCGCGCTATGAGCTGTTCGGCGTGAACCGCGACAATTATCTGGAACGGATTCGCGAAGGAATGGAATACGACGCGCGCTTTGAACAAGGCAAAATGCCCATGCAGTATTTCATCAAGCAGTAAGTTCGACGGGCTCCAAGCCGTCGAACAAATTGCATCACTTCCCTCACGCGCGAGCAAAGCCGTTTCTTTGTCATATTGACACCTCCGGACCTGCTCGGATATTTTCTGCCGCAGTGACGGCAGGTAATCGGTTTAGATCGAGGAGAAAAATTATGGCGTTGAGTCGTGAAGAAAACGAAATGCTGACTCGCGTGGGCAAAGGGACTCCCGGTGGCGAGATGTTGCGCCGCTACTGGCACCCCATCGGTTTTAGCAATGAATTGAAAAACCGGCCGGTCAAAAGACGGCTCCTCGGTGAAGACCTGGTACTGTTTCGCGATGAAAACGGCCGCGCGGGCTTGCTCACTTTGTTTTGCCTGCATCGGGGGACCTCCCTCGAATTCGGTCATATCGAAAACGGCGGACTGCGCTGCTGCTATCATGGTTGGTTGTATGACGTCGAGGGAAAGATCTTGGAAACGCCCGGCGAGCCGGCGGACAGCACGTTCCGGCAGCGCATGCGCCAGCCCGCGTACAAGGTGGAGGAGCTGGCGGGAATTATTTTCGCCTATCTCGGTCCCGACCCGGCGCCGCTGTTGCCGCGTTACGATGTTTTGGTGCGCGACGACGGTGTACGCTCGCTCAGCGGGCGCGTCGTCCATTGCAATTTTTTGCAGATGGTCGAGAACAGCGTCGATCAGCACCATTTCAAGTGGCTGCACCGCACGCCCAAGACCCGCTTCTGGAAAGATGAAAGACTGACTTCGGATGCCACCGAGTACGGTATTCGCGATACATTTACGCGCCGCGTAGGGGATGAGTATTTCCGCACCATCAGTTTGTTTTTGATGCCCAACATGAACAAGGTGGGGTATCACCTGCCCGAAGACCATCCGGCAGCGTTTGCCGCCACCCATGAGGGCTACGAGGCGCTACGCTGGCGCGTGCCCATCGACGACACCAACACGATGCATTTCACGCTTTACTTCTCTCCCATTATCGACGGTAAGGCGGCGAAGATACCGCCTGACCAATCGGAGCAAGGTCTGCTCGACAGCGTGCACGGCAAATACCGGTGGGATGAAGAGACCGGCTGGATCGCGCGCGGCGACCAGGACCGCTGCGCCCAGGAAAGCCAGGGGGCGATCTTCGACCGCACTCAGGAGCATCTCGGCGTCTCCGATGAAGGCGTCATTTTGCTGCGCAAAATGTTCAAGCAGTCGATCGAAGCCGTGCAGCGCGGCGAAGATCCGGTGGGGATCATTCGCGATCCGGCGAAAAACGAAATCCTGCGTTGGGTGCCAGCGGAATTTAAACTCGATCCTGAAAGTGAGGCCGCCCATGCGTAGACAAATCATGATGGGCTGCTGTTTAGGCGTTCTTCTTTCTGCCATCGCTTTCCTGCTCGCGGTTGCGCAAGGATTCGCCGCGGAAGGCGTCGAGTCGCTGATCGCGGGAGCGAAGAAGGAAGATGAAATAACCTTTGTTGCCGGCGCGCAAACCTTCGGCGGGAGAAAAGGGCTCGCCGATCTGGAAGGCGCGTTCAACAAAAGATTTGGCTTGAAGACGCGCATCAACTTCGCGGCCGGCCCGGACATGAACGCGCGGGCGGCACGGCATATCACGGAGATCAAGTCGGGGCGCAAAGCGTCGTCGGATATTTTTCTTGGCTCGCAGTCGCACCAGGCGTTGATGCATGTGGAAAACGCCCTCGAAAAGGTCAATTACGCGGGCCTGTTTCCCTGGGTAACCAAGGAGATGGAGATCTATCCCAACGAAGCCGTGCTGGTTTACACCTCGCCCAACGGGATTATCTACAACGTCAATCTGATTCCCAAAGACAAAGCGCCCAAGAATTATCTTGATTTGATCGATCCGCGTTTAAGTCCGGCGTGGGCCGGCAAGTTGGCGATACCGCCTTACGTTGCCTGGCTGGCGGAGTTATCGCTCAATTGGGGACAGGAGAAAGTCAAGGACTTCGCGCGCAAGCTCGTGGCGATCAGCGGCGGCCGGCTGCGCTACAGCGAAGAGGAACGCATCGTCAGTGGTGAATTTCCAGTGATGGCGAATATCGGCGACGCTTTGGGCGCCATGTGGACCTGGCAGACCAAGGGCGCGCCGATTATGGCGGTGCCCGGAACGTCGCCCATCAATACCGATTATTTCCAACTCAGCGTGCCGAAGAACGTCGCCCATCCTAATCTCGCCAAGCTGTTTGTCGCCTTCATGGCCACCAAGGAGGCACAAGCGATTCTGCAAAAATACGAGTCGCGTAGCTCCCACCTGGTGGAAGGGACCATAATGCACAAGTATTTGCACGAAAACCGGGTCACGGTGCAGGAGCCGAAGGAATCGATTGCCTACTATCTCAAGGGCGAGTCGGACGAAGGACTTCAGTTCAAGGCGGAGTTGGCGAAGATACTCAAACAGTAGTTTCTAGTTTCTGGTTCCAAGTTCGGTCAATCGAGAAACTTGAAACTAGAAACCAGAAACTCTGGAGGCCGAATGTTATCCAAAGAAGAAAACGAATTATTGACGCGCGTGGGCCGCGGCACGCCGGGCGGCGAAATGCTGCGGCGTTATTGGTGGCCGGTGGGCTTCTCAGAGTTGGTCAGCAAGAATGGCCAGCCGGTCAAAGCGCGCTTGCTCGGCGAAGATCTGGTGCTCTTTCGGGACGGCGGCGGCAGGCTCGGGGTCCTTGCGCTGCACTGCTCGCACCGCGGCACGTCACTAGAGTTCGGCCGGGTGGAAGAGACTGGTATTCGCTGCTGCTACCACGGCTGGCTCTACGACATCCATGGGCAATGTCTCGAACAGCCCGCGGAACCGGCCGACAGTAGTTTTAAAAACCGCGTGCAGCATCCGGCTTACCAGGCTCAGGAGATCGCCGGGTTTATTTTTGCTTACATGGGTCCTGCACCCGCGCCGCTGCTGCCAAACTATGATCTGTTTCTTCGAGAAGACGGCGAGCGCCATGTCGGCGCCGGCCATGACTATTGCAACTGGCTGCAGCGCGCCGAAAATTCTGTGGACCAAACTCATCTCGTAGCGCTGCACGCGCCCGAGTATCCGCACATGGCCTTGAAACGGCCGGTCATCGGCTGGGAGCGAACCGCCTACGGGTCAAAAATTTCGATGCATGTTCCGGGCGTCAGCAAGCCGAAATATTCCCACTGGATTTTTCCCTCGCACACACGGCATACCACGGCTAGGATCGGGCGCATCCCGGACCACGCGATTCGCTTTCGTGTGCCCGTGGACGATATCAACACGAAAACCTTTTGGTTGCGATTCTATCCTTACGGCGAGAGCGAAAGAGACAAGCCGCTGGTTCTCAAGACCGTGGGTTTTGAAAACGACCAGCCGGGAGTCTACAACCGCGTCGACGACGGCTGGTGGGGTATCGCGTCCAACGATCAGGATCGCGTGGCGCAAGAGAGCCAGGGACGGATCTTTGACCGCACCAAGGAGCATCTGGGCGCGTCGGACGAGGGCGTCATCATGCTGCGCGCGATGATCAAGGAATCGATAGACGCCGTGGGCCAAGGGAAAGATCCGATCTGGACCATCAGGGACGCGGCGCAAAATAAAAAGATCGCCTTCGACGCGAGCATGCAGGAGATCGGGGCGCTGACATGACCGCTGGCGCGGTTCAAATCGTTCAAAAAGTTCAAGCCGCGCGATGCGCGGTTCAACGTTTAAGGTTCAAAGTTCAAGGTTTGAAATCCGGCTAAGACGTTGAACCCGGAACATTGAACTTTGAACGGGTTTCAAAGAGGAAATCATGCTGTCCAAGGAAGAAAACGATTTTTTCACCCGCGTCGGGCCGGGTACTCCGGCCGGCGAGATGCTGCGCCGTTACTGGCATCCGATTGCGTTTGCCGCCGAGCTGAAGAATCGGCCCCTGCGCCGCCGGATACTCGGCGAAGATCTGGTGTTGTTCCGGGACGATAAAGGCAGACTCGGTCTTTTGCAGCTGCGCTGCTCGCATCGCGGCACGTCCCTCGAATTCGGCCACCTCGAAGACGGCGGCTTGCGATGCTGCTATCACGGCTGGCTCTACGACGTCGAGGGCAAAATATTGGAAATGCCCGGCGAGCCCGCCGACAACAGGTTTTGGCAAAGGCTGCGTCATCCGGCCTACAAGGTTCAAGAGCTTGGCGGCGTGATCTTCGCGTATCTCGGCCCTGAGCCGGCGACGCTTTTGCCGCACTGGGACGTGCTGGTGCGCGAAGATGGCGTGCGCGCGCGGCGCGCGCGCACGGTGAACTGCAACTATTTTCAGATGATCGAGAACTCTGTGGATCAGAACCATTTGCGCTGGCTGCACCGCACGGCGGCGACGCCGACATGGGACGACGGCGAGATCAACCCGCAAGTGTTCGAATACGGCGTGCTCAACACTTACACGCGGCGCGTCGCCGACGGCCAACGCTACGCCCATGTTAATTTTTTCGTGATGCCGAGCATAAACAAGACCGGCAACGTCGAGGAAGGCCATCCCGGCGAACACCAGGCCAGCAGCTCCGGCGAGGTCATGCGCTGGCGCGTGCCCATCGACGACACCCACACGATGCACTTCACGGTGGAGTTCGGCGCGGTGGTCAATGGCAAACCGGTGGCGCAGATCATGAAAGACGAATCGGAGAGGGGACTCATCGAATCCGAGTACGGAGTTTACAAGTGGGACGATGAGATCGGCTGGTTCGCCCGCGGCGATCAAGACCGCGTCGCCCAGGAAAGCCAGGGCATGCTCTACGACCGCAGCAATGAGCATCTGGCCTACACGGACAGGGGGGTGATTCTCTTGCGCCGTCTGTATAAGGAATCCATCGAGTCGGTAAGAAAAGGCGGCGATCCCATCGGTGTGGTGCGCGACCCGGCGAAAAACGATCTGATTCGTCTTCGGCCCTATGAAGAACGGTTGGACTAAAAACTCGGTGGGTGCAACGAATGAACAAGCGTTTTCCCTCTCCCGCACGCGGTCTTTAGATTGGCACAAAGGTCGCATGCGGGAGAGGGCCAGGGTGAGGCAAACCACCCTCACCTCTATCCTCTCCCTCCAAAGGAGGGCGAGGAGGTCGTGACGAGGAGAACCAAATGAAATCCTGGACGAGCAAATTGTTTTTGGCTCTCTCTATTATGCTGGTCGATTACTCACGATTACTTGCCGCTGAAACCATCGAGCAACTGATCGCTGGGGCAAAGAAAGAATCTGAGCTGACTTTCATCGCCGGCGCGCAGACCTTTGGCGGCGCGAAGACGCTGGCGGCGTTGGAGGCGGCGTTCAACAAGCGATTTGGCTTGAACGCAAGAATCCGTTTCGCCGCGGGACCGGAGATGAACGCCATGGCCGCGCGAGTGATCACGGAACATAAAAGCGGCGCCAAGGCGTCCACCGATATGTACCACGGCTCCCAATCGCACTTTTCTTTGCTGCATAAAGAGAAAACGTTGGAGCAGATCGATTGGTCCGGCGTCTTTCCCTGGATTACCAAGCCGATGGAGATCTTTCCCAAAGAGGGACTGCTGATCTTCACCTCGCTGCGGGGCACTATTTATAATTCCAAACTGATTGCCAAAGAGAAGGCGCCAAAGACTTACGAAGATCTGGTGGATCCGAAACTGAGCCCGACCTGGGCCGGAAGGTTGGCGATTCCTCCGTACGTCTCCTGGCTTGTCGAGCTGTCGATGATTTGGAGCGAAGATAAGGTCAAAGATTTTACCCGCAAGCTGGTGGCTTTGAGCGGCGGGCGGCTGCGTTACAGCGAGGAAGAAAGGGTGGTGAGCGGTGAGTTTCCCATCGCCGCCAACATGGGCGGCGCGGTCGAACAGATGTGGCAATGGCAGGCCAAGGGCGCGCCGCTGGTGGCAGTAATGGGCTCGACACCGGTGCTGCCGTCCTATTTTCAACTGGGCGTGCCGAAGAATTCGGCCCATCCGAACCTGGCAAAGTTGTTCGTGGCCTTTATGGCTTCCAAGGAAGCGCAGGGGATTCTCGACAAGCTCGACTTTCGTTCTTCGCACCTGGTGGAAGGCACAAGAATGGCGAAGTATCTGCGCGAAAATCCGGTCAAGCTTCAGGCAGCCAAGGATTCCATCGCTTTTTATCTAAAAGGTGAGGACAGCGGTTTGGAGTTTAAAGAAGAGTTGACGAAAATGTTGAAGCAATGAAAACAGAGGTTCAATGTTCAACGTTCAAGTTAAGTTGGAAATCCGGCTAAAACGTTGAACCCGGAACATTGAACCTTGAACTGATTTCAAAGAGGAAAGCATGTTGTCCAAAGAAGAAAATGAACTCATGACCCGCGTCGGGCGCGGCACACCGGCGGGGGAGATGCTCCGGCGCTATTGGTGGCCGGTGGCGTTTACCGAAGCCGTGCAGCCGAAGGGCGCCCCGACTAAAGTAAGGTTATTGGGTGAAGATCTTGTGCTGTTCCGCGACGGCGGCGGCAACCTAGGCGCGCTCGAACTGCACTGTTCCCATCGCGGGACGTCACTCGAGTTCGGGCGAGTCGAAGATAAGGGTATCCGGTGCTGTTATCACGGCTGGCTCTACGACAGGCGCGGCAAATGTTTGGAGCAGCCCGCCGAGCCGGAAGACAGCACATTCAAAGAGCGGATTCAGCATCCGGCGTTTCACGCCCTGGATGCAGGCGGTCTCGTCTTCATCTACATCGGCCCGGAACCTGCGCCCCTGTTGCCAGGCTACGACTTGTTAGTTCGAGCCGACGGCTGCCGTGTGGTCGGTGGCGGTGAGGAGTTCTGTAACTGGTTGCAGCGCGCCGAGAATTCCGCGGACGGCGGACATTCGATAGCGCTCCATGCCGCCGGTTATCCGAACATGGCGATGAAGCGGCCGACGATCAAATGGGAGCCGACCCCTGTCGGCATCAGAGAAACCACTTGGGTCGAAGGTGTGTCGAGACCGAGAATCTCCCATTTCGTATTTCCCTCGCATGTACGCCACTCGGCGGCCCGGGTCGGAGAACAGCCGCGCCAGGTGATGCGTTTTCGCGTGCCGGCGGACGATACCACAACGAATACATTTTGGATCGATTTTTATCCGCATAAAAACGGCCAGCCGACCCGGTCCGTGCCGTTAAGAACCAAAGGTTTCAAAAAAGACCAGCCGGGGGTATACGAACGTGTGCCAGACGGCTGGTGGAATATCCCCAACCGCGAGCAAGACCGAGTTGCGCAAGAGACCCAGGGTGTGATCGCGGATCGGACCCAGGAACATTTGGCATCGTCGGATACGGGCATTCTCATGCTGCGCAAGATGATCCGAGACGCCATCGATACGGTGGCTCAAGGTAAAGATCCCATCGGTGTGCTCAGAACCGCCGGCGCGAACCAACCGATTACTTTCGATTCGAGCCGCGACGCGGTTGAGGCGCTGAATTGAAAAGACATTAATGTCACGGCCGGGAATGGTTAGAATCGCTTGCGTTCAGGCGAAGAGAAAATCCAGTGTGGCGGCGAAGAGGCAATGGCGCAAAACCTGGATTCCCGCTTGCGCGGGAAAGACGGACAATAAAAGCCACTTCGAGTCGACGTTTTCACGGGAGGAGAATCATGCTTAGAACCATCACGGTCGTCGGCGCATGCTTCATGATGTTTCTCGCGGGCGCATATCAGGCCGCGGCGCAAGAGAACCTTGAACAGCTCGTCGCCGGCGCCAAAAAAGAAGGCGAAGTCACTCTGGTCGCGAGCGCTTCAACCTTCGGTGGCAAGAAAGGTTTTGCCGATTTGGAAGCGGGGTTCAACAAGAGATTCGGACTCAAACACAAGCTCAACCTCGCTCCCGGCCCGAGTTTTCCGCAGGTGGCGGCGCGGGTTTTGACCGAGCTCAAGTCGGGCGCGAAATCCTCGACGGACTTGTATCTCGGATCGGACGGCACCATGAGCGATATGCACCGGGAAAAGGCGTTACAGAAGGTCAACTGGTCGGGCACTTTCCCCTGGGTGATCAAGGATATGGAAATTTTTCCCCAGGAGACGTTGCTGGTTTATGCCTCGTTTCACGGCATCATTTACAATTCCAATTCGATTCCCAAAGACAAAGCGCCGAAGAGTTACGAAGATCTCATTGATCCGGCGCTGAGCCAAACTTGGGCCGGAAAAATCGCCATTCCCGCCTACATTCACTGGCTGGTTCGCTTGTCCGCGAGTTGGGGAAAGGAAAAGGTGCTGGCCTACGCCCGCAAGCTCGCGCCGTTGGCCGGCGGGCGGCTGCGCCAGGGCGAAGAGGAGCGGATCGTCAGCGGCGAGTTTCCGATCATGGGGAGCACCGGCGGCGCCTTGGAGGCGATGTGGAAGTGGCAAGCCAAGGGAGCGCCGCTGGTGGGACTCCCCGGCTCGACTCCGCCGACCTCTTCTTACTATCAACTCGCCGTGCCGCGAAATTCGGCGCATCCCTATTCCGCCAAACTGTTCGTTGCCTTTATGACCACCCGAGAAGCGCAAGCGGTCATTGAGAAACATGACTGGCGCTCGTCCTATCTGGTCGATGGCACCTTGATGGCGAAGTACGTGCGCGGCAACAAAATCAAGCTTCAAGACCCGCGGGAGCTGAACGAACTGTTCATGAAAGACGACGCACCCTTCGAGGATGAGTTGACCAAGATACTGCTCAAATAAGCCGCCGCGCGCAAATATAAAGGAATCGTTTGAAATGGCGCGCACCAATCATCCCATGGACGAAATAAATTTCGTCCACACCGGCCCGGGCACGATAGCGGGACGGTATCTGCGCCGGTTCTGGCAACCGGTCTATGTGGCCGAAAGACTCAACGCCGGACAGGCGATGCCGATTCGCATCATGGGTGAAGACTTTACGCTCTATCGCGGTGAGAGCGGTCCGATACGGCGATCATTCTCATGAGAAAAATTTGGCTGCGCGAGCTGCGCGCTTTGTCCGAAGGCCGGCCATTGAAGAATTGGTTTCTGCCGGACCAGCTCGCCGCCACCAGCGGAGTGCAATGATGTGCAACCTTATGAAAATCGATATTGCCGCGCAGCAGTTTTATCTGCTGCTCCTCGCGTCGGATTAGCGACTGAGAAATATTAAAGTTTACAAATGAGTTGTCAGGCGAGTTTCTGTCATCGCGGTCCTTCGGCTGCGCTCAGGATAAACTCCGGATCTCGGTCGAGATTCTTCACTCCGCTGCGCTATGTTCAGAATGACAGGATGGAGAATTAGAAAATTTAATTTCTAACAACCCCTACCATGATGCCATGAGCGTCACTGAACACGCGCAAATCTGGCGGCCAAGGCCCGCGCAGATCAACTGGTCGCAGGTCCCGATCTTGGCGGTCGCGGGGGTTGCGGCGGCGGCCATCATCGGCTTGCTCGTCACCATCGTGTGGATGAGCTTTCGCACCGGTGTGCCGGGCCAGCCGTCGCCTCTCACGCTGAGCAACTACGCGTCGTTGCTCTCCGATCCTTATAATTATCGGGTCATGGTGACGACTTTGATTTTTTCCGGCGTCACCATTGCCGTGGCGATTCCTCTCGGCTTCTTGTTCGCCTGGTTCATCGAGCGGACGGATTTACCGAGCAAAACTCTGGCCATGAGCCTCTTGAGCATCGGCATACTCTTGCCGACCTTTCTTAAGGCGATGGGTTGGGTTTTTCTTTGCCATCCGCGCATCGGTGTTATCAATGTTTTCTTGATGCAGTTGTTTGATCTTAAGACCGCTCCGCTCAATGTGGCGACCCTGGGAGGCATCGGTTTCGTCCAGGGCTTGACCCTGACGCCGCTCGCCTACGTGATGATTTCCGCCGCGCTGCGTAGTATGAATCCCGCCTTCGTCGAAGCTGCCAACGTGCACGGCGTGAGCAAATTGAAAACGCTGCTGGGCGTGGAGCTGCCGCTCATCTGGCCGGCGCTGTTTTCGGCGGTGATCTGGATGTTCACCGTCGCCATCGCCGCCTTCGATGTTCCCGGCGTCATCGGCATGGCAAATAACATTTTTACTTTCAGCACCGCCGTTTATTTTATGATCAATCCAAATGAAGGACTGCCGCGCTATGGGCTCAGCGGCGCCTACGGAACGCTGATGGTGATCTTTTCGCTGATTCTGATGATTCCCTACTTCATCGCGCTGAAGCAGAGCCATCGCTACCAGATCATTTCCGGAAAATCCTATCAGTCGCGGCCCGTCGAGCTGGGACGCTGGTGGTTGCTCGGTTGGGGGCTGCTCGGGCTTTATTTCATCCTTGCATTCATTTTGCCGTTGCTTGCGATCTTTTGGGTTTCACTTTTACCTTACATGCAGGCGCCCTCGCGCCAAGCGCTGGCGTCCGTAACCTTCGAACGTTACGCCTCGCTTGCCTTCGACAGCGGCCTCTTACAGGCGGGTTGGAACACGTTACTGCTGATGGTGCTGGTGCCGACTCTGATCGTGCTCATCTGCGCCGCCATCTCGTGGATAGTTACCCGCTCGCGCTTGCGTTGGCGCGTGGCGTTGGATGCCATCGCATTCCTGCCGCATCCCGTGCCCAATTTGCTCTTCGCCCTGGCGATCGCTTACTTTGCCCTGCTAATCTCCAACGTTGTGCCGGTCTATGGAACGATCTATGTGATCATGGCCGTTTACATCGTCTGCTGGGTAAGCTTTGGCACCAGGATCTTGAACAACAGCATGATCCAGCTGCACCGGGACCTGGAAGAAGCGGCGCAGGTAGGCGGCGTTTCGACCTTGCGCATCCTTTCAAAAGTGATCGTGCCGCTGATTCGCCCCGGCATCGTGTACGCCTGGATCTGGACGTCTCTCTCGGCGTATCGCGAGCTGACCATGGCGGTATTTCTGGCGTCGCCCAAGAGCCAGGTGCTTTCCACTTATATATGGGGACAATGGCATGGGGGCGGGCTGGGTGACGCGGCGGCCATCGCCATCATCATGATGGCGGTCATGTCGCCGCTGGTCACGACTTTTTGGATCTATGCGCGGCGCCAACAACATGTAGAGTCTTCCGCTGTCGTAGGTTAGGCAAACATGATCGGCATTCGTTCACTGACCAAGATTTTTAAATCCGGCGGTGAGGCGGTGCGCGC
Organism: uncultured delta proteobacterium; assembly: GCA_963840855.1. Taxonomy (GTDB): domain Bacteria; phylum Desulfobacterota; class Binatia; order UBA9968; family UBA9968; genus DATACQ01. Next base: position 24,153 of record CAWJBB010000007.1, read on the forward strand.
CGTGGACGGCGTCGACTTGCAGGTTGATGAGAAAGAATTTTTTGTTCTCCTCGGCTTGAGCGGTTCCGGCAAGACGACATTGCTGCGCTGCGTCGCGGGTTTGGAGAAGGCCGACGGCGGAGTAATCAAGCTTGGCGATGTTGTCGTAAGCGCGCCGGAACGCGGCATTTTTATCCCGGCGGAGGACCGGGCGCTGGGCATGGTTTTTCAGTCTTACGCCGTTTGGCCGCACATGACGGTGTTCGAAAACGTGGCGTTTCCGCTCGCCAACGGCAAGCGCAAACTGGCGCGCGCCAAAGTCCGCGACCGCGTCATGGGCGCGCTTGAACTGGTTCAACTCGCGGCGCTGGCCGCAAGGCCGGTGCCATTTTTAAGCGGCGGCCAACAGCAGCGCGTGGCGCTGGCGCGGGCGCTCGCCGTGGAGCCCAAAGTGCTGCTGATGGACGAGCCGCTGAGCAATCTGGACGCGCGCCTGCGTGAAGAAGTGCGCGACGAGATTCGTAATTTAGCGACGAAGCTCAGCATCACGGTGCTCTATGTCACACACGATCAAGTAGAGGCGATGGCGCTCGCCGACCGCATCGCGGTCATGAGCGGTGGAAAAATTCTTCAGATCGGCGCGCCCCAGGAGTTATACCACTCTCCGCAAGACCGCAAGGTTGGAGAGTTTTTGGGCTCAATGAATGAGTTCGAGGGCGCCCTGCAAAGCGACGGGCGTGTAAAGCTCGGCCTCGGGCTTGTCGACTGCGCGCCGCCGAATCAGACCGCTAGGGAAGTCATCGTTGCGATCCGCCCGGAAGATGTGGTCGTGTCACATGCGCCGAGCGGTTCGAAAAACGAATTTCCGGCGGCGCTCGAGTCGCTACTCTTCCTCGGCGACATAACCGTTTATCAATTATCGATCAACGGCAAAAAACTGAGGGGCAAGACGACACATGCCGACCGCCAATTGGCGGCAGGCAGCCAAGTGCATGTGCGCTTGCCCGCCGAGAAGTTAAAAATCTTTCCGAAGTAGTTATTCAAGGGAGCAGCGCCCATGACGAACAACACCGCAGTCCCCACCGACCCACCGCCGAGTCTCGTCACCGTTACGCACCTCGTGTATGCCTTGCACGCGCTGAGCCTGCTAATCGGCGTGACGACCGCCGCAACCATTGTCGGCGCCTTCGTCTTTGGCGTGCCTTCGATCATTGCCGTCGTCATCAACTATGTAAAGAGAAGAGAGGCAAGAGGCACTTTTCTCGAGTCGCACTTTCGCTGGCAAATCCGGACGTTCTGGTTTGCGTTCCTCTGGTGCATGATCGGCGGGGTGCTGTTCGTTACTATCGTGGGCATTCCGCTTGCGTTTGGGATTTACTTCGCGACCGGCGTATGGGCGATCTATCGGATCGCTCGCGGCTGGCTGGCGCTGCGAGATCGAAAGCCGATGTATACGAACAGTTGACTACGGATCGGTGTAAGAGAGGGAGCGAGATATCGCCCCGAGCTTATCGTCGCCAGATTTGCGCGATCTCGTTGGCCGTGGCGATTTCGAAAAATGCTGCCTCCATGAGCTTGAGCGCCATCTCGTGCTGCTCTCGGCTGCGGGAGCCGACACAGTCCTTTAAAACAACCACGTCGTAACCCAAATTCCGGGCGGTGCGCGCGGTGCCTTCGACACCACCTTCGGTGGCGACGCCGCCGATTAAAATCGTTCCCACGCCTTTGCTGCGCAGCATGAGATCGAAGTCGGTCCCGACGAAACCATCGGGTCGGCGTTTTTGAAATGCGATATCTTGGGGTTGTGGCTTCAATTCGGCGACGATTTCGCGGCCGTGGGGATCTTCACGCTCGCTCAGTAGTTGATTGGGATCGGAAACTTTCGACCTTTTCATTCTCACCCGTACCCAGACGCCGGCTTCTTCCTTTGCAACGTCGAAAGGAGTTTGAACCGAATAAAAAATCGGTACTCCGGCTTGGCGCGCCGCCGCGGAGAGTTGCTGCAGATTCGCCAGGATATCTTTGTAGTTAAAGGCATTGGGTCCAATGGCGTTTTCCATGTCCCAAATGAGCAACGCTGCCCGCTTGGGATCCACCAGTTCCGCCAATGTGCTCGGAATGTTTTTTCCGCCGATCTCGAACATGATTGCACCTCCTCTAATGAAATTATATCGAATCAAGATAGTTAGAACTCACCGCGGAGGCGCGTCTTCTTCGGCTATGTTCAGGATGCGACGGTTCTATGAAGTTCAATTGTTCACGACTCGTTCGGTGAGACTTGCTCGAACCATGTGAACTCTGCGCCTCTGTGAACCGATTGCATTTAACTTTCTTTGTGTCCTTTTCGGTTAAGTCTTCTCCTATCCGGCTACCGCCCCGCCCGGAGCTTGTCGAAGAACCCGCTCTTTTCCATTTTCTCAAGAAAGGTCAGGTCGATGATATCCTGTGGCTTGAGTTTCTTTGCCCGCGGGTCTGTCTTGGCGGTCTCGTCGAGGATCGCTTGTAACGATTCCATGCGAAATTGCATCCGCGGCTCCATCACTTTGATTTCTTCATCGTAGGCGGCGTCGAGGACCTTGCGGTCGCTGATGCGCAGCTGTTTGCCGAGAACTTTGTATGTGAGCTCCTTGTCCGTGAACATGAGGTTCACCGCTTCCGTCATGGCACGGACAAACCTTTCGACAACCGGCCCGCGCGTCCGAATCAAGGCGCGGCGCGTCACCAGAGTTGCCGCGGCAAAGGGAATGCGTAAATCGGGCCCGTAGACGGCATAGCGAAAGCCTTTGGAGATAGCTATGGCCCCGCCGGAAGGACCGGTCATGGTGGCGGCGTCGACATTGCCGCTCAACAACGCAGAGAGGTTCTCGACTTGCCCGCCAGTCTGAAGGAGGTTTATGTCGGCGGGCTCCATGCCGAATCGCCTTAATACCTGAATCACAAAGTAATGCGAATTGCTGCCGAGACGGGTGAGCCCCAGCTTCTTGCCTTTGAGTTCCTCAGGCCTCTTGATATCAGGGCGGGCCAAAATGCTGTGGGTGAGGCTGTTCTTGGCGGCGGCGACAAAAACCAACTCATTAACGCCTTGAGTCGCGGTGCGCACGACGGACTCGCCGCCCGTGATGGCGACATCGCCGCTGCCGCTAAGCATTGCCGCGTTCACCATACTGGCCGATGAAGCATAAACGAGCTGAAATTCCAAATCGTATTTCTTGAAAAGCCCGGCCTCCTCGGCGATCCAAGGCATCGATTGCGACATGGTGCGCGCGGAGTGAATGCCGAGAAGTTTATCCGCAGCCGATACCTGATAGGGCAGGAGCAGAAAAATAATTAATGAGATAAACCTACAACAGTTGGGAGTGGCAGCGCCAACTGTCATGAATCGACCTCCTCAACAGATCAGCTGTTCGCAGCTGTCGATTTGTAACCCTGAATCGTGGCCAGACGTTATCAAAAAGCGTACGCGGCTACCAGCGTATTAATTTGGCGTAGCGGCGTGTGGAATTTTTTTGAGATGTATTGCCCAAAACTTAAAGGGGCGGCCGCCTTCGTGCGCGGGAGATAACAGGGCGGCAGCCATGCGATAGACTTCGCCGGATTGAGGTACGAGTGGAAATGGTAATGTGGAACAAAACCCGCTGCAGTTGCAAAGACTCCGGACCCATTGTCTCTCTTTAAAGCTCTTTAATCTCCTTGCCCGTTTGAGCTTCATTGCTCTCGCCTTCGGAAGTTTCAAGTCGTTCTTCCGCCTTTGACTTGAGATCTGCGAGTTCCCGGTTTCGCTTTGCCATCAGACTGAGAAGCCCATCCTTTTCTTTGACCTGTGCTTCGAAGTACTTGACCGATTGCTCAAGTTGTTGGACTTTTTTCTTTATGTCTTCATCCGCCGTATTCTTGTTATTAGCACCTGAGGTCTGGGCGCCCTTTTTAACCATCATGCCTAGAAGACGGTCCTTTTCTTTGACCTGATCTTCGAGGTATTTGACGGCATATTGGAATTGGTGGAGTTTTTTTCTCACGTCTTCCTCCACCGCGCTTATGTCATCAGCACTTTTGATCTGGGCGCCTTGCCGATTAACTGCTAAGTGGGGCTTTAATGGGGCGGCCTTTTTATCTGCGACAGGTGCCTTTGCCCGGAGCTCGGCGATTTCGGCATCGCGTTTTTTGACAAGGCTTTCGCCTTCCTTCAATTGCTGCTCAAGCTTGGCAATCTTGGCGTTGAACTTTTCTTCCAGCTTGATTTTGGAAGCGGAGTCTTGGGTCTGGTCTTTTTCCAACTGAGCCTTTAATGTCGAGGCATTTTCCTCGGCTTTTTGAGTTTTGGCCTGGAGCTCAGCGATTTCGCCATCGCGTTTTTCAAGCAGGCCCTCGCCTTCCTTCAACCTATGGTCAAGCTCGGCGATCGTGGCTTTAAACTCTTCTTCCAGCTGGGTTCTTGCGGCGGACTCTTTGGATTGATCTTTCTCCAACTTTGCCTTTAAGAGAGAGGCATTTTCCTCGGCTTTTTGAGTTTTGGCCTGAAGCTCGAGCGATTTCGCCATCGCGTTTCTGAAGGAGGTTCTCGCCTTCTTTTAATTGATGCTGAAGTTCGTCGATTTTGGCGTTGAGTTCTTCATCCAGATTGTTTCGGGCGGCGGAGTCTGGGTCTGATCCCTTTCCAGCTGAGCCTTTAAGAGCAGAGGCATTTTCCTCGGCTTCGTTTGAGCTTTTGGTTCTGAGAGCTGAGCGATTTCGGCATCGCGTTTCTGAAGGAGGTTCTCGCCTTCCTTCAGCCGAAGTTCAAGCTGAGCGATCGCGGCTTTGAATTCTTCTTCAAGCTTCTTTTTGGCAGCGGACTCTTTGGATTGATCGTCTTCCAGCTTGGTCTTTAAGTCGGCGCCATTTTTCTCAGCGTCGTGAGTTCTAGCGGTAAGCTCGGCGATTTCGGTATCCCGTTTTCCAAGGAGGGTCTCACTTTCCTTCAGCCGACGTTCGAGCTTGGCGATCTTGGCGTTGAACTCCTCTTGCAACTTGTTTCTGGCAGCGGACTTTGCGGTGTGGTCCTTTTCCAACTGAGCCTTTAAGACATCGGCCTTTTTATCTGCTTCAGAGGCTTTTGTCTTGAGCTCAGCGATTTCAGCGTGACGTGAATTGAGGAGACTCTCGCCCTCCTTCAATTGATGCTCAAGGTTCGTCGATTTTGTCTGCTCAACTCTTCTTCCAGCATGTTTCCGGAAGTGGAGCCTTCGGATTGAAATCCCTCAAGCTGGGCCTTTAGGGCATCGGCGTTTTTCTCAGCGTCGCGGGTGCTAGCCTTAAGCTCATCGATTTTCGATATTGCGTATTGCAAGGAGGCTCTCGGCGTCCTCCAACTGAATTTGCAGCTTATCGATTTTGGCGGTGAGCTCTTCTTCGAGCTTGCTGTGGTCCCCGGGCTCTCGGGTTTGGCCGTTTTCCAACTGAGCCTTTAAAGCCGAAGCGTTTGCCTCAGCTTCGTCGGTTTTAGCCTGAAGCTCAGCGATTTGGGTATCGCGTTTTTCGAGCAGGCCCTCGCCGTCCCTCAGCCGCTGTTCAAGCTCATCAATCTTGGCATTGAGATCTTCTTCCAGGTTGTATCTGGAAGCCGCCTCCTGAGTTTGGCGGTTTTCCAACTGAGCCTTTAAAGCCGAAGCGTTTGCCTCAGCTTCCTCGGCCTTAGCCTGAAGCTCAGCGATTTGGGTATCGCGTTTTTCGAGCAGGCCCTCGCCTTCCCTCAGCCGCTGTTCAAGGTCATCAATCTTGGCGGCCAGGTCTGCGTCGAGCTCGCTTTGCGAAGCGGACTCATTGATCTGATCCTTTTTTAGTTGAGCCTTAAGGTCGGCGGCTTTCTTCTTTGCCTCCTTTGCCTTTGTTCTTAGACCTGCAATCTCTTTTTTGCGTTTCTCTAACTCAAATTCCGCCGCCTCGTCTTCCAGAAAGAAAAAGGCGTATATGCTCAACAATACAAGCGCGAATCCGAATACGTAATATACGGTGCGCGCGACGTTATCCCCATTGATAACAAAGACGAGATTGGCCCGAAATATATAGTGAAGCCAAAACAAGACCAGTACGTAGGACGTCACAATCGCAAGTTTAAATCTACGTTGCATCATCAAGAAGCTTATACATCCCACGTATATGACGATGTGCCACACCGGAATGGGCAGGTCGAAATAAACCAATTGAATAAAGGCTTGCATAAGAATCCTCCAGAAGACGGGAGCGCTGGATGGTTGTAAGACCGGAGCTTTCCGCTCTATCGGTCAATAGTGCTCCTAAGTTGAATCAATCGGCAGTGCTCGTCAAAACATTAAAGTTCGAGTCAAATGCCGCTCTGCCCTACGCTGATGCTTCCGCCGATGCCGCGTTCGTGGGCTCTGATCTGACCTCGTCAGGGTCCGATCATCGGGTGAGTTGGGTCAATTAAACTACTGAAAATTATAGGCATTTCGCGTTATTATCTGCTCTTGATGCGGCTTTTGACGCACTATAAATTTCCCGGATCGTCGGCGCTCGATAGCGTTCACAGCGATTGAATGGCCGTCAGAATTGCCCAAGATCACAAGGCAAACCAGTCAAGACCGGCCCCTTATTTTTCCTTGACAAGTCAATTCCCATGGATATAGTCCCACCACCGGGTGGATACAGGATACGGCGGCGGAGGTCTCTTTTAACGGGTAACACGTCACCCTAAAGCTTTAACGTTGCGAATACTCCGGTGGCGAGAGGAGTTCGTCATGAAAAAGCGCAATCTATTGCTTACGCTGATTTGCTGCATTTCATTTGTGCTTCCAGGTCTTGCGTCTGAAGTCCGGGCGCAAGCCGACACGTTTTATAGAGGAAAAACTATTCGCATCATGGTCGGCTCTACAGCGGGCGGGTTTTATGACCGCTGGGCCCGTCTCTTCGCCAGATACATGGGCAAGTATATTCCCGGCCAGCCGGAGATCATCGCCCAAAACATGCCCGGCGCCGGATCTGTGATCGCCGTCAATCATGTCTTTAACGTCGCCAAGCCTGACGGTCTAACCCTCGTGATGCCCTTGAACAGCGTCTATGTCGATCAGTTAGCCGGGCGCCCGGAGGTGCAGTTCGATCTTCGTAAATTTCACTGGATCGGTTCGCCCGCGGTCGAATCCGTCATCCTGTACATGCGGGCTGATGCTCCGTACAAGTCTCTCGCGGACATTATAAAGGCCAAGGAACCGCCCAAGTGCGGCGGAACCGGGACGGCAAGCAGCGACTATATTTTAGCCAAGGTTTTGGAGGAAACGGTGGGGGCAAAATTCAATAACGTCCTGGGCTATGCCGGCGGAACCGAAATCGACATAGCGGTGGAAAAGGGAGAAGTGATTTGTCGTGCCCACAGCGCCTCTGCCCACTTTGGCCGCGAACCGTTTGACACATGGCACAAGAAGAGTTTCGACCGCCATATTATCCAGACCGCGCGCAAGAGAGAATCACGGGCAGGCGATACGCCGACCATTCACGAAATCTTCGAGCAGTTCAAGGTTTCGGCGAACAGCCGCCGTGTTGCGCAGGCTGTGCTGGCAGCGGGAGATTTTGGCCGTCCGATGATGGTGACACCGGGCACGCCCCCGGAAAGAGTCAAGATACTGAGAGACGCCTACGTCAAGACCTTGAATGACCCAGAGGTCCTTGTCGAAACGAAAAAGGGCCGGATGGATGTGGAACCGACATCCGCAGAGGAACTGGAATCGCTGGTTAAGGAAATATTCGATTCTCCACGAGAAGTTCTCGAGCGAGTGAAGAAACTACTCGCCAACTAGTGTCCCGTCTCAGAAGTTCGTTACACAAGCCTGCGCGGGAATGACGACAGAGGGCCTGCCGATTTCTTGCCGGAATTTTTGAGACACTCGACTAGACTAGGACGGAACGATTCAAATTGGAGGTTCCGCCTGATCCTTCTCTTTCCAAGTTGATCTTTTCGTCCCCATCAGCTAAGCGCCTGTGATGTCTTTCTCGGCCCGTTTTTGCCAAGGCATGAAAGCGGCGATACCGATCTGGATCGCCTTTATCCCGTCGTCGCTGACCTGGGGCATTGCCGCCCAGGCCCATGGGCTCACTCTCGACGAAGTCATTTTGATGTCGGCGTGGGTCTATTCCGGACCCGCGCAGTTTGCGGTCTTGGTGCCTCTCGCCGAAGGAAAGTCCGCGCTGCAAGTTGTCGTCGCCGGTTTTCTGATGAACTTGCGTTTCTTACCGATGAGCGCGGCGCTGGCGCCGTTTTTTCGCGGCGTAAATCGTTGGGTGTTGTTTTTTTCATCTCACGTCATCAGCGCCAGCAGTTTCATCGTGCCTTATTTCCAATTTCAGAAAGAGTCATTGGACGAGTCGAATGAGCCGGGCGCTGCTCGATCAACGGCCGGCTATGGGCGCCTCGCTTTTTTTCTCGGCGTCGGCGCGACCAGCTTTACCGTTTGGGTCGTTGGCGCTGCGGCGGGTTTCACAGCGGCGCTGGGTTTTCCGCCCGGCTTCGAAGAAGCGATGAAGTTCATTCTGCCGGGTTACTTCGCGGGGCTGCTGGTGGTGGAAATGAAAAGCCTGACGATGGCGCTGATATGCGCGCTCAGCCTGATCGCCGCGATTCCCGGCGCGCTGGTGAGCCTCCGTTGGGGATGGCTGGTGACGGCTATCGGAACGGCAATTCTGGTTTGGGGGTGGGAGCAGTGGAGCTTACACGTATCGAAATCATCTTGATCATGGGCCTTATGGCCTTTGCCGTGCGCGTTTTGCCGCAGGTGTGTTTCGTCGGCCGGCAATTTCCGGAAGTATGGGACCGCCTGCTACGTTATCTTTCTTATGCGTTCATTTGCGGCATAATTTCCGTAACGCTTTTCATGTCCGGCACGCGCTTCGAGAAAGAGGCCGCGCCGTTTCGCGCCGTTGCGTTGGCCGTCACGATTATTATCGCGCACAGGACCAAGAGCGCGGTCATCGGCATGCTGACCGGGATGATCCTTATCTTGCTTTCCTCCTGGGTCCGCTAAGCGGCGCTTGCGCGCACGCGCATCGCGCCAATCAGGCTGCCGTAGACAATAAGCGGGACGGCGGTGGTCAGGATCATCGCTAAAACGATATCGGCGCTGGCGGTGATCAGTTTCGCCGCGATCAACGGCGCGATGACGCCCGCAGTGTAATGCAGCGACATGATGATGCCGCTGGCGGTGCCGGCGTTGCCCCGGCGGCGCGATTTGCTGCGCCAGGGCGATGATCAACGCGGGCACGGAGGTTTTGAACATGCCGAACACGAAGATTCCCAAGCTGATCCAAAGCGCGGACTCGAGCCAGTAGAAAACCACGAACGCCGCCACGGCCGCAGGAAAAGCGCTGGAAACGATCACTTGCCTGCGCCCGAACCGATCGGATAGTCCGCCGAGGCAAAACGAGCCGAACATATTGGCCATGCTCAGGACGCCCATTACCCAACCGGTTTCCTGCAGCGTGAGCATTTTGCGGTGCGGAGCAGCGTCGGCGTCCACGCGGCGGAGCTCCAAAACACCGCGCCGCCGATGCATTCCGCGAGAGCGAGAATCAGTATCGGCAGCGTCAGGGCATCTTTAAAGGACCCCGAATGCGCACTGAATTTAGTTCGGGGATTATTTGGAATCCAGAAAAGTTGCAGCAGCATATCCGCCGCGGCAATTCCGCCGACGGTGATGAAAGCCGCGCGCCAGCCGAAGGCTGCCGTGACACGGCTGACCAATATCGCGCCGACGGCTCCGCCGATGCCGTAGGATACCGAAACCAGACTGGCGCCGAGTCCGCGGCGATTGGGTAGCAGATCGGACATGACGGCGTAAAGCGACGGCGGCGTGAAGCCGTAGCCGATGCCCGTGAGGGCCAGGAAAAAGAAGAAGAGTGTTCGATGGCTGCTGATTCCAGCGAGGCCAAAGCCCAGCGCAAGCAGGCTCAATCCGGTAATCAGCACGCGCTTGCGGCCGAATTTGTCGGCGAGTCTGCCGGCGATTCCGCTGGTTACCGCTGCGACGATCATCATCACCGAAAATACACTCCCGGCTTCGACCTCCGTTAGTTGAAATGCGCGCCTGACCTCAGGCAATGCGATTCCCAATGCGGCCACCATCATCGATGGTATCAGATTGGACAGGGGACGATGCAGAGCGTCGAGAGTTGCCGTGGCACGGCGTCCGAGGGCTTGAGATTTTCGATGGAGCGTCCCTATTTGAGAGGAATCATGACGTAATGGCGCGGTTGGCCGCCTACCACCCTCGTGATGTGGCCATGCCCGGTAGTATCGTCTGCGAGCATGACGTCACCCGGCCCGAAGCGCCTTACCGTGCCGTCGCCGGTTTCGATCTCTACCTGTCCGGCGAGGGTAATGACGTATTGGCGCCGCGGCGCGTTGTGATAATCGCTCAGATGAGTCGCGGGCGCGCGGCGAAAGAGAATCCCATGCGCCGGTTGGAGCGCGGAAACCTCCATATGGCCGATTAAGTTAAGTTCTACATCGAGCTCTTCGAAATGAGATTCGTTGTCCGCTCCCGTGTAAAGTCTAATGATCTTCATCAGCCGGTTTGTAAGAGAATCGGTCGGAAAAAGCAAGGGAACGATGAGGCGTGAGACGTGAGGGGTGAAAAGTAAGCAATGAGGACTTCCGCCCAGCGTCTTTACTGTAGACGCAAAAATGACTTATAACCGGTGCAAATACTGTCTTCGGGCTTGGTAATCAACTGCCCGGCCGTCGAATGAGTTTCCAGTCCTGAAAAGAGGAGAGATCTTATGAGCGCTGAGAATATCTTGAGCCAGCTCGCCGCCGACATGAATGAATTGCTTACCGAGCCGGTCGGCAGCCGAAGGGTGAAGATCACCGATCTCACGCCGCGCGACGGACAACAATGCAAGCTGGCCACGCGGGTGACGACCGACGATTTGTTGCCGCTCTGCGCGGCCCTCGACAACTGCGGCTTCCATGCCGTCGAGGTGTGGGGCGGCGCGACCTTCGATGTCTGTATGCGCTATTTGAAGGAAGATCCGTGGGACAGGCTGCGGCGCATCAAGGAAGTGATGCCCAACACGAAGCTCCAGATGCTCCTGCGCGGCCAACATATTCTGGCTTACCGGCCTTACACGGACAAGATCGTCTGCAAATTCGTCGAGCGCGCCATCGCCAACGGCATGAACGTCTTTCGTATTTTCGAAGCGACCAACGATTTCCGCAACATCGAAGTTGCCACCAAAGCCGTGAAAGATCTCGGCGGCGAGGCGCATGTGGAGGTGAACTATACTGTGAGCCCGGTTCACACGCTGGAAAGATGGATGGAGTACGCGGAACAGTTAATCGAGATTGGCGCGGATTGGTTATCGCTGAAAGATGCCACGGGAATCTTGACGCCGTTCGATAGCTACAGAATCATCAAGGGCATTAAAGACCGGGCCAAGAACAAGCTGCCGGTTTTGCTTCACTGTCATGACATGGGCGGAACATCGAGCATGTGCCATCTGATGGCGATACTGGCGGGCGTGGACATGATCGACACGGTGCTGTCGCCGCTATCGTTCGGTTCGGCGCATCCGGCGACCGAAACGATGGTGGCGTCTTTGAAGGGCACGCCTTTCGATACCGGCATCGACGTACAGCTTCTGGAAGAGCCGGCACGGATCACCAAGCAGATCAAGGAAAAGTACGAACAATATGAGACCGGGTACACCGGCGTCAGCGCCGAGGTATTCATTCACAAAGTTCCCGGTGGCATGATCTCCAATATGGTGGCGCAACTGAAAGAAGCCAAGAGGATGGATCTGATGGAGGCGGCGCTTAAAGAGACGCCCAATGTCGAGCGCGACCTCGGCCACCCGCCTCTATTGACGCCCACCAGCCAGATCGTTGGCGTCCAAGCCGTACTGAATGTCTTGGCTGGAGAGCGATACAAGATCGTTAGCAGGGAAACCAGCGATTACGTGAAGGGCAAGTATGGTCGGCCGCCGGGGCAAGTAAATAAAGACTTGATCAGAAAGATCATGAAGGACAATGAGCCCGACTACTCAATACGCTCGGGCGAGATGGCGGATCCGGCGGACTGGGAAAAGGCGATTAAGGATCTCGGCCCGCTAGCGAAAAGCGACGAGGACATTCTTCTTGGCGTACTGTTCCCGATGCAGGCGAAAGAGTTTCTCAGCTATCGGGAAAACGCGCAGGCGCAATAGGAAGGTTCCAGCCGTTTTAGTAGCTCGATTCGCGAGATGGAAGATGGATGCTCGAGAAGCGAGCGCTGAACATCCTCTGGCCCTCGATCCTCGTTGGTTGTTTGGACCTGGCGGGATCGACGTTTGGAACGGCTGGAACGATTGGGCCGGCGGTGTCCCCGCCGCAATACTATGCCTGAGCTGCCGGACGTAACCGTTTACATCGAAGCACTGAGCGAGCGTGTCCTCAACCAACCGATCCAGAGAATCCGCATCGGTAGCCCGTTTATCGTTCGCTCTTTCAACCCGCCCATCGCGGCGGCGGATGGGAAAACAGTCGTGGCCTTGCGCCGGCTCGGTAAACGTATCGTCTTCGAGCTGGAAGATGGCCTCTTTCTCGTTGTTCATCTGATGATCGCCGGCCGGTTTCACTGGAAGTCGAAAGGAGCAAAGATCGGACGCAAGTATGGGCAGGCAGCTTTCGATTTTTCCAATGGGACGTTGCTTTTGACGGAGGCGGGCACCAAGAAGCGCGCGTCGATTCACCTCGTTCGCGGTGAAGCCGCGTTGCGGGAACATGATCCCGGCGGACTGGAAATCTTCGACGCGACTCTGGATCAGTTCCGCGAAATGTTGACGCGTGAAAACCACACGCTGAAACGCTCGCTCACAGATCCGCATTTCTTTAGCGGCATCGGTAACGCTTATTCCGACGAGATTCTTCATCGCGCCGGCCTCTCTCCGATTCGCATGACGCAACGCATGACCGACGCGGAGATAGAAACGCTCTTCAAAGCCGTTCGCGAGTCGCTGGCGGAATGGGTCGAACGGCTGCGCAAGGAACGAGGATCCGGCTTCCCCGAAAAAGTGACGGCCTTCCGCCCCGACATGGCCGTCCACGGCAAGTACGGCAAGCCGTGCCCGGTGTGCGGTTCCCCGGTGCAGCGCATCGTCCACGCTGAAAACGAGACCAACTATTGCGCGAAATGCCAGACGGGCGGAAAGCTATTAGCGGATCGCTCGCTTTCTCGTTTACTCAAAGAAGATTGGCCGAGGAGCTTGGAGGAGTTGGAGGAGATGAAAGATCAAAGGCGTCGCGGTTGACGTATCCAGAATTCCAATGTCATCCGATTTGAATTCCACTGGTGTAATTCGGCAAAATTCTCCTACTTTTTTTCATCCTTTTTTTCTCGGGGTGAGATGCCCGATTGGCGCACGCGCATAACGCGTTGAAGTGTGTCGAACCAGAACGGCGCACCCAGCGACACTGCGAATATACTGACGAGCAGCCCGATTACTTTGGCGGGCCATTCGATTCGCGACGGCCATTCTTTCCATCCCATTGGGAGCCCCGCGGACTGCAAAGCAAGCTCCGCCTGCCGGACGGCCTTGCGTGCGTCCTCGATCTGCTGTTTCGCCGCACTGAGTCCGTCATCGGATTCCTCTTTCACCGGCTTGGGCGAGACTCCGGAACTTTGTTCGGCCGGTTTGGTTGCGTCTACAGTCTGTTGGTTGGTCGGTTTGGCTCGGTCCTCGGCTTGCTTTTTCTTATCCTGACCCGTGTTCTCGTCTGTGCCTTTGCTGTTTTTCCCCTCTCCTTCCATTGTTTTTTCATTGGCTTTTGCTTCCTCCAAACGTGTTTCTGCAATTGCGACCATCTTTGCCCGCGCCTCGGGATTCGAGGCGAGCGAGGTCGCGAGGACAATGGTGTCCACGTTCGCCACGGTCACAAACAGTGCCGATACTAGAAAAGCTACTTTCTGCTGGCGCCGCTTGACCCAGCCCGACGCACGATCCATCACCGCGTCAAAATGCTTCTCGACTGCGCTGCGGAAGGCAGCCGGATCTTTGCTTGTCTGCGCCACGAGTGCTTCAAGTGTCCCCTTGATGCGGTTGGTGTCCGGCATGCCCGGCAGTTTATCTACTGCTTCCTCCAGCGTCGTCACCGCGCCGTTCGCGGTCATAACCAACGACTCCACCACCTGCGCGACGGTTTCGGGCGGAATATAGGAGGGTCGCGCCTTGTCGCCTTTGCTGAGCGCCAGTATGAGTGGATGACTGTAGAAGGCGTCGACGAATTTCTTGCCTTGCTTGAGTTCTCCAGCGAATAACTCGTTCAGCCCCGCCTCGAGATTCTTGCTACGCACACTGAGCCAGCTCGCCATTGCTTCGACGATGACGGTACAGGCCATAGCGAAGGAGAGATACACCGTTATGAGCCCGATCAGCACATCCAGCGTTCCTAGCCCCACCATGTCATTTCCCCCTTGCTAGCGGTGTCACATCATCGGGATGTAACCTGGCTGTGCTTTTACCCGTTCAATCCACGCCCTGATCGCCGGAAAATCGTCCAGCGGAAAGCCGCCTTCCTGTGCGACGTGGGTATAAGCGAAGAGGGCGATGTCGGCGATGGAATAACCGCCGACGAAGAAATCGTTTTTGGCCAGGTGGTTTCCTATCACGTTAAGTGCCGCCCAGCCGCCGTCGCGTTTTGCTGCCAGCATCGCCGTACGTTCCGGTGAGTCTGGCTTGTGTTGCAGCCAGAAGCGCGAAGTGGCGATGAAAGGCTCGTGGCTGTATTGCTCGAAAAACAGCCATTGAAAGACCAAGGCGAATGCTTTCCGCTCGTCGGGAAGGTACTTGGTGCCGCGGGCAAGATGGGCGAGGATGGCGTTGGACTCGGCGAGAATGAACCCGTCGTCGTCCAGCACCGGCGTGCGACCGTTGGGGTTGATCTTCAAAAAATCAGCTGTGCGGCTTGCGCCTTTGAGGATATCGACTTCGACGATCTCGCAGGAGACGCCCAAGTGCGCGAGCAGCAGGCGCACTTTATATGAGTTGCCGGAGTACGAAACGTTGTATAACTTCATAGCGTTGACCGTTCAAGTCGTTCAAAACGTTCAAGCCGTTCAAATCGTTATAAGGATCACGGAATTTAAAGACGGCCAGACAAAACAATCATTCAAACCGGCCTTTTCCTACTCCCTATACGGTTTGAACGACTGGAACGACTTGAACATTTTGAACGCTCTAGGCTTTCGCCTAGAGCTGGGGCTCTAGGATTTCCAATCCGTCGTAGCGGTCCATTAAATACAGCTTGCCGTCCTTGTCGTGGAAGACGTCGTTGCTCATGACGACTTTCTGGCCTTTGCCGGGATTCGGGATGTAGTAGCCGACTTCCGTCGGGATATACGGATTGGAGAAATTGACGGCCCGGAGGCCGCCGCCGAACCAGGTGACGTAAAGCGTGTTGCCGTAAACCTGTTCCGCAGGCTGGTGCGCGCCGAAGCGGAATTCGCCCGTCGACTTGCCGTCGAATGGCACGATGAACGTCGCCACCGGCAGCGGCAATTCTTCTTTGGTGATATCGACGACCCAGAGAAACGCGTTGTGCGTATCGTTGAGCTTTTCGCCGACTTCTTCATCGGTGACGATTAGCCAGTCGCGCTCCATTATCTTGTTCAGCATCGGCAAAGTGGTGTGCGTCGGGCAAGGGTAGGGAGGGCTCCAGTCCAGCGTGCTGATCGTTTTCGGCTTGCTCAAATCGGAAATATCGACGATGGCGAATCCGCCGTGCCAATAGCTGATATAGAGCCGGTCGCCGCGCCGAATCGGATGGTGGCAGCGCGTGTCCGCGCCTTTAAAGGTGGGTTTTTCGCCTCCTGCGACCCACTGCCCCGGCATCCACCAGCGGCAGACTTCTTCGGGCTTCTGCTGGATTTTTCATGTCCAACATCATGGCGATATTGCCCTGGTAGCCCTCTACAGTGGGTGAGATGTAAGCGTAGCGCCCGTCAAAGGTGAATCGGTGCACGCCTTTCCCCGGAGTTTTGTAGAAGCCGATCTCGCGCGGCTTGGTCTTGTCCGAAATATCGAAAATTTTGAGCCCGGACTGAAGCGCTTGCTTGGCCTGATAACGCTCGTAGTTGACCAGCATCACGTCGCCGCTCACGCGCACTTTGTGCGAGTGCAGCCCTTCGGGAATTTCCAGATGGGCGACGACTTTTAGATTCTTCGGATCGCGCACATCGATGATCGAAGTACCGTGCGGTGGGTCCATGTGGCCAACGTAAGCGTAACCGTTGTCCACGACGACCGAGCCGCCGCCCGGTAGGTCCATTCTGCCGATCTGTTTGATGTTCTTGCTTACGCCGATCGGTGCCGCGCTATTCGATGCCATACGTTCCTCCTCTTGGTTGATTCTGAAGTTCAAGATCGTTCAATAGGTTCAAATCGTTCAAAACGTTTTGAACGGCTTAAACGGCTTGAACGGCTTGAACTCCTTGATTCTTATTCCTTGCAGTGTTGATCATTTCTATGACCTGATCCGTCGTGCGCACTCGCGACATGCGCGGGAAAATCAGTTCCATCAGCGTGTCATGGGCGCGCTGGTCGTGGGAGGTGCCGCAGGCATCGCTGACGACGATCATGTTGTAGTCCAGATCGCGGCCCGAATACAAGGTCGAGGTGACGCCGACGTCGGTGGAGCCGCCGGAAACAATGAGGGTGTCGATGCCGCGGGTACGCAGCGCAAGATCGAGATAGGTCTGGAAGAACGCGCTCCAGCGGTACTTCACGATGTAGTAGTCTTCGGGCTTTGGTTCCAAGTCGGCGAGCACATCGGAGCTTTTGTCCCCGGCGATGACATGCATTTTGGTCCTGGTCACTTCGCCGTTGGGCCAAGGCGTCAGCGAATTGTTGGTGTCGGTGCGGATTAACGCGCTTGTCGCGCCATCGGGCCGATGGTTGCCCTTGGCGAAAAAGACCGGCAGCCCCGCGGCGCGGCCGGCTTTGCTGAGCCTGACGGCGTTTTGGATCCAGGGTTTAAGCGCCCGCGGCTTGCCCGGCTCCGGCTCGGCAATGTAGCCGTTGAGAATGTCGAAAAAAAGCAGGGCGGTTTTCTTGGGGTCGAAATCGTTGATGTTCATGTTGGTCTCCTTGTGAAATACGTGACTGTCTAGAGTCTGAGTCTAAGGTCTCGTGATATCGCAGGAGACTCGAGACCCGACATTTTTAGTTACTAGCGGATCTTAATTCCTCGCTTCTCCTTCTCCTCTACTACCTTCGAACCTCTCTCGGCGTACCATTCGATCTGGCGAAACATGCCGGTCAAGATTCTGACGTCCTTGTCTTCGAGTCCGGCGCGCCCAAGAAAGCGGCGGAACGCCAAAAGCATATGCTCCGGGTTCTCGGAATCCAGAAAGCCGATTTTTAATAACGAAGCCCTCATGATGTCAAACAGTCGCTCGACATGTTCGGCTTGGGCGCGCTGGATCGCCGCATGCGGTACTTCCGTCATGGACGCAATGAATATTTCATAAAGACAAACCACGGCTGCTTGCGCAACGTTGAGCGATTGATAATCAGAGTGGGTCGGGATCGTAATGAGCAACTGGCAAGCCTCAATATCCTTGTTGCTGAGGCCGTGATCTTCGGGGCCGAGAACCAACGCCACCTTGCCGGCCTCCAGAGCAGCGGCGATTTCCGGCGCGATTTCTCGCGGTGGCTGGCTATGATTGCGGTAGAGACCCGAGCGCGCCGTGGTGCCGACGATAAGATGGCAGTCGGCAGTCGCTTGGCGGATCGTCTCATAGCATTGCGCTTCGCTGAGGACATCCCGGCCGTGCACGGCCATGGCGCGGGCCCAGAAACTGCGCGTGCGCGCGCTACCGACAATGGCCAGCTCGCGCGCGCCGAAATTTTTCATGACCCGCGCAATGGAGCCGATATTGCCGGAGCCGCGCGGGCGAACAAGAACGACGCGCAAGTTATTCAACATAAGGCAATAGGCAACGGGTAATAGAACGGGAGGCGTGAGGCGGAAGGCGACAGGCGCGAGTCAGACCAGATTGATTTATTTTCTCATGCCTCATGCCTCTCGCCTCATGCTTATTTCGCAAACGGGCAATTCCTATTTTTTAAGATTACGTTGCGGTTTTTCATGTCGAATTCGGTGCGGTAATCGAAAGTCTCGTTCATGATAGACTGCCCGTCGGTGACATGCTCCGCGCCGAAGATGTGGCCCAGCTCGTGAATCAGCGCGACGCTATCGTATGTCAGATCCGCCGATGGACCGCCGTAGCGAAACACTTCCCGCACCGGCACGATGACATAATATCCCAAGCCGTCTCGGCAGTTGCCAATTTTGTCGACGCGAGGCCGCCCCGCGCCGGTGTAGCGGCTCACCGACTCGCCGGTGAAGGCTATGATCAGGTCGTGACCGGCTTCTTTGCGTTCGAGGGGAAAGTCCCGTTTGAGCCTGACCATAAGATCGGCGGTTGACGGTATTCTTTCCTGACTGGGCCAGGCGGCGGCGCTCTGGGTGATAAATCGGACATTAAACTCGCGCTCGTAATAATCCGACGCAGCCTCCACCAGGCCGCGCAGCTCTTTTTCCCAGCCGGAATTGCGCTGTCTGATGGCCGGGTCGGCGAGTACTTTGACCCGCACAACGCGCTGCGGCGGACCGTCGCTCAGAACCCCGCAGGAAGCGAAAACAAGTGCGCTAAGGATGCAGCAAATTATCCGTCGGCGCGTAGTCATCGGTGAGCACAGGTACATCTTTGTCGGCCAGCGGTCCGTCGTAGTAGGCAATGGCGAGGTCCTTGAGCGGGTCGGGAAAAAGGCCTTTGTCGAGAGCGGCGGCGCGCTTGAGGATGTCTTTAATATCCAGGCGTTGCCTATCTCTCGTGGCGATGATGATCACGTTTTGGATCGTTTCGATGCTGACGTTCTCGGGCCGGCGCGCGGCGAAGATATAGGTTTGCGGAAAGATCTGCCGCTGCGTCTTCACGAAGGCGCGGGCGATCTTTCCGCTGGGCCCCGTGACGGCACTGATGAGATTGGCGACGATGATTCCGTTGGGTGTTAGTTTTCGCTGCGCCAGTTCGAAGAATTCCTTGGTGGCGAGGTGAAACGGCATGGCGTCGGTGTAGTAGGCGTCGAGCATGATGATGTCGTATTGGTGCGCTGTGCGGGTCAGGAATAGCCGGCCGTCCTGCGCGTGAATCCGGAGGTTCTTACTTTCGCGCACGTTGAAATGGTTTTTGGCGATTTGCACGACTTCCGGGTCGATCTCGACGGCGTCGATTTCCATCGTGGGGAATTCTTTCTGCACTTTCTTCGGAATCGATCCGCCGCCCAGGCCGATGAGCAGCATTTTCTTGGCGTCTGGGCGAAAGGCGAAGCCTAGAGAGGTATAGCGGGAATAAACCAGCCTGAGCGCCGAGGGATCTTTGAGATTCATGGCGCTTTGCAGCGTCCGGTCGAAGTACATGTACCGCGCTTCTTCGTCCTCTTCGACGCGGATACGGTGATAAAAAGTGTCTTTTTCCAAGAGCGTTTTGATCTTGGCCCAAAGCAGCGACGGCCAGGGCACGATGATCGAACCAATGATCGAAAGCGCAGTTACGGCGCGCCCCACGGTAGCGCCGCGGAGCCGCACGAGAGGCACCACGAGCAGGGAGAGGCAAGCCAAAGTCATACCTAGCGCGTGAATAATGTTACTCACACCCATGATCGGTATCAAGTAAAAAGCGGTGAGCAAGGTGCCGAAAATGCTGCCGCAGGTGGACACGGCGTAAAGCGTGCCCGCCGTGCTGCCCACGGTGGAGAGCTGAGTCGCCGCAAGACGGATTACATAGGGAGAAATCATTCCCAGGAAAACACCCGGTGGCAAGAAATAGATGCTGCAGGCGATCAAGGGACTCAGGCGAATGCCCAAATCGGCGCTCGCAACCCACTCGTTGACCGTGGGGTAGATGAACGGCAAGACGAAAATAAGGGCGCCGGGAATCAACAGCAACGCGAGCAGCCGCCCGTAGGAAGGTTCGCGGGTGGAAAGCCAGCCGCCCCAGTAGTAACCGGTGCTAAGCGCGGCCATGACGACGGAGATCAAGCTGCCCCAGACGAAAATCGAGCTGCCGAAGTGGGGGGCCAGCACGCGGCTCCCGGCGATTTCCAAACCCATCAGCACGGCGCCGCTGACAAAGACGATTATATAATGCAGAGATTGCACCATGGTTAATTCTCCCAGCCCCAATCCTTCTCTTCGTTGACCAGCGACATCGGCTCGAGTAAATCGCCGGAGATCCCTTCGATGAACTGCGAAGGACGCGAGAGCACCATGCGCAGACCGCGGTCGAAGATTCTTATCGGGTAGGTGATAAACAAATTTTCCTTGGCCCGCGTCGCGGCGACGTAAAGCAAGCGGCGTTCTTCCTCCAGGTCATGGTCGGTGCTGATGTTATAGAACGAAGGAAAGCGTCCTTCCAAGGCCCAAATGATAAACACCGAATGCCACTCCAGGCCTTTGGCGGAATGAATCGTCGAGAGCACCAACGGACCCTCGTCGGGGTCCACCGCCAGCACGCCGGCAACACTGTCGTTGGGCGGTTCCAATGCCATGTCGCTCAACAAGCGCTCCAGACTGCGATAGCGCTCGGTGATGCCGTAGAAATGTTCCAGGTCCTTGAGCCGCTTCGGATGGTCGTCGGGGTGATTGTGCTTGAGAATGGGCAAATAGTATTGCATGAGGTATTGCACCTGCTCGGCGGGCCGCTCCCCTTCGGTGGCACCCTGAAGAACTTGCGCCAGGGTTTTGAGTTCCATCGCAACCTTTCCCTTGGCCTCGAAGGTACGCAGCCGCTCGACGGGCTGGCTGCCGTCGAGCAGCCAACGAGTTATCTTCTGGCTCATCTGCGCGCCGACGCCTCCGAGCAGCAACAGGATACGGTTCCAGGAAATCGCATCATGGGGATTGGCGAGCACGCGCAGATGCGCGAGCAAATCCTTGATGTGGGTGGTTTCCATGAACTGAAAGCCGCCGCGCTTGATGAACGGGATATTGTGCCGCACCAGCTCGATTTCCAGATCAAAGGAGTGGAAGCTCGAGCGAAACAGCACGGCCATGTCCCAGAGCGGCACGCCTTCTTCGCGCAGCTCCAAAATCTTCTGGCATACGAAGCGCGACTGCATCTGCTCGCTTTCCGCCTGGACCAAAATCGGCGTCTCGCCCTCCTGCTTGCGCGTGTAGAGCTTTTTTTCGTAGCGCTCTTTGGCCCGCTGGATGATCTCGTTGGTTAAATTCAATATGGGCTGGGTGCTGCGGTAGTTCTCTTCGAGTTTGACAAGGCGGGTTCCCGGAAACGCGTCGGGGAAATCCATGATATTGCGAAAATCGGCGCCGCGAAACGAATAGATGCTCTGAGCGTCGTCGCCGACCACCGCGACGTTGTCATGGGCGGCGGCGAGCAGGCGAACAATCTGCGCCTGCAGGTGGTTGGTGTCCTGGTACTCGTCGACCATGATGAAGCGGTAGTTTTCCGAAAGGCGGCGGCGCACCCCTTCATGGCTCGCCAGCAAATGCCGGAGCTTGGTTAACAGATCATCGTAATCAACCAGCGTCTTGGTAGACTTGTACTCGGCATACCCGTTGTAGAGCCGCAGCAGGTCTTCGAGGGACTCGTATAGGTGGGGATACTCATTTTCAATCAGCTCAGCCACGGTGGTCTGTTTGTTCAGCGCCATGCTGAAAATTTCCGCGACGGTTTGCTTGCGCGGAAAACGTTTGTCTTTATGATGGAGCCCCATTTCGCTGCGCAGCAGCTGGATGGCGTCTTCGCTGTCCGAGCGATCCATGATCGTAAACGACGGTGGCAGATCGATGCGGCTGCCGTACTGGCGCAGGACCAGGTTGGCGAAGGAATGAAACGTGCCGCCGGCAACCCGGCTGCAACGGTTGTCGATGAGCACGCTGGCGCGGCGCAGCATCTCTTCGGCGGCGCGCCGGGTGAAGGTCAAAAGCAGAATTGAGCGCGGATCGACTCCGATATCGATCAGATGCGCGACGCGGTAAACCAGCGTGCGTGTCTTCCCGGTGCCCGCGCCGGCGATGATCAACAGGGGCCCCTCCACCATCGTCGCCGCCTGGTATTGAGATTCGTTAAGCTCCTTGCGGTAATCCAGCTTAGAGGACGGCGCGAACGTCGGGATGGTGTTTTTGAGAACGTACCGTTTGGCCAAGGGAACTCCGATTGCGAGTAAATTAGCGGTTTTCCTTTGGAGCGGCAAGGCCCGACGCGCGGATACTATCCAAGTTCAACATTCAAGGTTCAATGTTCCGGATCAACCTCGGAGCCGTGAACGATTGACTTTGAACCCATTCGGCAAGCTCAGGACAGGCGTTGAACCTCCCTGATAGTTTTTATCGTTGCCTTGGCGTAAAATTATTCCAGGACGATCATGCCATGACGGAGAGGATCGTTAGAACAAACCTGAAAATATTGGCGCGCGCGTTATTGTTCGTCGCGCTTGCTGTGGGTTACGGCTCGGCACAGGAGCGCGGCACGCTCAGCGAATTTCGCGACGAAGAGTTCGGTTACCGTTTTCTTTATCCGGCAGAATGGAAGTTGGACTCGCTTCCCGAAGGCGAGGCGAATCCGGGAATGCGAGTGCGGCTGCGAGGGGTCGCGGGAAGCTCGTTCGTTGTGATCATCGAACGAACCGGCCAACCGCTATCCAAGCTTGAGTTTCAGGCGGATCGGAACGCGGAAAAACGGATCGAGGCGATGATGCGCCAGACTTTGGATCAAACATACCGCGCCGTCAGCAAGAGCCTCGGCGCTCTGGCCATGAAAACTGGCGAAAAACGCAACCTGAGCGACGACTATGCGATCAAGTATTACCTAGCGACGCTGAACCAGATGAAAACCGGCAGTCCGGTCGTCGTGGCGGGCACCCATGCCTATCCGTTTTCTAAAGACTATTCGGTGAATTTCATCATGACGGCATTTCATCGCGGCAACGCCGCGGAAAACCAGCTCCTCAGCACAGTTTTCAATTCCTTCCGCTTGCTCGACCCTGCGGCCCCGCCCAAGTAGGCCCCGGTTCAAGGTTCAATGTTCAAGGTTCAAAGTAGAAGATTCGGATTCAGCTCCGAGTCCGACACTTTGAACTTTGAACGTTGAACCTTGAACGGACTTATCCTGGGGCCGAAGATTAGGAAGGACTGGCGGTCGAGGAAGTCGAATTCACTCGCTAAACGGTAACCGGCCTGTTCCATTTCCCGTTTAATGAAGTCGCTGGGGGTGTAGTGTTTCAATAAGCCGCTGAACCAAGACCGGCGGTCGAAATCGATGACCGCCACGCGGCCGCCCGGTCGCAAAGTCTTGCGCAACGCGGCGAAGTAAGCCACGCGATTTTCGATGTGGTGGTAGGTATTCGAGGTAAAAATCAGATCGATGCGCCCTTCGGGGAGCAAGGAATCGTTGGGCTTGGCGAGGATAACCTCAACGTTTTGCAAGCCCTGCTCCTTTGCCTTCCGCGCTACGAGCTCGGTCATGTCGTTATCGATATCCACGGCGTAGACTTTACCCGCGGGACCGGCGGCCTGGGCGAGAAGAAAAGTGAAATAGCCGCTGCCGGCGCCCAGGTCGGCGATGGTCGCGCCGGGACGAATTTGCAGCGATTGGATCACTCTTTGCGGCTGCTGCCACTCGTCGCGGCTTAAACCCTCATAGGCGCACTGTTTAAGCCCGGCGCAGCCGCTGCAAAGGAAAGCGACAAGAAAAAAGGAATGGAAAAAGTCGCGCCGTCGCTCACGTCGCTCCAATGGAAGTTCACTCACAAAATCTCCCCGTCCCCTCTTTTTCAAAGAGGGGTTAAGAACATCCGACCAACTTCCCCCTTTGCAAAAAGGGGGATCAAGGGAGGTTTGAGCTCTGAAGAAGGACCGCATTTACCGAGTTGAAAGAAACTGCATTTTACTGCCGGGCGTACGGCAACATGCAAGAGCACGGATCAAGATCGCACAATCGGCGTCAGTCCTGTGGATACAGTTTCTTCCCGGTCTCTTCTTCGTTCAGGGCAATCGCCTTGGTTGGGCAGAGTTTTGCGGCAAAAAGGATTTTTTCATCGCTGTCGCCCTTGGCGTCGATGACCGACGCGATCATGGTTTTGTCGAGCTGGAACACCTTGGGCGAAACCTGGACGCACTTGGCATACCCTTCGCATTTGGTGCGATCCACGGTGATTTTCATGCTGTCCCTCCGAGTTGAATGCCGATTCGCAATCGACTTCCTCTTTATCTTCAGCGGCTTCAATTGCCCAAACGATAGAGCTTGGCGGCGTTTTCGCGGTTTAGCTTTTTCTTGACGGCGGGGTCGATCCCCGCGCAATTGTGTTCGACGGTTTCTTTGGAATAGGGCCAAGTGGTCACGCCGTGCGGATAATCGCTTGCCCAGAGGAAATTATCCTCTCCATAAACAGGGGTGGTGAGAACGCCCGCACGATCGTCCTGGTAAGTAAAGAATGCGTTGGTTTTGAAATATTCGCTGGGCGGCAGCTTATTGATATTTAGCTCCGCGTCGAAGGTGCTCGCGCGGCCGAACCAGTAATCGACCTGCTGGACCAAATTGGCGACCCAGCCGACGTCGAACTCGGCACAGACGACTTTTAACTTTGGATATCGGTCGAAGACGCCCGACAAAATCATGTTGCCGAGAAACTGCTGCGCCGGTACTTGCTTGTTGGCAAAGCCGAGGCTCTGTTTTTTCGGTTCTACCTCGCGCGGGCCTTCGTAATGCGTGCGCGCGACGCCCTGGGTGACGCTGGTGTGGACGTTGATGACCATACCGGTCTCTTCCAGCGCGCTCCACATGGGTTCGTACTTGGGCTCGTAGTAGCCGCTGTCCTTTATGCGCGTGGGGATCTGCACGCCGCGGAAGCCGAGCTTGGCGTAGTGCTGGATATCCGCGACGGTGTGCGCCATGTCCAGGATCGGAATGAGCGCCAGGCCGATGAGCCTTTTCGGCGCGGCGCTGCAGAACTCATGGAGCCATTCGTTGTAAGAGTGAAATACGGCGCGTTGAAAGGGCTCGTCGACGATGCTGTAGAGCTGGCGCACGGCGCTTGAAAAGAGAATTTCCGCTTCGACGCCGTCGGTATCCTGATCTTTTAAGCGAGCGCCGGGCTCCCAGCCGCCGGGGTAGTCTTCGTAGCGAAAAGCTTCGTTGAAGCGAATAGTCTCGAAGTGTTTTTTTTGCTCGACTTCGGAGATTCCCCGGTTCTTGCCCACAGCCAAACCTTGGGAATAGTGCGATAAGCCGACTGGCGGCAGGCCATCGATGAGCAGCCAGATGCCTTTGGGCACACCAGGTGGGTCTTTCACAACTTTGGGCGCGCGTTCGCCGTATTCTTTCTGGACGCGCTCCCAGGCTGCCGGCGGTTCATTGACGTGGCTATCGGCCGATATAAGTTTGAAATCTGGCATAGTTTTTCTCCCGTGAAATTATTTTGCGTGCTGTAAACGATATGGGACGTTGGGGGAGCTTGTCAAGGCACGCGCTCCTCCCGAGCGCAACTTGGATTGGCGCACGTGCCTGCTTGAGGGTCTCTTTTAGCTGGCGTTAAGAGAAGGTTCAAGCTGGTAAATCTCCCGTCCACGATACCGGGTCGAAAGCCGCTGATCCATTTGCGTTCCTGCCGCAACTCACAGGTTTGACACTCCTCCGGCGCGGCTGTAGATTTTCGCTACGGTCGCAAAGGCGGCGGCCGCGTTAAGCGCGAAATTTTCCCGCAACAAGGAGCAATCATGATCGCACCACTTACTTTATACGCCACGCATATGGAATGCCGTAACCTGCGCGAATCCATGGCGGTGATGACCGACCTGCTGGCGTTTGAACAGATTTTAGAGAAGCCTGGTGAAGCGACGCTCAAGCATCCGAACACGGACTGGCGGCTGGTGCTGCACGAGGCGGGACCGGACGCGCCGGCAAAGCAGATGCACAATCACTGGGGCGTGCGGGTGGCGACGGCGGAAGAAGTGGACAGAGCCTACGAATATCTCGTGGCGCACAAAGCTGAATACAAACTGGGCGCCATCGGCAAGCCGACCTGGAGTCATGGCTCGTACTCCTGCTATTTCGTCGAGCCAGGCACCAACGGCTGGGAGATCGAATGCTACGAAGCGGTTAACCGAAAAGAAGCGACGGCGCAAAGCTTCGGCAGCGTGAAGACGCCGCATTGGACGGAAGTTTTACCTGAAGAACGATTTCCCGGGCGCGGCTATGTGCCGCAGGGATTTACCCACGGCACGTTAGTGGCCATCGACTTGAATGCCAGCCATGATTTTTACACCAAAGTGTTGGGCTTGGAGGTCCATCACTTCCGCAATATCGTGATTTACGTTAAGCATCCGAGAACCAAGACTTATATCGTCTGTGCCGAACGCAAAAACTTCAAAGTGTTTTCGCCAAACTTCCGCAACACTATGACCGTTGAATCCCGAGACGCCGTCAAAGATGCCTACCGCGAATTTACCGAGTTGGGCAAGGAATGGGGCGTGCGGGAGCTGTTTCCACTGCAAGAATCCGGCTCGGCGCTGTCATTCTGTTTTAGAGACCCCGGCACCAATTGCTGGGAAATTTCTTCGCCAAACTGAGGTGGTTATGAGGGAAAAGTCACTGGAACAAATGGGACTTAGCGATCTACGCGCTCTGGCGCGCGAGCGCATGCCCGCCGAGGCATGGCATCATTTCAACGGCGCCGCGGAGACCAGGGCGACCTTTTACAGAAACCCGCGCGCGTTTCAAAAGTATCTCTTTCGCCAGAGAATTTTTCACGACGTGACCGAACCGGATATTTCCATCGAACTATTCGGCCGCAGGCTGCCGATCCCCGCTATCACGGCGCCGGTGGGGAGCTTCAGCCTTATCGGTAAGGAAACTGAACGGGAAGTAGCGGAAGGGACGGCGAACGTCGGCGCGATGATGTTTACCAGCCAGGCGGCCAAGTTCGATCCCAAAGGCTGGCGCCAAGCGGCCAAGTCGCCGCTAGTTTTCATGGCCTACATGAACCGCGGCAAGGAAGAGGTGAGCGAGTACGCGAAGACGGCTCAAGACTTGGACTTCGCGGCGGTAGGGATAACGATGGATACGGTGAAACCGGTCAAGATCGGCGATGAAGTACCGATGTCTACGAAAGATGGCAAGCCCCGCAAGGGTCACAAGTCGACTCTCAAGGACATCGAGTGGCTGAAGCAACAGGTAAATCTCCCGGTTGTGGTCAAGGGAATCATGGGCGCCGACGACGCCCGGGGCGCGGTTAATGCCGGCGCGGACGCCGTGGTGGTCTCGAATCACGGCGGCAGGATTCTCGACTTCAATCGAGCGGCGCTGGAGGCGCTGCCGGAAGTCGTCGAGGCGGTCGGCGACAGAGTGCCGGTGATACTCGACAGCGGTGTGCGCAGCGGCGGCGATATCGTAAAAGCGCTGGCGCTTGGCGCCACGGCGATTCTTGCGGGCCGTCCGGTGGCCTGGGGCGTAGCGGCCTTCGGCGCGCGTGGCGTCGAACGGGTTTTCGCGATTTTCGAAGAAGAGATGAAACGCGTGATGTGCATGACGGGAGTAGCCAAAGTCAGCGAAGTGACCAAATCGATTCTATTTCGCGACGAGACCGGGGAGGTACGCCGATTATGAGCTGGGTGTTTTGGGGCATTATTTTGGTATTTGCAGGCTGGGTCATCTGGACCTACAACGGACTGGTGGCGCTGCGAAACCAGTTGCAAAATGCCTGGAAACAAATCGACGTGCAATTAAAACGCCGCTACGATCTGATTCCCAACCTGGTGGAAACTGTCAAGGGCTACATGAAGCACGAGCAGGACACGCTGCAGAAGGTCATCGAGGCGCGCAGCAAGGCGATGGCATCGACGGGAGTCAAGGAGTCCGCCGAAGCGCAAAGCGCGCTATCCCAGTCCCTCGGAAAAATCTTTTTGCTCATGGAAAACTATCCAGACCTGAAGGCCAACCAGAACGTATTGCATCTGCAAGAGGAGCTGACGACGACGGAAAACCAGATCGCCTTTTCGCGCCAATATTACAATGATCTCGTCATGCGCTTTAACATGCAGCAGGAAGTGTTTCCCGCGAACATGATCGCGTCTTTTTTCCGGTTCCAGCCGAGTGAATTTTTCAACGTTGCCGAACCTGAAAAGAGCGTCCCACGGGTCAATCTCACGTTGCCGGCTTAATCGAGGGATCAGTTTCTGGAGCCGCGCAAGCCTCAAGATTTCGCCGCCCGCCAGGCGCGCAACGCCCGAGCCAGCGGCGTCATCGTTTTTTGCTTTCTGATTTTTTTTCTGCTCCTCGGGCTGTCGGTCGACTACGTGTATCTAGGCGCCTTTACAGCGGGCGGCCCGCGCTTTCCCATCGCCACCGCAAGCGCGCTCATTTTCGCGCTCGTCATGACGCTCACGGCCTATGGCTTTGGCGGCAATCTGATCCTTGCTTCCGTCGGCGCAGAAAGTCTGGACATCAAGGTTCCTGAACATCGCGACTCAAAGTTTACGAAACTCCTATACTTCCTCCCTACCCCCTCCCCCCCAACCCCCCCCCCCCCCCCCCCCTCCCCCCCCCCCCCGCTCAATCGCGGCCAAATGCGGCGGTATAAGGATCATCAAAGACGAGTCCAATTGAATAAAATGGGCGCGGACGCGATCATCAAAAAGATTCCCCAGGTTTATGAAAACCCCGAGTCGTGGGTCGTAAAGGGCACCCAGGGGATGATGGCCTATCCGGGCATGGTCGATGATTCGGCGGACGGACTCGAGCCTAGTTTGGGTGGGGTGGTCGCGACGATCTTGCAAACCCTCCTGCGCGCGGTATTAGGCGTTTAACCGGGCGTCATACCGCGCCCGTGCCGCGCGGCAGATCACGTCTGAGACAATGACACCAGATCAATTTCCACCAAGGCATTGCGCGGCAATTCGGCCACAGCGACGGTAGAACGGGCCGGCTTGGAGTTGCCAAGATATTCCGCGTAGACCTCGTTCATGGCGGCAAAATCGGCCATATTCTTCAGGAACACCGTCGCCTTGACCACCTGACTCATCGATGATCCAGAAGCCGCCAAGACCGCTTTGAGATTTTCCAACACCCGGCGTGTCTGTTCCTTAATGCCGCCTTCAACGAAATTGCCGGTCTCCGGGTCGATGGGGATCTGACCGGCGGTGTAAACGAAACCGTTGGCTTTGATCGCTTGCGCGTAGGGGCCGATCGCCTTGGGCGCGTGATCGGTGTTGAAAGCTTCTCGTGCCATTTTTTTCTCCTTTTTTCGGCGCGCTGCACCCATGGTAGCGCAGCGGGGCAAGGCATCGCAAACAGGTTGGCGCCGCTTGGGTTTCTCTTGCGCGCTGAAAGCTAACCGTCCTATGATGGCCGCGCAATCGCGGCGATCAAGGAGGCAGCATGAAAGCAGCGGCGATTCTCTTCGCGGTTCTGTTACCAGCTTCGTTAGCGTGGTCCCACGGCCCTGGTCACGACTCCGAATCATTCTTGGGCGCGCCATTTTGGGTCTGGGGCGTAGGCCTGGGGCTTTTGGCAAGTGTTGCGGCGGTTCTATATTTTCAAGCCAAGCGCGGCAGGCTTGGCGGCGAGCGCTTTAGGGGATTTAGCCGAAACGCCAAGCTGTTGCTGATTCGCAGTCCCTTCAGCGGCCTTTCGGTGAGCCTGCTCCGGCTGCTTTTTAATCTGTATCTTCTCGCCGTCGGGTTCGATCTCCTCTTTGTCGCGAAGTTCGCGGCCATCAACTGGACCTTTCACGGGCTCTCTGTCATTCCGGCGGGAATCCTTTCCGACTTGTTCGGCCGCCGGCGCGTTTTTCTGATCTCCTACGCCGGCAATCTATTGACCACGACGGCGATTATCTTTGTCACTGACCCCCAATGGCTGCTGATATTGGCGGGGGTCATCGGCTTTTTCGAAGGAGGTCACGCCATCGTCGGCCCGCCATTCATGGTGGAGCAGAGCAAACCCAGTGAGCGCGTCAATCTCTTTAGCCTCAACGGCGGCATCCAGGTCGCCGCGGCGAGCGTCGGCAACCTGGCTGCCGGCGTATTGCCGCTGGTGTTTGCGTCGCTATTTCACATCGGCCCCGAAAGCGAGTGGGCGCGCCGCGCCGCTTTGCTCTGCGCGGTACCGATCATGTTCTGCTCGGTAATTCCCATCTATTTGATCAAAGAAGAGTGGAAGCCCATCGATATCCGGCGCTGGTTCAAAGACATCGAAAACTACCCGCGCATCGGGATGCTGGCGTTAACCGAGGGGTTGATCGGTCTCGGGTTGGGATTTTCGGCGCCGTTTTTCAACGTGTTCTTCGAACAGCATCTCGGAGCGTCGACGCTTCAGATCGGCGCCATCTTCGCCACCGCGTCGGTTCTAACGGCGATCATGACGATATTTATTCCTTACCTGGTGGCGCGCCTGGGGCGGGTGCGCACCGTAACGTTTGTGAAGCTCGCCGGGCTGCCGGCGCTCATTATGCTGGGCATGTCTCACGACATCGTTTGGGCGGGCGTATTCTACGTGCTCGCGATTCTTTTCATCGGCGGGCCGTATCCGAACAAAGGCATTTCCGATCCGATATACACACTTTTTGCGATGGAAGTCGTCAAAGAGCGCGAGCGCGGCACGACCAACGGCATCATGCACGCCTTTGTCGAATTTCCCATGGGAATCGGCGCGGGGCTAGCGGGCTCGTTCATGGCGGTGGGAGATTGGCAATCGGCCTACGTTCTGGGCGGGACGATCTTCGGCCTCGCGTTTGTTCTTTACTATCTCTATTTCGCCCGGCTCGATGTGCCGGAGGCTGGGTTAGAGCCGGCGACTGCAAGGAGTCGGGCCTAGTCGCAATGATGAGACTCCTTACGGCGCACAAAATTTTGATCGCCACGGCGGTGATCTTTTTCGTCTTCTTCGCGCTGTGGGAATTACGCAATCATGCCAACACCAACGATGGCTGGGCGGTGTTTCGCGCCGCTTTGTACTTTCTGGTGGCCATCGGCTTTGGAGTCTATTTCAAGAATCTGAAACGATGGTATAAATGAGCCTAGTGCGCATGGAAAAATGGAACCCTCGCCGTTTTTAGTCGAAGTGTCCGACGAAGAGGTCCGCGGCGAGCGGCGCAAAGCGCGGGAGCTGCGCACCAGCCAGTGGTGGAAGCGCAGGCGCGCCGCCGGCATCTGCCATCACTGCGGCGCGAAATTTCCGCCCAAGGAATTGACTATGGACCACCTCGTCCCGCTCATCCGCGGCGGCAAGTCGACCAAGGGCAATTTGGTGCCAAGCTGCAAGCAGTGTAATATCGCGCGCAAGCACCGCTTGCCTTTTGAAGACCAACGGGCATAGATCTCGAATCGATGGCGATGGCTCCGTGGTGTCGGGAACTTTTAATGGAGAGCCCATTATGAGTACGGAAACTTTATTGGTGCGCACGATGTCTGATACGGTGGAGACGGATATTCACAGAGTGTTGACGATCGCCAACGAATTGTTGCCCCGTTATGACCGGGCGCCGCTGTCTTTCGAGCAGCTGAGAAAAATCGCCGATGGCCCGTTCGACTTGTTTCTGATTCCGCTGATCTTCAGCAAAGAGTTTGCCATCGACCGTAACTTGCCCTTCAACGAAGCCAAGCGTGTAGAAATTCGCAGACAGGCGCTGGAGATCGCGCGCAAGCACGGCTTCGATATGAACCCGCCGGGTTTTATCCCGGGCATCGAGGAATCGTTAAGAGAAACCAAAGACGCCGGGCTGCGCAACGTCCTCATGACTACCGGTGGACGCCGTTACAAACACCAGGCGATGGAGAAAGCCGGCATCGGCGGCTACTTCGACGAGATCGTCGACCGCGACGAAACCTATTATGCCAAGGAACAGGGCCTCTATTATCTTTACCGCAAACAAAAGTCTCCGCGCCTGCGCATTATTCTACTCACAGGCACAGCGAGCTATATACGCGCCGGCAAAAACGCCGACGGCTGCAAAGTCGGCAGTTCCGAGCTGGAAGTGGTCACCGTAGCGCTATCGACCGCGCACGCGTACAACGATGAGGAGACGCTAGGAGCCGCGGGCCCGAAAATGCTCATTCATCGCTACGATGAACTGTTACCGAGTTTGGCGGGCATGAATCTTTTGGCCGCTTAAAACAATTGCACGCACAGGTGTTAGGATTTTCGGATCCACTGGTATTCTAGAAAATTTTCAGGCTTAAAAACTTCGCTTCAAGTCGCAATTCAGGCCACCCCTAACCGCGGCCTTGCGGTTTGAATTTACGGCAAGCCGGGCCCACGCAAGAAATTCAGCCTCTTTAGGAAATGGCAAGGTTTGGATGGAGCCTGGGAAGTTCCTCACTCAAGAATTTAAAATCAGTCGAAAACAAATTGTATCCTGGCAAATCTGTCAACGGTACGAAGCGTATTTCCTTAATTTCAGGCGAACAAGGTTTGAAGTCGCCGAGACTCAAAGCTTTTCTCAAGGCGGCAAACCCCTCAACTGGAACGCAGCGAAAATAAAAGTCCAGCCTGTAAGGGCCGGGTTCTTCCGCGACATAGGGAATAGCGTCGATACGAAGGAGTCTGATCACGCTTATTTCGATGCCGAGTTCCTCCGATATTTCACGGCGTAGCGCGGATTCAATCACATTGTCCGGTAAATTGTCATTGCTTGGCTGCTTCGGGTCTCCGGGAGTCGATTCGAGGGATCCCCCCGGCAGACCCCATGCACCCCTTGGCCGATAACTATGCTCAACCAGAAGTATTTCAGGAGGCGCGGTGCTCTCGTCGATCATGACGGCAACCGCTCCGACCAGCCAGTTCCGGGAGAGCAATCCCTTCAAAAACCCGGCCAGCCGCGGCGGAAACAGCCGCCAAACGAGCAAAGTCAACCGATGAAGATTGGGGCGGTGTTCTATGAAACGCGTGAGTCGAGTCCACATGCTTGTTTCTCTACTATAGGGACATTAGGAGTACAATAATCCGTTCCTTCGTTGTAAACTTATCGAAGAATTCCGGAGGGGTTTAATGGACGGGGTGAAATGCTTTCTGGCGGGACGTGTTGTCGTTAAGGTGGGGGACATCACCAAGGAACAAGCCGATGCTATCGTCAATGCGGCGAATGGTTCCTTGTTGGGTGGGGGCGGCGTCGATGGCGCCATTCACCGGGCGGGCGGCCCGGCTATCTTAGAGGCATGCAAAGAAATTCGCCGCGTCGACTATCCCGGCGGCTTGCCCACGGGACAGGCGGTGGTGACCACGGCGGGAAGGATGGCGGCAAAGCATGTGATCCACACGGTGGGGCCGGTTTACGGCCGCGGCGGTGCCGACAAGGCTGAATTACTGACTGCCTGCTATCGAAATTCGTTGAGACTGGCAGCGCAGAAGAGGCTTAAGACCATCGTATTCCCGGCGATCTCCACGGGAGTTTATGGCTATCCGCTGGACGAGGCGGCACGCGTGTCATCAGGAGCTATTGAAGCGTTTCTCAAGGCCGACAAATCGATCCAAGAAGTCCGGCTGGTTTTCTTCAGCCAGTCGGATGTGGATATCTTCTTGCAGCACCAGGCGTTTTCGGAATAGAAGGAGGCGGGAGGCAACAGGCTAGAGGCGTAAGGGTGCAAGGCAATAGAGCGCTCAACCCGCGGCGGCCATGAGTAGAATGAACGGATCCATAAAACCCACAAGAATCGGCATCGAGGGGGTATTTTATTCGCTGGCGCATGCGCCGGATTTGGTTCGGTTTGGCTCGAAACCGGCACGCGAAATTGCCGCCCATCCCGAGCTTGGGGAAGCGCTCAAAAGCAAGCTCAGAAGTTTCAGTGCCGCCGTGGCTTATGCGCCGCATCAAGTTTACATCGGCAACATCACGCCGAACGAACTGAGCGGCTTGCCGATGCCGTGGTACGAAAAGCTAATTGAAGGCGCTACGGCACAGGGGCTCTTCGGCGACCTCGTAGACCAGAAAGTGTTTTATTCCATGCTCCTCGCAGCGGATCAATTCGAGCTGGTAACGCTGGAAGAAGAATGGTTTAACGATCGCGGCCCGGTCCGGCGCAACGGCCGCAAAGCGCGAGTCCAGCCGCTCGCAGGCATCCACGCCCTGTGTGACAAAGGCGCGCTGCCGCTTTACTCGGGTGCTAGGCTCACCGGCGCTTTCGCGGCGGCGCATGCGGAGGACGCCAATCTCAGCGCCGATGTCTTGCTGGAAAATCTCGCTGCGAAAGCAAGCGGGGCGCATGCTCTACGGTCGCTGCTCGCTGGTATGCGAACCAATCCATCCGATATCGACTACGTGATCAGTTGCTCGGAAGAAGCGGTGGGTGACCGTTATAACCGGGGCGGTGGCAATCTGGCCAAAGCGATCGCCGAAGAGGCCGGCTGCGAAAACGCCGGCGGCTCAGATACCAAGGCGTTTTGCGCTGGCCCGCTCTACGCGATGGTTCATGGCGCAAGTCTCATTCAATCCGGAGTTTGCCGCAAAGTCGCCGTTGTCGCCGGCGGATCGCTTGCGAAGCTTGGGATGAAATTCGAATCGCATCTCAAAAACGGCATGCCGGTGCTGGAAGATGTTCTCGGCAGCTTCGCCGTGGTTCTCGGTCCGCCAAAGAATGGAGAACCCTGCATGCGCCTCGACTCCGCGGCGTTTCATCCCGTGCGTGCGGGCGCTTCACCGCAGGCGATGGCCGAGTTCTTGGCGGAAAAGCCGTTGGCCAAGCTCGACATGAAATTAACCGACGTGGACCGCTACGGCGTTGAGTTGCATAATCCCGAAATCACGGTGCCGTCAGGCAGCGGGGACGTGCCCCTGACTAATTATCGGACACTGGCGGCGCTGGCGGTGATGCGGGGACAGATTCAAAAAAATCAGATGGCGGATTTCGTCAAATCGCGCGGCATGGTCGGTTATGCGCCGACCCAGGGACATATTCCCTCGGCGATCGTTTATCTGGGCC
Source organism: uncultured delta proteobacterium (assembly GCA_963840855.1). Classification (GTDB taxonomy): domain Bacteria; phylum Desulfobacterota; class Binatia; order UBA9968; family UBA9968; genus DATACQ01. The sequence continues at coordinate 59,083 of CAWJBB010000007.1, forward strand.
ACGCGCTGAATGCCTTGCGCAGGGGAGAAATTAAAAACGTATTGTTGATTGCTAAAGGAAGTCTCTTCCTCGGCCGCATGACCCAGTTGTCGGACGGCTGCTCTTTTCTAGTTGAGATGAACGGAAATTGATCGGAGGAGCGATGCTATCAGGTAAAAAGGTTATCGCCATCGGTGAAAGGGACGGCGTCCCGGGACCCGTGATTGCAGAGTGCCTCGAAGGCGCGGGGCTGGAGGTCGTCTTTCAGGTGACTGAGTGCTTTGTCTGAACCGCCGCGGGCGCGATGAACTTCGAGAACCAAGGAGTCATCAAGCGCCTGGCGGACCAGTATGGTTCGGAGAATCTAGCGGTGGTCCTGGGCAACGGCGAAGCCAACGGCGTCGAGGTTTTCGCCGAGACTGTGACGCAGGGCGACCCCAGCTACGCCGGCCCGCTGGCGGGCGTAGCGTTAAAAATTCCCGTGTATCACGTCCTGGAAGAGGAAGTATTGAGCGCGCTGCCGGACAATCTGCGCGAGGAAAAGCTCCAGCTGTCGTCATTGGTCATCGACGTGGGGCCGATGCATCAGGTACTAAAAACGGCGAGAGAAAAACTCTAAGTTCAAAGTTCAACGTTCAATGGAAGATTCCGAAGTGACTTTGAACCTGAAACATTGAACTTCGAACCGCTGTTATCTTTTATAGAGCCCTTTAATGAACCCGGAGTCCTCTAATTCTTTAATGAAGCGCGTGTCGATATAATCCTTCACTTTGGCGTGGCCGGCTTTGGGATTTTTTTCCGCCATATCCTGAAGAACCAATTGGTAGCCGTCCGCCGGCGGATAAGGCGCGTCGGGCATGCACTTGGCGTGCCAGTCCCAAGCGTCTTCGAGCACTCGGCGGTCCTCGACCCGTGAATACTTTCTCATGACCTTGAGCGTTTCTTCCTTGTGCGTTTTGTAGAAATGAATCGCTTCGGTGTAGGCGCGCAGGTAGCGGCGCACCAGGTCCGGGTTCTCGCGGATCAGCTTCGTCGAAGTATAGATGCCGTTCTGGGGAAAAGGAATTTGCAGCGTCACCATGTCCACGACGGTCGGATACCCTAATCTCTCGGCCTGGGCTTTCCCTGCCTCGGTGACCACGGTAAATTGCACGATGCCCTTTTGCAGCGCGACCATGCGCTCGATGGCGCCCCCGATCACGCGCAAACTCACATCCTTCAGCGGGTCGAGACCGATTCGTTTCAGACCGACTTTGAGGGCGAACTCCGCGGTGGTTCCGGCAATGTGCGTGCCGCCGATTTTTCCTTTGAGATCTTCGTGTCTCTTGATGCTTGGGTGCGAAACCAGATAATACGGCAACACGTTCACGTTGCCGGCGACGGCAACCACATCGCCGCCGGCGAGCCGCGCGCTTGCCAACCCTGGCCCGCCCCCTTCACCGATGGGAATTTCTCCCGCCAGGATTGCCTGAATGCCTCGGACGCTGCCCGAGATAAATATCACAGTGGCGTCGATGCCATGTTTATCGAAGATGCGCGTGTCCTTCGCCACCTGAATCACGGTAGAGGTTCCTGGAGTCGTGGAAATATATGCGGTGTTGATTTTTTGAGCCGTGGCCGGTTCAGGCGCCGAAATTGCGCCAATAAAAGTCACCGGCATCAAGAAAACAAGAAGTCGTGAAGTGCATCGCATGCCTTACCTCCGGCGCGTCCTATCCTGACGGCCCTTATTTAATCTCGCAGGCTACACTACTTGATGGCTCTTGGGTAACGAAATCTTCCAGTCGCGTTGACTTCGGCGCTGTTTTCAACTTCAATTGCCTCGAAATGAAAAAGCCCATCGACCTCGTGATGTTCGATCTGGACGGCACCTTGGCGGACACCGGGCGGGATCTCGCGGACGCGGTTAACTTTACCCGCGCTCACTTCGATCTGCCCAACTTGCCGCATGCCACGGTGCTGGCTCATGTCGGGCGCGGCGTGGAGCACCTGCTTAGACAGGCTCTTCCCGAAGAAAATCCGCATCACTTCGAAGACGTTCTACGCGTGTTTCTCCGGCGCTATGAAGATCACCTGCTGGACGCCACTGTGCTGTATCCCAATGTTCGTGAAACGCTGGAGTATTTTCGCGAAAAGCGGCGGGCTGTGGTGAGCAACAAAATGCGCCGGCTTACGGTTGCGGTGCTGCGCGGCTTGGGAGTCGAGAAATTTTTTGACATGATCTTGGGAGGGGACAGCGCGCCGGAAAAAAAACCCGCTCCCGCGCTCTTGCATCGGGCGCTGGTGCGCTTCGCGGTGCCGGCCGAGCGCGCTCTGATGATCGGCGACGGCGATATCGACATCGAAGCCGGCAAACAGGCCGGCGTGGTAACTTGCGGCGTGACCTACGGCTTGGGCCGAAAAGAAGATATCATTGCGGCGGCACCGGACTTTATTATCGATAGTCTATCCGAACTCGAAGGTCATATTTGCTAGACCGACGTATTACCTAGAGGAGGTTTGTCATGGCAGGCGCAATTTCCGATCAATTCAAAGACCTTTTTTCGAAGGTGGCCTTCGCCCAGCTGGCCACGTTGATGCCCGATGGAAGCCCTCAAGTCACGCCCGTTTGGTGCGACTTCGACGGCACCAACGTGCGGGTCAACTCGGCCAAGGGCCGTGTCAAAGACAAGAACATGCGACGCGACAAGAAAGTCGCGCTTTCGGTGCAGGACCCCGAAAACCCATACCGTTATCTCGCCATGCGCGGCGAGGTCGTGGAGATCACCGAGGAAGGCGCGGACGCGCACATCGATGCGCTGGCCAAAAAATACCTGGGTAAAGACAAGTATCCGTTTCGCGGGCCGGGGGAAGTTCGCGTGATTTACAAGATCAGACCGGTAAACGTTCACACGATGGGGTAAAACCTTGGACCGTTCAAGTCGTTGCAAACGTTTTAAACCCAGTTCGAGAACCGGCTCCGCTTCCGGTTGCCTGACGGCGATTTACTTTTGTATTGCTGCGTAAGTTTTGAGCCTGACTGCGGAACTTTGAGCCGTCAACTCGGAACCGCGTAAATACGCCGGCCTTAGCGCGCCTCCAAATAATCCGCGGCAGCTTCGGCAGCAGCGGCGTCGTTGCCGTTAAACTTGTTCAGCGCGGCGAGAGCGGCGACTTTGTAACATTCCGCCAGGGTCGGGTAGTTGAAGACGTTATCCACGAAATAATCGAGCTTGCCGTGGTGAGCCATGACCGCCTGACCGATGTGAATCAGCTCGGTGGCCCCTTCCCCGATACCATGCACGCCCAAAAGCTCCCGCGTCTGGCTGTGAAACAGCAGCTTTAGCATGCCCACGGTATCGCCGATCAACTGTCCCCTGGCGATCTCGCGATAACGCGCAATGCCCGCTTCATAGGGCACGCCGTCGCGAGTCAGCTCCTCTTCGTTGCGCCCGACCATCGAGATTTCCGGAATGCTGTAGATGCCATATGGTAGTAGATGATTGGTGGTTTCGCAGCGAATGCTGAAGGCGTGGCAGGCCGCGTGCCGCCCCTGCTGCATGGAAGTCGACGCAAGCGACGGAAAACCGATCACGTCGCCGACGGCGTAAATATGCGGCAGAGCCGTTTGATAGTTTTCGTTAACCGTGATCCGCCCGCGCTCGTCGGGCTCGATGCCGATGCCTTCCAGGCCGAGTTCTTTGGTGGCGCCGACGCGTCCGATCGAATAAAGCAGCAACGGCGCGCGAATCTGCTTGCCGCTTTTTAGTTTGACCGTCGCGGACTTGTCCGCCGACTTTTCCACCCCCACTACTTCCTCGTTGAACCTGAGGGTCACGCCGATCTGGCGCATCTGATACTGCAATGCCTCGATGATCTCGGTGTCCACGAACTCCAGCAGGCGCGGGCGTCGTTCCACGAGCACGACAGGGATGCCGAGGGTTGCCAGGATGCAGGCGTATTCACAGCCGATGACGCCGCCGCCGACGATGGTCAATGATTTCGGCAACTGCTTGAGGGTCAGCAAGCAGTCGCTGTCGATCACCGTCTCGCCGTCGAAGGGGATATCCGCGGGATGGGCTGGCTCGGTGCCGCAGGCGATGACGATATGGTCTGCGGTAAATTCCTCCTGGGTCGTCCCATGCCGAATGCTGAGCCGGTGCGGCGCGACGAAGGCCGCAGCCCCTTTGATGAAGTCGACGTGATTGCGCGCCAGTTGGTGCTGGATGATCTCCTGCTCCGCCTTGATCACGTGTTGGCAGCGTAACGAAAGATCTTCGAGGGTGACGTCCGATTTGACCCGGAAGCTCGCGCCGTAGACATTGCGCTGGCGAAATCCGGAAAGAAACATTACCGCTTCGCGGAGAGACTTGCTCGGAATAGTGCCGGTGTTGATGCAGATGCCGCCGACGACTTCGCGCCGCTCCATAATACCGGCCTTTTTGCCGGCTTTTGCCGCCTGGATTGCGGCCTTCTGCCCGGCGGGGCCGGAACCGATCACAAGCATGTCATAGTGGGTCATGGCACGCTCCTTGTCCCTCGTCATCGAGTTTTATCTTGCCGCGCGTCATCCGGGCCGTGCTTTCTCTGTTTAATGTCTGGAAGTTGAACGCAAACCACAAACGATTCCTGATGACTCGTTGTAAAGGTGAGATCGGCAGCTTTCAGGACATCTTCAGCGATTGAGCTACAATCTGCGCCTTTCGGAGCATTCTTCTTGCCAAAAACATCCTGATTGCGCCGCATTAGCACTTACGTGAATAAGGGCGTCAAAATTCCGACGTTCTGTATGGCTCGATCGCGCAGAACGCCGGCGCGTGACCCGCGGGACTTTTTCGTCCGCCGGGGGTCAATTTTCCCCGCCGTGCGCACCGGTTACATCGCTTGAGACTGTAACTCAAGGCTGACGGAATCGCCAACAAAAAGAAACCAAGGAATGTTAAGAGAATGTGAAACGATGAAGCGGCCGCGCTCAAGCGGCGCCGGGCGCCAGGCGCTGCTCCAACGTTCGCGCGTAGCGCGACATGCCGTAGCTGCACAACCAGTAAATCACGGCGATAAACAGGTAAAGTTCGAACGGGCGAATCTCACGATTATTGACGATCTGCGCCGCCTTGGTCAGATCGACGTAGCCGATGATCGACGCCAGCGAGGTGTCCTTGAGCAACACGATGAATTGCGTCACCAGGGCAGGGATCATGTTGCGCAATGCCTGGGGCAGCACGACGTAGCGCATCATTCGCTGGTGACTCAAACCTGTGGCGATGGCGGCTTCGACCTGACCGCGGGGCACCGATTGGATGCCGGCGCGGACGATTTCGCCGAGGTAAGCGGCTTCGAAGACGACAAAGGCCGTGAGCGCGACGCTGTATTCCGGCAAAGACTTGCCGATCAGCACCGGAATGATGAACCAGAACCAGAAAATCACCATGACCAGCGGCACGCCGCGGAAAAACTCTACGTAGATCGTTGCGGGATAGTTGACCCAGCGGGAGCGGGCAAGGCGGCCAAGGCCGACAAAAATTCCTAAAATGAATCCAAGGATGATTGCCGGAACGGCAAGGCGCAAGGTGCCGCCTACGAAGCCGCCGATTCCCAGGAACCCCTGAAAGATTAAGAACGTGAAGTTGTTCGTGATGACCTGAAGGTCCATCGTGCCCTCAGGAAATGCCGGCGCTGCTCTTGGCGATCATGCCAGGGATCGCGTAGCGCCGCTCCACGCGCGCCATCACGAAGGCGATGGCGAGACAGAGGATGAGATAGATGAGCGTTCCCGCCGTGAGCGCTTCAAAGGCCTTGGCCGTGTAGGTTTCAATCTGGCGTGTTTGAAAGGTCAGCTCCGCCACGCCGATGGTCAGCGCCACAGAAGAATTCTTCAACAAATTGAGCGATTCGTTGGTCGCCGGCGGTATGATCAAGCGCAACGCAACGGGAAGAATGATGTAGCAATAAGATTGCGCCACCGAGAGGCCGGTGGAGGCCGCCGCTTCGAACTGCGTCTTGGGAATCGATTGAATGCCCGAGCGGATCACCTCGGAGATACGCGCGCCGTGGTAGACCCCCAGCGCGCAGACTCCGGCCCAGAATTCCGCGCCGTGGTCGAAAAGCCAGTCCTGGGCAATTTGCGGCAGCAGGGGAGGGACGCCGAAATACCAAAAAAACATCCAGACGAGCAGCGGCACGTTGCGAAAGAACTCGACGTAAAACGTCGCGCACCAACGCACGAGAGCGAACGGCACCGTGCGCAGCGCACCCGAAAGAATTCCCAAGCCCACCGCCAACAACCAGCTCAAAACCGATATCTGAAGCGTTTTGACAAACCCGAAGACCAACCAGGCGCCGGTTTGGCCGCTCCACAGGACGGACCAATCGAATTGGTAATTCATTGTCGGGAAAAGTCTAGCGTCCAGTGCCTAGAGTCCCCGAGTTAACGCTTGTTGTTGCACCGCAGGTCGCCCGCTATGGAACCTGAGACCCGAGACGCTGGACTCTAAACATCATTTGGGCACCACCTGCATCTGCAAAAACCGCTTTGTTTCCGGCGTGAGCGGGTAGGGGACTTCGCCCTTGGGACCGAACCACTTGTCGTAAAGCTCAAAATACTTGCCGGATTCGATGGCTTCCATCAGGCCGGTATTGACCATATGGCGAAAATCCGAATCGTTTTTCCGCATGGCCATACCGTAAGGTTCGTATGAAAAGAATTCCCCGGCGATCTGCCATTCATCCGGCTTCGGTGCTTTGGCTTTTAGACCGGCGAGCTGGATCCCATCGTTTGCATAAGCCTCCACTTGCTTCTGGGCCAGCGCTTGAAACGCCGCCGGCTGATCCGGAAACTCTACCAGCTTCGCATTCGGCGCGCGCTCGCGAATGATGCGCGCGTTGGTCGAGCCTTGTTGCGCGGCGACGCGTTTGCCGGCGATGGACTGGATGCCTTTGATAGGGCTGCCTTTGCGCACCAAGAACTGCGCCCCGGTGGCGAAGAAAGTCAGACTGAAATCGACGCTGTCGCGCCGCGCCCGCGTATCGGTCATGGTTTCAGCGATGAGGTCCACGGCGTTGGAGGTGAGCAGCGGGATGCGCGTCTGGGGCGTGGACTCTTTCTTCTCGAGTTTCACTTGTTTGCCGACTTTCTTGGCTATGAGCGGCAAAATCGCTTGCTCCACCAGATCGATGGAGAAGCCCACCCATTCGTTATTTTTGTTGACGTATCCGAAGGGCGGCGAACCTGTGCGCGTGCCGATGGTCATGGTGCCAGTCTTTTCGATCTTCTCCAATGTCGTCTCCGCCGGTGTCGCCCGGGCGCAAAATGCGACGGCGGCGATGGCTAATAACGCGATTGCAAATGCCTTCATGCGATTCCCCTTTACTTAATGCGATAGGATTTTGCCAAGAAATTGTTTTGCCCTTTCGGATTCCGGAGCCGCGAAGAATTTTTCCGGCTCGCCGGTTTCTACAATCCGCCCTTCGTCCATGAACACGACGCGGTGCGCGACCCGCCGGGCGAAACCCATTTCATGGGTGACGACGATCATCGTCATGCCGTCGCGGGCGAGATCGCTCATAACTTCCAGGACTTCGTTGATCATCTCCGGGTCCAACGCCGACGTGGGTTCGTCGAAGAGCATGATCTTGGGCTGCATGGCGAGCGCGCGCGCGATGGCCACGCGTTGCTGTTGCCCGCCGGAGAGATTCGCGGGATAGGCATCCGCTTTGTCGGGTATGCCGACGCGTTCTAAGAGTTTCATCGCGACCCCTTCCGCTTCCGCCGCGCTGAGCCCTTTGACCTTCACCGGTGCCAGAGTGATATTGCGCAATACGGTCATGTGCGGGTAGAGGTTGAACGACTGAAACACCATGCCGACGACGGCACGGAGCTTCACGGTGTCGCGGGCCGGGTCGTTGAGCGAAAGACCGTCCACGAATATATCTCCGGACTGGATCGGCTCCAGCCGGTTGATGCAGCGGATGAGCGTGCTCTTGCCGCTTCCGCTGGGTCCGCACACAACCACGACCTCTCCCGCCGCGATCTTCAAATCGATGTCCTTCAGCACATGAAGGGAGGCGAACCATTTGTTGACGTTGCGAAACTCGACCATCGGTGCGACTGTAAGTGACTGATCAGGATTGAAAATAACGGGATTGCATACTATATCAACGACGCCATTTTGCAACCAAACAACTTCCGAGTAAAGGTTTTGCACTGTCGCTGCGCTCATGCAACATAGACCATGAGGTCTTTTTGAGCAGCCTGATAGGGGCAAGCAATTGAAGAGCGGGAGAGTTGGGGTATGGATTTTTATTTAGCGAGACATGGCGAGGCGGTTGCCGATCTGATCGATCCAAGCCGCCCGCTAAGCCGCGCCGGACGAGACGACGTCGAGCGGGTTGCCCGCTGGGCGGCGGAGAAAGCCGTTCAAGTCTCGGTGATCTACCATTCCGGTATTCTCAGGGCCGGCCAAACGGCGGAAATCTTCGCCGCGCATCTCGCGCCCAGCGGCGGAATAGCGACCCTGTCAGGACTGCGGCCTGAGGATGATCCTGCTCTGGCGGCGGCGCAGTTGGCGGTTTCGGGGAGCCCTGTCATGCTCGTGGGCCATTTGCCGCACATGAACCGGCTCGCCGCTCTATTGGTGCACGGCGATGCCGAGGGGGACTCAATCAAATTTATCCCCGCGATGATAGCCTGCTATGGCCGAGAAGGATCGCTATGGAAGCTCAACTGGACGCTTGCGCCGTATCTCCAGTGAAGCGCAGTTGACCGGCGCAGGGGGATGGTCTAAAAAGAGAAACAAGCAAATCGCGAAAGGCAACGGCAATGGCTTCAGAGACTTTGACAGTCATCGACAATCGGACCGGCAAACAATACGAGATTCCCATCCACAACGGCGCCATCAAGGCGACGGACTTGTTTCAAATCAAGGTCAATGAAGACGACGGCCTGGTGAGTTACGATCCGGGCTTCATGAACACGGCATCTTGCCAAAGCAAAATCACCTATATCGACGGCGACAAGGGAATACTTCGTTACCGTGGTTATCCCATAGAACAGATCGCCGAGAAGAGCACCTACCTTGAAACGGCATATCTTATCCTCAACGGAGAACTACCCACGGAGTCCCAATTAGCCGACTTCACGCATGACGTGACGTTTCACTCGATCATCCATGAGAACATCAAAAGGCTCATCGACGAATTCCGCCATGACGCCCATCCGATGGGGATTCTGGTGAGCACCGTTGGGGCGCTGTCCACTTTTTACCCCGATGCAAAGAAAATTTTCGATAAGAAATCGCGCGCCGTGCAGACCTATCGCTTGATCAGTAAAATGCCGACGCTGGCGGCCTTCGCCTACCGCCACAGCCTGGGTTTCCCTTATTCCTACCCCGACAACGATTTGAGCTACACCGGTAATTTTCTCAACATGCTCTTCAAGATGACTGAGTTGAAATACAAGCCCCATCCGGTTCTGGAGCGGGCTCTGGATGTTCTTTTCATCTTGCATGCCGATCACGAGCAAAACTGCAGCGCCAACGCCATGCGTAGCGTCGGCAGCTCGCAAGTGGACCCGTACTCCGCCGTGGCGGCGGCCGCGGCGGCGCTTTATGGCCCGCTGCATGGCGGCGCCAACGAAGCGGTGTTGCGCATGCTCATGGAAATCGGGTCGAAAGACAAAGTTCGCGAATTCATCAAGAAGGTCAAGGGTGGTGAGGGGAGGCTGATGGGGTTTGGTCACCGTGTTTACAAGAATTACGACCCGCGCGCCAGGATCATAAAACAGATCGCCGACCAGGTTTTCGAAGTCATGGGACGCAATCCCCTCCTGGATATCGCGCTGGAACTGGAGAGAATCGCCCTCGAAGACGAGTACTTCATTAGGCGCAAGCTCTACCCGAACGTCGATTTCTATTCGGGTCTGATCTATCAGTCGATGGGGTTGCCCATGGACATGTTCCCGGTGCTTTTCGCTATCCCGCGTACTTCCGGGTGGATTGCGCAGTGGGAAGAAATGCTCACCGATCCCGACCAGAAATTGGCCCGTCCGAAACAGGTCTATCTCGGCGCAGTAACGAGAGACTATGTGCCGATGGAAAAGCGAAAATAGGCGGGTTCTACTTCAACTTGCCGCTCAAGCTCTGCAGTAATATCTTCAATTGCTGGCCGACGTACAGGCGCGCATTGGTTAAGCCATTGAGCCTCATTAAAGCGCTGGCTTCCTGCCCGTAGCGGCGCGCGATAGAAAAGAGGGTTTCACCTTTCTTGACCTCGTGGGTGATGGATTCGGTCGATTCCAGCGCTCTTTCACTCCCCGCGTCGTAGGCGTTCGCGAATAACAGACTCTTGCCTACAGGGAGCTTCACGATGAAGCTATCGTTTCCAGGCGGGGTTGCGTTACCCACCAGGGCGGGATTCAGTCCCCGAATGGTCGATACATCCGTTTCGGCCATTTCCGCAAGTGTGCCTATCCTTAAAGAGCGTCGAATCTCCACCCCTTCATACTCCAACGGCGATTCGTACTGAAGATTGTCGAAACCATATTTCTCGGGGTTGGTGGCGACGATCGCCACGGCAACGAACTTGGGAACGAAATTCCGCGTCTCTTCGCTTAATTGAGCTTTTTGGCTGAGGGTCCAAAAGTCCTTCGCGCCCGATTGTTGGATCGCCCTATCGATGGCGCCTTGGCCGGCATTGTAAGCCGCGGTGGCCAGATACCAGCGGCCAAAATAGCCGTGCAATTCTTTTAAATATGCGGCTGCCGCGCGCGTCGATTTCTCGGGGTCCCTGCGCTCGTCGATCCACGAATCGATTCTGAGTCCATAAAGGCGCGCCGTGCTCGGAATAAACTGCCAGAGTCCCGCGGCTCCCTGGGTAGAGGTCGAGTTGGTCAGAAACGCGCTTTCGATCAAGGCGAGATAAGCCAACTCCTCCGGCAGCCCTTCGTCGTTGAGCACCTTTGCGATCATCGGCATGTACTTGCCTGACCGCGCGAGAATTTTCTCGAAATAGGGCTTTCCACGTTTGGAGAAGTAATTGATGAAGTATCGAACCTTCGGATGGTTGCTGACTTCTTTTGAAAATTCCAGCCGGCGCCGTACGTTGGGTTTTTCAACCGCCTTGTCGATATCCTTCTCGAGCAAATCCAAGAGCCGATTGTCAGCGCGCGGCCCCGGCGTTTTTTGTAACGCCGCGGAATCGTCTGGGCTCAGGTCAGGAGCTGCCTTGGGGGTGTCGTCAATCTTGGCTGGTCTGGCAGGAGTCCGCTTAGTCGTATCGATGAAGGTCTTGGAGAAAGGCGGAGGCAGAGTCATTTCCTCAATATCCCTTTGTTCCGCCAGCGCCGCGGGCGGCGCATCAAATGCCTCAGGCTCGGATGGTTTAAGCGAGACGGGCGCGGGATTTTCGTTGGTTGCTGGCTTGGGCAGCTCGCGAGCGAATATTGCCTGATTGGCACGCAAGGGAACGGTCGCGGGGACACATCCGAAGGCTCCACAGAATACCAACAAAAGGAGAGAAATGACCGTTTGCGCAGTCATACGGAAACCCAGTGGTTTGGCGGACTCTACTAGAGTGAGCATCATCATGCAACCTTTTTCTCGACAAATAACCCGCGCCGTCGGCGCGGCGATTACGCTTGATTGTGTTGCCCTCGTTTTCATAGTGACTAACTACGCATGATACGGGCCAAGCGTAAAAATTCTGGCGCGATAAGGAAGTAGATGGCATTCACTGGTATTTTGGCGAGCGCTGCAAAAATTTACCATGAGGTCCTCGTCAGCGGTCGTTGAACCATTGGCGCCAACATTGGGCAATTGAACAGGCGGCAGCGCACCTTGGCGAGGCCATCGGGTATTGCCACCCGCGTTTTGTGTTGCTGGTTTTGCGGATTCCTGACCACGAAGTGCGTCACGTCCGCCAGGAGGAGAAATTTAGCCACAGAGAACACAAAATTACAAAAAAGTGCCATTCGCTGTAGTTTCAGCCAGTTCAAGACACTTAATTGAGCATAGGGTAATTTAAGCGACTTGGTGCGCCGAGACGCCAATAGTGGTCAACTCACGACAAATCGCAAAGATTCTTAGACGCCTTGACAATTTGTCTTCAAACCCAATAGATTTCAGGCCGCGCGCCTTAAAAAATCGATAGCGAGGAGGTTTTCATGTTAGCCAGAGTGTCTTTTTCTCTCGCGGCTTTACTTTTTGGCCTCGTCTCTGCGCTATCAGGCGCGGAAAGTTCCAGATACACGCCGCCGCGTTTCCCCTCATACTTGAAACCGCCCAAGTCAATCGACGACGTCATGCCGTTCGCGCGCGCCGCCGTGCGCCAAACCGGCGGTCGCACGCCACTCGGCCTGGTTGAGAAAGGCATGGCGACGCTGATCGTTACGGAAGTAAGAGCCGACCCGATGGTTATGCAGGCGATCAAGCGAGCTTACGAAGAGCGCGGCGTGAAGGTCTATCTCGCCTCCGAGCACGAGCTGCTGGGAGTTAACAAAGAAGAAGCCATCAAGGCGATCGGCGCAACCCAATGGTACACGTCGGAACAAGGCTACATGGAGATTCGCCATTGGTTGGACGATTTGTTCATCGAGCCCGAGGTGCCCAAGAAGTGGCTGAAGGAGCGCCGCCCGGATTTATTCAACGCCGTCTACGCGAAGGTTGAGGAGGTCCCGCAAAAGCAGCGCGAACTGGCGAAGCAGTTCGATTCGCCGAACGTTGCCGACCGCATCGTGAAGTATATCGACCAACATCCTGATATCAAAGCTGTCTTCTGGCGCCGCGGCGGCAGACCGCGCACGGCGCGCTTGCTGAAAGAACATAGCTCAAAATTCTTCGGCAACTTCATCTTCGATAACCGCTATGAGTTGATGAACAAGGCGTCAACGTTCCCAGGCGATGTGTGGAAGCTAGCCGAAGAACGTGTCATTGAGCCGCTGGCATGGGCCGATCGGGTCGAAGCCAACGATCCCGAAGGCACCAAGATGAGCTTCGAGGTCTCGGAAGAACAGGCGAAAATCTGGGGCTCGGCGGCCTACCTGCAAGGCCACTTGTTTTTATCGCCCTATCAGTCCACGGGCCGATTTCCTTACTCATCGGTGGACTATCCCGCACTACAGAAGAAATGGAACGCGCCGCTGCAAACCAAAGTGAACGGCGTCTTTGCCGGCACCAGCAATCACACGGGCTCGTTCCCGCGCATCGAAGTTCACGTCAAGGACGGCTACGTTACAGAGGTGAAGGGCGGCGGCACTTACGGCGAATTGTGGCGGGAGTTTCTCAAGTACCCAAAAATCAACGAGCTAAATTATCCCTATCAAGACAAGCCGGGCTACTGGTGGTTCTACGAAGCAGGCTTGGGGACCAATCCGAAATTTTTCAAACGCCCCGACGAGAATATGCTCGGCAACAATACGTCGGAGCGCAACAATGCCGGCGTCATTCACTGGGGCTTCGGCGGCAGCGTGGTGCACGATCCGGAGAAAGCAGAAGAATCAAAAGCCTGGATCGATTTCCCAAAACAACATGGACTGCCCAAGGATCACTGGTGGCATATTCACAACATGTTTTTGACATACAGAGTGCGGGTGCGCGGGACCAAAAACAGCTGGCTCACGTTGATCGATAAGGGCGAGGTGACTGCGTACCGAAGCCCGGAAGTTCGCGCCCTGGCATCGCGCTACGGCGACCTCAAGGAAGCGCTGAGCGAAGATTGGATCGCCCATATTCCCGGCATCAACGCGCCGGGAAAATACGAAGACTACGCAAAAGACCCGTGGAAGACCTTTGCCCTTGTAATGAAGAAGGTCGAGGCGGGGACCTATGAGTATTTTTATCCCAAGGCCGCGGTCAAAAAATAGATCGTCGCGGGGTTCAAGAGGGTTCAAGAATTCAAGGTCAAATCTATGCTATTCCTTCCGTGGGAGCGAAGAAGGTTGAAAGGAAACTTGCCATGAAAGGGTCGATGATTATTTTCGGATTGGTATCGCTGATGATTGCGGTGACTTCGCCGACGGCGCAAGAAAAAGGTAAATATCCCGCGCCGCGATTCCCGTCTTACATGAAGCCGCCGAAGTCTATTGAGGACGTCATGCCCTTTGCCCGGGCCGCGGTGCGCCAGACCGGTGGGCGAACTCCGCTTGGCTTGGTCGAAAAAGGACAGACCGTTGCGATCTTTGCCGAGCCGCTCGCCGAAGAAATGATCCTGCAGGCGATCAAGCGCGCCTATGAAGAGCGCGGCGTCAAAGTGCAGATCGTACCTGAGCACCAACTTCTGGGGGTGAGTAGAGAAGAAGCCGTCAAAGCGGTGAAAGCGAACCGCTGGTTCACATCGGAGCAGGGCTACATGGAAGCGCGCTCATGGATTTTGCAGCGTTTCGGTGACGCGGAGGTTCCCAAAAAGTGGCTCAAGGAGCGGCGCCCGGATCTCTACAAAGCGGTGTTCCAACGCGAGGAGGACAGCTCTCAGGATCTCATCGAGCTGGGGCGCAGGTTTGGCGGCAGAAGTGTCGCTGAGGCCATCATCAAATATCTCGACCAGCATAAAGAAGTGAACGCGATTTTTTGGCGCCGCGGCGGGCGCACCGTAACGCGAAAGAGCATCGAACCCCACGGCAGCAAGTTCTTCGGTAACTTTATTTTCGACAACCGCTATGAGCTGATGAACAAAGCCGCCACTTTTCCCGGCGATATCTGGCGCTTGGCGGAAGAGCGCGTGATCGAACCGCTATCATGGGTAGATAGGGTCGAAGTGAGCGATCCGGAAGGCACCCATTTTAGTTTTGAACTGGACGAAAAACAGGCCAAGGGCTGGGCCGAGGGAGCCTATCAGCAGGGCCATCTTTTCATGTTTCCGCACCAGGCCACGGGCCGCTTTCCGTACTCCTCCGTTGAGTATCCGGCGTTTACCAAGAAATATAATCCGCGCTACCTGGTCAAAGTGAACGGCATTTTCGCCGGCACGAGCAATCACACGGGCGCGTATCCGCGCATGGAAGTGCATGTGAAGGACGGCTACGTCAGAGAGGTCAAGGGCGGCGGAACCTACGGCGAGCTTTGGCGCGAGTTTCTAAAATATCCAAAGATCAATGAAGTGACGTATCCTTTTCACGACCAACCCGGCTACTGGTGGATTTACGAAGCGGGTATGGGCACCAACCCGAAATTTTTCCGGCGGCCTGATGAGAACATGGAAGGGACGAATTCTTCTGAGCGCAACAACGCCGGGGTCATTCACTGGGGGTTTGGGCTTCGGCTTGACCATGGGCCGGACAAAGCGACGGAATCGAAAGAGTGGATGGACTTTGCCAAGCAGCACGGTCTTCCCAACGATCATTGGTGGCACATTCACAACACGCTGCCGACTTACAAGGTGCGCGTGCGCGGCACGAAAAACAGTTGGCTGACTTTGATTGACAAAGGCGAAGTGACCCCGCTCAAGAGCCCGGAGATTCGCGCGCTGGCGTCGCGCTACGGCAATCCCGACGAGGTGCTGAGCGATGACTGGGCCCCTTATATCCCAGGGATCAACGCGCCGGGAAAATTTCCGGACTATGCCAAGGACCCGTGGAAGACCTTCGCTGAAGTCATGCGCAAGATCGAGAACGGAACCTTTGAGTATTTTTATCCGGCGGTAAAAGCAAGAAAATAACTTGAAGGAGGGTGATCTTAGATTCGCCCATTGAGATTGCGTCCGCCAATCCAAAATCGCAGATCTAAAATCCAAAATTAAAAGTGTCCAGCCTGCTCGCACGACTCGCGCGAATTCTAGGCACGCGCGCCTTTGTCGCCTTCGGCGTCGTCACGCTGCTGGTCGCCGGTCTGTTGGCGGCCATTAACTTGGCTTCCCATCACGCTCTCAAACTCTACATCGAAGACCAGCTCTCGCGCTTGTCCTGGGACATCGCGCTCTATCAAACGACGGACTTCTCGATATCCGCGGAAGTGTCGCCCGAGCTGCGGAAGATCAACGGCGTTCAACGTGTCGAGAGCTTGAGTTTTCTCCGTTCTAAGCCGCCGCCGGAGGCGATCCTGATGGTCGACGGCAAGCCGCTGGCCGCTCCCTGGGTGTCGATTCTTTCAGCAACGGATGCGAACCTTCTGCCGCCGGAGGCCCGTCCCGAAAAGGGCAACCCGGATGGCGCGTTTCTCGCGCTGGTCGGGCCGGAGCAGCATATGGGCAAGGCCTATTTGGCCCTCCAAGGCTCAAAGCGTTTTACCGTGCGGGTCTACTCCGAGCATAAGAAGACCAGCACTGGAGTATTCAATATGCCGTTGCGAGGCATCCTGCGGTTGGAACGCTCCGAGGTGAACCGCTATTTCATGGACGAAATCGGTTCGATTTCGTTCGTACCTTATATCGGTGTGATTCTCGTGGTGCCGCATGACTTCGGACTGTTGCAGCGTTTCGATGCGTTGTCGCGCGGCGCGCTGGGCGATCATACGGACATTCACGTGACGGCTGGGGAATATCTGCCGGAGGTCGTTCATCTGGCGCGCATCGATCGTAAGGCGTTGATTTCCGGTTGGGACATTCAAGACTCGCTGGCGAATCTTGAGAAGCTGCACGCTGAAATAGAGCAGAAAACCAGATCCATGGGGCCGACGATCTTCGTCGATAACGCGATTCTCGTATTGCTCAAGCGCATGGCCGAGATCTCACGTCTGATCGGTTTGGCAACACTGCTGATCGCGATTCCACTGCTCGGCATCGCTTGGATGCTGGCTTCCAATCTGTCTTCACTGCTCATTCTCAACGAGCGGCGGAAACTCGGCCTCATGCGCTTGCGCGGCGTGCCGGGTAAATTGCTTGGTCAAAGTCTGCTGGTTTCCATCGGGCTCGGCGGACTTATCGGAGGCATCGTCGGTCTTACTCTAGGGACCGTCGTTCCACTCTATGTTTATGAAGGCGGAGTCCTTTCATGGGCAACGCTGTCGCGGGTGCAAGGGCCGCTGATGATGTTGCTATTCTTGGTTGTGGGTTTGATTTTGGTTCTGCTCATTAGCCGCCGATTGGTGCGCTACGCGACGACAATCTCGCCCTTAGAAGCGTCGCGCCGCGTAGCGGTGTCGGAGTCCGGTCAAGCGCGGGTTCGGTTCGGAGTTTTGGAATGGGTCGCCTTAGCCCTCGGCGCTTACAAAATCGGTAGTTGGGTGCTGAATTTCAGCGTCTCGAACCTGTTCCCGGTCACCGAAGAAGACAGCGAAGGGTGGACATGGTTCGCTTATGGCGTTTCAATCTTCGATCGCTCCCTGGACTTCGTGGCATTGCCGCTGTTGGTCTATGGTCTTGTCGCTTTACTGGTTGCTCAACGTCATTTGATTGCCGGGCTCCTGAGTACTGTAACTTATTTTGTCGGTGGCAAACTGCGCACGCTTTCACTCAAACACATGGCGCTGAAGCCGCACCGTATCTCCGGCTTCTTGCTCATCGTCGCATTGATGGCGAGCGTGAGTTTGTATCCTAGCATCGCGTCGAAATCCTTCGAAGACAAGGCGCTGCGCGGCGCTACGGTTCAGGTGGGGAGCGAATTACACATCAGCATCAACCCGACGGATTTCGTGACGGCGGAACAGTTGGAGCAAGGGCTGGGCGCTCAGGCGCAAGCGATCCGCGCGGCGCTCAAGGAGAGGCTTGCCGCCGTCAAGCAACCGGAGATCGTTTCAATGGACTACATGTTCGAAGCTATCTTGCCGGGCTTCTTCTTCCCCGGTTACGGTCTCAGTGGCGTGCCGCTCTATTTGCTTGACGATCCCGAGCGCTATCTCAAGACGGCGATCTTCGAGGAGAGGTTAGGTGTCACTGGAACCTTCAGTCAGGTGGTAGCAACGACGAAAGAAAAAAAGATTCTGGCTTCGCCGCCGGTGGCGGCCTTCTGGAATCTTTCCGCGGACGAGCCGGTGCTCTTGGGCGCCGACTTGAACAAGAAGCCGGTGCTTGTCCCCGCCGGAGGCATCGTCGGTTTTCTGCCGGGCATGCCGCCGCGTAGTATCTCAGACCGCCAAAGTTATGTGTCGGCGCGCATCGATTATCTAAACCACCTTGCCAGCACCGACGCATACCTGGCGGGGGCGATGGACAATCCAATGATCGCGAATCTGAAAGTTCTTATCCCGCGCATCTTGTTGCTGGTAAGGACAAAGTCCGACGGCAATCCAGAAGAAATCGTTAAGAATTTGTCACAAACACTCAAAGCGCGTCCGCTGGAAGTGCGCGAGCTCAAGCGCGAGCTGAAAAAAGTCGGCGGCGATATGTTTATCTTCCTGGCGCTGGAAAACATGCGCATCTATTTAGTTGGCGGTGTACTGTTGGCGCTGATTGCGATTCTCGCCATTGCGTTGACGAATTATCTTGAAGACCGAAGAACGCTGGGGCTTCTCCGTGTGCGCGGCGTGTCGCCGTTTCAGGTCTTCAGATTTTTCGCTTCGAGCCTGCTGGCGCCAGCGTTGCTCGGTTTGGTGGTAGGCTTGTTGGTCGCGCTGGCGGCCGGATTCGGGCTGACGAACTTGATCTGGAGCCTGCGCGAACTGAAGTCGGTGGTGCATTTGTTGACGACGCATCTGGTGTTTTCCGATTTGACATTCTGGATAAGCCTGGGAATGCTTGCGGTTGTAGTGACCATCGCGCTGCTTTTTAGCCTCTGGGTGTTCAGAAGGTCGGCGCGCGCCAGTATGACGGAGAGCTAAACAGTTCAATGTTCAAAGTTCAACGTTGTGGGAGATAAGATGAGCGATAATGGTTTTTTCAAGAATCCTGGCGTGACGGTCAAGGTTTCGGGTTTGGCCAAGTCGTATGAGACTTCCGCCGAGCAGGTGCGCGCGCTGAAGGGCGTTGATTGGCACATTGGCGCCGGTGAGGCGGTGGCGCTGATGGGCCCATCGGGCTGCGGCAAAACTACGCTGCTCAATCTCCTCGGCGGCGTCGATCATGCGACCGGAGGGGAGCTTTTTGTCGGTGATCAGAAGCTGTCGTCGCTTACCGAGCGCGATCTGGAAAAGTATCGTCTGCACAAAGTGGGTTTCGTGTTTCAATTCTTCAACTTGATTCCCAGCTTGACCGCTGTGGAGAATCTGGAGCTGCCGATGTTGATCGCAGGTGTTGATCCATCAGCGCGCAAACAGCGCATCGAAGGGCTGCTGCAAATGGTCGGCCTTGCGGCCAAGGGCCACAAGAGGCCTGAAGAATTGAGCGGCGGCGAACAACAGCGCGTCGCCGTGGCTTTGTCACTCGCCAATGATCCCGCACTGATTCTCGCCGATGAACCGACCGGCAACTTGGACACCGGCAACACGGAAACGATTACGGCGCTGTTTCTCTCCCTCGCGGAGAAGTATGGCAAGACAGTCATTATGGCGAGCCATGATCCCAAAGCCGTGGAACATTTCAAGAAGGTCTACAACATGCGCGACGGAAATTTTGTGTGACGGATCGAAAGCGTAAATCATTCATAAACAGGAGGAATCGCCATGTCCTACGGGAGCTCACTCCGGAATCGTTACCTTAAAAAAACGAGATCTATCGTGCTCATGGTTGCAGCGTTGGCGCTCGTCTTTGTCTTCGCGCCGGCCCCGGCTGATTCTCCCAGCGATCCGAAGCGTGTGGCGTTCGAGGTGATCGATCGTAACGCCGACCAAATCGCCACCGTTAGCGACGTGCTCTATCATTTCGCCGAACCAGGGATGCAGGAACACGAGAGTTCGAAGTATGTGAAAGAAACCCTGGAACGCGCCGGCTTCGCCGTGGAATTGGGCGGCGCCGGCATGCCCACCAATGTGTGGGCCAAGTGGGGTTCTGGTAAACCGATGATCGCCATCGCGACGGAAATGGATGCCCTGCCGGAGGGATCGCAAACTCCCGGAAGTATCCCGCGCAAGCCGCTCGTCGAAGGCGCTCCGGGTCATATGGAAGGCCACAACGTTATGGGCGCGGTGGGCGTCGGCGCGGCGTTTGCCGTGAAGAAGGCAATGGAACAGTTCAAGATTCCGGGCACTATTGTTCTTTCCATCGGTCCCGCAGAAGAGCAGTTGATGAGCCGTCCCTATCTGGTTCGCGACGGTTACTTCAAAGATGTCGACGCGGCGATCCTCACCCATGTCGCCGACGGCTCGGCGACCGGTTACGGCCTGCAGAATTACGCGTTGATTGGGGCCAAGTTCACCTTCAAAGGCCGAACCGCGCATGGGGGCGTGAATCCTTGGGACGGTAAAGATGCCGTGGATGCCGTTGTCCTGATGGATATCGGTTTCGACAAACTGCGTGAGCATCTACGGCCGACCTATCGCGGCCATCGGACGATCACGAACGGCGGCGTGCAGCCTAACATCATTCCGGATACGGGACAGATTTGGTGGTTCATCCGTGACGCTAACGGTCCCTGGGCGAAAGAGAACTTCGACAAGCTAGTGGATATCGCCCGGGGTGCGGCGCTGATGACGGGTACGACGATGGAGATGGAACCCTTCGGCGCGGCGTGGCCATCGCTCGGTAACAAAGCGATCGCTGAAGCTATTCAAAAGAATATTGATATGGTCGGGATGCCCAAGTGGACCGAAGAGGAAAACAAATTCGCCAGGGAGTTGCAAAAATCCTTGGGGCGAAAAGAGGAGGGCTTGCCGGCTAAAGTATCACCCCTCACGCTGGCACGGCAAAATAGCTCGTCAAACGATATCGGCGACATAACTTGGGTCGTTCCGGCGGCCACTGTGCGGTTTCCGGTTGTGGTGCCTGGAGTGCAGGCGCACCACTGGACCGCGGGCATTACGCCGACAATGTCCATCGCTCATAAGGGCGCGGTCGTTGGGGCGAAGGTCCTTGCGGCGTCGGTTCTCGACTTGTTCACGTCGTCTGAGCTTCGGGCCGCGGCGCGGAAGCAATTTGAGGAAGATACCAAAGACACCAAATATTTTTCGCTGCTTCCTGCGGGCGCCAAGCCGCCAATCGACTTGAATAAAGACATTATGGACAAGTATCGACCGGCGATGCGCAAGTTTTATTTGAATAAGAAGGCGGAGTTTAAGTAACACCGCGATTCGGCGCTCGTTTCCAAATAGCGCAAGACGGGATTCCTCGCTTTGCTCGGAATGACACGACGGCACAAAGTGCACATCGTCGCGACCTGAGATATGCAGAACGCCGTTAGTTTAGAGTGAGTAAGGGCAAACATTCAGTTTGACAACAAGACTCGATTGTCCTTATGTAGCTCGTTGAGTCCTATCGATCAGCGACGAAGAGGTGTGAAATGAAACATTTTTTCGCGTTGTTTTCAGTCGCATCTATTTTACTCGTGTCTGTCCCCTCATCCGGGGCTGAAAAAACTAGCTACCCCGCGCCGCGCTTTCCGTCCTACGTCAAGCCGCCGAAGTCGATTGATGACGTGATGCCGTTCGCGCGCGCGGCGGTGCGCCAGACGGGCGGGCGAACCCCTCTGGGGTTGGTGGAGAAGGGAACGGTTTTGATCGTTGTCGAGCCTGACGCCGAGGAAATCGTTCTTCAGGCGATCAAAAAGGCCTATGAGGAGCGCGGCGTGAAGGTCCAAATGGTGCCCCAGCATGAGCTGGCCGGGGTAAAAAAGGAGGAAGCGCGAAAAGCCAAAGAGGCCACACGCGGTTACACTTCGGAGCAGGGCTACATGGAAGCGGAACGGTGGATCAACAGCCGTTTTTCCGATCCTGAAGTTCCCAAGAAGTGGCTGAAGGAAAGAAGGCCGGACCTTTACAAGGCCCTTTTCGACAAAGAAACTCAGGTTTCCCCCCAACTCAAGGCTACGGCCGAAAAGCTTACCCGGAAAGGTCTTTCAGACGGTTTGATCAAGTATCTGGACAAACATCCCGAAGTAAATGCCGTTTTCTTCCAGCGCGGCGGGCGCACCGCAACGAGTCGCACGATGGGAGAGCATAGCAAGAAGTTTTTCGGCAATTTTATTTTTGACAACCGCTGGGAGCTGATGAACAAGGCCGCTACCTTTCCGGGAGATGTCTGGCGGCTGGCGGAAGAACGGATCATCGAACCCCTGGCGTGGGTTGATCGAGTGCATGTAATCGACCCGGAGGGGACCAACTTCACTTTCGATGTCGAAGAGAAGCAGGCTCAGGCCTGGGCCAAAGGCGGATACCAGCAGGGGCATCTCTATATGTTTCCGCATCAGGCCACCGGCAGGTTTCCTTATTCCACGGTGGACTATCCGGCGTTTACTAAGGATTACAACCCGCGCTTCCTGCTCAAAGTCAACGGAGTCTTCGCCGGCACGACCAATCATACCGGATCGTTTCCGAGGATCGAGGTTCGCCTGAAGGACGGCTATGTGGCGGAGGTGAAGGGCGGGGGCATTTATGGCGAGGTTTGGCGCGAGTTCCTAAAATATCCAAAGATGAACGAAGTTACCTATCCCTTTCATGACCAACCGGGATACTGGTGGATCTACGAAGCGGGTTTGGGAACAAATCCTAAGTTCTTCAAACGGCCGGATGAAGCCATGGAAGGGACAAACTCGTCGGAGCGGAATCACGCCGGGGTCATCCATTGGGGCTTTGGCCTGCGTCTCCATCACGGCCCTGATAAACCTCTGGAATCAAAAGAGTGGATGGACTTCGCGGCGCAGAATGGCCTGCCCAATGACCATTGGTGGCACATTCATAATGTGCTTCCGACTTACCGAGTTCGCATCAGAGGAACCAAAAACAGCTGGCTTACGCTAATTGACAAAGGGGAGATTACCGCTTTCAAGAGCCCGGAAATCCGCGCGCTCGCTTCGCGTTATGGCGATCCCAAGGAGCTGCTCGCCGACGACTGGTCGCCGCATCTGCCGGGCATCAACGCGCCGGGGCGCTATGAGGATTACGCGAAAGATCCATGGAAGACTCAGGTCATGGTGATGAAAAAAATCGAGGCTGCAAACTATGAGTATTTTTATCCTGCGGTCAAAACTAAAAAGTAGACGAGGATAGATGTTGAACTCATGTGAATATCGGCGCTCTAAACTCCAAAATGGCAGGAGCTAGCCATGAAGCGACGGACTATTAATCTGTTAGTCGTACTCTCGCTTGCCGCTTCCAGTTTAGTTTTTGGGGCTGAAAAATCTAGCTATCCCGCGCCGCGTTTCCCGTCCTATACGAAGGCACCCAAGTCGGTCGAAGAAGTAATGCCCTACGCCCGCGCCATTGCGCGGCAGACCACCGGATTGCAAGGTGACGGGTTCGGTATTCTTAAAGATGGCGAGGGTGTTGGGCTCGTCCTCACATCGACCGCCGAGGATCTGGTCGTACAGGCGATCAAACGCGCCATCGAAGAGCGTGGCGTGAAAGTGCACCTGCTGTACGATTACGAGCTCGTCGGGGTGAGCCGCGCCGAAGCGGCGGAGCTGCGCAAGGCGCGCCGGCAATTCACTTCCGAGCAGGGATACATGGAAGCGAGGAGGTGGATCGATGATCGCTTTGCCGACCCCGAAGCGCCGAAGAAGTGGCTCAAGGAAAGACGGCCGGATCTTTACGACGCGCTCTATCCGGCGCGAGCCGAGATTCCGGAGCGCTTGAAGGAGGTCGCAAAAAAACTCGACAGAGAAAATATCGGCAAGGGGATCAGGCAGTTTTTAGAGAAAAACCCGACTGTGAGAGGGTTCTTCTGGGGCACCGGCGGCACCACAACCCTGCGGCGTTACGTGCGTCCGTATGAGGAAAAGTACTTGGGGGTGATGGTTTACGACAACCGCTGGACGGTGATGAGCAAGATCTCGCAATTCCCCGGTGACGTGTGGCGGCTCGTCGAAGAGCGCACCATCGAGCCCATCGGGTGGGCGGATCGTTTGGCAATTACTGACCCGGAAGGCACGAATCTGACTAGCGAACTCACGGAGGATATGTCCGAGAGATGGGCGCGGGGCGTTTACCAGCAAGGCCATCTCTATATGTTTCCCAATCAAGCGACGGGCCGTTTCCCTTATTCCGTCGTCGAGTATCCGGCGTTTCAAAAAAAGTGGAACGCGCGCTCACCGACGCCGAAGGCCAACGGTATGATCGCCGGCACGGCCAACCACGCGGGACATTTCCCGCGCGCTGAAATCGTCATCAAGGACGGCTTCGTCGTCGATGTGAAGGGGAGCGGAGTATACGCGGAGACGTGGCGCGAGTTTCTCAAGTATCCGAGGATTAATGAAGTGACGTATCCGTATCACGACCGCCCCGGTTACTGGCTCCTCTACGAAGCGGCGCTCGGCACCAATCCGAAGTTTTACAAGCGCCCGGACGAGAACATGGCCGGAGAGAACAGCACCGAGCGAAATCGCAGCGGTGTCATGCACTTTGGCAACGGCATCCGTGTCCACCATGGACCGGATTCGCCGGAATGGGCAAAGGAGTGGGTCGAGTTCACCAAGAAAAATAATCTTCCCGACGATCACTGGTTTCATATTCACAACTACTTCACGACGTACCGCTTGCGTGTCCGTGGCACCAAGAACACCTGGGTGACGATCATTAACAGGGGGCGAATGAATTCGCTGGATAGCCCCGAAGTCCGCGCGCTCACGTCGCGCTACGGCGATCCGAAAGACCTGTTGACGGAGGACTGGGTACCGGAAATACCCGGAATCAACGCCAAGGGCCG
This sequence comes from uncultured delta proteobacterium, assembly GCA_963840855.1. Lineage (GTDB taxonomy): Bacteria > Desulfobacterota > Binatia > UBA9968 > UBA9968 > DATACQ01. The sequence continues at coordinate 83,632 of CAWJBB010000007.1, forward strand.
CTATGAAGATTACGCTAAAGACCCGTGGAAGACGGTGTCGACAATGTTTAAGAAAATCGAAGACGGCTCGTACGAGTACTTTTATCCGGCGGTGAAAGGGCAAAAAAGGCCATAGAGGCGTCAGGCGTGATCGGTGTGAAGTGTCCGGACGAGAGCCATTAGTGAGCCCCGCAGAAAATTAAGGAGGTCACGGTCATGGCAAAAAAGATCCGCGAGTTCATGACGCACAGGGAACCGGCTGAACATATCTGGATGGAACGAGATGAAAGCGCGGTGATCGGCACCGCCCGTATGGGCCAGAGAATGGTGCCGAAGATCCGTCCGTTCGATCTGCTTAGGAACGCTCCGCTGGCCGGCAACCGGGCGCGCGTGATGATTTTTGAGGGCGACGGATTGCGCGTCGCCACGGAACACATCGACGGACCAGAAGCGCAACTTACCCGCGCCGCGGATCACGATGTGATCTATTTGCAATTTTGCGGGCGCTCGAAGATCGAGAGTGAATGCGGCGAAATCGAATTGGAGCCGGGAGAAATCGCGCTGGTGCCCTCGGCTATTTCGCATCGCTCAACCGGCACGGATCAGTGCCTGCGCGTGCGCATCGCCACTCGGGAGTGCGTGACCGAGGGCGTGGATCCGGAGAAACCGCTCACGCAGATGCGATTGACCGTTCGGCCGTCGGCTCCGGTGGTGCCCGGCAACGGCGCCAAGCCAGAGGGTGCGAGTGAAGGTGCCGTATTAGAACACATCAGTTTTTGGGACCCGCAGTCGGATCTTTGGGTTGAACGCAGCGTTGCGGCGCTCATCGGTTGCAAACGAGAAGGCGGTCGCAACGCCCGCAAACTGAGCGCCTTTAACTATTTTACCGGCATGACCGGCAAAGGCGGCGCCAGGGCTCCGGTGCTCTACAATGGCCGGGAGTTTCGCGTTGATGTTTACAATCTTGAAGAAGAACAGAATGGATTTCACCGCGGCTGCGACGAAGACGAAATCTGGTTTCAGTTCCGCGGTCATTCACTAAACCACACCGAATGGGGTGCGCTGGAACTTGACCCAGGGCAGATGTCTTACATTCCGCGCGGCGTCGCGCACCGAATTACCGGCAGCCCCGGCTTTCTGCGTATGGTGCTTTATAGCCGCGAGCTGGTTCATCCCAAAGCTTTCAACAATGTGTCTGAGCGAGAGACACGCTTCGAGGTTCAGTAAACGAGCCGGAGATAAACGCGCTCTCGTACAACGACTTTCGCGGTTTCTCACGGTTGACAGACGTCCTTCTTTGGTTCTAGGCTCGGCCGGGTCTTAACCAGCCAAAAGAGGCGCCTGCCATGTTGCTCGGCACTCTATTCTTGAAACAACACCGTCTCAAGTCTTAAAATTCGGATAGCCCGCCTTAGCCGCTTTCGCTTTGTAATCCGCAACTAATTCTTCGCGCGGTTTTTCATGTATCCAGACCGCTTCGGTGAAGCTCCAGAGTGTAAATGGATGCGCGCCGAGGGCATAGAGCTTGCCGTAATCTTTGGTGGCCAGCGCTTCGCGTTCTTCCGGCGACAATTTCAGCTTTTGAGTCTTCTCCCATTTCTCCACGAACGCGCGCGGATTAGCCGTGTATTCATCCTCCGCCGACTCGTTCATGTTGACATGGTGAATGAGTTTGTTCATTAGGTACTTGCTCATATGGCGACTCCTCGGTCAAGCTTTGAATAGCGTCCAAATGCCGATGGCGATAAACCCGATTCCCGCTAAGTAATGCAAAACTTTCTCGCTGATATATTGTGACAGTGCCGAACCGGCAACAACGCCAAGTGCGGAGGTGACGACAAGCGCTAACGATGCGCCTATGAAAACAGTCAGTTTACTCGTGCCCTTGTCCGACGCGAACAGCATCGTTGCCAGCTGAGTCTTGTCGCCAAGCTCGGCAATGAAGACCGACGTGAAGACCGTTGTTAAGACTTTCCAGTCCATCAATTTTGTTTCTCCCAACTAAAGAACGGTATCGCCGGAAAGCCGGCGTCCAATCCTTCCGCGTAGGACGGCTTGGTGCTGTTCGCCACGCCCATCATCATCAAAAAATTCAAGTAGCCGCTGGTCATGTTGCCCGAGGCGATCATCTTCTCGGGCGTGCAGCCTTGGGCGGCGCCGTCGATGTCGCCGTTGACGATCCAGCCGACGGCGGCGGCGTCGAAGTGTGGATCGGTGAGATGACGTTCGAATTGTTTCGGGCCGCCGACTTCGAGAGACAAGTGACCGCTTACGAGCACGCCGATCCGTTTGTTGGTCGGAAGGCTATCGATGGCGCCACGAATGGCTTTGCCGACCTCAAAGCAGCGCTTCGGTCTCGGCATCGGCGGGGCGATGCAGTTGGTCAAAATCGGCACGATGGGAATATCCATCTCGGGACGCACGAACATCATCGGCACGATGATGGAGTGATCGATGGTCAATTCATTCGAATAAGCGAAGTCGACGCCGCGGTCGAAGGCGCCTTCCATGATGGCGTCCGAGGTTTCGAGGTCGCCGGGTAGTTTGCAGGTCGGCAAGCCGAACTCCCGAGTCTCGTCGTAAAACGTGCCATCGTACTGATCCATCTTGCCGATCATAAACGCCGGCATGTTATCCATGAAGAATTGATGCAAGTGATCGTTGCCGATGCAGACCAGCACGTCGGCCTTCGCCTCGGCGAGTTTCCGGCGCATCATGGCGATTCGTTCTTTGACTTTGGCCGCCCCGGGGGGTTGCTGCGGTTGTTGAAATAAACGCGGCATGAACGGGTTGTGGGTGATGCCGATGATCGAAACGATTTGAGCCATGGTTTGCCTCCTCCGTGCCGTCCACCCGGTGTTTAGCACGACGGCTTGATCCGTGTAAACGGTGTGCTTCTCGCCGACGGCCACTGGACGTTTGACATATGCGCGTCGCCAAATTAAATGAATGCCTGGACCGTATCGAAGCGCCCCGCCAAACTCGTTCGCAAAGGAGCAGACAAAGGTGTCGATGGAAACCAGAGATATCCAGGCTCGCAGTGAAAGTTGGAATGTCAGATTGATCGGCCATCACGACCTGAACGGCCACGGTGACGGCATGCAGCTGCTCAAGCACGGGCGTTATCTTTATTTGGCCCATCTCGGTACCTCGCCGATGGCGCTGAGTATTCTTGACGCCGCCGATCCAGCCGACCCGCGCTTGATCACGCAGATGCCCCACGCGGCCAACACCCACGCGCATAAAGTGCAGATCGCCGGCGACATTTTGATCCAGAACCAGGAGCGGCCGTACTTCGATAAGTCGGTTCCGGCCAGCGTGCCCAACGAAGCGGGAATCAAAATTTACAGCATCGAGAAACCCACCGAGCCACGCGAGATCGGTTATCTCAAGCTTCCCGGCAAAGGCGTGCATCGCATGTGGTTCACCGACGGCAAGTATGCCCATGTCGGCGCGGCGCTGCCGGGCATCCACGAGCGCGCGTATTTAATCGCGGATATTGCCAATCCCGCGAATCCGAAGGAAGCCGGACGCTGGTGGATCCCCGGTACGAAAGAAGGCGAAGAAACGCCGCCCGGCTGGGAACCGTTTGCCGGCGAGCACTTTCACGTGCATGGCGCGATTGCCCACGGCGACCGCTCCTACGTCGCGCTGGTCGATGCCGGCATGGTCATTCTCGATATCTCCGAAATCAGCAAGCCGAAAATCATCAGCCACATCGATTGGAGCCCGCCCTTTGGCGGCTACGCGCACACGACGTTGCCGCTACCCGGCAGAAAATTGGTCGTGGCCGTCGACGAATCGGTGAAATACGACTGCAACGAGGGCGAGAAGCGCGTCTGGATCATCGATATTCGCGAAGAAAAAAATCCCGTCATCGTCAGCACTTGCCCCGTGCCGCAAGGCGATTTCTGCAAACGCGGGCTGCGCTTCGGGCCGCACAACGTGCATGAGAACCGTCCTGGCTCGTTTCAGAGCGAGAACATTCTTTTCGTGACTTATTACAATGCGGGGCTGCGGGTCTTCGACATTCGCAACCAGTTTCGCCCCGACGAAGTGGGCTACTTCATTCCGCCGCCGCCCGACGGGCAGAAAGCGCCGATGTTCAACGATCTCTACGTCGATACCGACGGATTGATCTACGTGACGGATCGGATCAAAGGCGGGTTATATGTACTGGAGTACACCGGACCGAAGATTCAGTGAAGATCTTACTTAACCGCAAAGAACGTGGTTCGACTTGGCTTATGGTGGGACTTTCGCTCACCATCCTGAGCCCTTGTCGAAGGACTACCCTGAGACCTGTATGATGGATGTTAGGTGTAACCACAAGTCCTCTTTAGCGAGTATAGTGATTCATCAAATCGCCATTGAGCGAAGGAGGACATCAGATGAACAGCAAAGCGTTTATTCCCCGCGACTACGACGTGTTTGCGGGACTGGATGTGGGCAAGAAAAGTATCTCGGTGACCTTTACCAATCAGCAAGGGTTTATCCGCTCCTTGCGCGTGCCGTATAGCGCGGAGCATCTTGTGAACCACGTGCGTAAACATTTTCCCGATCAGAAAGTGGCCTTTGCCTACGAGGCGGGACCGACGGGCTACGGCTTGTACGATGGGATTGTGGCTCAAGATTACCCGTGCCTGATCGCTTCGCCATCGATGATCCCCAAAGCGCCCGGACAAAGAGTGAAGACCAATCGGCTCGACAGTCGAGGCATTTCGGAGAATCTTCGTGGCGGACAGCTCAAGAGCATTCATGTCCCCGCTGTCCTGTACCGTGAGCTGCGCCATTTGACTCAGCTGCGCGACACCTTTGTCAGCGCGATGGTGGCGATGAAGCAGCGCATCAAGTCGCTGTTGCTTATGGAAGGGCTGGAGTTTCCCCCGGCCCCCGCCGGTAGTCAGTGGTCGTTCATGGTGAAGGCTAAACTGAGAAAGCTTCCCTGTTCTTCGACCGTGCGTTTTGAGCTTGATCAGTTGCTTGACAGTCTGGAGTTCAACGAGAAGCAGATCGTTAAGACAACCCAACAGATCCGCCGCTTGTGTCAGAACGATGCCGAATTGTCCCAGTGTATAAAGTACGTGATGAGCGTGTCCGGGATTGGCCAGATTGTGGCCAGTCAGCTTTTGGCTAGGATCGGCGATTGGCGTGAGCTGAGAAACGTGCGCCAACTGGGAGCCTTTCTCGGCTTGGTCCCTACCGAGAACTCCACCGGAGAGCGAACCGATCGAGGATCGATCACTCACAGCGGAGACCCGCGGCTGAGAAGCAAACTCATCCAAGCCGCCTGGTCGGCGATCCGAAAAGACGGTGAGCTGAGGGAATTTTTCCGGGCGGTGTGCCAGAGCCATGCGCGCCCGGTGGCGTCGCGGGTGGCCATTGTGGCGGTGGCCAGAAAACTCACGGTACTGATTTCGGTGGTCTTGATGGAACAAAGACCCTATGTAGTGAGGAAAAAAGTTTAATCGGCTCCTTTGACCCAAGAGGAGACCGTGCCCCAGGGAACGCCTCGACGATAGACAGAACCGGGAGAGACAAACTCCTGACGGTTCGATCCATGAGATAGAGAGCCCGGGGCCGAGTGCCTTAGAGAGGGGCGCATGCCAAGTCAGTGTGACGGCCATGGTGCCGTGCCACGTATAGCAGTCAGTCTCTCTTGGGTGGGGAAGGAAAAGAGTCATAAGAAAATAAGAGGGCGGTGCCGTGACTTGACATCCACATAGCAGTCTATCGAAGGGCAAAGGGCGCAGGAAGAAGTTAAATTAACCACAAACGGTGCAAAACACTCGCGCGCTGCTGCCTTCGAGCTCACTTGTCCGGCTTTGGGAGCTGTTTTTGGTAGGATTTCTTGTCCAGACCGTGGAAGCGCATTTTCCGGTGCAGCGAGCGCACGTCGATGCCGCACTGCTTTGCGGTGGAGTCAATGCGGCCGCCGCATTCGTTCAACTTCGCAACCAGGTAGTTCTTTTCTTGCTCTTTAATCCAGACCGGCAGGGGCAAATCCCATGACGCTCGCTCGCAGGTCATCGCCATCGGCAGTTCGAGGTCGCTTAGATCAACGTTTTCGATGACGCGGCTTTTCGCCAGCACCATCGCCTTTTCCAAGACGTTTTGCAGCTCGCGCACGTTGCCGGGCCAGTGATAGCGCATGAGTTGGGCCAATGCCCTCGGCGCGATGTTAGCTATCTGCTTTTCGCTGGCGAGGCGGTGGTGGCGCAGGAAATCCTGGACCAGGATCGGGATATCTTCAAGACGCTGGCGCAAGGGAATCAAAAAAATGGGCACCACGCTGATGCGGTAGTAGAAGTCACGGCGCATTCTCCCCTCGTTGACGAGTGTTTTTAGGGGCACGTTCGTTGCGGCGATGATGCGCATGTCGATCTGAACCCACTGATTTGAGCCGAGCCGCTGAACTCGTTGGTCGTTGAGAGCCAAGAGCAATTTTGCCTGCATCGTTAACGGCATATTCTCGATCTCGTTAAAAAAAAGGGTGCCGTCGTGGGCCTGTTCGATCTTGCCGGGCCTTGCGTTGTCCGCGCCGGTGAATGAGCCGCGCTCGAAACCAAAGAGCTCGCTTTCAAGAAGAGTCTCCGGCAATCCGCCGCAATTGATGGTCACGAACGGTCCGCGCCCGCGCGCGCTGTGATGATGGATAGCGCTGGCCACCAGCTCCTTGCCCGTACCGGTCTCGCCTTCTATGACCACGGTACTGTTCGTTGGCGCCACCATACGAATGATTTCGAAGACCCGATGCATTTCTTCGGTCTGGCTGAGCATGCCGCCGAACTCAAGACCGTTCTTGAGTTGGCGCCGCAGATGGCGAATTTCCGTAAATAGGCTGGCTCTTTCCAGTACCGCCTGTGTGGACTCCTGGATGGCGGATGCGCTGAAGGGCTTGATGATATAGTCGCCGGCGCCGATTTTCAGGACCCGCACGGCGTCGTCGATTTCCGCGTACCCGGTCATAACGATCACGGCGACGCTACTCCAACGCTCGACGATCCGCTTGGTCAACTCGATGCCGCTCAAGCCCGGGAGCTGGACGTCAGTAACGACCAGGTCGATGTCCTCTTTTTCGAGCATCTGCAGCGCGTTCTCCGCGAAATGCGTAACGCTGACCTGGTAACCGCCGTGCTGGTAAAGGCGCTCCAGTTGCTGGCAGATGAGATTGTCATCGTCAACAACTAGAATATGCGGCGTAACCGCAGCGGATTCGCTTCTCTCCAAGCTCATTTCGATGGCTACTGCGCCTGCTCCGTGATTCCCGCCAGGCGGCGCGCTTGCGGCGGCAAAATCTGGTTCCCTACTGAGGCGAGGCTAGCATGCGAAGAGTTATCGCGCATTGACCAACGCTATCTCTGCGAAATGAAATTTCTCCGTGGTGGCGGCGCAAGACTTCCAAAGCACGTTTCGCTCCGTGGCCGGTTGGGACATGAGCGGAAGGTTCGCCAAACAATTCTTTGTCGATGTCGATGGGCGCGGGGGCTAACATCGTCAAAATGATCTCCACACGAAATTGGCCGGGGCTTTTCTGGCGTCCGGCCGTGATCCGCATTTCGCCTCCCTGTGGCATGAGATTCTCGCAGAAATCTAAAACCCTTTCCAATACCCGCGCCAGGAGTTTTCTGTGCACCGCGACCAGCGGCAGGGATTCCGGCGGAATCCAGCTGACATGAACACGGCGGCCGCGCTGGCCAATTTGTAGATTCGCAACGACGCTTTGCAAAACCGCCGCCGGGTCGCAGGTGGCGGAGGGTTCCTGTACGGAGCTGATATAACCACGCAGGTCTCGGACGCTATTTTCCAACAGCTTTACCATCTCGGCGGTTTTCGCGGCGTCGGCGCTCTTTCCCAGACCCATACCTACGAGTTCGAGTTCCATGCCGACCCGGTGAATGCTGTTCTGGACGTCATGAAACAAGTCGTCGATGATATCGTCCATTTTGATTTTCGCGCCGTCAAGGGAACGGGGCGTGTTGAGGTCGGGAATCTCCATGTAGGTTCTGATGACTTTCCGATAACGAGATAAATTTCAGAATGCGTCCTTCAACCTGCGCACGCTGGCGAATACCGACACCGGGTCCATGCGTTGGCCCGGCACCGCGGCTTTGACGGTCGCTTGAATTTCTCCGCTGTTCCAACGCAAGAAGGGATTGGTCTGCTTCTCTTCTTCCAGCGTCGCAGGAACCGTCGGGACGCCGCGGGCGCGCTGCGCCTGAACGCGCTCGTAGCGCGAAACAACTTTAGGGTTTTTAGGCTCCACGGTTAGCGCAAAGCGCAGGTTGCTCTCCGTGTACTCGTGACCGCAATAAATTTTGGTATCCTCGCGCAGGGCCATGATCTTGCTAAGCGAGGCGTGCATCTGTTCCGGCGTCCCCTCGAAGAGCCGGCCGCAACCGGCGGTGAAAAGTGTGTCGCCGCAAAACAGCGCGTCGCCGAATAGATAAGCAACATGGCCGGTCGTATGGCCAGGGATAAAAAGAACTTCGCCTTTCAGCTCGCCGATGCGGATTTCGTCTCCTTGGTCTACGCCATGTGTCAAGCCGGGAATCCGGTTACCATCGCTTTTATGGCCGTAGACATCCATCCGCCGCGCGGCTAGTAGCTTCTCATTGCCGCCGGTATGGTCGCGGTGGTGATGGGTGTTCAAGATCGCTCTGAGATCAGCTTTTTCCTGTTCCATTTTGCGCAATACGGGCTCGGCCTCCGACGGATCAACGATGGCTGCCTGATTGGTTTTTTCGCAGACCAAAAGGTAACCGTAGTTGTCGCGCAACAACGGAATTTGATGGATTTTCATGACATTGACTGTCCTGGTTTATGAAGTATTTTCGCCCAGCGCCGATTCTAGTCACAGGTCGCGGTGATTTCAAACCAAAACCATTTTTGGCCTGTGCGTGGCTGCCGCAGAAATCAGCCTCATTACCGGGCATCCGGTGGCCCGCGATGATAAAACTCTAGAAAATTCGGTAGGTTATGCTGACGCGGGATGAAGTCATACAACTGATTCTATATCTTATCGTGGCCACGGCGCTGTTGCTCGCAAGCCGGGGGCGCGCGGAGACGGTCCATCTCGGTGGCGCCCGGCAAACAGTGCCCACAATGGAACTTTCGCAGTTCGAGCTGTGCTCGAAATCACAGACTTTAACGGAAATTCCATTGATCGGATAAAGCTCCACCCGATTCTTTGACCGAAGGGTGCCACGCGCAGAAATGCGTTCATGGCTTAAGAACCCTGGATTGGCCCCGATTTAGTCTGCACTGGAATTGCCGGGTTCCGGCAATGACTATGCATCGGTGACCGCTGGAATCAAGGAGAAACAGGCTCATGAATGGCAACGTCTTAAAGCCCATCGAGATATTGTTGGTCGAGGACAACATCGGCGACATTCGGCTCACGGAAGAGGCGCTCAAGGAAAGCAATCTGATCGTCAATCTCCACGTCGCCCGCGACGGCATGGAGGCGATGGAGTTTCTGCTCGGCGAGGGCGGTCACGACAATGCACCGACTCCCGATCTGATCTTGCTCGATCTCAATCTACCCCGCAAAGATGGCCGAGAAGTGCTACAAGAGATCAAGAACGACGCCGACTTAAAGCGCATTCCGGTAGTTGTGTTGACGACATCGGAGGCCGAGTCGGATATCATCACTACTTACGGTTTCCATGCCAACTGTTACATCAACAAACCGGTGGACATGGACCAGTTTATCAAGATCGTTCAAATGCTTGAAGAATTCTGGTTCACCATCGTCAAATTGCCGCCCCGGGGAATCAACAGCTGCGCCGCTCAGACTTCGCCTAGCCGCTCAAACGCCGCGGAAAAAATGCCAGCCGCTCACGAAAAGATTTAACCACAGAAAGCCCAAAGGTCACCTCGCAGTAAACCGCCGGCGGCGGGTTCAAGCAGTTCAAATCTTCACAGAAGGGGACAGTCCCCCTTCGGAATGGGGACTGTCCCCTTACCTGCACCGAAAATCGTTTTGAACGCCTTGATCGATAGGAACGATTTGAGCCTTCTCGTTAGCGAGTGCCGCTCAAACGGGGACCGCTGGGTTGTTCGGGTCGAGAAGACACTAGATTAAATTTTGCCTGCAGATCCTGGCTGTTTGAATCTTGAATGGTCACGAACCCGGCGGGGATAAACGGGATAGTCACGGTGAAGGTCGAGCCTTTGCCGGCCTGGCTTTCCACCGTCACGTCGCCACCCAATACGGTTGCAAATCTCTTCACCAGATAGAGCCCGATGCCGACGCCGCCGTGGAGCCGCGTCGAGGTGGCATCCAACTGGCAAAATTTTTCAAAGATCAGCGCCAACGACTCAGCCGGCATACCAACGCCCGTATCCGACACCGCTAATTCGAGCCAGCGGTTGTGATTCCCTGCCTTCGATAAGTGCGCGCTACCCTCTACCAGGCGCGCGGAGACTATAATCGATCCCGCTTCCGTAAACTTGATGGCGTTGTTGATCAGGTTTTCCAATATGTGGCGCAGCTTATCGCGGTCAAGCCTGGCCAGCGGGAGATGGGTGGCGTGGTTCCAGCGCAACTCGACATTCTTGTTGGAGAACGAGATCGCGTAGTCGGATTTGAGATTTTCGAGAAATTCCCTCAAGTCCACCTCTTCGAGACTTGCGACCAACTGTTCGGTTTCCATGCGCGTGGCATGCAGGATACCGTTGACCAATGTCAACTGGTTCTTCGCCTGGGTCATGAGCCGGTCCAGGATGTCCGCCTGTTCCGAATTGATTTCGCCGACAATGCCGGTGCGCACGATTTCAGCGCAGTTCATGACGATGTTGAGCGGGGTTCTCAGCTCATGGGACATGATGCTCAAAAAATCGTCCTTCACTTTATTAGACCGGCGCAAATCTTCGGCCAGCGCCACGGTGCCGGCGTAAAGCTCTGCGTTATGGATGGCGACGGCTACCTGGGCGGCTAGCGCGCTCAAGAAGTCCAATTCTTCGGCGCTGAATTCTCGCTCCTTTTTCGAAAAAAAACACAGATAACCCCAGATGCGCTCCTTCAACTTAAGGGGGAAGGCCGCGACCGCGTCCCACGCCCCCGTTCCGACGCCGTTGGTGGAGGGCGCCAGCACGATGGGCATGTCCATTCGAGCCGCGTCGCTGAGCCCGTTCCAATCATACGTCTGGAGGTCTTTTTCATGCATCCGGTTCAGGGCCACGGACTCCAACGCGCCGTTGTCGGGATTGATTTTCTGGACGCACGCGGCGGAGAAAGGGAACAGCGCGCCGGTCTTGTCGAGTAGGGCAGTAAAAATTTCGTGGATGTCGAGAGTAGAGGTGATCGCCTGGTCAATTTCTCTGAGCGCGCGAGTGCGCTCGAGGAGCTCTTTGCGCTGGATCGCATAACGGATAGCGCGGGCGATGAAGTCCCCGTCGTGAGAGCCTTTTACCAGATAATCCTGGGCGCCAGCGGAAAGGGCATTGAGCGCCATTTGCTCATCTTTGAGTCCGGTGAGCACCAAGACCGGGATGCTCGGCGCGACGTCGAGCAAGCGCCGGAGCACGCCAAAACCCTGGCCGTCGGGCAACGACAAGTCGAGTAGGATCGCCTCGAAATGTTCGCTGTTCAGCCGCTCCAAGGCGCTGCTCACCAGGTCGGCATGCACCAGTTCGAAGGGCTGGCCGGGGACGTCTTTGAGAACCTCTGCCAGCAAGCGGGCGTCGCCCTGGTTGTCCTCGATCAGAAGTACGCGCCCGGTTTTGTCCTTCATGCTGTCGCTTTCTTGGCTCCTAGGGGTAGTTGTACGACACCAAACCAGAGACTTTCAAGCGTCCGGATCAAATCTATGAAATCGTCAAAACCTGCAGGTTTTTGGATATAGCAATTGGCGTGGAGATCGTAGCTGTTGACAATATCGGTTGGGGCCACCGAGGTCGTCAGTACGAAAATCGGAATTATCTTTAACTCCGGATCGGCTTTTACGTCCCGCAAGACTTCGCGGCCGTCTTTCTTTGGCATGTTCAGATCGAGAAGGACAAGGTCGGGCCGGGGGGCGTAGGCGTAAGGTCCTTCTTTGCGCAAGAAAGCGAGAGCCTCCTCGCCGTCGCGCGCAACGCTCACATGGTTGGGTAGTGCGGCGTCCTTAAATGCCTCTAGCGTCAGGCGGATGTCACCTGAGTTATCTTCTACCAACAGGATTTCGATGGGAGGATTAGCGTCCATGATTTCGTCAATGCCGGACTTTTTTCAATTGTTGAAGACGGGCTCAAATGCGTTGTCAAATCCTTAAATCCCGCCGGCCCTCATTGCAAGTCTAACGGCACCAAGAGTTTGTCACTGTCGGGCGCAACAGCTCATCCGACGCCGCCCGAAAAGCGCGCGACTAAGGGTGGCTGGCGTGATTGCCACAGAGTTCAAGATCGACGGATTTTGTCCATTATTTAACCCCCGGCGGCCTAGAGTCAGGGAAAACTGACAAACTCTGTGCGCTCAACGTCGTGAACAGCTCATTACGGCAGGGAAGAATAGAGCATCCATCAGAATCTTCCGGCGCTTTAGGGGGTTTGAACGGGCTCACGGGTGAGGACGTTCAGAAGATGGAGGCGTCATCAGTCGCCTCAGAAGACGCGGCGTGACGGCAGGCGCAATTTCTTCGCAATAGCTCAGCAAAAGTCCCGGACAATTCCGCCGATAAGCAACTATTGAGGAAACTTTTAGCCAAAAAAATCCGCGGGTAGGAAAGTGTGTTGGCGCCAAAACAGGGCGTGGTTTGAGGCGATTATTTTGTTAGTTCCCTTTCTGGTAACTAGCTTACCGAACCTCCTGAAGTCCTCAAGATCGGCCGTGATGGTAGTGGCTTGGCCGACATGGAAGCGTTGGATATTCATTTTATGAAGCGCATTTCGGTGAAGACACCGCGTACGATGTGCGGTTGACGACAGAATCTATTGAGGTTTGAGATGGTATCAAATGGTACCTTCGGAGACGGCGGTCCAATTCGCCGCGTCGCGACAAAAGCGCGCAATGCCGTTGTACACCTGATTTGTGAGCGCACCGTCCCCTTGCTGGCCGTGATGTTCTGTGTCGGGATTGCCGTGACGTTATGGCATCTTTCCCATCTGTCATCGAGTTTGGTGGAGTCGGGGGCGTTGCATGGAATTTCGCTCTATTCCCAGTCGCTTACAGAGCTGCGTGCGTTCTATAACTCCGAGGTCGTCGAGCGGGTCAGACCCCAAGGGGTCGTGGTCACCCACGACTACGCGACGAAAGATGGGGCCGTGCCGATCCCGGCGACTTTCACGATAGAGTTCGGCAAGCGCATCAGCGAGAAAAGCACCGGGATGCAGGTGCGCCTGTACAGCGACTTTCCCTTTGCCTTTAGAAAAGAGGGCGGCCCGAAAGACGACTTCGAGCGAGCGGCGCTGCGCGAGTTAAGAACTAGGCCTGATAAACCGTTTTTCCGCTTTGAAGATTTTCAGGGCCGGCCGGCTTTGCGCTATACAACCGCCGTTCGCTTAAATGCCGGTTGCATCCACTGCCACAATACTCACCCGGAAAGTCCCAAGACCGACTGGAAGGTTGGAGAAGTAAGGGGCGTGCAAGAGATTATCCAGCCCCTCCAGGGCATCTCCGCACAGACCCGGGCGGGTCTAAGAGCGACTTTCGCGCTGCTGTTGACTATGGGACTTGGAGGACTCGGTGGTTTGGCGGTTGTGATCCGAAAAATGCGCCGAAACTCAGTGGAGTTGGAGAAACGCGTCGCCGAACGAGCCTCCGCCGAGGCGCGTCTGGCGGCCCTGCGCGACATTAACGTGGCCATTACCTCAACCTTGGATCGACATAGCGTGCTCAGCATCCTGATGGAAAAGATCGACGTCGTCCTGCCCAATCTTGCGGTTCAGGTGTGGCTGTTGAATAAGCAAAGCGGAGAACTGGAACGCGCGGCTTGCCGCAATCTCGACGCAGAGGACTGGAAGCGGAGAAAATTGAGAGACACTCCTGCCCTGGTTAAGGCGGCAATGACCGGTAAGTCGCCCGTAATAGTTCTCAACGTTCAAACCGATCCCCGCACGCTGGACCCTGCCTTCTACTGCAGGCAAGGATTGATTTCCTATCTTGGAGTGCCCTTGGTGATTAAAGAGGAGGTCTTGGGCGTCATCGTCTTTCTTACGAGGGAAGAGCACCATTTTATCAAGGAAGAGGTCGACTTTTTCTCCGCGCTGGCGAGTCAGGCAGCTTTAGCTATTCACAATTCCCAGATTTATGAGGGGGAGGCCCAACTAGCTGCCAATCTGGCACGTTCCAACAAAGAGCTGGAGCAGTTCGCCTATGTGGCGTCCCATGACCTGCAGGAACCACTACGCATGATCACCGGCTATACCAACCTTCTCTCCAAACGCTACAAAGGCAAGCTCGATGACGACGCCGATGAATTTATCGGCTACGCGGTGGACGGTGCCAATCGGCTGCGGGTGTTAATCAACGATCTATTGACCTACTCCCGCGTGGACACGCAGGGGAAAATATTCGCGCCGACGGACTGCGAGCTGATTCTGGGCCAGGCCCTGGTAGGCCTGCAGGGGGTGATCCAGGAGAGCGCGGCCAAAGTGACCCATGATCCGCTGCCGACGGTCATGGGCGACGACGTCCAACTGGGGCAGTTGTTCCAGAACTTGATCGGCAATGCGCTTAAGTACCGCAACGGCAACGCGCCGGCCGTCCATATCGGCTGCCAGCGCCGGGACAATGACTGGTTGCTTTCGATTCGTGATAACGGCATCGGCATCGATCCGCGCTTCGCGGAAAAGATTTTCGTAATATTCCAGCGGCTGCACAACCGCGAACAATATCCAGGCACGGGGATCGGTCTGGCGGTGTGCAAGCGCATCGTCGAACGCCACGGCGGCAAGATCTGGGTGGAGTCGGCACCGGGTAAGGGCTCGACGTTTTATTTCACCCTTTGCGCGTAAAACAGGTGTGAGAATGAGACTTTTTTCACGACGACGCAAAACGATACAAGGCTCGCCTACTTTCGAACTGCTTCGGCATTTTTCTACCGCCAGCTTTGCCAGCATCTTGATCGCGATGGTCGTCGTTGCCGCAATCTTGAGCGTATTTTACCGCAACATGGCGCTGCGCGATATGACCGCAATGGCGGAGCGTCAGAATGTAGCGCTTACCCGGGCTTTCGCGAATTCGTTGTGGCCACAGTTCAGGGCGTTCCTGGCTTCCGTAACCCATCTTACCGATGACGAGCTTAGAGCTCATGCCGATATCGCCAAACTCCACGCCGCGGTGGTCTCCCAGATGAACGGCGTTTCGGTGCTGAAAATTAAAGTTTATGACCTTCAGGGGCGAACCGTTTTTTCCACTGAAGCTAAACAGATCGGGGAAAACAAAAGCAAGAATGCCGGCTTTCTTTTCGCCCGCTCGGGCGCCGTGGTGAGCGAGCTTACCCACCGGGATACTTTCAGTGCTTTCGAGGGTGTCATCGCCGACCGCGACCTTATTTCGAGTTATGTGCCAATTCGGCGTGCTCCGGCGGGAATTGCTATAGAAGCCGTCTTCGAGCTCTATCAAGACGTTACTCCCATGCTAAAAAGCATTGAGGAGACGCAAAGGCTTCTTACTCTAGGCGTCATTGTGGTGTTGGGCTGTCTTTATCTCATGCTCATGTTTGTCGTGCGTCGCGCCGACAAGATCATTAAACGTCAGGCTAATGCGCGTCAGACCGCCGAGAACGATTTGGCAGCGCGCACCAAGGAACTGGAGCGCTCCTATCGCGATACTCAGACTCTGCACGAAATTGGCTGCGCCATCCTACAAACGCCGGACGATGCAACTGCGTTACAAAGTATTCTTGCGCACTGCCTTGCAGCCCGCGGCTTCGACCTCGGCATTATTCGGCTCGTCGAGCCGGGTACGCAAATTTACCGCGTGGCCGCCCATCTAGGCTACCTGAATGCAGCGAATATCGAGCGGCATCATACCAGACTTTACGACGGCGCGACCGGCAGGTTGACCGCGCAAATGCTGACCTCTGAGGGTCCTGTCGTCGAGCACAATGTGCAAGAATGCGAGGGATTGCGCACCTTCAAGCATGAAGGGGTACGCTCTGCCGTGGCGGTGCCGGTCCGGAGCGACGATGCGATCCTGGGTGTGCTTCAGCTCGGTAGCCGCGCGCCGCGCGGCTTGGAATCAGAGGAGCTCAAATGGTTGGAAGCGGCGGGAAGCTTGATCGGTATCGCCGTGCAAAAATTCCAGCTCTTCGACGGTCTCAAGCGCGCCAAAGAAGACTTGAAGGAAAGCGTCGAGGAACTTGCGCGTTCAAACACTGAGCTGGAGCAATTCGCCTATGTGGCTTCCCACGATCTTCAGGAGCCGCTCAGAATGGTCACTGGTTATACGAGTTTGTTGGCGCGGCGCTATCGAGGCAAGCTGGACGAGGAGGCAGACGAATTCATCGGCTTCGCGGTGGACGGCGCCAAACGTATGCAGGCGATGATCAACGATCTTCTGGACTACTCGCGGATCGGCAGCCAGGGGAAAGAGTTCGCACCCACCGACTCCGAGCTGATTTTCGACAGAACGCTGGTGGGTTTGCAGGTGGCGGTCGAGGAAAGCGGCGCCAAGGTCACCCGCGACCCACTGCCGACAGTCACGGGCGATGGCATCCAGCTTGGGCGGCTGTTTCAGAACCTTATCGGCAACGCTATCAAGTACCGAAACGGCAATACTCCGGTGGTTCACGTCAGTTGCAGGCAGAGCGACCATGACTGGCTGTTTTCGATCAACGACAACGGCATCGGTATCGCTCCGCAACACCTAGAGCGGATCTTCCAAATCTTTCAGCGGCTGCACACGGACGACCAGTACCGAGGCACGGGCATCGGTCTAGCGAGTTGCAAGAAGATCGTCGAACGTCACGGCGGCAGGATCTGGGTGGAGTCGGAGCCGGGGAAGGGTTCGACGTTTTTTTTC
>CAWJBB010000008.1:0-9695 GCA_963840855.1 uncultured delta proteobacterium
TCTCTCGGAAGGACGTCCGGAGGTATTCTTTATCTATAGGCTTTCGCCCCGTTCCCATAGACGGTCTGCGAGGGGCTTCAACGGATCATGAAAACCCAGAACCCTAAAATTGGCGAGATCAACACGGATGGCGTAAAGTAAGAGCTGATTTTGTCTTTCGGCTTGAACGATTTGAACGTCTTGAACGAATCCCCGCACAACAAATACCGTAGGCAATGATAACCATGCGAATTCACACCCAACTCGTGAGTTTTAAAACATCCGATAATGAACGGCTCCACGGGCTGCTTTTCACGCCGCCGGACAAGAAATCTGATCTGGCGTTGATAATGGTGCACGGCGTAGCGATGAATTTTTACCTACCGCCACTGCCGACGCTCGGACAGGCCCTCGCCGCGGGCGGCCATCATTGTTTCGTCATTAACACCCGCGGCCACGACTGGATTGCCCGCGCCGGCAATCTGACCCAGTTCGGCGGCGCCGCCTACGAGACCTTTGAAGAGTGCTTACTCGACCTCGACGGCGCCATCGACTGCATGGCGCGCCATGGCTACAAGCGCTTCCTCCTCGTCGGCCACAGTCTCGGCTGCGTGAAGTCGCTGCTTTACCAAGGCGCGCGTCAACGCGCCGATATCGCCGGCGTCATTTCCTGTTCCTGCCCGAAACAGTTTTATTCCGCGCGGGCGGAAGAACAACCCGAGTTCAAAGATCTTATGGCCAAAGCAGAGCGAATGATCGCGCAAGGCCAAGGCGACGACTTCCTCTGGGCGCAGACCAGCGGTGCGATGGGGATCTTTACCGCCAGGACCTATGAAAATAAATACGGACGCCACGAGAAAAACGATGTCCGGCCCCAAGCTCGTCGGCTGGGGTGCCCGCACCTGGCTATCGCCGGCGGCGCCGAACACCCATTTTTCCCGGAGTACGCCAAGGCGCTGGCCGAAGCCGGTAGCGCAAGCGCAAGTTACAGGATCGTGCCGGGAGCAAATCATTTTTATATCAACCACGAGCCGGAGGTCGTTGCGATCATCGCGGAGTGGCTCGAGCAATTCGCCCACTGACTGCGCGCACGCCGGACCACGACATCACAGCACAATCATCATGTCGAGTTTCTCTCTGTCTCTGTCTCATCTCACCCTATGAACTGCCAAACTGAAATCTGCACGTTTAAAACCTCGGACAACGAGCGGCTGCATGGGGCGCTATTGACGCCGCCGGAGTCGCCTGCCGATCTCGCCCTCGTTTTCGTTCACGGCGTGGCGATGAATTTCTACTTGCCGCCGTTGTTTCTCTTCGGCCAAGAGTTGGCGGCGCGCGGATACCATTGCTTCGTCATCAATACCCGTGGCCATGATTGGATCTGCCGCGCCGGAAACCTGACCAGGTTCGGCGGCTCGGCTTATGAAAATCTCGAGGACTGCCTCGCCGATCTCGACGGCGCTTTGGCATTCCTCGCTGCCCGTGGCTACCGGCGATTCGTTCTGGTCGGCCACAGTCTCGGCGCCATCAAGTCAATCATCTACCAGGGCACCCGCCGTCGTTCGGACATGGCCGGCATCGTTTCCTGCTCCGCGCCGAAGCAATTCTACTCGGAGCGGATCGCGCGCCAGCCCAAGTTCCGCGAACTGATCGAACAAGCCGAATCGATGGTTAGCGATGGCAGAGGTGACGACTTGATGTCAGTCGCCGTCGGCGCCACGCCGGGAATCTTTAGCGCCCGCACCCATCTCGATAAATACGGCAAGGACGACCGCAACGATTGCCGGCCCTACGCCAAGAGCCTTGGCTGTCCTTTGCTCGCCATCGTCGGCGGCGCCGAGCCAAAGTTGTTTCACGAATACGCTCAAGAAATCGTCGCCAACGCCGGTGCCAATGCAACCTACGAACAGGTCGACGGCGGCAATCATTTTTACAACCGGCACATAGCGCAGATCGTCGAGGTCATCGATCGGTGGCTGCAACGGTTTGAAGATTAAGTGAATAGACTACAAAGAGCATGGCGCGGCAGAGCCGCAACCGAAATTCGGAATATCTCGCGCAAAGACGCCAAGGCCGCAAAGGTCGGAGAAAAATGGTGAAGATCGTTTGTAAGATTATCAATCTTTCCCCTCCGAACTTGGCGTACTTTGCGCCTTGGCGCGAGTAAATCCCCGTGTTCGAGTATTTCAGGTTACCGGAAAAATTTGCGCGAGCCGCGAAAACTCTTAAACATAGTAGTATATAAAAACGCTGCGCGCAGCCGGCCACGAGCAGCCCCTAAATTGCTATCAGCTCCCGCGGCTCCGCCGTCATGAACTCGAAACCGTTTTTTTTGATGCGCAGCGTGTGCTCGATCTGAATCCCGCCCATGCCCAGCTCGACGAGCGCCACCTCGACGTTGATCACCATGTTTTCCTGCAGGGGTACGTCGCTGGTTTCAGGCAAAAAGGGGCTGCTGAGCTTTTTTGGCGCGGTAAACTCGAAGGGAAATTCTCTTGCCTCGATGCCAATGGTGTGACCGACGAAATCTTTGTGTTCGTCGACGCCGGCTTGTTTGGTGCCGCGATTGAGCGCGTCGAGCAGTTCTGACGGGCGGCTGCCTGGTTTGCAAAGTTCCAGACAATCGGCGATTCCTTTTGTCCCGGCATCGAACAGTTTTCTTTGTGTCGCCGTCGGGGCTCCAAGCACCCCCGTTGCGCATACGTCGGAGTGGAGCGAATTGAGATAAATCCCCACGTCGGTGCGTAGAAGATCGCCGGGTTCGAGTTTCTTGGCAGACGGCGGAAAAATCCCAGCCGATCTCCTGCCGGACCCCAGGTGCTGCCATCCCACGGTTCCCCGCCCGCTGCCGATATGCTTGTGAAATTCCGCCGAAAGCTCGAGCTCCGTCGCGCCTACTGCGGCGCTCCGATACATCGCGCTCACCGCCTTGTCATTAAGCTCGCAGGCTTTCTTGAGGCCGTTAATTTCGTCCTCGCTTTTGATCATACGAATCAAACGAAAAAGATCGCTGCCATCGAGAAACTTCGCCTGTGGCAGCGCTTCCCGGAGATAATCTTTGACCTCCTGCGCCATGCCTTCGTGGTCCCAGGCCACCGTGCGCCCGCTTAAGCCTTTGTCGCGCAGTAACCGAGTCAACGCTTCAGCAGGACTCTTGCCCAAGAGTTTTGCTTTGTCGAAGACTGAGACGAAGCGCGCTTCTTCCTCGCTCGGCGGCGCATCAGCCGCGTAACGCAGAGTGCGCCCGCCACCGTAGGTGTAGACTTCCTGGAGCCAAGGCTTTTGCGCCGCGAAGTAAGTCGCTTCTCCGGGATACATGAGCATGGCCGGGGTTTGATCCGGTGGGCGGCAGAAAACGACAAAGTTTGGCCGCTGGGAGTATTTGTGCACGCCTTGTCCCCACGGCGCAAAGTCGCTCATATAGATGACATTCTCACGCGTCGCTCCCACCAGCGCGTCGACGGAAAATCTTTGCATGAGTTCAAGAGCACGTTCGCGATTTAGTAGCATGGCATTCTCGCTTTCCTTCGGTCGTCAGACGCCAAATCTCGTATCTGCGACCGGAAATTTATGATCATTTGTAATGACCATCGATGAACCCTGACTCGTCCAGCTCGCGGACTATGCTCAAGTCGACGAATTGCTCGGGTTTGGCGCCTTTGGCTTTTACATTCCTGGGCAAGCTGTCCAATATCGTCCTGATACCCGCCAGGGTCGGATAAGGTTTTTTGACGTAGAGCTTATTGGCATTTTCTTCGTATTGGGCTTCCACGACTTGACGGTCGTTGATCCTGAGGTATTTGCTCATGATCTTGAGGCTCTCTTGCTTATGATTTTTCATCCATGCCATCGCCTCGATGATCCCTTTAGTGTAATTTACTACCGCTTTTCGATTACGCCCAATGATGGCGCGGGTGGTCGCCACGGCCGTGTGCTGGTACTCGACCCCGGTGAGCGCCGTATCGAGCAGTTGACGGTGTCCTTGCTGTTTTAGATAGAGCGTCTCGCCAAGATTATACGCGCCGCCGTGCACCGTGCCGTTGATCAGCGCATTGACGCGAATCGCGCTGTCTCCCAGCGCCAAGATGGTTACATCTTTTTCCGGATCGATGCCGAGTCTGCTCAGACCGAAGCGCAGGGAGAAATCGGAAGACGATCCAAGGGTGCTGACGCCAAGTTTTTTGCCTTTGAGTTGCGCTGGAGTCCCAATGTCCTTATGAGCCACGATGTAAAAAGACATGGAGTTAATAAGCCCCATGAACATCACGACGTCACTGCCGCCGAGCGCGCTTTGCACGAAAGGCGGGCCGGCGGCGTGAATTATTTGGGCATCACCGGATATCAATGGAAACACCGCCTTGGCGCCGGGAATATGGCCGACTACTTCCGCTTCGAGATTGTATTTCTGGAAAAACCGCAGATCTTTGGCCACGAGCAGCACCATGTGGCTCGCTGCCAAACTGCCGAAAGCCGCGCGTAGTTTATCCTGCGCTCGAACGCTGCCGTTCAAACTCAGAAATAGACAGAACAAAACAAACACGGTGCAATGTTTCATCATTGCGTTCTCTTACAACCCATTCACCGTAACGCTAGCGTAAAGGGGCGTGCGCCGTCAACGAAATATGAGCTTGTCTTTGTAGTTGCCTGGTGAGAATGAATGAAGTTATAGTTCGATATCGACGCGGAACCGGTCGCTAATAAGCGAGATCATCATGCTCTTTCTAACAGTCAATTTACTGCCGTAGGGGCGGGTTTCAATCAGGCCTGCCCAGAAGGGAGGGAAACCATGGCAAAGGAAACGTCGACCATCACGCGACGCGACTTTCTCAAACTGGCTGGCAAAACCGCGGTCGTCTCATCAGGTTTTTTGGCCGGATGCACGGCAACGTCGACCGCTAATCGCGCCGCGAACACGCCGAGTGCGATCGACATTCATCATCATTACTTTGCTCCGGAGTTGATTGATGAAATCAAACAGCACGGTAAAGCGCTCGGCATCGAATACTTTCCACCAAAGACCAGCAAAGATAACCCGCTGGCGATACGATTTGGCAAGGGCCGGAGACTGAATCTGGACCGTCGCCTGGCGGAGTTGGACGAGCGGCTTCAGATCATGAAAAAGGGAAACATTGGTATCGCAACGGTTGAAGTGCAAACCAGCGCCGTGGGATATGAGCTGGACGGCCAACATGGCGAAACCTGGTCCAAGCTTTACAACGCGGCGATTCAAAGCTTGGTAAAACGCCATCCAGACCGGTTCGCTGGCATTGCCACCGTACCGCTTCAAGATCCGCCCCGCGCGGCGCGGGTTCTCGATCACGCCGTTCGCGACCTCAAGATGGTTGGCGTTACGATCCCGTCCAACGTGATCGGCAAATACTATGACAGCAAAGACTTCGATCCGTTCTGGGCGAAGGCCCAGGAACTGGATGCCCTGATGATCATGCACCCGGAATGGGTGGCGGGCGACGAAAAAATGGAAGGATTTGGCTTGCGGACGGTTTGCGGCAATCCGGCCGACACGACCCTGTCGGTGGGCTACATGATCTACAGCGGAGTCTTCGACAGGTTTCCGAATTTGAAACTAGCATTGCTGCATGGCGGCGGTTTTTTCCCGTATCATCTGGGGCGCTTCGACAACAATTACGCTCGGAGCCTCGAGCGTCGTCCGCTTCCAGCCGCCCAACCACCTAGCAAGTATTTAAAGAACCTCTATTTCGATAACCTCGTGTACCGTACCGAAACGATCGAATACCTGAAGCGCATGGTCGGAGCCGACCACATCATGGTCGGAACCGACTATCCCTATGATCTTGGCGACTGGATGGCCGCCGAAAAGATCCAGCAAATAAACTGCA
This sequence comes from uncultured delta proteobacterium, assembly GCA_963840855.1. Taxonomy (GTDB): domain Bacteria; phylum Desulfobacterota; class Binatia; order UBA9968; family UBA9968; genus DATACQ01. The sequence goes on from CAWJBB010000008.1 coordinate 5,838, forward strand.
CCGATGCCGAGCGCGAAGCGATGCTCCATGGTAACGCGAAAAAGCTGCTGCGGCTCTAATTGAGTTAGTGAAACGCATATGGCTCCAAGCGTATCCCCTTACGGCTCATGGAAATCGCCGATTTCCGCAGATTTGGTCGCCGGCGGCGAGGTTGGACTTGAGCAACTCCGGATCGACGGCGATGATATTTTTTGGATAGAACGGCGCGCTCGCGAAGGCGGTAGGAAGGTTATCGTCCGACGCTCGGCGGATGGATCGGTGGTGGATGTTACCACGGCAGGGTTCAACGCGCGAACGCGAGTGCACGAATACGGCGGCGGCGACTACGCGGTTGCCGATGGGACCATTGTTTTTTCCAATTTCATCGATCAACGTCTCTACTTGCAGAAACACGGTTCCGAACCGCAACCTCTGACCAGGGCCGGTGCGCTGCGCTACGCCGACGGGCAGCTCGATTCTCAAAGAAATCTCTTCTTCTGCGTGCACGAGGATCATTCCAATCAAGGCGAAGCCGTCAGCACTATCGTCCGCATCGATCTCAACGGCGGAGACGCGGCCATAATTGTGGTTTCAGGAAACGATTTCTACTCCTCCCCACGCCTGAGCCCTGACGGCTCGCAGTTAGCATGGCTCACATGGAATCATCCCAACATGCCGTGGGACGGCACGGAGCTTTGGGTAGGCAAATTAAGCGAAGACGGATCGATGGGCGACGCCGTTAAAGTCGCAGGAGATGTGAATGAATCCATTTTTCAGCCTGAGTGGTCGCCGGACGGCACCCTCTACTTTGTTTCAGACCGCACCGGCTGGTGGAACATTTACCGATGGCGAAATGACGAGATCGAGGCTCTTTATCCAATGGATGGCGAATTCGGACAACCTCAGTGGGTTTTTGCCTCCGCGCTTTACGGATTCGCATCGGAAAGACGGCTCGTCTGCAGCTACACCAAGAACGGCCGTGATTACCTTTCCACGCTCGACACAGCGACTAGAGCGCTCGATGACATAGAACTTCCCTTCACCGCGATCTCTCAAGTCCGCGTCGCTGGTGACCGCGTCGTTTTCATTGGCGCCTCTTCGGCTGAGCCTACCACCATCATCTCATTGAATTTGGCTAGCAAAGAGCTGGAGGTGTTACGAAGATCGCGAGAAATAGCTATCGATTCCGGATATCTCGCCGAAGCGCGAGCAATCGAGTTTCCCACCGAAGGTGGCCTCACAGCCCATGGATATTTTTACCCACCAAGCAACCGCGATTTCGCAGCACCGGTCGATGAAAAACCACCGCTGCTGGTTATCAGCCATGGCGGTCCAACCTCATCCAGCTCCGCATCCTTAAAATACTCGATTCAATACTGGACCAGCCGCGGCATCGCGGTTCTAGATGTGAATTACGGCGGCAGCTCCGGTTACGGACGCGCTTACCGCGAACGATTGAACGGCAGCTGGGGCATCGTCGATGTCGATGACTGCATCAATGGCGCCCGCTATCTTGTCGAAATCGGCGCAGCCGATGGCGACCGCCTGGCAATTCGCGGCGGCAGCGCCGGCGGTTATACGACGCTCTGCGCGCTCACGTTCCGTAACGCATTCAAAGCCGGAGCCAGCCATTACGGCATCAGCGACTTGGAGGCACTCGCCCGGGACACGCACAAGTTCGAGTCGCGCTATCTCGACCGCTTGATCGGTCCATATCCTGAACGGCGCGATTTATATATGGAACGCTCGCCGATTCACTTCACCGATCGGTTAAATTGTCCGATGATCTTGTTTCAGGGACTCGAGGACAAAGTAGTTCCGCCCAATCAGGCCGAAAAGATGGTCGAAGCCGTGCGCGCAAAAAAGTTGCCCGTGGCCTATCTTACCTTCGAGGGCGAGCAGCACGGCTTCCGCAAAGCGGAAAACATCAAGCGCGTTCTCGAAGCGGAACTTTATTTCTACTCGAAAGTATTCGGCTTTGAACCGGCTGCTCCGATCGTGCCAGTAGAGATCGAGAACCTCTAGACAGAAAATCCGTTAACCACACGATGTCATCGTCCTAATGAATAGCAGCGATCTTGATACCCCGCGCCAATTCTACGCCGAAGAACTACGCGCGGTGGCCGATCTCCAATCGGAAGCGCTCGTGCGGGCATTCGCCAAAGTTCCGCGCGAGCGTTTCCTTGGGCCTGGTCCTTGGCAGGTATTCAGTCCCGGTTCTGAAACCGATTGGACTACCAAGGATGCCGATCCGAGGCGCCTATATCACAACTTGCTTGTGGTCATTGATGCGGAGCGTAATCTCAACAACGGTTGTCCTAGCTTCTTGGCTTTTTTGATCGACGAATTGCAACTACAGCCAGAAGAACACGTAGTCCACATTGGTTGTGGGACGGGTTATTACACGGCGATTATGGCGGAGGTCGTCGGCTCCAGAGGACATGTTACCGCAATCGAGATTGACCCGGGACTCGCTCGACGGGCCCATAGTAATCTAAGCTATCTGTCGTATGTCGAAGTTTTCGAGGGCGACGGTGGCGAAAAGGATCCGGGGGCTTGCGATGCAGTCCTAGTGAATGCCGGCGCGACGCATCCTCGCCCGATGTGGCTCGATTCTTTGCGACCCCATGGACGACTGCTTATGCCACTCACGGTCACCGACGACACCGATAGCGGTGGAGAAGGACGCGTTCTAAAGGTCACCCGAAAACCGGAAGGATTTACGGCTTCTTTTATCTCTGGAGTCAGAATCTTCCCTTGCGTCGGAGGCCGGGATGCCGAAATGAACCAGCGGTTGAAGGAAGCTTTCAAGCGAGGCGACGCGAAGTCGGTCCAATCGCTGCGTCGAGACAGGCATGAACCAAGCGATGCCTGCTGGTTTCATGGCGAGACCTTTTGCCTCTCAAGATCATCGATAGGCGCTGCCACTGTATGTGGATGAACCCTGGTAACTAAGCTCCGTGAAGTTCGACGCTGTCATTTTTGATCTATTCGGGACATTGGTGGGCGACTTTGTGTCGTCAGCCGGTCAAATGAATGCCGAACTAGCTGCGGCTCTTGAAGTACCCTATGAACCGTTCATGCGCCTCTGGAGAGAAACGACTGAGATGCGCACGAACGGCGCCTTTCAGACTGTGGAAGCCAGTATAGAATATGTTTGCGTTGCCATGGGTGCGCAGATAACGGCTGAACAGTTGTCGAAGGCGGTTGAGATTCGTTTGCGGCATACAAGGCGAGCTCTCGAGCCCAAACCGGACGCCGTTGCGACGCTCGCGCGACTAAAACACGAGGGATACAAATTAGGATTGCTCAGTAATTGTTCAATCGAGATTTCTATTCTCTGGCAAGAGACAGTTTTTGCGAATTTAATTGATTACCCCATCTTCTCCTGCCGAGAACGTTTGAAGAAACCAGACCCTCGTATCTATTATCTCGCCTGTGAGCGCCTCGGCGTCGAACCCGGGGACTGTATCTACGTTGCTGACGGCGAAAACTACGAATTGACGGCGGCGGCCGAAGTCGGCATGCATCCCGTGTTGATTCGAACATCCTCACAGGAAACCCGTGGCGAGGTGCTGCGAGAAGCCAGAGAATGGCAGGGAGATACTGTTTCTTCGTTGCCGGAAGTTCTAAGACTAATCGACATCACGAGTAACCCATCATGAACTACATTGTTCCTGCCAAACTCGTTGACAAACGATTAAGTGTGACTATGGCGTGGTTTCCTGCCAGGTAACCGCAAGACCCTCCTGGTCCCAAGCTAAACAGAATTTCCGCACTTGCCGTTCCGCATGGGCGACACCCCATGCTAATATCCCATTCGATCAATGATCACGTAGGAGTAATCACGAAGAATGGCGCACTCCCCACCGGCTGATT
>CAWJBB010000009.1:0-27953 GCA_963840855.1 uncultured delta proteobacterium
GCTTCTGGGATGGCTATGCTACCGACTCAGACCGCTCGCGCTCTGGCTCTTGCTAACGCTGTCACTCGGAGTAAACGACCCCTCGGCGGTCTATCATAATCCAGCCGCCCTCGGCGGGGTGGAAGCATTGAGCGTTTCCTTGATCAGACATTCGAATTATGGCAAAAATTTTCTTCTTTGGCATACAAACCAATTGCTGAAGCAAAAAATGACTACTCGGAACCGAGAACTCGTGTACCTCATATTTTTTATTATCTTTGCGTCAATAAATTCTAGTACCGTTTTTGCTGGAGGCTTTGCGGTACCACAACAGACCGCAAAAGCAGCAGCGCTCTCCAATGCAGTGACGGCTGGCATTGACGATCCATCTGCCGTTTACACTAATCCAGCGGGGTTAGCTTTTGTTAAAGGTAACCAAATCCTTGCGAACGGCATTTATATCAATGCAATTAGTAGCGTCAAAAATAGTGGCCAAACCGCGCGAAATTTACACGACGACTTTTTTATCCCGACGTTTTTTGCAAACTACCACATACCCCAGACTGATTTAACATTAGGTATGGGTATGTATACGCCTTTTGGTTTGGGAACTAGCTATAAAGAAGATGCAGTCACTAGATTTGCGTCAATCCGGTCTGAACTGAAGGATTTCTATATAAGTCCGACTGCGGCATGGCAGCCTCTTCCCTATCTTTCCGTGGGTGGAGGCGTGAGCTTTATCCACTCCTCAGTATTGCTATCACGCGCTTTATTTTTGGGGGCCGTAGGTATTGGGGAAGGGCGTTTGAGAATCACTGATACTGACAACGCGTTTGGCTACCATCTCGGCGTTTTGGCCGGTCCATTCTCGAACATAAAATTCGGATTGACTTACAGAAGCCGCGTTGATTTGAATTTTGACAGCGCTGACGTCAAGTTCAGAGATGCCGCGTTTGCAGGCGGTACTGGCACTAAGGTTCGAGGCAAGGGCATTCATATTCCGATTCCGCCTGTTGTCAGCGCCGGAATTCACTGGCAAATCAACCCTCAGTGGGGGGTGGAATTCGTCTATGATTTCACTCGTTGGAGCGAGTTTGAGAACCTTAAGGTTCGCTTTAGTACACCACTACCAGCACTTGGAGGACTGTTTCCGATCACTAGCTTTCAAGTTCCTCAAGACTGGAAAGATACGAGCACGCTCCGGTTCGGTACGACATTCAAACTAAAGGACAGCTTGGAGTTGAGAGCAGGCCTAGCGCTGGATGAAAGTCCTGCACCAAAAAACACATTGTCTCCAGCCATTCCAACCGCCGATATTTTGGCTATTTCCGGCGGGCTCGGATATGATTGGGAAAGTTGGAAAGTTGAAGTCGGATACATGGCTCTATTTTACAAAACTCGACAGGTTAACAATAACGTGCTGGAGGGCAGCAACGTAATAGTCAACGGGGCTACTCCCGCCCCAGCATTTCCCGGCGCTCCCGGTCGTGACAATTATGAAATTTTTAACCACCTTGTATTTTTGAATTTCCGCTACAGATTCTGACCCATTAGACATGACATACTCGTTCTATCGTAATTGACTAGGTTCGGGTTTCAGTGCTCACCATGCATGCATTAAGCGGGCGAACAGCAATTCTTACCGGCGCTTCAGGTGGAATAGGGTCTTATATTGCTCAAGCATTGTCCCGGCAGAAAATGAATTTAGTACTTGCAGGCCTAGCTGCCTCTTCACTCGACGAACTCGCTAAAAATATTTTGAAGACAACCAATGCAATTACGGTCGTTATGGACGTCACGAAACGCGACGATTTAGAGCGGCTCGTCACCCAAACGATCGAGAAATATGGCGGCCTGGATTTGTTGGTTAACAACGTTGGGATAGAAATGATTTCGAGGTATCACACTCTTGCACCAGACGATATTGAACGTAGCATAAATGTGAATCTCACTAGTGCCATGGTTTTGACGCGTTTAGTTCTCCCAGAAATGCTTAGCCGTAAACGAGGACACATTGTTAATATATCCTCTCTATCGGCGAAAGCTGGTCCACCTTGCGCTGAACCATACGCAGCCACTAAGGCTGCGCTTATTGCATTCACAGAGTCCTTCCGCGCGGAATATCAAGGGACCGGTGTAAGTGCCTCTGTAATCTGCCCCGGTTTCGTCACTGCCGGCATTTATAAACGTATAGTTGAGGAGACCGGGTTTTGCGCCCCGAGACTGCTGGGCACCTCGTCGGGAGAAGTTGTTGCACGAGCCGTCGTGCGGGCCGTAAAAGAAGATATTCCGGAAATCATCATTAACCCCGGCCCACAAAGACTACTAACAGCCCTAGCAGAATTGTCACCGTCGTTTGCGGAATGGCTCATGAATCGTATTGGTGTAGTAGACTGGTTTATGAAAGTGGCGAAATTCCGCGAGGATAAGCAGACCAACCATACTCGTTCGAATTAGATTGTTTCTTCACAGCCATCGAAATTTTCCTCAGAATTGCACGACAATCATCAGAAATATCCCTTCTCTGCCAAAAATGCCTTCTTACCTGAGGAACTCGACATTGCGTTCCAAGTAATCAAAAGCCAATGCACCGGCTTGGCATCACGGAAAATGGCAATATCAATTCACAGCTAGTTATTATTCCTCGCGTTGTTTACTCAACCGCACGTCCCCGGCGTTGTCTTCGATATGGAGGACGCGAGATACGATCTTCGAATCCGCTACGAGCTGACATTCTCTGGCCCTCCGTCTTGTTTAATCGGGAGTGTAAAGTAGAAGGTCGAGCCTTTTCCCAGCACCGATTCGACCCATATTTTCCCTCGATGGCGTTCGACGATTTTCTTGCAGATGGCAAGCCCGATGCCGGTGCCAGGATACTCTTGCCTGGTGTGGAGCCGCTGAAAGATCACAAAGATGCGCTCGGTATATTCCGGATCGATGCCGATGCCGTTATCCATCACCGCGAATCGCCACATTTCCCCATACCGCTGGCACCCCACATGAATCTCTGGCGGCCTTTCGGCGCGGTACTTGATCGCGTTGCCGATCAGATTTTGCAATAGCTGCCCTAACTGGAACTCATCGCCAGGCACGGTCGGCAACTGATCCTGCGTCACCTGCGCGCCGCTCTCATCGATGGCGGTTTTTAAATTCAAAAGCGTGCGCGCCAGAACCCCGTTGCAGTCGGTAGCGGTAAATTCCTTCCCTCTCGTGCCCACTCGCGAATAGGCTAGCAAATCGTCGATTAATCCTTGCATCCGTTTCGCCCCATCCACCGCAAAGCCGATAAACTCGTCGGCATCGCTGTCGAGCTTGCCGCCATACTGCGTCTGAAGCAGTCGCACATACGCCGTGACCATGCGCAATGGCTCCTGGACATCGTGGGACACAACCGAGGCGAATTGGTCCAGCTCGACGTTAGAACGGAGCAGATCTTCCGTCCGCTTCGACAGGGCATCGTGCGCCCTTTTCAGCTCTTCTTTGGAAACGGTGGTTGCCTCCAGTTGTGCAACCATTTGGTTAAACCGTTGCGCAAGCAGCCCTATCTCGTCTTGGCCGCTCCCGCCAACGCGATACCCCAGATTGCCTCCGGCGACCATCTCTGTACCCGTTCGAAGTTCCGCAATGGAAACACTGATATGGCGCACGATCCACCAGCCCGCGCCGATGGACACAAGCAAAAAGATCGGGATCAGTAAATAGGCCAGCGTCACGGTCTTGGCGGAACGTCCTTCAGCTTCGCCGATCAACCGCACCATTTGTGATTGCGCCAAGACACGAAGGCTTTCGTCGAGCACCTCGTCCAATTGCGCCCGGTATTGGCCAAACCGTTCGACCTCGGCGCGCATTCGCTTATCCAACTCAATTCTCTTGAGCGCCAGAGAGCGCAGCCCGCTGATTCTTCGCCCCAGATTTTCGCCCCAACGGCGTTCTTCCTGGGAAACGGCGGACCGCAGAAAAAATCCAACGCGCCGCGCGGATTCCCTGAACTCCCGGTGGATCCGCTCCTCGTTATCGGTGCTCGGTATTTCCAGGTAGGTGCCCAGCCAGTTGCCGACCTCGGCTAGGTCGGCGGCAAATCGTGCCGCCAACAACAGCCGCCGAAAACCTTTTTGCTCCTTGTCCTCAGTGCCCGCCTGAATTTTTTCTTCGATGGAATCATCGATCGACTGAAATTCGGCGGTGAATGTGCGTGCCAGCGCGTCCGCTTCGTCTTTCCGCCGCATCAAGCCTTTGCCCAAGGAGATAAATTGCCCATAAAGCGCCGCGATCTTGTCGGCCAGCTGTTTTTCTAGTTGCGTCACCGCGAACGCATCGTACTGCGTCTTGAATCTCGAAAACTCGCTTGCATCCTTTTCCACCCGCTGGCGGTGTTCCGGCAGCGGCGTTTGCATATACTTCATTACGCCCAGACCGGTGCCGATGACATTAATCTCCAACTCGTAAGCGGCGGCGCTGACGGGATGGCCCCTTTCACCTATCAGGCGTAAAGCCGTAGCCGTGCTCTCCGCGCTACGGTAAAAGACCGTCATCGCCGCCAGCCCGCTGCCGATGATCAAGGTAAGTCCCAAGCCAATTTTTTTGCCGATGGACCAGGTCACGCCATTATCCCTGGAGGGACGCGATGCCCAGCTCAGCCCGGCGCGAACCAACCACGGCCGTATCAATTCCCGTAACCCGGCGCCGACGGAACGAACCGGATCGAACCGATGTATCAATTGTGCGAACGTCGGCAACATTGCTAAATCTTTGCACATGACGTGCTGGGCCGCAATGAAACGCCACGGCGGAGCGGGGGAGTGCGTGTATGTAATGGGTCTTTTGTGATAAGTGAGCGGCTGGCGCTTTTATCATTGACGCGTGCGACGGCAAATTGATAAGTTGATTCCATCTCGAACGCGACGGGCGGGCCGGCGCCGCGCGCCCAGGGAGGACAAACATGGTTATCGGACTTTCCCACGGCGGAACCAATGTTTATTCGTCGCCGCAGTACTCACGGCAACTCTGGGTTGGCACTCAGGACGGCTTGGTCCTGTTTGAACGGGCGGACAACGGAGAGTGGCGCGAGGGCCAACGGGCACTGCGCGGCCAGCATATCAGCTCGATTATCTTCGAGCGGACAACCGAAACGATGTTTGCCGGGGCGTTTTTCGGCTCCGTCCACGCCAGCTCAGACGGCGGCAAAAGCTGGGAGCGGCGCGATAATGGTATCCCGGTCCACGACGTCTACAGCCTCGCCTGCCACCTAGTCGATGGCACGGTGCGGGTTTATGCAGGGACGCAACCCGCACATTTATTCGTCAGCGAAGACCTGGGACAACACTGGTCCGAGCTTCCGTCGCTGCGAGAAGTACCGACCAGTTCGCAGTGGTCTTTCCCGGCCCCGCCGCATATTGCCCATACCAAGTTTATTACCTTCGATCCACAGGATTCGCACACGATCTACGCTTGCGTCGAGCAGGGCGCGTTTCTGAAAAGCACCGATTTGGGCAAGAGCTGGCATGAGCTTAACACGGTCGGCCTATACAAGGACAAAAACCGGCCTGTGGAACACTTCTATGACGTGCACCGCGCGCTCATCGATCCGTGCGATCCGCAACGGATTTACGTCACCGGCGGCGCCGGCCTCTACGTTACTTACACCGGCGGCAGCAGCTGGGAACGCTGGACTAGCCCTGAATGGGCGCCGGATGTCTATCCCGATGGTTTTGTCTGGAATCCGAAGAATCCAAATACCATGTTCGTCGCGGCTGCCGAGCATAACCCGGTAACTTGGCGCAAGGCCGGCCCGCTCGCCCATGCCGGAGGGAAGATCTACCGCAGCAATGACGGCGGAAAGAACTGGCAGAAGCTCGGCGGCGGCCTGCCAGATAGTTTGAAACATGAGTTCGGCGCGCTCTGCCTCGAGGAATCGGCTGGAGTCTGCTCGATCTTCGGCGGCACCACGGGTGGCGAATTGTTTTGCAGCGAAGACAGCGGCGAGTCATGGAAACTGATCACCTCAGACCTAGCGCCGATTTCGAAAAAGGGCCATGAGCGGCTGTTAGCGGCGAGTTGACGAGTTTTCTTCGTCGCAGATTGCCCCAATCGATCAATGAGCGATTCAGCGGAAAATCCCGGCAAACAAATCGCCGCAGAACTCCGCAAACAAAGTGAAAACGACGCTGCCGTGACGCCCATGGACGCCGTGGCGGCGGCGGCCCGCGCAGGCAAGTTATCCGATGACCAATGCTTCCGGCTGCTCGCTCGCCTTTGGACCCTCAAGCGCATGATGTACTACGTTTACGGCGGCTGGGCACAGGGAATTAGCTTGAACGAATATCCGCCCACCGTGGCGTATTTGTTCGGCAGGCAGACTTACGACGAGTCGACCCACGAGATGCAGTTCTGTGACGAAATCCTCAAACGCCACTGGGTACGCACGCAGCGCCAGCTGTTCGATCACGCTTACGGGCGATTCGACCTGGCAACGCGCACCGGCGCTTATGTCTTCTGCCTGCGCGCTTTGGCCAACTATCCGCAAAACGTTCGCATCGCCGCCCTTAACTTGGGGCCAAAGGTTATCGAGCTGGCATGGACGGAACGCTTCGCCAATTCTCTGCGCGACGAACCTCTAAGCGCGCTCTTCTTGAGCCAACTGCCGGAAACCCGCAGCCATATGCTCATGGGTAAGTTACAGGCGGAGCGTTTTTTACAAAAGGAAGTCGATAAAGAGCTGGCGAAGCGCCTTTCAGCTGAGACCCGGCGCGATTATCTGTTTTTCCTCGAAGAGACCGCGCGCTTCGTTTTGGGACTGGAAGAAGAAAAGGCGGGCGAAGTAACGGTGTCCGCCGATATCGATTGAAACGATCGAGGTCCGTTTTAAACGACTTGAACCGCTTGAACGATTTGAACCAAAGGAATCTATGCCCGGTATAAAAATTGATCATGCTAAATGCACCGACTGCCGCATGTGCTACGTCGTGTGCCGCGAGCTAAATTTTAACGCCGTCGCTGTCTCGCCTACGGCGCGGCACCTGTTGGAAATCGACGAGCGCTGCATTTATCCAAAGTGCACGGTCTGTCTTATGTATTGCCCGGCAGAAGGATCCATCGTCGAAACCGACACGGGACGATCACTGGTTCCTCCACCACTAGAAGTCTGGACGGAAAATCAACGCTGGCCCCGGATACCTTGAACGTTGAAGCTTCGAACTTTGAACGGCTTGAACGATTTGAACGGAGTTTTTCATGCAACCCATTCTTAAGGATTTTTTGGGAAAATGGGTCTATCCCACTGGTTTCACGGGCCCTGGCGTTGAATTCCGCCTGCGCCAGACCGAGCGCTGCCTGCCGCTGTGGGACAAGCTGGTAGCGCAGGCGATTCAATTCGCGGAAAAGGATCTCAAATCTGGAAGTGACGAATACAAGGCTGTTCGCGCCCGGTCTGGTTACGCCGCCGAAGGCCCCTTCATGTCACTCAAGCAGATGTCGACGCAGATTCTTTCCGTCGAGATAGGAGAGCAACCCGCGTATATCGACCTCCAGCGCATGCGCGCGCGGCAAATATGGGACGAGGTGAAACACGGCCAGCTCCATGCCGACGTACTTCTGCGCGGCGGCTTCATCAAGCGCGAAGAAGAACTCATGAACGACCCGCGTGCGAACACGCAGCCTAAACTCTCGTATTTCGGCATGACCGCGATGTTTCCCCACATCCACCCGCTGGCCCGCGCCGGGCAGCATTACTACAACGAGTCGATGGCCTGCCTCGGCATCGCTGCGACCTTGAGCGTCATTGGCGACGACCTGGTTCGCCACCAACTGCGCAGCCAGGAAGCCGAAGAACTGATGCACTTCATGGAAGGCAAGTACCAAATTGACGCCTACGCGCTGACACCCAAGGACCAAAAACCCATCGAAGAAGTTTTTGATTTTCTCCTAAGACCCTGGGCGCCGGAGCCGGGCAGGGCCTTGGGCGGATCGCAATAGACGATGAAAGTCCGAATCGTCGAAAGTCTCTGCATCGCCTGCGGTCTTTGCCGTGAGGTTTGCCCCGAGCATGCGGTCCATCCGAAGATGCAGGATATTCATCATATGTACGAAGTTCTCGCGCACGAATGCACCGGTTGCGGCGATTGTTTGCCCTACTGCCCGGCGCCGGGGGCGTTGCAGGAGTATTCTTAAAGATTTTGACTTACCTCGATCTTCTCCCGGTCTTAAGGAATCAGTTCAAGAGGTGTCTATTATGATCGACTTCGAAGGACGACACATCCCCAACCAGTTAAGCGAAATCGTCGACCCCAAACACACAGTGCTTTTGGTTTGGGATATGCAGAATGACCAGGCCGGCGGGTCGTTTAACAAAGAGGCGTTGATTCGCACCGCGCCGCCGCTCATCGCCGCGGCAGCGCAAGCCAAAATCACCACGGTTTACACCCGGCAGACGCCTTTTTTGTGGAAAGACGAGGCGGTAACGTGGATTCGCCGGGCGATGATCGATCAAAAGGTCGACCATCCGACCAAACTCAAACCGCGCCGCATCAAAGGGAGTTTCGGCTGGCAATTCCTGGAGCCTATCAAGCCCGCCGAAAACGATTTCGTCATCGACAAGCGCCGGCCGACGATGTTCATCGGCAACGAGTTCGAGACCATCATGCACAACCGCGGCGCGACCAGTGTCGTTATGATCGGCTGCACCACCGACGGTGGCGTCGAAGCAACCGTGCGCGATGGATATAATCGCGGCTACCTGATGGTGGTCGTGCGCGATTGCGTCGGCACCTACACCCAGGAAGGCCATAACGCCGCGCTCCAGCGCATGGTGCGCTACGCCGATGTCGTGGAATCGAAAGAACTGATCGGCCATTGGCTCCGATAACCTCGAAGACGGATATTTGCGATTTTTGCGTTGACGACGTCAATACCCTGCAGCAGCATGAAAGGAGTCGATGATGAGTAACCCGAACGGTGCTAAGGCTTTGCACGTCGCGACATTTTCGGGCTGGTATCGTTTCGAGCAGCGCGGCAAAGATTTTATACAAACCAAACGCGATCTCTCTTACTGGACGCTCACCTGCATGTCGGTTGACCCGGATGACCCAAACACGATTTACGCCGGCACCGAGCACTCCGGACTCTTCTACACCAAAGACGCCGGCGCACACTGGCATAGAGCTGACCCGCAAGTGCCCAAGATGTTCCTGTATTCCGCCCTGGCTCTGAACGGCGGTGTCATGGTGGGTACCGTTCCTTCGGCGGTTTACCGGAGCAAACATGGCGGTGGATGGGAAGAATTGGCGGGCGTGCGCCTGCACAGCGCGGCTGCGAATTTTCCACCGAGCCCGGAGCTCCAGTCGCGCACACGCTATTTAACGTTCGACCCTGAAAATAAGAACCGTCTCTACGCCGGCATCGAAGTCGGTGGGATGATCGTGAGCGACGACGGCGGACGGGGTTGGGAGCCGGCGAACGAAGGTCTCACCGACATGGACATCCATGAAGTCCTTGCGTCCAAAGAGCACTCCGGCATGGTCTTTCTCGCCTGCGGCGAGGCCTGCTTTCGTAGCCACGACCGTGGCGGCCATTGGGAAAACATTTCACCGAAAAATCATGACTACGGGATCTCCGTCGCCGAAGATAAAGACGGCGTCGTCTACGTCGGCGCGGCCCGAGGGCGCCCCAATCTGTGGATCCGCGAACAAGGCGCCAAGTCGGCGATCCTGCGCAGCGGCGACAAAGGCTCGACCTGGGAAACAGTCGTCGACGGACTGAAGGGCGGCGTCATGCATCTGTGCTCCATGCCGGACGGCAACGGCATGGTCGCCGGCACTTCGGATGGGACTTTGCTGGTTGTCGACGACTCAGGGGCGCGCGAAGTAGCAGGCGGGCTACCGTTCGTAACGTCGGTGCAACTGGCGGCGTAAGACGTGAGCGGCCAATGGCGCTAACGACGTAGGGGTGCATGCTGCGCCCTTACATAGGTTGAGAAATGACCATGGCTTAATAAAATTAAGTTTGGCGAGTTTATAACGCGCAAAGGCATCCATCCCCCGCTCCCGGATGTAGAAAAGATCCGGGTCGTCGAAATGGACGAGCCCGATGCAATCACGATGGCCGAGAAGCGCAAAGAGTATAGAAAGATTTTTCAATGAAAGTCGGAGCGTTGGGCCGGCAAACCTATCACTCTGCGACCCCAATACTCCATCACTCCATATCTTCTCGTAAGAGGTGTTTGCGCCATGAAACTTTACACATTCTTCCGCAGTTCAGCGTCCTATCGCGTGCGTATCGCGCTCAATCTGAAGGGGCTCCGCTATGAGCAGGCGCCGATCCATCTGCGCCGAGCCGGCGGCGAGCAGTTGCAGCCCGCCTTCAAGGCAATCAATCCACAGGCTCTGGTGCCCGCACTTGAGGATGATGGCCGCATCCTGACGCAGTCGCTGGCGATTATTGAGTACCTCGACGAGAAATTTCCTAACCCGCCGTTGCTTCCCAAAGATCCGGCTGATAAGGCGTTGGTGCGCAGTATGGCGCTGGTGATCGCCTGCGAGGTTCATCCAATACAAAACCTGCGCGTGCTTAACTACGTCAAGAGCGCTTATAATCAAACTGACGAGCAGGTAAACCGCTGGTCCCAGCACTGGATGAACCTCGGCTTTACGGCTCTGGAGCAGTTGATTGTTGCGCAACCGAGCCGCGGAAGGTTTTGCGTTGGCGACAGGCCGACGTTGGCCGACATTTGTCTCGTACCGCAACTTGGCAACGCCCGGCGCTACGGGTGCGACTTGTCCCAATACCCGGCGATTCAAGGCATTGAAAAAAACTGCATGGCGCTTTCCGCTTTTTCCGGCGCCGCGCCGGAAAAACAACCTGACGCGGAATAACGTTTTCGAGTTCCGATTTCCTGGTTTCCTGTCAACCCGAAACCAAACAACTGAGGTGATAAACTAACCCGTACGTTCATCCGCATGTTTGTCCTCAAGCAGTTTCTAAAACAACTCATTCTGCCGCCGATGGCCTGGATGTTGCCGCTTTTCGTTGTTTTAATTTTCTGGCACCGGCGCTGGGCGCGTAAACTGCTCTTTCTCACTCTATGCGGGATTTTGATTCTTCATAGCGGCTTGTTCGGCCACTGGCTTCGCTACCCTCTTGAATCCCGTTTTGCGCCGCTGCTGAATCCGCAAGACTTCGAGCCTTACCAAGCCATCGTCGTGCTAACGAGCGCGTCGATCCCCGTTGGGGGCTTGGTGCCGTATCCAACCATTGACGAGTCTATGTTTCGCCGTCTCGATGAAGCCTGGCGGCTCTACAAATTTCAGCCCAAGCCGATCATCGTGTCAGGCGGACACGTCAATCCCTTCACTCCCGATCAGGATGAAAACAAAATCGCCCGCGACTACTTGATCCGCTGGGGTGTGCCGCCGCATCACGTGTTCGGTGAAGCGAAGTCCCGCGACACATTTGAAAGCGCGGTGGAGACTGGTAAACTGCTGAAGCAAAAAGGTTGGAAGCGCTATCTACTCGTGACTTCGGCGCTACATATGCCGCGCAGCATGCTGGCATTTTCATCCGAAGCACCGGAGCCGATACCGGCGCCCGGTGATTTCACTCTACGGGAGTGGAAGCTCTCGCCGCTCGATTTCGCGCCCACCGTGAGCGCAGCCCGAGCCATCGCCTTGACCCTGCATGAGTATATTGGATTGGCGAACTACTATTCGCGGATCGCGTTTGGCGAAAATTCCTGAGCCTATCGTCCCGCCGATCGCGCATGATCAACCAACGATACTTGCAGATCGCCGGCGAGGTGAGAAAGCGGTTATTGAGCATCGTGCGCGCCGTCGAGACGGGCAATGAACCGCCGCATCTCATCATGATTCCGGGGCACAATGACATGCGCCACGTCGCGTGTATCGTGACGACGATCCCGGCCTCGATCGATCCGAAGCGACATATCGCGGAATTGCTAACGAAAGAAAAACGCTGGGAAGTTACGGCGTAAAGGTGGACCGAGTCGTCTCGCAAACGCGCCGGTTCGACACAGCGGCCGCACAATCTCAAGGACGAGGGCACGGCCGCGCTCTCGGAATTCGTCACGAGCCGGGAAAACACTAATCGGCGGATGCGGCAAAATTCTTCCGCACGGAAATTAGAAGGTTTCAACGCTTATTTGCGAATAAGAAGTGAGTTCGTCTTTATACAACGACTCCATTCGATCTAAGTGCCGCTTTATATCGCTTTGAGATCTCCGGGTCTTCGTTTTCGTACGGGATCATCCAACCGCCTTCATCGACGCTGCGAAACACGTCGTCATCTGTCTTCTGGTGCGATACTTTGAAACCGAGCGGGTAGATGCGGCTGCCGTAGCGCACGGCCAGGTGTCGCGCGGGTTCCTTGCCGGAATTAAAATGCTGATGAAACCAGTCGCCCGGCGGGCAGTATATACTGCCCTCGCCCCATTTGATCTCGGTTACCTGGTCCTCGTAGCCGTCGCTGTAGGGGTGGATGCCCCACTGCTTGTGCCAAAGCAGTACGTAGCCAACGGACTGCGTGCCGACGATAATCGCGCCTGGGCCATGGTAGTGCGCTTTGTGATATTTCCCCACCGGCCATTCGCCCAGGTGACCGACGAGAGCGTTTCCCGCCATCTCGAACTGTGCCAGGCGCAATCCGGCGCCTTTGACTTCAAGATTTTCCAGGAAAGCGGACTTGATATCGGGTATGAAATTGGTCTCCCAGATATTGATCAAACCGCTGACATATCGTTTCTTGCCGACCTCGAAAAAGTCTTCTTCGCCAAAGAAGCGGTCTTTGAAACTATAGGGGCAGTTAAAAACGAAGTTCTCGTCGCGATAAATATCGAAAGCCAGCGGTGCGTTGGTGACGGCGAGAAAGCGCACTGGCTCCCGTGAGCCGTTCAGCAACCGGTGCGTCGTGTTCATCGGCGGCGCAAACAGACTCCACTTGTTCCACTCGAACAATTTCTTGTGCCCGTGATCGTCCCAAAGCTCGGTGGCGCCCTGGCCGTTCAAAATACAAACCACTTCTTCATACAGGTGCCGCTCCGGTTCGAGCGCGTCGCCCGGTGCTATCTCACCGATATAGCCGCCGGTGATGCCCTGCATGCCGTGAAGTTGAATGAACGCTGCCTTACCGCCCATGCGCTCCCACGGCGCCACTTCGAGCGTGCGCAGGTCTGCCATCCCATGTCCCATATGGACTGGGAGTCCCTGACCTTTCATCCAGCGCACATATCCGGTTTTTTGATTTATCGGTGCAATATCCATGATTTCTCCTTTATCCAAACCGTTTCTTTTAAGAAGTCATGCGAAGCGCGATCAAACATCCTATTCGCCACCGGACGTGAACGAATAGGGCGGATTGCTGCGAAAAATGTTCTCGGAAACTTTGGCATAAACGAGATTGACGATATCTACTGCTTCACCGATACCCAAGTCCACGGATCTTTATTGCTTGTGAGACCCTGGTGCGACAGCGCTTCGATCTCAACGATCTGTCCCGGTTCAATCGTCAGCGCCAGCGGCAAGTTGGCAGCGATAGAGCCCCAAAGAATGGTGTCGGGAGTCGATAGGAGCTTGGCGTCGGGCTCGATGGACCTTGGATTGATGCGATTCGGAGCCGCATCAGCCGCAGCCAGTGTATTTTTGCTCATACGCGGAAATAACTATCCGATATGAGCGGTGGGTGTCAATTCAGCTCATGCCGGCAAACGAATCCCGAGAGACTCATCTGGTTCACCCTGGTCGCGATTTTTTTTGTAGAAGGTAAGTGCGGTGCGCGCGAGGATTGGAGATGGCTCGGAGAGCCGCGCGGCAGGGCCCACGAGATCGTTCTCGGGCGCAGCCGCGGGAGGAGATTCGACAGATGCGGCGCTGGCGCTTTCGGCGCTTTGCGGCGCCGCCGCTTTGCGCGCCGCGACCAAGCAGACGGGCGTTCGAAGGATTCACAGGAACGCGACGTGATGAGGAATTACGATGATGAACCGGTCCTCAGGAATATTGAGCATAGTTCGCGCCTTGGACTCCATTTCCAAAAAAGCTTCCGTGAAATCGTCTGCTCCTGGCCACGAGCAATAACTCTCTTCCCAACGTAGCACCGACACGTTTTTCGGGCCGGCCACGCCGTGACGCAAGAGAAACTGCTTCGCCCAGTCAGACTTGACGGCGTAATGATCCATTGGCAACTGGCTCAGGGTATCTTGTTGCCCAAAGGGCTGATCTCCAGCCCGATGACGGGAATCCCCTTGCGGCGCCCTTGTGAAACCAACCATGTATAGAGGCCACAGCTCGCCCTCGTATTGTTGTCAACCCCCATGAGCGGCACGATGATGGCGTCTGCCGCCAGCGGAATCGATGGCTGCGCGCCAAAAAGCTGCAAGGAACAGAGAAAATCATCCATCGCCAGCACCTTCCACAAAGGAAGTTGGCTCCCAGGGATATGCACATGGGCGGTTTCGCGGATCATCTCATCGGTGGCCCGCAGCCGCTCAGCGACGCTTACTCCAGGTGATTCGATGGCGACGAATTCCGCTTCGAGCTGGTGATTTTTTGCCGCTTGCAATGCCTCTTTATCGTGCGATACCGCGACGACGTTCCAGCCGGTCTGATCTTTCAACTTCTTCGCGAGGCGCCAGATCTTGGTCTCGGAGTAACCGAAGTCCGCATCGCCAACCGCGAATAACACACGCGGCCTTTTGCTCGAACTCACTGGCGCGTCGACTCCGCTAAAGCTCGAAGTCGAGGGCGTGGACTGTGCTCCGCGTTTTGTTTTGGATTTCTTCGACAATGGAGTCTCTCCTTGAAAATCACGCCCGGCGAAATACTGGCTGCACCGGCTTGCCTTCCAACATTTCTTCGACCCTGTTCCGCCGGATCGCCTCGCCGGTGATCTCCATCGCAGCGCGATAGACCCGAAGAGCGTATTCGATGTCTTCATTACTGTGGCTGAAGCAAAGATTATGGCCGCCGGAGAAAAGCACGCCGCGCTTAAGGCACTCCTGCTGAAACAGACTCTTGACCAAAAGCGATTCCCGCCCGCTCTCATCGAAGAAGCTCACCACCGTACGCGGCGGCAAGCCGGCACAGCGCACTAACTTTTCGACGCCGAATTGCCTCGCCAAAACGTTCAAACCATCCTTGATCTTGCCGCCCTGTTCCCAATTATGGGCAATGACTTCTTTTTCGGCGATCTCCTTCATGGTCGCCAGGCACGCCGCCAGCGACAACGCTTCGCCGCCGAAGGTAAAGGAGAAGAACGTCTGCTCGAAATGGTTCATGATCTCGCGCGGACCGACTACGGCGGACAACGGGTAACCGTTGGCCATCGCCTTGCCGAAGCAAGCAAGATCAGGAACGACGCCAAAATATTCCTGGGCGCCGCCCCGGGCCAAGCGAAATCCGGTAATCACTTCGTCGAAAATTAGCAGACAGCCTTCACGGCTGCAGAGCTCGCGCACTTGCTGCAAAAAACCTCCCTCCGGCTCCGCCACACCGATGGGCTCGAGGATAACGGCCGCCACCCGCCTGCGGTTCTCGTCCAAAATTCGCTTGAGGCTCTCAATATTGTTGTATTCGAAGCTAGCGGTCAGCTGGGCGACGGCTTTGGGGACACCACGGTTAAAAGTCGTCGTGCCGATGTACCAGTCCTGCCACCCGTGATAACCGCAGCAGGCAATCATGTCTCGCCCCGTATAGGCTCGCGCCAGGCGCACCGCGCCAGCGGTGGCATCCGAGCCATTCTTGCCGAAGCGGACCATCTCGGCGCACGGCACCATCGCCGCTAACCGCTCCGCCACTTCGATTTCTAGCGGATGCGGCAGGGAAAACGAAACACCTTGAGTCAGCTGGCGGCGCACTGCTTCATCAACCGCCGGATAACAATGTCCCAGAATGATCGGTCCAAGGGCCATGGGAAAATCGACATATTCGTTACCGTCGGCGTCCCATACGTGACTGCCGTTACCACGCACTAAGAATGCCGGCGCCACGCCTTGAACATACTGAGTTGCGCCCTTACTTAGAGTCTGCGAACCGCCTGGAATCACGCGCGCCGCGCGCCGCGCTAGATCCTGTGAAAGATCGAGCCTGCGCTTTCGCTGCGGCAGCGGCGTTTCCCGGGCAAGGGAATGGTAAAAACCTTCGTTGCGGATCAGTCCGGCATTGAGGTCTCCCAGTATGGGTTCGGCGTCGAGCAACGCCAACACCTCGCGCCAGCCGAAAAACTCCCTAGCCCCCAGGCGCGCGTAGACAGCGCGGACGAATTCAAGATCGCGGGGTTCGTCGACGGTCCAGCGCAAGTGTCTGGTCGACTGCCCCAGTTCGCTTCGCACGTTGCGCAAACTAAACCGCCGCGAGGTCCTGATGAACGGCGTTACGTGCTCCCGGTCGGCGGCCCGCCGGCCATTGCGCCAGGCGATTTCCAACGCCGCGAAAGAAAACACCTCGGCGTCGAGACCGTCGGGATAAGTGCAAACCAGCGTATTGGACGCGTAGTCACACTCTTCGCTCAAAAACGTCGTGATTACCCGATCCACCACTTCGGAATCGATCAAAGGGCAGTCACCGGTAATGCGCACCACAATGTCGGCCCTGGCGCTCTTGGCCGCCTCATAGTAACGGTCCAGAACGTCAGTTTCGTGACCGCGAAACACTTTAAAGTTTTTTTGCGTTGCGGCCTCGGCGATGGGGTCATCCCCTTGGGCGCTGGAGGTCGCAACGATCACGTCCTTGATAAGCCGTGATCTTCCGAGTCGCGACACGATATGCTCCAGCATCGGCTTTCCGCCCACGTTTTCCAGCACCTTACCCGGGAGCCGGGTAGAGCTCATGCGCGCCTGTACGATGGCTACAATATTGCGTTCGTGTTCCACGATTAAGTCTCCAATTCAATCCAGCGTGGTTTGAGCGCCGACGCCTTCGCTGCTAGCGCGATGCTGAGCACCCGCGCCGCTTCGAACAGATCTTGCTCCGGCTGCGCGCGCCGCGCCAGACAGTTTACGAAATGCCGCATTTCGTCCAAATACATTTCATTCGCTTCCCAACCCGTGGGGTTGTTGAAGCATTGCCAGGTTTTCGTGTGCACCGAATACCAGCGCACCTGTCCGGCAATATAGTCCCAATGGATCGTTCCTTCATCGCCTATGATCTGGCAGGTGCGGTTATAGGCTCGCTGAATGTAATCAAGATGAATTTCGCCCAAGGCGCCATTTTCAAAGCGCAGCAGCACAGCCGCGGTATCTTCCGTGTCGATTTCCAGGCGGCTCAGCTTGCCGGCGAGACAAAACACCCCCGCCACTTCGCCCAAGAGCCAGCGGATGTAATCGATCTCGTGAATCGCATCGAGTATCACTCCGCCACCGAGATCAGCACGGGCGCTGTAGGTCTGGCGATAATCCTCCCATGGATGCCAAACTGGGAGGTACTGGCCCGCTTCGACGCGCCCGGCGATGATCCGTCCAACCCCTCGTTCCGCGAGTAGCCGCTTGACTGTGAGCAGCCCTGGATGAAAGCGCAAGTTGCAGCCCACCAGTGAAACCAAATTTTTTTGCCGTGATAGTTCCATAAGCCGCTCAACTCCATCCCAAGAACTCGCCAGTGGTTTTTCGATGAATAAATGAACGCCCCGCTCCGCCGCTTCGATGGCCAGCGGCATATGCAGCGCCGTCGGTGCCGCGATCACGATCGCATGGGGTTCTCGTCCCCAAGCATCATCGAGGCTCGCCACCGTTTCGATGCCCAACTCCGCGTTGACTTCGGCACACCGGTCGGTGCGCGAATCGCAACCGAGAATCTCTCCGGCGCCCAGGGTGCGCAGGTTCTTCATGTGGCGCCGGCCGATGGAACCGCAGCCAGCTACGACAAAACGCCGCCCCTGTAGTTGACTGAAACTATCCACGGACGCCATTCACACCCGGCTTGATATAATGACCATGCAGCTCCTTACGCAGCAGCCAGGCGCCGATGCGCTCATGCTCCGCTACCCGCGCTTGGAGTTCCTTGGTTGCGTGGTGAGCAGTTAAAAAGGATACCGGATGGTATAGCCCAGAGGCCAGAAACGTCGCCGCGTAGTTTTGTTTGTAGGTATAGACTTCTTCACTTTCGAGGTGGTGGTAGCGGACTTGCAATTGATTGGCCGGGTAAAAATCACCGATCAGAAGATAGCCGCTGTCGCTCACCAGACGGTCTACCTCAGCGACGGCTCGTAGAAGGCTTTGCCGATCGATCCAGTGAAACACGAAGTTGACAATGACCAGATCGAATGATTCGCGGAGCGGCACTGTGCTGGCCGTGCCGCGTATGAAAGTGATGAAGGGGAAGCTCGCCTTGCCGTTGAGCACCGCTTGGGCCGATGGTTCCACCGCCACCGTTTCGGCCCCGGTGCGCTGGTGGATCGCCGCCAGCCTGAAACCGTTGGCCGCACCGATCTCCAGCACGCGCTCGGGAGTAAGGCCATAGAGTCTAATTAGCTTGAGCGGTAGGTCCGCCGAGGCATCGAAGGCGTTAAGGGCCCGCCGGTTGCGCTCAAACCATCGGTCGCCTTCAGAGTCGCTGAAAACCCTATCTTGGAGCACGGGCCGTCCTCTCCGCCGCTGCGGTCATAACGGGTAGACCTTTTGCGCCGACCAGCTCCCAGGTGAGCGGAGTGCCGCGCTCTATGTCGCTGGTAGCCATGCGGCCCAACACTTCGTCGAGATGGCGCGTATGAAGTCCATAACCGGGCCGAATGGAGCGTACGTTGTGCTCGGTGAACATTTGTCCGGCGCGGACGTTATCTACCACGAACAGTGAACGGCGAAAGGCGCGGCTCTTGGCTTCCGCTGCGGTCAACCCAAAGTCCACGCGACCCAGCACCGTCTCGGCGACACGTACACCGTCCACCAAAGCTTTGAATTCCTGGGGCTCTAGCGAAAAAGCGCTGTCTGGCCCGGCCAACGAGCGCGACAGCGTGAAGTGTTTTTCAATGACGCAGGCGCCCAGGACAACCGCCGCTAACGAGGCAACGCCGCCCAGCGTATGGTCCGACACACCCACGGGCACGCCAAAGGTCTGCGCCAAATGCGGTATCGTGCGCAGATTCATTTCCTCATAGGATGCGGGATAGGCGCTGGTGCACTTGAGCAGCGCCAATTCGTTGCTGCCCGCGTCTTTGATTACGCGCACCATTTCGTCGATCTCCGCGAGCGTCGCCATGCCAGTGGAGGCGATAATCGGTTTTCCCGTAGCCGCCACCTTGCGCAAGAGCGCGATGTCGCAGTTTTCAAAGGACGCGATCTTGTGCGCGGAGACATTCATGCGTTCAAGAAAATCCACCGCGCTTGCATCGAAAGGCGTGGAAAAGAGTTCCAGCCCGATGCGCTGCGCGATCTCCTTCAAGCGCGGCTGCCATTCCCATGGCATAGAGGCCTCGCGGTATAGGTCATAAAGCGTGCGCCCTTCCCACAAGGTTCCGTCAATGCGAAAGTATTGATTATTGCAGTCGATGGTCAGAGTGTCAGGAGTGTAGGTTTGCAGCTTCACCGCGTCTGCGCCGGCCTCTTTGGCGGCTTCGACAATCTTCACCGCATGGTCGAAGCTCTGCCCATGGTTGGCCGACATCTCTGCGATGATATAACAGGGATATCCCGGCCCGATGCGCCGGCCGCCGATTTCGATGACGTGTCTCATGTTCCAGCCGTGTCGCTCACCGTTAACTTCCTCGCTGATATACCACGCATTCGCGGTTGGCGAGGCGTTTGTGTTCGGCCACCGTGAAGCGCGCTTTGGCGAATGCGCGCTGCGACGCTTGATTTTCACTGAGCGCGATTCCCCGTAGCCATCTAACTCCCAATTCGCGGGCCGCCATTGGCGCTGTCAATTCCAGGAGCAGAGTTCCGAGACCTCTCCCGCGAACAACCGGCGCCACCGAAAAACTGATCTGAGCTGAATCAGCGCTGATGCGGTCATAGCGAATCTGACCAACGGGGATCTGTTCACGCTCCATGATCCAAAGCCGGCAATCGGGCGATGCCAACTTTTTTGCGTACCAGCTTTGATGAACGTCCCAAGATATGGCTTCGGTGTTGAAAGAGTTCGCACGCGTCATCGGATCGTTGGCCCATTGCCAGAGCAAAAAGACATCATCGACCACGGCCAGGCGAAGGCTAATTTCGCCAAACATCTGAATGTCGTCCCTCTGCGTTACAATCGGCATGGCTAGGCCGCCCTTGTACAGTCGCGTTGTAACAATGCCGATACCACCCGTTCCGCGCCTTTGCCGTCCACCAGCGCTCTGCCCTTTTGGCTCATGCGCAGGCGGCGAAAAGAAGAAAACAGAAGACCATCCACGGTGTTAGCTAAGCGCTCCGCAGAGACCTCAGCGTGCCATCCGAGGTTAAAAACCACTCCAGCCGTTCCGAGCTCTTCGGCGATGCCGCGCTGGTTTTCTGCGATCACCAGACTCACCGCTGGTAATCCCAAACAAGCGAGTTCCCAGCAGGTACCGCCAGCGGCGGTTATCGCAAGATCAGCCCAAGCCATCAACGGTGCCATGTCGGAGACCGCGCTCAGCAACTCCAGTCTGCCGGGAAACGCGGCCGCCGCGTCGCGGAGTTCCTCGATGTGCGGATTGGCCGGACCCGCCACCACGCGAATTTGTAAACGAGTAGTTTCGAGTCGGCGCAACGCCTCGATGACGTTGAGCGTCACGTTGTCGGGATCGCTACCGCCTAGCGTCACTAGAATCTTGCGCGCGGTCTCCGGCACGGTGTGCAACCGGCTGCGCCAAAATATGAATTCGCGCCGCAGCAAAGCATACTCCGGTCCCAGCAGGACCACCGCATCGGAATTACAGTCATACTTGAGCTCTGCCGCGCCCAGATTTTGGTTCAGCAGAATATCGGCATCGTAGTGCGTGAGGCGAACCGTGTCGTCGATCACCAGCAGGCGGCACCCGCCGGCGCGCACGGCGCGCTGATAGTCAGAATCAAAATCGTAGCCGTCGAGAACGACGTAGGCCGCCTTCAGCTCCGCGAGGAGCGTCAGCGTCGATTGAATATCAAGAGGCACCGAGGCGTCGGGCGAGAGCGATAGAAATTCGGCGCCAGCGGCTTGTATCCGTTGCTGCAGAGTTGCGTTGTTACAGCGGCTCAAAAACCAAACCGGTCCGCCGCGCCCACCCCACGCCTGTGCGAGCGCGAGGCAGCGCATGACATGGCCGCTGCCCATCGCCGGGTTAGCATCAGCGCGTACCAGTAACGGCGGTAGTTCGTCTGTTGATCCCATAGCTGGTTACGACTTTCCACAAGGCTTCGATAACGTCGTTTGTGTCTTTATCGCTCATGCCGGGATAAATCGGCAGGGAGAGAATTTCCTGGTATGCCGTTTCCGCTTGCGGGCAAAGCCCGGGGCGGCTGCCGAAACGCTCGCGGTAATAGGAATGGAGGTACACCGGTAGATAGTGTACATTGACGCCGATGCCTTCTGCTCTCAACGCGGCAAAGACACGCCCGCGGTCGACGCCCAAGCAGTCTTCATTCAGGCGGATCACGTATAGGTGATAGGCATGTTTCCGGTCGGAATGCAGGGCGAGCGGTGTCACACCAAGCATGGAGGCGAACGCGTCGTCGTAGCGCCTGGCCACGGCCCGCCGTCTCTCGATCCAGCCGGAAAGCCGTTTGAGCTGGTTCAGTCCCAATGCGCATTGAATATCGCTCAAGCGGTAATTGAAGCCCAAGTCCGCCATGTCGTACAGCCACGAACCTTGCTGTCCGCGCTGGAAGTGATTCGAGGTTACGCCGTGACTGCGGAAACAACGCATCTGGTGAGCGCTTTCGAAACTTTCCGTTGTGACCATTCCACCCTCGCCGGTAGTCATGGCTTTTACAGGATGGAGGCTGAAAACGCTTAGATCCGCCAGAGTGCCCACCGCACGGTCTTTGTAGCTGCCGCCCAGCGAATGGCAAGCATCGGCTACGAGTCCAAGGCCGTGCTGCCGCGCGATGAACCTGAGCGCGTCATAGTCGCAGGGCTGGCCAGCGTAATCCACCGCGATAATGGCGCGGGTACGCGCCGTGATCTTGGCGGCCACGTCGGCGCAATCGATTAGCAACGTATCCGGCTCCACATCGGCAAAAACCGGCGTCGCGCCTTGGTAAAGTACACAATTGGCGCTGGCAACGAAGGTCAGCGCCGGCACGATCACATCGTCACCGGGACCAATGCCGAGGGCGTGCATTGCCGCGTGCAACGCCGCAGTGCCGCTGTTTACCACCACCGCTTCGCCCGCATCGACATAGCGCGCGAAGGCTTGTTCAAATTCTCTTACCTTGGGCCCCGTCGTGAGCCAATCTGAGCTTAGGGCGTCGAGCACGGCGCGAAAATCCTCTTCGCCAATGGTCTGATGCCCGTACGGCAACATGTGCTGGCGCACCGGCGTGCCACCGTCAATGGCAAGGCGGGCGAGACGGTTAGTCATGGCAATTCACTCGGCTGGTACTCGGCCAGCACCGTGGACAGAAACTCATTGCCAAAGGAACCGCTGCCGCCGGTGACCAGAATGACTTTGTCTTTGATCAAATCGTTGATAGCATCCATAAATCTTCTCTCGCGCAACAAGCGTCGGCGCGGCCTTGCTGAGCCGTGGGTCATGCTGAGCCACCATTTCCGCGCGGCCCGCCGTCGAAATTTTGACAGCTGGAAGAGCGTTTGACGATTCCAGCGGTGATCGCGACGTACTTCTTCCCTTTCCGGCAGATGAATGCAAACCACAAGCCAGGAGAAATTAAGAGTGGAGAAGCGAAGCCAGCAGAATGTTGAGGAACAAAGAATTAGGATCTATACAGAGGATCCTGGATTCGGGCCGCTTCGCTGCCGACCCCGGCATCCTCGACCCAAAGTTCGATGCCTTGCGCTAATTGCGCGCTCCAAGAACAATCTTTCCCTGGTCGGTAAATTCTACCGCGTTGTCAAGTAAGCGCCAAGCAACTGGTTTGATGATCCTTCGCACCGACGCGGAGATTCGCGGCGCCGGCGGGCCATGGGTAGGAGGATAGGCGCAAGAAGTTAGC
Organism: uncultured delta proteobacterium; assembly: GCA_963840855.1. Lineage (GTDB taxonomy): Bacteria > Desulfobacterota > Binatia > UBA9968 > UBA9968 > DATACQ01. The sequence goes on from CAWJBB010000009.1 coordinate 23,021, forward strand.
TCATTCGGTGGAGCGTTGAATCAGCGGATAGCGCAGCGGGTAATGCTCAACCACGAGCTGCAACCCGAGGGAGGAAGCCGAGTTTATCACCAACGGGCCCTGAAGGTTGACGCTGATATCTTCGATACGCTCGCGAAGTGTGACGATGAGCAGTGCCGAAAGGTGTTCCGCCGAAAGCGGCGCTCAGGGCATCGAGCATCTCATCGTTCACCGGCACCCGGTAGTCCAAGCCGAGTGAGCGCGGATAAATCAACGCGAAGGAAAGATCCTGGTCGAGGCAATTGAGCGTCAAGAACGGCGACTCGCTGCCGTCATCCGGCCGGTATTTTTCAAGCCGGTAGCGGCGCGATTCAGGGAAGCCAAGGATGCCGACAGGAAAAAAAAGCCGCTGTTCTTCGAGGTGGCGGTCGAGCAACGCACCGGCCACCAGCGCATGCGCGTAACTACTCACCGGTGCTTTCCCCCGTTCCTCGGCGTACGCGTTTGAAAGCATCATCTATTTACCTCTTCTGTTCATGGGCTTTCGCTGCGGCCTGGTTTTCTTCCCGTATCGCCTTGTAAATTTCATCGCGGAGCACCCGCACTTCGCGAGGCGCATTGATGCCAAGACGTACCTGGTTGCCGTTGACGCTCACCACGGTAACAACGATGTCGTCACCGAGGGTGACGCTTTCACCGGGACGGCGGCTGAGTATTAACATGGGTTGCGCCTAGCGGAGAAAATCGAGCAGGCTCGGCCTGAGCACCTGCGACGCGGATTTCAGGGCCGCATCAAAGGCGCTTTGGAGTCGGGCAAAATCGGAATAGGCGGTGAGCACGTCGGCGTCTTCGATCCTTGAGCGTTCGCCGAGGGTGCGGAGGCGCAGCACCTCCAGAGAGTCGGCGGCCAGTTGGGCATGGTTCATACGCGCCCCGGCCTCGGCGCGGAATGTTAGCACCTGATCGATGGCGGCATCGATGCGGCCCAGTTGAACGGCGTAGCCGTTGACATTGGTCTGGTTCAGCGTGAGCACTGCGGAAGTCTGGGCCAATTGCGTTGAGCCGGCAAAACTTAAATCGGCGGCGGCGACAGTGACATTGGCAGCGCCATTGACAAGTCCGGTCAACGTAATGTCGGTAAGCGTGCTGGCTCCGGCGTTGAGCGTGCCACCGGGGTTAAACTCCAAAGTCCCCTCGGGAGCGACCTGGTAGAGATTTCCCGGCGTGCCACCGGTGATCTCGGCGGAGTTCGCCACGACCGGTGTAAAGCCTGCGCCGGCGGCAATGGCGTCGTCGAGGTTTACCGCCAGACGCATGGCGTTGGGAGCGCTCTGGCCGTTCAGTAAAGCTTCTAGGTCTCGCAATATATCAAAGATTCCCTGGCCCCCCCGGGTACTCCGGCCGCTTGAAAAACTTCATTGCCGAGAAAATTGATCGGTAATGTGCTCGTGGAGTTGGTTTGAATGCGAATCTCACCGTTGTCACCCGAATAATTCACGCCGGAGAGAGTTTCCGTGAAGGGCACCGTGCCGTGCAGAAGGGCACCGTGCCGTTGATAAAGCCGCCGAAGAGAAATCGGTTCTCGACCTTGGTATTGGCCGCCGAAAACAGATGCTCGAAAATTTGGCGCACTTCGCGTCCTGCGGCGCGCCGCTCCACCGGCGAATAGACATCGTTGGCCATCTGCACCGTAAGTTCCTTTGTGCGCGTCAGCCCTTTTACGACGGCGTCGAACACCGAGTCCGCCTGCTTCAGAAACGGCGAGGTATTGTCGATGTTGCGACCGTACTGGGCAACCGCGGTCTCGAAACTGCGCAGGTCCATGGCGCGGGTGGCACCGATGGGATCGTCGGCAAGACGATTGATGCGCCGCCCTGAGGTCACGACTTCCTGGGCACGCGCCAACCTCTGATAGGCTCGCGCCAAGCCGTCGTTCACCTGAATGCCCAGCATCTGTGACGTGACGCGCATACTTACCTCGTCATTTCGATGAGCGCGCCGTACATCGCATCCGCCGTGCGAACTAGCAGAGAGGACGCTTCGAATGCGCGCTGGAATAGGATCAGCTTGGTCATTTCTTCGTCTATATTGACACCCGACGCGGACTCCCGTCGCGCCTGGGTTTGGGTCAAAAGCGACTGGCGAAAGTCCAAGCTCATTTGGGCGCTCTCCACTTGCGATCCTAGGTCACCCACCAGAGCGAGGAAGCCATCCTGTAACGTCAGATTGCCCAGGGACGCGTGAGTAACCGAGCGCAAATTCCCCAGCGCAAGAGCGTTGCGGTTGTCCCCCGGCACCGCCGTTGCGAGCTGGCCGCCGCGATAAGCCGCGGGTCCGAAGCTAATGCGGGGTTGATTCGCACTAGGCCGGCTCCCGCCACCGCGGGAACGGCCATAAAAAAATCACTGCCAGCGGCGCCGTTAAGATCGAACCCGAGAGCGTGCTGGGCGTTGACGGTATTCACCAAAGTAACTGCGATCTGATCGAGCCGGTCGATAATTCCCTGAATACGGCTGTCGCGCATCTCAAGCAGCGCGCCGATTTTACCCGTTTGAAAAAGCGTCGTGGCGTCAAAGGTGAGACCATCCGGGCTTTGAAACGTCACCTGGCGGAAGCCCGCGCCGTTGAATGTGCTACTATCCAAGGTAGCCGCGCGCTGGCCGCTCACGAGCAGCAGGCCATTGCTGACAACCGTCACTTGCCCGTCCGCCTCTTCACGCACCGTGGCGCCGGTGAGACGGACCAGTTCCTGAATCCGCGTTTGGCGTTGGTCGCGAAAGTCATTGGCTTCCGCGCCGCAGGCTTCGCTAAAGTTGATCTGCCCGTTAAGCGTGGCGATCTGTTCGGTAAGAAGATTGACCCGGTTGGTGATGCTTTCGAGCTCGTTATCGAGATTGCGTTGCGCCGAAGTCAGGATTCCCGGACTTGGCGCAGGTTTTCGCCCAGGGCGTTGGCCTTGCCGATTACGCTAACCCGTTCAGCCAGCCCGCCGGGATTGTTGGCCAGGTCCGAGAGTGCACCGAAAAACGCGCTCAGCGCCGCATCAATGCCGCCCGTCGTTGGAAAGACTTCTTGAATTGTCGCCAGAGCTTGGTGCTCGGCCTCGGCGGTGCCAACATCGCGGTTAAGGGTGAGCAGTTCTGCCTCGACGAATCGGTCTACCACCCGCTGGACACCAGCCACGTTGGAGCCCTGGCCGAGAAACACGCCGCCTTCGAAAGACGGATACTCGGTAACCAACTCCACTCTCTGACGCGAAAAACCGGGGGTGGCGGCGTTGGCTATATTGTGGCCTACCGTCTGGATGCCCACCTGCTGGTTTTTCAGCGATTGCGCGGCAATAGAAAGTGTCGCCAGGATACCCATAAAAAATTTTACGCTTTGTTTCGAATTAACGCCGATGACGGGCGCTGTACCGCTGCCGCGCCGGTGTCGCCATAAAGGGACACGGCCGGACGCGCGAGCGGCCTCAAGGCCTCGTTGAGATGGGACAGAAGATTTTCCATCAACCCGATGACACTGCGCTCATCGGCTTGCAGCCGGACAAAAGTTTCACGGGCGCGCGCCCGCACTGTCTGCAAACGATGACGCACCGGCAAGTCCTCGGGGCAAGCCGCAATCAAGCGGCGAAGCGCAACGGATTTATTGGGCGCGGCCTCCTGTGCCAACAGATTGCGGCGCCGCACTTCCAGTTCACCCAAAGAACGAAGCCATGGCCCGCGCGCTTCGATCTTGGCGATGAGCGCGTCCATATCCCAGCAGATAAGCGCTTGCCGTTGGGCCGCCAGGTTGTGGCTAAGTTCCTCGCCCACGGCGATCTCTTCTTCGAGAACTGCTGCCAGATCATTCAACTCTGGGTTCATGATCGGGTCTCGGCTTTCACTGATCATTAATCTTTAAGGAGCCGGGTGACCTCGGTGCGCAATATACTTTTGGCCACGTCTTCGGGCGCAACCTTGTACTCCCCGGCTTGTATTTGCTCCTTAATCTGGCGAACCTTTTCAGTGCGCAACTCGTTGCCCGTGCGGGCCAATTCGGCGATTTTTTGCAATTTTCGCGCTTCTTGTGAGATGTCAACTTTGGCGGAATCACCGCTTTGCTGAGTCTTGACCTCCCTAGCCTGTTTCTGCCCCACGGCCTTGTCATTTTGCACGAGCTGAGAGGGATCGGTGTTCGCCGGTCCTCTTTGGGTGATTTTCATCAGGTTCTCCTTCTAAATTGACGCATCGGCAAGGGGGAACATTTCTTTAGCTCCCCCAAACCTCGAGGTTTGCCTCTATCATACTCTAACCGCCAAATAATTCATTAAACTATGGAGCTTACCTTCGTGCCTTTGAGTATACCCCCAACCATTGCCGAAGGGTCCACGGGTTTGCCTCCCTGGCGCACCTCAAAATGAAGATGGGCGCCCGTGGCCCGGCCCGTACTCCCGACAATTGCGATGATCTGTCCAGCCTTGACCTCGTCGCCGGCTACCACAAAGTTCGCGGCATTATGGGCGTAACGGGTCGACATACCGTCCCCGTGGTCGATTTGCACCAGATTGCCGTAGCCTTTCGCCAGGCCACTGAAAGTAACTTTGCCGCTGGCGGGCGCCTTGACTTCAGCACCCGCGGGAGCGGCGATGTCTACGCCGCTGTGAAAATGTTTCCGACCATGAATCGGGTCATGGCGCACGCCAAAGCCCGATGATACCACGCCACCCACTGTTCCGCCCTCGGTCGCTTCGGCGCGGGGCTTGGTCGCCATCGTATCGATGGCCCGTTCCACCGTTTTGGTAAATCCCGTGGCATCCCGTTTCGCTAACACCCGTGCCATCTCGGTATCAAACATTGAGGTGTAAATATCCCGCGACAACGTATCGTTTTCGAAAAGGCCATCCTTGGGCAGCGTCGCGCGCATAGCCTTTAGCACTTCGAGATACAGAAAGGATGCAAACTCCTGTGCGGTCTGC
>CAWJBB010000010.1:0-96347 GCA_963840855.1 uncultured delta proteobacterium
TACAGCAGTGTGCCGTCTTGATAGTACCCGACGATGATGGAATCTATGGGGTTCCCGGAAACGTATCCGCCGATCACTAACTCTTGGCCTCGGTTGATGCGATACTTGAGCCACGCACCGCTTCGCTTGCCGGATTCATAGTACGAGTGCCTCCGCTTCGCGAGGATTCCCTCTACAAACACGGCGCTAAAGCATATTCTCATCTCTTTGCTCAGCCGCTTTTAGATTGCTGAGAAATTTCTTGAGATGGTCGCATGTGACCAACAATCTTCCCGCGTTCTCATGTAAAAGGACAGAAGTCCTTATGGCGGAAGGGGAGTAGCTATCTGGTTCCTCTAAAAACTGGTAGCTATGGACAAAAAAAGCCTTGGTGCGCGCAATTCCTGTCAACTCGTCTATAACAGAGCCTTGATATTCCTAGCTAAATGTTGACATTCATCAACTGGCATGAAGATTGGGTACGTTACCGAGCAACATCGAAGGAAAAGGAGAACCTATGAGACACGTACTCATTACTTTTGTAGCTCTGCCACTCCTAATGGCATTTCTGGGCTGCTCTAGTATGACCACTACGCAAAAAGGGGCAGCAATCGGGGGATTGGGAGGAGCCGCTGCGGGAGGCCTGGTCGGCAGTGCCGTTCGCCATCCGGTTGCGGGAGCGCTCATCGGTGGTGCGCTCGGAGCAGGAGGAGGTGCTCTTATTGGAAACCAACTTCAGGGCCACGAGGAGGTCCAGCAACAACAGCAACAAGAGATTAACCGGCAAAGCTATGAGGTGAAACGGCAGAGAGAGGAGCTGCAGAGACTAAAGCAGCAGGGCGAGTACTGATACCAAATTCCGCCTTAACCCGAAGCATCGACGATCCCCCGCGGGAAAATTTGGCGAGAAAGTATGTTCACCGGCGAGGTGGCTTTATGAACTAATCGGGGAATTTACAAGACGTTTGTATTGGGAGAAAATGGCTCCCTGTCGTGAAACTGGGCGTTTAAGAATTGGGCAAGTAGCCTGGTGATCTTATTCCTCGTGGCGCTCTGCCCGTGGGCAAGATCACAAGCACCAGACAACTAAACACGTCTAGGTCGAGACCAAAGTCTATGAGTACACAACAAAAGAGTTCTTCTATTTGCAGTCGAGCAGAATTGCCCATCGCATGGAGTTGCGGACTTTAGTCGCTGACTCTGTTCTCACAAATCCAGAGCCAACTCCTCACTGGATCAGCCCAACGCCACTCGAACCGCGGGCCCACCGATAAAAAGATCGCTTTAAGTTCACCGCCCGGATGATGTCTCGGCAAGGACGACCGACCGGTGGATATGACAAATCCGTTCTCTGAGACTTCGCCCTAAGAAAGACAAGAATTGCCGGAGCTTCCTGCTTCGAAGAGGCTCGCGGACGACATACGGGACAAAATTTCGTAGGGTCGGTAAAATTTTGTGGTTAACTCTCTCATCCACTCATTCTAACTCGTGATATTATTAACGGTTTCAGTTTGGCATGCTTGGTGCTTACAGCTCACATAGTCACTGGTGTGCGCAAAAAATAGATAGGGAGAAATTATGAAGATTTCGACACTACTAAGGAAATTGCCAGTGTTCATGGCCATCTGCACTTTAGGACTCACAGCCTCTTCTGCTTTCTCACAGGACAAGGGTAAGGTGAAGGCAAAGGGTAAGCAAAAAACAGAAGCAAAGGAAAAACATGGTCGTGTAGCGGGCGACCTGCCGTATGGTATACAGCATCGCACTGAGAAAAAAGGCGAACTTCCATCAGGGTTACAAAAAAAGAAAGAGGAAGATGGGCAACTAACGCGAGGTCTTGAGGATGGCGGTAAAAATTTAACGTCTACCAGCAAGGGGAAAAGGGATTCCAAATAAATACCCGACTATGAAACACAAGAAAAATTCAATTCGCGTTGTTGTGCTTCTGGGGATTCTGGCAATTCTGGAAAGAACGTGTCGGGACAAAACACGTCGGGCGAAGGTATCGTCAGCGGTTCCAACAAGTCCACGGGCCATGGCAATGCTTATGGCAAAGGGATTGTGACTGGATCAGGTCAAGCGAGAGGAAACAGCGGCATCACAACGGCTGGCGGTCATGGAAATTCCGGACAAGCCAAAGGTCATGGCAAGTAGTCTTTAAAGAAAGGAGACGGAATTGAAACCGGCTCTAAATTCTATTGTTTTGCGGAAGGTAAAGGAGCAGCTATGCTTCCTTACTCTTGCCGCCGTTTCTCTGTTCGGTGTTGGGTCTGGAATTGCCTTCGCCAAAGATCGGCCCGCCTACTTTCTCCCGGAAGAGCGCAGGATAATTGAGAATTACTATCGATCCGGCGGCCCTTCGAAAGGTTTGCCTCCCGGTCTAGCAAAGAGAGGAGGAAAGCTTCCACCTGGTCTTCAGAAACATCTTGATAAGAACGGGAGACTCCCTCCCGGACTGCAGAAGCGTTTAGAACCTCTACCGCACGATCTGGACTGGCGACTGCCTCGGTTACCGGACTATTGGGAGAGAGTCATTCTCGAAAGAGATGTCATTCTCGTTGACCGGCGAAGTAACAGAATTCTCGATATCATTGAAAACGTAATTGGGCTGGCGACAGGACGATAGAATTCCACTGCAGCATGGAACCCATGCGTGCACAACTGACAAATCACGACGTGTGTCGGAGAAAATGTTCAATTCGGTCTTGGAGGCAAAATGAAAAAGAAAATGTTGCGTCTCTGTGCGTTGCTTTTGGTCGTCTTCGCCGTAGAAGGATGCGCAACGCTTCACGGCATGGGGGAAGATATACAGAACCTTGGGAGAGGCGTGAAAAAAACGGTATCCGGATAGGATGCTTAATGTCACGTCGAGCAAAATCCGGCCTAGGTAAACAGGCTTTCAACGCAAGACTTGTAGTAAATGTGGCTTTGAGCCACAAATTATAATAATTGGCTGAAGTAGCGCTGCAAGTGAGGTGAGTCTCACGACCTTGCCGTTGACTGTGATACTAAATTCCAGCCCGCGCACATGCCAACAACTTCGTTTTCGCAACAAGACGATTGATTCGAAGGAGAAATCAGTTCAATCCTGGCATCGCTGCTTGGTTTTCTGCCATCAGTCGCGGTAGGGACCGCCCTTTCGAGCGGCCCCCCGCACAGATCCGTACGTGAGGGATTACCTCATACGGCTCTTACCTCGGGTTGATGACGGCCAGCCGCTCGTTGGGACACGGCTTGTCGTACGCGCCACAACCCCTGTGACTCGCATCCCCGGCTCTGTGTCCGGCGCGAGTGCGCTTGTGGTGCGTTCCCCTTGGTCGCCCTCCTTCCCTCTGCGGACTCCGCTGCCAACGCATACGCATCGACTTTGTTCGCCCGCTTCGTTGGTACTACGGGGCCGTCCGACTCCCTGCAAACGTGCACGTCTAAATTACGGCTTTTGGCCTTCTTTGACCGTCCCACTCCTCCATCGAGTGTGGGCGTCTGCAGGGCCTCCCGGTTCTCGCGCATGGAGTTTCCCCACATGCCTAGGGTCTCTGACTCCGCGGTGTCGAAGGACCGCTCGCGCCTATCGCTGCCCTTCATCTTGCCTTCCCCATATCAAAACAAGGTCGGCACACCGAAGTGGTGATTTCGGAGCTCCATACCTGGCCTGTGTGTACCCCTGTCAACGCTTCGCCCGCGTCCTTGCGGACCCGGACGCATGACTCGGAGCCAAAATGGTGCGCTACTCCTTTCTTGTGCGGCTCTCTCATCCGCTACTCCATGCCGGTTTATCCCGGCGCATCCTTGATCACCTTATACGCTCTCACTAACACATTCGGTGGAATTGTCAGGCCGATCAGCTTTCAGATTGATGATGAACTCGAACTTCGTCGGCTGCTCCACCAACCGATCGAGCACCTTGACGAAATGGATCCCGCTCGCGCTGCCACTCGCTGGATCGACATAGGAGATTGACTTCGCGGCGAGCAGCGTGCGTTTCAAGGCGTCTGGCGACGAGATATCGGGCTTGGGTGTGCCCTTGCGAATGGCCACGCTGATGCCGGCGCTGGCAAGCGCAGTCACGTTGTCCGCAGCCGCTTTGCCGTTCTTCACTAAGCGATCTGCCGGTTAGCGATGACGACATCGGCGGCTTCGCAACCTTGAGCACGCTTTACGGCCGCGCCGGCAGTGGCGAACAAGATCGCGAGCTTGTGCGTCAAGGGGATTGTCTTTTTTTGATTTCCATCCTTTCGATCTCTATAACTCAGGGTGACTTCTCCGTTTTCGACTTGGAGAATGCGGTCATTGACGCATCGCTAGAAGACTTCGCGCCAACCGATGAGTCTCCTCGTTGCTATGGGTGGCAGGGCCGTATTGGTTATCTGCTGGTTAGTGGTTCCAGTTATAATGTAGGGAATACCGACATTACCGTCCTGGTCGACGATCACCACCGGACGCGAAGGTATACCGGTACCGATGGTTCTGGCCGCCGCGGTTGCCGCTGTGCCGGCAGGCAATGCGCCTCCGCTGGTCAAAGCGATCGTGGCATCGCCTGTGGTTAGATTAACGCCATAGAGTTTCGCCGTACCGCTGCCACCGCCGCACTGCACGGCCGTGCTTGGCGTGTAAGTCGTAAAGAAAACCACGCTGGCGAACACATCGCTCGCGGCAAGCACTTTTTCGTTCGAACTTAAAACAATATAGTAACCCTGGGTGACGGTACCGCTGCCCGATGTCACATTGGTAAGTGACGATTCCTGGAAGTAGCTGCCCTGAGTCATGACGGCAACACCGTTAACCTCTGTGGTATCCTTGATGCCGTAAAAGCGGTTCGAGCTGGTATTGTTCGGGTGATTACGGTCGCCGGCGCCGAAAAAAACCCAGAGGTTTTTCGCTGCATCGTATGCAAGCGCGGGAGGTGAATAGATCGCTTGCGCCGGGTAGTACTCGCCGGCTGGCGGCGGATTAGCCTGAGCAGGCGAAGCGACGAAGAAACGTTTGCCTTTCTGGGAAGGAGTCCAGTTCGTAATTACTCCGCCGGAAATGATCGCTGGCGTCGAAACGTCGAACTTCCACAGCTGCCCGCCCACATCTCCGATATAAACGCGGTCGACATATCCATCGTTGTTGAGGTCCACGGCAGTCGGCGTGGCTGCCAGGCTGAAGTTCATGTATTGACGATCATCAGAAACTGAACCTGGATTGTAGTACTCCCACAGCTTGGCGCCGGTATCCACATCGATGATGTAGAAGGCTTTCCCTGAGCTATTGTTCGACGCAGTGTCGTATCCCCCACCTACGAAAGCTACGTGTCTATCGGTGTTATCCGACAATTTGATTTTGCCGATGGCGGGCTCCGACCAGGTCTCACCCATTCTGGCATCGGTCATGCTCCACTTATAGAGGGGGTTAGTCGTATCCGTGATATCCAGGGCGTAATAGTTTCTGCCGCCGCGGCGCAAACCGAACATTGTGATGGTCTTCCATGCCGGCGTCGCCCCGATCCTCACGTCTGCGGCGACAGGACTGCCGTCCACGAGAAAGTCGTGCATTCCGGTCCGAGCGGCCACCTCCTTCAAATCGTCCAACTGGTCCGGCGGGACGAAACCCCACAGCTCCACACCGTCGCTTTCGCGAAACGCGTGCAGCATGCCGTCATTTGCTCCGGCAAGCAGTACGGCCGTACGGCTGGCATTATTGGTTTTGAACGTATTGTAGCTCGAGTCGTTGGATACCAAAAAAGGCGGCACCACCAGCACCGGCGTGGAGTGAAAGATATCGCCGAGCTTCCACGGCCTTGCTTCGCTCATGTCCAAGTCGACATCTTCATCATTGGTGTCCGGGGTGCCTCGGATAAAGTTGATGACTTTGTCGCGGGCTTCGCTCGCGCTGGTTGCCCCCAGCGGATAAGGCGCAGTATCCACCCCCATTACGGTAGTCGTCAAACCTGAAGTCGTCGTCGCGAAGTCTTGCTGCGAGGCGCCAACGAAGGTTTTGATAGTCCGGCTACTCGCCGACATCGTGCTGAGAGCTTGGCCGGCATCCCACGCCATAGATGAAGCCAGAGGAAATCCATTGGCATCGACCTGGATCAAACCGTCCGCATCACGGTTGTAGGCCTTTAAAAACCCGCGCCAGAAGGGCCGCGATGGATTCGAAAGAAACGATGCCAGATAGGCTCGCACAGTGCTCGCAGTGCCGGTTGTCGGCACAACTGGGGTGGCGAAGGAAAAGGTTGCCGCGAGAATCTGGCTAATAGCGGCCGCCAGAGCAAGCTCCAATTGGGCGGCGTTTTCCGCCTGGAAAAAGCTTCCGCCGCCCGCCGTAGCTTCGGCCTTCAATTCCTGGATCGCGCCGGCATCTTTGTCCGCCTGCGGCAGAGCAAAAGCAATGACGTGAGTGACGACATTTTGCATGCCCGCGTCGGTGCTGGAATGATCGGTTGTGTAGAGAGCCTGTGCCTCTTGGACGTTATCCGTGCCAGTATTTCTGCCGTCGGTAATTTGAATCACGAAATTGGGTTGGCAGGCATACTGAATTGGACTGGACTCTCCCGACAAATGACCTTCGTAATAGTCGCCAGCATGCTGCAACTGCGGACCGAGCGGGTTCCCGGAGGAGTCCAACGGCATCGCGTTGAGCGAATTAATCAATGCCGCCTGGTTCGAGCTGGTCATGTCCCTGATGGGCTCTATCATAAACTGGCCGCCTGCGGCGTATTTCATTGCGCCGAAACGGACGCCGGTTGTATTACTAATCACATTGGCCAGAGCTGTCTTCGCGACGCTAATTTTCGATTGCAATGTACCGCACGTCGTGCAAACCGTATAATTTAGATAATTTCCATGATACAAACTGACCGAGGAGCCGCCGATCGTACCCGTCCAATATCCCACGCTTCGCAGCGATTGTCGCGCAGTACTGTCCGAAACGTCGTTGATATCAGCGGCATAATAAGCATAGCAGGGCTTCTGCAGACCCAAGCTTTTGCAACCCGGCGTGGAGTTCAGCCAGTAGTAGACCTGGCCCGTCGTGTACGTCAACGGCGTGTTGTAAGTAGTGCTGGCGACGTACGGCGCCGAACTGATATCCTGGCTCATGTTCGTGGAGTTGGTCATTCCGATCATTACATTAGGTTTTACGTTGAAACCGAAGATATCGCTGTCATCGGCCAATGCCAACGTGAAATTCCAATAATTCCAGCAAAGAAACGTAAATATCTGCAGGATTGCGATTGCTTTTTTCATGACTTCGCTCCCTTATTGCGATACCGGCCCAAACAGCGCTTGAGCCTCGATTTCCCGTCCCGCCATTTCGAACCCCGCCACCTCATAAGTTCCCGTCACGTTTATTTGGTACTGGTAAAACGTATATCCGGTGGCGTTGTATCCGGTCCCTGTATTGAGCGAATAACCGACTCCCTGTTGCTTGGCCACGAGTTGTATCGGCTGCGGAGTGCCGGCGGTGCGGCTGCCGCTTCGATATTTCAAACCGTTTCCCATATCCACCGGTCCAAACGCCGCTATTGACGCTGTCGGATTCGCGCTCAATTGACTCATGCCCTGGCCGACCCCCGCATCGGCGACGTAAAACGCTCGCGTACCGCTCTGGTAACTCCCGGTAATCTTTGTGTTGATGCCGCTAAAGAGAAGCCCTGCTCCGATAACGGCCGAGAGTATCGCCATAACCATTAGCACAATAGCGAGCGTCATCCCTCGATTATCCTTGAACTTGACTGTCATCTGTGTGCCCTTTCCTCTGGTACTTGGTGCCGATCTCAAGACTCGAGTCCGTGATGTGCAGATCGGCGCTGAACAACGTCTAAGATTCCTAACATCGAAGTCGCGACCATCATTTCGCTGACTGTAATAAAATGAAGGATTTCTAATTGCGAAAACTATGCATGCATAGCCACGTTTTCATTGCCCGGTGATTGGGGGCAAGAAACGTGCCATGGCGCCAAGCAGATTATCGGCGCTGACGTTTGAGTTTAATTTGGGCGCTTTAGGAAAGTTTAGGCCAGAAGTTCGCAGGGGTCACGCAAACTTGAATGACGAAATAAGTTAGGTGACAAATAATTGTCGGCTAAAACCCCGATGGCGGAACGGTTTTCCGGCCGTCCTCCACTTCTTTTCGTTTCGATTTCACAAGAACAAACCGATTGAAATATTCTCAGTTGCCAAGACCTTGTCAAGGATATTAACCCGGCCTCTACCGCGGTCGGACTGAGGCTTTCAACACCAAAGGTTGAAGCCCAAGAGTTCTCGAAGAGTCATCATGTCGCCCTCGCTGGTTGCGAAACCGCTCCGGTGTCGAGTCGTTGCGCGTTGAAGTGCGGCTATTGCGGTTAGTCAGCTTGTGATTCTGGTGAATCCCAATCATCCGCGGTCGAATACGGGTCCGCTAGAACCATCTTCAAGGCCCACTGTGTGCGCTTTCGCTCCGGCAGATTCGCAAATGGACACCTGGCGATTTCTAGTCCCCTGAGCTTGGCTGCTACCGCGCGGCGGGTGTGCGGAACAAAGCCGTTTGCGCACCTTGCCCGCATACAACAGTGTGCCGTCTTGATAGTACCCGACGATGATGGAATCTATGGGTTTCCGGAAACGTATCCGCCGATCACTAACTCTTGGCCCCGGTTGATACGATACTTGAGCCAAGCACCGCTTCGTTTGCCAGATTCGTAATATGAGTCCCTTCGCTTCGCGAGGATTCCCTCGAAGCCTAACTGTTTTGCGACGCGCACCAATTCCGCAGGCGTAGCATCAATCGTTTCTGACAGTCTTATGAGAGAAACCTTGCTACGGACTTTTTCAAATATTTCACTGAGCACCTTTCGCCGCTTTTCAAGCGGTACATTCAAGAGGCTTTTGCCTCGGCAGATGAAAACGTCGAAGGCGTAAAAGAGCAAAGCCTGTGCTTTTGAACGATGATGCTGAAGAAGATTGAATGAGACCCGACCGCTTTCATCGACGGCCACAATTTCGCCGTCGAGAAGCGTATCGGCTGGGAGGCGCTCGCAGCCGGTTGCAATATGCGGGAACTGGGCGGTAAAGAGATTTCCTCTCCTTGACCAAAGCGTTACGCCATCGTTGTGTTTACCAGCAAGGCACCGGTAGCCGTCGAACTTTACCTCGTAGAGCCAGTCCTTGCCTTTAGGAAGGTTGTTGACTGCGAGCGCATTCATGGGTTCGACAAAACTGACTTCAGCGGCGGAACGGCGGTTGGCTTCCGTTGATTTGGCTCTCGGCATGTTGCTCTTTCAGTCTAGAGGAGCCTGAAGTGAATTGCGAATCAATAAACGCTCGATAGCGAGCAATGCAGAAGTGTTCGATTTCATTTTAGGGACCCACCCGATTTCAACGAAGGGGACCACTGAAATCGGCGGAGCGAAGCGACGAAGCGATTTTGACTGTTTACAATAAGCCTCCCTGGTTTTTCAATCCTGATTTTTTCTCTTGAAGTTTTTCTCTATAGGACTTCTCTCCTTTCAAGGTGATTTTCTGAGATGGGTGGATGAGCCGATCCACAATGGCCTCGGCGATCACCGGATCTTCAAACAGTTTTATCCATCCCTGGGGTTCGACCTGGGAAGTGACGATCAGGGGAGCCTTGTGGTAACGCTCTTCGAGGATATCGATCAGGGAAGTGGCCTCCTCGTGGGTGTAGTTTCTTAACCCCAGGTCATCGAGGATCAAAACCTTGGCCTTGATGAGGCTACGGATGTAATTGAGGTAGCGTCCGGCGGCCTTGGCGGCCTGGATTTCCTCGAACAAGAAGTTGACCGGCAGGAACTGAGTGGGATGGCCTTCCTGGCACAGCCGTTTACCGAGAGCGATGGCGAGATGAGTTTTTCCGAGCCCGGTTTTCCCAAGGATCAAAAGATTCTCCTGGTTATGGAGGAAACTCAATTCACAGAGCTCTTTGATCTTGGCCTTGGTCAGATCCTTGTGGAAAGTTAGGTCTAAATCTTCCAGATCGGCGCGGAAGCGAAAGCGGGCTTTGGTCATAAGCGCTTTGGCAGTTCGGTCTTTGCGCGATAACCGTTCGTCTTCAAGCAGCAGGCGGAGGAACTCCAGGGGATGGAGCTGTTGGGACAAAGCGATCTGGGCTTGCCGTTCGCAGGCTTCATGGATGCCGAACAGGCGCATCTGGTGCGAGAGATTTCTGACTTGATCAAGCATCATGGTGGTGAGACCTCCCGGAGAAGAGGCTGATTTTGGGGGTACCCAAGGTATTAACCGAGGGGAGATCGTCGTTTATAGGGCTTATACGGAGGCCGTTTTTTCCCGCTTGCTTGTCTGGATGATTAAAAATGGCTTTGCGGCTGGATTTAAAGCTCGTGTTCATAACAGTTCCTCCTCCACCGACGCTGAGGACAGCTCGGAATCTGCGCCCGAGTTGGCGGCGTATTGATGCAGATGCACGCAATCGGGCTTTCTCTGTGGGGTAAGCAGCGTTGGTCTCTGACCGTGGGCGACAAAGTAAAGGGCGCAGTCTTTGATGTAGGCGAGCCGTGTTTTGTTGAAGCTAAGGGCCCGCTGGCAGGCGTGGTCCAGAGCTTCAGGGGTGATCGGATAGCGTTTTGAAAGCCGCAAGATCCCTTGGACCCGCCGTAGATGGCGCAGCGGATGGGAGCCACCGAACAGCTGGTCGACCAATTTCTCGACATGGGGGCCGAGCTGTTTGGCCTGGTGTTGGGCGTGGCGGACTTCGAAGCGCGCCACGCTGAGCTTTTTTTCGGGATAATGGAAATCGTAGGTGGAGAACTGCCCGATGCCTTTAAGTCTTGCGTGAGCGGTAAGGGACTGGCTGTCCTCGCTGAAGACTTCCACGATTTTCTCAGTGAGTCGGACCCGGACTTTCTGGCCGACGTAGACAAAGGGGACCGAGTAGAAGTTTTTCTCCACCTGGATATGGCAGTCGGGATGGACTTTGGCTTGCCGCCACTCGCTTAACTCGAAGGGAGAACTCGGCAGGGGTTTTAACTGCTTTTTCTCTTCCTCGAAGCGCTGGTTGCGACTCACCCCGTAGTCTTTCATCACGTCCTGGTTCAACCGGTAAAGATAGTCCCTGAGCGTTTGATTGAGCTCGTGGAGAGAATAAAAGACGCGGTTACGGACCTCCTGGAAAAAACCCCTCTGGACCACTCCGATGTGGCATTCCCCCGAGCCCTTGTCCCGTGGCTTTCGGGGTCTGGCCGGCAGAACCGCAAAGTCCATGTGATTGGCAAAGTCACAGTAGGTGGGATTTACGTCAGGGTCGTACAGATCGGCCTTGTTGACGCCGCTTTTGAGATTGTCCACCACCACGTAGGGGGTGATCCCGCCAAAGTAGGCGAACATGCGGCTCTGGACCCCGATAAACGTGGAAAGTTTCTGATCCAGCACGAACTCGCCGAAGAAATACGAGCTAAACGGCAACACTCCCAAAAAAAACTGAGTGAGGGTCTTATTGCCGGTCACAGGGTCGGTGAGAAAAAGACCGTCACAAAAATCGATCTGGGTTTTTTCCGCAGGCTTGTGATCCAGCCGGATCGTCACTTGATCGGGTGAGGCCTGCACACTCACCTTTTCCCGAAACACCCGCCAAAACTTTACGTAGGCGACCTCAGGGGCCACCTCGCGCTGGATCTGTTTAACCGTGGTCCCTTTGCCATAGACTTCCTGGCGCACATATTCCCAGTCAACCGTCTCCATCCAACTGCTGCTCTCAGCGGCCGGCTGGGGGACCGGTTCCAAGAACTTGCGCACGGTCCGGCGCGAAAGCCTCAGTATCCGGGCAATACGGCGAATGGAATGTCCTTGTTCGGACAGGGCTTTGATTTGAGCTTGCATACGAATGCTGGTCCTTTCTTTGGCCATCAACTGGATCCTCCTCCAGTTGGCCAAGGTAGCATCGTTCGTCGCTTAGCTCAGAAATCGAAGGGGACCACCTGAAATGGGGTGGGTCCCTTCCGTGAAATCAGGTGGGTCCCTTCGTTGAAATTGGGTGGGTACGTTCCGTGAAATCGGCCACTTGCCGGAATATCATTGACGGGACATTCCGGGCCATGATGCGCGATGCCAGGGCGGAAAAGCCTAGCCTTGGATTGACGGACCATTTCGCCAACCTTAAGTGGAAGCGCCTTCCGACATCGAAGCCCGATCCGTTCACGGCGGAAGAGCGCGACGTTATCTTGAAGCACTTTCGCCAGAAGCACGGTTTCTATTATCCCTTTGTCGCTACCATGTTTGGAACCGGCGCCAGGCCAAGCGAGATCATTCCGCTTCGGTGGGGCGACATCGACTTGAGACTGGGAACCCTGTCTATCAGCAAGTCCCATTACGTCCCTTCCCAAGCCTACATGGACGAAGACGGTGCGACCAAGACAGCGGCAAGCGAGCGTGTGATAGCTTTGGGTATGCCCGTCATTGAGGCGCTAAAGGCCATCAAGCCCCTTCACGTTACGGAAACGGACTTCGTATTTAAGAACGTCGAAGGCCGGCTAATTAACGAGGACAAATGGCGCAAGAAATACTGGTATCGGGCGCTGAGGGTTTGCAGCCTCAGGCCGCGAAAATTCTACGCCACGCGCCACACGTTCATATCGGTAGGTCTAAGCAACGGGGCCAACATCAAGTGGCTGGCAGACTATTGCGGCACGTCCGTGGCGATGATCGAGAAGCACTACGGGCGATACGTCAAGAGCGACTCGCAAGAGCAGCTAGAGCGCCTTTTCGGAGCCAAAACCGAAACCCTTTCCGAAACCCTACGCGATGGAACCGATGACAAAGTGAACGAAGTGATTGAAAACAAAAGAGGAAGTGAATTGGTCGGGGCGAGTGGATTTGAACCACCGGCCTCACGGTCCCGAACCGTGCGCTCTACCAAGCTGAGCCACGCCCCGACCCGCTAAACCTAGCACACGGAAATGAGAAAACAACAGCAGTCATCGCGGCGCGATGGATTGCAATTCGCGGATCGCAAAATGCCCCTCGCAATTGGTCGACTGAGAGTTGAAATCCACCATGAGCGACGCTTCTCGCGCTTAGCCGTGAATCGTCGGGTTTACGCTTTCCCAACCTTCATCTTCATCACACGGATGGTCGCCGCATAGTCCGGTGACTTGAAGATTCCAGAGCCCGAGACGATGACTTCCGCGCCGGCGCGGACCACAAGGTCGATGTTATCGGTCTTAATGCCGCCATCCACTTCGATGAGAAGCGCTAGCTTGCGCTCGTCAATGAGCGAACGCAGCGCCGCGATTTTTGGCAACACCTCAGGAATAAAAGCCTGGCCGGCAAAGCCGGGGAAAACCGACATCATAAGAACCATGTCGGCATCGGAAAAGCAGCTCTCGACCCGCGCCAGCGGCACGTCGGGATTGACGGCGACGGAGGCCTTGGCACCGAGCGCACGGATTCTTTGGAGGCTTAAGTTTGGATCAGCGCAGGTCTCGGGATGGATCGATACCCAGTCGGCGCCGGCTTTGATAAATTCCGGGGCGTACTTGTCCGGGTCGGTGATCATCAAGTGAACGTCGAGAGGGATGTTTGTAACCTTTCGCAGCCATTCCACCACCACCGGGCCTATGGTGATGTTGGGCACGAAGTGGCCATCCATGACGTCGACATGGAGCCAGTCGGCGCCGGCCGCTTCCACGGCCCGGATCTCCTCCTTGAGGCGGCTGAAATCGGCGGACAATATGGAAGGCGCGATTTTGATCGCTTGCATCTATTTTACCTTTCTCATGCGTGCGGCAAAGAAACCGTCGGTATTATGGCGGTGCGGCAGCGCGAGGAAATAGCGGTCTCGCGCCATAGACTTGGCTTGCTCGGGAAGATACTCCGCGGCCTCATCCAAAACAAACCCTTGATGGTTTGCCAAGAAATCTTCAATGACGTTTTCGTTTTCCTCGCGGGTCAACGTACAGGTAGAGTAGACAAGAGTGCCGCGCGGCCTCAGAAGACTTGCGGCACGGGTAAGAAAGCGTCTCTGCAACTGCGCCAAGCGCGCGATGTCTTTCTCGCTGCGTTGCCATTTTATTTCGGGATGCGAGCGCAGCGTGCCGAGCCCGCTGCACGGCGCGTCCACCAGGACGCGGTCATAGGGCTCCCGCGCCGTCTGCTGAAACGGTTTATCGAAGTCGGCCGCCATCGTCTTGATAGAGCGCAATCCCAGTCGTCCGGCATTCTCGGCGATTTTTTCTAACCCGGTGGTGGAAATATCCGTCGCTGTAACTTCGCCGATGTCTCCCATCAGCTCCGCGATATGGGTGGTTTTGCCTCCTGGCGCGGCGCAAGCGTCGAGTACGCGCTCACCGGGTTGTGGTCCCAGCAGAAAAGCCACCAGTTGTGAAGCTTCACCCTGCACCTGAAAGTGTCCGCTGTCGAACCCGGGCAACTGACCGACAAGCGAACGCGACTGAAGAATGATTCCTTGCGGCGACCACGGCGCGGGCGCTGCTTCAATTCCTTGACGGCGAAAGAGATTGAACAACTCTTCGCTGGTTCCCTTGAGCGCATTGACGCGCAAGATCAAGGGTGCTGGTTGGTTACTCGCCTTGAGCAGCTCTGTTGTCTCCTCGGCGCCAAACATTTCAAGCCATTTTTTGACGAGCCATACGGGGTGAGACCAGTACTCGGCGAAGGCGACAAGGGATGCGGGCTTGGGGTCCGGCGCGGGAAGGTCCCATTTATCGCGCAGGGCGCTGCGCAGGACCGCGTTGACAAATCCGCCCGCGCTCGTTCGCTCCCGCGCCTTAGCCAGCGCGACGGCTTCGTTGATGATTGCGTAGGCGGGAATCTTGTCGAGAAATCGGAGTTGATAGAGACTCAAGCGCAGCAGATTGCGCAGGAACGGATCGGTCTTTTCGAGGGGGCGGCGCGTGAGCGTCTTAAGCTCGGCATCCAATCTGCCGCGCCAACGCAGCGTGCCGTAGACAAGTTCGGTCAGCAGCCGGCGGTCGCGGTCGTCCAGGGCAGCTCCGTCCTGGGCGTGATGCAACAGGACATCGCCGTAGGCTCTTCGGACATCGACCTTGAGGAGGATTTCAGTCGCAGTTTTGCGCACGCTTGGCTCGCGTGCCTGATCAGAGGCGCTCACCTTTGGCCACCCTCGCCCCTCTTATGAACTCGACGCCCGAAAGCCTCCGCTTCCCTTCCAGTTGCACTTCCTCGAGGCTCAAGATTCCCGAACCGGTTGCGACCCAAAAACCCTGGCCATCGGCGCGCACAACTTCACCCGGGTTGGTTACGTCTGGAGCAGCAATGATCCGCGCGCGGTGAATCTTAAGCAGCTTGCCTTGGCGCCGGGTATAGGCGGAGGGCCAGGGCGCAAAACCGCGAACCCGCCGTTCTATTTGAACCGCCGGTTGGCGCCAGTCGATCAGACCGTCTTCTTTTTTAAGGATGGGTGCGAGAGTCGCGGCCTTCTCGTCTTGTGCCTTGGCTTGCAACAAACCTTCTTTTAGCAATCGAATTGATTCCAACATGAGCCGCGCGCCCACCGGCGTGAGCTTCGCCTGCAGCGACGCTGTGGTTTCGTCCGGCGCCACTGGCATGGCTTCCTGCAAGTAAACCGGGCCGGCGTCCATTTTTTCCACGAGTTTCATGGTCGTCACGCCGGCTTGTTCGTCGCCGTTGATGATCGTCCAGGCAGCGGGCGCCGCGCCGCGGTACTTGGGCAGGAGCGAGTAATGCACGTTGAGACATCCATAAGGGGCCAGATCGAGAACGGTCCTGGGGAGAATCCGGCCGTAGGCAACCACGACGATGATCTGCGGCTTCCAGTTTTTCAGTATTTCCAGAAACGCAGGATCGCGAATTTTTTCCGGCGCCACCACGGGAATCCCGCAACGTGCGCCGACTCTACGCACCGGCGACGAGGCATTCTGCCGGCCTCTGCCGAAAGGGCGATCAGGTTGCGTGACGATACCCACGACTCTATCGGGACCTTGGAGCAGCTGTTCCAGGGTGGCCGCGGCGATCTCCGGAGTCCCCATGAATACGATCGGCCAGATACTGGACATGAAAATCCAATCGCGCGAAGCGCGGACCGCGATAAGAACAACCAGGCTTGCGGCTAAATCATCACGCGAGGATTTTCCGTCCCTGGCGCCGTGCCATCGCGCAGCATTTTTTTACGCCTGCGACGGTATAGGTCACGCTTCAAACGGCTGATACGGTCGATGAAAAGTTTCCCGTCCAGATGATCGATCTCGTGCTGCAACGCGACGGCCAACAGCCCGTCCGCGTCGATCCTGATTTCCTTTTGATTCTCATCGAATGCGACCACTTCGACTTTAGCAGCCCGCTTCACCTCAGCGGTAAAATCAACGACGCTGAGACATCCTTCTTCCCAGATGACTTCTCCTTCCGCGCGGGTAATGACGGGATTAATCAGCTTGAAAACCTGTTTGCGGGGGTTTTCGTGGTCGACATCGAGCACGATAACCCGTTGCGATATACCGACCTGGGGAGCGGCCAGGCCAACGCCAGGGGCAGCATACATTGTTTCAATCATATCGGCGACGTATTTTGCCGTTTCGCCGGTGATATTCTTGACCGGTGACGCCACTGTGCTCAACACTGCATCGGGATATTTCCGGATTTCTAAAAGCGCCATAAGATACGAAAATTCATAACATATTGTAGGGATCGACATCAATGTGGAGTCGATAAGTGCGGGATCGAGGCAGAAGCGTGCGAGCGTGGCCGGCGAGCTCCAAAAGCACGGTACTGTGCTTGCTTTTCAACAGCAGTTGCCAGCGATAACGGCTGCGCAGCTTCAGAATCGGCGCCGGCGCCGGTCCCAAAATTTCAATTTGTTCGCGCCATTTTGTATCGCGCGCGAGTTGCGCGCGCAGTCCCTGGGCAAGAATTTTTGCTTTGGCTTCGACTTCATCGGCTTTCTGGCCATCGACGCGGAGGCTTACGAGCCGGCAAAATGGCGGGTAGTTAAGCGCCCGGCGAAACTCGATTTCTGCCGCGAAAAAGTTCTCATAGTCATGACGCAGCAAATGCCGCATTGTGTAATGGTCGGGCGCGAAGGTTTGCACGACCACTCGTCCCGGATCGTCGCCGCGCCCTGAACGGCCCGCTACCTGGCTTAACAATTGAAAGGTTCTTTCCGCGGCGCGGAAGTCCGGCAGATTGAGTGACATATCCGCAAGTAGCGCGCCCACCAAGGTGACGCCGCTTACGTCATGGCCTTTGGTGATCATCTGGGTGCCGAGCAGGATATCGATCTCGCCTTTCTCCCAACGCCGAATCAACGCTTCTTGAGAGCCGCGCTTACTCGTGCTGTCACGGTCCAGGCGAGCGATGCGCGCGCTAGGCACGAGTTCATGCAGGGCCTGTTCGATCTGCTCGGTACCGGAGCCGACGCCGGCGAGGGCCGGGTTGCCGCACGCGGGACAAACCTCGATGACGGGCCGGCGAAAATTACAATGGTGGCAACACAGGCTTTTGCGCTGCAAGTGCAAGGTCAGCGTTACGCTGCAATAGGCGCAGCGCAGGATTTGGCCGCAATGCCGGCACTGCAAAAAATTGGCGAAGCCGCGTCGGTTGAGGAA
Source organism: uncultured delta proteobacterium (assembly GCA_963840855.1). Classification (GTDB taxonomy): domain Bacteria; phylum Desulfobacterota; class Binatia; order UBA9968; family UBA9968; genus DATACQ01. The sequence goes on from CAWJBB010000010.1 coordinate 17,522, forward strand.
GATCAGGCTCTGGCGTGACCTAGCGTAATTTTCGCTCAGCGCATCGGCCAGCTCTTGGGAGATGAACCGGTGCGCTCCGGAATCATCACGCATGGATTTTTTCGCTTGCGCGCGCAGATCAACAAGTTCGATTTTCGGCAGCGGGCGTGATTGCACGCGCTCGGGCATCTCCAACAACCGGTAGCGCCCCGAGCGACAATTCTCATAGCTCTCCATCGCCGGGGTGGCGGAACCAAGAATTACCGGGCACGCGAGATACTTACCGCGGACCACGGCGACATCGCGGCCATTGTAGCGCAGCCCCTCCTCCTGTTTGTACGAAGGATCATGTTCTTCATCGACGATGATAAGCCCGAGGCGCGGCAGCGGGGCGAAAACGGCCGAGCGCGCGCCGATCACTACGTCGGCGGCGCCGTGCGCTATGCGCCACCATTGTGACCAGCGTTCCGCCCCGGTGAGCGCGCTGTGCAGGACGCCGACGCGCCCGGGGAAACGTGCGCCTAGACGGTCGATCAACTGCGGTGTCAAGGAAATCTCGGGTATTAGAATGAGACTCTGGCGACCCGCTTGGCGCGCCCGCTCCATAGCGCGGAGATAGACTTCGGTTTTGCCGCTTCCCGTGACGCCGTGCAGCAAGAAGACTTCAAAGCCGCCCTGCCGGCGTCGCTCCTCGATGGCGGCAAGAGCCGACTGTTGCTCAAGAGTTAAAGTGAAAGCCGTCGGGATTACCGAGCGTTCCGCCGATAGTTCACCGACATGGACCGGATTTCGTCGGCGCAGGCCCGGTATTCGTTCATGTATGGCTACGGCGCCGCGAGAATGAAGCCGTTCAAGAGCCGAGTGGACGTTTCCCGATGAGATCTGCCGCGTCAAAGTCTTGGCGTTCATGCCACTCTCTTTTTGACGTAGCAGGCGGAGGATCTCCTGTTCCAACGGGTCATTGGGGGCAATCACTTCCGGCAGCAATACGACCTTGCGCTGACTTTCTCGGCGCAACGGCGGCGGCAAAATTGCCGCCAATACCTCGCCCAATGTGGCCAGGTAATACTGCGCGACCCACTGGCTCAAGAGCAATAACGTCTGGTCGAGGACTGGAGCCTCGTCCGGCAGCGCCTGAATAGGCCTCGTTTTAAGCAGCGAGGTGGTCTGAAGCAGCTCCAGAACTACTCCTGTAACCTTCCGTTTTCCCAACGGGATCAAAACACGCATGCCGACGGCAATGCGATCTCGCAGTTCGGCGGGGACGGAATAGATCAAGGGTTGGCCGAGCGGCGAAGGGATGACAATCCGTGCAAAATTTATCGCCGAACTGTTCATGTTTGGACCATTAGTGATCTGCGTCGGCCAAACGCAAACGGGCCGGAGGACCAAAGGCACGCCGAGAATCGTGACGCGCTAAGACCACTTATGGAAATATATGACAGCACAAGGCATTTTTTTCCCGTTCCCAAGTCACCGTAGCGCCTTTTATTGCAGGTGCAAGGAGAAATGATTTCCAGAATTATATGGCAACGATCTTGCTTCTGGTTAAATATACACGGCGGGCTGGCGATAATCATAATTAAGCACAACTAAATATAATTTAAACTAACTTGGTATGGTGGTTTCGCTTCATATAGACGGTTTGCCAGTTTTGACAGCGGGTCGCAGCGTCAGTCGGCAATGAATCATACTAATAACGTGAAACGGCTTCGCGAAGCCAGGATGATCAGCAAGGCTGAGTGCGCGCGCAGTGCAGGTATATCACCCGTAACCCTGGATCGCATCGAGAGAGGCATGGCTTGCAGAATGGCGACCAAAAGAAAAATCACCCTGGCTCTTGGATTGAAGATATCCGAGAAGAACAAGGTCTTTAAGCAGTAATTATGGCCTCACTTCTAAACAAACTTAATCTCGGCTTTCTAGGCTCGATGGGTCAGAAAGACGCTTTCGTCGCCTTCGATATCGGTTCGAGCTCAGTAAAAATGGTCGAGGCGGTACCCGAGAAAAATGGTTGGCGGCTGCTAAAGGCCGGAAGCGTCGGGCTTCCTGCCGGCGCCGTGCAGAATAACATGATTGTCGACAGCGGTGCGGTGGTCAAAGCGCTCAAGGGTCTCATTCATGATAACGGGGTGACTGCGACCAAAGTGATCGCGGCGGTTCCTGGGCGCTCGGTGATCATGAAAAAACTCGAGTTGCCGGCGCAGAAAGAAGACGAGCTGGACGCCAACGTTGAATTTGAGGCGAATAAGATCATTCCGGAGAACCTGGAGAACGTCAATCTTGACTACCAGGTCGTCAATTACCTCGAAGGCGGCAGCAAGATCGAAGTGCTCCTGGTCGCCGTGCGCAAAGAGATTGTTGAAAGCTATACTGACGTCATCGTGCAGGCGGGGCTTGAGCCGGCCGTGATGGATGTCGATTACTTTGCCATGGAAAGTATGTACGAATCTAACTACGAGCCGCAAGCGCCCGGCGAAATCATCGGCCTCATTCACATCGGCGCCCGTTACACGAGTATCAATGTGTTGAGCAGTGGCGTCTCCACGTTTACCGGCGACCTGCCGGTGGGCGGGGAAGAATTTACCGACAGCTTGCGCCGCAGCCTCCAGCTTTCCGCCGAAGCGGCTGAGACGCTCAAGATCACCGGCATGCTGGAGGGCCAAGAATACGCCGAACTCGAGGAACTCCTGCGGCCCACGTGCGAGTCGCTGGCGGAAGATATCCGCCGCACCCTGAGTTTATATGGCGCCATCGCCACGGAAGAAGGAATTCGGACCATATATGTCAGCGGCGGCGGCGCTCAATTGCGCGGTCTCAGCGGCGTACTAGAAGAAAAGCTTGGGGTCCCGGTGAAGATTGCCGATCCCTTCCGCGGATTCAAGCTGGATAAGCATGTCGACCTGGTACATTTGCAAGCATCGGCTTCCCAGTTCGGCGTGGGCGTGGGATTGGCCATTCGGAGGCCCGGAGACAAATGATTCGCATAAACCTTCTGCCGGTCAAAGAAATCAAAGCTGAGGTCAGCCGGCGCCGCGAGCTGACACTGGGCGCCCTATGCCTCGGCGCCACCTTAGCCGTTATTGCCGGGCTTTATGTCGTGCAGTACGGCCGCGTATCCGCCTTGGAGAACGAACTCACCGCTCTGCGCACGGAGCTGACGACGCTTAACGGACAGGCCAAAGCCGTCACCGATCTGGAAAACAAGATTAGAGAAGTCAAAGGTAAGCACCAGGTCATTGAGGAAATCAACAAGAAAAAAGCAGGTCCGGTGCGGGTGATGCAGAGCCTTTCGGCCTCCATGCCTGGCGCTCTATGGCTGACCCAATTCAAGGAAACCGGCGGTAACCTCTCGATTACCGGAGTGGCCGCCGATAACCAGACCATTGCGGAGTTTCTCACGTCGCTCGGCAGCCATGCCTACTTCCAAAACACTGAGTTGGTTGAAACCACCCAAACGGACCAAGCTGGTCTGCCGCCGCGGCGTTTCCTGATCAAATCCAAACTTCTCTATCAACCCGTACTGGCGCATACCGACACAGACAAAACTCCAGCCAAAGCGGCGATGGTCATTAAGGATTAGCCGAGCAAATCGCCATGAACAATTTTTTGGATCGAATTCTAAGCCGTCCACGCACGCAGAAGATCGGCATATTGGCAGGGGCGATTGTTTTATTGCTGGCCGCCGGCTTTTTTTACGTTTATCAGCCCAGCACCGATCAAATCACCCGATTGACCCAAGACGCGGATAAAGTTCGGCAAGAGCGTGACCAGAAGCAAAAGATCGCGGCCAATTTCGCCAAGCTCAAACGCGATCTCGACGAGTGGGACGCCAAACTCAAAATGGTGGTCGCGCAACTTCCGGACAGCCGCGAAATTCCCGACCTGTTGAGCACTATCTCCACCAAGGCGCGGGAATCCGGGCTGGAGATAATTCTGTTTCGTCCCAGGCCGGAAAATTTAAAAGATTTTTACGCAGAAATCCCGGTGGATATCGTCGTGCGCGGCGGATTCATTAGCGCCGTGACTTTTTTCGATGAAGTGGGCAAGTTTAACCGGCTGGTGAACATCGACAACATCGATTTCAAAAATCCTAAAATTAGCGGCGACCAGGTAGGTCTCGAGATTTCGACATTGGCCACCACCTACCGTTTCCTGGACGAGGCGGAACGGAAGAAAGTGGCGGAAGATAAGGCTAAGGCTGATAAAGCCAAAAAGTAGTGAACCATGATTATGGGAGCAAAAAAACTTGCATGGCTGATTATTCCCTTCTGCGTCGGCGGTTCCTTGTGGGCTCAGGAAAAGATTGAAACCCCGCCGCAAAAAGCGAAGGAAGCGGTAGATAAGCTCAAGGCGGCGCCGAGCGCCGTCGGCAAGAGTTTGCAGGATCTCGGTAAGACCGTAGGCGCAAAGCTTGGCTTGGGGCATGGCGAAGTGAAAACGGCTAAGACCACATCGGAAGCCGTACCGGTCCCGCAGGCGGAAAAAGAAGCTGAAGAACCGAAACCAGCTGTTTCGCCCATCCTTAGCAAGCGCGATCCCTTTCGGCCCTACACTTTAGATAACCGGTCATCAAAAACGCCGCGCCAAGCCCGCTCTCCTTTGGAGCGTTACGAGCTCGGCCAATTGAAGCTGGTCGGTGTCATCTGGGATATCAAACAACCGAACGCCATCGTGGAAGATTCAGCGGGTTTGGGATACGTCGTCAGGATCGGCACGCCAATAGGCTCGAACGAGGGTAAGGTAATAACTATTCAACCGGCAAGACTCGTGATCGAAGAATTTCAATTTGATGTGTACGGCGCCAAGAAAAAAATCGAGCGCAGCATGAGATTAGAACCGGAGAAGGCGGAATGATGAAAATAGCGCATATGGTAAAAAGGCTTTTGACTGACAGGCTTGAAAAAGTGACCATCCCAGGGTGGTCGCTTTCTGCGGCTTGTCTCGGAATCGCATTGGCGCCGTCAATGTTCGGTTGCACGCCGGCGGCGATGAATGGGGGCATAAAATATCCTGCGGCCGTAGCGCAAATGCCGGCCGCTTCGACGCCCCAGCAAGCAACCGGCCAGCAGAACGAATCCGGCAAGGTGCAAGACCTTTCGGTGCGCGAGGAATCCGGCCAGACGATTTTGACCATCAAACTCGCGAAGGGCATCGCCCAATACCGCCATTTCCCGTTGCCCCAGCCGACACGGATCATGCTTGACGTCTTCAATGATGCCCAGCCATCGGAGACCGAAACCTATCGCATCGCGAGTACTTTGGTAAGTCACTTGAAAGTTAGCTCGGGTGATGGCTACACGCGCATGGCGTTGGAGATCATGGCCGGAGCGGTGCCTCAATACGTCGTCACGCCTGAGGATGGCGGCGTGAAAATCGTCGTCGGCAGCACCGATGCAAAAATTGCCGCAAAACGTTCGTTTGATCTGGTCAAGAGTGGAAAGCGGCTGGACCAAAGGATGACGGAGGCAGGAATTGTCGCCATGGCCGCCGAAGCCGGGGGAACGGCACGTGGGGAAGCACAAGCCGTAAAAAGTTACACGGGGCAAAAGCTGTCGCTGGATTTCAAAGACGCGGATATCAAAAATGTTTTTCGCCTCTTGGCGGAAGTGAGCGGCCTGAACATCGTGGTCACCAACGATGTCAATAGAAAAGTCACGCTCCGGCTGGTGGACGTGCCCTGGGATCAGGCGCTCGATCTGCTCATCGACACCAACGGTCTGGGCAAGGAACAATTGGGCAACGTGGTAAGAATCTCTACTGCCGGCCAGTTAAAATCCGAACGGGATGCCTTGTGGGCCGCGAAAAAATCCGAAGAAAATCTCGAGCCGCTCCACACCGTCTACTTCAATGTCAATTACGCCAAAGTAAGAGTTATCGAGGCCAGTGTTAAGCCGCTACTCAGCAAGCGGCCGGACGCCTCGCTGGTCAGCGACGAGCGCAGCAACACGTTGATGGTTCGAGACATCAAGAAGTCCGTCGACGACGTAAGCGCGCTCATCGCCCGACTCGACATGCGGACGCCTCAAGTCATGATCGAGTCTAACCTGATCGAAACCACGCCGAGCTTTGCACGGGCCTTGGGCAACCGCCTGACATTCAAGCTTGGGAGTACGACAATCAGTTCCGGCGCCGGAGCTGGTACGCCGTTTGGGGGTTCGACTACCTCTTTTCCGAGCTTTGCGACGGGCTTAGGTGCGACAGTTGGCATCATTCAGAATAAGTTTTTCGGTATACACAATCTCGCCGACGCATTGGAGGCCGCTGAGAACGAAGGCAATATCAAAATTATTTCCCGTCCTTCGGTTGTCACACTGAACAACCAAGCGTCAACCATTCGCAGCGAACGAATCTTGCGTATCTCGTTGCCAAGCTCGACAAACATTGCCACTGGTTCCGGATCATCCGCTGCCGGTGCCGCCGTAGCAACGGAAAAAATACCTGTGGGGATCATTCTTACGGTGACACCCCAGGTATCGAGCGACGGTTTTGTTTTGATGAAAATCAACGTCAAATCAAGCTCGATAGCCAATAGCTCGACCGTCCCGTCAGGCAGTGGTACCCCCGTGATTCCCTTCGACGAACTGAGCCGCGAAGCGGAAGCTAGCGTATTAGTGAAAGACGGTGAGACCATCGTCCTCGGCGGAATTTTGAAAGATACGAGGAATGAATCTGAAAGCGGTGTTCCGTTTGTTAAGGATATTCCTATTTTCGGTTGGTTGTTCAAGAACCATCGCTGGCAGAAGGATTTTGAAGAGCTCATGGTCTTCATAACTCCCCGAATTGCTGACGCTGGTTCGAGCAACTTGCCCACGGCGGAGCAGATGTGGCGCGATCAGATGAGAAAAACCGAAGGCAATGAGTTGCCGCCGCCTCCGGCGAGATTATAGGCGCCTATCCATCTCGTACTCTCCTCTCCCTGTTTCTTAACGATGCGGGGCGGCTGACGCCGCCCCGCATCGCCTTTGTTGGGACGAAGCAAAAAATCGATCCGCCGTCACGCAAGCGTTTCCCGTCCTGTCCGACTTTGAATTCACCCGCCCGCGGCGAAATCTATTACCTTCGGTTTCATCATACCTTGGTAAGCCGGGCTTGAAAGCCCCTGTCTCTCTCTGTACTCTAAGGGCCGGCATAGAGGAGCGGTTTCATGTTGCGTTACTTCACCGCGGGAGAGTCCCACGGCCCCTGTTTGACCATTCTAATCGACGGTGTGCCCGCGGGTTTCCCCATCGACGTTGCTAAAATCAACCATGACCTCTGGCGTCGCCAACAAGGCTACGGTCGCGGCGGCCGCATGTTGATCGAAAAAGACGAAGCGCAGATTCGCTCCGGCATTCGTTGGGGCGAGACACTGGGGTCGCCGGTCGCGCTCGGCATCGAAAACCGGGATTGGAAAAACTGGACCAAGAAAATGTCGCCGTCACCTGAAGACCGGGATGATAAAATAGCCGTGACCAAGCCCCGGCCGGGCCACGCCGACTTGAATGGTGTTCTTAAATACGACCGCCGGGATATCCGCGATATTCTCGAACGGGCGAGCGCGCGGGACACCGTGTCGCGCACGGCTGCGGGCGCTTTCGCGAAGCAATTGCTGGCGCCATTCGGCATCAGGGTGATGGGTTATATCCGGTCCATCGGCGGTGTTACCGCCAATTTAGACGGACTATCGTACGAAGAGACCTACGCGCGCGCCGAAGAGTCGCCGGTGCGCACCGCCGACAGCGCCGCCGAAGCGAAGATGATCGCGCTGATCGAAGAGTGCAAAAAGGAAGGCAACACGCTGGGCGGAATTTTCGAGGTCGTGGCCTTGGGTTTGCCGCCGGGACTCGGTACGCACACGCAATGGGACAAAAAACTCGATGGGCGGCTGGCGCAGGCCTTGATGAGTATTCAGGCGATCAAGGGCGTCGAGGTCGGGCTCGGATTCGAGATGGCGAGGCGCCGCGGTTCGCAAGTGCATGATGAAATCTTTTTCGACCCGGATAAGATGGTAAGCGAGGGCACGCCAAGAATCGTGCCCACCGGGTTTTACCGCGGCAGCAACAATTCGGGCGGCACGGAGGGAGGCATGACCAATGGCGCGCCGCTGGTGGTTCGAGTGGCGATGAAGCCTATTTCCACGCTCATGAGCCCTTTGCAGTCCGTCGATCTTCGCACCAAACAATCCGCCGACGCCTCCGTCGAGCGCTCCGATGTTTGCGCGGCGCCCGCCGCCGCCGTGGTCGGCGAAAGCGTCGTGGCTTTCGAACTGGCGAATGCGTTGCTGGATAAATTCGGCGGCGACTCTTTGCGTGAAATCAAGCGCAACTACGAAAACTATCTCGAACAAATCAAGGCCTATTAACCCGTTGCCGCCAAACTCAACGCAGACCATCGCCATTACCGGTTTCATGGCCGTCGGCAAGAGCGCCGTAGGGCGAACCCTGGCGCGAAGGCTCAAGCGCCAATTTGTCGATCTCGATAAAGTGATCGAAAAGACCGAGGGTATGAAAGTCAAAGACATCTTCGCCCAAAAGGGAGAATCCTATTTCCGGGCGCGCGAGAAACAGGCTTTGGCGGAAGTTTTGAAACATGAGAACCAAGTTATCGCGACAGGCGGCGGCGCCATTATCGACGAGGAAAACCTCGGGCTTCTACGGGAGAAAACGCTCTTGGTTTGTCTTACGGCTTCCCTTGATGCGCTGCTCAAGCGGATAGGCGCGGGCTCGAAGCGCCCGCTTCTTAAAGACGCTGATCGCAAAAACCGAATTGACGAGCTTTTGCAGCTGCGGGAGGGAAAATACGCTCGAGCGCATCTGTCCATCGATACCACCGACTTGACCGTTAACCAGGTTGCGGAGAGAATTATCGAGATGGCGAAGCTGGAGCGCTAGAGATATGAAGACACTCACGGTAAATCTCGGCGACCGTTCGTATCCGATCTATGTCGGCGCTGGAATTCTGGCGCGGGCCGGCGAGTTCCTGCAAGCGGCGGGATTGCGCGGCAAAGTCGCGGTGGTGAGTAATTCCACGGTAGCGAAGCTTTATATAGAACCGGTTAATGAAGCTCTGACGCGGGCGGGTTTTGAAGTCGTAACCATGCTGATACCCGACGGCGAAGAGCATAAGAATCTTGACTCTCTGGCCATGATATACGATCGCCTGGTGAGAGCGCGCTTCGAGCGTAAGTCGATCATTCTGGCATTGGGCGGTGGAGTGGTCGGAGATCTGGCGGGATTTGCCGCGGCCACTTACCTGCGCGGGGTGCCCTATATTCAGGTGCCAACGACGTTGCTCGCCCAGGTGGATTCCAGCGTGGGCGGTAAGACGGCAGTGAATCATCGGGACGGCAAAAATCTCATCGGCGCATTTTACCAACCGCGCCTGGTGTTGATCGATGTCGAAATGCTGCGCTCGTTGCCGCGCCGCGAACTGGTCGCCGGCCTGGCGGAGGTGATCAAATACGGCATCATCGAAGACGCCGAGTTGTTTAGTGTTTTGGAAGACAAGATCGACCTGCTAATCGGCTTGGACGGTGCGCTCTTGAGTCAAGTCATCGCTGCGTCTTGCGCCATTAAGGCCCGCGTGGTGGAACAAGACGAACGTGAGGATGATTATCGCGCCGTGTTGAATTTTGGCCATACCGTGGGCCACGCCCTGGAAGCCGCCACGGGCTACAGCGAATTTCTGCACGGCGAAGCGGTGGGGGTCGGAATAACCAAGGCCACGGCGATCTCTCTGCGCCACGGATTCTGTGACCAGCAAACTTTTGACCGCATTCGTCGTCTAATTGAAAAAACCGGATTGCCCTCGGATCTTCCCAAAGGCGTGACCAAGGAGAGTTTGATTCAAGGCATGGAAGTCGACAAGAAATCGGCTGGCGGAAAGATCAAGTTCGTCATGTGCGCGGGCATCGGCAAGACCCGTTTCCACAGTCTCTCGCCGGCGGAGGTCTTGGCGGGTCTCGGTAATTAGCGGGCAACTGGCGCGGTGGTGCGGCCGCCGGTTCTATTTTAGGAATCGCTGATGGCAAAAAAGAAAAAAATCCTGGTGCTCAACGGCCCCAACTTGAATCTGCTGGGCAAGAGGCAGCCGGATATTTACGGCCGGTTGACGCTGGAGCAGATCAACCGAAAGATCCGCGCCTTGGCGAAAGAGTTAGGCGTCGATGTCGATATCCGCCAGTCGAACCACGAAGGCGAGTTAGTCACGTGGATACAGCAAGCGCCCGGTCAATTTGGCGCCATCGTGATCAACCCGGCGGCTTATACCCACTCGAGCGTGGCGATGAGAGATGCGATCACCTCGGTGGGCTTACCGACGATCGAGATTCACCTTTCGAACATTCACAGGCGCGAGCCGTTCCGGCACCACTCCTACATCGCCGAAGCGGCGGTGGGACAAATCGCGGGCTTTGGCGCGGACAGTTATTTGCTCGGTTTGCGAGCCGCGGTGGCACGGCTCTGACGGCCTGACCTTATTGGTTTGTCGGTCCAGTATAAAGATTTTTCTGCTTCATCTCGTTGATCAAACGCTCTCGTTCTTTCTCGATTTCGAGAGCCTGATTGCGCAAATCGAGCAATTCTTTTTGGCGGTCCGTAAAGGTTTGCGGCGCTTCATAGGGCGAGACGGTTCGGCCGGTCGGCTGCACCTCCGATGACCGTCGGCGGCACACTGGTGAAAGGCGACGGCGTTAAAAGTTTCACGGGTGTGGGCTCGGAAGGATTGTTCTGAGCGTCTTTAAAGCGCGCCACGGCGTCATCCTGGCGGGCATTAATTTGCTCTTCGGTGACGAGCTGGGTTGGGTCAGCGCTCGTGGTGCCTCGGATAGATTCGGAATAACGATCTTGGGCGGCCTTGAGTTGCTCGTTCAGGTTAGTCATCTTTTCCTGGTAGGCCTTTTCTTCTCTGACCCGCACTTCTTCCGGGGTCGGGGTCACTCCCGCTGAACCTTGCTGAGCCGAAGGGGAAACACTCGCCGCCGGTTGGGTGGGCGTCTGGCTGCCTATTAAATTAAGATCACCCGGCGCCGGGCTGTCTCCCTGGCGAATGGACTGAATCTGGTCCTTGCTAATGCCGATTTCACCGCCCAAACCACCGAACTTTATTACATTATTTTCTTCGCGGTAGCTCGGTACCGTGATGCGCCGGCCGTTCTTCAAAATCAATGTGTAGTCCGCGGCAGCAGGGATCGTCGAAGAACAAAATAGGGCTAAGAGTAAGGCCAATTTGATTTGAGTTTTCATAGCCAATAATTATAGCACGCTGCGGCGTCAGCGGTATATAGCAGCGTGAGGGGAGGCGCCGGCCGGGGAGTTTTTGTCTACACCCGCCCTGGTTTCATGTTAGCGTCAAACGCCTTGTCATGAAGCCTCCGTTGATCCGGGTTTGTCCGTGCTGCTTAATTTTTGCGCTGTCACGTCGGCCGGATCGGGGTGCGTAGCGGAGCCCAAAGTCTAGATCCTAACTCCTTAAAATAATACACGAATTTCACGACCAGAATCATTCGTTGCCCCGATGAGTCGTCGAGGCGTGCCCTCGTAGCGATCGTGTTATCTTTTAACTGTCTCCAGTTCCGCCGCAATAGCGATTTCGGAGGCGCCCGCCCGCTTGATCATAGACATCACTTTTACCGTGTCCCCGAACAGCACATCTTTGTCGCCTCGCAGGATTACTATTTTTTCAGCGCTTGCAGCGAGGGCTTCCTTGAGGGCCGGTTCGAGGGTGTCCTCGGTTACCTTTTTTTGATTGAGGTAAATCTCTTTTTTCGGCGTGAGCGTTACGGTTGTGCCGCGGGTCTCTGACTTGGTCGCCACGGCCTTCGGCAGGTTCACTTTGCCGCCGGATTCGATCATGGCCGAACTCGTAATCATAAAGATGATTAGCAAGACGAGAAAAATATCTGTCAATGGCGTGATATTAATCTCCGCCATGATGTTGGAGCCGTTCTCGTCGCTGCCGAGCTGGGTTATCGCCATAAATCTACCTTAGAGGCTCATGTTATGTACGACCTTGGCTACCTGGATGCGGAAGAGGCCGTTCACGCTGGAAATGCGCGTTTGGAAATAGTTGTAAAAAATGAGCGCGATTATCGCCACCGCCAAACCCAACGCCGTGGCGACCAGGGCTTCCGAGATACCTGCGGCCACCACGGCGAAGCCGCCGGTGCCGGCGATGGCCATGCTCTCGAAGGACTTGATAATGCCGACCACCGTGCCCAACAATCCGATAAACGGCGCGCTGCTGGCCACGGTTCCTAGGATCCAGAGATTTTTTTTAAGTATCTGGGTTTCCTCGAACATCGCCTCCGTGGCAAACGCGTTCACCGCCTCCAACGGCTGGCTTGTTCCCTTGTCGAAAATTCTCAGGAAAATCCTGGCGGCGGGGGAGTCGGAGTTCTGCCGGCAAATGGCAATGGCCAAATCCCATTGTCCTTTCTTGATCGGGTCTATCAACGATTCGCAAATTCTCAGCGTTGCCGAACTGATATTTCTAAGCGACCACAGACGTTCCAGGACAACGGTCACGCTGATAATCGACAAGAGAATAAGCGGGTAGGTCGCGATAGCGCCTTGATGGATAATGGTGAGCAGGTCTAAGCCGTGCTGTTGCATGATGAACTCTCTTAGTTACACCGACGAAGATTACCCAAATTGAAAATTAATTCAATGAAACAACGGAAAGAGTCGGACTGGAGCCGTTCATTCAGCCGCGCAAGCCGACGGTAACGGTGAACTGCATCCTTAGCGGTTCATTGGCGAGTTCTTTTAGGCTATCCGGTATCGGTGGAAACGGTGAAGCTTTTTTCATTGCTTCGACGGCGCCGGTGTTTAAGCGCGAGTCAGTTGAGTCAAGCACCTCCGCTTTCACCAGTCTACCGCTCCGATCCAGAGTAAAGACCACGGCGACTCTTTGCACCCCCGCGACACCGTCGGGAAACTTCCAGACCGATTCGACGCGTTTCTTGAGCTGATTGAGATAATTATTAAAGTCGGTCGCCGGTATGCCTTTCAGTCCAGCGACGCTCCCACCGCCGGATCCCGTGCCGGTTCCACCACCGGCCAACCCAGTGCCGCTCCTGCTTCCGCCCGGTACGCCGTATGGTCCAAGGCCGGTTCCAGTTCCTTTCAATGCGCCGGGAATCTGAGCGCCTTCATTGAGCGCCTTGATCCCGGGACCTTCCACACCTCCTTTGATCGCCGCCTGGCTGCTTTGGTTCATGGCGGTGTCGGTAGCGGCACTGCCGGGAAGAGTTGTCGGTGCTGCTTTGGTCGGCAGCCGCACTAATGAATCCGGGGCCGTTTCGTTAGCATTGACGTATTCGCTGCGCGGGTTTGCAGCCAAGACTTTCGGGCCGGGCAGCGGGATGGGCTTGGGGGCCGCCGGAGGGGATTCCACGCTTGGACTTGGCACAGCCGATTCAATTGAGCCGGTATCGAGTTTGCCCATACTCGGCGCGGGCGGAATTGGCGTGCCTAATTTGGGAAGCTCACGCGGCCCTCCGGGCCCTCTGGCAGCCCCGATGCTCCGACTGACCGAGCCGCTTTCTCTAAAATCAGTGAGTTGAACGGTTATCGGCGCGTCCTTCTCGGGATTGGCTAGATTCAGGCTAACCGCGCGCAGGACGAAAACCATAAATAATGCGTGCAGGATAACCGAAGGGAACAGGAACGGGCTGAGAAAAACAGAAAAAATATTGCCGTCTTCCCAGTCTGTCGTTATGGGATAACGCATTTCAGTTTCCAGGATGGGAAATCTGGCGGATATCACCGCCAGGGCGCGGCAAATCTTCCTGTGTTGAAAAAACCTCGAGACCCAGGGCGTTGAGGTCGCGGCGTACCAACCGGCCGTGGTCGTAATGGGACCACAAGTCCGGCAAACCGTCACCGTTGAGATCCCGTTCTTCTTTGAGAATGATTTCACCTTCTTTTGTGGTGTCGTAGGCGATCCAAAAATCAGCTCTGCCGCTGCCCCGGATTCTCCAAACTTTCTTACTGTGCCGCCTTCATTGGCCCGGATTCTACTTTATTTCACCACCTGAAACCAACCCCCTGGGGGACGATTCCTTTTTCTTTAGCGACGCCCCGCGGAGGACCCCGCGGGGGCTCCCATACTGCGCAACTCCTCCGCAACCGCTGCGAAGGGCGCTGAGTGGGCAGGGGGTTCTGCGTCCGCAATCGCCTCTTGGCCAATGAGTTCGTCGCCTTTATAAAGATAGCGCGCGCTGATTTTACCAATGATCTTTTGGTCCTCTAGCTGCTCAACCCGCTCGCCATTTTGAAATCTGACCCACACGTCCACCTTGCGGTCGCCGTTGGTGTCGGCTTCCTGCCGGACCACAGCGCCTTTTTCGTAGAAAATTCTCAGATCGAAAAAACCATCGGCGTCGGTGTCTCGCTCTTCGCGGGCCAGGTCACTGCCCTGAAAATAGTAGACGGTATCCCACTGGCCGGTTGCATTAGTGTCTCTCAAGCGTTTGCTGACACGACCCTGCGAGAAAGTCTCGATGATATCCATGCGACCGCGTCCGGCGCTGTCTTCCTCACGCCGGATCACTTCCTCGCCGTTAAAATAGACGATTCTGCTGACTTTGCCGTCACCGCGGAGATCTTCCGCTTGATTGACCAACCGGCCATCCTGGTAGTATCCCCAGAGATTTATTTTGCCGGTAAATTGGCGATCGAGCTCTTTTCGTACCAACTGGCCGTTGTCGAAATAGGAAAAACTGTCGGCTCTGCCGTCGCCATTGGTGTCTTCCTCGACGCGGTCGATCTTGCCGTTCTTAAAATGAGTCACGCGGTTATATCTACCGCTGGAATCGGTGTCCTCTTCGGCGCGAAGGGGCTGGCCTTTCTGATAGTGCACCCAGATTACCGGTTTGCCTGATCCCTTGGTGTCTTCTCCCTTGCGCTCGATTTCGCCGCCGGAGTTGAAATAAATCCAGGTATCGACCCGGCCGTCGTTTTTGCTTGCGGCCTCCTGCCGCCGTGGCTTGCCCGCCTCATAGTAAAGAAATACATCCGGCTTGCCGTCGAAGTTAACGTCCTGCTCCGCGCGCTCGACTTGTCCCTGCGAATCGTAATAAGTCCAGCGGTCCATTCTGCCGTCGCCGTTGGTGTCTCTCTCTTGGCGCACGACCTTGCCCTGCTCGTCGTAGTAAAAACTCACCACCGGCTGCTGGGCCTTGGCCGGATAAGGGCGCGATACAAACGGCGCGGTTGCCATTAGCAGAATGACAATTTTACATGTATAAAAAGACATCGTGAGCTTGCTAACGGATCGCTGAAAATCGCTGTGTGCGGCCTGCTTGTGAATCTATGACGGGTTGATATCAAGTGCAAAGCCCCAAGCCCGAGTCCCAGTGCCGCAGCCAGGTATTTGCCATTTAACCTCCACGCGGAAATGCTTTGGGTGTAGTTCCCATTCGTGAAAGGTCCAGGGGGATGCCTTGTGACCAAACGGGGCGAGTTTCTTAGAAACCAGCTTCCGTCAGGATCAAAATTGCATCCGCCCGTAATTTGAACGCAAAATACCATGGGTGAAACAAAGAACGGCTCGGGATTCATCGGCCAAGCAGCCAAGGGTGGTGTCGGCGAATCTGGCTGGGCCACGTTCCTTGGAGTGGTTTGTCTAGTGATCCTTTTCGCCAATTTGGGAGGCGCGGCGTTTTTCGAACCGGATGAAGGCCGCAACGCGGAAAAGGCCAGGGAAATTCTGTTACTCAACGATTGGGTCACGCCGCATGAAAATTTTTTGCCGACCCTCGACAAGCCCATCGCGTTCTACTGGCCGGTGGCTCTTTCTTTCAAGCTGTTCGGATTTTCCGAATGGGCGGCGCGCCTGCCATCAGCGTTGGCGGCGTTGGGTTGCCTACTGCTGGTTTACCAATTTGCCCGCCGTCACTGGGGAGCGCGGACAGCCCTGTGGAGCTGCTTGGTTTTGGCCACTAGCGTTGAATTCTTTTTCTTCGCGCGCCTCGTCAACTTAGACATGAGCTTGACGTTCTTTATAACGATGGCATTGTTTTCGTTTTACTCGGCGGTGCGCGCGGAGGAGGCTGCGGTCGCGGTTTTTTCATAGCGTCGCCATGTACGCGGCGCTGGGCGCTGGTACGCTGATCAAAGGCGCCGTCGCCGTTGCAGTTCCCGGCATGGTGATTTTCTTTTATCTGCTGGTGACGCGCCAGTGGTCTCTCTTACCGCGCCTGGGACTCGCCCGCGGCGCCCTCATCTATTGCGCTATCGTAATACCAACCGTATCTATGGATGGAAGCAAGAAATCCGGGTTATCTGCGCTACTTCCTCTGGGAGGAGCATTTCGTTCGATACGTGACGCCGGAGTTCGATCGCAGCCAGGGCTGGTATTATTTTATTCTAGTCTTGGCCGCAGGGTTCTTCCCCTGGAGCGCACTATTACCATTGGCCGCCAGAGACATGTGGCGGAAAAAATTCGCGGACTCGAACCGGTTCCTGGCCATCTGGTCGCTGCTACCATTGATTTTCTTTTCCTTCTCCAAATCGCAAATGCCCCAATATATCCTGCCAATCTTTCCTGCCCTGGCGCTCGGCATTGGTCGATTCTTGGCAGAAAAAGTTTCCGGCGCCGGTGCCAGGCGCTGGAGTCTTGTTTCAGCGCCCTGGGTGATTGTCATCGCCGTTATGAGCTACCTGCTTGTGGGAGCGGCTTGGCCGAATCTGTTGGCGCGGCAGGCTCGAACGGCCGTGGCGCTAAATACCTCGTCGATCGCTGTATCTGGAGTCCTATTCCTGGTGATTCTTGGCGTTTTTTTCAGTGGCTACCGCAGAAATTGGTGGCGAGGTTGGGACGCAGTGTATATCTCGACAGCCACGGGAATGGCATTATTCTTCATCGTATTAGGGCAGTTAATGGCGTCAGCATCGATTGCCCGCAGTTCCAGATCTCTGGCGCAGGTCTCAGCTCCCTTCATCGCTTCTGGAGACCGCGTGGCATTTTACGATACCTATCTCCCCGGTATCGCCTTTTACCTTGCCGGCGATAAACCCCTGTGGCTCGCGCAGTCTGAAGAGAAGGATAGAATTATGGGCAGCAATTATTTGGCGGCGCGCCGTCCGCCCGCGGCAGACGGACATGGCCAAGTGGTGTATTCATTCAGCGAGTTTGCCCAACAGTGGGACCGGCAGGATCTCGTATTGCGGGTTTTTGTCAAGGAAAAAAACTTGCAGCGATTGAGCCTCGATGTCGGTGCCACGCCGCGGATACTGACGAAGTATGGCGAGTACCTTTTAGTCACGAACCGCTGAGCAATCCGCGCCTTTTTGAGAGATCCAATGCCGGTTAGCATGTCTAGGTTCCATGCCGGTGTTTGATCCAGTCGTAAATCTGACCGCGGTAAAGATAGGCCAGGAGCAGGGTGGCCGCCGCGACGACGGCGAAAATCGCGGCAGCGAGATATTGTTGATTACGAATGCTCGCGCCCTGGATCGTCAACAGATAGGTGCCGGGAACCCGTCCAATGATCGACACGATCAAAAAGGTTCTGAGTCTCATACGGCTGAGCCCGAGCAGGTAGCACAAATAATCCTTGGGAAATCCGGGAAACAAAAAGAGCAGAAAACAAATCGCGGCGCCGGCATTGGTCGTCAAAAAGTCGAACTTGTGGAGCACGTCCGCGCGCACGAATCTCTCGACAAAGGGCCGCCCCAGGACACTTGCGAGCTCGAAGGCTACCCAGGAGCCCAGGGTCAACCCAAGGGTAGACAAGAGAAATCCGATCTTTTCGCCGTAAACATAGCCGCCGACGACGCCGGTCAGTTCCCCCGGAAATGGCGCGGCGATCACTTGTAAAGCCTGAAAGAGGACGAAAACGGCGGGCGAATAGGGCCCGAGGGCTTCAAGAAATCGGCTCAGCTTGTCGCTACTGGAATAAATCCCCTCGAAATCATCCCACTCTTCACCAGCAGGCGCGAAAGCGCTTAGAGGTTGAGGAATATAACGGCTGAAGGTAAAAAGCAGGGCCACGAGAACAAGGAAAATAATGCCCCTAATTGCGAGTTGGCGGCGCGGATTCGTCACCGGGGTTTTATACCAGCATTAGAATTCAATGACGAGTGAGCGGGAGGAAAAACCTCAGGCGACAAATCGGCGCGCCGCCCTTGTCAGTCTCGCGTCTTGAGTCTCAAGTTAACCCGAAACTCGAAACCTGAAACAGCGCAAGCGTCCATGAGGCTTTTTCAACAGCCTACTTCCGCGGCAATGACGGACCCGGACTCCCAACTTTGTAAACGGACTTTAATTCCAGGACACTATTGCTTAGTTTGCATCTGGCGCAAAAGAGCTTCGACTCTTTTTAGTTCCTCGCCATATCCCGCCCAGTTGCCTTGGCGCAGAAATTCCTGGGCGCGTTGGAAGTGGTCGAGCGCTTGCCGCGCCGGATCAATTTGATCCTTTGCCACCTCTAGCGACGGCACAGCGGACGGCGTTGGCACGCCCACGGGTTTTCCGCCGAATATTTTCTGCAAGGATTGCTCCAGAGTCTCTTCCATCGCAATCTGATTACCGAAGGCGACGATGACTCTCTTTAACTCAGGCAACCCGCCCTGCTCGGCGACCAGATAAAGGGGCTGAACGTAGAGCAGCGATTTGTCGATGGGGATGGCGAGTAAACTTCCGCGCAGCACCTGGGAACCGCGCTGGTTCCAAAGGCTCAGCTGTTGTGAAATGACCGTGTCCTGGTCGATTCTCGCGTCGATCTGCTTGGGACCATAAACCAGTTTTGCCTTCGGAAAATCGAGCGCAACCAGCTTGCCATAGTGGGGCGGATCGCTGCGTGCTGCCAGCCATGCCCGCATGTTGTCTCTTTTATTTGGCGTAAAGGGCAATAACAGAACGAATTCCTCTTTTGCTTCAGCTTCACCGGGCAGGCGCATGATCGTGTAATACGGTTCCATCTCCCGTTCCGCCTTGCCCACCGACTGTCGCGGAATACTGAGCAGGTCCTCTTTATTGTAGAAAACTTGCGGGTCTTGCATGTGGTAGGTCGCGTACATTTGCGCTTGAATGGCGAAAAAGTCCTGGGGGTAGCGGATATGGGCATGGAGATCTTCTGGCATTTGTTCCAGTGGTTTGAACAGGCCGGGGAAAATATTTCCGTAGGCAGCGACCAGAGGGTCTTTCGGATCGGCGAGGTAGAAATCCACCGTGCCGTTAAATGCGTCGACGACGGCTTTGACCGAGTTGCGGATATAATTCAACTGCCGCTGCCGCAGGGGTTCTGAGTAGGGGTATCGGTCTGAGGTCGTGTAGCCGTCGATGATCCAAAACAAGCGCCCGCCTTGGGCAACGACCACGTAGGCATCTCGATCGAAGGTAACAAATGGCGCGATCTTCTTGACCCGCTCATGGATCTGCTTGTGAAAAAGGATGCGGCTCTCGGGCTTTAGGTCCTGCGATAGAAGCATTCTCAGCGTTGTGTGGTGCGCCGAGAAAACCAGCTTGCGCCACAATGAACCGATGTTAACTCCGCCTCGGCCTTCGTAGGTTGTATAAATATTCTGGTCTCCGGCTGGATAATCCAGCTCCTGCGCGCCGGTTTTGACGAGTACATACGGGTTGGCCAGTTCGCCGTAGTAGATTTCGGGGCGGGTAACTTTGAGAGACGTTGTCGAGACCGGCGGGATGTCTTTGATAAAGAACTCCGGCTGGCCGCTGGAAGTCACCTGATTGACCGGGCCAAAAACGACACCGTAGCCATGGGTGAAGGTCAGATGTTCATTGATCCAATTGCGGCTCTGAAGATGCTGATGCGAAAGCTCGCGCGCGGAAAGCATCACCTGCCGGTAGTTGCCGTCGATGACGTAGCGGTCGTTGTCGACATCGACAAATTTATAATAAGTGCGGATTTCCTGGATCTGACCGTAGCTGGCGAGCAACGGCCGGTGATCCCATAGCCGGATGTTCTTGATGGTGGCGTCGTTCCGTTTTATATCCGCGGCCGTGAGTTGTTCTTCGGCTGGAAATTCCTGACTGGCGATCTTGTCGAGCCCGTAGGCGAGCCGGGTAAATTTGATAGTGCGCTCGATGAACTGCCGTTCAGCCTCTACTTCATTCGGTATGACGCGAAAACGCTGCAAGATGTATGGATAAAGCTGCACACCGATGACATGCGCGACCAATAAAACTGCGACGCCGGCGATGAGAAAACCCCATCCCGGGCGGGACATTTGGAGGACACAGATAATCGCCGCCGCCAATGACAAAAAACAGAGGATCCGCAAAGCCGGCAAGAGAGCGTAAACATCCGAATAACTCGCGCCGAACGCGGCGCCACGGGAAGAGTAAACTACCTCGAAGGCGTCCAGATAGTACCCGGCGGCTTTCACGGCTAGAAACAACGCCGCGAGGGCCAGCATGTGCTTGCGTGCCCGCTCGGAGAATATAAGGCCTCGAGGTCCGTAGAGAATTCCGCGATAAAGCAGATAAGCGGCGGCACTGGCGATTGCCGCGAAAGTTACCACGAACGTGAGCCAGTTATAGATTTTCGATAACATCGGCAAGCGAAAAACGAAAAAGCCGATGTCTAAATCGAAAAGCGGATCATTCAGGGAAAAAGGCGCGGGATTCAAAAAAAGCGGCAACAGTTCCCAGTTTGACGCCGCCTGAGGCGCGGCCATCAGTCCGATGAACAATGCCGCCGGCAGTAGCAGCCGGCGGAGCAGAGGATCAATAAGCTCCGTTGGCGGAAGTTCGATGACGTTTTCGGCCTCGGATACACGGACACCGTGCGGCATGACAGCGGCGAATCTTGACGTTTAGATAGAGGAATGCGGCGACAAAAAGACCGGCCACAAGGCCCAACATGAACTTGTAAGTCAGGCTCGTTGTGAAGACCTGGGTGTAGCCGACTTCGGTAAACCACAGCCAGTCGACGTACAGGCCGATCGCTTGCCGAAAGAACAGGAGCAAAACGAAGACGATGAAAACTATGATCCCAGCAAATCCGCGCATGGTTTCCGCCTTTGGGGTGGCGCTCGGCTTGGACAGACCTTATAGAAAGAGAAATTTTAATGCAATTGATGGAACCGGTGATTACTGGGAATAAAAAAAGGTGGCGCCGGGAAATACCCGTACGCCACCTTTTTTGCAAACAAGGTGTTGACTAACAACCCAAGATATCAATCGTGACCGACCTTCGGGCGCCATTTGTCGAAGCGGCGCTCGAAGCGGTCGATGACATCGGTCAGCGCCATTCCGCTGATGGCGAAAATTGCGACACCGACGAAGACTTTATCGGTCTGGAACGTGGCTCCCGCTACCGTGATCATGAAGCCGATACCCGCGGTGGCGGCATAGAGCTCGCCGACCATGACGCCGATGAGCGCGCGACCGACGGCGAGTCTAAGGCCCGTCAGAATGAAGGGAACCGTGGAGGGCAGCACGACGGACTTGAAAATCTGCCATTCCGAAGCGCCGAAGCTTCGCGCCGCGGTGAGCAGGTTCGCCGGCGTAGTTTTGACGCCGTCCCGGGTGTTGATCAGGAGTGGAAAAACCGCGCCCAAAAAAATGATCCCGACCTTGGAAAGGATGCCGATACCCAGCCAAATGATGACGAGAGGCAAGAGGGCGACGCGTGGCGTGGCGTTCATCGCGTTGACGAACGGGTCGCAGATGTAAGCAAACCTCTTATACCAGCCGATCGCAATGCCGAATGGGATGGCAAAAATGATGGAAAGAAAATAGCCCCAGAAGAACTCTATCCCGCTAATATATAGGTCGTTATAGATTTCGCCGGAAGCAAATAGCTGCCACGCCGCCTTCCCGACCATGGACGGCGCGCTCATGAACATCGGGTTAATGAGGCCGGCCCAGTTGCCGACGGTCTCCCACGTCAGCATAAAGAGAACGACCGCCGTGCTACCCAGAATTAATTTCTCGTTGTTGAGATAAAATTTATACGCAGCGGATGCTTCGGCGATGCGTACATCCAAAAGTTGCTCTTCTGCAGCTTGATCGGCCATATACTTTCCCTCCGGTTTGTTTTGTTTAGTACCCTTCCAGCTACTCTCTCAACGTGCGAACCTGTAGCAAAAGGCCGAATACTTGTCAACAGTGATTTTAAGGCCATGTTATTGCCGCCAGATCGGCGCCAACCATCCATGTGTCAGCCTAGCGAAACCGGCTTAACTTGACAATCGTTAAGGTATTAAATAATTTATCTTCAACTAATCCTTCGATCGTCAGGAGAGACCATGAAACTCCTCTTTATCACGCCACCCATGGGCAATTGGGCGCCTTGGGGCGACCGGCATTTCGCCGTCAATTCACTATATTCTCAGCTCGCTGCGTTCGTTCGGGAGAAGCAAGCGGCGGATGTGGAAGTGTTGGACTGCCGGGCACTGGGCCTGGACGACGAGCAGATGCTCGACGAGGTTCGCCGTAGGCGTCCCGACGCGGTTTACTTTGGCGCGATAATTGCCGCGGCGGGCGGCGCCGCGACGTTGAACCGTTTTCACGCGGCGATGCAGAAGATCAAAGATATCGCCCCGAAAACGGTGACGATCGGCGGCGGCTTGATGTACACCGCCGTGCCGCAGAAAATCATGACCGACAATCCGCAACTCGATTACGCCATCGTCGGCGTGTTCGGTGACAACGAGTACCCGTTGTGCGAGCTGCTGGAAGAGCTTAAGAAACCGGCGCCGAAGTTTGCCGAGGTCAGGGGGCTTACCTGGAGGAAGGGTGGCGAGATCGTGCTCAACGCGCAGTGCTCAATGATCCAAAATCTAGACGAGCTTCCCATGCCTGCCTACGATCTCTTTCCGATGGACAAATATTACGGCTATTCGGTCATTCCGAACTACAATGAAGCCGTAACCTCACGGGGCTGCGAAGGCGCCTGTCATTTCTGCTACGAATGGTGGCTGGTGGATCCGCGTAGCCCACGGGACTTCACCTCGCACCGGACCCGCGGCGGTAAAGCCGTAGCTGATGAAATGGAGCTGCTGAACAAGAAATACGGCGTTAAAGTGCTCACCTTCATGGACGACGACTTCAGTTCTGACCGCCAGAAGATGATCGATCTGGTGCAGGCGCTGGAGGAAAAGAAGCTCGACATGAGCTGGTTCTGCCTGAGCCGGGCGCAGAATCTCATCCGCGACGCCGACCTCGTGCCGCGTCTGCGCAAAGTCGGAATGTACCAGGTGCTGATCGGCATCGACGGCGGCACCGACGAAGAGATTGCCGAGGCGCGCAAGGGACCAATGAAAGTCGGCGTCAAAGAATTGAAGGAACTAGTCCAGTTCTTGCGCAAGAATGATATTTCGACGATCTCGACCTATCTAAACGGCTTTTGGGAAGATGACGAGGCGAAGATTCGCCAACGGGCAAAGGCCGTCGACGAGATCGATCCCGATATCGTCATGATCCAGGTGCTCAATCCAATCCCGGGCTCGCCGATTTACAAGACCGCCGTGAAAAACAACATCATCGAAGTCGATAACCTGAGTCTCTATGACCTTGAGCATTGCGTCATGCCGACAAAGCATCTCACTCGGCAAAAGCTCGGCGAGCTTACGGGATGGGCTTTCCAGTCGTTTTACGGCAAGCCGGGCAGGATCGACAGGATTCTAAACGGCTACAGCTCGCCGTACGTAAAGATGAAATTTCTCTCTTTCAAAAACAACGCGGCGAAATACGAGAAGGGCGCGGCGGAAGATCAAGTCGCCATCTAATATTTGATCTCGGTTCATGACCGCGCCAAACAAAAAAACCCTGGAAGGTAAGGTTGCGCTCGTCACCGGCGCGAGCCGAGGCATCGGCGCGGCGGCGGCCAAACGGCTGGCGCAAGCCGGCGCCTCAGTGGTCGTCAATTATCATCAGAATAAGGAAGCCGCGCTGGGGGTTTTGCGAGAAATCGAAAGCGACGGCGGACGCGCCATGGTCGTGCAAGCGGATGTAAAGCGGAGCAACCAGGTTGAGGCGATGGCCGCCGCCGCGAAAGAAAAATTCTCCGCCATCGATATCCTTGTCAACAATGCCTATTTTCCATTCCAGGTCGGACCGCTGCACGAATTGCCTTGGGAGAAGCTCAACGAAGCGGTGGAGCACGAGCTTTCGGCGTTTCACTTCTGCGTGAAGGCCTGCCTGCCAGGCATGGTCGAAAAGAAGGCCGGCAAGATCATCGTCGTCAGTAGCCGGTTGGCGCAGCAGCCGCTGCCGAAGATGGGTGCTTACGCCGCGGCGAAATCGGCCCTGGAATCCATGGCGAACACCATGGCCATCGAACTCGGACCCCTGGGGATCAATGTCAACGTCGTCACCCCTGCGTTTACTTTGACCGACGCGTCGATGATCATGCCCGAGGCATTCAGGGAACGGGTGCGCGAGACACGGCCGCTGAAAAAGCATCTCTACCCCGAGGATGTGGCGGGCGCCATCGCCTTCTTGGCCGGCGCCGAAGCCAGCATGCTCACCGGCAGCCATATTCTGATCACCGGCGGCAGCCATCTGCAGCTCTAAATAATTCAAAATGAAAAGAAAGTGCAAAATGAAAATTTCCGCCCCGCCCCAACTTCGGCAATGACCCGTCCGGTAATTTTGCATTTTTCAATTTGCATTTTGCACTGAAAGCTCCTCCCATGCTCACCCTCGATGAGATCGTCGCCAAACTGAAAGAGATCGTTGGCCCGCGCTTTGTTTCGACGAACTCTATAGACAAGATCAACTACCAGCACTCGCTTGCCTACGGCGCTTATCGGGCATTGCCGGATGTCATCGTTCGCGTGGACTCTGACGCCCAAGGTAATCATTCGGTTGCCAAGATTCTCAAGTTCGCCAACGAGCACAAACTTCCTATCGTTGCCAAAGGCGGCGTCGGCATGGGCATCAGCTCGCCGCTCCAAGGGCGGAGTTCTGCTCGACATGCTCGGCATGGACAAAATTCTCGAAGTCAATCCGACGATGCAGTATGTCATCGCCGAGGGCGGCACGAGCGTTTACGCGATTCATCACGCGCTGCGCCAACATGGGTTGATGCTGCCCAATTTCGGCACCTACGGTCCGGCGGTGGTGATCGGCGCGATGATCAACAAGGGCGGCATCGGTTACGGCATGACCCGCTACGGCTGGATCGCCGACATGGTGCTCGGCCTGGAGGTGATTCTCGCTGACGGAGAGACGATTCGGCTGGGCGCCCTCGCCAACCAAGGAACCACCTTCGGGCCGTTTCAAAAATGGATTCATCTGCCGGATCTTCTCGGCCTGTTCACCCTGGCCGCCGGCTCGCTGGGGATTATCAGCAAAGTGTGCCTGCGCGCCATCGAGGGACGGCGCGAGTGGCTGCATGACTATTGTTACACGTTTCGCCGCGATCAGTTGCAGAGCGCGCAGGAGTCATTGATGCAGCTCGTGCGCGGCGAGGTGGTCTACGACATACATTTCACCGACCGCTGGCAATATCACTGGCCGATGGAGGATGGACTGTACGACAAGAGCAAGGTCCCGGACGACGGCTGGTTTTTTCTCAAAACCATGCTGATGGCGCGCGCTGAAGACGAGCTGGCATTCAAGGAAAAGCGCATGCGGCGCATCTATCATGACGCAGGCGGCGTGGACGTGCCGGAGATCGCCGAAAAATCCATGGGCGCCAGGGCGCAAGAAAATGGACTGCATGGCTGGCCGGACTGGCATATCATGGGTCCCGATGGCTGGTGCGGCTCGGTGGTGCGCCATAGCGGCATGTTCGCCGTGACTTCGAAAATGTACCCGCTGACCTTCTTGAAGGAAATGTACGACCTGGATGAAGCGGCCAAGAAGGAGTCCGGTCTTTGGGATGCCGAGCATTCACCCCAGCATGACAGCTACGTTACCCGGGATCTGGCAATCAAAGAAGAATATTTCGTTTTCTATAATCCCTACGACGACGAAGACGTCGGCAAACTGCGCAAATGGATGGGCCTGGTGCAACAATTCAGCAACGAGCGGGGCGTGGTCTGGACGGCGCCGACGCTCAGCACCAAGGGGCCGCTGCCGTATCAACGATTGGGCAGCCTCTACGATGTCGTCAAGGAGATCAAACAACTGGTGGATCCGAACAATATCTTGAACCCCGGGGCGCTCTATTGAGATGGTTCAAAGTTCAATGTTCAAAGTTCAACGAGGGTCATTGAAGCAAACATCGAGCATGAGAGCCTAGAATGAAGAGGAGAAGATTATGGCTGGATTAGGAAGGCAGGATTTTTCGGGAAAAAAGCTTTCGCCGGCGGAGGCGGACGCGGTCATCGCCGATCTGAAATCGTATCTCATGGACATCGCCGACCGTTGGCTTCTCAAGGGCCGTTTTCATAGCGACATGGGCAATGGCACGCTGCCGATGGAAGCGATCAAAGTTTTCTGGCAAAACTGGCATGGCTTCGTCGCTGAGATCAATAATTTCCATGGTGTTGCCTACCAGCGCCACCTGCCCTTTTTCAAACGCCATCCGGATTTGCAAAAACACTTCGCGGCCCATGTAGCCGATGAGATGATTCACCCCACGCCGCCGGGGCATATCCAGATCGTGCTCGAACAGGGCCGCAACTTCGGACTCACCGACAAGGAGATGATCGAGTATGAGATGCTCGCCGAGTGCCGCGCCTTTCTGGAATATTACCGCGGCGTGCTTTACGAAGGCACGATGGTCGAGTGGTGGGCGTCGTTCTGCGTGGAGGAAGCCGTCGGCCACTGGGCGCGGTTTTTCGGCGGCGCGCTCAGAAAAAATTACCAGCTGCCGGAAGATAAGATCGTTTACTTCCGCGTCCATGCCAAAGCGGATCTCGAAGAACATGACGGCGTGATGGCCCACGCGGATTTAGACTGGACGGTGCTGAAGAAAATGCTCGAAGAAGGAAAAGCGGAAACCCGTCCGGGTTTCAACCTGGAGTATTGCCTGCGCATGGGCACCGCCTACTTCGCATGGTTTTTCGAGGGCGTTTACCAGTTCATCAAAAAGGAAGGACTTTACCGGGCGTAGTCATGACTCAGGAATCCAGCGCCCAACAGGAATTGTCACCCCGTTCGCTGATGCGCATTCTCGGCGACTTTGCCAACAGCCAGATCCTTGACGCTGCAATCGAGTACGATTTCTTCACCATCATCGACAAAGGGTTTCAGACTTCAGAAGAAATCGCCCGCGAAGCCGGCACAGATCGGCGTGCCACACGGATCGTGCTCGACAGCCTGCCGGCATTGTCTCTGGTCGAAAAACGCGGCGGCAAGTATTTACTTACACCGACGGCGAAAACGTTTCTGGTGCGCGGCAAGCCGTCTTACGTCGGCGATTTTCGCCATGTCGCGCTGGCGCTCTGGGACGGCATGGCGCATCTTAAGGAGTCTCTTAAAACCGGCAGGCCGCTCAGCCGTATGGATACCGTCGGGGAGTTGCAAGTATGGGAAAAGCTCGTGCTCGGCATTATCGTCGTCGCCGAGCCGGCAGCGAAGGCGCTATGCGATTTGCTGAAAATCGGCACGGAGCGGACCGGCATCAAGGTTCTCGACATCGCCGGCGGTTCGAGCATCTTCGGTATGACCATTCTGGCACGGGACGCATCGGCACAGGTGACGCAACTCGATTGGCCCAATGTCAATGCCGTGGCGAAGAAACTAAACAAAGAGCGCGGCCTTGAAGGCAAGATTCGCTTCATCGACGGCGAGCACCAAACGGCGTCCATCGAAACCAATCAATACGATCTGGTGTTTGGCCAGCAATTTTTGCCGCTTCGAATCGCCCAAGGGCAACCAGGAATTATTCGCCAAGGCTTTCAGCGCCCTAAAGCGGGGTGGAATCTTCGCCGTCAATGACTTCGTCCCTAACGAAGAACGCACCGAGCCGACTTTCGCATTACGCTTTTCCGTTTACACACTGACGCACACGCCGGAGGGCGAGTGCTGGACACTGTCGCAATATTCTGACTGGCTGAATAACGCCGGCTTCAAGGCTATCGAAACCCACGGCGATATCCCCAAGACTCTGCCCGGGACGACGCTGATTCTCGCGACGAAGATTTAAGAGCCGATTTAACCGCAAAGTACATAGAAGGGCGCAAAGAAAGACCGCGCGCCGCACATGTTTTCCGGGATGGCCTCCGCGTTTCTCTTACGGGAATTGCACGATCGAAAGCGGAAAGTGTTTCGAAATTACTGTAAAATCAGAGTCCTTGTGAAGTAAATCGACATCGGCTTTGATGGCAAGCGTCGCTATCAGGCAATCCGTGGGGCTTTCGAGCGTAATTCCTTTCTTCCTTAGTGCCCGGTACATGTCGGCTGCCGCGAGATAATCGGAAAATTCGGTCTCGATGCGAGGAAATAGCAAGAGGTATGCAGAGAGACTTCGATATTGCGCATCATCACGGACTCCCTGGAGAATTTCCTGGATGATGATTCCGGCGACATAAATATTTTCCCTCTGACTGAGACTCTCTTTCAAGAAAAGGTTTTCATGGGACGAAACGCCGCGCAGAAAATCGATCCATACCGAAGTGTCAATCAGCAGACGCAAATCGGGCTTTCCTCATTTGCTTCAAGTTCCCTTCCCATTTGATCTTGCCTTCAAGCGTTAGAATGTCTTTCGCCTTCTCGCGGCGGATGAGTTCACTCAAAGCGAAGTGCACCAGTTCCTTCTTGGTTTTCTTCTTGAACAACCGCAGCCCTTCCTTTACCAATTTTTCATCTAGCTCAATATTGGTTCTGTGCATAAAAAACCTCCAAACCTATACACAAATATACAAGAATCCGGTGTATTCGCAATGCCGCACGATGGGTTAAAGCTTCGCCGCCGATTTTTGTCTTCCGTGTGGGGCGCGGCAGCTCTATACGACCGGTGCTACCGGGTCTTTCTGATGAGCGTGTCGATGTAAAGCCTGTCGAATTTTTCTTCCGCCGCCGGGTCATAGGTTCCCGGAGAATCGACGACAAATTTCTTTTGCGCGCGGGCCTCCTTCATTCTTTGTCCCAGCGTCTTGTCTGCCAGCTCCACGTCTTCACGCACTGGAACATTATTTTCCTTCGCCAGCAGTGCCTGTCCCTCTTTTGAAATAATGAAATCGTAAAACAGCGTGGCGGCGTGAGGATGGGGCGATTGGCTCGGCACGGCGACGGAGGTTAGCGACAACAGGGTCGGGTCCAACATGGCATACTCCAGCGGAGCGCCCTGCCGCTGCATGTCGAGGATATTGTCGGCATTGATGTCGAGACTGCCGAGCACTTCGCCGGCCAGTATCAATTGCATGCGCGCGGTCCGCCCACGGTGAATTTTCAGATCTTGCTGGCCCAATTTTTGATGATATTCCTTCCCCTTGTCCCATCCCATGCGTTCCACCACTAGCGCCGTAAAACGCCCCGGATTCGTATCCACGGCGAGCTTCCCTTTCCAGAACGGGTCCAAGAGATCCGTAAAAACTTTGGGCACTTTGTCTTTCGGCACGCGTTGCGAGTGATAGGCGAAGATCGCCACGGAGATACGAGTCGCGGTCCAAAAGCCTTCCTTGTCTCTGTATTCCTCCGGTATCGAGGCCCGCTCCTGCGAGAGATAGCGCGCCAGCATGTGATTTGTTTCCCTTGACCATGGGACCCAGAGTGGAATGACCCGCCCAATACACGTCGACGATTCTTTTTTGGCCCTTGAACTCCAGATGGGCGACGTCGAAAAGCTGGCTACCGCCTTTTCTCATGTAGCGGGTGTTGACGAAAGGATATTTGCCGGCGAAGTGTTTGGTGACGGCGCGCACCTCTTCCAAGCCCGAAGAACTATAAAGCATGAGTTCGCCTTCTTGCTTTGCCCCCGCCGCGAGCTTTTTTTGCCGTTCCGCCGGAGACAGTTTGTTAAGCTCGGCGAAAAACTGCTCCATGTTCGCCCGGCCCGGGCTGGGTGTCAGTAGTAGAATGAAGAGCAGCGTGAGAAAGCGCATGAGACCTCCAGTAAGGGGTTCAAGATTCAAAGTAAGACTTCCGGAGTGTGAAAATATGGTCTTGCCCAAACCTAAGGAAAACCGCCTCATCCGTCAACAGGGGGCAAACAGGCGTTCAAAACGTTCAAGTTGTTCAAGCCGTTCAAAACGTTTCGAACTCTTTGAACGATTTGTTCGGTTGCTGACTACTGCCCCGCGGCGCCGAGACCGAAACGCAGGCTGATGCGGCGAAAGGCCAGCGTCAGGAGTGTTATCACGCTGATCGTCACACAGCCCAGGGCCGCTACCTCGGCGTAACGACCCGATTCAAACAGGTCGTAGATCAACAACGGCACCAGCTCCGATCCGGCATGGCCCAAAAGGACTGGCAATGACAGCGCCTTGAACGTAATCGTCAGAGTCGAAACAAAGCTCACAAACAGGCCGGGAACGAGCAGCGGCAGAACCACGCGGCGAAAAGTCTTGAGAAAACCCGCGCCGCAAACTTCCGAGGCCTCCTCCAGTTCTTTGCGAATCTGCGTCATCACCGCACTGCAAATCCGAACCGAAGTCGGCAGGCGCTTGGTCAGGTAGGCGAGGATTAGAATCCACAGGGTGCCGTAAACGGGGATCGGCACGGTTAGATAGAACCATATCAAAGCCAAGCCTAGAACCATGCTGGGGTAAGCGGTGGCGGAGAACGCCAGGCCGTCGAGCAAACGACGCCCGGGAATCTCGGTGCGGATCACGATCCACGCAATGACCGCGGCGAAGAGCGTGACCAGGAACGCCGCCGATACGCCAACCAGCATATTGTTGAAGAATGCCGACAGGATCAAATCATCGTTCATCAGCCAGCGGTAGTTTTTGAACGTCAGCAAGCTGACCAGGCTCCACGAGGGTTGCGCGTACCAGGGCAAGAGGGAGGTCCACGCCAGCACCGAGAGGGGCATATAGACGGTCAGCGTGATCAATCCCAACGCACCCAGCGCGGCGGGAAGACGCCACTTGCCGAGCCGCGTAACGCTGGGCCGAAATCCCTTGCCCGTGATGACGGCGAAATTTTCCGACATGCGTGTGCTTTTGAAGTAGAGATACAGCCCACCCAGCGCGACTAGAAGATAAAACATGGAGACGGTTGCCGCCAAATTGAAATCCGTCGGCGGCCTGCGCACCATCAGGAGAATCTCCGTGGATAAAACATAGATCCCAGAGGGAATGCCCAGCAGGGCGGGAATCTCGAAATCCTCGATGCCGCGGATGAAGATCAGCAGGGAGACGCCGAGCGCAGCCGGCAGCATCAGGCGCAGGGTGATGGTGAAAAACGTTCTCAGATTTCCCGCGCCAGCGCTCACCGATGCTTCCTCTAGAGCCGGATCCATGGAGCGAAAAGCCGCCGCCATGAAGAGAAACGGAGTGTAAAAGTCATCGATCCCTGAAACGAAAATCATGCCCCACATGTTATAAGGATTGAAAGGCGGCTCGGCGAGACCAAAAAGGCTCATGAGCCAAACGTTGATCAGTCCTGCCCTGGGCGCGAGCAGGAGTATCCAGGAGATCGTGAATAAGACTCCCGGGATCATCATGGCGCCGAGCACCGAACCGTAAATCAACCCCTTGAGCGGTAGATCGGTGCGTTCGGTGAGCCACGCCATGAAGGTGCCAAGGGTAAACGAAACCATACCGGCACCAACCGAATAGGTGACGGCATTGCCAATGGCGCGATAGAGGGAGGGTTGGGAAAAGGCGCGGAAGTAATTTTCCAGCGTTACCGGAGTCCAGGTGCCGGGCAGCCCCTTTTGAAAACTGCCCAAAACCATCACCCCCAGCGGAATTACGGTCAGGTAAATGACGATCAAGATGATCGAAGCGATAAAGAGCCGATCAGCTACAAAGAGCGCGCGAAGATTGCTCATGGCCAATGGGTCTACCGGTTCAAAGTTCAACGTTCAACGTGGCGCCTTCGGCGCGGTTCAAGGTTCCGGGTTCAAAGTTTAACGACCCATCCCCACCTTGAACCTTGAACCTTGAACGTTGAACGGGAGAAGCCATTGAACGTTGAACCGCACACGCGCAGCCGCAGTGTGGACGCCGATCAAAGAATTTCGGGAAAATTGAAAAGTCGCTTGCCCAACCGTCGCGCGCCATCTTTGGTGATCACTACCGTGTCGCCGCAGCGGATGGAATCGGGCGCGTCGCCGGGCATGGCGCCGGGCTTGAGCACGAAGACATTGCCTTCCAGCAACGGCAGATCCAAGTGCTTGGTGTAGGTGGCGGAACTATAGATATCACCATCGACTTCGCCGGTGACCTGCGGCCGGTCCTCGCCGATGCCGCGGCCATGGAGCAGCATGCCCTTGGGTGTGTGGCCCGACTCGCGCACGAGTTTGCGGTACAGCGCCACGACCTCTCTAAATGACACGCCGGGCTTCATGAATTTCACCAGCGCATCAAACACTTCGACGCTGGCGGCGAAGGCGCGTTTTAACTCCGGCGCAATTTTTCCGAGAGCGGCTGCCTGCACAGTCTGCGCGATATAGCCGCCGTACTTGGCTTCCAGTTCCGTGTTGATCATGTCGCCGCTTTGCAGCCGGCGATGCGGCGCGATGCGGCAGGCCCAGGGGACGCCGGCGCCCGCGCCCCAGTGGGTCATCGAAGGGTAGTCACCGCCGTTGGCGATGATCGTCTGCCAGATGGCCGCGACCATCTCGTTCTCCATGACTCCGGGTCTGGCTTTTGCCAGAATCGACTCGACGACCTTGTCAAGAATCTCCGCGGCTCGCTCCATCCAGGCGACCTCCTCCGGCCCTTTCACCG
Organism: uncultured delta proteobacterium; assembly: GCA_963840855.1. Lineage (GTDB taxonomy): Bacteria > Desulfobacterota > Binatia > UBA9968 > UBA9968 > DATACQ01. The sequence goes on from CAWJBB010000010.1 coordinate 50,194, forward strand.
AGCGGGCGTCTTGAAGCAGCTCCGTGGCGTTCTCAAACTTTGCCTTGGGAAGCGCTTCCTTTATTTTTTCGAGGATGCCGGCGACCACGGTTCCTTCGGGCGCGCGTAACAAGCCGCTCAAGCCGGCAACGCCGATGCGCGCCGTATCCAGCTGCAATTCCTTCAGGCGCGCAATCACCGGCGGACTCCATGCCCGGCGCGACGTACGGATGTCCGTGACCCAATCCTGAGCGATGTTCCACCATTCCACTTCATTGCCGCCGCGCACGAAGGCCGTGACGTCGCCGGACAACGGAAAGACAACCGCCACTTCCGTTTGGTGCCCGCCGATGTGCGTGAGGTAGCGAATGTCCGCTTGAAATTGATCCCAGTGGCTCTGATTGGGAAAACCGATGATCGCGTCGAATTCTGCTTCGCGCATACGCTGGCGCACACGGCCCCAACGCCGTTCGCGTTCCCCTTGGCTGAATTTCGGCAAACCAAAGCCTCTTTCGCCGCTGTTGATCATTGTGCCACCGCCATCCTTCGAGAATGGCTAAGCTTATATGAGCTTCGCCGGGTCGCCGCAAGTTCGAAAGGGCTCCCGGTTCAAGTTCAAGGTTCAAAGTTCGAAGGGTTTAATGTTTGGCAGCAGCCGTTATGTGGTATCACATAAAGAACCGCGACACGTTGAACATTGAACGTCGAGTTCCTTTATCCGGTCGCGCAGGGCTGGAATATCCGCAACCCTGGTGCTAGACTCCGCCCGTGTTTATCTGCGGCAAGATTGCAGCTTCGGCGACTTTCAGACTCCCGCGCTAGTTCCCTTCACTGGGGAAAAGGTTATGCAATATCTCGCTATCTGCGACGACGATCTCCTGTTTAACTTCCTGCGCAATGGCACCGCCGAACAGGCCGACCTGTTGTTCGTCGTCCAGGACAGCGCCGCGGCAAAGAAAATCAAACGTGCCGGGAGAAAAGCTCGCGATGGCGATCTCCTCAAAGAAGAAACGTACAAAAAACTCAAATTGCGCCATGTGGATCAAGCAATTGTTTTTCTCAGGGACGTCGAACGGCAAAAGGGCGTCTGTGAGTTATTGCGGGCCCTGGACAAAAACATTCCGATACTCGCCTTGACGACAGACAGCGCCGGGCACTCCAGCGATCCGCTGGTTCGTAGAATTCCTCTCCACGATATCTTCGAGGAGTTTTGCAGCACCGCGCTGCTCGACACGATTAATCGAAAAAAAGTCGAACGAATTCGCTCGCTCTTCCAGGATAAAGAAAAAATTCATATTCTACTGCAGCATGATCCCGACCCCGACGCCATCGGCAGCGCGCTGGCGCTTAGGGAACTGCTCGGTAGAAACCGAGCGACCACCCCAATCGTCACCTTCGGCGAGGTTACCCGGCCCGAGAACCTCGCGATGATTCACTATCTCGACGTGCAAATCGACCAGATTGAGCCCGATGACCTGCACAAGAACGGCGCAGGCCTGGCTATGGTGGACGTGTCGCCGCCTTATTTCAGCCAACCGCTGGGGGAAATCGATCTGGTTGTGGACCATCATCCCAAACGAACAGCATTCAAGGCGCACTTCACCGATGTTCGAACCCCTTACGGCGCTACCTCCACGATTTTCACCGAGTACCTGCGCGCCATCGGCATGGAGCCTTCGCAAAGATTGGCCACCGCGCTTCTCTACGGGATCAAAGTCGATACGTTGTTCCTCGAACGCGGCAGCATCCTCGCCGATCTCAGCGCGTTTTCTTACCTCTATCCGCTCGCCAATAAAGCCTTGATCGCGCGCATCGAGAGGCCGGCGTTGCCGCGCGAAGATCTGGAAGCCCTGGGTCGGGCGCTCAGCCGCTTGCAACTGGATAACGGGGTCGCCGTCATTCACATGGGCGAAGTCAGGCGCGAGGACGTTATTCCGCAGATGGCGGAATTTTGCCTGCAGATCGAAGGGGTCGATTGGGGCATTGTGTCGGGGTTGGTCAAGGACCGCGTAGTCATTTCCGTGCGCAACGTCGGCCACGTGAAAAGCGCCGGCGACATTATGAAAAGACTCTATGACGACATCGGCAGCGCCGGCGGCCATCGCATGATGGCCAAGGCAGTGGTGCCGCTGGAACGCTTCAGGAAAAAATTCGGCGAGGTGAGCGAGAAGTCCATCCGCGACGCCATGCTGCCGCTGATCGTCGAACGCGATCAGCAGGCTCAAAATGAATGAGGATCGCGGCACTTTTCGCGAATTCGAGCACACCGCCGACCTGGGTATCGAAAGCACCGCCGCTGATTTGCCGCGGCTGTTTGCCGCCGCGGGCGAAGGTCTCTTCTCGCTGATCGCTGACCCGGAAAATATCGACCCACGCGACCAGGTCACCGTCTCGGCGGTTGGCGCTGGCCCCGAAGAGCTGCTCCACGCATGGCTGCGGGAATTGTTGAGCCAATTCAACCTTGACGGGTTCGTCGGCAAGACCTGTGTTATCGAGCGCTTGACGGATGCGCGGGTCGACGGCATCGTGCACGGCGAGACTTTGGATCTGTCACGGCACCGCTTTCGCACCGAAATCAAGGGCGTGACCTACCATGACTTCAAGGTCTGGCAAGAAAACGGCGCCTGGCATGCGCGGGTGATTTTTGATGTCTAAAGACGGTCCAGAGTCCAGGGTCTGGTGTCTGGGGTTGGAGGGATGGGAACCCAAGACCCTGGACTCCGGGCTCTGGACCAACGCTCCGACTGCGCGTGATTGAGATGCCTGGAGAAGAAATTAAACTTGAGCGCATTGAGGAATTTCTCTGGGAGATTCCTAAGCAGGGTGGAATGAGAGTGCCGGGGCGTATCTACGCCACGGAAAAGCTCATGTCCGGTTTAAAATCGGACAATAGTTTACGGCAAGTAATGAACGTCGCCCATCTGCCGGGTATCGTCGGATATTCTCTCGCTATGCCCGATATTCATTGGGGCTATGGTTTTCCCATCGGCGGTGTGGCAGCGCTGAACATCGACGGCGGTGTGATTTCCCCCGGCGGCGTGGGCTACGATATTAATTGAGGGGTGCGCCTGGTGAAGACCAGTTTGGTCTTCGAAGATGTAAAGGACCGGCTAGGCCGCATCGTCGATACGATTTTTTCGCTTATTCCCTCCGGCGTCGGCTCCGAAGGCGCGATCCCGAAACTTTCCAAGCAAGAAGAAAAGCGGCTTTTGCGCGACGGCGCAGGCTGGGCGGTGAACGCAGGCTACGGGCGCGACGAAGACCTCTCCTACATGGAAGAGGGTGGACGGTTGGCGGCGGCGGACGCCGATCTCGTCAGCGAGCGCGCTCTGGAACGCGGCCTTAAGCAGGTCGGGACTCTCGGATCGGGCAATCATTTTCTTGAGATCGGCCGCGTTGAAGAAATATATCTGCCCCAAACGGCGGACGCGCTGGGCCTGTTCGCGGGCGAGATCGTCGTGTTGATCCACACCGGTTCGCGGGGCTTGGGTTACCAGGTTTGCGAGGACTCGCTCAAGATCATGAGCAAAGCGATGGCCAATTACCGCATCGAGCTGCCCGACAGGCAACTTGCCTGTGCGCCGATTCGATCACCGGAAGGGCAAGATTATCTCGCGTCGATGGCCGCGGCCGCGAATTATGCCTGGGCCAATCGCCAGGTCATCATGAGCCAAGCCGAGAAGGCATTCATGCAAGCGCTAGGCATCGGACCGAAGGAGCTAGGCTTCTCTCTCATCTACGATGTTTGCCACAACATCGCGAAGATCGAGGAACATGTTGTCGATGGCAAGAAGCAGCTGCTTTGCGTGCATCGCAAAGGCGCAACGCGCGCCTTCGCTCCGGGCCACCCGCAAATCCCCGCGGCATATCAAGACATCGGCCAGCCGGTGCTCATACCCGGCGATATGGGGCGCTATTCGTATCTGCTCGTCGGCGCTGATGCCGCCATGGAAAAAACCTTTGGCAGCACCTGTCACGGCGCCGGCAGAATGATGAGCCGCGCGCAATCGAAGAAGCAGAGCCAGGGCCTCAACATCGACCAGGAGATGGCGCGACGCGGAGTCATCGCCCGTTATCAAGGGCGCGGCACCATGGCCGAGGAGATGCCCCACGCCTACAAAGACGTCGCCGACGTCGTCGAGACCATGGACCTCGCCGGCATTTCGAAACGGGTAGCGCGCTTTCGGCCGGTCGGCGTCGTCAAAGGCTGAGACGCCGCGTTCCATAGGTTCCAGTCGTTTCAAACGTTCCAATCGTTCGAACCGATCCCCGGATGTTGCCGACAGGTGGAACGGCTGGAACGTTTGGAACTATTTGAACGGCGTACTTGCGATGAATTTGACAACCCGCCCCGTAGCGCGATACGTTCCGTCTAATGATTACGATCAAGGAGGGCGACTATGGATTTCACTAATTTGAACCAAAGGATCGGCGAGGCGCGGGAGCAAAAAATCCGCAACAGCCATCTCTTCGGCACCGAGAATTTCCGCTCCTGGATGCTCTACTTCCAGCCGGGCGACTGTACGCCGATGCACTTCCATCAAAATCCTGAATCGTTTCTAATCGTCCGAGGCAAATGTTCAGTCAAGGACATCAAGGGCGGCGAGCGCATACTCGAAAAAGACGACATCGTTTTCTTCGGCGCGAAAGAATACTATCAGCTCACCAGCGTGGGAGCCGAGCCGCTGGTGATGTTCGGCAACCGCTCGGAGCCTTTCGGTATCGGCATTACGCGCGCGGCAGAACAAAAGTCTTGAACAGTCCGGGAAGTTTTTTCAATTAACGTCAAACCAAACTGAGGAGGGGATCATGCCTAAGCTGAAACATTTGGCCATTCGCACGGAGGATACGGGGAAACTCGCGTCGTTTTACATGGACGTTTTTGAGATGCAGATGCTGCACAAAGCAAAAGAAGAAGGCGGCGCTATCTTTCTCACTGACGGATACTTTAACCTCGCCATTCTGCCCAATAACGAGCAGAACGCGCCCAACGGGCTCTATCATTTCGGTTTCGAGGTCGAAAGCGGCGAGAAGATCGTCGATCGTATGAAAAAGATTAATCCCAACAAATTGCCCAAGGGGCGCCCCAACGGGCGGCCCTACGCCGAGACCCGCGGCTCCGATCCCGACGGAAACTATTTCGACATATCGGAGCATGGCTTTTCGGTCGCCGTGCCCCTGGGCGAAAAACCGAGCAATTAACGCCCACTCGTTCGGAATGGTTCCAGTCGTTCCAAACGTTTCTCTGAAAGTCCGGCGACTTGAACGATTGGAACGACTGGAACTATTTGAACGGCGAAGTGATCCCAGATGGGCACACGAACGTTGGACCAGCGGAGCCAAGCGCCGGCGATAACGAAAAACAAAAATCGCCGTGCGTTTGGGCTCTTTGCGTTTCTTTGGTTATTAACGGCTAGTTTGCTACCGACCTTCTGTGCGCCGCGGTTCGTGACAGCGCAAGTCAAATCAAACCTGTCCTCCAGCGTCACCAGCGAAAGCGCGGCCCACATCTGGATGGCCCAGGACCGGAGCCTTTTCAAAAAGTATGGCCTGGAAATGCAGTTCATTCTCATGCCGCGCAATCCTCTGGCCGTAGCGGCATTGGTGGCCGGCGAAATAGACGCGGCGATCATCGGTCCCGGCCATCTCGTCAATGCCGGGCTCAGCGGCGCGGATCTCATCGGCATCGCCAATTTCCATCAGAAGCTAGACTTCCGGCTCAACGCGCGGCCCGAGATAAAGAAGCCGGAAGATCTCCGCGGCAAGCGGGTCGCCATCAGCGGCCCGGGTTCTACCTCGCATCTTGTGTCGATGTTGTCCTTGCAGGGTCTGAACATCGACCCGGTACAGGCGCGAATATCTTTTTTGACCATCCCGGGAACTGAAGCGAACCGGCGGCTCGCGCTTGAAACCAACGCCGTGGACGCGACCACGCTCAGAGGCGCGATGGGCGATCTCTATGGTAACAAAGGTTACAACGTCCTTTATAATTTGAAGAAAACGGGCGCGACCTTGCCGCAAAACATGATGGTCACGACCCGGCGCATCGCGGCCGCCAAGCCGCAGGTGATCGAAGGTTATTTGAAAGCGTTGGTCGAAGCCATCGCGCTTACCCTCGATCCCGCCAACAAGGAGCTGGTCATGCAAACTGATCGCATCGAAACTGCGCTTGAGCAACCCGCTGATGTCGAGGAGTCATACAATTCCGTCATTGACTCGTTTGAGCGCGCGCCGCATACAACTTGGAAGGAATGAAACGGCTGCAAAAGATATTGGCGCAGATCAATCCCAAGATTTCCGAAGTGCGCGTCGAGAACATCATCGATAGCTCCTTCATGAACAAGCTGGAGACCTCCGGGTTCATCCAGAGCCTGTACAAGAAATAGCTCGCCCACAACGGCAGTTTGCCTCTCCGTAATAATCCTTTCGTGACGGTTTAAACATGAAAACAGAAAGTATTCCGGTAATTGTCGTTGGCGGCGGCAGCGCCGCCTTTGAAGCGGCGGTGGCGGCCAAGCAAGCCGGCGCGCCCAAGGTCGTGATGCTCGAGAAAGCGCCGGAGCCGGAGTTTGGCGGCAACGCGCGCTATTCGCACACGGGGTTCCGCTGGGTTTTTTCCGGCGCCGACGAGATTCGCCGGTTCCTGCCGGAGGTGGACGATGCCATGTTTGAAAAACTGCATCTTCCCGCCTACTCGGCTGAACAATTTCACGCCGATCTACAACGGGTTACCCGCGGCCGCATCGACAAGCAACTCGCTGACGTTCTGGTGCAGCAGTCCAATACGGCGATCCATTGGATGCGCGAGCTGGGGATAAAATGGGAGATCGACAGCCACGTCGTAATCGACGGACGCTATTATTTCGAGCCCGGCCTGGTGATCCATCCGGTGGGCGGTATGAGCGGCGGTTTAGGACAACTCGGGCAGTGGCGCGAGATTGCGACGCGCATGGGAGTCGAGATTCGCTATGAATCGAAAGTGCGCCAGATGCTCGGCAACGAGCGCAGAATCGAAGGCGTCGTCGTTTCCGACCCCAATGAAGAGTACGAGGCGCGCAGCGGTTCGATTATTCTCTGCGCCGGCGGCTATCAGGCTAACGCGGAGATGCGCGCGCGTTACCTCGGCGCCAACGCCGATCTGATGAAGGTGCGCGGCAGCCGCCATGACACGGGCGAAGTGCTGATGATGACGCTGGGGCTAGGCGCGAAAGCGGCGGGCCACTGGCAGGGCGCCCACGCCACGCCCATTGACTCGACTTTTCCTGACGTGGAAATCGGTAGCAAAGCGAACCGCTACGGTTATCCCTACGGCATCACCGTCAATTCACTGGGCCAGCGCTTTTTTGACGAAGGCGAGGCGCGCCATTCTTATACCTACGCCAAGACCGGTTGGGCGGTGCTCGGTCAGCCCGGCGGCGTGGCGTATCAAATTTATGACCAGAAAACCATTCCGCTACTTGCAGACAGATACCAAACGGCCACGCCCATTGAAGCGGGCACCATCGATGAGCTCGCCACGAAGGTCGGCATCGAGCCGGCAATACTGAATCACACCATCGCGGAATTCAATAATTCGGTCCGCAAAGATGTGACCTTCGACGTGACCAAGCTGGACGGCAAGTGCACCGAAGGCATCACGCCAAAGAAATCGAACTGGGCAAGTCCCATCGACAAACCTCCCTACTGGGCGTTTTCCATCACCGGCGGTATCACGTTTACTTTCGGCGGCCTGCAAATCAACGAAAGCGCCCAGGTGCTCAACACGTCGGGCAAACCAATCCGCGGCCTGTACGCCTCCGGCGACATCGTCGGGCTATTCTTCCACAATTATCCATCCTGCACCGGGCAGACGCGCAACGTCGTTTTCTCGCGCCTGGCGGGACGACACGCGGCGGCACAAGGGTTGTAGGCTGCGGCACCGCGCAGATTTCCGATTTCAAAAGCAAAATCTAGCAAGGTTTAGAGAGCGGCGAGCTGCCCGGAGTCCGGCGTGCGGTGTGCAGAGTCTGATTCTTCCGAAGTAACAACGCTGGACGCGAGACTCTGGACTCGAGACTATTTTCAGCCGGCTTTGGCTGCTCTCGTGGCCACGCTGACCGCGTGGCAAGTACACACAAGCGACAAGGTGGAGCAACGAAACATCAATGAGCGAGCTCACCAATCTCCGGGAGCGGTTGCCTAGTATCCTCAAAGCGCTCTCAGTCGGCATTTTGGCAGGCTATCTGTTCGACCGCCTCGACGCTCCGGTTCCCTGGATGGGCGTGAGCGAGCGACACGTTATCTTGAGCCGGGCCTCGGGGTGGTTATGGTCAACATGGGTACCCAGTATGTCTACTCCTGCGCTCCTCTATCTGAAATTCAGGAATTTGTGCCTACTTAATCTCTGCTGGCTTTTGCTTCCTTGGCGGCCTTGGTGAGGGCGGGGACGATTTCAAAGAGATCGCCGACGACGCCGATATGGGCTACGCCAAAGATCGGCGCGTTGGGGTCTTTGTTGATGGCGATGATGCGGTGGGAGTCGCGCATGCCTGTCAGGTGTTGAATGGCGCCCGAGATGCCGCAGGCGACGTAGACCTTCGGCGTGACGGTTCTTCCCGAGGCGCCCACTTGCCTTTCGCGCGGCAACCAGCCGACGTCCACCACCGGGCGCGAGCAAGCCAACACTCCACCCAACGCTTCGGCCAGCTCGGCAATGACCGAGATCTTTTCTTCGGTGCCGATGCCACGACCTACGGAAACGACGATTTCCGCCTTGGTAATATCCACATCGCCGGCAGGCTCCTCGGAAATCGCCAACACTCGGCTGCGCGCAGGAATGCTCGCGACATCAACGGAGACCGACTCGATGGCGGCTTGTTTGGCCGAGGGTTCGATGGCCGTGAACGAACCTTTCTGCAGCGCGATGACCGCGCTGTCATTGCCGGCCAACGCCACGTGCGCGTGCAGCGTGCTGTCGAAAATCGGCCGCGTGACGATGACCGCTCCGTTCTCCAGCTTTACATTTACGCAATTGGTCAATGCATTCATGCCCAAATGGACGGCAATGGCTGGCGTTAACTCCATGCCGGCGAGACTGTAGCCGACGAGCACGAAGCGCGGTTCCATTGGCCGCGCCACCTGGGCGATGACGCGCGCCTGCACCTCGCCGGCCGCGGAGGCCAATGCGGGACTTTCGACTAGGACGATTTTGTCCATGCCGTGACCCTGCAGCGCCGGGATGACGCCATTCAGTTGATGGCCGGTGGCGAGGGCAACCAAATTCACCTCGAGTTGGTCCGCCAATTGGCGGCCGGCGGCGAGCAGTTGTAATGTGATGGAATCGACTTTGCCGTCGACGTGTTCGACCAAAACGACAATATCGCCTGCCATCAGCGGCTCTCCTGAATTTTATTGAGCAGCGCGTCGGCGATATCCAGCGCGCTTCCCTGAAGCAGTTCCACTTGATGAGCTCGTTCAGGGGGCTGAACAGCGACGATACGGTAGCCTTCGGCCGCTAGTTGATTGCCCTGCAAGCCAAGGTCGGCCAAGGAGAGCGAACTAACCGGTTGCTGGCGCGCTCGAATGCGGCGCGCCGGCGGAACGAAAGTAAGCGGCTGGATTCCGGTTTGGATGCAGAGCAGTGCGGGCAACTGTAACTCCACCTCGGCATAGCGGCCACCGCCGAGTTCTTTGCGCGCTTTGATAGTTCCGTCATCCATGACATCGACGCCGACCACGGCATAGGCGAACGGTAGTCCGAGTTGGCTCGCCGCCGCGATGCCCACTTGGCCGCCGAGAGTGTCGCGCGCCTGAGTGCCCGTTAGGACCAGATCGAATTGCAGCTTCTTCAATGCCGCCGCCAGAGCGGCGCTGGCAACCCGTGGATCGTGGTTGTCACAGTCTACCCGCACCGCCTTGTCGGCGCCTTTGGCCAGGGCGTAGTACAAGACATCCTGCGACTTGATACTTCCCATGGAAATCGCTGTGATCTGGCCGCCATGGGCTTTCTTGAGCACCAGCGCTTCTTCAAGGGCGTATTCATCGCACTCGTTAATGGCCAGCAGTTGGCCCTGGTACTGGAGCGATTTTCCATCCGCAGCGATTTTGAGGTCCGTCACCAGTCCCGGCACGGATTTGCAGCAAACCACGATGTTCATCAACACTCACTTTCGTTCGTTGGTTCAAGCCGTTCAATCTGGTTCAAGTCGTTCCAGACGTTTTGAACATTTTGAACGGCTTGAACGGACTGACACACCACTCCTCACTCCAACTCTCTTATCGGCCCGCCGCATTCGTACCTGCAATCTTTCCGGTTACGGCGCCGCGCAACAGGCCCGAGCCGCTCGGGTAGTTGTAATAGAAAAAGCCCGCGGTCAGCTCACCGGCGGCGTACAATCCGCCAATCGGCCGGTCGGCTTTGTTGAGCACCCGGCAATCCGTGTCGATCTTCAGACCGCCATAGGTGAACGTCAGCCCGCAGGTTGCGGCGTACGCAGTGTACGGCGGCTTGTCCAGTTTCTGAGACCAATTGGTTTTTGGCGGATAGATGCCTTTGGTCGCTCTGCCGTCGCGGACCACTTCGTTGAAAGGGCGATCTTCTTGGACCGCGCGGTTGAATTCATCCACCGTCTTCTCTAGAGCATCCGGATTGATTTCCAGCATTTCGGCCAACTCTCGGATGGAGTTCGCTTTCACCTCAGCCGCGCCCTCGTATAAATACCGTTTCACGGAGTCCTCAAGTTTTTGGTCGAAAATCTGATACGCGATGCCGCCCGGCTGTTTGAGAATCTCCGCGCCCGTCTTTGCGTACGTGTAAGCGTGGAAATCTTCACCCTCGTCAATGAAACGGCGCCCTTCCGTGTTGACCATGATGCCCAGCGTCCAGGCGTATCGATGGGTGCGGTTGCGGCGGTTGGCCGGATCGAGAAAACCGCCTTCATAATCTCCCGCGTCCGCGTCAATCGGCGTCGCGTGGCCGCCGCTCCAGTGGCCGAACGGTTGGGCGCCGATGTCCAGAGCCATCTGGATGCCGTCGCCGGTGTTGTATTTCGTCCCACGCACTTTCGCCAGATCCCAGCCGGCGCCGAGGAACTGCGCGCGCATGGCCGGATTGGCGGAAAACCCGCCGCTGGCCAATACCAGCGCCTTGCAATCGATCGTGCCCTTGCCGTCCGGTGTCTCGACGCCCAGCCCCGTGACTCTGCCCCGCTCGTCGGTAAGGATACAGCGAGGCGGCAGTTTCAAAGCGCACGGCGATGCCCTTGCTTTTGACGATGCCGTACCACATCTCGACCAGACCGCCGCCGCCGTCTTTGGAATTGATAAAGCTGCTGCCGTGGTGCCAACTGAAGCGCCCACCCACAGGTTTCGCCAGGTTATAGAGAATTTCCCACTGGATGCCCATTTCGCGCATCCATTTGACCGTCGGATAGGATTCGTTCACCAGCAGTTCCGCCAATTCTGGAACGGAGCGCCCGCGCGTGACGCGCATGATGTCGGAATAGAAATCGTCCTTTGTGTACGCCGGCAAATCGATTTTCGCCCATTCGCTCTCGGGGACGTGGGGGAGCAGTGGTTTCTCATCGGGAATGCCGTTGTGCACATGGCGAAATTGCGCGCCATGGCTAAACCAGGTGTTGCCGCCCTTTTTCTTTTCCGGGGCCTTTTCCAGCACCAGGACTTTCGCGCCGGCGACATGCGCCGCCACCGCTGCCGCCTGTGCGGCGTTGCCAAGTCCGACGACGATTACGTCGTAATTCTCTGTCTTCATGGGTTTTCCTCCACGTTCTCTTGTTTAAGGGTTCCTGCTTACCGCAAGTGATTTGTGCGATGCAGAATGAATGACGCCTCGCGCAAAATCGGTGGGCGACAACATAGGTTTTCCTATTCCTTTCGGCAAAAAACTGCAAACGCGCCGACGAGCCTGCTCCGGGAAAAGGTCGGATTCGATTGAAATTCTCTGCGGGTAAGAATAATAAGAATCAGGCAAGAGGGGGCAATGGGTATTCGGCGCATTGGCGAAAGTAGATTTAGAGGTATTCAGTTCTGGGCTATGATTTTGCTTGGGATCGCGCTCCCGGCACGGGCGCCGGCGCAGGGCGCCAAGCCGTTTTACGACGGCAAAACCATTCAAGTCGTCGTCTCGAGCGGCGCCGGCGCCACGACGGATTTCACCGCGCGCCTTGTCGCCCGTTACCTGGGAAAATATATCCCGGGAAATCCCAACATCGTTGCTCACAATATGCCCGGCGGCGGAGGCCTGGTAGGGGCTAATTACGTATACAACGTTTCCAAGCCCGATGGCCTGACGATCCTGGCGGTGAGCCGGGCGAACTACATGGAGCAAATGATCGGGCGGCCCGAGGTCAAGGCCGATTTTCGTCAAGTTCAGTTGGCTCGGCAGTTTCAATAAAACGCCCATGATGGCGGCCTGCCGCTCGGACACGCCTTACAAGAGCATCGCCGCTATACGCGCGGCAAAAACCCCGCCCCGTTTCGGTCAATCGGGCACGGGCAGTATCAGTTACGTTTTCGGCAGGTTGGTCGAAAGCATTTTCGACGTGAAATTTAAGAACGTCACGGGTTTTCAATCGGCGCGGGAGACCGATCTGGGAATGGAACGCGGTGAGGTCGATTGTCGCGCGAGCTCCGATCTTACCGTGATCCGCCCGCCATGGAACCGCTGGGTCAAGGAGAAGATACGTCACTTTTATTTTGCAACAGGGGCCCGAGAAGAGCGATCTGATACCGCCGGTGCCGACCGTGTACGAATTGGCGCCGCCGGAAGCCAAGCCGAAGGTGGATTTGATGAGCGTCATGCTCGCCTTTACCGAATTCGACAGGCCCTTTGCCGCCCCTCCGGGCGTGGCGAAAGAAAGATTGCAAATATTGCGCGACGGCTTTCTAAAAATGCTCAAAGACAGAGAATTTATCACCGAGGGAAAAAACTTGCTCGACTGGGACGGGATTTCCCACCTCGACGGCGAGCAATTACAAAAAAAGATCGAAGCGACCATGAATCAGCCGCCCGATGTAATAAAACGCATCAAGGAAATCCTGACAGAGTCGTAATCTGGATCGCTACGCGGCCAAAGGTGTGGGGAGGACTGGGTATAGTTAACATGTTCAGCCGAAAAACTTCGTCGGCCAAGTACCGCGCCGTCGCTTTGGTTCCGCTGCTCCTTTCACTCTTCGGCATGCCTTGCTGGGGGCAAAATCAAAGGACAATGCCGTTCTACGAGGGGAAAACCATTCAGATTCTGGTTGCCGCCGGTCCCGGCGCGACAACCGATATTTCAGCGCGACTCGTTGGGCGTTTTTTCGGTAAACATGTCCCAGGAAATCCCAATGTTCTCGTGCAGAACGTGCCCGGAGCCGGCGGGGTAGTCGCGGCTAATCAGGTTTACAATCTCACTAAACCGGACGGACTTACGCTTTTGGCGGTCACCCGGTCGAATTATTTGGATCAGATGGTGGGTAAACCTGAAGTCAGATTTGATTTTCGCAAATTTGGTTGGATTGGTAGTTTCAATAAAGCGCCGATGATGACGGCGTGCCGTTCGGACACGCCCTATAAGAGCATTGCCGCCATCCGCGCGGCGAAAACGCCGCCGCGCTTCGGGCAAGCGGGTACGGGAAGCATCAGTTATGTCTTTGCCAACCTGATCAGTAAAACATTTGATATGAAGATCAAAAACGTCCTCGGTTATGGTTCTGGCCGTGAGATCGATCTGGGGATGGAGCGGGGCGAGGCGGATTGCCGGGCTACTTCGGACATCACGGTGATTCGCACGCCGTGGAACAGCTGGGTAAAAGAAAACTGGGTTACCTTCGTGGTTCAGCAGGGACCGGAGAAAAGCCGCCTCCTGCCGCCGGTGCCCACCGTGGCCGAGTTGGCTCCACCGCAATCGAAACCGTATCTGGATTTGATGAACGTCATGCTTGCATACACCGAATTTGACCGTCCCTATACCGCTCCACCGGGCGTTCCGAAAGAACGTTTACAGATCTTGCGCGGAAGCTTCGAGAAAATGCTGAAAGATCCTGAATTCACCGCTGAAGCGAAAAAACTGGTGGACTGGGACGGCGCGGCGTTTTTGACTGGCGAACAACTGCAGAAAAAAATCGAAGTCACGGTTACCCAGCCGCCCGATGTCATCAAGCGAATAAAAGAAATTCTCGAAGAAACGTAAGATCCGTCGCTTCGCTCCCGTTCAAGCCGTTCGGGCGGTTCAGGTTCAAGTTCAAAACGTTCCAGATCGTTACTCAAGCCGTTCGAACCTCCCTTCCCTCATCCTCCCCCGCGTCGAGACTGTGTCGCAATCCGCGAAAGCGCGCTGATGTCATGCTGAGCGGAGCGAAGCTCGCATTTTCAAGGTGTTCGAAGACGAGATTCGGCGGAGTTTATCCTGAGCGTGTCGAAGGCCTCAGAATGACATTACGACACAGTCTGTCGCGGAGGATAAAGATAAGAGCCGAACTAAACCATCCTCGCAAGCGGGTGTTCAAAGCTCGATGACTCCCACACCGTTGCGATTCGATACTTTGGTGCCGTAGCGCCGGGAGAGGCGTACGACGCGTTCAATGACGCGATTGGCCACTTCGCCTTCAGCGAGCAGCGGCCTGCCGCGCTGCGGTCGTGGTCTGGCGAAACCCTGGTCGATGGCGTGAACGCGAATTTCCTTGAGTTTATTTTTGCTGAACTCGCAGACGGCGAACATGTTTTCCCAATACGCGGGATCGCTGGGATGGCCTTTCTTGCCGCCATTGGTACGAGCGTCGAGAAAATCTGCCGGCGTGGCGCTCAAGTCCAAATCGAAGCGCTCATAGGCGTCGGCGGGAAAGAAGCCGACGGTTTCATTTTGGAAAACGAAATTGCCGACGCTGTAGAAAATAGGTTTGTCTTTATAAATTTCTATCCCCATGGGAAAGTGCGAGCCGTGGCCAACAAAAACATCAGCGCCTTCATCGATGGCTTGATGAGCGAAATTAGTGAAGAAGTCCGCGGTCTCTTCCAACTCCGCGCGGGTCCCCGCCGTGAGCAAGCTTGGCCCGCCGAATTCATGACAATGCGCGCTGACGACGAGCCAGTCGGATTGGCGGCGCGCCTCGCGGATCCATCTGAGATTATCTCGCAGATCGCGCTCGTTGACCTGTGTTGCGATGGCGAACCCTTCGCCGGTCACGTAACGGTTGCCTAACAAGCTTAGCTCGGCTGACTTCGCGTCGGGGATTTCCTTGTCGCTATAGAAATGTTTGCGCGCTCTCTCGGTGCTTTTTTCGAAGCCGAGCTCGCGGCTGACGCGTTTGAGTTGCTCGAAGGCGGCGGCGTCGACGCTGTACGTCGTCTGAAAGCCGAGAGGGTTGATGCCCGGCCGTCCGCGCAAATCCGGCCGTTGTTCTCCCGCCTGGTTCCATGGTCGGAAAGTCGCTGTTGTGGCGATCAAGCCGACGCGGCCATTAGGCGTGTCGAGATAGCCCGGGGCTCTTGCTTCGGCGAGGTTTTTTCCGGTGCCGGCGTGGGCGATGCCCGCCTCATGCAAATGACGAAGGTTCGCTAAAACCCCGCCTTCACCATAGTCGAAAGCGTGATTGTTAGCGCAGGAGACTATATTGATGCCGAGCCATTTCAGGTCTTCCAGCAGGCTCGGTTCCGTAGTCATAAAGGTGCCCTGGGTGATGCCCGGCGTGCCTTCGTCCCAGTTGTGGACGGTGCCTTCGAGATTGGCAAACGCGGCATCGCAGCCGCTGAGAATGGTGCGCAACGCCAAAAATCGTTCTTCTTTGAACGGCGTCAATTTGCGGGTGAGCATCGTGTCCCCCGCCAAAGCAATGGTAAATTCGCCTTTTTCCGAATCGTAGGGCATGGTAGTTCTCCCAATTAAACACAAAAATATTTTGTTGCTCCGCGCTTTTCCGATTCCCTCGCCCGCTCTGCGGGAGAAGGCGAGGTAGTAAAGATTGCATTGATGACGAAATCATTCAACGTCATTTTAATCCCATCAGTTTCCGATAGGTTTGAAAGTATTCATTATATCTGGACGCCAGAGACATCGGCAGCGGTATGACTTTCATTTTGGCCGGCACTTGTTTCATAATCGGCGCCGCGATATCACGGCGCGGCACGTAGTCATGAGTGAACGCTCCTCCGAAACCAAACTCTTTCACGAGCATTAACGAGCCGAGGATTATCACCGAGTCTGATTCGCAGTCAACCTAATATTGACCTTGTTAAGTCGCCATTTGATGCGCTTTCGGTTTCCTTTTACATGGGTCGCGTTACCTTGACAACCAGCGGGAATTCCACTACAAAAATTTAACTCCTTACGACATCCCTGGAGCCTGAATCATGCCCCCAAGATCGGGGGCGTGGTTATATTTAAGCACCAGAAAATAAATGGATCATCCTTACTTTCCACTCGTGGTTCTGTTCGCTCTGGCAGGCTTCGTCGTCCTGGCGTTGCTCTTCGTGGCGCAAAAGGTTGGGCCGAAGACTTTCAACCCGGCCAAGGCGGAGCCGTTCGAGTCCGGCAATCCGCCCACAGGGGACGCTCGCGTGCGCTTCTCAGTTCAGTTTTATCTGGTGGCAATGCTCTTTTTGATCTTCGATCTGGAAGTCGTCTTTCTCTATCCCTGGGCAATCTATTTTCGCCAGCTGGGACTCTTCGGTCTGATTCAAATGGCGTTCTTTCTCGGCATTTTGGCCGTCGGCTACGTTTACGTCTGGAAAAAAGGCGCCCTGGAGTGGGATTGATTGCCCATGTCTGAAACCAGCCCCCATCTTTCTTACATTCAGGAAAAGCTCGGCGCGAAAGTTATCGAGACCCTGCAAGCGCAGGGTGACGATGTGATGCTGCTCGATCGCGCCGGACTGAGGGAAAGCTTTCGCATCTTGAAGGAAGACCCGAAACTCGGATTCAACTTTCTCTCCGAGATTACCGCGGTGGACTATTGGAACAAAAAACAACCGCGCTTCGAGGTCGTCTACCTACTGGTGTCGCTGCAACGGCGAACCAAACTGCGCATCCGAGTGCCGGTGCCTGAAAGCGAGGCGGCGGTGGAATCGCTGACATCGCTTTGGCCGGGCGCGAATTTTCTCGAGCGGGAAGTGTGGGACCTCTTCGGCATTCGCTTCAGCGGCCATCCGGACCTTCGGCGCATTCTGCTCTACGAGGAGTTTCAAGGCTACCCACTGCGTAAGGACTATCCCGTCAATTTGTGCCAGCCGCGCGTGCCGGAGCGCCACGTGGACGGGACTTTCGTCGACGAGCGTTCGCGCATCAAACTCATGCGGCTGAAGCATTCGCTGGGGCAAAAAAGCTAAACCACATCGATTGCGTGGTCCGCGATGAACGCTGAAAGTCACGAATTGCCGGGAGATATCATGGAGCTCCAGATGGGCCCGTCTCATCCGGCGACCCATGGCACCATCAAATTCAATCTCAAGCTGAAAGGTGAGAAGGTGCTTGCCTGCGATGTCGAAGTCGGTTTTTTACACCGCGGCTTCGATAAGAGCTGCGAGCAGGCCACCTGGACGCAAGTTATCCCCTACACCGACCGCCTCAACTACGCATCGTCCCTGATCAACAACGTCGGATATGCCCTCGCCGTGGAGAAACTCATCGGCGCTGAAACGCCGCCGCGCTGCCAGTACATTCGCGTGATCGTCAGCGAGCTAGCGCGCATCCACGATCATCTGACTTGCTGCGGCATGGCGGCTTCCGAACTGGGCGCCATTACCGCCGCCTTTTACATGATCGAAGCGCGCGAAATGATTACCCGTATCACCGAATACTTGACCGGCGCGCGCCTGACCGTAACCTACGTCCGCATCGGCGGCCTCAAGCATGACCTGCCCAGGGATTTTTCCATGCGGGTGCGGCAAAGCTTCCAGACGATCAGAAAACTTGTGGACGATTGCGACCGCCTGCTTTCGCGCAACCGAATTTTCATCGACCGGATGTCTAACATCGGCGTTATCTCCCGCGAAACCGCCATCGGTTACTCGCTGACCGGTCCCATCCTGCGCGCCACGGGTATCAACTACGACGTGCGCAAAGCATTTCCGTATTTAGTTTATGACCAATTCGACTTTGACGTGCCCCTGGGCAGCAAGGGCGATAACTACGACCGCTTCGTCTGCCGCACCCAGGAAATCGAACAAAGCATGCGCATCATCGAGCAGGCGTTGGAAAAGCTCCCCGTCGGCCCGGTATGGATCGACGATCCGCGCTTCGTCCTGCCAGAGAAAGAAAAGGTCTATAACAGCATCGAAGGATTGATGCATCATTTTAAAATCATCATGGAAGGCATCCATGTGCCGGCCGGCGAAACTTACTTCGCCGTCGAGGGCGGCAACGGTGAGCTGGGATTTTATATCGTCAGCGACGGCGGCGGGCGGCCTTACCGTATGCGCGTGCGCCCGCCTTGTTTCATCGCCATGGGCGCGTTCCACAAGATGATCGAAGGATACATGGTCGCGGACATCGTCCCGACCTTTGGCATGGTCAATATGATCGGCGGCGAATGCGACCGCTAAAAGGTTTCTAGTTTCTGGTTCCAAGTTTCTAGTTGGCTCATCCGCTCCGTTAACCAGAAACTAGAAACCAGGCACTAGAAACTAGACGAAAATTATGGCCATAGAGTTTTCGCCGGAGACGTACAGGAAATTCGAAGAGACGGTGGCGCGCTATCCAAAAAAGGAAGCGGCTATGCTGCCGGTGCTTTCTTTGGCTCAGCAGGAATTCGGCCACCTCGGCTCGGAGGCCGTCGAATATGTGGCCAGGTTGATGGGGCAATCGCCGGCGCGGGTATACGGCGTGGTGAGCTTCTACACCATGTACAACATGAAGCCCATCGGACGCCACCATATTCAAGTCTGCCGCACTTTGCCTTGCGCGCTGCGCGGCGCGGAAAAAGTCACGAGCTTTCTCAAAAAAACTTTGGGCATCGACTGCGGCCAAACGACGCCGGACGGCAGATTCACGCTGTCCGAGGTGGAATGTCTGGCTTCGTGCGGCACGGCGCCGATGATGCAGGTGAACGACGATTACTACGAGAATCTGACGGAAGAAAATATGACGGAAATTCTCCAGCAGCTAAAATAATGACCGAGGACCGCTGACCGTCACCGGTCTGCTGTCGTTACACCCCGATTGAGATGGAAAAGCTTTTACTGCGCAATATCGATGTCCCGGACTCTCACATGCTAGCGACTTATCAGTCGCGTGGCGGTTACGCGGCGTGGCGGAAGGTTGTCCAGAGCATGAAGCCGGCCCAGTTGATCGAAGAGGTGAAGGCCTCCGGACTTCGTGGGCGCGGCGGCGCGGGATTTCCGACGGGCATGAAGTGGAGCTTCGTGCCCAGAGAGAGCCCCAAGCCCAAGTATCTCGTGTGCAACGCCGACGAGAGCGAACCGGGGACGTTCAAAGACCGGCTGCTGATCGAAAAAGATCCCCATGCCGTTATCGAAGGCACTTTGATCGCCGCTTTCGCGATCCAGTCTGCGACGGCGTTTATTTATATTCGCGGCGAGATGGCCTTCGGCACTAAGCAATTGGAACGCGCCGTCGAAGAGGCCTACCAAGCCGGATACATCGGCAAGAATATTCTCGGCGCCGGTTACGACCTGGATATGATCGTCCACCGCGGCGCCGGAGCTTATATCTGCGGTGAAGAGACGGCATTGCTTTCGTCGTTAGAAGGCGGAAGGGGTTGGCCGAAGGTCAAGCCGCCGTTCCCGGCGACCCACGGGTTGTTCGGCTGTCCCACGGTGGTGAACAACGTCGAGACGCTGGCGGCGCTGCCTTGGATCATCGAGCGCGGCCCGGCCGCCTATGCGGCCATGGGCACGGAGAAAAGCAAGGGCACCAAGCTTTTTAGCGTCAGCGGCCATATCGCCAGGCCCGGCGTCTACGAATTGGAAATGGGCTATCCATTTAAAAAATTTCTCGACGAAGACTGCGGCGGCGTGGCCGGCGGCAAAAAACTCAAGGGCGTGATTCCCGGCGGCGGCTCCATGCCGGTATTGCGCCCCGATGAGCTCGAAGGAGTTAATCTCGATTACGAGTCGGTGCAGGCGGCGGGCAGCCTGCTCGGTTCCGGCGGCATCATCGTCATGGATGAGACCACTTGCATGGTGAAAGCGGCGTGGAACATCGCGCGTTTCTTTGCGCACGAGTCGTGCGGCCAGTGCAGCCCCTGCCGCGAAGGCTGTCATTGGATGGAAAAGATCTTTCATCGCATCGAGCAAGGCGAGGGCCAAAAGGGCGACCTGGATGTGATCCTCAACGTGAGCAGCAACATCATGGGCAATACGATCTGCCCGTTCGGCGACGCCGCGGCGATGCCGGCGGCTGCATTCATTCGGAAATACCGGGAGGAGTTCGAAGCGCATATCGCGCAAAAGCGCTGCACGGTAAGCTAAAAGCGGTCAGAGTTCAGCGATCAGATATCGGCAAGGACTGCCGACCGCTGACATCCGACAGCTGATAGCTATTGAAGATCATGGATCCAATTAAGATCAATATCGACGGCAAGGAGGTCGCCACGGCCAAGGGCAAGACCGTGATTCAAGCGGCAGCCGAAGCAGGTATTGCGATACCGCATTACTGCTATCACCCCAAGCTCTCCATCGCCGGCAACTGCCGCATGTGTCTGATCGAGATCGAGAAAATGCCCAAACTGCAGATCGCCTGCAATACCCTGGCGGCCGAGGGCATGTCGGTGCTGACGCAAAGCCCGAAGGTTTTAACGGCGCGCAAAGCCGTGCTCGAATTCCTATTGATCAATCACCCGGTGGATTGCCCGATTTGCGATCAGGCCGGCGAATGCTGGCTCCAGGACTACTATATGGAGCACGACCGCGCGGCGAGCCGCTTCGATCTGGGGAAAGTTCATGACCGAAAAAAGACAGTTTTCGGTCCGCACGTAATCTTCGACGGCGAGCGCTGTATCAAATGCACCCGCTGCGTGCGCTTCTGCCAGGAGATTTCCAAGACCGACGAGCTGGCGGTAGTGAGCCGCGGCGATCACTCGACAATTTCGTTATTCTCGGACGCCGCGCTCGACAATCCGCTGTCCGCCAATGTCGTGGATATTTGCCCCGTGGGGGCGCTCACCGACCGCGATTTTCGCTTTAAAGTGCGGGTTTGGTACCTGGAAAAAACCCCTTCGATCTGCCCTGGTTGCAGCACGGGCTGCAACATCAGCGTCGAGACCTATCAAAACCGGATCTCGCGCTTCAAGCCGCGCGTCAACGAAGCGGTCAACAGCCACTGGATTTGCGACGAAGGGCGCTACTGCTTTCATGATTTAACCGGCGGGGAACGCTTGACCACGCCGATGATTCGTCACGAAGGCGGCCTGGCGCCGGCGACCTGGGAGCAGGCGCTGCAAGCGGTGCTCAGCGGACTGCGAGGCCTTGAGTCGCTTGGCGGCATTCTCTCCGCGCGAAATACCAACGAAGAAGCCTTTTTGTTCGCCAAGCTCATGAAGAAGTTGTGCGCCAATGCGGCGCTCGAAGTCGTCTACCAAGAGCGCGACCTTACGGCGACGCAGAGAATTCTCATGAGCCCGGACCGCGCGCCGAACTTCCGCGGCGCCCGCGATATGGGCGTCGCTTCAAATGGCGGTTTCGACGCGCTCATGCGCCGGCTGATCGCCGGCGACTTGCCAGCTGCTTATGTTGTGGGCGAGGATCTCCTCGCTTGCAACGGTGATGCCGGCGCGGCGCGTGAGGCGCTGCAAAAACTTTCTTTCCTGGTGGTCCAAGATATACGCATGACGGAAACGGCAAAACTCGCTCACGTTGTTCTGCCGGCGACTCATTTCGGCGAGAAGGAAGGGACCTACACCAACCGCCAGGGGCGCGTGCAAAAGCTCAATGCGGCGGTGATTGCGCCAGAGGGTGCGCTGCAAGACAGCGAGATTTTCCTGCGCTTGCTGGAATCGACGGAAGAAAAACTCGACTGCGTGACGCCGGCGCAAGTTTTCGACGCATTGGTCAAAGAAGTTCCGGCCTACCAAGGGCTCAGCCATGCCGCGCTTGGCGATCACGGGGTGCTGTTGGGCGGGGGAGCGGCGCAGTCGGCATGATCATCGATATCGCCATCGTAACCGCCAAAGCATTCCTGGTGCTTTTCATGGTTCTCAATCTCGCCGGGGTGCTCGGTTGGATCGAGCGCAAGGGCAGCGCCTTGATTCAGGACCGCATCGGCGCCAACCGGGCGTCGGTCTTCGGCTTCGCGGGCTTGGGCTTAGTGAACACGCTCATCGCCGATCCGCTGAAATTTCTGACCAAGGAAGATTTCATTCCGCCCGCCGGCGACAAGTTTCTCCACACGCTGGCGCCCTGCATGGCGTTGTTTCCCGCGCTGGTCACCTTCGCCGTGATTCCCTTCGGCGACGTGCTGGTGCTCGGTGAGCGGGTGATCAATCTGCAAGTCGCCAATATCAACATCGGGATACTTTACGTCTTCGCATTCGCTTCGCTGGGCGTGTACGGCATCGTCATTGGCGCATGGGCCTCCAACAATAAGTTTTCCTTGCTCGGCGCCGTGCGCGGCTCGGCGCAGATGATCTCCTACGAGGTCGCCATGGGGCTTTCGGTCATCGGCGTGCTCATGGCCTACGGCACCCTTGAGCTGCAAGAGATCGCGCGCAGCCAAGGCGCCCTTATGGCCGATTTGTTGCCCGAGTCCTGGAATGTAGCCAGGCTCGCCATCGGCTGGCTGCCGGCCTGGGGCGTTTTCCTGCAGCCCCTGGCGTTCCTGCTATTCTTTGTCGCCGCGGTTGCCGAAACCAAGCGGGTGCCCTTCGACTTGCCCGAAGCCGAATCGGAACTCGTCGCCGGCTACCATGTGGAATATTCCGGCGGCAAGTTTCTCATGTTTTTCGCCGGTGAGTTCGCTGAAATCGTCACGGCATCGGCACTGATCACGACGCTTTTCTTCGGTGGCTGGCAGGTGCCGTATTTGCAACGCGAGGGATTTTACTTTCCCTGGGGCGGCAGTTGGCTTTTGCCCCATCTCGCCGTGGTGCTGTTGCAAGTGGGCGCCTTCACGCTGAAAGTCATCTTCTTTTGCTGGCTGCAAATCCTTTTGCGCTGGACCGTGCCGCGCTTTCGTTACGATCAAGTGATGCGCCTGGGGTGGAAGATGCTGCTGCCCCTGGCGCTGGTGAACGTGCTGATCACGGCTCTGGTGATTTTTTATTTTCAGGGGACTTCGTAAACGCCATGCCGGGTTCGGAAATACTTTTCTTCATCCTCGCCGGGCTGTTGGTGTTTTCGGCGCTGCTGGTGGTGTTCCAGCGCAACGTGGTCCATTGCGCCATGGCGCTGGTGGCGGCGCTTTTCTTAATCGCAATTCTATTTCTTACATTGCAAGCGCCGATGGTCGGTGTGCTCCAGATCCTCGTCTACGCCGGCGCGATCATGGTCTTGTTTCTCTTTGTCATCATGTTTTTGAATCCCACCACGTTGGAAGCGCGGCGCGGCTTGTGGTGGAGCTTTGGCGCAATGATGGCGTTGCTGCTCGCCGGCGCGTTAGTGGCCGTCACTACCAACGACAATCCACCGGCGAATCCGGTGGCAGCCACGGAGCTGTTCGGTAGCCCCGAGGCCCTGGCCCAGAGTCTATTTACCGAGTTCGTTCTACCGTTCGAGATCGCCTCGGTGCTGCTGCTGGTGGCCATGGTTGGCGCGGTGGTTTTAGGCAAGAGGGAGCGCTAGGAGATCATGGTCCCGCTTGGCTACTATCTCATCCTCAGCGCGGTGATCTTTACCATCGGCGTGCTCGGCGTCCTCATTCGGCGTAACTTGATCGTTCTCTTAATGTCCATCGAGCTGATGCTCAATGCCGTCAATCTGACGTTCATCGCGTTCTCCCGTTTCCTCGGCTCCACCGGCGGCCAGGTAATGGTTTTCTTCGTCATGGCCGTGGCGGCGGCTGAAGCGGTCATCGGTTTGGCCATCATCATCGCGGTTTTTCGCCATCGCCAGACCCTCGATCCCCAGGCGATGCACTTGCTCAAATGGTGACTGTGAGCACGACCATGGCGACCTTGGACCTCCTGCGCTGGATTCCGCTGATTCCGCTCGGCGCGGCAGTCTTCAATATCTTCATTGGCTCCAAGCTGGGAAAAACCAGCGCCGGCATGCTGGCATCGCTAGCCGTCGGCGCATCTTTCGCCATCGCGCTTTATGTGTTTTGGCTGCTGCCCGCCAACGGTGTGTTCAAAGACGCGCTCTACACCTGGATCGAATCGGGCGCCTTGCAAGTGAAACTATCATTTCAGGTGGACGCCCTGACGGCGGTGATGCTGTTGATCGTAACCGGCATCGGCTTTTTGATTCATGTCTATTCGCTCGGCTATATGAGTCATGACGAAGACATGGCGCGCTTCTTCATTTATCTCAATTTGTTCATCTTCTTCATGCTAGTCCTGGTGATGGCCGACAACCTGCTCCTGCTCTTCGTCGGCTGGGAGGGCGTTGGGTTGTGCTCCTATCTGCTCATCGGCTTCTGGTATCGCGACCACAACAATACCGTCGCCGGCAACAAAGCCTTCATCGTCAACCGCATCGGCGATTTCGGTTTCGTGCTGGGCATTTTGCTTTTGGTCACGGAACTGGGACGCCAGGGAGTCTGGACCTTGGATTTCGCGGAGCTGCAAAAAAATGTCCGGCTTTTGAGCCCGCAGATGATCGCGGCGATCACGCTCCTCCTGTTCGTCGGCGCCACCGGCAAGTCAGCGCAGATTCCTCTGTTTGTTTGGTTGCCCGACGCCATGGCCGGTCCGACTCCGGTGAGCGCGCTGATCCATGCCGCCACCATGGTGACGGCGGGCGTGTACATGACCGCGCGGTTGCATTTTCTTTTTGCCCTGGCGCCAGCGACGCTGGCGCTAATCGCCTGGATCGGCGCGGCAACCGCCTTCTTCGCTGCGACTATTGCGCTCACGCAGAACGACATCAAGAAAGTCTTGGCCTACTCTACCGTGAGCCAGTTGGGCTACATGTTTTTGGCCGTTGGCCTCGGCGCGTACGCCGCGGCAATCTTCCATGTTTTTACCCATGCTTTTTTCAAAGCCTGTTTGTTTCTCGGCGCCGGCAGCGTCATTCATGCCCTCGGCGGCGAACAAGACATGCGAAAAATGGGCGGTCTCAGATCGCGCATGCCGACGACCTACTGCACCTACGTCATCGCCACCCTGGCCATTGCCGGCGCGCCGTTGACCGCCGGCTTTTTCTCCAAGGATCTCATCCTGTGGCAGGCCTTCAGTCACGGCGCGCTTGAGCTCTGGGCGATAGGTTTTCTTACGGCGGGCATGACGGCCTTTTATATGTTCCGCCAACTGATCATGGTGTTTCACGGCGAGTGCCGCGCCAGCGCTCATGCCCAAGCGCACCTCCACGAATCGCCGGCAACCATGACCGTGCCGCTGGTTTTCTTGGCTGTGGGCTCGATTTTCGCCGGCTGGCTGGGCGCGCCGGAATATCTCTGGGGCAGCAAGTGGGATCACTGGCTGGCGCCGGTCTTCGGCGCTCAGGAAGCGCATCACGAATCGGTGGCTGTAGAAATCTACGTGACCTTGGCGACCCTTGCGCTTGTCGGGACGGCGATTTGCCTGGCCTATGCGCGCTACGGCCGCCGCGGCGTGAAAATAGCGCAGGACACAGAAACCAGCGGCGGCGTTTTCTATCATCTTTCCCTGAATAAGTATTATATCGACGAACTTTACGATGTCGCCATCGTGCGTCCATTTACCGCGCTCTCAGATTGGCTGGCGCGGGTGTTCGACCCGGGCGTCATCGATGGCATCGCCAACGGCATCGCCGGGACGGCCCGGGGCATGAGCGTGCTCTGGCAGCGCGTGCAAACGGGCAACGTCCAGCATTACCTCGTTGGCTTTCTCGTCGGGACGCTAGCGCTGTTGGGCTATTATATCGGTCAACCGTAATCATGCCGGGAATCGCCATCGGAGATTTGACTCTCTTGCTGCTGATACCGGTTGTCGGGGCGGCGGTTTTATTGCTTGTGCCGCGGCGGCTGACCGGCGCGCTTTTTTTCTTTGCGCTCGCGGCGAGCGGTCTGGGCTTCGCCTGGTCGCTCAAGATTCTTGCCGCGTTCGACGGCGCCAAAGGCGAAATGCAGCTCATCGAGCGCATCGCCTGGATGCCGGGCTTCGGCATCGAATACCTCGTCGGCATCGACGGCATCAGTCTGTTCTTGGTATTGCTCACCACCTTCCTCATGCCCCTCGCCGTGCTGGCGTCCTGGCCGGTGCAGGACAAAGTCAAGGAATACCTCGTTTTCATGCTGCTGTTGGAAACCGGCATGCTCGGCGCCTTCGTCGCCCTGGACCTGGTGCTCTTTTATGTTTTTTGGGAAGTGATGCTGGTGCCGATGTACTTTCTCATCGGCGTATGGGGCGGCGCGCGGCGCATCTATGCGGCGGTTAAATTCGTCATCTTCACCATGGCCGGCAGTCTGCTGATGCTAGTCGCGATCATTTACCTGGCTACGCGCTACGCTCAGGAGACGCAGGCGGTGACCTTCGATCTTTTGCGCCTGTACGATTTCCGCTTGTCTGCCAATGAACAGATGTGGCTGTTTCTCGCCTTCGCGCTGTCGTTCAGCATTAAAGTGCCGCTCTTTCCGCTGCATACCTGGTTGCCCGACGCTCACGTGGAGGCGCCGACAGCCGCCTCGGTGATCCTCGCCGCAATTTTGCTCAAGTTCGGCACCTACGGTTTTCTACGCTTTGCGCTGCCGCTATTCCCCGACGCCGCGCTGGCGAGCGCTCCTTACTTCGTCGCGCTTTCCGTCATCGGTATCATTTACGGCGCGGCGGTGGCGATGATGCAAGCGGATATCAAGAAACTGGTCGCTTATTCCTCCGTCAGCCATCTCGGCTTCGTGATGCTGGGGCTTTTTGCATTGAATATGCAGGGCGTGCAAGGCGGCATTTATCAAATGCTCAACCACGGTCTTTCCACCGGCGCGCTGTTTCTTCTCGTCGGCATGATCTATGAACGGCGCCACAGCCGCATGATCGATGATTTCGGCGGGCTTTGGCAGCAGGTGCCGGTTTTCTCCGGCCTGTTGATGCTGGTCACTCTTTCGTCTATTGGTTTGCCCGGGCTGAACGGCTTCATCGGCGAGTTCTTGATCCTGCTCGGCGCCTTCGCCGTCACGCCGGGTTGGACGGCGGTGGCGGCCACCGGGTTAATCCTCGGCGCGGTCTATATGCTGTGGATGTTTCGCCGGGTGATTTTTGGGCCGCTCACGCGTCCGGAAAATCAGCAACTGCGAGATCTCAACGCCAGAGAGCTGCTGATCATGGCACCCATCGTCGCGCTGATTATTATCATGGGCGTATATCCGCAGCCTTTTTTGAGCCGCATGAAGCCGTCGATAGATTTCACGCTCAAGAAAATTTTTGCCGTACACTCGGCGCCCGCTGCGGTCACTGCCGCTCAGGATGGAGAACGCAGGAGCGATGGACGTTAACCCCATACCGCTTTTGCCGGCTGCCCAGGTTCTGGTGACGGCGCTGGTCGTCATGCTGCTCGATCTCTTTCTCAAAGAAAACGAGAAAGGGTTGCTCGCGTGGATCAGTCTGCTCGGACTCGCGCTGTGCGGCGGCGAGACGGTATTTCTCTGGGGCAGCCATGAAGGCGCCTTCGGCGACAGCTTATACCTGGACAACTTCGCGCTGTTTTTCACGCAGATATTTCTCGGCGCGGCGGCGCTGACGATTCTCTCCTCGATTCAATTTGTCAGGGCGGCGAAGATTGACGAAGGCGAATTTTACGCCCTGGTGCTTTTCGCCACTCTGGGAATGATCCTCATGGCGGCGGCCAACGATCTCATGGTTTTCTTTTTGGCGCTGGAAACCATGTCCATCGCCGTCTACGTTCTGACCGGCATCCAGCGAAGCAGCAGCCGGTCGACGGAAGCGGCAATGAAATATTTTCTCACCGGCGCTTTCGCCACCGGGTTTTTGCTTTATGGCATCGCTTTGATCTACGGCGCCACCGGCTCCACCAACTTGAACCAGATCTCCGCCTATTTGCTCGAGCCCGCGGTGGACTGGCCCTATTATCTTGTCGGTGGAGCCTTGCTTCTACTCGCCGGCTTCGCCTTCAAAATCGGCGCCGTGCCGTTTCATTTTTGGGTGCCCGATGTTTATGAGGGCGCGCCGACTCCGGTCACGGGACTCATGTCCGTGGGTGTCAAAGCGGCGGCTTTCGCGGCCTGGGCGCGCATCGTGCTCCATAAGCTGTCACCCGTGGATGACGACTGGGTTTTCCCCGTCATGGTTCTGGCGGTGGCGACAATGACGCTCGGAAATCTGCTCGCCATCGCGCAATCGAGCGTCAAACGGATGCTTGCCTATTCGAGCATCGCGCACGCCGGTTATCTTTTGATCGGCATCGTGGTGGGGGAAGAGTGGGGCGGCATGCCGCTGCTTTTCTATCTGCTTGCCTACGCGTGCATGACCGCCGGGGCCTTCGCTGTGCTGACCGCCCTCGATGAAGGCGAAACGGTGCGCGAAAATTATCGCGACTTCGCCGGTCTCGGCTACAAACGGCCGTTTCTCGCGCTCACCATGGCGCTTTTTATGTTATCGCTGGCGGGCTTTCCGCCCCTGGCCGGCTTCACGGGGAAATTTTATATCTTCCGCTCCGCCGTGCTCTCCGGCCACACGCCGTTGGCGATTATCGGCGTGCTCAATAGTTTGTTGTCCCTCGTTTATTATCTGCGCGTGATAGTGGCGATGTACATGGAAGAAGGGGGCGCGGAAGGAAAATCTTTCGCCTCGTCTCCCTACCTTTATATCGCAGTGGGTCTGGCGGTTGCGGGAACGCTCTATCTGGGGATACTGCCCGCGCGGGCCCTGGAGTGGAGCCGGCTGGCGTTTTTCTCCCTGGACTAATTTCGTTCAAAGTTCAAGGTTCAATGTTCAAGGTATTCCGGTCGGATTTCGTATACCGATCGGGGACCCCTTAACTTTGAACCTTGAACGTTGAACTTTGAACACGGTAATTCGTGGCGCCCGATTTCGCGCAATGAGTTCATGGCTGGAGCAAAGCTCATAGGCTTTTACTTGCTAAAGAAGCCGATGGCGACGGGAACCTCGGCGGTTCCGGCGATCAATTCTTCGTACTTGCCGCTCTTGATGTAAACTTGCGCTGAACCGCCGCCGTCGAGGGCCAGGAGATCATGAGCCTGGAGCTGCCATTGCGGGGCGGAGAACAGCTCTTGCAGTTCAGTCCACGACAGACCGCCGAGTAAGGTATCGGTGACGGCGATAATCAGCCGTTGTTCCTTGTCGATGCCGATCAGCGCGCGCCGGCTCGGCCGGCTCGGCACGCCGGTAATGGCTTGCGCACTGCCGCCTAGCAGCAACAGCGGCCCGGCCTGAACCCCTTCATCGGCATGGGCCGGCAGAAAACCCTCGCGGTGCGCGATAAACGGTTGACGGTCTTTCATGCCGAAGATCCCCGAATAGATTGCCGCCGGGGAGACGCGCGGGTTGATGGTCCTGGCCGCGGTTTTCAAGAAGGCGAGCGGTCGTCCCTCCGGGTCATAATAATTGGCGTTGATGGCGGCGATGGCGCCGGTTTTTTGCGCGAAGCTTTTGACGTCCGCGACCTTGAGATCGTGCTCTGCGCCATAAATCACCCGGGGCACGATCAAACTTGTGTCGAAGCGAAACAGCTTGAGGTCGAGGGTATGTGCGGATTGCGCGCGCTCCAGAGTGATTTTGCGGAGATCTATTCCCTTCTGAACGGATTTCCAGGCTCCTACGCCGATCACCGCCAGGGTAGGACTACTTTTAAGTTTAACGGGTAAATCCGCTGAATCGGCGCTGGCGCAGAAACCGCAAAGCAGGATTCCAACAATAGTCGCAACAATACGGGACATCACGGGTTCCAACACCAGAATAGCAAAAGAGCCGCTAAAAAAAAGCGCCGGCAGCGATGGTGGCGTATTGCGCCCCGGCGCACATTATTGCTAAGTATTTAGGTGACATCCTCGGGCCAAGCCCTTTCAAGCGTGGCAGACGGCTGCCGGTTCAAAGTTCAACGTTCAAGGTTCAAAGTTAAGGAGTGCCGGTCAGAGGCACAAAATGCGACCGGAATACGTTGAACATTGAACCTTGAACTTTGAACGAAAAGACCAGTGGAAGAAGGAGGACAGCGATGAAATACTACCTATGGATACTGTTGAGTTTGATTTTAGCTTTGCCGGCCTGCGGCGGCGACCAGAAGAGTTCCGATGAGCGGGCGAAGGAAGCCCAGAAGGCGATCCAAGAAGGGATGCAAAAGGAAAAACAGATGTACGAAGGCATGCAAAAAGGGGCCGAAGCTGTCCAGAAGCAGGTCGAAGAAAAGACCAAGTAATTCTCCGGTCACCCTTTCATTGCTCGGAGCGCCTTATTCTCCTTCGCCGAATACCTCGCAGCTTGCTGCGAGGATGAAGGCGAGGAGAACCCTCCGTAGCCTTGGCGAAGGAGGGTGGAACGGCTTCGGAGAATTTCGCAAAGATACCTCGGAGCTTTGCTCCGAGGAGCTTCATTTTCGCGGTGTGATTTCAAAAACGACGCGGTCCATACGCGGTGGGGAATCGCGCAGGGTTAGGATCCGCCGACGCAGCGCGTCGTCGGTCACTTGCTTCGCCACGCCAGAGAGCTTTTCGCCTCTGACGCTGATCTCGACGGCAGGATTCTTGATCATGTTCTGGCACCAGTGCTTTCCTTCCACCCTGCTGGAAGAGGCGTAGAAGCTCCCCTTAAAATGAAGAAAGCGCAGCTCCACGGTCCGTGGCAAGCCGCTCTTGCGTCCGATGGTTGTGAGAGCCGCGACCAACGAAGCGCCGTCTTCGAGTTTCATGGCGCCGAATATACGGCGGTGTAAGTCGTTAAACAAGACGGTATATATCGCTGCGCTCCGTTCATGCCCTGCGGGCGGTTCAAAGTTCAACGTTCAAAGTTCAAGGGCAGGCAGAGGGATAGATCCAGTCGTTGAATGCCCATCCTTCATTCTTTCCCCTAGCGAGGGTAATCCTTGACTCGTTTATTCCCGGGAGGATAAGCTTGGCGGCGCTGAGTAGGAGCGTTTAACCAACAAGAAAATCGGAGGCTGATATGGCGGCTAGGTCCGCGGCTAAGCGGAGGACCGGAATCCAACCTTCAATGATCAAGTTCGGCGGCGGTATTGAAGCGGTACGGGCGCTGCCGAGAGCAAAAGGCAAACGCCCCGCGGTGATTATCCTTCACGAGCGCTACGGCATCGATCAACACACCAAGGACCTGACGGTGAAGCTGGCGCAAGCCGGCTTCGTCGGTTTGGCGCCGGATCTTTTTCACCGCTTCACGGGCGACCGCAAAGCGGTCCTGCGCGGCGAACAAAGGGTCGATCTCACCGATGACGGCGCCCTGGAAGATTTGAACGCTGCGGTGGAGTATCTGAAAAAACTCAAAAACGTCGACGCCGCGAAAATCGGCATTATCGGCGTGTGCCAGACGGGACGGCAGCCGGTGCTGCTGGCGGCGAAACGGAACGACATCGCCGGCGCTGTGGTGCTCTATGGCGCCGTCGGCGGCAGGGAATGGCAGGGCAATCCGCTTCGGCCCACGCCCATCGAAGAGCTGGTCGCCCAGGTGGCTTGTCCGGTATTGGGAATCTTCGGCGAGGCCGATCATATCATTTCTATCGACGACGTTGTGCGCTTCCGCAATTGTTTGGAGAAAGCCAAAAAAAACTTTCACATTCGCATATACCGTGACGCGCCGCACGGCTGGCTCAACGACACCATGCCCGGCCGGTACCGCAAAGCAGCGGCAAAGGACGCCTGGAGCCTGATGATGGCGTTTCTTAAAAAAAGTTTTTCGGGCGGCTGGGACAAAGACAGAATCGCCTGTGTTTTTGAAAACGACTACTCGGCAAAGTATGATTTCTCCAAGAACGTTCGCATGGAATAGACCAGGCGCGATAGAGCCGCAACCGAAACTCGGAATATCTCGCGCAAAGGCGCCAAGGCCGCAAAGATCGGAAAAAAATGGTGAAAATCATTTGCGAGAATATTTTTCCTTCCCCTCCAAACTTGGCGCCTTTGCGCCTTAGCGGGAGGAATTTCCGAATCCGAGAACCTTCGACTTCCGGAATATATAAGCGGCACGCTATGACAAACATGTTGGTCTTAGTTTTTGGATAGTAATACGAGGTAAATTTGATGTATTCAAAAACGATCAGACGACTTGTTCTGCCTTTTGCCGCCGCGCTTTGCGCGCTGCTATTGCCGATGCCCAGTCTCGACCGCGATTGGCGCCGAACGGGTGACCATCGCGACGCCAAGCCGGGGATTGTTTGAATTTCCGGTAGTCGTGGCAATGCGCAAAGGCTTTTACAAAGACGAAGGGATCGACGTCGACAAGGTGCAGATGCAACCCGCTCTCGGCGTAAAAGCGCTCATGTCCGGCGATGTGGACTATCTGCTCGCATGGGGATCGGCGCTGCGCGCCGCAGTAACCGGCGTTCCCATCAAAGCCGTCGTCGGCTTCGCCGGGCGGCCGCTGCACGTGCTGATTGCCCGGCCGGAAATCAAAACGCCGAAGGATCTCAAGGGCAAGGTCATCGGCGTCGATTCGGTGGCGGGCACCGTGGATTATTTGTCACGCGTCGCAGTGCGGCACTTCGGCATGGAGCCGGATAGAGATGTCACGATTATCGTCACAGGCGAAAGCCCGACGCGCCTGGTGGCGCTGCGCGCCGGCTCCATCGATGCGACGCCGATTGACGTCGCCTTCGCGGTAAAGGCGGAAGACGAAGGCTTCAAGCGGCTTATCTACCTCGGCGACATTATCGAACTGCCGCTCTCGGGACTGGCAGTGATGGACACAAAACTTCAGACGCAGCGCGAGCAGGTCAAAAAAGTCGTCCGCGCCGGCGTGCGCGGCGTGCGCTTCATGAAACAGAACCGCGCTGAGACAATCCAGATGCTCTCCGATTATTTGCGCATCACTCCGGCGCAATCGGCCAAAGCCTACGATGCATCGATCAAATCTTTCACCGACGACGGCATGATTTCCGACAAAGGCGTGCAGCTCGACGTGCAACTGACGAAAGAACGCCTCAAAATCACCAAAGATATTCCACTGAGCCAGCTGGTGGATTGGAGTCTGGTGAGGGAGATCAAGGCGGCGCATTAAGCAGCGCAGCTCGGATAGGATTGACGGTGGGATAGGGAGGTTCCATGCTCACAGGTTCATGTCTTTGCGGCGGTGTTAAATTAGACGTCAAAGGCAAAGGTGAAATGGAAGTTTGGCAGGTTTGCGGTGATCTGCTACAACCGGATGAAACAGGAGCGGAGTCAAAACCGGAAAATTCGATGGTCTGACAGTTTCGATTGCCGGCATTTCATGAAGCGAATTCTCTGCGTTGGATTATTGATACATTTGGTTGCGGCTTGCGGTTCGGAAAGTTTCACTGAAATTGAGAGTGTTCGGACCCCGTTGTTCCCTGGATTCGAAAGCTACGCCTCCCGCGAAGAAGTCATGCCGAAGCTGTCGCGCGAAGTCGAGATAAAGCTCGTTGAAGAATCGTCGTTGTCCACGGGCGGCTCGACGCCGCCTTATCGCATCTATGCGATCAGCATTTCGCCCTATCCGCACCTCGAGCAACCCGGCAAGCTGCTCATCACGTTCTACAACAACCGGCTGCTACAAACGGCCTATTATCCCGAAAATATCGACGACTACGTTATAGCTTTGCGAAGAAGCGGTGTCGCTGTCGAGTCTGGGCACGAGCTGATTAAGGGCCATACCATGATCTGGATCGGCGTCGACTTCGACAACGTACCGTACGTGGGGTGGGCGGACAAACGCTTGCGCGAACAGCAGCGGCGCTGGCTGGCTAACTACAGATGAGATCCTTTCCGGCCTAATGGAACAACCAAGCTCTTCGTGAAAATCCCCCGCTCATTTTACCAGCAGCCAACCCTTGATGTCGCCCGGCAACTACTGGGCAAATATCTCGTGCGCGAACACCGGGACGGCACGACCATTGGCCGAATCGTCGAGACCGAAGCGTATATCGGCCCGCAAGACTTGGCGTGCCACGCGTCGAAGGGCCGCACCCGACGCACGGAAGTCATGTTTGGTCCGGCGGGACACGCCTATGTATATTTCATCTACGGCTTTTACAACATGCTCAATCTGGTAACCGAGATTGTCGATTACCCTGCCGCGGTCTTAATCCGGGCGGTCGAACCGCTCGAGGGCATTGAACTGATGAAAGCCCGGCGGCGTTCTAATGCGTTGCGCGATTTGGCCAGCGGTCCGGGAAAACTCTGTCAGGCATTCGCTATCGATCGGTCTCTTAACGGTGCCGATTTGTGTGGCGCGGTAATCTATGTTCTTGATGGCGGCGAGCTGCTCCCCAAATTTTCTGCCCGACCTCGCATAGGAGTCGATTACGCCGGCGCATGGAAGAAGAAACCGTTTCGCTTCCTGATTCGTGGCAACAAATTTGTTTCCAGGCCCTGAAAACAACTGCGCGCCGAACCATCGACTGCGCAATACCCTACATAAAGTCATCGAACTAAAATTCGTTGAATGAATCGGATACCCGCTTTCGTCATTGCCACGGCACTCACGTTATAGACAAGCGGTCGAAACTGATTGTACAGTGATCGCCATGGCAGCTAAAGACGACGGAATCCAAGATTTACGACCAATGCAAGAGGAGCAAAGTATAAATCAATGCTGTCCATACCATCCTTGCTTTAAAATAGAGGCGGTTATAGGTAGTCAACTATCGCCGCAAAGGGGAAAGTTATGAAAATCATCGATGCGGATGCTCACGTAGTCGAGGCAGAACGGACCTGGGATTTTCTCGATGAAGCGGACAGGCAATTTGCCCCAAGGGTAATGATATTCAAAGATCGTGACGGCGCAGGCGCGAGCCAACGCAACAGTGATGAGTTCTGGAAGATTGGCGGCCGGGTTTTCGCCAAAGGACGAAACATCGGCCATGATACTTCGCGAGAAAGCCGCGAAATGGAAAACGTCAAAGCTCGTCTGGCTCACATGGATGAATTGGGCATCGATGTCCAGGTTCTCTATCCCAGCCTCTTTCTGCGCGCGTTGACCAATCTACCTCATGTCGACGCCGCACTATGTAAGAGCTATAACCGTTGGCTGGCCGAGATCTGGAAGTCGGGAAACAACCGGTTGCGCTGGGTCGTGATCCCGCCTCTTCATTCTATGGATCATGCGATCGAGGAGTTGAACATCGGCAAGGAAAACGGCGCTTGCGGGGTTTTCATCAGGGGCGTCGAAGGCGACAAACTGCCCACCGATCCCTATTTTTATCCCATCTATCATGAAGCCAGTCGCCTTGGCATGCCCATCTGTATCCATGCGTCTGCCGGAAATCTGGAAATGTTTGATCTTTTTGGCCGGGGTGCCAGCCTGGGACAGTTCAAGTTTGGTCCGATTAATCTTTTCGGGAGTCTCATCACGTCAGAGCTTACGCGCAAGTTTCCCGAGCTAAGGTGGGGGTTTATCGAGGTCAGCGCCGAGTGGCTCCCGTACGTGATGAACCATTTGGAGATCGGCTATCAGAGGCATGGCAGGGAGTGGCCAGGAGCGAAGCTCTTACGCGAGAATCAAATTTATGTCGCGTGCCAAACGAGTGATGATTTGCCTTATATTCTGGATCACGTGGGAGATGAGAACCTTGTCTTGGGAACGGATTATGGCCACAACGATACTTCATCCGAAATCAACGCTATGCGAAAGTTGAAAGCAGACGGCAATATTCCGGCAGCCTCAATCGACAAGATTTTAGGGACGAACGCTCAAGCTTTGTATAATCTGTGATCTCCAGTCTACTTGGTCTACGTTTTTCCTCAGCGCGCCACGACGGCACCGGTTGTCGCGTGTCGCTCCGTCAATTCGATGACGTAACCGTCGGGGTCTTTGATGAAAGCGTAGATGTCCTTGCCGCCGGGCCGGTTCGGTGCCGGACCGCTGATAAATTCCACCCCTTCGGCTTTGAGCTTTTCGCTGAGCTTGTAACAGTCCGACACGTAGAGCGCGACGTGGCCCGCCCACCGCGCCAAGGGCGCTTTTCCGCGAGTCTCGGTGGATTCGATGAGCTCGAGAGACGGTCCCTCGTCCTCATTGCCGTATCCTAAGTAGCGCACCCGCTCGTTTCTCGCCGGAACGTCTCTGATGCGCTGGACATCCATGCCGAGCATGCGCGTGTAGAAATCCACCGTGCGCTCCATGTCGCTCACCGGCAGCATGGTATGGCGGATTTTCAATGTGATGCCGTTAATGGTTTTCTGCGGAAGCATCGTTCCTCCGAATCTTTTGTTTCATGAAGAGAGTTCAAAACGTTCAAAAAGTTCAAGTCGTTCAAAACGTCTCAAGCGATTTGAACTGCGCTTCGGGATCTGCGATCGCCTTGACGTTTATCCTAGAAAATGCGGCAGGGTCAAGCTTGACGCGCAACCAAAGTCATCCAATTTTCAATCTACTTCGACCTGACCTGTGACACGCGCGCGGAATAGCGACCAGGATAGGCCAATGCCCAGAATAATCCCGATCACGATCAGGAAGATCCAGGAAAGCAGAGACGGACGATCAGGATTGAGAATTCCGTAGTCAGTGAGTACCCAAATCAGAGTGCCGAGCACGAGCGCGCTCAGGACAAGGCCGATGGCGCCCAGAGATACGAACGCTGTGCGAATGCAGACGACCCATCCGACCAGCAAGACGGCTCCCGAGAGTGCTTTTACCGCGGTAATGGTCGCAAAGTCGCGCAACGCCCAATGATAGAAGGAGTAGCCGGTCGGGTTGTAACTCAACAAAACCACCGCGAGCGCTCCGATCAAGCGGATTAGCACGCCGAACCACGAGATTCGCGTATTCATAGGCAGAGTCCTTTTTGCCGTGAAACTTGGAACTCACCTTCTTGTATTGCAACAATATCCGATTGCAAGAGCCGCGCTCTCATAAATTCTGACCGCAAGGCCGCGGCCGGTAGCATCAATACGCTTCATGCAATAACCAATTTCGAGATCGGCCGCCGCATCGTGGAATACGAGCAGCAGGGTCGATACCGCGCCGCCTACGGCAAGGAAACCTTGGTGCACCTGTCCGCGAGCCTCACCGCCGAGTTCGGGCGTGGCTTCTCCCGAGCGAACCTTGAATACATGCGGAAATTCTACGTCCTGTGGCAGGATCGCGCCGTTCAGATTTCCCAGAAGCCTTCCGAGAAATTGCCGGTCGCTAGGATTCGCCAGACAGCTTCTGGCAAATCGCCTGCTGCAATTGCGAAGAAGCCCTGCGCAATTGTCATCGCCGCCGCCGTCACCCTTCACTCTCAGTGGGTCCACTACGTCTTGCTCCTCACGATCAAAAAATCCCGAAGGCCGCCAATATCTGCGCCTCCCAATACCAGCTCTATCTGCCTTCCAAAGAAGACTTGAAACAGCGCCTGATGGAGTGGACCGAGGAGGTCGGCAATGCGTGCTAACCAACTCCTCTATCACTTCGACCAAATCAGCGACGCCCCCGACGCCATCCCGCGCCTGCGACGTTTTATCCTCGACCTGGCGGTGCGCGGGAAACTGGTTGAGCAAGATCTGAACTATGAGCCAGCGTCGGAACTGCTTAAGCGAATCGACACCAAGAGGGCGTGGGTCGCGAAAGAAGAGAAGATTAAGAACATGGGGTTGATCGCGCCTGGTTCGACAGATGAGGTCTGGTCGGTTCCTAATACTTGGGTGTTCTTTTCACTAGAAGTCCTTGCAATGCCAGATGGATTGTTTACGGATGGCGACTGGGTTGATCGAAGGATCAAGATCCGAAACGCGATGGTGCATAGTTTGTCCGAATTTTTGGGACAGCTTGCACCAAAATTTAAAGGCAGCCTTCCGGGGAGTGCCGCGGACAAATCAATTCTCGCGCAGGCTGTGCGAGAATTGATACCAACGAGTCGCTGGGGGCACCACATAAAACTGCGAATATAGAACCATTCAAGTCCATCTTCCGGACGATGACTTGCTGGAACTGGAGGCTGCCTGTGTTCCTATGATAAGCTTACACGGAAAGCTATGAAACGGACCTTGCAGGTTCTGAACGAACTGGAACGCGACGGCGTGATCGAGCGTTACGCGATTGGGGGCGCAATGGGTGCGACCTTTTACGTCGAACCGCTGCTAACCTTCGACCTGGATGTATTCGTGATTCTGCCGCAGGGCGAATCCGGCTTGCTGTCGCTGAGCCCGCTATATGAAGCGCTACGCGCGCGTGGTTATACCGAAGACGGCGAGTGCGTACTCATAGAGAATGTGCCGGTGCAGTTTCTTCCCGCTTATAACGCCTTGCTGGAAGAGGCGCTAAGGGAGGCGCGTGACACTTCTTACGAGGACGTGCCGACCAGAGTGGCGCGGGCGGAACATCTTGTTGCTATTTGTTTGCAAACCGGCCGGGATAAAGACCGGGAACGCGTGCGTGTCTTTCGTGAGCAGGCGGAACTAGATATGCGCTTTCTGGCCGGCGTGCTCCAGCTCCACGGCCTCGAAGGGAAATGGAAGCAATGGACACCATAGAACCGGAAATCGCCAGGCTTTTCGCCGCTAAGGAAGCGCGGCGCCGCAAGTTGGCGAGGTTACCGTTCCCGGAAAAAGTCCGCGCTGTGGTACGGCTGCAAGAGATGGTTGCCCCGGTGTTGCGCGCGCGAGGTCGAAAAGTGCGCGTATGGAAGCTCGACGACCGCGTCCCGTAATTCATGCCCGCGCCCGTATCCTCGCTTACGCGCAGGAAATCGAGTGGACGTACGTACCTCGCGATGAGGCGAAAAGACAGACGTGGGTTTACCCCTCACCTGCCCGTCTCCCCGAGGACGGGGCGAGGGAAATTGGAGAAAAGAGCGCAGAAAGCGTCACTGTTCTTCGGCAATCTGCTGTATTCGCAGGTTTGAACCTTAATGGTCTGGACTTGAAAAGCCAATGTCGAGTTACGAAAAAGGACAAGGACTCAAGATAGGGCTTTGATGAAGGCCCGTTTGAGGAAAACCGCGATCAAGTGGCGTTTATACTCCGCGCTGCCTTCGAGATCGTCAACGGGGTCGGCGGCATCGGCAAGGGCTTGAGCGGCATCGGCCAATTGTTTTTCCGCCTGTGCTTTCGATCCCGCGAGTAGCCCGTTGGTTTTGTCGGACTGGGTTGGCACAGCGCTCACGCTGCCGACGACGGCGGAGGCTTTCTTGATGCTATCACCATCTAAATCGAGGACGAGGGCAAGCCCCAGAGTCGGACGTTCTTTGAGCTGAAATTTTAAATAGCTGGCGCGCTGCGATTTCGCCAAGACTGGAATCTCAACGCCGGTCATGATCTCGTCCGGCGCCAGGGATGTCTCGTAGGCGCCGGTGATAAGTCTGTCAATGGTTACAGCGCGAGCGGCGGCCTTGCCCTGCACGTTCACCTTGGCGCCGAGCGCCAACAGCAACGTCGCGGGGTCGGAATGAGGTTCTGCGAAGCAGAGGTTGCCGCCCAGAGTGCCGCTGGCGCGGACGCGCACGTTGGCGACCTGGTTTCCATCTCCGCAAGGACCGGCAAATTTTGTTTTACCACTGCCGAGTGTTCGATGGCCCGGTGCGTCGCGGTGCCGCCGATCATCACGGCGCCGTTTTTGAGTTCGATCCTGTTCAGACCGGCGATGGTCTTGACGTCGACCAGATGCTCGTAGCGCAGCAGGTCATGCTTCATGGCGAGCAGCAATTCCGTTCCGCCCGCGTAGAGGCGTCCTTTCTCGCCGAACTCGGCGAGCATTTGCGACGCTTCGGCCGGAGTTTTCGGTTGGTGAATGGTGAAACGTCTTAAGGGCATCATAACTTTGGTCCGTTCAAAGTGTTCAAGAGTTCAAGGTTCAACGTTCGACAAATTCCGGAATTCTGTTCCTTGAACTCTTCAACCTTAAACATTAACTATCTTTTCCTTCAGGGCGCGCCAGACGCGTTCGGGCGTGAGCGGCGCCTGGCGAATGCGCACGCCGACGGCGCGGTCAACCGCGTTGGCGATGTTGGCGGCCATGGAGTTCAGCGACGCCTCGCCGCCGCCCTTGGCGCCGTAGGGACCGACGCCGTCTTGATTTTGCACCAGGTGCAATTCTACCTCTTTGGGGAGATCGGAAAATCTTGGCAACCGATAGTCGAGAATCGACCCGTTGACCAACTGTGAACCTTCGTAGACGAGTTCTTCGAAAAGCCCAATGCCCATCCCCATGGTCGCAGCGCCGATGTCCTGGCCTTCGGCAAGCGCCGGGTTGATCGCGAGGCCGACGTCGCCGACAGTGGCTAATTTTTCCATGGTGATCTTGCCGGTTTCCTCGTCGACGGAAATTTCACAAGCCGTGGCGGCGGTTTCCCAAAAGACCGGCAATTTAGCAAACCTGCCAGCTTTTCGAATATAGGCGCGGCCGATCACTTCGCCGTCGGGGAGCGCGTAATACTTGCTAATGACCTCCGACCAATTGAGATGCGCTTCGCCGCAGCGCACACCACCTCGGACGACCTGAATCTCATCAACCTTCACTTTCAGAACATCGGCTGCCATCACCACCATCTGCTGGATGGCGTCCCGGCTGGCATCGATGATCGCGCTCCCCATCAAGGTGGTAGTTCGGCTCGCGCCGGTGGAACGGTCGTAGGGAGTGATCGCCGTATCGGAGGAGACGACGCGGACTTTGTCGACTGGGATGCCGAGCTCTTCGGCGGCGATTTGCGGTAAAATCGTGTGGCTGCCCTGTCCTAACTCCGTGCTGCCCGTCATGATCGTTACCGAACCGTCGGCGTGCACCCGAATCGCGGTGGAGGTCAGCGGATAAGCGCCGGCGTCGCTGCCGGACACAGCAACGGTCCGGCCATGGCCTTTCGGCAACGGTTTGCCCCAGCCGATCGCTTTCGCGGCGGTGTCCAAATCTTGTTTCAAAGTGCCGTCGAACGGGCGCATGCCGGGGAAAAACTCTTCGCCAGGTTTGGCCGCGTTGGCGAGGCGAAATTCGTAAGGGTCTTTGCCGATCTTTGCCGCCAGCTCGTCGATCTGCGACTCCCCGGGCAAGGTCACCTGCGCGCAGCCGAAGCCGCGGTAGGAACTCGCCGGCACGGTGTTGGTGTAGAGCGACATGTTTTCAATCAACACATTGGGAATCGCATAGGGACCGACGCAACGATTGGTCGACTTCTCGACGACCAGCGGGCTGTTTTCGGCATAGGCGCCGGTGTTCATCATAATTTTCGCCTGGCGGGCGATGATCTTGCCGTTGGCGTCCACCGCGGTGCGCATCCAGGTGTAAGCGTCGTCGCTCCTTGTGGTGAGCATCGCTTCTTCGATAGTGAGCTGCAGTTTCACCGGCCGTTTGGCTTTCCAGGCGCAGGCCGCCACCAGCGGTTCGATCTTGGTGTATGATTTGCTGCCATAGCCGCCGCCAACGAAGGGCACGATCAAACGAACGGAGCTGACGGGTAGATTGAAGATCGATTTTAAATCATGGCGCACCATGAACGGGTGCTGCGCCGACGAATAGATCGTCACATCCTGAGGGTTGACCTCGGCGATGGCAACGTAGGCCTCCATCGCGTAGGCGTAGGTCATCGGGAAATAATAATCGCCCTCGATGACCGCCGCGGCGTTCTTAAATGCTTCCTCGACGTCGCCCCATTTGATTTGATGCTTCTGGCAGATATTGGTGCCTTTTCCGGCGGTAACCTCGCCTTCGAAACCGCGCAGCGCGCCGGCCTCGAACTGTCTCTGGTGTAACAACGGGGCATCGGGAGCCAGCGCTTCTTGCGGCGTGAAGATGGCTTTGAGTTCTTCATATTGAACGTCGATGAACTCCAAAGCCTCGAACGCCGTCCGCTCGTCGACCGCGACTACGGCGGCCACCGGCTCGCCGGCATAGCGAACTTTGTCGATAGCGAGGAGCGGATGGTCCTTTACCGCGTGACCGTAGTAAGGATTCAGCCCATCGAGATCATATCCGGTCACTACACAGTAGACGCCCGGGTGGGATTCCGCTTTGGACTTGTCGATGGAGATAATTTTTGCGTGGGCGTAGGGGCTGCGCAAAACCTTGGCGTAGGCCATGCCGATGAGCTTGAGATCGCTCACATAGGCGGCTTTTCCCGTGACTTTGACCCGGCCATCGCGGCGGGGTATCGAATGGTTGACGACTTGAAAATCGGTTTTCTTTTCCGCGCTCACTTTTTGCTCTCCTTGGCCATTGCCTCGGACGCGCGCTGAATCGCCGCGACAATCGGCACGTAGCCGGTGCAGCGGCAGATATTACCGTCCATATAGTGAATGATTTCGTCCCGGGTCGGCCTCGGGTTTTCGTCCAGCAAAGATTTGGCGGACATGATCATGCCCGGCGTGCAATAGCCGCATTGAAAAGCGAATTCGTCGATGAAGGCCTGCTGCAAAGGATGCAGCGAACCATCGGCATTTTCCAAGCCCTCGATGGTCGTGACGCTCTTGCCCCGCGCTTCGTAAGCCAGATACGTACAGGCGCTCACCGGAAGATTTTCCACCAGGACCGTGCAGGCGCCGCAGACCTGAACCTCGCAGGAAACTTTGGTGCCGTTCAAGTTCAATTGGTTGCGCAACACTTCGGCAAGGGTATCCGCCGGCTCGCAGTCAATTTCAATTGCGCGCCCGTTCAAGGTGAATTGGAGGTTCAAGAAATTCTCCCTGCAAAAGTCTCTAGTTCCTGGTTTCTGGTTATCGGAAAACTAGGAACTAGAAACCGAAACTAGAAACTTATCTTAGTTGTAATGCGGCAAGATCGATTCCGCCCAGAGCGTCATCTGCCGGTCCAGGCTGTCCATGGTCGGATAGATGATCTTAAGCTCGAAATGCTGCACGCCGTTTTCGATGAATTCATCGACGCGCCGGCGCACGTCGTCCACCGAACCGAAGATGTGGCGGTCGAGGGCGAACTGCATGCTGTCGATGTCGCGCTCATAACTTTCGCTGCTGGTCTTGAGGGTCGGCATGGCAAGGTTGAGCCCTTCGTCGCGGGTCTTGGCGATGGTCGCCAATTTTTCGACGGCGATGGTGATTTTCTTCGGGTCGCGGCCGTTCTCTTCAGCCGTCTTCGCGAGAATATCGCAGCCGACTTTCATTTCCTTGGGTGATAGCCAGCCGGGAATCCAGCCTTCGCCGTATTTGCCCGCGCGTTTCGCGGCGAGCTTCATCCAGCCGCCGACCCAAACCGGCGGGTGCGGTTTCTGCACCGGTTTCGGATAGACTTCGGCGTTTTTGAACTCGATAAAATCGCCTTTATAGGACGCGATTTGCTGGGTCCAAATCGCTTTCATCGCTTGGATATATTCATCGGCGCGATCGCCGCGCCGTTCGTAAGGCACGCCAAACACGCCAAATTCGTCGGACTCGCGGGTGGCCTTGGAGCCGAGGCCGACGCCTACCAGCAGGCGGCCGTTGGCGAGGTGGTCTAATGTCGAGTACTGCTTGGCCGCGTAAACCGGGTTGCGGCAAGGCATAACCAAACACGCCACGCCTAAAGTAATTTGCTTGGTCTCGGCTGCAAGGTAGGACAATATGGTGGTGGCTTCGTAGAAGTTGGCCTCCTGCGCATCGGTTATCGCTTCGAAGGCGCCCGAAGAAATATGATGCCGGTGCATCTCGGTGCTCCAGACCACGTGGTCATGAACCCAGACCGCGTCGAAGCCCAATTCTTCGGCTTTCTTGGTCGCTTTGACGATATTCTCGATGCTCGAAAGCGGGCCGGAATTCGGCACCCGCACGCCAAAGGAAATATTGTGCTGCATTTAAGCTCCTAGATTCTTACCTTTGTATTGTTAAACAGAACGAGTTTAAGAATGTTCATCGCGCCAACTTCCTAGACGCCAAGCACGCAAAGAAAGATTTTTACCTATTTCTCCGAAACCTTGGCGCCTTTGCGTCTTTGCGCGAGGCATCTTTTTCCGATTTCTCAATTCATCAAAATTTAGCTGAGAATTTGAAATATGCTTGCCTAGTTTTTCTCAGTGACTTCGACCTTGTGGTACTTGAGGTGGCGATTGTACCAATCTATCACGTTGGCGGCGACGTCGTCGAAATAGTCGTTGTAGATGCCGTAGTGCGTGGTCTTTTTATACAAGACCAGTTTCTTCGGCTCGCCGGCTTTTTCGTATAAATCGAAGGACTGCTGTTCGGGCGTGACCGCGTCGCCTTCGACGGCGATGAACAACGCGCCGCGCGGCGAGATCTTATGGACCACGTCTATCGGACTGTATTCCAGAATCGCTTCGGCGCAGGCGAGCGGCATGGCGTCGGGAATTTTATCAGCAACGTCTTTCTTAATCGTGGTTGTCTGGCGCTCCGGGGTTTGCACCATGATGCCGCCTTCACGGGCGCTAACCATGGCGCCGGATCCGGTGGTCACTCGTTTCTTGCGATCTTCGTCGATGCTTTTGAGGTAATCGACCCATTCGTATTCGCGCCGCATCGAGTGGAGCCAATCGCGGCCGCTGCTGACGCCGAGATAGCTGACGCAGCATTTGACC
The DNA here is from genome assembly GCA_963840855.1 of uncultured delta proteobacterium. Classification (GTDB taxonomy): domain Bacteria; phylum Desulfobacterota; class Binatia; order UBA9968; family UBA9968; genus DATACQ01. The sequence goes on from CAWJBB010000010.1 coordinate 94,763, forward strand.
CGCGGATCGATGGCGGCGACGTAGACGGCATTGCCGCCGCCGGTGCCGCCGGAGCCGAAGGTCGCGATGCGGTCGGCATCGACTTCCGGGCGGGTCTGCATGAAAGTGATGGCGTTGCGGATGTCTTCCGCCTGCCACTTCGGCATTACCCAGCCGCGCTCGATGCCTTCGCTGTCGCCCCAGCCGCGATAATCAAAACAGAGGCAGGCGTAGCCCGCCGCGCAAAGCTTCTCGAACATCATGATGTAGTGCTTGGCGTCTTTGAGACCGAGAAAGCCGGGGCCCTGGACGATTCCTGGGAATGGTTTGCCCTGCTCCGAGTCCGGCAAATAGAGCGCGCCGGAAAGCTTACTGCCTTCGCTGTAAAAATTAACTTTTTCCGTACGCATTTAAGACTCCCAAGAATTCATCGTGTTCGTGATCGTGGAACGTGTTCGTTACGAGCACGAGCACGAGCACGAATCACGCCCTGACCGCCGGTAGAACTTCTTGGCCCAACAAGTCGATCTGTTGGTACCAATCGGCGTAGCGGAAGCGCAGGTCGAAAACGATGTGATTTAGACCCGCATCTTCGTATCGTTTAGTATCGCGCGCGATCTCCGCCGGAGTTCCGGCCATGAGCAGCCCTTCGATATCTTCGACTCTGGAGAAGGTGCCGGATGCCGGTTTGACCCAAGTTTTCTTGCTCGGGGCGTTGCCTTCGTTGATCAAACCTTTGACGTTAACCTTGCTGAGCGCGACGTCTCTATTCTTATCGATACTGGTGATGGGGATCGCGCCGGTGGTGACCATGGGTCGTCCCGCCAGCTTGCACTGCTCTTCGAGGTACTTGACCATTTTGTTAAAAGTAGCCGTGGGGATACGTCCAGGCATCCAGCCGTCGCAGTAATCCGCCGCGCGGCGGACGGACGCCGGCGTGCCGCCGCCGTACCAGATCGGAATGTTTTTCTTCGGCGTCGGCCTGAGCTCGACGTCTTTGAAGTCGTAATAGTCGTCTTTGTAGGTGATCTTTTCACCGGCCCAGAATCGCCGGCAGAGCTGGGCGTTGACTTTGGCTATGTTGGCGCGATCTTGCAAGAGTAACCTTCTTATAACCCGCTGCCTCGAATTCGTGGGGAAAGGTGCCAAGGCCCAGACCCATGATGATATCGGTATTGCAAAGCGCGCTGAGGCCCGCCATGGCTTGCGCCAAATGAATGGGATGCCGGTGCGAGATCATCGTGCCGGTGCCGAGGATCAGTTTCTTGCAGACCGTCGCAACGGCTGCGAGGATCAGCAAACCCTCGATGTGGCTATTATCCTCGCCTTCCATACCGTGGGGTTCGAAAACCAAGTGGTCTCTGACCCAAACCGAGTCAAACCCATAGGCCTCGGCCTTTTTCGATCCTTCGATGCAGCTTTCGGCCGAAGCATATTCGCAAAAGTGCGGCAAAAGTAACCCGAATTTCAACTTTGTCGCCATTCTTCTTCTCCTTAGCGATTTATTCCGTTCTGAGTTTTAAAAAAATTTCTTATCAGTAATCCCTTCCCTTGTCCACGACGGGTTGACGACCGTCGGCGCGCGGTTTTCCTGGTTCGTGTCCAT
>CAWJBB010000011.1:0-21652 GCA_963840855.1 uncultured delta proteobacterium
CGGTTGTGCCACATTTGGGCGGTTCGGATGCCCGGCGCAGATCTTGAATGGTCGCAAAGGGACTGTCCGCGCGAATGTAGAAAAGGCGAGTCGCCGGCGTAGAGCTGCCGATCCAAGTCATTTTCGGCCAGTCGAATTGGACTTCTTTGCGCCCGATCAACTGCTCAAAATACAGCGCGGCATTGAATGTACCCAGGGTCAGACCGTCCGGCTTGGCGATGCTATATACATAGTTGGCCGCGACCATCGAGCCGGCGCCGGTCATCGACTGGACAATGAAACCGGGATTGCCGGGTATATATTTGCTCATGTACTGAGCGGCGAGTCTCGCCCAGGTATCGTGAGTGGTTCCCGCCGGGTACCCGACGATAACCCGTATCGTCTTGCCTTCGTAAAAGGGACTTTGCGCGAGTACCGCCGGACTCCACAAGAGTAGCAGCAGGAGGACAGCCGAGGTTTTTATGACCATGCGACGATCGTGCATTTGAGTCCGTTGCGCGAATTCGTCGCTCTTTTACTCCTTTCTTAGCTCGACCGTCAAGTCATGTGTCCTGTCTCAGAAGTCGTTACATAATTCAATCGTCATTCCGGGCGAGCCGGCGTGACCCCCCTTTCGCGAGGAGGCGCGACCCGGAATCCAGGGTAAGGGCGGGTTTAAAACCCGCCCCTACAAGCCCGCTTTCGCGGGCATGACGGCGGGGAGACCACCGACTTCATTAGCGAACTTCTGGGACACCACCCTGGGCGTGCCGGTTCGCTAGTGAGAGTGGTGAAGAAAGTCGATTTAGAGGGGGAGTTTCACTTCGCCAGACTGAGCAAGTAATCATTATTGATACGCAGCAGGATTTGAATAAGCCCATACAGCAATGCTGCATAACCGCAAAGACACCCGGAAACGATCGCTGAGACAAAAAGCTTGCGCATCATAAGATCACCCGCGTTTGAGATTTCAGCAGCCACTGTTTCCTTCGTTCTCCTTTTCCGCTAAGAAACTCTCTTTGCCAAATTCTATCGCAACCCCGATGCCAGCGCCCTGTCGCGCCTAATTGCCCGAAATCAATGCAATATCAAGTAGGTGCTGCTTGCACAGGTAGCCCGGGATGTAAACGGCGGATGCAGTAAGCGTATACAAATGTTCCCTAAGGTAAGACGAAACTTACGGACGAGAAAGAAACAAGAAAAGAGACAGGATGCCTGTCGGCGTTCGTTCGCTTGGCAATTGGCCAATGTCGAAATTTAAGTTTCCGAGTACGGCCCGTGCAGCTTGACCGGCGCTGCGGCGGTCGGTCGTACTCTCAGATTGAGCATTTCGACAAATACGGAAAAGGCCATTGCGGAGTAAATATAGCCCTTCGGAATATGTTGGTCGAAACCTTCAGCGATGAGCGTCATGCCGATCAGCAGGAGAAAACTCAGCGCCAACATCTTTACGGTAGGATGGTGCTCGACGAAGCGGCCGATGGCTCCGGCAAAACCCATCATGACGAATACCGCGACGATCACCGCGGCGGCCATGATGCCGATATCGTCGACCATGCCGATGGCGGTAATCACCGAGTCGAGCGAAAAAACTATGTCGAGAAGCAAAATCTGCACGATCACGCTGGTAAACGTCGGCGCCACGCGTGACGACGAACGCCCCTGCTCGCCTTCGAGTCTCTGGTGAATCTCGTGCGTGCTTTTGGCGATCAAAAACAGCCCGCCGACGATGAGGATTAAGTCGCGGCCTGAAATCTCCTGTTGAAAAATAGTGAACAGCGGCGCGGTCAGACGGATCATCCATGATAGCGAGAACAAAAGCATAAGGCGCATCAGCATCGCCAGTGCGAGGCCGGTGTAGCGGGCTCTGGCTTGCGTGGCCGGAGGCAGCTTGCCCGCCAGGATTGAGATGAATACGACGTTGTCTATGCCGAGAACGATTTCGAGAGCCAGGAGCGTGCCAAACGCAATCCAGGCCTGCGGGCTAGTAATCCAGTCCATAAATCACGATCCTCGCCAGCTTTCTGAGGGCGTCTTTATCTGCGATTTGTTACACCGAGCCGCGCGGAGATTGAATTCATGCCTGCGCGAGCTCGCCGGTTACGGGAATGGCCGGTGGCTTATGTCCTCCCGAACTAATGGTCAGCGCCAATCCGGCCGCTAACAAGCCCATGAACGCGCCGCTCAAAAATGCATAATGATATTCGCCGAATTGCATATATGCCCAACCGCCGGCAACGGACGCCAGCGCCGCGCCGATTTGATGGGACACAAAAACCAGACCGAAGAGACTTCCTATTCTCTGTTGCCCGAAAGTGTTGACGAGAATCGCGATTGTCGCCGGTCCCGTGGCAAACCAATCCAGGCCGTACAAAACGGCGAAGGCGAACAGACCCAACGACTCGGTGACAAACGGCAAAACAAAGAGCGACAAGCCGCGCAGAAAATACGCCGCCGAGAGCACTTTGCGCGCATCGACTCGGTCCACGAGCCAACCCGCGAAGGTTGTGCCGACGAAGCTTGCCAGCCCCATGATGCCAACCGCCGTGGCTGCCATCACTTCCGGAATGCCGCGTTCGATGGCATGCGGAATCATATGTGTGCCGACGAGACCGTTGGCCGTCACCCCGCAAACAAAAAAACAGCCGCTCAAGAGCCAGAAGGTCGAATCTTTAAATACTACGGTAAAAGACGAGTTGAGATCTTGCCGGACCGCGCCCTGCGCGTGCACGGTTTGCGTGGGCGGCCGTTGGATTTCCGTCCCATCTTTAAGGGGTTCAAGGCCGACGTCGGATGGGTTGTCGTGCAAGCCCCACCAGATAGCCGGGAGAAGAACCACGGCCGAAACCACTATCACCATCAACGCCACCCGCCAGCCACTGGAAACTATGACGGCCATGAGCAGCGGCAGAAAAATCGCCTGGCCCGCCGCGTTGGCGTTCGACAGGATGCCTAATGCCAAGCCTCTTCGAGCGATAAACCAACGGCTGGTTACGCTTGCGGCCAGCGACGGAGTGATACCGGTTGCGAGGCCTAAAACTATTCCCCAGACAACCAGAAACTGCCAGAGCTCTCGCACCAACACCGTACCGGTCACACCGGCAGCTATGGTTGCGAGGCTACAAAGTATGACCCGGCGCGGCCCGAAGCGGTCGAGAAGCCAGCCGCCGATGGGAGCCATAAAACCGTAGATCAGCAGGTTAAGACTCGCCGCGGAAGAGATCGCCGTTCGGCCCCAACCAAACTCCGCTTCCAACGGATGAATCAACACGGCAGGCGCCGACCGTATCGCCGATGCGACCAGATAGGCGACAAAACTCAGGCCGACGATGAACCAACCGTAATAGAATGGCAGAGAGACCCGGACGCGAGCCGGTCGCGTGTTGGAAAAGTTTTCGCGCATCCTTGATTTCTATCAGAAAGGTCCCCAACACAAAACCGCTCTCGAATAACCATGAGATCATCCGCCAAAATCAGGCTGCGACACCGAAAAGTCTGAGCGCGTTCTGTCCCAATATTCCTTCCTTGGCCTCCCAAGACAGATCTTCGCGCGCTTTGATGACTGGAACGGTATTGGGCCAGCTTCCCATCGTATCCGCATGCGGATAGTCAGTGCCGACAACCCAGCTCGTATGACCGTAGCGCCCGATCAGCACGCCCAGGAGAGCCTCGGTGGTTCGCACGGAAAAATACAATCGATCGAGATATTCGATGGGTTCTCGCTTCGGCCTCGAGCGCAGTCGATCGTAATCGCCTTCGGCGGAGTGCACGGCGGCGAGGCCTTCCATTAAGTGCGGCACTTGCGTCCCGCCACCCTCGAGGAAGCAGAAACGAAGCCTGGGAAATGCGTCGAGCACGCCGCCGAACATCAAATTTGCGATGGTAATCGAGTTCTCCATCGAGTTGCCAAGTGCGCTCCAAAAGCCGTAGCCGCGCGTGGCGTAGTGCCGGGTCATGCGCCAGCCGCCGACAATCGGACCCGTGTTTACCGGATGAAAAATAATCGGAATCCCGAGTTCTTCCGCCTTCGCGAAAACCGGCCAGAACTCCTCCGCATCGAGGTCCTTATCGTTAACGGTGGTGTAGCATACGGCGCCGCTAAGGCCCTGCTCGCCCACGGCCCGAGCCAGCTCTGCCACGGCGAGCTTCGGTTTCTGCATCGGCAGAGTCGCCAAGCCAAGAAATTTTCCGGGGTACTTTTTCACCATGCGGCCGACGGCATTATTGTAAGAGCGGCAAACCGCGCTGGCGAGCTCCGGCTCGACATCGTAGTAAAAGGAACCATTGCTCGGCACTAAAACTTGAATGTCGATCTCGGCTTTGGCCATATCCGCTATACGAACATCCGGTCTATTGCCGGAGGAGCGCGGTCTTGGGTTAAAAGGATTTGGAATGGCGCGCGCATAGTCCGGAATGTTTCGTTGGCGCGCCGGATAGACAACGCACGATCGCCCTTGAGAATCGGTTTCGATTCGCGGCCCTTCCTTGCGAAGTTCCTCAGGCACCTCGTCAAAGGCGTCCTCCGGCAAGATATGTGAGTCACAATCGACATAAGCCATTGGCGTCACTCCTCTCTAGGTAATGCTCAAAAGGCGCCGGCTCGACGCAGAGTCTGTGACACTCAGGGCGCCGATACCTAAAAACATTGAAACCTACCCGTCCTTCCGCCCGTTACCTTCCCTTGCCGGCGCTCGCCAAGCCTTTTTTGATGATGTCGCGAATTGCCTCGAGCTCCAATATCCAATCGGGTTCCAACCAGAGAAATTTCGCTCCTTTGATCCGCCGTGCGCGGTCGCTGACTTTTTCCTTGGAGATATCCTCGCGCAGGGAATCGTAGAGTCCTCCGGTCTTTTCATTGTAGTCAAGCCACGTCGCTTGCCCCTCCCGAGATAACAACCAGTTAACCGCAACTTTCGCGGCGTTGGGATGGGGCGCGCGGTTGAAGAAACTCAAGGTGCCGTTATACGCGGTTACCGAGGAGCCTTCTTTTAAGGAGCCCGGTAAAAATTGACTGAGCGGCAGTCCCTGCATCATGGCGGTATCCACATCCCGCGCGCCGATACCGAACGCGAATTTCCCCGCGCTGAGCCAATCGAGCAATTGCTCGTTGGAGCCGACGATGGCGATCTCCGTCTCGGCGTGTAACCGTCGGAGAAACTCCGGTCCCAGATCCGGGTGCTTGAAGAAAAAGATCTGCGCCGCGCTAATCGGGCCGGAGACCAGCGGATCTACCGAGGCGATCTTGCCCTTCCATTTAGGGCTTAACAAATCCCAATAAGATTTAATTTCCTCTGGCTTTACCAGTTTGGTGTTGTAAGTTATCTCCCCGCTTCGCGGCGTGCCCTCGAAGACGAATATGTAACGCTTCTCCGGATCATCATAATGATGCTTGCCTTCGTACCAGCCGGTCGTATCTATGACTTCGGGCAAGAGCAATAAGGGTTTGATGGGTTCTAAAATTTTGGCGCGATGAAATACCGTCAACGGAGATATGTTTCCCGAGACATACAGGTCGACCGCGAACCTATCGGCGCGGCGCTCGCTCATGACGCGCTGGCTCAACTGAGGCCCTCTTCCGGTCACCATGGTCACTTTAATTTTTGGATATTTTTTCTGAAAGGCGGCGCGAAATACCGGTTCAAAAGCTTGAGTCATGTAGATGACCAGCGCGCCTTCTTCCTCCGCCGCTTTGACCGTCTTGTCCCACTCCGCCTGCCAGGCCGGCCTCGCCTCGGCCGCGAAGGAAGGCATTGGCGACGACGCGGAAAGGCACACGAGCAGTGTTGCAGTGACTGGAACGCTAAACCATGTCAACCTTGGCATGAGACCCTCCCCTCGCCTCGCACGATCATCCCGGATGCGCGAGCGAACTGTATCATATAATTAACGTCCGCCGTGCATGTTCCGACAAGCCTGTCCTGAGCAAATTCTAAAGGCTCACAGCGAACGGTTTTTTCCTGATCCGTTCGCCCTGAGACCTGTAGGGCTATTGCAATCCAATGCAAACTGACCCAAGCTTTCGGTGCCCGCGTCGTCTAATTATCGTGAAGACAGTATTTCCATGACGCCGATGAATCTCGCCCAACCGCTGTTCACCGTCTTGCTCCTGTTAACGCTGGCCAACCCCACGTTACTCCTTGCCCAGGCTCTGGATCCCGCGGAAATACAGAAAATCGAGATCCTCATCAAGCAGGTCCGCGCGTTGAAAGACGCCAGGTTCATCCGCAATGGTTCAAGTTACAGCGCGGACGACGCGGCGACCTTCCTGCGCCTCAAATGGCAAGCGAACGAGTCGAATGTCAAAACCGCCCGCGACTTTATCGACAAGGTTGCAAGTTTTTCGGGAACCTCAACCAAACCCTATCTGATCCGTTTCAATGACGGCAGGGAAATCAAAAGCCAGGAGTTCCTCCTCGCGGAACTAAAAAAAATCGAGAAAGCACGCGAGGAACAGCGCGCCAGCGGCGGCTAATTCAACAGTCGTATGCCCGACATCTATACTAAGATCACGGCAGCTCCGCCGCAAATTCTTGCCGGTCTATCTAATGGATGCCTGTTCCGATGCATTTCGGGAGCACTACGTGCATGATCCTTGGCTGGTACGGCGTCTGCCGGCGTTGCTGCGAGGGGCAGACGTCCAGCTCCAATCTGCCCGTAGCTATGGCTATGTGGAAACGTCCAAGCCTGGGTTCATGCTCGCCAGCTGGGTTGACTTGGGCGCGGACGCGCTAGCTGCCTCGGGACGGATTGGGGCGGACATGGCGGCCGCGTTGAAGGCGGAAGCCCGGCGGCGTATCACCAATGGGGAGTATTTTGGGCACATTGCCTACATGAGTGTCGTGGCTCGTAAACCCGCTTGATGCCTATGCTCACAACGAGGCCAATCCCAACCCACCGATTAACCGCTTACCCTTCTTGGCTTTCCAAAAACCGCTCCGCATCGATGGCGGCCATGCAGCCGGTGCCGGCGGCGGTGACGGCCTGGCGGTAGATGTGGTCCTGTACGTCGCCGCAGGCAAAGACGCCAGGAATTTTGGTCTTGGTGCCGTCGTGGGTGAGAATGTAACCTGTCGGGTTTAAATCCAGTTGTCCGGCGAAGAGTTTCGAATTGGGCTCATGGCCGATGGCAATAAAGAGACCGCCGCATTTGAAGTCTTCGGTCTTGCCGGTTTTAACATTCCTGAATCGAACGCCGGTGACTCCTCCGGCTTTAGGATCGCCGTATACTTCGTCCACAACGGTGTCCCACACAAATGAAATCTTGGGGTTTTTTTCGGCGCGGTCCTGCATGATCTTGGACGCGCGCAATTTGTCGCGGCGATGTGCGACGGTCACCTTGGATGCGAATTTGGTAAGAAAGGTCGCCTCCTCCATCGCTGTGTCACCGCCGCCGACTACGACCAGGTCTTTATCCTTGAAGAAAAAGCCGTCGCAGGTTGCGCAGGCGGAAACGCCATGGCCCATGAGCTTGCCCTCGGATGCGAGGCCCAGAAGCTTCGCCGTGGCGCCGGTCGCGATGATCAAGGCAGCGCAAGTGATTTGTTCCTTGCCAATCAGCACGTGAAACGGGCGCTGCTTCAAATCGACGGATGCCACGTCGCCGAACTCGGTTTCCGTACCGAAGCGCACCGCTTGTTTCTTCAATAGTTCCATCAAGTCCGGCCCCATGATTCCGTCCGGGAATCCGGGATAATTTTCAACATCGGTGGTTATCGTCAGCTGCCCGCCAGGTTGTGAGCCTTCAACGACCAGGGGCTCCAGGTTCGCTCGCGCCGCATAAATCGCCGCCGTGAGACCGGCAGCGCCGGAGCCTAATATGATGACTTTGTAGTGACTTTTTTTCGCCATAAAGTTTCTGTAACATAAAAGCGACGGTGCAGAAAGCAACCGCGCATCTTATGACAACCAAAGATTGTTGTGGGCAATTCTTTTAGTTCACGACTTAGATAGTCGTCCTGAGCAAAGCGAAGGATCTAGGAAGATCGAAAACAGGGTGTTTATGGCACAATTGAGTCACTTGGACGAAAAAGGGCGGGCCCGCATGGTTGACGTTTCCGAAAAAGAAGTCACGAGCCGAATCGCCGTGGCGCGCGGCACGATTCACATGCGCCGCGAAACCCTCGAACTGATTCGGCAGGGCAAAGTCGAGAAAGGCGATGTCTTTTCCGTCGCGCGGGTGGCCGGCATCATGGCGGCGAAAAAGACTTCAGAACTGATACCCATGTGTCACCCGCTTAACATCACATCCGTGCAAATCACATTGATTCCGGAGAGCACTCCCGCCCGCGTGGATATCGAAGCATCGGTGCGCGTCAGCGGCAAAACCGGCGTCGAGATGGAAGCCATGACCGCGGTAGCCGTGGCGGGCTTAACCATCTATGACATGTGCAAAGCCGTCGACCGCGAAATGGCCCTCGGCGAAATCAGACTCGTCGAAAAGAGCGGCGGCAAAAGCGGCACGTTCATTAGAAAAGAGTGATGGTAATTTTGGATTTTCGATTTTAGATTGAATCCAAAATCGGCAAGCGGCCCCGCAGACCAAAATCTAAAATGACGACCCTCAGCACCTTACTGCAATTCAATGCAGCGAATCTATCTCAAACAGGGACGTGAGCGACCCGTCTTGAATGGTCATCCCTGGATCTTCTCCGGCGCCATTGACAGGATCAACGGCGATGCGGGCATCGTCGGCGTCGCCGACATTTTTGACTGCAAGAAATCCTGGATCGCCCGCGGCCTTTATAATCCCGCCTCGCAAATCCGTGTTCGTCTCCTCACGGGGAAAGACGAGCCCATCGACGGAGATTTTTTCCGGCGGCGAATCGCCCAGGCCCTCGCGCTTCGGGAAAAATTCATCGCCCCCAAGACCAACGCCTACCGGCTTATCAACGGCGAGGGGGATTTTCTACCGGGACTTATCGTGGACCGCTACGCCGATTTTTTCGTATGCCAGTTTTTCACCGCCGGCATGGAACTGTTCAAGCAAGACATCATCGCGACGCTTGGCGGCCTGGCCCGAGTCAAGGGCCTCTATGAAAGAAGCGATGGCAAAGTACGCGAGGTAGAAGGGCTCGGCGGGTCCGTGGGTACGCTCGCCGGTGCGGAGCCGCCGGAACTGATCGAGATCGAGGAAAACGGCTATAAATTCGTTGTCGATGTCAGGCGCGGGCAAAAAACCGGCTTTTTTTTGGACCAGCGGGACAATCGTCAATTTCTTTCGGCCCTCGCTCGCGACGCGGCGGTGCTCAATTGCTTTTCCTACAGTGGCGCCTTTAGCGTTTACGCGTTCGGCGGGGGCGCGCGATCGGTGATCTCGCTCGACTCTTCCCGGCCCGCCTTGGAACTCGCTGAGAACAATTTCGCGCTTAACCGTTTTACCGGTGATAACGCCGAACTCATCAAGGGCGACGCCTTCGCTTATCTTAAAGAGTGTAACGCCAACTTTGACATCATCGTGCTCGATCCGCCTGCGCTCGCCCACCGCCGTAGCGACGTCGAAGCCGCCGCCGGCGGCTACAAATTTTTAAATCTCCACGCGCTCAAGCATATTAACCCCGGCGGGCTTTTTTTAACGTTTTCTTGTTCACAGCATCTATCTTCCGATCTATTTCAAAAAGTGGTTTTCGGCGCCGCCGTAGACGCGGGACGAAGGGTCAGCATTGTAAAGAAGCTTGGCCCGCCCATCGATCATCCCGTGAGCCTGCACCACCCTGAAGGCGAGTACTTAAAGGGGCTTTTGCTCCACGTCTTGGACTGAGCCGCCCATTGTGGTAGACGGAAGCGCAGTCGAGAGTTCGTTTCGGCGCGACAACCGGGAGATGACAACGAGGTGCCCATGCCCCCCTATCAAACCATCAAGGACTGGCCCGAGGAGGACCGTCCCCGAGAGAAGCTCTTCAGCCACGGCGCCGCGTCGCTCAGCGACACTGAACTACTGGCGATCGTGCTCAGAAACGGCAACGCCAGCACGGGCGAAAGCGCCATCGATCAGGCGCGCCTGCTGCTGGGGCAGTTTGACGGGCTTAGAGGCATCGATGAGGCCTCGGTCACTGAATTAACCGGCGTCAAAGGCATCGGCCCGGCAAAAGCGGCTGAGATCAAAGCCAGTCTTGAAATCGCCCGGCGAGTCACCGGCTTAAAATGGCAAGCCGGAGAGCCGCTGCGTTCTGCGGAAGATGTCTTCCGCCATTTTCACGAGAACCTGGCCCGGGAAAAGCGCGAGATCTTCTACGTCGTCTTGCTCAACAACAAGAACAAAAAAATCCGCGAAGTGAAAATTTCCGAAGGCTCGCTTACGGCATCGCTGGTGCACCCGCGCGAGGTCTATAACCCGGTTATTCGGGAATCCGCGGCGGCAGTCATCTTCGTCCACAATCACCCCAGCGGCGATCCCGCGCCGAGCCCGGAAGACATCGAGATCACCCGGCGGCTCAAAGAGGTCGGCGAGGTGATGGGCGTCAGGGTACTTGACCATGTGGTGATCGGCCACGAGCGTTATTTTAGTTTTAGTGACCGCGGTTTGCTCTGATCCGAAGCTCGAACGGGCGGGCCGCGGGCGAATTGGCAACGTCATACAAAATATAAAATTTGTTGACATCGAAACCCCTGCAATTTATCCTTTCACAAACGAATCCGATTCCTGACAGCAGGGTCACCCGTGATTAGCCCTTAACGCATGGCTGCTTTTGATTTAGGCCCGCCGCCCCGGAAATCCGGGGCGATCAAGAAAATCATCTTCATCTTGCTGGTGTTGGCCGTCATTGCAGGCGGCTATTTCGCCCTCCCGAAATTCGAGTGGAAAGCGCCTGAAATCAAGCTTACCCCGGACACCGACGTGTTGGCTCTAAAGCCCATCGAGGTCGAGGTCACCGAGCGAGGTACGGGGCTTGAATCCCTCACCGTCACGCTAACCACCGGCGGCACCGAGCATGCGTTAGTCAACGAAAAGTACGACCAGCCGGTAATGCAGAAAAAAGTCACCGTGGCAGTGACCGCCAAACTCACTGGCGTGAAAGAAGGCCCCGCGGTATTGCGCATCAGCGCCCGTGACCGGTCGTTATGGCGCTTTTTTCGCGGCAACCAGACCGTCATCGAGAAAAATCTCACCATCGACATCACGCCCCCGACCCTGGAACTCCTGGCCGACGACCCTTACGTCAATTTTGGCGGCGTGGGCATCATCGCCTATAAGCCATCGGTGGACACAGTCAAGAGCGGCGTCCAGATCGGTAAGTATTTTTTTCCCGGCTACAAGGGGCAAACCAAAGACCCCGGAACCTACCTTGTTTTCTTTGCTCATCCCTATGATGTCTCTGAGGCGGAGAAAGCGATTCTTATCGCCACGGATAAAGCCGGCAACACGAGACAGATGGCGCTCGCCTACACGCTCAAAAACGTCAAATACAAGAAAAGCACCATTGCCATTTCAGACGAATTCATCCAGAGCAAAGTGGCCCCGCTCGTCACCGATGTTGCCGCCCGCCAGAAAAGCCCGAAAGAAATTTTCATCGCCGTTAACCGCGCGCTAAGAAAAGAAAACGACGACAAAATCCGAACCGTGGGCCAGAAAAGCGCAGACAAGCTGCTTTGGAGCGGCGTTTTCAGCCAGCTCACGAACTCCAAAGTGGAAGCCAACTTCGCCGACGCCCGCACCTACACCTATCAAGGCGAAAACATAGACAACGCGTATCATCTGGGTTTTGACCTGTCGGTTACCAAGCGCTACCCAGTGGAAGCGTCCAACAGCGGTGTTGTTGCGTTTACCGGCGATCTCGGCATCTATGGCAATACGGTGATCATCGACCATGGTCTGGGTCTAGCTACACTATACGGCCACCTGAGCTCCATCGACGTCAAAGAGGAAGAGCCGGTCAAGCAAAAACAAATCATCGGCAAAAGCGGCGAGACCGGCCTCGCGGCGGGGGACCACCTTCACTTCGGAGTCTATCTGAACGGTGTTGCCGTCCTGCCCATCGAGTGGTGGGACGAAAAGTGGATTCGCGACAATGTCACGCCCAAGCTCGAAGGATCAGCGGCCGCGGAAGAGCCAAAACCATCACCCAGAACGGCGCACAAACGGCGCCGCTAATCCGAATTATTCAGTTCAAAGTTCAACGTATTCCTGTCTTTTTTATTTAACTCCGGACCGTTGTCCCTAACTTTGATCCTTGAACGTTGAGCGGTACATGGACTAGTCGCCGCTTCTGGCGGGCACTTTCAAAATCATCAGAGCGACAACCGACGCCAGAAGCGGGAAAATGGCGATGGCCAGTAACGCGGCCGTTAGACCATAGGCGTCGGCGACCAATCCAGCCATTATCGGCGCAAGAAAGGAAACGCCCATGTTAGCGCCAAAAATAAACGCGACGATGCTGCCGGAGAGCTGTTGCGGCGCGGCCGATATGGCGGCAGTTACGATAACGGGTCTGAGCGCCCAGAGTAAAGCTCCCAACACCCCAAGGCCCAACGCTAACATCACGCCTGAACCCAGATAAGGAATCGCGAGGATCATCGCCATGCTCAAAAAAGAGAAGACGACGATCAATAGCCTGTGACCGAATCGATCTGAAATCCAGCCGACAACTGCCGGCGCGGCGCCGGCGAATAGAAACAAGGTCGACATATAAGCGCCGGTGACTCCCGCGGAAAGTTTTAGCTCCAATGAAAGATAGAGCGGCAAAAACGCGGCGAGAGCCGTTTGCCCCATGGCGCGAAAAGTTGAAACCACAACCAGGCCGCACACGGTTTTGTTTCCAAGCACGTCTTCCCACAATGACCGCCCATAGCCCTTGGGCCGCTTTACCGCGAGATCGCCCTCTCCCCCCAAAAATGCATACAGCGATCCGATTACGAGACCTGGTAGCGCCCAGATTTGTAGAGCCGAGCGCCAATCGACGAAACTGAGCAAGAGCCCAAGCGCCAAGGGACCGACGACCTCGCCTAAATTGGCGCTACTGTCGTGAACGCCCAGAGCGAAAGCTCGCTTGTCGCGATATTTGGCGGTCAGAATTGCCAGCGATTGCGGGTGAAAACCACCGCCGCCCAGGCCGCTCAGTGCCATAAACACAAGCAGCATGGGAAAACTCCAGGCTAAACTCAATCCGAGGCTCGCCAGGCCTATCATCGCGATGCAGAGTCCCAGCAGCAGGTTTCGGCGGATCGCCAGATCGGCAAAAAATCCCGAGGGAAAACTCGCCAGCCCCGCCATCAAAGTGCGGGTGGAAGCCAGGGCGCCCGCTTGCGCGAGGGTGAGACCAAAGGACGACGTGATAAGCGGCAGTATCACGGCGATCACGCCGTTGAAAAGATGTTCGATCATATGCGCCGTGGAATTGGCGGCAAGGCGCCCCCAACCGGCGAAGGGCGAGACTATCGTATCAGCGCTTTCGAGCTTCGACATTTTTTCTAGCCACCTTATCAGCGGGCATCAAGCCACGATTTTTGCGGCGTTGCAAACTCCCACCTTGCGGCCTTCATCTCTGTCAAAACCAATTTGATCGCGCAGAACGGCCGCCAGGCAGGTCTTCACGCCGGGCCTCAGCCGATGCGGATCAATTTCTTCCTCGCGCTGCGGCCGCGCAGGATTTCGATGGAAGACTTCGACACGCCGAAGTGATCGGCCAATAGTTCGATCAGTGCTTGATTGGCTTTGCCGCCAACCGGCGCGGTGCTTACGGAGGCTCGATAATCGCTCTCAGCGATTCTGGTGATTGCGGGTTCCTTTGAGTTGGGTTTAACAGTGACGGCGATGGTAAAAGCCATGCCCTACTTTAACGCGGGTTTGAAACGGCGCAACCCATTGCAGGTAACGCCCGGGGCGAAGGGTCATCGTTCTTGATATTGCGCCGACTCCAACACTTTTCGATACGATCGCAAAAGATCGCTGGAGGTAAGAATGCCGCAAATTTTTTCACCCTCGCCCACCACGGGCAAACAGTTGATGTGTTTTTCGAGTAGCTGCGCCAGCGCGTCGGTCACCGTGGTTTGTGGATTTACGACGAACGGTTCATGGGTCATGATCTCGCTCACCGCCTTCGTCTGCCAGTCGGGGGTGCGCGCCAGAGCGCGCAACACATCGCGGTCAGAGATAACCCCCTTGATTCGGCCCTCGTCGTCGACAATGACTGAATGGCGAACGTGATGGGTGGCCATCAATTTTACGGCGTCGCCGAAACTGTCGGTGAGGCGAAGCGTCATGACGGTTTGCGTCATCACTTCATCCACGCGTAGGGGCATACCGAGCGAACTCGAAGCGGAGCTCGGTTGGACGTTCTTCTGATCCATCATGATTCTCCTCGGTTTCTTCCCTGCACAAGATGCGTCGCGGACTACCTTTGACCCGGTTTTCTGGCCCATGGTTCAGTTTGGATATTTTCTTCATCGGCGCAGAGCGCCGAAGCTTTAAAGATCATTTTGTATATTCGTGGATAGATCCTGCCCCAAATAAGAACTTTCAGGCCGACTTTGGCACTCCCCAGGCGCAATTGCTCACAAGGGCACCGGTAGATTTTGTGAATCGCTGGCAGCGAATTGGACAACCGCGAAACGTTCGGATAGGGATTGAAAGGATCGAAGTGAATCCACGCGGAGGTAACGATGCCGCTCATTCTCAACAACGACGACGTTAAAAAGGCGTTCAACGTCACTGAATGCCTTGAGGTCATGGAAGTTTGTTACCGCGAGCAGGCCCACGGCCGCGCGGTCAATCGGCCCACTTGTCATTCCTATCTTCCGCACGCCCTGCCGAATTCAACTTACAGTTTTAAGTCGGTGGATGGCGGCGTTGGCAAGTTAGGGGTATTGGCGCTGCGTGTCACCTCCGACGTCGTCCAAGAACAACAGATGCATGGCTCCGTGCGCTTAGAAAAGGTTCCGCTCGCCAAGGGAATGTTCGTAGGCCTCGTCCAGCTTTTTAGCGCGGCGACGGGCGAGCTACTCGCCATCATGCCCGACGGCATTATCCAGCAGACCCGCGTCGGGGTCACCAGCGCCCTTGGCATGAAATTCATGGCGCGAAAAAATTCCCAAGTCCTGGGCCTTATCGGAAGCGGCGGCCAGGCTAAAGCCCATTATCGATTCATGACTTCGGTCATGCCGTTCAAGAAGGTCAAAGTCTTCAGCCCCAACGCCGCGCACCGAAAATCCTTTGTCGAGGAAATGCAGAAGGACACCGGCGTCGAAGGCGAGCCGGTTGAAAGTGCCGCGGAAGCGGTCAGAGGAGTCGACGTGATTTGCAGCGCGACCAATTCATCGCGGCCGGTTTTGCCGATCGATTGGCTGGAGTCGGGCATGCACTACAACTCGATCCGGGAATTTGAAACCGACATGACCGTCTTGGACAAATGCGACATCGTCGCCATTCACACCCATTTCGGCGGCATCCAGCACTACCAACCGCCTGGCATCATCGAAGACATGCCCGGCGTCCGGCGCGAAAAGCCGCGCGATTGGACGCGCTATCCCGAAATCTCGGATCTCATCGCCGGCAAAGCGCCGAGCCGCGCTAACGATCGGCAGATCACGTTCTTTTTGAACAACGTCGGCACCGGCGTCCAATTTGCCGCCATGGGCTATTGTGCCTACAAGGGAGCGAAGGAAAAAGGGCTGGGTCACGAGATTCCGGCCGAGTGGTTTTTGCAGGATATCAAGCCGTGATTGGCCACAAACAAAAAATCTATTGCCCCATCATCTTTTTTAGCCGCTCGATTACCTCGGGCGGCTGGTTCATCACTTCTTTGGTTAGCGCCTCCACTTCCTCGCCGGTGGTGGGGTCGATGTCGAGCCGTTTTTTCTTAG
The DNA here is from genome assembly GCA_963840855.1 of uncultured delta proteobacterium. GTDB lineage: Bacteria > Desulfobacterota > Binatia > UBA9968 > UBA9968 > DATACQ01. The sequence continues at coordinate 15,775 of CAWJBB010000011.1, forward strand.
TCTCCGCCAGAAATTCAGGGTCCTTCATCGTTTTACTGAAAGCCTCGCGGAGGATTTTTACATGCTCGGGACGCATCTTGGGCGGCGCGAGGTAGGGGCGGTGAAACTCCCCGGAGGCCAGCAGCGTCGTCGCCAAGCGCCGCGCCTGCTCCGGGGTTTTGTACTTGTCCATCAACTCGAAAAGCGTCGGTGTGTTGGCTAACTTCTCGATTCTTACTTTCCCCCCTTGAACAAGCTCGCGCGAAAATCCATTCTTGCGCCAGGTAAGAAACGGCTCCCGCGAAAAATACGCTTCGGTGCTCAAAGACCGGCACTGGATTTCGCCCCTTTCCACCGCCAGATCGATCTCGCTCCCGCCCTGGTAACCGGAAATTACATTAAACTTCGCGCCGACGGTTTCTTCCAAAAGTTTCGGCACGAGGTAACCCATGTTACCCGTGCCCGTGGTGCCGCATTTCGGCGGTTCTTTGGCGCTCCGCACATCGTCGATGCTTTTGTAAGCGCTATCCGCGCGCATGTAGAGCACCTGCGGCGATTTGGTCGCGTTGCCGATCCAGTTGTATTTCGTCCAGTCGAATTTGACCTCAGGCCGCCCGACGAGTTGTTCGAAGTAAAGGCCCGCATTTATCGCCGCCATCGTCAAACCATCCGGCTTGGCGACATTGTATATATAATTGGCCGCGATCATGTGCCCCGCGCCCGGCATATTTTGCACGATGATGTTGGGATTTCCCGCGATGTACTTTCCCATGAAAAGAGCGATGGCGCGGGCGTAGAGATCGTAGAGATCCCCCGCGAGGGTGCCGACAACAAGGGTGACGGTCTTTCCCTGGTAATAGGGAGTCTGGGCGTGGAGTCCCTCTTTTGCCGCAAAAACCAAGCAAACGGCAAAGAGCAGCTTCTTCATGGAGACATCCCTTCCTGCGCTGGTTATTCCGACAGTATTTTTTTCACCCGCTCGATGACGTCTTTAGGCTGGTCCATGATCTCTTGCAACAACGCTTGAAGCTCTTCGCCGGTCGATGGGTCCATATCCATGCGCCCCTTCTTGGCCTCCGAGATAAGCTCCGGGTCCTTCATCGACTTCACGTAGGCTTCCCGGAGCGCTTTTACTCTATCCGGCGGCGTTCCGGGAGCAACCAGCATGAAGCGGCCAAACTCAGCGCCATCGAGCAGCACTTTAGCAACTCGGCGGTTAGTCTCGGACGTTTTGTATTGGTCCATGAGCTCGTAAATAGTCGGCGTATCGGGAACAAGAGCGTCGCGTTTGCGCGCGGTTTGAATGAGATGTAGGTCGAAACCTCTTTTGTGCCAGGTGTCGAACGGCTCTCTCCCGAAGTGCGGCAAGATCGTATTGCCGCGGCATTGGATCTCGCCTTTTTCCACCGCCAAATCGATCTCATTGCCGCCGGGATAACCCATAACCGTGTTGATTTTCGCGCCGAATGCAAGGTCCAAAATCCGGTCGAGAACATAACCCGCGCTGCCAATGCCAGTACTGCCGCATTTGGGCGGTTCTTTCGCCTTTATGATGTCACCGATCGATTTGTAGGGTGCGTCCGCGCGCATATACAGCAGCATATAGTTCTTCTCTTGCGAGCCGATGATGTAGAACTTGCGCAGATCGAAGCGCACTTCTTTGTGGCCTGACAATTGTTCGAGATAGACGTTGCTGTTGGGCATGACAGCGGCAAGTCCGTCCGGCTTCGCCACGCCGGAAACATAATTCATCGCCACCAGGGAGCCGCCTCCAGGCATGTTCTGCACGATGATGTCCGGCTGACCCGGGATGTACTTGGGCATCGCGCGCGCCAGGAGCCGCGCCCATCGGTCATAGAATCCGCCGGCCGTGGCGCCAGTGATGATTCTGATTTGCTTGCCTTTATAAAACGATTCGACCTGCGCGTGAACAGGCCCGGACCGCGACCCAAGGCATACAAACAATGCTAACGTGACGACAACGATCATGCTTATTTGTTTCATACTCGCTCCCTCTCCGACAGATATCCCTGAAGACCTCGGCGTTTTCTCAACTCGAAAGACTAAACTCGAAACCGGGCAATCGTTTACCACGTCTCTGCTCTACCGCCCTGCACCCACCAATTCTCGCGCGCCTGGATGCGCATCTCGTAACCTTTCCCGTGCTGTTTGGCAAGCTCGTAGCATTTCTTGGCAAGCGCGATGTCGATGATACCCTGCCCTCCCTGATTCTTGTAAAGAATGATCTGGTCGTCGTTCGTCCTGCCCTTGGCTTTCCCGGCAAGGACATCGGCAATCTCGACGACCTTTTCCCATGTAATAACTCCGTTTTGAACCGGCCAGTAGATGTCGCCCTGCTGCGAATCAATCGCCTGAGCCTTCGACAGCGCCACGACAAAATCGCAGCGCCTAAGCGTCGCGTCGTCAATTTCCCGACGCGGCGCTGAAAGACTGCCGCTTTTGACAAGCTCGATATTGCTGCCGATGACCGAAATAATGTACTGCCCGGCTTCGAGCCAAGAGCCGTCGATGACCGGAACGTTGGTGTTGGTCATGCAGAGAACAATATCAACGTCTTCGGCGGCTCTTTCCGGGCCATCCACGGCTGTCACCGGAACGCCGGTCTTCGCGCTGATTTTTTTGGCGAAGCCTGCACGGTGCGCGGGAGTCGGGCTGTAGACTTTGGCGCTCTCGATCTTGCGCAACTCGCATAAACCCGCGAACGTCGCCCAGGCCTGCTGCCCGGAACCGTAGATCCCGACGCGGCGCGCATCCTTGCGGGCAAACAAATCCAGACCCGCTAAACTCGTCGCTGGCGTCCTTAAATCCGCCACCCCGGTAAAATCCCGCGGCCGATGCGCCATCACGCCTAACAGCGATCCGCCGTCGGCGTCATAGATCAGCGCCAGCTCGGTTTGGTCGGGATTGAACGGCGGTCGTTTTTGTTGGTTGCCATCGATGGACTTGCGGTGCAGCGCCACCTGCGCGCCAACGGCGCCGTATGAAACCGAGCCGCCGGCGTAGATATTAAGAACCGTGTCGAATTTCCCTTCGCCGATCTGTCGATGAAGATTCAGCCGTTTGCGCGGCGCGTTGACGCCCTCGGGCGAAACCATGTCGCGGAGCGCATTCTCCGTGATCTGAACAGCTTCTTTAAAGGGAATCCGTTGATCGACGTCGTCGGAATGAAAAAAGAGCGCCACCCTGCGTCTCCGCAAATCCTACTGAGACAATCCACCGAAGTCAGAGTTCCAAAGCTTTCTGACCTTCGCCATCTCCTCTTCCGACAGCGCCGGCGCCCCCGAGCATGCCACCGCTTCATCGATATGAGTTGTATTCGAGAAGCCGACGAGCACCGTGGAGATTTTTGGGTTCATCAAGCCGAAGCGGATCGCGGCTTGCGTCAGACCTTTGCCATCAACACCGAGCGCGGTTTTCACCTTTTCCGCGCGTTTGAGATCGACGGGATAATCGGAACCCGGTGACAGAGGCTCGGTACTACTGCCGCCGCCGGTGCTAGGATCGGAAGTCAGCGCCCCCGCCGCCAGAACGCGAATGTTGAAGGCGCCCATACCTTTTGCCGCCGCCCGGTCGAGGATGAGTCCATAATCCAGCGCGCTAAAATCTTTGGGCACCGGCTGGCCCGCGCTCGGATTGAGCAAATTGTAGTAGCACTGAAACCCATGAAACTCACCGCTGTCCACCAGCTCGTGCAGCGCCCTCGTCTCGCCCAGCCCGCTAAATCCGAAGAAACCGGCCTTGCCGCGATCGCGCATGGTTTTGAGTCCTTCGATGACACCATTGGGACCGAGCACATCTTTAGGAGTCAAGCTAAAACGTTTGCCCATGCCCCGCTCCAACGTGACCCGGGTATGCAGCTGGATGAAATCGACGCGGCTGCGTTTTAATCTCGCGAGCCCGGCCTCGACAGCATTGATCGTCGCGCTTTTAATATCGCCCGCCGCGCCGGCATCTAGGCGAATTTTCGTGGATATCACCGGGTCGGCGCCCAGATCGTTCAGAATCCGACCCAGGTTTTCCTCGGATTTTCCCAAGCCGTACGCAAACGCCGTATCGAAAAAGTTGATCCCCGAATCGAGCGCACGGCGAACCGCCTTGCTTTGCTCCTCGTAGGTTGCTTTCACCATCAGCACGGCATTGTTCCCGCAGCCGAAGCCGATCTCGGAAACATTTATCCCGCTGTTGCCAATGTTTCGGTAGCGCATCTCACCCTCCTTAAACTCGCAGCAACAAATCAGTTATTTCAACCGTGTCCGTTAAATCCGCCACGCACGCATCGGGAGAATAATAACGCAGGTCTTCGACGGGATATCGTCCCGTGCCCACGAGCACGCATTTCATGCCGTTCGCGCGCGCCGCTTCGAGATCTTTGGGCGTGTCACCGACGATGACGCAATGCTCGGCGCTGATGGGCCGCCCCGCGCTCATTTCCCAGCGCTGTTTGGCGATTGCCGGCAAATCGGGACGGTGGCTTGAATCGCTCGCGTAAGCGCCGAAATTCAATCGATAAGCCAATCCCGCGGCCTGGAGCTTTATGCGCGCCGTCGCCTCGAAATTGCCCGTCACCACGCCCTGGGCAAACTCGCCTTGGGCGGACAATCGCTCCAATAACTCCGGCGCGCCGCCGAGAGCACCGACGGTAGTCGTCCCATCTTGCAACGCTCCGGTATAAGCTTTCGCCAAACTCATGGAGAACCGCCCCAACTGTTCGTCGGAAACACTTATCTCCGCTTCGGCTTTGACGAAAATCTCTTCGAGGATTCGGGGATCCGTCTTGCCGTCGGGAAAGACCGAACGGATATCGCCAGCGACGCCAAAGGTATCCAAGATCGCCCGATTAAATGGAATATATCCGTTCTGCGTGCGCGTCAGCGTGCCATCGATGTCGAAAAGGATCAACCGCTCCATGCCCGATGGATCTTTGCACAATCCGATTCACCTTGGCAAATCCAACGAGATGGGTGCATGTGGGCTTGAGGGATGAATTCGGTGAGATCCGCCCAGAGGTGATCGATCACTTGCTGTTGGCTACTTAAACGCTTCATAGGCCCACACAGTACACAATGCGGCCAACGCTAACCAAATCGCAACGATTGCGGCCCCCGCGGCGCGGCTTATAGGTTTGCCGTTCGCCATGAACTCTTTGGCTTGTGCTCGGCATTCGGCCAACACAGGAGGTGGAATCATTTTTATCGCGAGGGCAATCCCCATAGGGATCAATATTAAGTCGTCTAAATAGCCCAAGACCGGAACGAAGTCCGGGATTAGATCGATAGGGCTGAATGCGTAGGCAACGACACCGGCCACGAAGAACTTAGCGTACCACGGTGTTTCGGGATGGCGGGCGGCGAGGTAAAGAGCATAGGTTTCTGCTTTCAGATCACGCGCACGCTGTCTGAGGTCAGCAAGCAATGGCATTGTGTCTTTTTGCGAGGGCTAACCTGCGATACTAATATCAGCAAACGCAGAATGCACAAGTGCGCTCGCCACCCAGACCAGAGCCCGGGCAAACGATCTCCCGCTTCCGCTAAATAATTCGGCAACTGACAGCCTTGTTGGAAAGCGTTGACATCCTGGGTCTTTCCAGATAAAAATTCCTGGTAAGTTTTGCGCGACTGGCGAACGTGGAATCGACCACGAGGGAGTGCAAAGCCATAAGACGGCCGAACGCCTGGGTCTCTTAACGATAGAGGTCCAGGTTTTTTTTTGGTTTATGCCAAGGCAATCATTCGCGCCTGAGTGCGTTCATCGCTCCTCGACCTCCCGGCGGCGCACAGACAACGTACGCCTCAGTCGACTCGAAGGTCACGCCTTGATATGCGCGTTGCTTGCGCCGGGATATCGCTCTAATATCGCCAAAGAGCCGGCGAGAAAAAAC
>CAWJBB010000012.1:0-46742 GCA_963840855.1 uncultured delta proteobacterium
CAGCCCGTGGCGACGTGGTCTGGATCACTTTCAATCCTCAAGCCGGACATGGGCAAGCCGGGCGCCGCCCGGCTTTGGTACTCTCCCCCTCTTCTTACAATCGCAAAGTTGGTCTTGCCATTCTTTGTCCGATTACGAGTCAGGTGAAAGGTTATCCTTTCGAAGTCACCATCCCCTCTGGATCAAAGCTCGGCGGCGTGATTCTTTCCGATCAAGTCAAGAGTCTCGATTGGCGCATTCGGAAAGCGGAATTCATCTGCAAACTGTCCCGCGAAACCACCGATGAAGTCTTAGATAAATTAGGGACGCTTTTGCTCGACCTGAGTTAGCCGGTTTGGCCTAGCCCTACGCAACGAATAACCAAAGACCCTGATCCCCTTTTCGGTGGCCCAAGTCAGTCCGCTATTCGGGCAGACCCACTGTCCCGATTGGTCAACGCGAAAGTCTCCAATCATCAGTGTCCGATTCTTCGCCGCCGGTTGAGAATGGTTGTGGAAATCGTGGGAGAAAAGTTTCCGCGTATGGCTGCGGGATTTTTTGCTTGAACGCCGCGTGCCATTTGCGGAAATCAATTAGTGGAGCGCTCGTGAGCTTCGAGATGATGCTTCAGAAAATTCAGCGAGTAGATACGGACGCCGCAACGCTTGCAGATACATGCCCTTTGCTTGGTCTTCCGAACGGGGACCTTTTTGAACATCGTCGCGATCAACATTCGCATGGTAGACTCCTTCATTGGCTCAGATGTTCCCGTCATAGAGCAACGGTGATGCCATGCCCCTCAGCAATCCAAGAAATTCAACAATTTCCACACCTTTGTCATTTCTTCGAGGTTCCTACGGAGTCGTTCTGGTACGAATTTGAACGCCAAAGATGACCAGATTTGTTCAACCTTGGCCAAGTTTGTACAGGTTGACGCTTGCTATGAGAGTTGTTAATTGAGTCGCTCGAAGAACCCTTCGACGAGCTCAGGGTGAACGGTCAAGGCACAAGCCGTTCGTGGTGAGGCTCTCGAACCATGAACGGCAAACGCTATGTAGTTGTTACAGATCACTAGTTCAAGCCAAAGTTGCTTTTTCTCACTTCGGGTAATAGGATTTTTGGCACTATGCAAAGGAGTGTTGCGTCATGTCATTAGTGAGCGCACTGGCAGCTAGCCACGCACCCAACATCCTGTTGGAACCGGGCCGCGAGTGGGAAGATTTTATGAATCTCCACTACAGCATGGCGCCGCAGGGATCGGCGAACAGACCCACCCTCGAGCAACAAAAGAAACTTCGCGCCGATGCCGAAGCGGCCTTCGGCGTGCTGCGCGCTGACATGGAGCAGGCGAAGCCCGATGTTCTGATCGTAGTTGCCAACGATCAATTTGTGAATTTTTTCTGGAACAATATTCCGAGTTTTTTCGTTACGGTCGGCGACGAGGCCAAGGGACGGTTCACGCGCCACAAGTTTCACTATCGCAATCATAAAGAACTGGGCAAAGCCATCGTGCGCGCCGGCATGGAGAAAGGCATCGATTTTTCCTACGGCGAGCATATCGAGTTGCAACACACGCAAAACGTGCCGCTCTTTTTTCTTTTGCCCGAGCCGAAGATACCGATCCTGCCGATTTACGTGAACACGTGGGTCGACCCCGCTCCGTCGCCGCGCCGTTGCTATCAGGTCGGCGAGTTGATTCGCGAGGTCGCCGGCAATGCAAACGAGCGGGTCGCAATCTTGGCCACTGGCGGTTTGTCCCACTTTCCAGGTTCACCTCGCATCGGCCAGATCGACGAGAGTTTCGACCACAAACTCTTGGAGGTAATGCGCGAAGGGAAGGGGCGAACCCTCACGGAGTATTCCGTGCAAGATCTTCTGCAGGCCGGTGACACGGAGTTTCTCAACTGGATGGTCGTGCTCGGCGCGGTGGGCGACGCCAAGGCTTCCTACACGGCGTACATGCCGGATTTCGTCGCCACCGGTTGGGGGTTTGTCAGTTGGAAGCTTTAAATAAGAAGTAGTTCAAGTCGTTCAAACCGTTCAAGCAGTTCAAGTCGTTGGCGGAGAGGCGAATTCAAAGAGGATCAAAATTGCAGCATAGTTGTTGATAGAAAGCGGAGGGACACGTGAGCTGTTATCAATTGAGCCGTTTGCTGTTCGACCTGAAAATGAACGATGATTTTTGCAATAGAGCGGCATCGGATCTCGAAACGGCGATGAGCGGCTATGATCTGACAACCGAAGAGAAGGACGCTCTGCGCGCGGGCGACCCGCGCAAGATTCGCCAACTCGGCGTCCACGGAATGCTTTGCCTCTATATCAAGCGGCTCCAGCCTGAATTTCGCGACAATATCTATTGGTCGCAGAAGTGAGGCCGAGAAGTCGGAAGTCGGAGATCAGAGGTCAGAGATCAGAGGGCGGAAATCAGAGATCGGAGATGGTGGTCGAAAAACAATTCGTAGCAAGATGAAATTAAATTCAGCTACAGATTTGGACGTGTATAAGAAAGCCTATCAATTAGCAATGACAATTTTCCGGCTTAGCAAAACATTTCCCCACGAAGAGCGCTTCGCTCTAACGGGTCAAATTAGACGCTCGTCACGTTCCGTTTGCCTGAACCTAAGGGAAGCCTGGTCCAAACGAAGATATGAGGCTCACTTTGTAAGCAAGTTGACCGACTGTGACGGTGAGAATAGCGAGACCGATTCTTCTTTGGATTTTGCAAAAGACTGCGAATACATAACGGTCGAATGCCACAAAGAACTCACTGCCCTTTCCCAGCAGGTCGGTCGAATGCTCGGCAGCATGATCAAAAATCCCGGTCCATTTCTGAAACGCTGAGTTCTGATCTCCGGTTTCTTCGCTGACCTCTGACAACCGACCTCTGGCCTACCGGCTCTTTTTGACCCTCTATCGTGGCTCTGATAGTATCCGGCACACTTCTAACGATCAGGGGGAATTTGGAATGGATCTCGGGTTGAAAGGCAAAGTCGCACTGGTGGCAGGCGCAAGCCAGGGCATGGGGCGGGCAACGGCTCTATTGTTCGCCAGGGAAGGCGCCAGGGTGAGCATCTGCGCGCGCGGCGCGGCGGCGCTCAACGAAGCCGCGGCGATGATTCGCAAAGAAACCGGCGGCGAAGTCTTGGCGATGGTAGCCGATATGAGCAAGGCGGAGGATATTCAGAAATTCGTCAATGACAGCGCCAAGCACTTTGGCCGTTTGGACGTCATCGTCAACAACGCCGGCGGTCCGCCGCCCGGCGAGTTCATGAAATTCACCGACGACGACTGGAGCAACGCTTTTAACCTGAGCTTCATGAGCACCATGCGCATGACGCGCGAAGCCGTGCCGCATATGCGCAAGGTCGGCGGCGGCCGCGTCATCAACATTACTTCTTATTCGGTCAAAGAGCCGATCGCGGGATTGGTGCTATCGAACGCGGTGCGCAGCGCGGTTATCGGTTGGGCTAAAACTCTCTCTCGGGAGTTGGCACGAGATAACATATTGATCAACAACGTTTGTCCTGGGCGTATCGACACGGACCGAGCCCAGAAGCTCAATAAAGCCCGAGCCGACCGCGTCGGCAGACCGGTGGAAGAGATCAATAAAGAAATGGCCGCGGAAGTGCCATTGGGACGCTACGGCACGGCGGGCGAGACGGCGGACTTGATCGTATTTCTTGGCTCGGACCGCGCCAGCTACATTACAGGCGCGACGATCCAGATCGATGGCGGCTTGGTGCGGGGGATTCAGTAATGGTGCACTTCGTGATTCAGTGGGATCTGCCGGATCAGAAGGCTAATCTCACGATCTACGCCAACAAGGCAAAGAACGATTGGTTGCCGGTAACGCTCGCGCACAAGGGCGTGCTGGAAATTCGCAACTACCGCAATCCCCTCGAAGTCACGCCGCAGGTCGCGATCACCATCGATTTTGAAACATTGGACAACTGGCGCGACTTCATCGATTCGCAGGACTACATTCGCATCATGCGCGAGCTGCGCATCCTCGGCTGCCGCAACTTCACCGCCAACGTCTGGGCGCCGTCGAAGTATTTCCCCGAGTCGATGAAACCCTAACTATCACGGTTTAATTCGTTCCAAACGTTCAAACCGTTCCAACCGTTTTGAACTGCTGAAAACTGAACGGCCCGGTCGCAGATTCAGCCTTGGCCGGCCCCAACCGGGACTGCAACGGAGGAACCCGGGTTCAAACTGTCTTAATTTTAGAACGTTTGAACGGCTTGAACCGTTTGAACGACTGAGGCGTCGCGCTGGCCGGGTTGACGGGTTACCGCGGTTTTTTCTTGCCGCCGCGAATCAGGGAAAGTTTTGCCACTTTTCTGCTCTTGAGTTCAGCCAACAGGCATTCCCAGTCGATTAGTATGAGATAGTCCTCTGGGGTTCCGGACTCGCAATCGTAACCTTTTAAAAATCTGGCATAGCTGCCATAGGGTTTCTCATAGCCCTTAATGCGTTTTTGGATTTCCTTCAGTGAGAGAGTGGAGTAATCCACTTCCTTTTCACCTTCGGTTCCCTTGATAGCTAGGATACGGCTCATCGAGTTATCTCCTTAATTTGCGGCAATATCCCGTCAATTATTTGCTTGAGCTCTGTTTCGCCTGCCGGCGAATCTTTAAAGGGAGTGGCAAGCTTCATGTGCAGGTGAGGCGCCAGAGTCTTTCGGCCTCTGCTGATTTTATGGCTGTCATAACAGATTTCATCATACCATCCATCGAGCTTCCGATAGAAATGGATTTTATATTCGATAACTGCGCCAGACCTCTTGTCCGTGACGGAAACGTTGAGACATTTCCACTCTTTATGATCGGCTCCTTGCGCCACGTTGATAGTCTTTCAAACGTTGCCAGGCCCAGCAACTTTTTCTACAGTTTAGTTTGCGCCTCACATGGGAGTATAAGGCCACACTCGCTGCAAACGCAGAATGAAAATGCCGTGGTTCTTGTCGCTAATATAGATGCAGCCGCGCCGGTCGACCAAGACGTCCTCCGTCTGGGCGACCAGCCGGGTGGGTTTGATGCCGATTCTCGTCTTCGGGTCCGGCGGGACGAAGTAGGCGAACTCCTTCGGCATGCGGGCGTCACGAGTGTCATAAACTCTCAAGCCGGCGTTGAAGTACGTCAGATACGCAATGTCGTCGCGGTCTTCGAGACAGGCTTGATGATTCGGATGATGATGATTGTGCGGGCCGAAGCGGCCGGCTTTGTCGTAGAAATTCTTGAGCTCGCTTTCCGGCGGCGGCTCGGGCAAGGGAAAAAGCGAAAGCATGCGCGGACGCGTTTCGTCGCTGATGTCGACAATGCCGGCGAGGTTTAGATTCTCATCGCCGTTCTCCCGGATGGCTTCATCGTTGATCAAGGCGATTTTGCGGCGCGGCAACGGCAGATAGGTATGGATTCCCTGCGTCGCCGTGATGCCGCGAAAGGCGATCTGGCTGATCATCTGCGGCTGCGACATGTCTGAAACATCGAGGATGATGCCACCGCCGTCGCCGTAGGAAAGATAGGCCCGATCGCCTTCGATGTGGGCTGGGCCATGACAGGAGAATTTAAGTCCGGATGCCGGCGCGGTTTGCTCGGCTAAGGAAAAGCGGCCGACTTCCTTTGGATTAGCGGGATCAGCGATATCGACCACGCGATAAATTTTCCCCGTCAATCCGGGAGCGCCGGCCGCAGCGTGGACCAAATTTCCACCGTCATAAAAATTCCGGTGGGTGCCGGTGCTGCCAGTTTTAAAATGACCAAGCTGCCGGGGCTTGGTGGGTTCACTGACGTCGAAAATGAAAAAACCCTCGGTGAAAGGTTGATTCTCAGCGCCGCCCCAGCCGGGCGCGATGCGCTCCAGCCCGGTGATCATCTTGCCGTCGGCTACCTGAATTTGAATCGTCCAGCTGTTCTCAGGCCCGGGCACATAAGTGCATAACTCCGGAGCGCTTGGATCTGTTACGTCGACAACGCTCCAGCCGCGGTGCCAGAGATGCGCGGCGTAGAGGTAGAAGTGGTTATTCACTTCCTGCATCGCCAGCTTGAAAGCCGGCCTGGCGTTCAAATCGTGATAGCCGATGGGTTCGATGTTGTCGGCGAAGAAGCCTTGCGGAATCGTTGGTGCCATGGTTACCGCCTGACGGTTACGCTTATTTGATCACAGTATTTTGACACCGGACACTGGCTGCACATCGGCGAGATCGGCCGGCACAGATGCTGGCCGAAACTCACCAGCAAATCGTTGTATTCGATCCAGTATTGTTTGGGCAGCTTCATGCGCAGGGCAACTTCAGTCTTTTCCGGGGTCGTCGTTCGCACATAGCCCCAGCGATTAGAAATTCGGTGCACGTGGGTATCGACGCAGATGCCGGGCTTTTTATATCCAAGGGTCACGACCAAATTGGCCGTCTTTCGTCCCACGCCTTTGAGTTTCAGAAGTTCGTCGATCTCATCGGGGACCTGGCCGCCGTAACCGTCGATTAGCGTTTGGCAGATACTGAGAATGTTTTTTGCCTTGGTCCTGTAAAAGCCGACGGGAAAGATCAGCTTTTCGATTCGCTTCGCGGTCAACTTCATCATGGCTTGCGGTGAGTCGGCCACCGCGAACAAGCGGTGTGATGCTTTGGCCGTCGTCGCGTCCTGGGTGCGCAGACTTAGTATGCAGGAAATCAGCACGCGAAACGGACTTTCGTAGGTTTCGGCCATCAGAGTGACGATCGGCGTGTCCCACCTGGGAACCTCGCGGCGGAGAATTTTCATCGCGGAATGAATTTCGCGTTCTTTCATGCGAGTGGTCTTTTGACCGACGATCCGGTAAATTGGCATCGTTACATATCACAGTTACGTCTTCAGTCAAAAAGCGCTCTCACGCAATGGTGGCGAATAAAATCTCAGCGGCGTTACAGTCCCGGTTGCCCAGGAACATCACGGGAAATTATCACAAACCTGCGGCGGTGCTGATGCCGATTCAAGAGCGGGACGACGGCGATTATCTCGTGTTGACCAAGCGCGCCGAGCACTTGAGCCGCCATAGCGGCCAAATCGCGTTTCCCGGCGGCCGTATCGACGCGGGCGATAGCGGCGCGCTGGCGGCGGCCTTGCGCGAAAGCCAGGAGGAAATCGGCCTCGACCCGGCGCAGGTCAAAGTGCTCGGCAGGATCGACCAGGTGATGGCCGCCTACGGTTACGTCGTCACGCCCTTCGTAGGTTTGATACCGCCGGCCTATGAGTTTCGTCCCAATCCCGCGGAGACCGCCGCGGTATTTGCCGTTCCCATTGACGCTTTACTAGAGCCGGGTAACGTATCTCTGGTCGATCATGGTTGGTCGAACGGCGCTACGGTTTATCATTTCCAATACGGCCATTGGGATATCTGGGGCGCCACCGCGAACATGATCGTGCAGTTTTTGGATCTGATATATGAGTTACAGAGTTCCGAAAAATTAACCGCCGCCTGATTTCATTGGCAGTTCTGGGCATGCTGCTCGGCTGTACCCCGTCGCAGATTCCTTACGTCTTTCTTCAATATGGCAAGGAATTCCGCCAGGCCGACGTGAATAAATTGTTGGCCGATAATCCGCTTGGGCCGGGAGAAAACATCAAAATAACCACGCTGGGGCAGAGTCAGAGCGCGAGCCACCATATCGTGCAGATCCGCGACCGCGAGTCGCCCCATTTGCATAAAGCCCACGACGGCACGGTAATAGTGCTTCAAGGGCGCGGCTATCTGATGATGGACACGCGGCGCATCACGTTGACCGCCGGCGATATCGTGCATATTCCGCGCGGCGTTCCCCACTATTACGTCAATACCGATCTGGAGCCCACGGTTGCATTCGTCGTTTACGCGCCGCCCTTCGACGGCAAGGACAACTTCCCGGCGACCATGCCATAGCTCGCCTAGAGCACGTTCAAAACGTTCAAGCCGTTCAAAGTGTTTGCGGAGGCGTAAATTCGATTATCCAATGCGGGCCTGCCCCGAGACGAACTTTGGTTTCAGCAGTGAAATTATCGCCGGCAATAGAAAAAGCCCGCCGAGCATATTCATGGATAAGATAATCAGCAACTGCCACCCCATTTCCGCTTGGAAACGCAGGGGCGAAAACGCCCAGAAAAGAATGCTGGCGGAAATCAGAAACGCGGTATAAAGCACGGCTTTGCCGGCCGTCGACACGCCGTCTATGAGAGCGCGGTCAAGGTCGGTTCGTCCCTGCCGGTGATGTTCCTCGATTGCCCGCGAGACGATATAGATTCCATAATCTTCGCCAAAACCAATACCCAGGCTTATGACCGGAAGCGTATTGACGTTCAAGCCCAGGTTCCAGTACGCCATCAGCGCCATGCCGAACGTGTTCGACATCAGAACCACGCCGACAAACAAAAGGCCGGCGCTGAGAGAGCGAAAGCCGATGGCGCAGAAGATGAGTTGGGCCACGAGCATTAGACCCAAAGTCAATCTATCCGAGCGGGCGATAACTTCGTTGGCGGCTGCCAACACGCCGGCATAGCCGCTGGCTAATTTTAGCTCGGCTCCCTGCAACGGAGTATTCTTGATGAAGTCCGCGGCGCGATCCATGACGTCGCGCAGCGTGTCTCCCTTATGATCGTAGAGAAAGAACGTCACCCGGCCATGCTGAAAATTATAGTTGACCCAGCGGTCGAAATCGCCGGGTTCACTGCCGTGCTCCGCCACCATCACAATGCCGCCCACTTCATCCACCGAACGCGGCAACAAACCCCAGCGCGGGTCGTTGTAGTGTAAAACCGAATTGATTTGCCGCGTCAAGTCCACCAAGGAGTCCGTGCCACCGACGTGGGGCGAGCGCAGCATATGATGTTGAAAAGCTTCGATGGTTTCCAACACCTTCGGCGACTTCATGGTGCTTTCAGACTGTCCCTGAACGATTACGTAAAGATGATCCGTCCCATGAAATTTCTCGTTGATCCGGCGCACGCTCTGATTGTAGGGCGAATCGGGCCAGAGAAGCGGCGAACCGGGGTGGGAGTCGCCGACGGTGAGAAATTGATACCAGTAGAGGCTCCAGCCGATGACTAAGGCGAAAACCGCAATAACCGCCCATCGTCCGCGAGGGTGAACACAAAAGCGGCCCATGGCGCGTAGCGGCGCGTCTAACCAATGGCTCTCGCCACCCTTGGCATACCGATGTGGGGTGGGAAAATAACAACAAAGTATTGGATCGAGGACAACGACCGTGAAGAGATTGCTCAAGACCCAAAAACTGCCGGCGATCGCCAGTTTCGTCAGTATCGGCATCGGCGCGACCAACAGAACCGTAAGCCCTATGGCATCGGTGAGGATCGAGATGCTGCCGGGCATCATCAAGCCGGCGGCGGATTCAATCGCGGCGGTCTCTTTGTCGCCGTGGCGCTCGAGCTCTTCAAAAAAACGCTCGCGAAATTGAATCGAATGGCTGATGGTGCGCGCCGCGATCAAGAACGGCACAACTAAGACGAGCGGTTCAAAATTGTATCCCAGTAGCGCGGTAAAGCCCGTCCCCCAGATGAAGGTCACCGCCGCGGAGATCGCCGGAATCAAGACGCCGTTCAAATTGCGGTAATAAAGAATCAGGATCGCGAGTATACTTGCGCAAGTGAGCGCGATGATGATGCCGATGGAGTGCAAGTGGTGGTAGATCCAGCCGTAGAGAATCGGCTCGCCGGCGGCGAACACGCGCGTGTTCGGGTCTTCGGTTTCCTTGATCGCTTGCTGAATGCGTTTGAACATGGCGGAATAATCGAGCCGCTCCTCGTGAAACGCCGCCGTGATCAGGGCGGCCGTACCGTCCCTCGACACTAATCTGCCGACGATGGTGGGATTGGCATAGACGATATCCCGAAGCCGCTCTAGCTCTTCGGCGCTGCGAGGCACAGCCGGCCACATAACGGGTTGCACCTCGATGCCCCACGAAGTGGCGCGCACATCTTTCACTTTCTGCCGCGCGATGGAGAAGATTTGATAGTTGTTCGCCCCAGGCGTGCGCTCGATTATTTCGGTGAGCTTCTTGATTTTCTCCAAGGTGGTTCGGGTAAAAATATCGCCGTTGACGGTCTCGACGGAGAGCAAGACGACGTTGGCCCCGCCAAAGGTTTTCCAGAATTGATTGTGGACCCGTATATAGGGGTGATCCACCGGCAGGAGATCCGCGAATGCGGTGTACATCTCGATTTTCAGGGCGAGATACGCAAAGCCAAGGGTCACGAGGAAGATGAGGCCGATGATGGGAGCGCGCTTTTGAACTATAAAGACCGCCAGGCGCCTCATGGAAGCCGCTGCGAATCCTTTCTTGGGGTGAGCGCGTGGTTCGCGAGGGGTTTCCAGGCCGTTCCGCCATTCTCCGTGCGCAAAACCAAGCCCCGGTTTCCGACGATCAAGCCAAGGCCGTTCTTGCCAAAAGCGATGCTGTTTAAACTGACCGGCGGTATGGCTAATTTAACGGGTTGCCAGTTCTCACCCGCGAGGTCCGCTTGCAGAATCGTGCCGCGCTCGCCAACGGTCCACAGCCGGTCCTTGGAGGTTGCTGCGGCAAACAGATGATTGGCTGAGAGTGATTTTGCGCCAAGGGTTTTTTGGCGCATGATCCGCCAGTTCGCCCCGTCTTGGGTTCTCAGGATAAAACCGTCGATGCCGAAGGCGAAGCCGGTGATCGCGTCCGGGAAAAGTAACGCGAACAAGTTGCGGCTCTCGCCGCTGGAAAACGTCACTTCCACCGGGCTTTTTTGCTTTACCCAGCTCTTGCCGCCGTCTTGGGTTTGAAAAATGACGCCAAATTCACCGGCAATCCATCCACGCCGTGTATTAACGAGCGCTACAGAACTCAACGTGAGGTCTGCCTTGACCGACGATTCGGTCCAAGATCCGCCGCCGTCTTCGGTGCGCAGAATCACGCCACGGCTGCCCACGGCCCAGCCGTTGCGGTGGTCCGGCCAGCTTATAGTCGAATAGATGCTCCGTAGTGCCGCTCGGCATCACCGTCCAGTTCTTCCCGCCATCTTTGGTTTGCAGCAGAGTGCCGTAGCTACCGGAAATCCATCCTCTGTCGGGCGTCACGAATCGCACGCTGTAAAGGGCGCTCCGTGATGGGCTAGGTTGAAGCTCCCACGTCAGGCCCCGGTCCCGGGAGTGTAGGATTGTACCGTAGTAGCCGACGATCCAGGCGCGCTCATCGAGGATATTCACGCCGAAGTAGTTTTCGTTTAACGCGGGTTCCTTTTGAACGGTGTTTGCGTAAGCGAAGACGACCGGGGACCATCCCAGAATCAGCCCCGCGATGCAGGAAAAAAACAGGCGCATGAACGAAGCCGCCGAGCCAGCAATGCGATCAACAACGGGTGCAAAGCACTGGCTGCCTATTCAATCGAGCCGCCGCGCATGACGCTTTGCAACGTCGCGAGGCTAAACATACTTGCGGGGTAGCCCTGGTTATAAGCCCGGGTCGCGGTAACGATAGTGGATCGACCGTTCTGGACGTTGACGATTACCACATCGCCCACTGACCAGGCCTCACGGCCGTCGGCGAGTTTTACCGGAGTAAAGAAGCCGAATTGTTCTTTCCAATAGTCGCCCCGCTTGTCCCACATCAGAGTCCAGTGGGTGTCAAACGTTACTTTATTCAGATGAAGAACTTTTCTCGGGTAGCAGTAATTCGGATCCTTGGGGGTAACCTCGAGCACGTAAGTATCGACGATTTCCCATTTTTCATCCAAGGGCAAGTAGTCGCCATGCTTCCGGGCGAAGGGGAGATGCTCTTGGCTGATATTTGCCAAGATCTTCTTGTCGCCGAGGTATTTGTAGTTAAAATCCGTGATTTTGCCGTTGAAACTATTGATGTCATCGAGGTTGAATTCGCTGGGAGCCAAAGTCTGGCATCGCTGAGTCGTCGTGGCGCGGCGGATTCTGCGGATGCTCGGAAGGTAGATATAAAGATCGTCGGCTTTGTTAGGGTCTTTGTATCGAATCTCCAAGGTTGTGGTTCCAGCCGCGTCGCGTGGATAGCTATCGACGCGGAGTTGTATATAGTCGATATGCTCGTAGCCCGGGATGGCAGGCTTGGGATTCAACGTGTAACGCGTGCTGGGGAAAAGAAAGTAAGAAACAAGATCGGCGCGGCGCTCCGAGCCGTCCCGTTCTATCGCGGCGCGTATGATTTTTCCACCTTTGACCGCTCCACCGGTTTTGTAGTCGTCACCCAGCCAGCGATAGAAAAAATTCCAGGCCAGTTTCTGGCCGGTCTGCGGATCGCCCGGGTCGAATTTTGGAAACGGCTGTCCGGATACGTAGTTGAGCAGCTCGCCATTGGCGCCAAGCCCGACTTTGCCGGAGTATTTTTCGGTCGCTTCGATATATTCTTTTAGGGGGCGGTAGACTTTTGGTTCCTTGATTTGAATCTTATACCCGGCTTTGATCCGATTGAGAAAGTTTTCCCCGACCATGCCTTGAATCTTCTGCCAGTTTTGGGAGCTGATGACTTCTCCGGGTTTAAGGTCCGTCTCGGCGGCGATTAGGCTTATCGGAGCGGCTGCGAGCCCAAAAAGCGTTACGGCAAGAACAAATTTCATTGAACCGAGCAGGTCACTTGCGCACCATGACCCGCTGAAATTTCGTTTTGGGTTCATGAATCTCATTTGCAACCTCCAATATCCCTTCATCAAAACTGATAACGCAATTTAAGAAAAACGGAATCTTTCTCCGAGAAAAAGCCGAGACCGCCATACTTATTATGGCCGCCGTATATGGCGGTGGTGAGGCCAATTTGTATTTTTTCATTCCACGGGGGCTGATAGGTTATCCCCGGGTTGACCGCGTAATACCCCTGCGGATCATATGCGAAAAATATATCGGGAAGGATCGTATCGCCTAAATATCCCGTGCCGACTCTAAAGGTCAACAAGGTCGTAACCCGATTAATCTTGGTCGCGTGACCAAAGTTACGAATACCGTTCTCATGATCCAAGATAATGCTCTGGAAGATCTGAAACGACATCCGAAATGCCCGCCATGGGTCATCCTGCAGAAATGGGATAAATGTGGAACGGTCCAAGCCAAGAGCGTACCTAATGGTATTTTTTTCGACCAGATTATCGGAATGACTGCAGCTTGGGCCGGCCCGGGCAGCAAGGGCGCCGGTTAGAGTCTGGCCTGTGGCACAGTTTTTCGCGGGAAACTCGCTAACGTTATAAGGTTTATCGGGGTAAAAAGCGAACTCACCCCTAACGGCGGTTTTAATAGGAATTCCGAAAGGATCACCGACCGGGTAATTAAAGTGAGCGGCAAATATATGAGTGCGGTCGTTGACAAGAGCGATGTTCACGGTGGTTGGAAGAGGTTGGCCCACGCCGCCAATTCGGCATTGCGGACCAGTCGCCGGTGGCAGACAACCTATCCCCTTTGTTTTGAACACCATGTCGGTGGCCTGAGGGTTATACCCCCAGATGTAGCCTAAGCCGGCGTTCAATTCCCCGAAGTTGTGCGTAATTCTCGTGCCAATTTTCCAGTTGTCGCCGGCATCGGGATATTCTCTTGTTGCTGTGGGGACCACCACCGGCACCGGTCCTCGGGGGTTGGCAAAGAGCCGGGCTACGGGCATGCGGTCTTCGGGGTGCGCCGACCATCTGCCGTACCTCAAATCTCCGTCGGCCTTGCCGTCGCTAATGTCATTCGCCGGCGCAAAATTATCTACCCTCTGCTTTTTGGGCTCAAACCCGGGATTGGCGAAGAACTCAAAGATCGTGTTGCTCAAGGGCCGGACAGTGTACAACGTTCTCAGTCCCCACTGCGGGACTCGCGTTTCATCCAAATTGAAAAGATTGACGGCAGCAGCCGGCGAAAACGTTGCATCTTGGGGATTGATGACATCCAAGAGCCTCTGCCCGTCTGTTTCACCCCACGAGATGAATTGCCGCCCGAGTCTTAACTGCAGTCGATCGGTGGGGAAAACATTTGCGACCGCTTCCCAAGGAACACCTTTGTACTCGGAATAAAAATTCCAAGACAGCGCTCGTCCGGTCCCTAGGGGTTGCACGGAAGCCTCGCGACTCTTCGTTTCGGCGTTGTAACGCGGCTCCGCGACGAATCGCCAGGAAATGAACAGTTTGAACTTTTCCGAAAAGTCAGCGTTAAACTCGGGCTGGAAAGTGAACCGCTGCATGTCCAAGCGGTTCGAGGTGTTGAAAAAATGGCTCCCATGACTTATCGAAAGTCCGGTCACGTTCTCAATGAACCCGCCGAAGGAAACCTTTTCTTTCAGAAACTGTTCCCACTCAGGGCCTAAAGGAGACTGCGCCGACGCGCTACCGCAAAGGATAGCCGACAACGCGACGGCGGCGAACCAAGAAGCTGTTTTGCGGCGAACCAAATTCATGAACCCTCCGTAGTCTTGCCAGGCTTTTGTGTTTTTTCGTCAGGTTCGTGTTAACTATTTAACAGATGATTTTTGTGCAGCGCGCCTGCGGAAATCCGTCGGCTGAAATTTGATTTATATTTAAACAATCAACATGTCAAGGAATATTTTCGTTGCCTGCAGCGCGGCTTTATTGCTCGCTGCGCCCTTCATCGCGCCGCCGCTTGTTTCCCCTCGCGTGGTTTGCCTTCGTCCCGCTGTTTTGGCTTCTCAACCGGGCGAAAAGTTTGTGGCAAGCTGTATTTTACGGCTGGCTGATGGGTTTTGCGGCGCATCTCGCCGGCTTTCACTGGTTGGTTAATACGATAAGCGTCTTTGGCGGATTCCCATATCCGGCGAGCGTCGCAATTTTCTTGATCTACGCCGCGTTACAAGGCCTGCAGATGGCGATTTTCGCGGCGCTTGTGCGAGTTGCCGGATTTGGGCCGCTGCAAATTTTTCCCGCCTTACTCTGGGTGCCGCTCGAGTTTTTATTCCCGCTATTGTTCCCCTGGTACGTGGCCAATTCCCAAGTCGCTTTTTCGTGGTTCATCCAGAGCGCGGATCTGGTCGGGCCGTACGGCGCCGGCTTTATCGTGATGTGGTTCAACGCCGCGGTTTACAATGCCGCGTTCGCGCTGCAGCGGGAACGCCTCGGATCGTTGCTTCCGGTTGCCTACGCGGCATTGGCGGTGATTGTGTCCATGGTCTACGGCTACCAGCGCCTCGAGAGCGTCGGCGCGGAAATGGCGGAAGCTCGGAAACTCACCGTGGCCTCCGTGCAGGCCAACATCGATGTCGACCTAAAGTGGAATCCAGCGCTGATCAAGCAGAATCTTGAGAAGCACATGAGCCTTACGGAACAGCTCGATGCCGTGCCCCTCGTTATCTGGCCGGAGTCGGCGGTGGAGCTTTGGGTGCCCGAGAGAATACAGGTTCTGCCGAGGGAATTGACTCCGCCGCTCAAGTCCGAGCGCGCCAACTTTATTTTCGGCGCGCGCAGTTTTCGCGGCACGCCGGGGGCGGCGGATTTCAAAGCGTTTAACACGGCTATTATCGCCGACGCCCAAGGCCGCGTGCTTGGCCGCTATCATAAGCAGGTGTTGCTCGCTTTTGGCGAGTATCTGCCCTTCGCGAAAATATTATCGCGCTTGCCGGGAGTACCCTTCGCCGATGGATTCACGCCCGGCGACGGCCCCCGTGTGTTCCATCTCAGCAGGGCAATCCGCGTTGCGCCGCTCATCTGTTACGAAGACCTTATGCCGGATGTGGTGCGTCAGTTCGTGAGCCAAACCCGCGCCAATGTGCTGATCAATCTGACCAATGACGCGTGGTATGGGAGATCCCTCGGGCCTTGGCAGCATCTATGGCTCGCCCAATCGCGCGCCATCGAAACGCGCCGCAGCTTGCTCCGGGTGACGAATACTGGAGTCACTTCGTTGGTCAATGCCAAAGGAGAATTAGTGCAGTCGCTGCCAATGTTTACCGCCGCTGTCATGAAAAGCGAGCTCGAAATACTGACCGGCGAGACCTACTACGTCCGTTTCGGCGACTGGTTCGCGTGGGTAATGACGATCTTTGCCGCGGCGCTTCTGCTATTCAACCTCAAGAAAGCCTTAACCGCCGGCCACCGCTAGATGCCCTTGAGGGCTTTTTCCAATGCTTTTGTCGCGGCGCGTTTCACCAACGTGCGCACGATCGCCCGCTTATAATGTTCCGAGCCGCGCAAGTCGGCAATCGGGTTGCATTCTTGTGCTGCCGTTGCGCCGATTTCATCCAGGAGATCGGGGAAAATTGTTTTTCCCACCAGCATCGATTCAGCTTTTTTAGCTCTGACAGGCGTCGGACCCACGCAGCCCAAAACGATGCGCGCGGTTTTGCAGGCATCGCCGGATTTTTCCAACGTCAGGCGCACCGCCACTCCCACCGACGGCTTGTCCACCACCGAGCTGCTGGAAAAGCGAATGTACTCGATGCCCGAGCGCGGCGGCAGCGGCGGCAGCGCCACATGGGTCAATATTTCGTCTTGAGCGAGGCTCGTTTCGTAAAAATCGACGAAAAGCTCTTCGATGGGAATGGTCCGGCTGCCTTTCGGTTTGGCAACCTTCACTTTGCCGTCCAGGGCGATAAAGATCTGCGCCAGATCGGTGAGCGGTTCGCCGGATGCGAGATTGCCGCCGACGGTGCCCATGTTGCGCACGCGGATGTTGGCTACTTCTCTTTCCGCTTCCGAGAGCACCGGAAGTTTTTCTCTGACGATGCTCGACGTTTCGATATCACGATGCGTCACCAAAGCGCCTATAATGAGCCCTTTCTTCGCGTCGAAGTGGATGCCTTTGAGGGACGGGATTTTTTTGATGTTGACCAGAACTTTAGGCTGGTAAAGCCCTTGTTTCATCAGAATCGTCAGGTGCGCGCCGCCGGCGAAGACTTTGGCGTCGCCGTTATGCTTGCCAAGAAGCCGGCAGGCTTCGCCCACCGTCCGGGGCTCGAGATATTCGAAGTTCTTCACGTCTCTCTCACCTCGCACTCGTTCAACGTTCCAGGTTCAAAGTTCAAAGTTTTCGGAATCAATCCTTGAACTTTGAACCAGGCCCTAGATGTACTTAACTTTATCCACGCCGGGGATTTCGACTTTCTCGAAGCGCCAGCGGTCTTTCATCGGCGCGGTGGCGTCGATGCCCAGGCCCGCGGTAACGCGCGGCTCCGGACAAGATGGATCGAGCGTCGAGCAAGCGATGTGCGGAATGATGATGGCGTCTCTGTCCGCCTGGAAGCGCGTCGCCATGGCCCAGTCCACCTGCATTGGATCGAAAGGGTCTATATCTTCGTCGACGATGATCACTTGCTTGAGACCGATGCCCATTGACAGCAAAGCCAGGATGACGTTGCGCCCTTCATTCTCGGCGCGTTTTTTTATCGACACCACGACGTGATGGCGGAAAGTGCCACCCGGCGTGAGGTTAACTGCTTTGACTTCCGGGACGATCTTTTTTATCTCACGGTAGACCACCGCGCCGTTGCCGTATTCGATGAGCGTGTGGTTCTCCGTCACCGGCATGCCCGTGAGGGCGGTTTGCCAGATGGGATTTTGCCGCATGGTGATCGCAGTGACTTTGATTACCGGCGCCTGCTTTGCTTCGCTGTAGCAGCCCGGATATTCGCCATAGGGCCCGTCGGCCACTCGTTCGCCGGGAATTGTCACCCCTTCGATGACGACTTCGGCGAACGCCGGCACTTCAACGTCGATGGTTTCGCACTTCGTCAGCTTCACCGCCGAACCGCGCAAGCCGCCGGCGACGTGGAACTCATCGATGCCGTAGGGAACCTTCGCCTGAGACGCGATGACAATCGCCGGATCGACGCCGACGGCGGTGGCGACTTCCAAGCCTTTATTCTTTTCCTCGGCCTTTAAAATCATCCGGCCCAGGTGATGATCCGCCGGCGCCCAGAGCGACAGCCGGTCTTTGCCGAGCACCAGCATGCGGTGGATCGAAAGATTGCGAACTCCGGTATCCGGATCTTTGCCGACTTGCACGCCGATGGTGACATACGCGCCACAGTCCTTGCTCGCGTGAGTGACGATAGGGAGCTTCGTAAGATCAATCTGATCGCCGGTCCATTTGATTTCCTTCACCGGGCCGGTGGCGACGGTCTCAGGCGGAATACGCACATCTTCGAGCGTCATATAACGCTCGAGCAGCTTGTCTTGCGGCACGCCGAGGCCCAGCGCGACGAGCTTGCGGGTGGCAAAGAGCCCGCCAAGCACGCTCCAACCCGGATAATCTTTGACGTTTGCGAACAAGAGCGCAGGCCCTTCGATGTCCGATGTCTTGCGGATACCGGCGGCGATATCGTACTTGACGCTCACCTCGTCCTTGACCCGTTTTAGCTGTCCCAAGTCTTCCAGGTGGGCGAGAAACCCTCTTAGATCGTCAAACATGGTCAGTCCTAACTTTTATCTGTTATCGCACGTTAATTAAGGCGAGATCCTTCGCTAAGCTCAGGATAAACTCCACGAAGCATCTCGTCTGTGATTCTTATCAATCAACCTGACGTCACTTCAACCGCAACAATGGCAAGACATCTTTGATAAAGCGTTCGATTTGCTCCAGCTGATGCCGCGACGTGAAACGCAGCACCGGCGTGGTGATCCCCATGTCGATCCAGCTCTGGATCATTTCGGCGCATTGCGCCGGCGATCCGTGCGCCAGCCAGGGATTATTAGGGATCGCTCCAAAACCCCTGCCGCCAGGGAAGGCGTGCTCTGGACGAACAAGTATGCCAAGTAGGGTTTAGAGTCTCGCGTCCCGGGTCTAGCGTTTTCGACCCACTCAACACACGAGACATAAGACTTTAGATTGCGATGAGGGATTAGAGATCGCGAAGCGCCAGACGTAGCCTGGATGGAGCGCCAGCGGAATCCGGGTTCCCAGGATTTCGTTTCACTTCATCCAGCTACGATCTGAGATGTGCTGATCGGTTTGCGCTTAACGATAGCCCAGGGCCGCGAGGAATTGCTTGAGCGAGTGAAACTGAAAGTAAGGATTGCTTTGTTTTTCTTCACCGAGGGTCGAAGCTGCGCGGTCCGAATAGTTGTGGCCGGGAAAAAGAATCGTATCGTCGGGCAGAGCCATGAGCTTCTGAGTGAGACTGTAATAAAGCTGTTCCGCGTTGCCGCCCGGCAAGTCCACCCTGCCGCAAGCGCCGATAAATAACGTGTCACCGGAAACAATCCGGTCATCGACCAGAAAACACTGCGAGCCCGGCGTGTGGCCCGGCGTATGCAGCAGTTGAATTTCCATGCCGCCGACGTCGATCTTGTCGCCGCTTTCGGCCTTGATCAGGTCCGACGGCGAGAGCCCCTTGAGAAATTCCGCCTCGCTCTTATGCACCACGACCTTCGCCTTGCATTTGTCGAGAAGCTCGGTCACGCCTTCGATGTCGATGCCGGAAAATCGTCCGCCAACGTGATCCGGGTGCGTGTGCGTGACCAAAGCATGGGTGATTTCGACATCGTCCTCAGCGGCGATGCGCAGAATTGTGTCGATTTGCCACGCCGCGTCGACCACCGCGACTTTGCGAGTTTCGCTGGAACCGATGAGGTAAACATAGTTCTGCATCGGTCCCAGTTCGAATTGTTTGAAGTAGAGGCGGTCGGTCATTGCTTCGAACAAGATTTAGATTCTCACTTTTCGAATGTTGAATAAAACCACTTTAAAAAATTGCTCGCGCCACGACGCCAAGGCGCAAAGAAAAATATTCTCTTTCTTTTCTAAACTTGGCGTGCTTAGCGCCTTTTGCGCGAATCATCTTTTCCGTGCTGGACTCTAGATCGCGTTAGTGGACGTAGCCCGGATGAAGCATTAGCGGAATCCGGGGTTCCCTGGATTCCGTTTCACTTCATCCAGGCTACAAACTGCGTAAATCGGAGGTCGGAGATCAGGAGTTAGAGGTCGGCTGTCTTTTCGCTCACCTCCGACTTCCGAGTTATGACCTCCGATCTCTGACTTCTGTCCTCTGGTCACTGACTTACTGCGCCTTCGCCGCCAGCGACTGGTAACTCACGTTGTCTCCGTTATCTTGACTGACGGGAAGTCCCGAAGCCGCCCAGCCCGGCGCAATCACGTTTCCCATTTGATCGCGCATGCCGCCAAAACCGCCAATGACGTTGGCCACGTCCTGATATCCTGCCTGTTGTAAAAATCCCGCCGCGGCATTGGAACGAGGCCCCGCCTGGCAGCCGACGATGATCTTTTTGTCGTGAGCGAAGTTTGCTTCGACGACCTTGACGAAATCGGTATTCATCATCATGCCGCGGGCGGGATCAGGAAAAGCAACAGGGATGTTGACCGCTCCGGCCGGATGACCGTTGGCAAACTCGCGCTCCGTGCGAACGTCGATGTAAACGGCATCGGGATTCGCCTGCAAGAAATCGTGGGCCTGTTGCGGAGTGATGTCTTTGGTGGCCATTGTCGCTCCTGTCTAGGGTCTCGAGTCCAGCGTCTGGCGTCAACCCCAAACCCGAGACTCCAGACTCTGGACTGCGCGCGGCGCGCTACATACCCATAATATTGTACCCGGCGTCCACATGCACGACCTCGCCGGTAACGGCGCTGCCCCAGGGCCCGCACAGATACAGCGCGGTTTTGCCGACTTCCGCGGCGTCGATGTTACGCTTCAGGGGCGCCTTGTCGGCGACGTAATGCAACATGGACTTGAAGTCCGAGATTCCCGCCGCGGCCAGCGTTCGGATCGGCCCGGCGGAAATCGCGTTCACTCGAATACCCTTCGGTCCAAGATCGTAAGCCAGGTAGCGAACGCTCGCTTCCAGTGCTGCCTTCGCGATGCCCATCACGTTGTAATTGGGGATCACCTTTTCGGAACCCATGTAGGTCAGCGTGACCATCGCGCCATTGCGTCCTTCCATGAGCGGCGCGGCGTAGCGCGCCAACGCGACCATCGAGTAGGCGCTCACATCCATAGCGAGATGAAATCCGGCGCGGCTTGTTTGCATATAGGGATTAGAAAGGTCTTCCTTGTTGGCGAAAGCGATGGCGTGGATCAGAATATCCAGTCCGCCCCATTCCTGATTGAGCGTTGCAAAAACGCTCTCGATCTCCTGGTCTTTGGTCACGTCGCACGGTAGGATAATTTTCGAACCGATACCCTCCGCCAAGGGCCGTACCCGTTTCTCCAGCACTTCTCCGGCAAAAGTGAACGCCAGCTCCGCTCCCTCGGCGTGAAATGCCTCTGCGATCGCCCATGCGATGCTCCGGTCGTTGGCGACGCCGAAGATCACCGCTTTCTTTCCATCCAAGAGCCCCATGCTCGCCCTCCGCATGAATTCAGAAGTCAGAGGTCGGAGATCAGAAATCGGGGCAAATTGACTTTGACTCGCTGATTGCTGATCTTTGACTTCCGATCTCTGACCTCTGTCTATTTTTTCGCCTTCGGCTTCTCCATCAGCCCGCGTTGCCAAAGATACTCTTGCTCTCCCGTTTGCTTGCTGATCCAGCGGGACAAGACAAAGAACAGATCGCTAAGCCGGTTGACGTACTTGAGCGGCCACTCACTCAATGGTTCGGCGCGGGAAAGCCGCAAGATTTCTCTCTCGGCCCTGCGGCAGACCGTTCGGCACTGATGCAGATAAGCGCCGATCCTGCCCCCGCCTGGCAGTATGAATGACTTGAGCGGCCCTAGCTCCTTTTGGCATTCGTCAATTAACTCCTCGAGCTTTTTCACTTCGCGTTCGCTTACCCGGTACATGCCGTCGTAAGAGAAATCATCCGGCGTCGCCAGTTCGCTGCCCAGGTCGAACAGTTCGTCTTGAATTTGACGCAAGGCCAGATCGAGAAAACGATGGGCGTCCCCGGCGTTCAATTTCTCTTCGTTGAACACCCGCGCGAGACCCACTATGGAATTCAACTCATCGATGGTTCCATAGGCATCGATTCTCGGCGAATCTTTCGGCACCCGCTTGCCGCCGACGAGCGCTGTCTCGCCCTTATCGCCGGTGCGCGTGTAGACCTTGGTGATCCGGATAGCCATCGCATCCTCTGATTTCAACTGCAAAAGACAAATAACAAACCCGAAGACTCTGCTTCGAATTTCGCCGACTTTCCAGTCTTCGATTGTTTCTCATGTGGATCTCTGAAGTTTGCTTTTTTCCGGGCCCAGCAACGTCCAAATGAAGTAAATAGGGATACCGAGAGCCACGATGAAAAATCCCCAAAGCGAATCAACCGGTTTCTCTTTTATCGATCCCCAAACAATCAACAAATGGACGACAATAAACAGGAGCGGTACGATCGGATAGCCCCAAAGCCTGTACGGCCGCTTGAGATCGGGCCTTTTGTAACGGAGCACGATAACAGAACCGACAGTGAACGCCGAAAATAGCGTGATGACCACACTGACATAAGTAAATAACGTTCCCCAGGTGTTAGTCAAAATCAGGAAACAAGCCCAAACCGCCTGAAGCATGATTGCACCGGTTGGGGTGCCAAATCTAGGATGGACGCGAGAAAGGCTCTCGAACAAAACTCCATCGCGAGCCATCGCATAGTAAATCCGCGGTCCGATCATGGTCACGACATTGAGAGCGCCGAGAATGGATATCGTGATGACGGCGGTGATCCACGCAGAAGTCTGATAGCCAAACAGCGCCGTCGTCGCAACCTCGGACATGCGCAACGCGCCTTTCATTTCCGTCACAGGCACGGCATAGATATAGACCGCATTAATGGCTAGATAAAGGGCGATCACGATAACGACCGCGAAAAACAACGCCCGCGGCAGGTTCTTCTCCGGGTCTTTTACCTCCCCGGCTATGTACGTCACCGCGTTCCACCCTGAATAGGCGAAGATCACGGGAATGAACGCCGCGGCAAACACGCTCAAGTTGGTTATCTTGCCCCAGTCGAACAGCGGCTCAAAGTGAGCCGCGCTGCCTTTGCCAAAAAGAATCCCGAATAAGATGATTCCCAACAGCGCGCCAATTTTGAGGACCGTGAGCACGTTCTGCATCAACGTACCTTGACGGACACCCAAGCAATGCAATCCCGATAGGAGCAGTACCACAGCGATGGAAAATATTGTACCTGCCTTGACGGTGATCGGAACGATCGGCAAGGCGAGCGAAAAAATGACATGTTCGGAGCTCAAGATCGGAAAAAAGAAGGACATGAACCCATTCAAAATCACGGCTAGAAACGCAATCGCGCCCGAGAATGTTACAAGGAACGAAGACCAACCGGACAAGAAACCCATTAACTTGCCGTAGGCTTCTCGAATATAAATGTAGTCACCGCCCGCGTAGGGCAGGCTCGCGGACAGCTCGGCACAAGTGAGCGCTCCCGCGAGAGCGAGAAGCCCGCCAAAAAGCCATACCAGCAGAACCCCTCCCGGCGTCGGCAGGGTCTCGGCAATCGCGCCCGTTGATATAAAGATACCGGTGCCGATCATGTCGCCGGAAATAAGCATCACCGCGTCAAATAATCCGATTTGCCGTTTGAGTTCGGTCTGCGCCATAGCGATTAGCAATACAGGGAATTTCCCAAACAGGCAAATTATTTCGCCGGCGCCGCCTATTAAGCGCACCTGCGCGAGATGCTATTGTCGGGACGGTGGCGAGCGTTCCTTAGCGAGGCGGTGTCAGAAAGCAAAGGAGGCAACTATGAAGTTCTGGTGGCTTTGTTCGAGCTTATTACTGCTTGCCATTTCGGCGCATGGCCAGGACCCCGTCAAGCGCGACGATCATCAGATGCACAAGCTCCACCGCGATCCGAAAGCGTACATCGGCGCGCTGGAAGATCCGAAACGTGATGCCTATCAGAAGCCTCACGAAGTCGTCCACGCATTGGGCTTGAAACCGGGCGAAGTGATCGCCGATATCGGCGCGGGCTCGGGTTACTTCACATTTCACTTGGCCCGCCATGTCGGAGAAAAAGGAAAAGTTTACGCCGTAGACATCAGTCCCGACATGATCCTACACATCAACCGGCGCATCCGCGATACCAAGGCAACCAACGTCGTCTCCGTCCTCGCCGACCCGGCTGATCCGCTGCTGCCTGATCAGTCGGTGAATCGCTTTTTTATCTGCGATGTATGGCATCACGTGGAGAACCAGACGAAGTATCTTTCGCTCATGAAGAAAATGCTCAAGCCCGGCGGCGAAGTCATCATGATCGACTTCCACAAGAAAGAACTTCCCTTCGGTCCGCCGCTGCAAATGAAAATCGCCCGTGAAGATCTGATTGCACAGATGGAGACAAACGGCTTCCGGCTCACCAAGGAGCATACTTTTCTGCCGCACCAGTATTTTTTGGTGTTCGCGCCGAAGTAATAAAATGAGCAAACGGTGTGGGAGGTCGTTCCATGAAAATTATGGTTGTGGGCAGCAGCGGTTACATTGGCCGCAATGTCGTACAGAGCTTATCAAACCAAGGAGCGGAAGTCGTTGCCTTTGATTTGGTCCCTGTTCCCGCGCAATGGATCACGCCCGGCGTATCTTACGTGCAAGGCAATATGGTCAATCTGGAAGAGGTCATGTCGGTGGTTCTGGATCATGGCGTCCAACGCACCGTTGCGCTGGGCTACTACATGACGCCGCTGCTCGCGCCGGAGTGCCGCGATCTTCTCAACGCTGCGCGCGTGAACATCATCGGTATCACCAATCTCTTTGAAGCCGCCCGCCTCGCGCGTCTCCAGCGCGTGATCTTCGCCAGCACCGTTGGTATTTTTGGCCATCAAGAAGCCTACGGGCCGGGGCTCATCAACGAAGAAACCGAACCTCATGCGCCGAAGGGCTTTACGGCCTTATGAAGCTTGTCAATAACGCCATGGCAGAGCGCTACACAAAAGCCTACGGCATCCAGATCATCAAAGTCCACTCCGCCGCAGTCATCGGCCCGGGCAACACCGCGTTCTCTCGCCAGATGATCCAATTTCCCGCGCTCGGCAAGCCCGGCTTTGCCAACTGGCCGTCATCGAATCCGCGCAACATCGTCGGCGTCAAAGACATCGCCCAGCTTTACACAAAGATGGCTCTCGCCGACCAGGTCAAGCACGACACCTACATGGGCACCGGCCCGTCGCCGACGGGACGCGAAATCGCGGACATCGTGAAAAAGTACTTGCCGAACGCTGAGATCACCTTCGACGAAAGTGCCCGGGTGCCCGCCTGGAACTTCGACAACTCCCGCGCGGTGAATGAATTCGACTGGAAAATTCAGTCGGTGGGGAAAATGGTATTAGATGAGATCAACGGAACCAGAGAGCAGGCAGGATTGGCGCGCGTCGACGCCGGCTAGCCATGATTCGGCGCGTCGTTGGCGGTGGTCAGCGCGGCGCGAACCCGAGGAATTCGCGGGCCGCTAGAGCGATCTCTCTTTGATTACGGTTTCGTTTGAGGCCGGCGCTGGCGCCGCCTGATTATGAAGAGGACAGCGCTCGCCACCAAGAGCACGAGCGCTATGCAAGCAATGCGGATAGCGCGTGGCGGGGAACCCGATAAGCCTTCCGAATCCCCCGTTGCGCAGATGTTCGAGGGCGATCCCTTCCAGCCAAGAATATTTCCGTTGGTTTCGGGGGAATAAACGCCATGGGCCTATTGTTCATTATGGTGTTAAAAGGGTTGCCAGGTAACCACTCAAATTAAGTATCGCGGAGCTAATTCGAAAAGCTTCGAAGGGCTCCCCCATCCTGCAAGTCTGAACTGATGTTGGCTTAAAGTGAAAGCCGTATCGGTCAAACGAATCATGATATCTCGCAGATATCATCCCCCCTAATAGGTTTTTGATATCTTCGATAAGCTGCAGCGCCCGCTCACGTTCGTTGATTGGTAGTCGGGACAATATCGATGTTTTCCAACAACAAGGAGGAAGGCGTGAAAGCAAGATGCTTGATTTCGCTGGTTTTGGCGTTGGCCCTAAGCTTAGGGTGGTCGCCCGCTTGGACGGATGCCGATGAGCGACAGTTTCCGCAGAATGCTACTTTTACAACTCTGATCACAACTCCCCGCGCCATTGAGGGGTTGACCGGGGATAATCATGGTAATCTATACATCGCGGGTTCGGTCACCGTCGCCGCCACCCCCCCACTCCCTGCCCTGTTTGGAAAATCAATCTCAACAAACCCACACTGATTACGGTCGGAAACATTGTGCCCGCGTCAGGTCTCTCCACCTGCGGCTTCGCTGGCATTGCCTTGAATGACATCGGAGATGTGTTTGTCGCGGACGGAGCCGGGGCAAGAATCTTTAGCTCACGCCAAATGCCAGCAATCCGCCGACCGTCACTGCGCCTTTTGCCTCCGGCACTCCGGGCGCCAACGGTCTTGCCTTTGACGAGAAGGGCAACCTGTGGGCCAGCGATGGAACGACGGGGCGGGGACGTGTTTGGAAAATAACCGGGCCCGGAGCCAACTGCACCGCCACACCGGCCGTTAACTGCGAGGAAGTCTTTCGCATCCAGCCGATGGCAAATGAAGTCAACCTAATTGATATTGATCCAGACGCTCCGATCGTACTCGCGGGCGGTGTCGGGCGCGATAACCGTGCGTTGCCGCTAGGAACAATTATCGTAACACTAACGACTCGCAACGCCGCCAACCTATTGGGTTCTCAACCGCTCGTAGCCAATGGGTTAGCCTTCAATAAGAAGGGCGATCTATTCAATATCGATACTGCACGGGGAGCGCTTTGGAAGGTGGAATTCGACCGGCATGGAAAACTCAAAAGTCCGACCGGCTGCGATACCACATTTACGGCTAACACGCTGTGCCTCAGCAACATCTTTGTCGCCCATCCGATTCTCGAGGGCGGCGACGGTATCGCCCTCGATAGGGAAGGAAATATCTGGGTGGATGTCAATGAGCGGAATGCGATCGCCGTGGTTACGAAAGACGGAAAGGTCATTGAAATCTTCCGCAACCCCGTCAACTTGCCGCCGAACCCCGTCGTATTTGGAGTAGGATTGCGAAACGCGGGTGATCAGTCAGTAGGAAACAATCATGTCCTCGAATTTCCAACCAGTCCTTTTATCACCGGAAAAGTCTTCTGCACCTCTCAGTCCGATGGTGACAGGCGGGATAATTCTCCTCGGAGCGCTGGGGAGGTCAACGCAGGGGCGCTCGCAGATGGCATAAATCGCTTAGGTAAAATTTCCTGCATGGACCAGGAGCTAAAGATACCCGGTTTGCCATTGCCGATCGATTAAAAGTTTTTATTAACGACGGAACGTTTAATAAAGGAGTCGATTTTATGAAAAGAGCATTTTTTACATCTATTCCAATGCTGCTCATCGTTGGGATTTTCACCTTACCGGTCTTAGCTGACGGTTCCGATACCCTGGCTAAGTTCAAGGGCGGGATCGGAGTCATTCCTGTCTCAAGCGGGGTGGCGCCGGTGGTATCGCAGCTGACCTCCGACGTGGTGAATCGGAACTTTGTCCGCGGCGTTCAACCCGCCGGGCAGATATGGGTGATAAAGGATCTTGATGCCCACGTGAAAACGAACGGAGCCATCAAGGTCAATGGAAAAGGACTAATATTGGGTGGCGGCAACAATGCCGGAAGGGCGACGGGACAGAGTGTGTTTGCCACCCTGATTTGTGACGCTGTGCCCCCGGCTCCCTTTATCCCGCACAGCACGAACCTTGCCGGCGTCCCGCTGGCGGACAACGGCGACTTCAAAATTGACGATGTGCTGTCGCCCGCGCTACCGGTTGTGTGCGACAGCCCCATGCTTCTCATTCGCACTGCGGGTAGCGGTAACTGGTTTGCCGTGGGCATTCTCGACGATTAAGTTATTGCGGCGGTACTCGTTATGGCTGCCAGCTCCTGTGCGTCGCAGGGCTGGCAGCCGTTTAATCGGCGCTCCTGTCGCCTTGATTTAGTTTCTTCGCCTCCTCGTAGGTTAGGGGTTGTTAAAAATTTTCCAATTCTCCATCCTGTCATTCTGAACATAGCGTAGCGGAGTGAAGAATCTCGACCAAGATCCTTCGCGTTGCTCAGGATGACAGAAACTCGCGTGATAGCTCATTTGTAAACTTTATTATTTCTCAGTCGCTTAGATTCTGTAGAGCCTCTTCGGGTTCTCCCATAAAGTCTTCCAGGTCAGTTCCGCGGGCAAATCTCTACGCTCCACAAATCCTTTCCTCGACGAAGCGTTCGAACGTAAAGCTGTGCGGGAAGTCGGGAGGGAAAACGATATGGTCGGCGCCGAGAAATTGCGCGACCCAGGGTCAACGTCGCACCGTCTAAGCCCTGGACACATCGACACCCCCGGAAACGTCAAATGACCTTCAAACTCACAGCATTTGCATTCACCACGAGATTATAGAAGAAGGAAAGCTATGGACTGGTCCGAATTCATCTCAGGCGATGAATCGGGAGCGAGTGGTAGAGAACGCGTGCTTTTTCGTGCCGCGGGAATTTCGTAGGGGCGGGTTTTTAAACCCGCCCTGAGCCCTGGCTGGGTCGCGCGAAATCGGGAGAAGAAATTATGAAGCATAATATGGTTATCTTGCTGGCTGTGCTTGGGCTAGGGATTTCGCCCGTCTTCGGTCTTCGAGCGGCGGCCCAGTCTGCGGAAGAGATTTGGAAGTCGTTAGAGAAACTTTCGGCCGTTGAACGCGACAAAAAGCTCGTTGAAGGCGCCAGGAAGGAAGGCGAGATGATCTGGTATACGAACTCCGGGATCGAAAACGCCAACCGCTATATTCAAGCTTTCAAGAAAGTCTATCCTTTTATCAATGCGCAAGTGTGGCGCTCGAAGACGCGGCAGGTGGTTCAAAGGGTTGTTGCCGAGGCTCGAGCCGGCCGCCATTTGGTAGACGTCGTGAAACCGTCTACGGATCTCATGCCGGCGCTCCTCGACGCCAAGGTGCTGGGGCGCTACGAGTCGCCGGCGCGCAACGTCTATCCGGCGCATTCGAAGGGCGAGTTTTACTCGAATATGAACTATGCTTTTCGAATCTTTTCTTACAACCCGCGCCAAGTGGCGCGCAAGGACGCGCCGAAAACCTGGGATGAACTGCTTCAACCGCGCTGGAAGGGCGAAATTCTCTTCGACGAATCCTCCCTGGAGGAAGTCGTTTCGCTGATCGCCGCATGGGGAAAACAAAAAGCGACGGAATATTTCGCCCGCTTGAGCCAACAGCAGCTGCTCATTCGCGTGGGCCGCGATACGATCACGCAAATGATGATGGCCGGCGAGGCGCCGCTAGCGGTCACGACATACGGTTATAACAGCGAAAGTTTGAAGGCGCAGAACGCGCCCATCGATTGGGTGGCGCAGGACCTGGTCCCGGCGCTTATGTATCCACTGACTATGGCGCGCAACGCCCCCCATCCTTATTCCGCCGCGTTGTTTTACGACTTCCTGTTATCCGAGCAGGGCCAGCAGTTGATTGCCCGCGAAGGGCGGGTCGTGGCGCATCCAAAGGTGGAACCGATCTATCCGCGCATGAAGGAGCTGCAAAGTTTGTTGGGTACTTCCCGCGTTCAGCTGAATACGATCGAGCAAAACCACAGGCTCTATAAAGACGGCATCCAGATTCTGGACGAGATCGTCTTGAAGCGACGGCAATCGTAGGGGACGGTCGCGATCGTCCTGCAAAGAGAAATCCAACAGGGGAGAGAAAAATGCAAGGCGCCGAAACGTTAGATCATGTCGCTTTTCCAGTGCGCGATTTGCCGCGCGCGGAAAAGTTTTACCTGGAGACCGTCGGCCTGACCTTCCTCACGCAGCGCAAGAACGCCGACGGATCGCCGCGCCACACCTACGTCAAAGCGGGAGAAAATATCGTTGGCTTGACATTGCCGGGAGTCAGCGTCCCGGCCTCAACGAGCGGCGCGCCGCGTTATGCCATTGCGATCGCCAACGCGGAGATATTCGACGCTGCGGTGACGCGAGTCAGGGCGAGCGGCGTGCAATGCAGCGAGGTCGAGCATCACTCCGCCGAGTCGCCATTCGTTAAAGCCTTTCAATTTATCGATCCGGACGACAACCACATGGAGCTTTGCGTGCGCCGGCGCCCGCTGGCGGAAAGAGATGGCATCAGCCATGTGATTTTTGAAACCGCCGATCTTGCGCGAGCCAAGCGGTTTTATATGGAAGGGCTGGGGCTCAAGCTCGTCGGCGCGGTGCGCGGCGAGACGCTATTCGAGTTTGCCAATCATCAGATGCTCGGCGTGAAGGAGGTAGCGGAGCTTTCAGAGCGCACGAAAAAGAAGGGACGCGCCTGCCACGTTGCGTTCAACGTCAGCCAGGAGGATTTTGACGCGATGCTGGAGTTCATTCCGAAACTCGGGGGCAAATCCCTCGGGGACTTTCGCTCCAGCGACGGTCTCAGGCCGCCCGGCGAGCGCAGCATTTATTTCTTCGATCCCGATACGAATTACTTACAAATCACTGCCGCCGGCGAAGAAGATTGGTCGCTCATTTCGGACGAAGAGAAATGGCGCCGCACGGAGGAGAACCGTAAGAAATTGGGAAGAGGCCTTTCTCGCTTCGACCGCGGTGTGAAGCCGGAGAAATAGACTCTCGCGATCAGATTCGACCAGATCGCAGTTGTTGAGGCGATGCATTCGAGCAATGGTTGTCACCCTGAGCGACAGACTGTGTGAAAACTCTTTAGGAGCCCTTCGACCCTTCGAGGGGCCTCAGGGCGCCCCCTCGACAGCCTTTAGTCCCGAGCCTGTCGAGGGGTCAGGGCGAACGGTTAAATGTTTGATTTGTAACGTCTCATACCCGTTCGTGGTGAGCCCAGTCGAACCATGAACGGAGTTTTCACACAGTCTGGCGAATGCGAAGGGTCTCGTCTTCGGTCGAGATTCTTCGCCTGGGCGACGCTTCGGCTCAGAATGACACAAGCCGTTAGCTCTCTCGTGACCACAACTCAGGGCGCTATGTTCAAAAGGATTACGAAATAAGGAGTCTCCGTGGCACTCGAAAAACCGATTATCCCGACTTTTTCATTAGAAGAACGCGACCGCCGTTGGTCGTTGCTCCGCGCCGAGATGAAGAGAGCAAATCTCGACGCGCTTATCGCCCTGCCCAACGAAGGCCATTGGGACCAGTTCGGCGCGGACACCCGCTACATCACGCAGATCGGCGGGACGCAGACCGAAGTGGGCTGCGTATTCCCGCTTGAAGGCGAGGTCACCGCGGTGGTGCGCGGCGCCAATGAAATCGAATGGTGGGGCCTCGCCCAGGAGTGGGTCAAGGACATTCGCCCGTCGCGCCGCTCCTACGGCGAGCCGGTCATCGAACGGTTGAAAGAAATCCGGGCTGAGCGCGTCGGTGTCGTCGCGCTCTCGGGCCTGGTCCGCGCGCCCGAAGGGGTCGTGCCCTGGGGGACCTTTGAGAAGATTCGCACCGCGTTGACCAAAGTCAAATTTGAAAACGCCACGGACCTTATGCAAGAAGTTCGTTCCGTAAAAAGCGAGGAAGAGATCGCATTCATCGAGAAAGCCGCCGAGATCATCGATAAGGCCATCGACGTGTTGATTCAACACTCGAAGCCCGGCGCGCGGGACAACGAATTGATTGCCGAGATGCTGCGTGAAATCGTCCGCCAAGGCGGCGAGCCGATTACAATGTTGCTGTTCGGCACCGGCGGACCCGAGGTGCCTTGGGCGCAGCGGGTGATCACGACGCGCCGCCTCAAACCCGGCGATCTCATCAACACGGAGGTCGAAGCCAAATACGCCGGCTACATTGCCCAGGCGCTGCAGCCGATCTCCCTCGGCGCGCGGCCGAAAGATTTAGAAAAAATCTTCGACGCGACGAAGATTATCTTTGACGCGATGCTCAAGTTCTTGAAGCCCGGATTAACCTTCGGCGCGGCCGCGAAATTTTATCAAGACCAGGTGCAGGCCGCCGGCTATGAACCCGACGGCGCGCTCATGCACGGTCGCGGCTTGGGTGAAGACGCGCCGATGCTCTGGGGCGCAAGACGCGACTTTCCGGAAAAAGACTGGCGACTCAAAGAAGGCCATGTTTTTATTCTGAAACCCGCCGCCCGAAAAGGCTTCATGCGCGATTCTATCCGGGCCGGCGACACCGTCGCCATCGAAGCCGGCGGCGCACGCCGACTGGGAAGCCGTGAGCTGGCGTTCGTTTCCGTGTAGGATTACTTTCGTGCTTCGCCTCGCGGCCTTCAAAATAGCTGCGTGAAGCTTGAATCACGTAAGAAAATCATGAAAAAAACTATTTCTTTGAAAATAAACGGTAGCGAGCGCGGCGCTGAGGTGGAAGCGCGGACCACGCTGTTAGATTTGGTGCGCGAACGGTTTAATCTGACCGGCGCGAAGCTCGGCTGTGACATTCAAGTCTGCGGCGCCTGTACGCTGCTGCTCAATGGCAGGCCGGTAAGCGCCTGTTCGTTTCTCGCCGTCGATGCCGATGGCTGCGACGTGACCACCATCGAGGGTTTGAGCGCCGGCGGCGCGTTGCATCCGCTGCAAGAGGCATTCATGGAGTTCGGCGCGTTGCAATGCGGTTATTGCACCTCGGGTTTTATTCTCACGGCGAAAGCGCTGCTCGACGAATGTCCGCAACCGTCAGAGCAGCAGATTCGCGATTACATGGGGGGAAGTTTTTGCCGCTGTGGCTGTTATCAGGAAATCATGCAGGCGATCAAGGATGTCGTGGGGAAATCGTGATCGTCGCTCGTGCTCGTGATCGGACGAACACGAACCACGAACACGAGCACGATTGATGTGCAAAGACCGCAAAGACCAATGCGAGATAATCAAATGGAACTAGCGGATATCGGGAAAACATTTCGCCGTCTGGATTACGAAACCAAAGTCACAGGCCGGGCGACGTATCTGGCCGACATGCAGGTGCCGGGCATGTGCCACGGCAGGATTTTGCGCAGCCCGTTGCCGCACGCGCGGATCAGCAAGATCGACATTTCAAAAGCGCTTAAAGTCGCCGGCGTCGTCGCCATCATCAGCCGCGACGATATTCTCCATGACGAAGGCATCGAGCCTTATTACGGGCCGGTGTTCAAAGATCAAACCATCGTGGCGGTGGAAAAAGTCCGCCACGTGGGCGATCCGGTGGCCGCGGTCGCGGCGCTGACCGCGGATGCAGCCGATGAAGCGTTGCGCTCGATCGACGTCGCGTACGAAGAACTGCCGGCGGTGCTCAGTGTCGAGGACGCTATCAAGGAGAATCCGATCCTCGTGCACGAGTCCGTGCGCGTCCCCGACTCCGGTTTCGCCGATCTCGCCGAGCTCAAGCCCATCGACGGCACCAATATCTGCACGCATTTCAAGTTTAACCGCGGCGATGTGCAGCAAGGCTTCGCCCAAGCGGACCACATTTTCGACGATACGTTTACCTTGCCGGCGACGCAGCATAGCTTTCTCGAAACCCATGCCTGCATCGCTTCGGTGGAGCCGGGCGGGCGGATCACGGTGTGGGCGACGACGCAGAATCCCTTCGTCGTGCGCACGCAACTGGCAAATATTTTCAAGGTGCCGGTGGCAAGAGTTCGGGTCATCGTGCCGTATCTGGGTGGCGGCTATGGCGGAAAGGTTTACCCCAAGGTCGAGCCGATTACCGTTGCCCTGGCGCTTAAAGCAGGGCGCCCCGTGCGCGTGGTGCTGTCGCGCGAGGAAGTTTTCTACACCATCACCAAACACGCGGCCGCGATCCGCATGAAAACCGGCGTGAAGAACGACGGCACGCTGGTGGCGCGGGAATGCGAGATCCATCTCGACACCGGAGCTTATGCCGAGATCGGACCGCG
Source organism: uncultured delta proteobacterium (assembly GCA_963840855.1). Lineage (GTDB taxonomy): Bacteria > Desulfobacterota > Binatia > UBA9968 > UBA9968 > DATACQ01. The sequence goes on from CAWJBB010000012.1 coordinate 33,649, forward strand.
GGTGGCGAAGAAGTCGGGCTACACTGCCGCCGGCCCGTACAAAATTCCCAACTTGAAGATCGATTCCTATGCCATTTACACGAACAAACCGCCCGCGGGAGCGTTTCGCGGCTTTGGAGTTTCCCAATCGGCATGGGCGGTGGAATCACAAATGGATATCATCGCCGCGGCATTGAAAATCGACCCGCTGGAGCTGCGCAAAAAGAATGGTTACGACGAGGGCGACAGGTTCGTCACCGAAGAGATTTTGCGCGCGGTCGGTCTCAAGGAGTGTCTGGGCGAAGTGGCCAAATCGATCGGGTGGGATTCCAATAAGTTCAAAAGTCCAAAGGTTCAAGGTTCGAAGGAAGGTAGCATTAGACGGGGTAAAGGACTGGCCTGCATGATCAAGGCGACCATCACGCCGTCTATTTCTTGTGCCGTGGTGAAAATGAACGAGGACGCGAGTCTGTCGATCTATGCCGGCACCGTCGAGATGGGCCAGGGGTCCGAGACGACTTTAGCGCAGATCGCCGGCAAAGAGTTGGGAATTCCTCTGAGTAAAATTCAGGTGTTGGCTGTTGATACGGATGTCGTGCCCTATGATCTGACGACTTCTTCGAGCCGTTCGACTTTCCATATGGGTAAAGCGGTTCAGCTCGCCGCGCAGCGTATTCAACAACAGCTAAGACAGATTGTCGCGCAGGAATATGGCGCTGCCGAGGATCAGATCAGCTTCATGGACGGCGGGATTCGCCTGCCGGAGTCCACTTTGAATTATGCCGATGTCATGTTCAAAAAGTTTGGCATGCAAGGTGGAACGTTGATCGGCGAAGGGCAATTGAAGACTTCGGTCAAAAACGAGTTTGGTGAAAAAAGCACGTCGGCTTTCTGGTTTTTGGCCGCCGGCGCGGCGGAAGTCGAAGTCGATACGGAAACCGGCAAGATCAAACTGCTGAAGTATGCGACGGCGGTGGACGTCGGCAAAGCGATCAGCCCGCTCGGTTGCCGCCAGCAGCTCGCCGGCGCGGCGATCACCGGCATCGGCCAGGCGCTGTTCGAAGAGATCGCCTACGACAACGGCCAATTGATCAATCCCAATCTCGTGGATTACGTCTTGCCGTCTCTCGGTGACATGCCGGCAGTGATCGACCCAATCACCGTCGAAGTGCCGGACAAAAACGGCCCCTTCGGCGCCAAGGGCATCGGTGAGAGCGCGCTGATTCCCGTGGCGCCCGCCATCGCCAATGCGATCTACGACGCCTGCGGCGTGCGGATTAAGGATCTGCCGATCAAGGCTGAGAAGATCTATCTGGCGCTGGAAGATGCGAAAGCGAAAACCTGAGACGTTGATGGCGCGCAGTAAGATCGGATTGGCAACCGGCTATGTCGCTGCGCTCATATTGGCAGCGATGGCGCTTTCTTCCTGTCTGACCGCGGAGCTGGAAAAGCAGGCGGAGACTCTCAAGGAGCAGGAAGCGGAGATCGCCCGCCAGCGAAAGGAAATAGAGGCGTTGAAATCCGGCCAGCAGGCCCAAGACAGGAGGCTAGGCGATTGTAACCGCGCTTTTCGCGAATACTTCGAGCGGGCGCAAACCACGGCAGATGGCGACCGCGCCGCCGCACTTTACCGAGAAGGACTGGCCATTTGCCCCGATGACGAGGTCGCCCATTATGAGCTGGGCAGGCTGCTGGCCGCCCAGGGGCGTTATCCTGAAGCCGAGAGGGAATTTGAATCCGCGCTCAAAATCAACCCGGACTTTACGGACGCCAGAGCCCGGTTGGAGGCGCTGCCCAAGAACCGGTGATAGGCGGCCGTTCCATTCGTTTAAGAAGTTCCAATCGTTCCAAACGTTTGGAACCGGATTCATCGAATCACAACCACGATGAAATTCGGAGGAAGCAAGCATGAAAAATTTTCTCGCGGTTTTTTTCTCGCTGCTGTGCGCAACCTCGGCGCACGCGATCGACGAAAAAAAACTCGTTGACATGACCTATCCGTTTGCCGCCGATACGCTACACTGGCCCACGGCAAAGCCATTTCATCTGGAAAAAGTACACGAAGGCAGGACCGCGCAAGGCTTCTGGTACTCGTCTTACAATTACGGCGGTTCGGAGCACGTCGGGACCCATATAGACGCGCCCTTTCACTTTGCCGAAGGTAAATGGACCACTGAGCGAATACCGCTGGCGCGGACCATCGGCGCGGCCATCGTCATCGACGTGCGGCGGCAAGCGGAAGCGGACCGCGATTATCGGCTGAGCGCCGCTGATATCCGCCGCTGGGAGAAACGCTACGGTCGCGTTCCCACAAGGGCCATCGTTCTCATGCACAGCGGCTGGGGAAAATATTGGGGTGACCGCAAGCGCTATTTCGGCAGCGCCGAAGCCGGCGACGCGAGCAACCTCCACTTCCCTGGCTTGGCCAAGGACGCCGCGGAATTTCTGGTAAAGCAACGCCGGGTCAATGCCGTCGGCATCGACACGCCGAGCATCGACCATGGCCCGGCGAAAGACTTCATCGTGCACCAAGTTTTTGGCGCCGCTAACGTGCCTATCTTTGAAAATGTCGCGGCCCTGGATCGCCTGCCCGCCAAAGGCGCGACGGTCTTCGCCATTCCGATGAAAATCAAAGGTGGCAGCGGCGCGCCGCTGAGAATTTTCGCCGTCCTGCCGTGATCGGAAAATCACGAAGTCAGGAATTCAACCGCAAAGAACGCGAAGGAGGCCGCGTACCATATTTTGCTTTTACGACGGACACGATATAGTGTGGCGCAGTTTATTTACCGAAAAGGGGGATGATCATGAAGCAGCGGGGTAAAACTTCGCGACACGCCAGCGGTCTGATGCTAGTACTGCCGCTTGTCTTGATGGGGCCATCTCTAGCTAGATCAGCTGACAGTCCGCAGCCCGTGCAACCGGCCCAGGCAGTTGGCGCGCAAGATCCTAATGTCCTGACTCTCGACGAGGCTGTGCTGACGGCCCTGGCGAATCATCCTAATCTGAAGGCGGCAAGGGAACGAATAGGGGCGCAAGCGGCGGTGTTGGGGCAGGAGATGTCGGCTTATTTCCCAAGCGTCAATCTGAGCAGTCAATACCGAACTAGTCAGACTAGTAGCGACGGCGGCGCGGAACGCGCTTCAGATTTGTTTTCCAGCCAGTTCAATTTCAACTTCATTCTTTACAATTTTGGGAAACGCGAAGGGGCGGTGCAGGCGGCGCGGGACACGTTGAGTGCCATCGGACACAACTATAAGACCACGGTGGACGCCATCATCCTCGGGGTCAAGCAGTCGTATTACGTCCATCTTGGGTCTCAAGCCATCGTCAAAGTGAGAGAGGAGACTGTAAACAACCGCGAGTTGCTGGTGAAGCAGGCGAGAGGTTTTTATGAAGTCGGCACCCGTGCCAAAATCGATGTTGCCCGCGCCGAGTCCAATTTGTTCAACGCTCAAGCCGACCTGATCGCCGCCCAGAATGCGGTTAAAGTCTCGTGGGTTACGCTCAAAAACGCATTAGGGGTTAGGGAACTGGCCGAGCGCCCGCTGGTCGAGGAAGCCATTATGACGACGATTCCCTATACCCTTGAGCAAGCGCGTGAGCTGGCTTACGCCAATCGTCCAGAATTGAAAAGCTTCGAAGCGCAGCGAAAAGCCCAGGACCAGAACGTCGCCGTGGCGCGCCGCGGTCATCTACCCGATCTCACCTTCGACACCGTTTACGGGCGCCGCCATGTGAGCAATGAGCCGGCAAACGGCAGATTGAACAAACTTTGAACACATTTCCTCTCCAACCGGCCTGGTCCGTCAACCTGAACTTGAGCATTCCTATCTTCGACGGCTTGAGGACGACGAACCGGGTGGAAGAGACGTTGCGCAACTACTACGTTATCAGAGCTCAGGAAGAGGCGCAGCGGCAGCAGGTCACTCTCGACGTGGAATCGACGTATCTCCGGCTCGTGGAGCTGCAAGAACGCATTAAAGCGAACGAAGCCGCGGCCAACGCGGCGAAGGAGAACCTCGATCTCGCCGATGGCCGGTATCAGGTCGGCGTCGGCTCGATCATCGAGGTGACCGACGCCCAGACCCTTTACACCGACGCGCAAACGACCTATATCCGGGCGCTTTATGATTACAAGATCGCCGATGCCCAATTCGTGCGCGCCATCGGCCAGTGATGCCAACTATTGCAGCGTGAGGAACGAACTGATAGACGTTTATCGCCACAACATAGGAGTAGAGCCCATATGAAGCGTTCCCTCTGGATTGGGATATTGGTGGTGGTTCTGGGTGGTTACGCGGGTTTTCAGCAATATTCCTCTTGGTCTCTCAGCAAACCTCAAGATAAAAACGTTACGCAAAGCGTCGAAGGTGGTGGGCGAGGGTCCGCCGGCGGCGGCCAAGGCCGGGGTGGCGCCGAGGGACGCGGTGGAGGCCGCTCGCGCGAAGCGGTACCCGTGCTGGTGGCCACGGCGGCGCAAAAGTCCGTGCCGGCGCAGATCCGCGCGGTGGGCAACGCCGAGCCTTTTGCCACGGTTTCCGTCAAGAGCCAAGTTACCGGCGTACTCACTAAAGCCCACTTCAAGGAAGGCCAAGACGTTAAGCTGGGCCAACTCCTCTTCACCATCGATCCCCGGCCTCTGGAGGCGGCGGTCAAGCAGGCGGAAGCCAACCTGGCGCGCGACAACGCGCAGCTAAAGAATATGCGTGAACAGGTCAAGCGCTACGCCGAGCTGGTGGAAAAACAGTACGTATCGCGCGAGCAGTATGATCAGATTCGCACCAATGCCGACGCCATGGAATCGGTCGTCGATGCGGATAAAGCGGCGCTGGACAACGCCAAAGTTCAGCTGAGCTATTGTTACATTTACTCGCCGGTGAACGGCCGCGTCGGCAGCCTGCTGGTCAACGAAGGAAACCTGGTTCGAGTCAATGACGGGACGCCCCTGGTCGTGATCAACCAGGTAAGTCCGATGAACGTTACTTTCGCGGTGCCCGAAAATCATCTAGCCGATCTCCAGCGACTCATGGCAGGAGGTCAACTAAAAGTTGCCGCCTCGTTTCCCTCTGACGAGGGACGCCCAGAATTAGGCGTTCTTGAATTTGTCGATAACACCGTGGACCGGGCCACCGGGACCATCAAGCTCAAGGGAGTATTTACCAATAATCAAAGACGGCTTTGGCCCGGCCAATTTATTAACGTGGCTTTGACGCTATCGACGCAGGCTGATGCCGTGGTGGTTCCGTCCGAGGCCGTGCAGGTCGGTCAGGAAGGGCAGCATGTGTTCGTCGTAAAACCGGACAAAACGGTGGAAGTCAGGCCGGTCACGCTCGGCAGCACCAATGAAGGCGTAGCGGTTATCGCCAAGGGGCTTACAGCCGGCGAGCAAGTCGTCAGAGAAGGACAGTTTTTGTTAGGACCCGGTTCGCGCATCGAGATAAAGGATACGACGAAAGTAGCGACCGAAAGTAAGGGTGAGAGCAGACGAGGGCGAGGTGAAAAGGGGACGGCTGAGGGTGAGTCCAGCGAGTCGGGCACTGCCGCGGTGGAGAAGGGTAACGGACGAGGGGAACGTGGCGAATCCGGCCGGGATGCAGTGGCAGGGGAAGTCAGTGGATCGACAAAAGTGGGCGACGAAAGCAAAGGCGAAGGAGGCCAGAGGCGCAAAGGCCAGGGCCGGTCGAAGGGCACGGGAGAGGCGAAGGGTTAAGGCGAACCAAAGAGGGGAGTCATGAATATATCGTATCTTTTCATCACCAGGCCGGTCACCACGACTCTGGTTATGCTGGGTATCCTGATCTTCGGTGTCATGGGCTATAGGGCTTTGCCCGTGAGCGATCTTCCCACCGTGGATTTTCCAACGATTACGGTAAACGCCAACCTGGCGGGCGCCAGCGCCGAAACGATGGCGTCGGGGGTGGCGACTCCGCTGGAGAAAAATTTCTCGACCATCGCGGGCCTCGATTCCATGAGCTCGACAAGCAGTTTGGGGCGGACTCAAATCACGTTGCAGTTCAATCTGAACCGAAACGTCGATGCCGCGGCGCAAGACGTTCAGGCGATGATCGCGCGTTCGGCGCGCGATCTGCCGCCAAATATGCTAACCCCGCCGTCATATCGGAAGGTCAATCCGGCGAACAATTCCATTCTGCTGCTGGCGTTGACATCTCCGACGCTTCCGTTGTCGACCATCGATGAATTCGCCCAGACGATTTTGGCGCAGCGCATCTCAATGGTGAGCGGCGTCGCCCAGGTCGATGTTATCGGCTCGCAAAAATACGCCGTGCGGATTCAACTGGATCCTAACCGGTTGGCGGCCCGCCAGGTCGGCATCGACGACGTGGTCAACGCGGTCACGCGCGGCAACGTGGACCTGCCGGTCGGAACGTTGAATGCTCCCAACCGCGCCTACACCTTGGTATCAGACGGCCAGCTGGTGAACGCGGAAGCTTTTAAACCGATGGTCGTCACTTATCGGAACGGCGCGCCGGTGCGCATCCAGGACATCGGCACGGCTGTGGATGGCGTGGAAAACAGCAGGGTCGCAAGCTGGTTCAAGGATAAAAGGGCCGTCATCCTGGGAGTACAGCGGCAACCGGGCGCCAACGTCGTCGAAGTTGTCGATGCGGTCAAAGAAATTCTCCCGGGTCTGCGCTTGCAAATTCCCCAGTCCGTCAATTTGGAATTGTTTTTCGACCGCACCCAGTCGATTCGGGAATCGGTGCATGACGTGCAATTGACCATGATTGGGACGATCGTGCTGGTCGTCCTGGTGATTTTCCTTTTTCTGCGAAATGTTTCGGCGACGATTATCCCGAGTTTGGCATTGCCCATGTCGATCACCGGCACGTTCGCTGTGATGTATTTGCTCGACTACAGCCTTGATAACTTGTCCCTGATGGCTTTGACGCTGGCAGTTGGTTTCGTGGTGGACGACGCCATCGTCGTTTTAGAAAACATCGTGCGCCATATGGAACAGGGTGAAAAACCCTACGACGCTGCGGTCAAGGGGGCCCAGGAGATCGGCTTTACGATTGTCTCGATGACGCTTGCATTGGTGGCTGCCTTCATCCCGGTGCTGTTTATGAGCGGCATGCTGGGACGGATTCTGCGCGAATTCGCCGTCACCATCTGCGTGGCGATTCTGGTTTCGGGATTCATCTCGTTGACTCTTACGCCGATGTTGGCCAGTCGCTATCTTCGTCCGCCCCATGATCAGAAGCATGGTTGGTTGTATCGTTTCCTCGGCCGCTGTTTGGATATGATGAATAACGCCTATGCAGCGAGTCTTAGTTGGGTGATGCGCCACCACGTTACGACCATCGCGGCCTCGGTCCTCGTATTAGCTGCTACCGTCCATATGTTCGGCTTGGTGCCCAAAGGATTTATTCCGAGCGAAGATACCGGGCAGGTCGTGATCAACACAGAGGGATCGCAAGGCGTTTCTTATGAACAAATGGTGCAGTACCAGCAACAGCTGGCGGCGATCGTTCTCAAGGATCCGAACGTCGAAGCGTTTTTCTCGAGTGTCGGAACCGGCGGAGCGGGAATAACCGGCAACACCGGCCGCATCTTTATGAAGCTCAAGCCGCGCTCGGAACGGCCGGTGGTCTGCTCCGAGACATCTTGGATAAAATCCTGCCGGTCTCTCACTGCCGACGAGTTGATCCGGGATTTGCGACCCAGGTTGGCGCGAGTGCCGGGGATCCGCGTTTCTTTGCAAAATCCGCCGGTGATCCGCGTCGGCGGACGGCTCAGCCGCAGCTTATACCAGTTCACGTTGCAAAGCCCGGACTCCCAGGAACTGTACCGTAACGCTTATTTGTTTGAGGAAAAATTGAAAGCGCTTCCTGACTTCAGAGACGTCGGCAGCGATCTGCAGCTCAAGAATCCTCAGTTGCAGGTGGTTATCGATCGAGACAAGATGGCGACGATGGGGATCACGGCGCAGGGCATTTCACCGCGCCAGGTAGAGGAGGCCTTCTGGAACGCCTATGCAACGCGCCAAATCTCGACCATCAATACGCCGAGCAATCAATATCAGGTGATCCTGGAGCTGGATCCACAGTTTCAAAACGACCCATCGGCACTGTCGATGCTCTATATCCGCTCGACGACCGGTCAAGCCGCGACGGCTCAACCGATGGTGCCCTTGGGTTCGCTGGCGACTCTCAAATACACCGCTGGGCCGCTAACGGTCAATCATTCAGGGCAGCTCGCTTCGGTGACGATGTCTTTTAATTTGCGGGAAGGAGTTGCTTTGGGAGATGCGGTGGAGACCATTAACAAGTTGGCCCGTGACACCCTGCCGGGCTCCATCAGCACGAATTTTCAAGGGACGGCGCAAGAATTTCAGAAATCGATCACAAGCCTGTGGGTCCTCTTAGCGCTTGCCGTATTCGTCGTCTATTTGGTCTTGGGGATCTTGTATGAGAGCTTTATCCATCCATTGACGATCCTGTCCGGATTACCGTCAGCGGGTCTTGGCGCTCTGATCGCGTTGTATCTGTTCAACATGGACCTCAGTATTTATGCCTTCGTCGGTTTGATCATGCTCATCGGAATCGTGAAAAAGAACGCGATCATGATGATTGACTTCGCTCTCGAAGGGCAGCGCAACGAAGGGAAACCACCGGCGCAAGCGATCTATGAAGGCGCGCTGGTGCGCTTCAGGCCGATCATGATGACGACCATGGCGGCCATCGTAGGCGCCGTACCGATTGCCATCGGCTGGGGGGCCGGCGCGGAAGCGCGCCAACCGCTCGGCATCGCGGTGGTTGGGGGTTTGATCGTTTCGCAGATCCTGACGCTTTACATCACCCCGGTGGTTTATCTCTATCTTGAGAAGTTCCAGCAACTGCTAGTGGCGCTACCGACGAAATTCCGCCGCGCGGCGAAGTCTACCGAGGTAGGGCCTAAGCTCGGGGTCGAGAACCCCGGTTCGCATGGCGCGCCTTAGCTGCCAGGGAAGAAGAGATTTAACCACTAAGGACAAAGGATTTTTTCGGGCGGGTTTCACACCCGCCCTTTTTTTGGCGGAGCAGCGTGTAGCCCGTTTTCGGTCTCGCCGGTGAAACATTTTTTCACACTCTCATTGATTCTGGCCGGTTTGGTCATTGGCCATTCGCTGGTCTCTGCTCCGGTCCGAGACCGGGTCTCCGGACTTTTTGCGCTCGATTACGAGATCCCCGTCGAGGTTTGGCAAGCCGAAAAGAGCTCCCTGGGTCACATACTAACTGCACGGGGTGAACTAGAGCCTGTCAAAGAAATCAGAATCAACGGAACCATACCGGGCGTTATCAAAGACATTCGCTACGCAGCGGGTGACAAAGTCGCCGCGGGCGCAGTGGTTGCAGCCGTTGAAGCCAAAGACCTAAACGAGCGGCTCGCCGTCCAGGAAGCCGCCATTAAAGAAGCGGAGGCGCATATCAAAAAAACTGACGACCAGTTGGCGGCGGCGGAAAAACAGCTCGCCGATTTGCGCGACCTCTACCAGAAAAACTTTATTGCCCGGCGTGAAGTGGAACAGGCGGAAGCTGCGGCAAAGACCGCGCGCGTTCAAAGAGACGCGGCCCAGGCGCAATTGGCACAGCGAACCTCGGTGTCGGCGCAAACCCGCCATGTTCTCCATCTGGCGCAGATCACCGCGCCGGTCGCCGGAGTCGTAACTCGCCGGTGGTCAGAGCCCGGCGCCGCGGTGCCCGAGGCGGCGCCGATTCTCTCCATCGCCCCCACCGATACCCTTAAAATCATCCTCAAATTGAGGAGCGCAGAGGCGGAGAAAATTCCGCCAGGGACGTCGGTGAAAGTCAAGGTGGATGCTTTGCCTGGAACAGACTTTCGAGGCAAAGTTACACGGGTCCAGGAGCTGGCGAATTTCACCGGCGACGAGTCATCGGTCGAGATCGAGCTGGCCAACCCTGGTGGCGCACTAAAATTCGGCATGCCGGTCAGTGTCTCTTTCTCAACCGGTGAACGGCGCGACGGGATCTTCGTTCCTAAGTCAGCGCTGATCGAGGTTCACGGGAAACCCTATATCTATATTAACGAAGGCGGCAAAGCCCGCCAGAGAAATGTCACACCCGGCAAGCAATACGACGGTCAAATCGAGGTCGTCTCCGGCCTTGATCCGGGTGAAGCTGTGGTGGTCAAAGGTGTCGAGCGCCTGGGCGACGGCAGCCGCGTGCGCGCGGTGGATTAATTCTGGGACGTTCAAAGTTCAAGGTTCAATGTTCAAGGTGGGGGGGCGTCGAACTTTGAACTTTGAACGGGCGCAGCCGCGCCGCGTTACCAGCGGAAAGGATTGAGCAGCTTACCGACACTTTCCACGTCCTGTTTCATTTGATCAAAGACGCCTTTATTTTCTTCTTCCGCCTGAGCTGAAGGCTTTTTCTGCTCGGCGGGTTTCGCCGCGGGCGCCGCCGGTGGAGGTGGCTGAGGTCCGCGCACCAGCGCCGCCTTGGGAATCTCACGGGTCGCCGGCTCTTCGGGTTTGTTGGTTTCTTTTTGGGCGCTTTCCGACGTCGATTGCTCAATGGCCGGCGCCTGCCCGGGGCTTAGGAACAGAGGACCCTTTTCCAGGACGCGCTTGGGCTCGAGATTGATTTCCTTCGGCGGCGCAGCCGGTGTGCCTGTAGTTTGAGTAATTACAGGCACAGGCTCAAATTTGCCGGGCTCGACGCCTTGGCCCTTGAGTTTTTGATCAATGTTGCTCAAGAGGCCGCTGCTGACCGCGCTCCGCTCCCCTTCAGTATTTGGTTGCGCTCTAGCGATCGCCGCCTGCGCGGCTGCGGGGTCTTTAAATACCTCCGCTACTTCTGGAGGGGATGGAAGTTCGCCGGGGCCCTTGCCTTCTTTTTTCAAATTGGCATCGATCTGTTCCAGGAGCTTAGCACTGTCCGTATTGTGCTGATTTGGCTGGAGGTCATCGACGTTGGGCAGTTCGATGGCGGGTGGCTTCAGCGCCGCAGTCTGTGATTTTGAGTCAATTCCTTGTTGCTCAAGAGAATCATCGATGCGAGCGACCAGGCTTTCGTTATTGCCGGAGGTTTCTTTGGTTGAGTTCGCGTCGCTACCGCCGAACAGGGAGGAGAAAAAGCCTTTGGATTCGGTCTTCGGTGGCTTGCTGTTTTTGGCCAGAAGGTCGACGGCGCTTACGGGTTTTTCCTCCTTCTTCTTTTCATCGCTCGATGAGGCGGAGAATGGATTAATCGTTTGGACGACGCGGCTAATAATGCTTTTCTCCACCCCCGGCGCTTCATAGACGACTTCGGTTTTTGCCACGAGATTATTCGCTTCTTTTGACTTGGCGGCGGTCTTGGCTTCCGGCTTCGTTTCCGCAGTTTCCAGTGCTAACGCGGGTCGCCGGTCGCGCATGAGTAACATGGCGAGCGGATCTTGCTTGTTTTTCTCGATCTGCGCCAGTTGTGTTCTGGCGGGGGCGGTAAAAGGATCGTTTGGATAGTGTTCAAGCAAGGCTTCATAAGCTAACGATGCCTTTACGTTGTTTTTCTCGTTGCGGTAGCTCTCGCCGAGATAGAAAAGGCTTTTGCTCGCCACCGGCGTGCCGCGGTAATTGCGCACGATTTCTTCAAAGCGATCCCGCGCCGCCGGATATTTTTCCTGCTTGAAGTAAAACTCCGCAATATTGAATTCATGTTGGGCGAGGATGCCGTTGCATTTGGCGAGTTTTTCTTTCGCTTCCGCGGCGTAGGGCGATTTCGGATAGTTGGCGAGCACCGCTTCGAAGTAACCCTTGGCGATCTCGGTATTCTTCTGGTCCCGGTTGATGTCGGTGAACTGATTGAAGTGAGCCTGGCCGAGCCGCAAGACGACGAATGGAATATGTTCGCTAGAGGGATGCACCGTCTGAAATTCCTTGAAGGCGTTGACCGCTTCGACATACTGCTCGTTGAGAAAATAGGCGTCGGCGATCTTGAGTTCGGTTTCAGTGAGGAGGGGGCTAAAAGGGTGTTCGGTCTTCAGCTTGTTGAAGGCGTCCAGGGCTCGCGCGTATCTTTTATCCTCGAGATACCGCGTGCCTTCCTCGTAGAGCGCCTCAGCCGTGGGATCGACGGGCGTCGACTTAGACCAAGGCATCGATGACAAAGAGCAACCCGTTGCGAGAAGCGCGAGGAACAGCGCTCCAGCGGCGAACATCTCAATTCTCATAGAGTGAACCTCAATAGAGTTTTTCCGATGTTATACAGGTCGCGGAGAAGGAGTCAAGCTAAAATCGGGGGGTTGGCGAATTTTGCGTGCCGGACGTTCCAGTGGTTCAAGCCGTTCCAATCGTTCCAGCCGTTGAATAGTTCTAGGATCGTTTGGAACGAATTGAACGATTTGAACCCCTATAGCTGCTAGCACGATCTTTTGGGATTGCATGATTGCACCTCGCAGCCGGGTTTTTACGGCGGCAGCACGCGGAGAGTGAACTCGGTTTGGTTAGAGCGGAAAACGAACGGCCAGACAGGAGGGAAAATTACATAGGCTGTGGTTTCTAATATGGAGTAAACGAGGTCCCCCGGCGGGCCTTTGTCGTCGTGGACGATGACTTTATAGTCTGCGGGCGGGAGGTCGGGAATTGTGAACTGAAGAACCTTGTCTTCGATCCACACGAGCTCTTCTCCCGGCACATGTTTTCTGTCCGCATCGGCGGCGATCAATTTGAGCTGCGGCCAATCCATGATCTTGCCGGCGATCTCGACTCTAGGCCAGCCGACGAGATACTCCATTGAGAGACTCATGACGTTTCCCGGCCGCCCATCGATTATCACTCCGGGAGTTATATTGGTGATCCGCGGCGCGCACGCCGAAACAGTTAATAAAATTATTGCAGGGAAAAACCGCAGACAGCCAGTAAAGCAGTTTTGTTCCCACGTTTTCATTTCCATTCGCGAAGATCACCTCTGTATCTCATAAGCGCGCGAATATTCCAATAAATTGCATGGGCTTATCGATGTTCGCTGCCTTGGTTTCGGCTTATTTGGGGCATACATTGACGGCTAAAAGACTATTAAATGATCGTAAAACCCGGTTTTTGTAAGATTTAGGTCTTAGAAAACTCGGGTTACATGGGAAAAATCGATGGATTTTCATACTATCGGCGTATTGTC
>CAWJBB010000013.1:0-22314 GCA_963840855.1 uncultured delta proteobacterium
CAAGTTGCTCAGCGGCAATGGTTGCGTTGGAGTCCATGTTCACACCAGGACGTTCAATGCAGCCGCTGCTCTTCGGAGCGGCTTGTCCCGCACTTAATCTTGCTGTCTGCTCCAGCGGCAGTTGGATACGCAACTTTCCATGTTACTGGATCTCATGAAGTCCCATTTCTTTCGCCTTTTTCGCGAGGCGCGCTCTGCGGAAGCCTCTCCAGGGGAGCGGAAATGATGTGTTCAGACACCAATCTTTCCCACTTGCTTGGCTCGTCGCCAACAAGGTTTCGTATATCTCGATGAACCGATCAGGCGTGTATTCGATCGAGCTCTCAATAATTTGCTCTACATGTTTGTTCACAAGGATCAGCCTGTAGGAATCGATCCCGGGAGGCGCCGTCGCACCGGAGCAACTTACCGCCAAGACGAAAAGCCAGCCAAACGGGCGCTCAATAGTGCCGTCTTCTACGATAAAAAGGTCCCGAGCATCTTGTCGAGCTTTGAGCCGTGTAAGAACCAATTGCTGTGCTTTTTCCCTCGTAAGCATACGCTTCGGTTTGGTTGACAATCTAACTTTACAAAGCTCAACCGTCACTGACAAGCGATCGGTCTGAGACTCATAGTCAGAGGATACCTGCCATTCGCGATGCTATCTCACTATGCTCCTCGAACGTCAGGCCGGCTTCGGCCCCGGCGGCGGCTCAAGGAGCTGGAGCAGTCCCGAGCTGTCGAGCCGGCCGAAGCCGGCCTGGCTCGCTTCGCCGTAGAGCTCCCACGCCTGCCTTGCGACTTCGGTGCGGGCGCCCGCGCTTTCGGCCAGCTCAAGGGCCAGACGCAGGTCCTTCCAGGCGAGGTCGACGAAGAAACCGGCGCGATAGTCGTGGGCGACAAGGGCGGAGAGCTTGCGCTCCAGGATGAAACTCGCGCCCGAAGCGCGGCTGAGCACTTCGCCAACAGTCCGGCGGTCGACGCCCAGGCGATCGGCGAGCGCCATCGCCTCGCAGAGCGCGGCCTGGTTGGTGAGCGCCACATAGTTGTTGAGGAGCTTCAAGATGTTGCCCCGGCCGACCTCGCCCAGGCAGAAGAGGTTCTTGCCGATCGCGCGCAGGACGCTCTCGTAGGGCGCAACATCGGGGGCGGGCGCGCCGATCATCACGGCAAGCGTGCCGGCGACGGCGCCGCTCACGCTGCCACTCACCGGCGCGTCGATGAGCCGAACCCCGCGCTCCGCGGCTCGGACCGCCAGCCGCCGCGTCGTGTCGGGGCTCACTGTGCTCAGGTCGAATACCACGTGGCCGGAGCGAGCGCCGGTGATCAAACCCGGCGTCCCCGCGGAGCCGAATACCACCTCCTCCACGATGGCGTCGTTCGGCAGGCTGGTCAGCGTCACCTCGACCGCCGCTGCGACCGCGGGGAGGTCGGGCGCGCGGCGCGCGCCGAGCTTCTCAAGCGGTGCGGTTGCCTCCGCGCGCGCGTCGAACACGGTGACCTGGTGGCCTGCCTTGAGGACATTGGTCGCCATGGGTCCGCCCATGTTACCGGTCCCTACGAAACCGACGTGCATAGCTCTCTCCTCCCTGTTCAGAGCCACTGCAGCCCGAACTCCTTGCGGGCCTTAGAGCACATGAAGCCGGCGGCGAACGGGATGCCGTTCACCGGCGCGCGCTGGTTAACCATCGCTACCGTAGTCTCTTTAGTGGAGAGACCTAGCGAGAATCGCCGACAACTCCTACGGTGTCCGAAAGGGCGCGAAGCCGGGGTAGCAGGCCGACCTCGCAGGCTTTTATCTGCAGCCCCAGATACTTGGAGTAGATGCGGCACTGGGCCAAACTGCCGGCGATAAACCAAAGGCCCGGCTGCGCGGTGCGCGTGAACATGTTGCGCAACTCCTGTTCATCGCCGAATCCCCAGATGGGGCCAACGCGGGCAGCAACTTCGTCGCCAAACAGCTTGCGAACCAGATATTCCTGGCCTTTGTAGCCGGTCGCCAGCACGATCAGATCGGCGGCAAGCGTATCGCCGGTGCGCAGCCGCGCTCCCTCTGCGACGAACCCGGCTATATCGGAAAATTGCACCAGTCCTATCTCACCTTCAACGATCAAATCGGAACAGCCGACATTGAAGTAGTAGCCGCCGCCGCGGGTGAGGTACTTGAACTGCCAGCCCGTTCCGTCTTCCCCGAAATCAAGCTTGAACCCCACGCGCTCCAGCCCATCGAGGAGTTCCCTGTCCAGATTCTTCGCTCGTTCGGTCAAGAGGATGTGGCTTTTCCTCGCCAGTGGAAGCGGGATGGACGTCGTGATGAGGTCGCAGTCCTCCAGAGGAGGTCCTTCGTCATACAACGCGTAGGGAAGTTGCGCGCTCGGCTCGATATTGACGATCAGGGTCGAACTCCGTTGAACGAGAGTCACTTTTGCCCCGCTCGAGTACAGGTCCTGCGCAATATCATGGCCGCTGTTGCCGGTGCCGATGACAAGGACACGCTTGCCCTTCCATGCCTCGCCGTCATCGTATTGGCTGGAGTGCAGAATCTTGCCGCCGAAGTTCCGCAACGTCGGGATATCGGGAAGGTTCGGAATGCCGCTGACTCCGGTGGCCATGACGACGTGTCGTGGACGCATCTCCCGCTTCGTGCCGTCCGCCCGACGTAGCACAACGGACCATCGCTCTTCTCTTTCGTTGTACGCGCCGCCCGCGAATTCCGTGGCCGTCCAGTAGTTGAGCTCCATGCCTTCCACATAGGCCTCGAACCAGCCGGCAAGTTTGTCTTTGGGAATGTAGGTCGGCCAACTCGGTGGAAAAGGCATGTACGGAAGATGGTTGACCTGCACCTGGTTGTGCAGGGTCAGCGCGTGATAGCGATTGCGCCAGTTGTCACCGATGCGCTGTTCACGGTCCACGATCAAGCGTATCGACCTGCAATTGACGCAGGCGTGCGGCGATCGAAAGCCCGGCCTGCCCCCCGCCGACGACCAGCACAACCGGATCCCTATCGACATACTCGGCGGCGGATCTCCTGAGGTCGCGCCAGTTCGGGCCTCGAAAATCGCGCGAATATGACGTACCCCTGGGCCGCAATCTCCCGACCTGTTCCTCGAACCCCTTTATTTCGTCGAGCGCTGTGAGCAAGGTCCACGCTTTCGGCGTGTTGCCATCATTGGCATCGGGGGTCAGCCGTAGGACTCCGCTGCCGCGGCCTTCGGCAGTTTCAAACCTGAAGATCGCTTCGATCGCGTTGGTGCCCGCGCGCGTTACATAGCGCGGCGCCGTCCGATCGGGATCCGTCCTAAAACCAGTCGGATGGACTCGGCCGATATGCGCTTTCAGCTCTCTAGAAATAGCGTCCAAGCCGTTGACCGTCCTGATGTGCCAAGTCAGGGCAAGTACATCGCGCCAATGGCTATCAGGATGAAACAGAGTCTTCAGCAGGACGTCGTCGCATCCCGCAAGAGCACTTTCGAACTGCGCAAGCCAATGGTCCGCAATCGTCGCGATGGTTTCTGTTCTAGCCAACATTCGCGATCCCAAGCTATCGATCTGCGCCGCGTTTCCAGGCTCTACAACTCCAGAGATCAGCGGACCGCATGCACGGCTACGCGATCCGCCGCTTCGTTGATTGCGGTCAGAAGGCCCGTGACTTCCACGTCTGGCCGCTGGCGGAGAACGTGCAAAGTCCAGGCACTATCTTTGGCCGAATTCCTGGATAGCCGTACTCGGCACGACATCAGCTGGAGACTCCTGGAATTGGGTTGACCACCTCGGAAGCGATCACGCGAACAGGTGGTGGTAACCCGGCGGGCAGCGGATGCACGATCGGGTCAAGAGTGTGCGCCAGGATCTCCAGGCTATCGACCAGGCGTGGACCTGGACGGCTGAAATATTGAGAGCCGTCTGTGACATATACCCGTCCCATCCGGACTGCAGGCAAGTCTTTCCAGCCAGGGACGGCTTGCAACGGTGGAACATCATCCATGGTTCGCGCGACGTCAAAGCCACAACAGGCAATGAACACGACCTCCGGCTGCCATCCCATCACTTCCTCCCAGTGCAGCGTCCGCGATGGCCTGCCTTCCCGACCGAGGCCTTCGACGCCTCCTGCCAACCGGACCAGTTCGGGGCTCCAATGGCCGCAGGAGAATGGTGGATCGAGCCACTCCAGCAACGCCACACGCGGCCGGCGTCGCAATGAGATCGTGCGGGCCACGACGCCCTCGACGCGGGCCGCCAGCCCTTCAACGACTTCCTCTCCTTTCCGGCCCACGCCCACGGCCATCGCCACTTTGCGGATTGCGGCAAAGACCTCCGAAAGGGTTTGCGGTTCCAGGTTGATGACCTGAGGGCGACCAGGAAGCAAAGATGCAGCGGCCTGAACCTCATCTTCGGCCACCGCGCAAACTTCGCACAGCGCTTGCGTGACAATCAGGTCAGGCTGCAGTTCTTCCAACATGGGCAGGTCGAGGGAATAGAGGGCTCGATTCGTCCGCAGCCATTGCCGAACCTGACGATCGATTTCGGCGCTCGGAACTTCGGCGGGGACCAGCGTGCGCGTGACCTTTGGCAGTCCTCTAACGAACGCCGGGAAATCGCACTCGTGGGTAACCCCCACCAATTGATCTTCCAGTCCGAGAGTGCAGATCATCTCCGTTGCGCTGGGAAGCAGCGAAACGATCCTCATCGGCAGCTCCTATAAAGCCACGGAAGGCTCAGGTTCGCGCAGTGCTGGCACTGCGTTCGCGGCAAGCGCCGGGCCGCCCAAGAGCACCATCGAATAAACCGCGTCGCCCAACAAGGTATGGGGACCAACACTGGAATCAAGCGTGCGTGGGGGAAAGTCAGCATAAGGTCACGCTGTTTTATAACCGTATGGACAATGTGTGCACCCATTTTGGCAACAGTGCCCGCGCTTCAAGAGATACCACGCCGTAAAAACAAATTTCCCATCTTCATTGAGGTAGTAGTCTATATCTTCCATGAGTGGACTGTTTGTGGCGTATTTCTTCGCGATGCTGGCAGCACCGTTTTCAGGAGTAATAGTTTGGAGATATCTGGCTATTTTTTCTTTTACAACCTCTTTCAAGCAAGCAGGGCAACGACACGATTGGCTGAAGTCAAGGGGCATGATCTGCGAATAGTCACAACACCAACACCTTTTATCCCCACTCTCCAGCCCACAGGTAAACAAGGTCGCACAGACTGGACAAGCTCTCAACGGCATCGCTGACTTCTCCTTCGATGCGTCAAGCACGAATTGGCCTCGGTCAGCCTTTCGGCCAGCGCCATTTCGCGATGCTATCTCACTATGCCCCCGGCGAGCGGTAGCTCACCGTCTTTGGCCGCCTCGTCGATCTGCTCTAGAGAACGTCGTCCTGACACATGGGTCCGTCTCGTTGCGTTGATCACCAATCAGAGCAAGTGTACATCCTCTAACGACCTGCGCATCAGCGGCCCGCGGGCGACGCGCCGCTGGACCGAAGATGAGAGCTACACTTGCAGATGACGAGACGGTTGGTCAAGCCCGCTCCCCGTGGGTCCGCCGCATGCGCGGGATAGGCAGCAGCTCACGGCGCGACGCGGCGGGAATGGGCCAATGCGAATGAGGAGCTGCTGGTGCGCTTCATCCGTGCCTTTGTCCGCGCCACCGACTGGGTGATGGATAAAAAGCCGTCGCCGGCCTCGCCGGTTAGTTCTCCAACCCCGGATTCGCCATGAACACGGACGGCGCGAGCTTTTGCCCGGTCTGAGGGTGGCGCATGGTTCGCTTGAGCACAAAGTCAAACAGCAGCGGATTGTAATCGTAGATCTCGTTGAGATAGCCGCGCTCTTCTGCGGTGATGAATCCATCCCGCGCCATCGCCCTCGTGTGGATCAGGAAGTTGATCGCCGGCAGCGGATAGTCGCTGCCGTTCACCAGACGGGGATGCAAATCCTGACGCTTTAAAAGAGTCGAAATCGGTCCCGGCATTCGATTAAACTGAAGCTGCGCCGATATCTCGCCGAAGAGCAATCCGTCGTATTTTTTCTCATCCATCAGACGCAGGAACAGATCGAAACAGAGGACCTCGCCCTTCGCCGGGCTATCGAGGTCGATGCAATTGCCGAGACTGGCGCCGTGGGCCATAATCACTCGCAGCCCATAGTCCAGCGGTTTCCTCAACAACAGCGGATTCCCCAGCCGCTGATCCTCCTCCGCCTCGACCGCCTGTTCTTCTCCGGTGTGAGACAGAAGAATCATCCGGCGCGCTTTCATCTTTTCATAAAAGGGATCGAGGCGAGGACTGGCAGGGTCTATGCCCATCGCGTTCGGCAACCACTTGATGTATTTCGCCCCTTTTTCCGCCCATTTTTCTAACTCCTCCAGCGCGTCAGGGCGATAGGGATGAACCGAGATGACCGGCAGAAACAGATCGGGATAGTCGTGGACCAACCGAAAAATGTACTCGTTTGGAACATAAAAAGTGGTCTTTTCCAAATTGACCGACCCATCGGAATTGTAGTGCTTATCGAAGGCTAAGATACGAAATTTCCCCGGCGCCGGGATGTTGCGGGCCAGTCGCACGAGCCGCGCAACGTACTCCTGATCGGCGGTGTCGAGGCTCTGGATTCCCGCCGCGCTGGCATAGACGCTGAATTTCAGCCGCTCGATCAAATGGAGCCAGCTCCTCATCTTCGAATTCACAAACGCCCCGCTGCCGTCGGTTCCTAGAGCCACGATATGCACGTGATGATCGATCCAGGGTTGCGGCTGGATTCCTTCGAACGCTTCGTCAATGAGCTTTTTTGCTCTCGGCGAGGCGTCGTGCTGGAGCCCCTCCGGCGTCTTTGGAAAAAGCGCCGCCGATCTGCTGGATGAGACAACCGGAAAGAAAAAACGAAACGGCCAGACATGAGCATAAAACCAGGCAGGATCTCCGAACCTGGCTGATGGTCGTCCTGTCGGAACCGCGTATCATAACTGCGAGTGAAGGTATTCGAAAGGCCCGCGGGTAGTCAAGAACAAAACAGCATAGGTTTCCGGAATCGCCGGCCCGAAGATCGATGGAACTTGACTTGACAGTAGAGATCTCCGCATCAAGACCGTCCTTGAGGATCCTTAAGAGCCTCTGAATATTTTTCATAAAATGTGCTCGTCAACACAACCTCCTTACATAAGGGTTCGTAGTCTAACGATCAAGTATCAGCTGCCCGCCGCTGCTTTTGGCGACGGGTCGGGCTGCATGCGGTGTTCGGCCTTGCAGGCTCCACCGTTGGGCCATCTTCATGAATCGCTTTCGCATACATAGTTTCGATGAAAACGAAGAGCAAGTTGAATTTACGGGCTAACTCTGTCTTTCCTTCTTTCATTTCGGCTTCGTCCGGTACGCGGTGGTATGTGTCTGCGCAGGCCCGGATGACCGCGAGGATGTTTGCAGCCGATCCAACATTTTTCTTTTTGCGACCGCGTTTTTTCCGTTCTTGCTCGACGAACTTCCAGATCCATTCGTGCCAACGATCAAGGAGGGCATTCGACTCAGCGACGGAGATGACGACACCGTGACCAAAAATGCGTGGGCCTTCGTCCGCCCACTCGATAGCAATACCGCTCCTGAAGTTCTCACGGGTAACGTTTAGACCCATGGCGATGAGGAGTAAATCGCATTGTTTGTCAAACTGCTTCTCGTCTCGGAAATCCGCATAGAGTTTGTTGGCGAGGGAGTCGGGAATCGGGCAGTCATCTATCCGAACCGGGAACACCACGACTGCCTCGTTCTTGATCTCTTTCGTTACGGCGAGACTAAGTTCTTTCTTCACCCACGGTGACTTGATCGAGTTTTTCGAAATAATCGCGGCAATGAAATCAACCTCCTTGATGGCCTCAGTGATCTTATCAATAAGAGAGTCACCGATTCGGAGGTTCGCTTCGTCCAACCAAATGGTTGCCCCAGATTCGGTCAGCCGATCAGCCAGCCGACGTACGAAAGGCTTGTCTGCTGAATTGTGGCTGAGGAAGATCGATGGCATGGCTACTCGCTCTCTCCATGCGGCTGAGCAGTGGCGACAATCTTGCCCTCTTTGATCAAGTCGTCGACTCCGGACGTGACGGAGATGGCTAAGTCGAACGTCTCCCCGGCGTCGATCTCGCGCTTCACCAGCGGGGTCGGTGCGAATTTGGTCACGAGCTTGTGCCCGGTATCGCGTTCAAATTGCGTGCCTAGCTCCTTGAACGCCGCTGTCATGGGAGCCGCAGCTATGACCTTTACCTCAGCGGCCTCTGCGGCGAAGCCTTGCGACAACAGAATCATCGCCGCAATTCTTGCTGGTGCCGCAAGCGATCTGGTCCTCATGGCTCCCTCCAATGATTGCGAAATGTCCGCTCATCGCGGGCGCCTGATCCGTGAGCCGCCGCGCGAGTACCTTGCAGGCTAACGCCTAGCTCAGCCGTCACTGCTAGCGATCGGTCTGAAGCAATTGGTTAGGTCGCGATTTGTTCTCGCGTCTTAATGCAACGGCAGATCCGGCAGATCAGTCTCTATCTTAATACGCTCAATGAATTCACGCCCCTTCGGCGTGATTTCGAAATCTGTGATCGTTGGATGCTTGGCACTGCCAACTGAAAGGGGATTACTGTACTTGATTGTTACTAGTCCCAAATGGAGAAGACTCATCCCCAAACTGGGCAAGGTGCCCGTAATTCCATACTTGTTCGCCATGATCAAAACTTGGTAAGAGGCGTCGCCAATCAAACGACGAAAGAGATCTTTCTTGATTTGCCTGACCTTTCTCTCTCTAAGCCCGTCCTGTCGGTTTTTCGTTAAGTCATCAAAATCCGTTGGCGTTTGTAAAGGCGAGATCATGGACGACGGTTGGAGATCAACGAAAATTCTAAGTTTAGATTCCGCTCTATCCGACGGTGAAATAGTCGACCATGATCTGTGGAATTTTCTGATAGTGATCATCGGTCGTGACAACGCGCAAGCCATATTCCATGGCGCTAGCCGCAATCCAGATATCATTGGTTGGTATCGGGGTTCCGGCCTGCCACAGTGAATTGAGAATGACCGCGTATCTTTCTGCCGTTTCTTCAGTGACATCCACAAGCCCCACGCGCGGAGATGCAAGGAACCGGCGCAGCTCATCTTCATTCTTTTTTCGTCGATTTCCTTTTATGAACCCCGCTGTTAGCTCGCCGATAACGATGGAAGTGAGAAAAATCTCCTCGTTCGATCGGACGGCGATTCGGATGTCTTCATGGCCCTTCATGAATGCCGAATACGCTGACGTATCCAACAGCAAACGCACTATTTCCACAACTCCGGGTCGATGCTCCGTTGAGCCGCCAATGTATTATCAAATTCGGCGGCCTCCTTCTTCGTCCACGACCCTGCCAGAGCATCGAGATCGTCATGTTCGCGTGTCTTGTTTTTAGTTTTCTTGCGTCCTTCGACTTTCCGTTCTAGCAAGCTGATGACCGCTTTATTGATACTGATGCGCTTGCGTTCGGCCTCTTTACGCACGGTCTTTTCCAACTCAGAGGGCAAATTTCTCAAAGTTATCGCTTTCATAACTTACTCCGATTGTGCATCATGAGTGCGTCATAGTGAAGCACAATAGCACGGTGGCCAACCGATGCCAAGCCGCAGAGTTCGTCGTCCTACCCTCTCCGCGACGCCGAATTTTCGCGCCTCGGAACTTGCAAACAACCATACCCGCCTCTTTGATTCTTCCATCACCCCCTTGTCATCGAACTCGCACTTGGGCTATGACGGTCCTATGCAAAATCACCTCTATGGGAGAGAAAAGTATGGAATACTTCGAACCCAAAAGCGATAAGGGTCAAGTCCGCTCTTAGCTTATTAGCCTATTCTTCATCTCTGCCTAGTTGTCGGAACGCAAGTCGATAAACACGCTTGTGACATTTATTGTCCAAGAAAATATTCCCGCGGGAATGGCTGCGGTTCATTAAATGACAGTAACCCACGGGGTGTACGATGCGCAATGAATGAGCCATGAAAACCGCCTCGTCGTACTTGCAGGACATGTTAAAAGCTAAGAGCGGACTTGACGCCATTCGTTCCGCGTGGTGTTGTTCTGAAGCGCATCGGTCCCCAGACTGGTGTTGCCCTGCGCCCAAGCAACCCCCGCCACAGTGAGCGAGAAAATGAGCGCAGCCATAAGGACGGAGAAAAACGAAGCGGTGTGGGTAGAATGGCTAAACATATAAAACTCTCCTGTAGTTTGTAGTGAAGGCACTCGACGAGCAGAAGGGTCTTTTATTATTGACACGCCAAAGAGTCAACCGGCAGGATAAAGCGCAAGAGCAAAGCACGAAACGCGAAATTAGCAGGGGCGAGCGGTGGGGTCGTTCGCCTGAGAGGAGGGGTCACCCCACAATTTTGCCGCGGATCCAACTAAATAATTCGTCCTGGTTGCGGCCTTCGTAGCTTCGCAATAGAATTCCGCCGAAGGAATTTACGAACGAATTTTGGCATGAAAAGGAGGGACTCACTATGGCAGTGACTGTGAAAAAAATCGTGTTGTGGCGAAAGGAAGTTGACAATAGGAGCGGAATTCTTGCCAGTGCTCTTGCCCCGCTTGCCAACGCCGGCACAGACATCCATGTGGTGATGGCCTATCGTTTTCCGAGCCAGGAATCCAAGGCCGCAATTGAGCTTTACCCCGTTACAGGGAGGAAGTCCGTTACCGCGGCCGAGGAAGCGGGGTTCAGCGCGTCAGCAATCCCGGCTCTGCTGGTCGAGGGCGATAACCGGGCGGGCCTCGGCTATGCAACCGCTCAGGCCATTGCTGGTGCGGGGATCAACATGGATTTTCTCGTAGCCCAGGTGGTAGGGAGAAAATATTCAGCGGTTTTTGGATTTGAGTCCGACGCGGACGCCACAAAGTGCGCTGCGATAATCCGAAAGGCAGG
Organism: uncultured delta proteobacterium; assembly: GCA_963840855.1. GTDB lineage: Bacteria > Desulfobacterota > Binatia > UBA9968 > UBA9968 > DATACQ01. Next base: position 10,895 of record CAWJBB010000013.1, read on the forward strand.
GGCTACCAAGAAAAGAGGCTGATCGGGTTATGCCTTGCCAACAACAATGTCGCCATAAGTACTCTGGACAATCGCTTTCAACTCCGCCTGTTCGGCGGCGGGAACTTGGAAATCGCGATAAGGGGTCAAGTCCGCTCTTAGCTTATTAGCCTATTCTTCATCTCTGCCTAGTTGTCGGAACGTAAGTCGATAAACACGCTTGTGACATTTATTGTCCAAGAAAATATTCCCGCGGGAATGGCTGCGGTTCATTAAATGACAGTAACCCACGGGGTGTACGATGCGCAATGAATGAGCGATGAAAACCGCCTCGTCGCACTTGCAAGACATGTTAAGAGCTAAGAGCGGGTGACCCCTTTAATTGCTCATCGGTTAAATAGGGCAACAGGTTGTAGCCGTCGATATGATTCTTGTACGTCCGTCCGATCGCCTGATAACCCTTCTTGGCCTTTGCAACGATGTCGGGTTCACCGGCGATCGCCATGAAGGTCGGGAACCAGTCATGATGCTGAACGATCTCCCTTGAGATCTGACCGGGCTTGATTTTGCCGGGCCATCGCACGAGCAGTGGAATGCGGAAAGCACCTTCCCAGTTAGTGTTCTTCTCACTGCGACTTCGAGGTCGGAGATGGCGACAGCGATTTTCTCGCCCTCCCTCTTCCCCACCAAATTTACACACTGAGTGATACATACACCAGCACGAGTGAGATTGACAACGTGCAATTCAATCGTGCATATTGGAAAAGCTTAATCTCGGATCTACGTCAGGACGCGCTAGTTCAGGCGATTCTAAAAAGCGCTTGGAGAAGCGACGTCTGTCAAAGACTAGGCCGATGGCTGCCGGAAATATGCTGTTGCCCGCATGCGCTCGCTTTTAAACGAGGGGTAAGGGCTTTAGCGGTACTTACCGACCGAGTTGCAGACAGCTAAGCAAACGGCGAACGACCAAGAAAGGAACTGAATATGGAGAGACGGTTCTTAGATTTTTTGGAGCTGGCGCCGCGCAGCCCAAAGCCGCGGACTCAAGGTATAACCATCTTTGCCGAGTACGGGACAATTACCTGGACAAAGGAGATGCTGGAGACCTGGGGAGAGTATGTAGATGTTGTCAAATATACTCCAACTCATCTGCACGCGCCCTGGCGCGCTATCGAACAGAAAGTAAAATTGTATCGGGATCACCAGGTCGGCGTGGCAGCGGACGATCCGATGTTCGCGATCGCTTACTATCAGGATAAGGCCGAACAGTTCCTGCGCACAATCCGCGATATTGGCTTTACGCACGCGCAAATCGACACCCAGCACATCAATCTAGGTGAGAGGGCAGACCTGGAAAAACTTAATCAGGATTGGCAAAAGTACATGAATTTAGCGCTCGAGTTGGGGCTCAAGGTCGATGGCGAGGTTGGCCAAAAGACACCCGATGGCGATCTGGCCCGCTCCGGCAAAGGACGGCTAAACGTTGAAGCGGTCGTGGGAGAGATGAAGCGGCTCCTCAAGGCTGGTTGCGAGCATGTATATCTGGAAAGCCGCGTTATCCGGGAGGTTATCGGCAACTGGGGAGAAATTGAATCCGGAGCGGAGCAGATTCGACAGATCGTAGACGGAGTAGGAGAAAGCAACATCATCATCGAAATCAGCGGTCAGCTGCCGTTCGATACCCGGATGTGCCACCGTTTTTGGGCAGTGCGAAACTTCGGCCCGGAAGTCAATATGTCCGGTGGGGGATCGATCGAAGACGCACGTTACGTCGAAGCGATCCGTCGCGGCAACACTTTTGTCAACGGGCCGAGTCGCTCATCAAGCAAGCTATGGATAAAGTCCTTGGCTAAAAACGGCGGCAAAGCTGCTGCGCAGTGGTGGAAAGAGGAATATCCGATCGATCCTGGCGTCGTTGTCGGCAGAACATTGAGCTAAGGTGGGGTAAGTCGTGTTGCTAGTCTTGCGCGCTCAAGCGTTTAGCTTTCTTCCTTTTTATATAGCTGAAGAGAAAGGGTTCTTTAGCGCACAAGAGGTGCGCATTCGGTATGTTCATTCGCATGACGAGAAAAAGAGAATGGTCCAACTCGTGTTGGAACGTGAGGTAGCATTCTACGCGACGATAAGCATCGCGGTAGAGGCAGCCATACGTGGCTGGGGCGGCCTGAAGGCGCTATGTGCGACGAGCGTATCAAGGTATCCCTGCGCGGCGCGGAGCGAAATTCAATCACTAGCAGATCTGAAGGGGAAGAAAGTGATGGTCGGCGGCGGCAGGTCAATGAGCGAGGTTCGATGGTTATGCCATCGATACGGCTGGGAGCTTGGCAAAGACCTTCACGTCGTGACCGGTGACTTGTCCGCGCGGGCGAAGGTCTTTTCCGATCCGAGCTTTTCGGCAGTGTTTGGGCGGCCGCAATACCTGTTCTGGCTCAAGAAGGGAGGCTTCCATTTGTTGCCTTACCCAGATGCGGACCGCGCCTGGCCCGAAGGGGGTATTACGACCAGCGTTGATTTGATCGAGAATAATCCCGAGGCAGTACAGAAAGTTGTGAATGCAGTGGTCCAGGCGACCGAGTACGTGAAACACAATAGAGATGCGGCAATCGAGCTCGCCATGAAGAACGTTCCTGACCTGAACCGGGACGCTGCCGAAGGGAACTACGATGTTCTCCGAGACTGGTATTCTTCAGAGGTTAGCGAGTCAGCTATCGCGCATCTGACCGAGGTACACAACATTGCGACAAAAAACTCCCGCGCCGTAAAATTGGCCGAGGTAGCCGATCTGTCATTCCTAAGAAGGGCTATGCTTTCAACGGCCAGAAAGTAATGAACTATGTTCGTTTGACAACAAGAGTATGGGTGCTAGAGGGTTCGCTCGGCGGCGCGGATGCCCGCCTCAGCGGCGCGAAAGGAAGCAAAAGATGCGCACCATAAGAGAAGGTTGAAAGCGCGGCTCTACTGATCTAGCCCGGTTTATTCGTAAGATTGCGCCCGAGGAGCAAGCCTCTTCGGTCGCGGCCAAGATAGTCTAGGGGCCGGAGTCCCGGGTTTCGGATTTATCTTAACGCAAACTCTAGACGCGAGACACGAGATTCATTGCTTTTATACTGTGGTGCGGTTTTCCAAAGACATGAATAATGCGGACTAGACACCTGAACTGGAGCAGCTCTATTCGTCGAGAGGCGCGTTCGGACGCAGTATCGCCTTACTCGAAGGTGAGTCGTGCATGAATAAAACGATAGCGAACTCAGCCGACCCTTCATTGCCGCACAGCATCCGCAAAAAGCAGGAAGGCAATGCGATAGGTTTCAGCCGAAGGAGCTTTCTGCACCAGACGTTAACGGGAACGTTGGCGGCGACAGCCTTACCCATACTGGGGTTTGCTGCGGTTCAAAGGGCTCGATCTACACTCGTGGTTATCGGCGATTCAAGCGAGAAGGGTTTCTTCATTGGTCGCGCCGATGCCGAACCCACGAACATGGTCCATACAGGACTGGCACGAAAAAATTCCAGCATTGGCAAGATGGTTCCCGAATTGGCAGCGGAGCTACCTTCGGTTAGCAGAGGCACGCTGAAAAGAAACTCCGACGGAAGCTTCACGACGATTTACAAGCTAAGATCGGGCTTGACGTGGCACGACGGAAAAGCGCTGACGGCGCGAGACTTTGTCCTGGGCTGGAAAGTTATGAACGATCCTAAGATTCCGTGGCGTGGCAGCGCCGGTACCAGGCTTGCTGTGAATATGGCCGCGCCGGATGATCTGACGCTTTCGATCCTTTGGAAGAAGCTGCACTGGAGTTCTGCGGCGCTCGGCGTAGTCGACCTATGTCCGTTGCCGAGTCATCTGCTCGAACAAAGCTATGTCGCAGGTAATTATGACGCATTTGTCAATCAGGCATACTGGAACCGTCGCTTCGTAGGAGCAGGGCCGTACAAGCTGGTCGAATGGGGGCATGACGATCAATTAACACTCGAGGCGTTCCCGAATTACGTGCACGGTAAACCAAAAGTAGACCGGATCGTATACCGGCACATCCCCGACCAGAACTCTGCGTTAGCGAGCGTTCTCTCGAATCAAATCGATGTTTCGTTGAATTCGGCGCTTGGGTTTCAACAAGCAGCGGTCGCTCAGACAGAATGGGAATCCAAACGGCAGGGGAAAGTCCACTTTTCACCCAACAGCTGGGTTGGCGTGGTGCCCGATCCTTCAAATCCGTGGTTTCGCGACGTCCGAATACGGCAAGCTCTTCTTCATGCGATCGATAGGGACAAAATAATGCAGACACTCTTTAGCGGCAAGGTTCAGCCGGCGCATTTTATGATGTCTCCAAAAGACGCGGCATTCAAGGAAGCTGAAGTTCGGGCGGTAAAATATGAATTCAACCCGAACAAAGCAAGGAAGCTCTTCTCCGAGGCCGGCTGGGAATCAGGACCTGACGGTATTTTAAGGAATCCAAAAGGCGAGCGCTTCGTCGTTGATGGCATAACCGACGCCGGCAATAGAGAACTCGAGCAAGTTCAGGTCGTCACTGTGTCATACTGGAAGGCCATAGGCATTGACGTGCAGATAAAGAACCTTCCGCGCAGAGTCCTGGGGGATGTGAAGTACCGTGCCAACCCCGGAACCCTTAGATGGCGGGAAAGAAACAACAGTGACGAGTATTATTATACCCAACTGAACAGCTCCAATATACCCAAAGAAGAAGATAAGTATGCCGGCCAAAATTTCGGTGGATGGAACAACGCGAGAGCGGACCAGATCACTGAGCGGCTTGAGGAGACGTTGCTGGAGCCCGGAGCCAACGCTCTCAAAGCCGAGCTGATGCAGCTGTTCACCCAGGATTTGCCGTGGCTGCCGCTTTATTATCTAACCGAGCATGTGACTGTCCGCGCCAACGTGCATGGCGTCGAGCCACGCCAGGCCGCTGGAGTTCGAAATGCTACTGTATGGAATATCCACATGTGGGAGAAAGGATAAATCTTTATGAGCAAGAAACCGCTGCGATTCGGTCCGGCGTGCTATCATGTCATACATCTTTCCCTGCCTGTCGTCGCGATGGAGATGAACTTTCTATACGACGAAGGCCTTCGCGATGCCGATGGCAATGAAACGTACGAGCTTGTCCCCCATGGACTGGCGCCATTCAGTTTCGAGAAGCTCACACTTATTCAAGCGATGAAGGACAAGGACGTTGACATCGCGACGGATGTACAACCTAGGACGGTATTTTATCAGAACAGTCAGGGCGAAGATCTTTGCGTGATCGCGGGTTGGCGTAACAACCGGCCCGGATCCTTCATTGCCCGAGCGGGAATTCGCACTTTTCAGGATCTCAGGGGTAAGCGCATCGGAATCAGTGACATCAACGACAATCATCATCTGCAGCTAAGTTACTGGCTTCATCAGGCCGGGGTGAACCCACATACCGAAATAAAATGGGTGACTGGATTTGGTCCCGAAATGAGGCTCGATCCTCTGCTTAACGGCGAATTCGACGCGGGTCTGTTTTCCTATCCTGATCACATAGAAAAGCTCCGTCAGTCGGGCTTTGAAGTTGTAAAGGATTTTTCTGGATCTTACCCCGAAGGACGTCCGGATCGAGTCATAGCCGCGCCCGCCCGAGTGTTGGAGGAGCGCCGAGATGAGGTAAAGGCATTTCTGCGAGCGATTCTTAGATCCTACTGGTTCGTGCGCGACCGACAGAATTTCCGGTATCTGCAGAACCTGGACCGTCGATTGCGCCGGCATAGCCCCAATTATCACGAGCGGTTGCGGCCTTTGCGTGTGCGATCCCCCGAGTGGCTTGAAAAGCATCAGCCGTTTCCTATGGATGGGCTCGCGACAGGCCTGGAACAATACGCAAAGGAAATGTTGGAGTTAGGAGAGATCAAAGCGGAAGTTGATTATAGTAAAGCATCTCGTCAGGATTTGATGCGAGAAGCCTATGCGGAATTGATCGCTCGCCCAGAGCTCCAAGAGGAGGTGCAGCGTGCCCGTGAGGTGGAAAAACGCGTAGGCTTTTAATAAAATACAGTTGAATAGTACGTAGCCCGGTTTATTCGTAAGATTGCGCCCGAGGTTGGACGATGACCGGGGGACGACTCGATGAGGAAACCACCGAAGTCTTTGCCGGGTTGCCCGACCCGCCGACTGGTCGGGACGATCCCCAGTCTCCTCTCCATTTCATGCAGAACCGAGAATCTTAAAAGTGTCGCAAAACTGGCTAGTTGAAGATGGCCAGGGACAGAATCGAACTGCCGACACGAGGATTTTCAGTCCTCTGCTCTACCGACTGAGCTACCTGGCCACAAGTTTGAAATCTGAAATATTGCCCAAAAGCTTAGATGAGTCAAGATCGTGAGCGGGTTCGTGGCTCGTGTTCGTTTTTCCTTCAACGAGAGTTTTTCATGCTAGCGAGCACGGTCACGAGTCACGGTTCCGAACCCGCCGTTCGACGAAATCGATCACCTGGCTTTCCAGGCGCACGCCGTCAAGCGCGTTGATCTCCTGGATGCCGGTGGGGCTGGTTACGTTGACCTCGGTTAGATAGTTGCCGATGACGTCCAAACCGACGAAAAACAATCCATCGGCCTGCATTAGCGGCGCCAGCGCCGCGCAGATTTCCCGGTCACGCTCCGTGACTTCAGTCCTGACGCACTGTCCGCCGACGTGAATATTGCCGCGGGTCTCGGTTTCCAGCGGGACGCGCAACACCGCCCCCAGCGGCGCGCCGTCGAGCACGATGATGCGTTTGTCACCCTGGCGAATTTCCGGCAAATAGCGCTGCCCCATAATCATTCTGCGGCCGTTGTCGGTGGCGGCTTCAAGGATGGCATTGGTGTTACGGTCTTGAGTATTGAGGTAGAACACGCCGCTGCCGCCGCTGCCGTCCAACGGTTTGATGATGATTTCCCCGCCAAGCTCCTCCATGAAATCCTTGAGCCGTCGCATGTCGCTGGTCACCAGCGTCTGAGGAATCTGTTCGGGAAAGCGCAGCGCGTACAGTTTTTCATTCGCCTCGCGCAGTCCCCTGGGATCGTTCATCACGAAGCACCGTGATGGGTCGATCAGGCTGAGCAGGTGCGTGGCGAAAAAGAATTTCATGTCGAACGGCGGATCTTTGCGCATCCAAACGGTATCGAAGTCCTCGAGCCTCCCATCCGTGAATTCACCGAGCTGATAGTGCGGCGTCGCCCGCGCGATTTGCAGCCGCCGATAGCGGCCGTAGGGTGTGCCGCCGCGAACGTATAAATCATGCGCTTCCATAACGTGAATTTCATGGCCGCGCTGCTGCGCCTCGAGCATCAGAACAAACGTCGTGTCTTTGTCGATGTTTATATATTCCACGGGGTCCATCACGACCCCGATCCTTAGGACTCCCATGTCTCCCCTCCCCATAGTGAGACCGTGAGCAGTGAGCAATGAGCAGTCGTTCAAAGCTTCTTTGCCAATGACACGATAAGCCCATTTAGCATTTTTCGATGTGGCTTTTCGTCACTTCCCACTGTTCACTTCTCACTGCTCACTGCTCACTGCTCACTCTCTTATGACCCACGTGCGCGCCAGGTAATCATGCCAAGCCCTTTTTTCCCGGCTCAACAACACCCATAGATGACCCAGCAGCAGTGGCGCAAAGGCGAGGCTCCCGATCCAGCGCAGGCAAGCGCGCCGGTAGCCGATTTGTTCACGCTCGGCGCCGACGACGCGCAAACTCAAGAACCATTTGCCGATGGTTTTTCCGTCCATGCCATGAAACAACACGAAATAGACCGTTGCCAACATCGTAGTCGCGGTCGTGAGCAATGTGACGAGGGGCATCAGGGTTACCTCCGTGATGGTCCGTTGGTGCGCCGCGAGTCCCACTTTGTAGCCCACGTAAGCCATGAGCCCCATCACTAGCGCGAGAATAATGACGACGAAGCAATCGATAAGAAACGCGGCGCCGCGCCGAAAAAAACCGCCATAGCGCGGCACATCCGCGGGTTCACTGGAAGACTCGAGCGGGTGGGCGACTGATGGAGTCACACCTCCCCCCGGAAATTGCCAGGCATCGCCCTCCACCGGCAAGTCTAGTTCAAACGGCTCCTCTCGAGTCAAATTGAAATCTTCCCGCCGTGGAGCCCCGAAAACCACTCTCGGATGCAGTAACCTCGCGCCGCATTTTTCACAGCGTTCAGCGGACGGCAAAACCGGCGAATCACAATTTTGACAGTTCATGATTTTGAGTCTGTTTCCTGGAATTGCTCCTAGCGTCCTGGAATTATCGTTCGCTTACAAATTCGAAAGCCCGAGTCCGTCATTCTCGCCCTTCGGCTGGGCTCAGGACAAGCTCCAGCGGGAATCCAGAGCCTAGGGAACTTCTGGATTCCGGGTCGCCCCCGTTTTCACGGGGGTTGCCCGGAATGACGATTGAATTATTTAGCGAACTTCGGACACACCACTCTAGCTCTTCAACTCCGTGAACGCCTTGAACCAGCGGCTTCTTAGCCGCTCATTACAGAAGAGATAGCCGCTCGTTCTGCCAAGAGCAAGCTATTGTAAGTCGCCCCAGAGAAACTGCGCCAACGAGACCGCCGTCAACGCCGCGGTTTCGGCGCGGAGAATTCGTCTGCCCAGAGAAATCATTTCGAATCCGCGCGCCTGCGCGGCTCGGGCTTCTTCAGCGCTGAATCCCCCTTCGGGACCAATGGCAATCAGCACCGACTCGGTATCACGTCGCTTGTCTTGCACTTGCCGCAACGACTGGCGGGCTTCGTTTTCCCAAAAAAATAGTTTGAGCGTATCCGGCCAATCCTGACCTAGCAAGTCGCGAAACTCGCAAAGCGGCAGTACTTCCGGTACGCGCGTGCGACCGCACTGTTTCGCGGCGCTTACAGCGATCCTTTGCCAGCGCGCCGCGCGTTTCTCGGCCTTGGCCGCGTCCAGCTTCGCCACCGCACGGATAGAGATGAAAGGAACCATCCGGCAGACACCCAGTTCCGTCGCCTTTTCGACGACGAAATCCATCTTATCCCCCTTGGTCAATGCGAGAGCCAGAGTTAAATCCAACGGGGATTCCCGCGGCGCCTCGCGCGAACGAATAATTTCTATTTCCGCGCTCTCGGAGCCGCAGGAACGGATGACGGCGTCATGCTCCCGCCCGGCGTCATCGAAGACGGTAATGCCATCGCCGGGCGCCAAGCGTAAAACCCGGCGCAGGTGCTGCAACTCTCGGCCGTGAATGACGCCGCGGTTTCCGTCGATATTCTTCTTGGGCAGGAAAAACCGAGCCATATTATGCTCTGTTCAAGGTTCAACGTTCAAAGTTCAATGTTCGCGCCCCCGACCTTGAACCTTGAACCCGAAACCTTGAACCGCGCCGGAGTCGCCGGCACAGCAGCGTTACCCATTCTTTCTCCCGCTTGCGCCGGAGCACCTTGAAACCGCTACCGGCAAAACGGCCGATGACGCCGCGAACTTTCTGATGCAAAATTCCCGATAGAATGAGAAAACCCCGCGGCGCAACTTTATGCGCCAACCCATCGGCGAGATCGAAGATCGTTTCCGCCGTCAAATTGGCAACCACCAGCGAAAATGACCGCCGGATCTGATTGAGCCTTGCGCCCGAAAGCCGGACATTTCTTGCCGCGCCATTGGCGAGCAAATTTTTCCGCGCGACTTTGAGCGCGACGGGGTCATTGTCGATGGCCCAAACTTTTTTCGCGCCTGATTTTGCCAGCGCAATGGAAAGGATACCGGACCCCGTGCCAACATCCAGCGCATCAAATTGGCCAGCGCCAAAATATCCGGCGGCGCTCTCAATAAACTCGATGCAGCCACGGGTGGTCGCGTGGGTGCCGGTGCCAAAGGCCAGCCCTGGCTCGATGGTGATTAACTGGCGCCCTCTTAGCGGCGGGGGCGTCAACCACGGCGGACACACCAGGAATTGCCTGCCAATCTTCCGCGCTGTGAAAAATTTCTGCCAGGCGCGGTTCCAGTTGCGGTCTTTGAGAATGCGCCAGCTGACGCCGCCTTCGTCAATATCCGGATAGATCGCCTTGATGTCGCGCAAAAAACGTCGCACATCGGCGCTGACGCCGACCGCGGCGGCGCCCTGGGCGTAGTAGCCTTGGACTTGCCTTTTTTTTATGACGACGCCGGGCGAGCCCCGTTCGATGAGAAAATTGGCGATGGCATCCAGCGCCGGCGGATCGGCGCGCACTGAAATTTGCAACCACGCGGAAGGCACAACTTTCTATGCCACACCGGCCTGCCCGGTTCAATTGAACGATCGCGGCGCCGGCCAGCTTGTCATAATCGCTTCTTCGATATAAGGAAGTTGCATCACTTTTAAAGGAGCCTCGCCGTGAAATTTGCGTCTATTAAGCCCAATGACATCGCCGTCATTAGAAACAATGCCATGATCCCGGTCGGCAACCTGCTCGTCCACCATGGAGCGTTGCCGAAGAACTTTTCGATGCTCGATGTGATCGCCGATTATGACCGGCTTGGTGCGCAACTGAGCAGCGTGGTAAGCGGCGAAAGGGGCGTGCCCGTCGATCCCGCGCGGCTCAAACCGCCGGTGGCAAATCCGTCCAAAATTTGGGCCGCGGCCGGCAACTATAAGCGCGGCACAGAAGGATTGGGGGAGGCGCGCGGCAGAGGCACGGCGGCGAAAACATCGCCACAGGAGCTTCTCGAAAACATTTTTCTCAAACCGCCTTCATCGATAGCCGGGCCTGAAGATAATATCGTGATTCCGAAAAATGCCGATTCGATCTTCCCGGAGTTGGAGCTCTGCGTCGTCATTGGCAGAAAGGCGCGCAACCTGAGCAAAGCGCAAGCCTTTGACGCCGTCTTCGGCTACACGATCATGCTCGATATGACTGCCCGCGGATATGGCTTGAGTAAAAATATGTCCGGCACCCGCAACGTGCGCAAAGGCTTTGAAACCTTCGCCCCCATCGGGCCCTGGATCACTACCAAGGACGAAATTCCCAATCCGGACAATCTCTGGATGAAACTGTGGATCAACGGCGAACTCAAACAGTCGGCCAAAACCGATGCGATGATCAATGACATCGCCACTCTCATAAGTTTTCTATCGGAAGTGACGACCTTGTACCCAGGCGATTTGATCACCACGGGAAACCCCGATTCGCCGGAGTTTCAAGAAAAATTAAAACCCGGAGATGTGTTGAAAGCCGAGATCGAAGGCATCGGCGCCATGAGCCTCGGTGTGGTTAAGGAAGCTTAACGAGGATTAGGTTCAAATGTAAGCCGTTCAAGTCGTTCAAAACGTTTTGAAGGATAGGAGGTTTTTGAACGCGTTGACTGCCGAGGTACGTTCCTCACGGCTGTCGAATCTTGGCTCCCGCATCTTGCAGATAATCCGATTGGCCAGGCTTTCTCTTTTTCTGACGGCTCGAACGATTTGAACGACTGGAACGTTTTGAACGGC
>CAWJBB010000014.1:0-24251 GCA_963840855.1 uncultured delta proteobacterium
ATGTCCCGTGAAGGATTTATCTTCCTTATCACGAAGTGTGTGTCGCCTCTACATCAAAAGCTCGAGCGATGAAGTAGTGGAGTGTTGGGTTGCGGCCCCATCACTCCAACTCTTTATTATTCCAATAATCCTCTTTTCTCCTCCGCCGTGTTGACAGCCGGCGCATATTCCCCCAAACTTGCGTGGATGAAAGTACTCAGCATCGCGACAATTTTTGGCCTCGGTGCTCTCGCGCCTGAAAAACGCCGGGCGCTCAGCCTGGTTTACGCGACCAGCGTTGCGCTGGTCATGGGCGTGAACTTCATTCAGCCCGCCCTGCCCGCCATCATCGAGCCCTTCGGCATCAGCGATGCGGCGCTCGGCCTAGTCATGACGATGCTCACCCTGCCGGCCATATTCCTCGCGCCAGTGTTCGGTGTGGTTGCCGATCTTTTCGGGCGGCGCCTGCTTTTGGCCTGGGGACTCATCGTATACGGTATCTTTGGCGCGGCGATGGCCTTTGCGCCAACCTTCGCTTGGCTGCTGTTCTTTCGCTTCTTGCAAGGCATCGCGTATAGCGCGGTCATTCCCTTGACCATCGTCTTGATCAGCGATTTTCTCCAGGGCGATAAGGAAATCGGCGGTCAGGGATTGAAGGTTTTTCTCGACCGCGTGGGCTACATGTTTTTGCCGCCCCTCGGCGGATTTCTCGCCACCATCGCTTGGTTCTGGCCGTTTACATTTTATTTCCTGACTGTTCCCATCGGCGTCGCGGCATTTTTCTGGCTCCCGGAAACCAAAGGCAGCAATCATGAAGGGACCAAAGCGTACCTCGGCAACATCGTACGTCTCTTGCGTCATCCACGTCTGCTCATCGCTTTCTCGGCAGGCTTCCTACGCTTTTTTCTCGACTATGGTTTTCTCACTTATTTTCCACTATTCGTCGTGCGCACCCATGGGGTCTCTACGGCTACTGCGGGTCTCCTCTACACCTTCTTTGCCGCCGGCGCGATGATTACGTCGAGTCAGGCGGGCCGGATCGCCGCCGGCAGGGACAAGACGCATTTGCTCTTCGGCGCGTTTCTCGTCAGCGGCTTAGCCGTGGTGGCCGTTCCCCTTATCCCCGGCGTTTGGCTGGTCGGATCGGCGCTGTTTTTTTACGGCTTGGCCAACGGCATTATTTCGCCGATGCAAAAAAGCCTGCTGACGCAAAATGCGCCGGTGGAAATGCGCGGCGGAGTGGTGTCGCTGGACCGGCTGATTCAGCAAGCTTCTAAAACCTTCGCGACATCGATCGTCGGGTTGCTGCTGGTCGCCGCCAATCTCGCGACCATCTTCTGGATTCTCGGCATATTGTCGCTCGCGAGCGTCGGCTTGATGGCGGCGCTTCTGCCGCGCGGTAAACCTGTCTCCGTGAGCCGAGCGGTGTCCTAAAGCGAAACCGCTTGACGGCTTTGGCCGGAAATTCGCGATTCGTGTTCGTTTTCTGCCGCCGACGAAAACGGAGTCTGCAAAGGGGCGATGGCCGCAACGGCCGGCGCGCTCGAAACTTTTATCGAGCCACGAATCATCCGCGTTAGAAACCCTTGAATTCTGTTTCTTCCCGGCTCTCGATTTCCAGTTGGATCGTGGTGTGCTCGATGTTAAAGCGCTGCTTTAGCGTGTCTTCGATGCCGTTGAGTACGTTATGGAGATCGCCGCCGTTTTCGACCACGGCATGGGCGCTCAGCGTGTATATCCCCGAGGTCACCGCCCAGAGATGCAGGTCATGAACCTTGGCCACGCCGTCGACGCTTTCGATGGTCCGTTGCACCTCCTCCAGGCGTATCCCTTTGGGCACCGACTGCATGAGAATACTCAACGACTCTTTGACCAGATTCCACGACGAGAACAGCACCAAAACGCCGATTAATATACTGATCAGCGGATCCGCCAGATACCAACCCGTAGTCAGCATCACGACGCCCGCGGCAATGGCCCCCACCGAGCCCACTGCGTCGCTGACCACGTGAAGAAACGCGCCACGCAGATTGAGGTTATGGCGATGATGCCGATCGAACAGAATCACACCGGCGGCAATGTTGACCAGTAGACCCAGCACCGCGACCACGATCATGCCGGTGCTTTCAACTTCAGGCGGCGCCACGAGCCGGTTAAAAGCGGACGCCAAAATAATCCCGACGATCAGCCAGAGCGCCAAGCCATTGAACAGCGCCGCCAGAATCTCCACACGATGGTAACCATAGGTGCTCTCCACGGTCGCCGGCCGCTTGGCGAAGTGAAAAGCGAACAAGCTGAGGACCAGGGCACCGATATCCGAAAGCATGTGCCCGGCGTCGGAAAGCAGCGCCAAACTATTAGTTATGAAGCCGGCGATCAGCTCGGCGAAAAAATAAACGGTGCTGATGGCTAGGGCCAATTTGAGTCGTTTGGTTTCGTTATGCCGTTCCACGAATGCGTCCGAATTCGCTTGAGAATACCCCGCTGGTGAGAATCCCTCAAGCAAGCCCACCGCCGCGATCATCGAGCAGCGGCCCCGGGCGGCGGATTTTTCAACGCCAAGAAATATAATTTTCCGGCGCTGTTCATATAGCCGGCTTCGGCCCCGGCTTGGGCGTCCGGACCGAAAAAGAGATCGACGCGCTGCGGGCCGCGTATCGCGCCGCCGGTATCTTGATTGAGCACGAAGCGCAGGAAAGGAGTCCAACCGAGCAGCTTGCCTTCGAGGTCGAGCACCGGCCGTTCGGAGTAAATGAACCCTAGCGCGCCTTTGGGGAAGAGCCGCAAATCGGTGGCGATCGACCGCCCGGCGGTAACGGGAACTTCGAGCGCGCCCAGCGGACCTTTCGGGACAAATCGAAAGAAAACGTAGCTCTCGTTATACGCCATGATCTCGTCGCGCTCCGCTGGATGCTCCGCGAGATAACGGCGCAGCCGTTGCATCGACATTTCTTCCCGCGGAATCTTTCCGTCGTCGATGAGCAACCGGCCAATACTGCGATACGGCAAGCCATTTTGTCCGGCGTAGCCGACCTGTAACCGGCGCCCGTCCGGCAACTGTAAGATTCCCGATCCCTGGATCTGCAGAAAAAAAATATCCACCGGATCCTTGGTCCACGCGATCTCGTAGCCACGCCCTCGCAGCGCTCCTTTATGATCGATTTCCGCGCGCGAATAGTAAGGCACGATCTTGTCCCCTTCCAGGCGCCCGATCCGCCTCCCGGTGAGTGACCCGGCAGCTTGCGGCGCTTCTTCGACGACGATTAAGTCGACGGGTTTGCCGTAAATCGGATATTTGTATTCCGGCGTCGGCGCCAGGCTGCCATCGATTACCGGTTGGTAGTACCCGGTAAAAAGAATCGATTGTAATTCGGATTCGCTCGATGACGGGAAAAAATCGAACCGCTTCTTGATTTCTTCGATCCAACACTGCCGGCACTCCCAGTGCTCAAGCGACTCGTCAAAAGCCCGTAGTGTGGCCATAACTTCCGCGGCGGTGAATCGGCGCGGCTTGTCACCGACGATACGGTCGGAGGGCAGTTTGGCGAGATAGACCATGCTTTGCGCGATCGCTGCACGCAACGATTCGCGATCGAGATCGTCGGCGATGACCGGCACCGCACGCGGCGACGGCTGTCCATGCGCAATGGCGAAGTAAAGAAACACCGCCATACCGGCCATGCGGCCTATCCGTCCGTATGACTTGCGCCGCGCCTTCACTTGATAGACACTGCCTACCGTTGACTCACCAAGAGATCAGAATAGAAGTCGCCCGGGTCTTGGACCGGCTGCCAAAACAGTTTCGCGACGGTTTGCGCAATCTCGAAATTGTCGTCGAAAAACGCCCGAGCGCTGATTTATTGCGCGCCGAGGGGCTCGACCCCCGCCACGACACGCTCTACGGGCTCTATCAGGGCGTCCCTCTCCCCGACCGCTCCGCATTCGACCCGCCCATTTTACCAGATAAGATTACGATTTTCTCCGAGCCGTTGCTTGAAGATTTTCCCGACCCGGAAGAGCTGCGCGAGGAAATCCGCCTGACAGTGCTGCACGAGATTGCGCATTTCTTCGGCATGGATGAAGACGAGATCGAGGATCTGGGGTACTGAGCTCTCCTTTTGATCCTACTCGTATCAATTCTCCCTGATCATGGGCGCAGCCGCGCCGCGCGCCAGCCGGCGCTCCAGAGCCTGGCTGTAGCTCGACATCGGGTAACAAAACAGGAAGTAGACGAACGCCGCGAATAAATACGCCTCGACGCCAAACCCCGTCCAGGCGGGCTCGTTGAGCGACACTTTGATGGTCGTCAGCAAGTCGAAAAGTCCGATAATCACGACCAGAGAAGTATCCTTGAAAAAGCCAATAAAGGTGTTGACCATCGGCGGGATTGCGATGCGCAAGGCCTGCGGCAGGATGACGAACCTATGTCGTTGCCAGTAGGTCAATCCGAGCGCCTGGGCCGCCTCGTCCTGGCCGCGGGGCAGCGCCTGCAAGCCGCCGCGCACCACTTCGGCGAGATACGCCGCGACAAACAGGATCATGGCGATCTGCGCGCGCAGGAGCTTGTCGATAAAAACCCCGCCCGGCAGAAACAGCGGCAGCATCACCGATGCCATGAAAAGCACTGAAATGAGCGGTACGCCGCGAATGAGCTCGATATACGCCACCGACATCAAACGAATCAGCGGCAGGGCTGAGCGCCGGCCAACGGCGAGCAGGATCGAGAGCGGAAAAGCAAAGGCGATGCCGAAGGTTGTGAGCAGTAGCGTCAGGATTAATCCGCCCCAGCGCTCATTCTCGACGTAGCTGAGACCAAACACTCCGCCCCACATGACTACGGCGATCACCGCGAGTCCGGCAAGCCAAACAATCACGAGGCGCGGCCGCCAGAGCGAGCGCAACGCGCTCACGCCATAGAGCGCGATCAGGATTGCCACAGCCAATGCCGGGCGCCAATGCTGATCGTAAGGGTAGGTGCCGAACAGGATGAAACGATGCTTTTCGGTGATAAAGGCCCAGCAAGCGCCCGCCCCTTGCGCTTCGCGGCAAAGCCTCCCGTCCGGAGCGGACCAAATCGCGTTGCCCAACGCCCAGTTTAGAAATGGCGGGAGCAACGTCCACATCAGGTACAAAATACATAGCGTCGCCACCGCGTTGGGCAGACTGGAAAAAAGGTTGGCGCGCAACCATTGCAGCGCCGGCGAAACAGGCAGCACCGTTGCCATGGGGTGGCGGCTCACGGGTTGCCGCCCTTGAGCGCGGTCAGCCGGTTGTACCGGTTCATGAAAGCGGAAAGCGCAAGGCTAATCGTCAAATAGACCAACATAATGATTGCGATGCCTTCGATGGCCTGGCCAGTCTGGTTTATTATCGTGTTGCAGATGGAAACCAGGTCCGGATAACCGATGGCGACGGCAAGGGAACTGTTCTTGGTGATGTTCAGATACTGGCTCGTCAACGGCGGCACAATGGCGCGCAGTGCCTGGGGTAAGATCACAAATCGCATTGCCTGCCACGGCCTCAGACCGAGAGATTGCGCCGCCTCGAACTGACCACGATCAACCGCCAAAATGCCGGCTCGGACGATTTCAGCGATGAACGACGCGGTGTAAATAACCAGGCCCAGGAGCAACGCGGCAAATTCCGGCGAGAACGCGCCGCCGCCGGAAAAATTGAATCCCGTCAATTCCGGATAGTCTAATTCAAAGTGTGACCGAGGGATGGGAAAGACAATGCCCCGGTTGCTGATGAAAACACCCGGCAGCGGGCTCAAGGCATCGGCGGGAGCGGGAAAGTGTTCAGTGACGACGACGTACCAAAAGAAGAGCTGGACAAGCAACGGAACGTTGCGGATCAGCTCGACGTAGGCCGCCGCGAGTGTCCCAAGCAGCCAATTGCGCGAGAGTCGCGCCAGGCCGATCAGGGTCCCGAGCGAGGTCGCAAGCACGATCCCGATCACCGCGACGCGAAAGGTATTCGAAACGCCGACTGCGATCGCCCGCAGGTAACTGCTGCCCGCGTCGTAGGAAAGAAACGTAGTCTCGCTGATCTCGAAGCCGGCTTCGCGGAACAGGAACTGAAAACCGCTGGCGATGCCGCGCGCCGCGAGATTCTCCGCGGTATTGACAACGACAAACCAGAACGCGAGCCCAAGCGCCGCCGCCAGCAACACCTGATAGACGATCGCCCGGGCCCGACTATCATAGCGCAACCAAATCATTCTCGATGATCGGCCGGCGCCCCCGGGCCGCGGAAACTCATGGGCCATCGAATTCAATCACGCCAAGCGGCGGGCCCGGGATCAGCGAATCGGCGGAGCGTACATCAGACCGCCTTTGTTCCAAAGCTGGTTGACGCCGCGCTCGAGACCGAGGGGCGTCAGGTTGCGCTGAAAACTCTCGCCGTAGTTGCCGACCTGTTTGATGATCTTGTAGGCCCAGCGGTTGTCCAGGCCGAGCATTTTGCCTGATTCACCCGCCGCGCCGACGAAGCGTTGAATCACCGGATTGTCGCTGTTCATCTTGCCATCGATATTCTTGGAGCTGAGCTCAAGCTCCTCGGCGTCAATCATCGCGAACAGCGACCACTTGACGATATCGAACCAGCGGTCATCGCCATGGCGCACCGCCGGACCGAGGGGTTCCTTGGAAATAACTTCCGGCAGGATAACATGGTCCTCGGCCTTGGGCGCGCGCGAAGAACGCGCTGCGATGAGTCCTGATACGTCGGTGGTGTAGACATCGCAGCGCCCGGCGAAGTAAGCGTTCAGTACCTCCTCCAATTTTTCAATCACCACGGGCTTGAATTTCATCTTGTTGGCGCGAAAGTAATCGGCCAAGTTCAGCTCCGTGGTCGTGCCCGGCTGCACGCATACCGTGGCGCCGCTCAACTGTTTGGCGCTATTGACTTTGCGCTTTTTCGACACCATGAAGCCCTGGCCGTCGTAATAATTCACGCCAACGAAGTTAAGACCCAGAGTGGTATCCCGGCTAATGGTCCAGGTCGTGTTGCGCGAAAGGATATCGACTTCACCCGATTGGAGCGCGGTAAAGCGTTGCTGCGCGGTTAGCGGGGTATAACGCACTTTGCTCGAGTCACCGAACACGGCGGCGGCCACCGCGCGGCATAAGTCCACGTCGATGCCGCGCCACTCCCCGTTACTATCCGGTTGCGCAAAGCCGGCGAGACCCGTGTTCACACCGCACTGAATGTAACCTTTGCCGCGGACGGCATCCAAGGTCGACTGCGCGGCCGCGTGAGCGCCGCCCAAAAGCGCCAGCGCGACCGCGCCGACCGTCCATATTCGTCTTTTTTTCACAACTTTTTATCCTTCACGCCGGTCAGCGATGGGTAACATTAACTGTCGACTGCTCGATTCTCACTTCTTATTTCTGCCATCCAGCTTCTGAATTCGACCCTTCTTTCCATCGTCTCAATCCCTGATATTCTGCAAAAACCACTCCGTCGGCAGTTCCCGCCCTATTTTATTTTTCTTCGCCAGCTCGACAACTTTGCCCGCGCAAGCGGCAAATTGCAGCCCCTGGGTGCCGGCGTTGATAAAGAAAGTAACTTGCTTATCGCTGGCGCGACCGGATACTTTTCCGCTGCGGATATCCATGAAGTATTTGAAATAGTCGCCTCGATAATTATCCACCGTCGGATTGGGTATGCGGGCGCGCTCTTCCGGCTGGCCGGCGATATAGCCGGCGTTGCCGTGCAGACGGACCATCCCTTCGTCCATAGCCTCGATCGTATTCCGGCCAAGCTTGACGGAGAGGTCGCAGTTTTTGACGACTTTGGGACCGATTTCGCAGGCGCGGACACAGGTGATATGGGCGCCTTCCTTGAGCCACTGCGGCTCGTCGAAGACGGTGCGCGTCGAGTCGGTGCAGGTGGCGACGATATCGGCGTCGCGCACCACCAGCTCGGGTTCATCCACCGCGACGACTTCAATGTCCAGTTTTCCCGTCATTTCCCTGGCGTAAGCCTCGCGGTTGGCTTTGGTCGGACTATAGACTTTCACTTGTTTTAGCTTTCGGACTTCATAAAAAGCTTCGAGATAACTGCGCGCCATGCCGCCGGAGCCAAAGATCCCGACCACCGCCGCGTCTTGACGCGCCAGATACTTTGCACCCAGGCCGGCGCAGCCGCCCACGCGCATATGCTGCAACACGCCGTCGTTGATGATCGCCAGCGGCTCGCCGTTGCGAATGCTGAAAACCATCACCAGGCCGCACCAGGTACCCGGCTGCATGCAATATTTTTCTTCCGTATCGCCGTTGGGCCAATGCACCACATCGGACTTCATGCGAATGGCGAATACGCCGATCTTGCGGCTCGCCCCTTCCATCGTGCCCCAGCGCCAGTAGCCGTCCGGCTGTTGCTCGCAGGGCATCCAGACGTCGAGTCTTGGACGGTAGACGGCATCGCCTTTGAGCAGATCGTCGTAGCCAAGCTCCAGCGCTTCCAGACAGTCTTTCATGCCAAACAGCTTTTCCACTTCCTCGTTGTTAATCAGCAGCATGGTTCCCTCCCATCTTTCGCTTACAACAATGAACACCGATTTTGAAAGCCAACGGTCAAAAAATCTGGCGGAATCCGCAAAAATAGTGGACAATGACGGAAACTTAATCGACGGCATGCTAGTGTCCTAGAATTGAAGTTCGTTTACAAAGTTAGGAGACCGCGTCAGACTCGACGCGTCGAGGCGGAATCCAGAAGCCTTTGAGTTTCCTGGATTCCGGGTCGCGCTAGCCATCGCCAGCTTCCCGGAATGACGTTGAATCATATTGCGAAATCCATTCCCGGATACTGGACCGCAACACGCCTATGATTCTTTTCCAGCAGCCCGATAGTGGAGGAAATGTTGGACAGCACAACGGTTGCAATCATTCTGGGAGTGGTTGAGGGCGTCACCGAATTCATTCCGGTCTCTTCGACCGGTCATCTAATTCTCGCGGGCCATTTTTTGGGCTTTGTCGGTGAAAAGGCGGCGAGCTTTGAAGTGGCGATTCAATTGGGCGCGATTCTCGCTATCGTGGCGCTCTATCCGCAGAGATTTCTCGCCCTGATTCCGCGCTCGCCGCGTCAATCCAATGCCGATGGATCGACTTTGGCGGGCTGGTCCGGGCTTTACCGATTCGCGGCGGCGATCTTGCCGGCGCTGGCCGTCGGTTTCGTCGCGCGCCACGCGATCAAGCAATATCTCTTCAACCCGTTTACCGTTACTTGCGCTCTTGCCGCCGGTGGAGTGGCGATCTTGCTCGCGGAAAAGTTTGTGTCGGGCCGCCGGACAAACTCGTTGGACGCGATCACCCTCGCCCAGGCGCTGGGCATCGGTTTGTTTCAAGTTCTCTCGCTCTGGCCCGGCACCTCGCGTTCGGCGGCAACTATTGTCGGCGGTATGTTCTTGGGACTCGACCGCAAAGGCGCGGCGGAGTTTTCTTTTCTAGTTGCGGTGCCGATCATGTTCATCGTCACGGGTTATGAGATGTCTAAGATCGGCGCGACTTTTTCCCGAGACGAATTGAACTCGTTTTTTCTCGGATTCGTGGTCGCGTTTGTCGTCGCATTGCTATCGGTTAAAGCGTTTCTCCACCTGCTCAACCGCTGGACCCTGGCCCCCTTCGCCTGGTACCGCATCGTCGCCGCCTCGGTGTTTTACTACCTGACGCGGGCTACAGGATTTTAATCGTCATCATTGTCAGGAGCAAACTTACCTGTTTGTCAAGCATGCGATGCTCTGCGTAATGTCTCGTTCAAGGTTCAAGGTTCAAGGTACCGGATCGGATTATAGGCCTTTGAACGTTGAACCCGGAACCTTGAACCGCGAAGGGCTGTTGACACATCTCTTCGGCTTGTTGTAACCGGTTACCAGCTGCTTCTCAGGCGTGAAAGGAGTGGGTTATGCCGTACAGCGCCAAAGGTCGAACCAAGAACTTCCCGGTCTTCGACTGCGACAGCCACATCTACGAGCCGCCCGAGGTTTGGGACAAGTATATTCCGGAGAACCACCGCGATTTCGCGCGGACCCATTTCTATCGTGACGCGGACCGGCTCATTTCCGTCAAGAATGGAAAGATCAGCTTCCGCGATCCCAACAAGTGGAAATACCCCGGAGAGACCTGGCATCCCGGGCTCAACAAGCAAATCATCGGCGCGGTATCGCCTGGAACCAAAGAATGGGATGAGCAAATCGGCCGCAACCGCAGCGCCAGAGACCCCCTGGCGCGGCTCAAAGACATGGACGCCGCCGGCATCGATCAGGTGATGATCTTTCCGTCCACGTTCGTCTATCTGCCGCTGGTGGAAAACGCCGAGGCGGCGCATATCTGCGCCCGCGCCTATAACGATTGGGTCTATGACTATTGCAGCGCGGATCAGCATCGGCTCTACCCTGCCGCGGTGCTGCCTATTCAAAACGGCGATTTTGCCATCGAAGAGCTGCGCCGCGTCGCCAGGCGCGGCTTCAAATCGGCGCTCGTGCGGCCGATCTTTTCCGGCGCCAAATATCCGACCTTGCCGGAATATGACCCGCTTTGGAAAGAGTTCGAAGAGTTAGGCATGGTGCTGGGTATGCATACTTTCCCGTCGCGCGGCGAAGCGATGTCGGCGGAACTGGACCAGCGCATGGGAGCAAATCGCAAGCGGCTTTTCGGCGACGAGGAAATCCTCGTTTACTCGCCGGGACAGTTCGTCGCCAACATCATGCAGCTGATGGGTTCCAAGCAAGCGGGCGACGCGGCTTTCGGATTCATCGCGGAGGCGATGACATGGACGGCCGTGGTGCTCATGACCGGCTGGCTGGAAAAATTTCCCTGCCTCAAAGTGGCGATTTTGGAATCCAACTGCAGTTGGCTGCCGCTGGTGCTGGAGAAGGCCGAGACCTACCTCGACCTCTATAAACATACAGGCGAGAAGATCGGCGACCCCCATGAGGTTTTTTACAAGAACTGCCACATTGCCTTCGAGAGCGACGAAGTGATGGCCTTCCGGCTTTGGGATCTATATGAAGACATCGGTCTATGGTCATCCGACATGCCGCATCTGGATGCCGCAGATGTCTGGGAGGCGATCGACAACATGAATAAATGGAAGGTGCCGCAAGCGGTGCAAGAGAAGTTACTCGGCGGTAACGCGCGGCGACTCTACGGCATCGAGCCGCAACTAGTGGTTAGCGCAGCGCCCGAGACCTACCAGCCGATGACAATGTCGCGCTATGCGTAACGGCAAAGACTTGTCGTCGCTACCTTCCGGCGAAATGACAAACGGCGTGCTGGTCGATCTTTCGCAGGTTTAGCCGCGCCAGCGAAGAACCTTTTCAATTGAGCGTGCGCGGCGCCGCTCCGGGGTCCGGGTCGCTGGTACCGGCTCCAAGGCGGAGCAAATTCACCAGCACGTTTTCGCGGTCCTTGAGCGTGAGCGATTCGAGCAGCGCCTGCTTTTCCGCCGGGTGAAACGGCAGTGAGACACTGAGAAGATTCACCAGTTCCAAATCCGAAAAGCGGCGCGCGTGCTCCAGTTTGACCTCCATTCCATGCGCGTCGCCATAGGCTGCCAGCGCGCCGAGCACGGCGGCGCGGTCGCACTGCCAACCCTCTTGCAACGCCGTGTCGGGAAATTCCTGGTATATCCCCCGCACCCGGCGGTAGCCGCGGTGGAGCGGCAACTCGTCTTCGTAGCGAAAGCGGTTAACGCCTTTGAGCTGAACGAAGTAGCGGCCGTCTGGGAACTTTTCCGACTGCTCGATGTAACCGGCACAGCCGATTTTATAGAGATCCGGCCCACCCCCTTCCATCCCGGGGCGGGGGCCGCGGTTGTCGTCCTGAGGCGCGAAGGGTTGAATCATGCCGAAGATTTTATCGCCGTTAAGCGCGTCCTCGATCATGTTGCGGTAGCGCGGCTCAAAGATATGTAGCGGCAGAACCGTGCCCGGAAGCATCATCACTCCCGTCAAGGGGAAAACCGGCAATATTTCCGGCAGCGCCAATTGCGGAACGGTCATCGTCACAAGACTTGCCTCTCATGTTGGTTATAGGTCAGGGACTTGAGGCGGTCAAGGCGCAACGCCCTTGCTTTCTAGTACAGTGGTATTTTACTTTGTGCGAGCATATTATTCTTGGAGAACAATCATGAGCAAAGATCCGGGAGCCGTTACGGCGACTCTCTACCCAAACTTCAACCCGGTGGACCTGGCCGCGGCAAAAGAATTTTTGACGAACCATCACCACGGTGTGCTCGCCACCCACAGGCAGAACGGCGGCATCCAGATGTCGCCCATCACGCCGGGATTGGACGAAGACGGCCGCGTGATCATCAGCAGCCGGGAAACCGCGTATAAAGTCAAAAACCTCCGGCGCGATCCGCGCGCGGCGGTGTGCGTTTTTGCGCCATCATTCCATGGCGAAGGTTGGGTGCAGGCGAGCGGCAGCGCCGAAATCATATCGCTGCCGCAAGCCCTCGACACCCTAATTTATCTCTCCCGTCAAGCCTACGGCGAACGTAAAAATTGGCAAGATTTTCGCCAGCGCATGGCGCGCGAGCGGCGCGTGATTATTCGCATCACCATCGAGAGCGTCGGGCCGCAGCGACGCGGTTGAGCCTCTTCAATGATAGCTGTCGTTTGCCACTGTATCCG
Source organism: uncultured delta proteobacterium (assembly GCA_963840855.1). Taxonomy (GTDB): domain Bacteria; phylum Desulfobacterota; class Binatia; order UBA9968; family UBA9968; genus DATACQ01. Next base: position 12,617 of record CAWJBB010000014.1, read on the forward strand.
GGCGCGCCGCTTAGCGCTGTTGAGCTTGCTGTGGTCGTCCGCGATCATCGTGACGGGGGCTTGGGTCCAGGGCGCCGAGGCCGCGGAATTTACCGCGGGGCAATTGCTAGTGGCGACGCCTGACATGCGTGATCCGCGCTTCGCCGAAGCGGTCATTTACATGGTCAAGCACAACGGCGAAGGAGCGATGGGATTGGTAATCAACCGGCCGCTGGCAAAGGGACCGGTCAAAGACCTGCTGCAAGGCTTTGGCATCGAAAACGAAGACGCCAAGGGCGAAATCATTATTCATTACGGCGGACCTGTGAGCGCCAACATCGGCTTCGTGCTTCACAGCGATGACGTCATGCTCGATGATTCCGAGAGAGTGAAAGACGGCATTGTCATGACTGTCGATTCTAAGCTGATAGAAGCGATGGCACGGGGCAAGGGGCCGCGCGAATCCCTCGTGCTTTTCGGTTACGCCGGCTGGGCTCCGGGCCAGTTAGAAGGCGAACTCGAAGCCGGAGCTTGGCACGTCGTTCCCGCCGATAAAACTCTCGTTTTCAGCAAAGAGGCGGATAAGAAGTGGCAGCAGGCAATGGATCGGCGCCGGATTTCGCTGTGAGTCCTCAAAACGTTTAGTGTAGGAGTGTAATGTAGATGCTGCGCATCGCCGTTCCCGATTTAGTTTCCAATTCCTACTTTCCCATCATCGCCGCTGTGGAGTTGGGGTTTTTCAAGGAAGAAGGCTTCGATGCTTCCGTGAATCTATTGTTCCCGGTGCCGAAAACTTTCGCCGCCCTGCGCGATGGCGCGTTGGATTTCGTGGTCGGCTCGGCCCACGCAACACTGTTGGCCTTTCCACAGTGGCAAGGGGCCAAGTTGCTTTGCGCCATCGGCAAGCATACCTACTGGTTTCTCGTGGTGCGGAGCGACCTCAAACCCCAGCGCGGCGATCTTGAGATCGTCAAGGGGCTGCGCATCGGCGCCGCGCCCGGCGTCGATCTGAGTTTAAAACGCATGCTCGTCGACGCCGGCATCGACACCGAAAGAGACAGCGTTCTAATCATGCCGATTCCCGGCGCAGTGGGACCCAATGTATCCTTCGGTCTCGCGGCGGCAAAAGCATTGGAAGAAGGCAAGCTCGACGGCTTCTGGGCCAATGGCATGGGATGCGAAGTGGCTGTGCGGCGCGGAGTCGGTACGATGGTGCTCGACGTGCGCCGTGGCGACGGACCGCCGGCGGCGCGGCACTACACATTTCCGGCGCTAGTAGCCACGGAGAAAAAAATCGCCGAGGAGCCGGCGAGCGCGCGCGCCGCCATTCGCGCCGTTTTGAAAGCCCACAAAGCGTTAAAGGAAAATGTAGAACTGGCGACCGAGGTCGGTAAAAAACGCTTCCCGCCCTCCGAAGCGGACCTGATCGCTGAGCTGATCCGCCGTGATCTCCCCTATTACGATCCGGCCATCGGCAAAGAAACCGTCGCCAACATGAATCGCTTCGCTCAGGATATCGGACTACTCTCGGCATCTGTGCCCTATGAGGGCGTAGTCGCCGCCGAGTTCAACCATTTGTGGAACGAAACGGTTTAATTTTGGCACGAATTAAGCAAAAGTTTCAATACTATAGAGACATTAGGTAAAGTGAAAACTGAATCTGTCAATGGGCCTCGACCGGCCGCTACCGGAAATCAACACCGGGCCGGGTTCGATGGCGCCGATCGGCACTTGCTATATGGAACAAATTTTCGGGAACCTTTTTCTGAATAAGCAGTCAAATAAATCGGAAGCGATAGTGTCTGGCGGGATCAGTGACGCGGAATGCGTCCGGCGCTTGCAGCAGGGTAACACGGAAATCTTCGCAACCCTGGTGGAACGACACCAGAAGACGATCTTTAATCTTCTATACCGCATGCTCGGCGATTATGATGACGCGGCAGAGGTTTCCCAGGAAGCATTTCTTTCAGCCTACCGCTCCATCAAGAGTTTTCGCGGCGACGCGAGTTTTTCGACATGGCTTTACCGTATTGCGGTCAATCATGCGAACACTCGGCGCAAAAGCGCGACCCTCTGGCAACAACGCATGGCCTGGATGGAATCCATGGAGCCAGCGGGCGATGGCGGGCCCGACCCCGCCGATGCGCTTGAGCAAACAGAGATGCGCGAACGTGTCCAGGCGGCATTGAACAGCTTGGAGTCGGACGATGCCACGATCATTTTGCTCAGAGACCTCCAAGACGTTCCCTATGAAGTTGTTGCCGATATGCTGAAAATTCCCATCGGCACGGTGAAGTCACGGCTTCACCGCGCGCGCCGGGCGCTCAAGGCCCGGCTTACGCCCTATTTCAAAGCAAGAAGGACGCCAAAATGAACTGCGATGAAATCCAAGCTCAACTCTCGGAATACCTGGATCGCTCCCTTGGCGCGGCGCCGATGGCGCTAGTTGAAGAGCATCTCGCGGCCTGCCCGTCATGCCGGGAGGAAACTGAACTACTCAGCGAAACCATAGGCCAGGTTGCCGTGCTGCCAACAGTGGAACCGCCGCTTGGATTTACCCAGCGTGTTATGGCCCATGTGCGGGAGATCGAACCGCAACCGGCATTATGGCGCCGGCTCTTTTTGCCGCTACGCCAAAGATTACCGGTACAAGCGACGGCGCTGGTTATGCTTGGCATTTTAGGTGCTTATCTCCTGCAAAAGGAAGAAATGCACAAACAATTAACAGCCATACAGCCTGTCCAAGTCACCGACGGCATCAAGCAAGACAGTGCGCCAGCGCGCCAAGACCTTCCTGTTCCGCCAACGACGAGTACAAGTAAAACGAATGCCTCAGCCAAGCGCTCCACCGACGAGTCCACAAAACAGCCGGCATCGTCGCGCGACCCTCAACCAGACTCAATAGCGCGCCGCGAGCGCGTCCAGACTGCCGGAAGTCCGGCGCCCAAATCGACGGACAGCTTACGGCCCGCGACCCCGGTAGCCGCGCCCGAACCAGGCGATAGAGCGGCACCTATGATCTCCGGGACAGCGGTAGCTAATCATGTTTCCTCTCAAGGAGGCGGAGGTTTGGGCACGCTGGCTTTCCCCTTTGAATCGGACCCCGCGACCGCTTTTAGATCGGCGTCTTCGGCCATAGTGCCTTTCGCAGATTATGAGTTGGTTGTCAGGCGCCACGGCCGCCAACCGGCCGAGTCGCGTGGCGACGTTACGGACGCAGTGCGTAAAACAGAGATGAGCCAGGCCGCCGAACGTCCATCGACCACCCCGCGCGCCATCGACCAGTTGATGGCCGCCATTCCCGACCAGGCCCGCCCACAAACTATCTGGGTGACCGTGCCGAAAAATCTATACGAACAATTTAAAAAAGAACTTCACGCTCTGGGAACCATCGAGTCGGAAACCCAAGTTCCGCTCTTACGCGATCAGACGGCCGCGCAGACAGATGGCCAAATCCGCGTGAAGCTGACAGCCATGCCCGGGGCCGATAGCCCAACGCCAAATCCGCCCGCCAGCCGGTAGTCCGGTCACATTAGCATCCTCGACGAATGAGCCGGGTGCGGGCAGAAAAGGCCATCATCGTCAGCCAACGAAAAGCGTGAACTTCGCGCCGTTGAGATTGGTGAGAGGTTTGGGATTGAGTAAACGCCGGTCAGAAGAGAGTACGCGCTGGGCAATTTCCCAATTGACAGGCGGCAGAGGATTCAGTTCACGAATTTGGTCTAGAGTAAAATAATCCGCATGATCTACTTCATGACCATCCGCCATAGGCTCGCCGCTAACGGGCTTTAACAGCAAGACAACGTAAATGCCGTTGCCGGAGTCCGGATCGTAGCGGCTCCGCAGCCCCAAGACCGCCTCCACTTCGGCCGTCACACCCGCCTCTTCCTGAACTTCACGAACAACCGCTTGCTCAATGGTCTCATCCGGCTCGATGAAACCACCCGGCAGCTGCCAGTTGCCGCGGCCATGTCTCGACGCCCGCCGGACTAACAGTAATTGGCCGTGTCGCACCACGGCGCCGCCGACGCCGATGTTGTAACCCGTGTTATACCGTATTGGAATGGCCATGCGGGGCTCCGCCCTTAGATCCTCAATTGAAATAATCTCTGAGCATTCTTCCAGCGAATCAGTTCCTTATGCTCTTCTGAAATCTTCGCGTTATCCTTAAGAAGCCGGACGTCTTCGAATTTCATCCTTCCGCCGGGATCGTCATGGGGGTAATCGGTGGCGAAGAGAAAGCGCTCCGCGCCGAGAAACTGGACGGCCTCCGGCAGCTCCGGTTCCTCGGTTTCAATGGTGAAATAAAAGTTATTTTTAAAGTAATAACTTGCCGGCTTCTTATTCTTTTCCAGAAACTGACTCGCCGGCAGGATTGCCCGCGCCCGGCGAAGCTTCTCGCCGATCTTGGATAGTGCGCGATTCGACAAGGGCTCTTCCTGGTCGTCGTAATCCACTGGCGGCGCTTCCAAAACTTTGTCCAGGCGCTCCACCAATGGTTTGATAAAGGATGTCCCGGCCTCGGTGTAAATAAACTGTAATTTTGGCAATGCGTCGAGCAAGCCGCTGGTAAAGAGCGACACCAGACTCATCTGCCCTTCTTGGGGCGCGAAAACATAGAGCCCGTCACGCTGAAATAGCAGGAGATTGCTGATACGGTGGCCATGCTGAACATTATGGAGATAGAGCGGCATCGCCAAATCCTCAGCCTTTTCAAAAAACGGCCAAAGCTCGCGACGACTCCCGAGGGGCTCGCTATAGGGATGTTCTTTCACCGGAAAAACTTTGTCCAGAACCGCGCTCTTGAAACCTTGTTCCTTAGCCCATTCTAGCTCGCGGATGGAAGCTTCGACGTCTTGCAACGCCACGAGCGCGACACCGAGAATTTTCCCGGGAAACTCGTTCATGATGCGCAGCATCGCTTCATTATGGGAGCGCGCCATGCTCGTCGCTAATCCTGGTTCGATGAGATAGGACCACCAACCGGAGAACTGGGGCAGAACAATATGCATCTCGATGCCTAATCGCCTCTCGTAATCCGCCATGCGCGCCTCGAGGTCCCAAAGACTGCGAAACATGGCGCCGGAACCCGGCGCGCCCAGTGGACTTGTGCCTGCCACCTGCGGCGCATCGCCGGGAAAATCGACGTCTGAATAGAGGCCGGCTTGGTCGAATTGAAGTACCGGCCTATGGGAACTCAGCTTGCCACCAACGCCGTCAAAGGCGTCCCGTGGCATCAAGTGGGTATCGCAGTCAATAATCAAGACCGCCTCCAAAAACTGCTAATTTTCCTTTTATAGGGCGGTCGTGACTGCGAAGTCAAGATTGAGAAATGAGCGCGGCGGCCCCGATGGACCGCCGCATGAAGGAAGAGCGAAAGCTTTGCGTCAAGCTTCAGGTATCAGTCATACCAAAAGCCACCAACCCGGCGATCGAAGTCCCGAGAACCACGCCTGTAGTCTTGTCCCCGATCCCAGCGGTTGTCGTTATTCCACCAACCCCAACCGGTTTCACGGTAGTCATGCCGGCCGTAACCGTATCGATGATTGTCATAGCCGTATTTGTCGAGATCGCGGCGAAGTTCCGCATGGTCCTCGCGGATTTCGCGCCGGTCCTGGAAGATTTCCTGCCGCCCCTGCCGCACTTCGTTGCGTAATCGCTCTATCTGCGCCGGGCTCCTGCCCCTCCGATAAGCTCGCTGAAGCGCTTCTCGGTCACGGTTGTATTCTCGAATATCGCTGCGCAACTCCGCGCGGTCTCTCCGAATCTCCGCCACATCGCCGCGTATTTCCGCTCGCGCTACCCGCTCCCTGTGTCTGCTCCGGGCCTCCGCCGATATCGGACTCGCCAACGCTATCAATGAAATTATCGCCGCAGTTAAAAACACTCCTGCGTTAGTTTTTCTCATAGGCGCCTCCTTATCCGGTTAGACGGCGCTGGTTGAAAAACGTTAACAACGAAAAGGGGGAGATACTCCGTCGACTGCCGTTCAAGTCGTTCAAAAGGTTCCAATCGTTCCAAACGTTTTGAACGGCCCGATACGAAAGTCAAAGTCGTCGAAGAATGCTCCGGACATGACGGCACCTGGGCGATGAAGAAAGAAAACTTTGAGGCCTCGCTCAAATGGGGGAAACGCGCCTTCGCGCAGATGGCCGAGGGCGAGCCGGACATTACCTGCTCCGACTGTCCGCTGGCGGCGATTCAGATAGAACAAGGCACCGGCCGCCGCCCATTGAATCCTATACAATTAGTGGCGAAGAGCTATCGCGGGGAAAAAATCTCCTGAACTAACCGAAGCTTACTAACGCGCAGATCAACCCTCGGCTGCCTGCGGTTCAACCGTCCCCGAGCAGCCGACCATCTCGCGCCGTAGCCCGCACACCTCCGCCACTTCGTCGCGGTAGGCCAGCCAATGCTCCAAGGCTTCGTGCATCGCCCGCACCACAGCGCCGCGCCGGGTTGGCGTCACATGCTTGAGAATAGACTCCCAGGCCGCGCTGCGGTGATTGCCCTCGACTTTTCGGTGGGCTCGCGTGAGGGCCAGATGCTGCAAGGGCAGGCCGTAATGTTTAACCAACGGATGCTCGTTTAGCGAAGGCATCGGCGGGACCAGGTTTGCAGGCCCGATGGCCGCTCGCTCATCCTTGGTTCCTTCGATAAAGATAGTAACGACCGCGGTGGCGATCTCCCACCCGTAATGTTGCGTCGCTTCGTCGAGGAAACTACGATACCGCTGCGCAGCCGCGAGTAATTGCACGTTCTCAAACCGTTTAAGGTCCATTCCTAAGCCTCGTGGGTACTCCAAGAACAATTCAGGATGGGGGCTCCCTGCCGCCAGCCCTCCGGTTTCTTCTTCGTAAAGATTTTCCGAGAGGCTGCGGCGCACCGCCGCGATTGGACATCGCACATAGGCCCACCCCACCATGACCGGGAAGTCGCGAACATAGGCACCGTATTCCTGCTCGAAGTGAAAATGAAGGCGGTCCTTTGGCACCCTGCCATTGGTAAACGCCGGCCACGCCCAGTGATCCTTGCGCTCCATTACAGCCAATAGCTGCTCGCGAAAAGTATCCCGATCCATGATCGCCCTCCCCCTGATTTAATAATCAAGTAACCGCAACCTATTTTGCACCGCAACGCTCGTGCCAACAGCTAAGGCCGCAATTTTTCAAGAGAAGGCAGCGCCCGAATCGGGCAAAACGGTCAGATTGGGAAGAACGTTACTTTAACTGCGAAGCAGCTAGGCAAACTTGCCCCGGCAAGCAAGAGGTTCAAAAGTTCAAATCTTCTTGTTCAAGTGGTTTAACGCAGCCCGTATGGCTTGGAGACGGCTTGAACGTTTGAACGATTTGCTTCGAAAATTAGGCCTGAGCAGCATGTGAAGGGAACTACTTGAACAGGCTGCCCCCTAGCATTCTTTGCCGCGCGAATTTCTCTGGGGTTAGTTACCGGCCGCCTTGGTGCGCATGGTGACAAACTCTTCCGCCGCAGTCGGGTGGATACCAACGGTCGCGTCGAATTGGGCCTTGGTCGCGCGGCAGTTAAGCGCCACCGCCAAACCTTGGACAATCTCTCCCGCTTCCGGGCCGACCATATGGCAACCCAACACCCGGTCGGTGGCCCGGTCCACCACCAGCTTCATCATCGTGCGCTCGTCGCGGCCGCTGAGTGTGTGTCGGAGCGGACGAAACAGGGTGCGGTAAATATCGACGTGGTAATTTTGCTGGCGTGCTTGCTGCTCCGTGAGGCCGACGGTGGCACAGGTGGGAGTGCTGAAGACCGCGGTGGGAACGTTCTCGTAGCCAGGCCTGGTTGGTTTGTTGTTAAATAGCGTATTCGCCACGGCCATGCCTTCGGCTATGGCAACCGGCGTCAACATCATTCGGTCGGTACAGTCGCCGATCGCATAGATACTATCGACGCTCGACTTCGAGAAATCGTCAACGATGACGGCGCCGTTATCCTTTAGTTTTACCCCCGCGTTTTTCAATCCTAGATCAGGCGTGTGCGCCGCGCGCCCTGTGGCAAAAAGAATCTGGTCCGCTTCAATCATGCTGCCGTCGGTGAGCGCAGCGCTCAGCTTGCCATTCACTTCGTCAATTCTTGTGATTTGCGTCTTGAACCGAAGATCGATCTGACGCTTGCGCATTTCCCCGGCCAAGGTAGAGCGAATGTCGTCGTCGAAGCCGCGCAGAAAAAGCTCGCCGCGATGGAGCTGCGTCGTATGCGCGCCGAGGCCATGAAATATGCCGGCAAATTCGACACCGATATAACCGCCCCCGACGACGATAATCTTCGCCGGCAGCACCGGCAAATAAAATGCCTCATTGGAAGTAATGGCGTACTCTGACCCGGGAAACTTCGGCACCCTCGGCCAGCTACCCACGGCCACGAGTATATATTTCGCCGTGAACCTCTTGCCATCGACGGTCACCGTATGCGGATCGATGACCTCGGCGTGGCTTTCGACGATTTCCACGCCGGCATCGCCAAGAAGCTTGCGATAGATGCCGTTGAGACGGCGAATCTCTTGGTCCTTGTTGGCGATCAACTTGGCCCAATCGAAACGCCGCTTCCCCACCGTCCAGCCGAATTCCGCGGCGTCGTCAAAATCCTCGCCGTAGTGCGACGCGTAAACCAACAGCTTTTTTGGAATGCAGCCAACATTGACACAAGTGCCGCCGAAATAGCGCTCCTCGGCTACCGCAACTTTGGCGCCGAAGGACGCCGACATCCGGCTGGCGCGCACGCCGCCGGACCCCGCGCCGATGGTGAACAGATCAAAATCATAATGAGCCATGCGACCTCACCTCTGTAGGGGTCTAGAGTCTAGTGCCTCGGGTCTCGACTTAGCACTAGGCTCCAAACTCTTAGACCTTTTGTTTTCACACCTGCGCCATTCTGGGATTTGCGTTCCCGGTATCAGGTGAATGAGACCCTTGACGCGAGACTCCCAGTTCTCTGTTAGCAACCACTAAAATAGGTAGCATCCGCCACCCGAAAAGTCTTGCGCGACTCTTTGACAGCGCGTGCCGATTCGTGAACAATGGCGCAACCGGTCGATTTCTGCTTAGAGCAACATGTCACAATCAGCCGCACGCACCGCCGCCGGAGGGCAGCGCATCCTTGAAGCCATCAGCGCGCTCCGCCACCGAAATTACCGTCTCTATTGGTTCGGCCAACTATTTTCCGTGCTGGCGCAGAACATGGAACATGTCGCCCAGGGCTGGCTGGTGTTGGAGCTGACCAATTCTCCTTTAGCCCTCGGAGTTACGGGCCTCGCCCATGCGATCCCGACAATTACCTTGACATTGATCGGCGGCGCGATTGCCGACCGCGCCGACCGCAGGCGCATCATGATCGCCTCTCAGTGCTGCACGGCTCTTATGTTTCTGATTCTTGCGGTGCTGGTGCTGACCAAGCTCGCCGCGCTCTGGCATGTCATGGTTTTAGCGTTTGTCTCCGGGAGCATCCGAGCTTTCGACAGGCCCAGCAGGATGGCCCTACTGCCGCAAATGGTACCCAGAGAGGATATTCCAAACGCGGTTGCCATCGGCGGCACGATCTGGCAATTATGCCGTCTCGTTGGACCGGCCGCAGCCGGCATTTTGATTTATCTTTTCGGCGTCGGCCCGACGTTTTTCACCTGTTGTTTGGCGTCGTCCACCGCGGTCAGTCTCTGGCTCGCCATTCGCGCGGACCAGCCCGCGCTCGCGGCCAGCGCCGGCGGTTTACGCAAAAATATGCTGGCCGGCGTTCACTTCATCCGCAACAACGAACTCTTCTACACGTTCATGGGCATGACGTTCTTCAACAGCGTTTTCGGCATGTCTTATTTGATCTTGATGCCGGTGTTCGCGCGCGACATTCTCAATGTCGGTTCCCAGGGATTCGGCTTCCTGCAAACCGCCGGGGGCGCCGGCGCGCTGATTGGCACATTGGCAGTCGCCTATTTATCCGACGCCCGCCGCCTACCCCTACAAGCAGCGCGCGGCGCCGCTCTCTTCGGCGTGCTGCTGCTCCTTTTTGCCTATTCACGCGCCTTTCCGTTCTCTTTGGCCTTGGCCTTCGTGCTCGGAATGTCGGGCCAGTTCTACATCACAGCTATAAACACAGTTTTGCAACTCAACTTACCCGAGCAGTTGCGCGGCAGAGTCATGGGTGTCTATGGTTTGACCTGGGACTTGATGCCGGTTGGCGGAATGGTGGCCGGAACCATCGCCGAATTCGCCGGTGCCCCCGCTGCGGTAGCGGTGGGCGGGGCGTTCGTGTCCGGGCTCGCGCTCTGGGTCATCTCCATCGCGACGCGATTCGGTGCCGGGGAACGAAGCGAAGGGAAGGAAAGCGCGTCGATAAGACCAGGATGAAGTTTATGGCTGAGAAGAAAGCCAAGAAAGCGCCCGGGGGGCCGAAGAAACGCCGCAAACTCGCCGGCAAAGCCATCGCCCTCGACGCCAAAGAACTCCTCGATGCGCCGATGCCGGGCGAGGTGAGCGCGCTGCAAGAGACGATAAAAACCGACGGCGGCACCGTGCTCGCCTCGTACCGCGACCCCTTCGGCGGCAAGTGGCTGGTGCTGGCCGCGCTGCCGATTGAAAAAGTCGAGCCCACCCCCTATCAGCGCAATCTCTCTGATACCCACGCGCGTAAACTGGAAACGGTCATCGCTAAACTCGGCCGCTTCCTTGATCCGATCGTCGTCGTGCGCAAGGAAAGCAAAGAAAGCACCACCCGTTACTGGACGCCCAATGGCAACCATCGTCTGTCGGCGATGAAGACACTCGGAGCGAAAAGCATCGTCGGCATTGTCGTTCCAGAAGCATCCACCGCGTATCAAATCCTCGCGTTGAATACCGAGAAGGCGCATAATCTGCGCGAGCGGGCGCTGGAAGTCATCAAGATGTACCAGGAACTGTCGACCCTGGATGACGCGACCGAGGAAGCGTACGCGCTGGAATTCGAAGAGGCCGCGCTGATCACCCTCGGTCTCTGTTACCTCGAAAACGGCCGCTTCAGCGGCGGCGCCTATCACCCGATCTTGCGCCGATCGGACCAATTTATAAAAAAGTCGCTCCACGCGGCGTTGGCAACGCGCCGCGAACGCGCCAGCGCCCTGATCGATCTGGATAAGACCGTAGTTGAAAAGGTCGAAGCGTTAAAGGCGAAAGGAATGACGAGTCCCTATCTGAAGAGTTTTGTCGTCGCTCGCATCAATCCGATACGCTTTAGGCCGAAAGACGCCGCGCCGCTTAGTTTCGATGAGGTCATGGAGCGCATGACGAAAGCCGCCGAGAAGCTCAACGTCGAGAAAGTCAAAGTCGAAGATCTCGCGAAATCCGGCGGCGCACCTGAGGATTAGTCGAGAAGCGACAAGAGCTCAATGATGACCGGCAGTGAATTCAAGATCCTGGCGAATCTCAAATCGAATTGTCGCAAACGTCTCACAATAACCTTGGGCGAGTGTTTTGGTTGAATCACTCGATTTTGATCCTAGCGTTCCAACCAGAAACTTGGAACTAAAAACTAACCTAACCCTGCGGATACGTCGGCACCATGTCTGGCCGGTAAACCCATGTTTTGACCGGCCTGCCCTCCGCAAGGTTTCGCAGCTCCCGCTCCCAGATCTTGCGCAGGAGAAATACGCCGCGGTCGCTGC
>CAWJBB010000015.1:0-16352 GCA_963840855.1 uncultured delta proteobacterium
TACTCCAATTGAATTTCGTAGTTGAAAGGAGAACGATTATGCCTAGTCCAGTTCGTATTTATGCCGGCACGCAGGAAGGTTTATTCGTCTGGCGTTCGAAAAACGGTTCCTGGGAGAAAGTCTCGGTGGCATTCGAAACCGGCACCGTCGACTCCATGGACGGTTTGAAAACCCAGCCCAACGTAGTTTTTGTCGGCGTGACCCAAGATGGGCTTTACCGCACGGATGATGCGGGCAAGAGTTGGCGCAGAGTTTTCGAAGGCAACGTCCGGGCCGTGACCGTCGATCCGACAAATGAGGAAGTCATTTATGTCGGCGTCGAACCGGTTCATCTTTACCGGAGCGAGGACGGTGGAAAGTCTTGGGAGGAGCTCACCGGCGTTCAGGAATTGCCCGCCGAGGTGAAAAAAAACTGGCGTTTTCCGCGCCCACCCACCCAAGGACATGTGCGCCATGTATTCATCCAACCGGACGATTCCAACAGGCTGCTCGTTTGCCTCGAACATGGCGGCATCATCCGCAGCTTTGACCGGGGCAAGACTTGGGAAGATGTCAGCGGCGGCATCGATTACCTCGATATCCACCATATCAGTAACGCGCCCGGGCGAAATGATCTTTACTTCGTCGCCACCGCGCGCGGATTCTTCAAGGCGAGCGATCCGGGCAAAGGTTGGCAGAGAGCCGAGAATGGCTTCACCCGCGACTACTTTCACGACTTTGTCTTTCTGCCGGGAAATCCCGGCGCCATGTTGGTGGCGACAGCGGATAAATCACCGGGTTATTGGGACCGGCCCGAGCGCGCCCAGGGCGCGCTCTTTCGTAGCCGCAATCTAGCGGAAAGCTGGGAACGGATCGGGGTTGGCCAGTGGCTGCCGACGAACATGAAGCAGATGGTCTGGGCGCTGATCCAGCATCCGGAGGATCCGTCCATCGTCTATGCGGGACTCGGCGCGGTTTCGCGCGGCCGCTCGGCGGACGCCAATCAATACGGCGCAGGCGATATTCTCGTGAGCACCGATCAAGGCGACACTTGGGAACGGTTGCCCTTCGATTTGCCCGCCGACCGCGTGCTGTACGCGGCGTCGGAGGGCTAGGCGGTTCAATGTTCAACGTTCAAGGTTAGGAACATCAGTTAGCCGTTCAATCAGGGCTCTCACCACACCTTGAACATTGAACGTTGAACGTTGAACCAAGAGGGAAGCCGAGTGATGACGTCATGACGGAGTTGCGCGAGATCACGACCGGATTGCGCTTTCCCGAGGGGCCGGTGGCGATGTCCGATGGCTCCGTCCTGCTTGTCGAGATCGAGCGCCGCACGCTTACGCGGGTCGCTCCCGACGGCGGCAAAAACTTAGTCTCGCAGATGGGTGGCGGGCCCAATGGCGCGGCGCTCGGACCGGACGGCAAGTGCTATATCTGCAACAATGGCGGCTTCAAGTGGGTCGAAGATGAGTACTGCCTCCGACCCGTCCTCCAGCCGGAAGACTACAGCGGTGGGCGCATCGAGCGCGTCGATCTCACGACGGGCCGGATCGAGTTACTCTACACGGGCACCGCCAACGGTGGGCTGCGCGGACCCAACGATCTCGTCTTCGACGCCCATGGCGGGTTCTACTTCACTGATTTGGGGAAGTCGCGGGCGCGCGAGCGCGATTGGGGCGGCGTCTACTACGCGCGCGCCGACGGCAGCCTTATCCGCGAGATCATCCATCCCATCTTGACGCCCAACGGCATCGGCCTGTCGCCTGGCGGCGAGCGACTCTACGTCGCCGAGACCGAGACGGCGCGCCTGTGGTCGTGGGAGATCATAGCTCCAGGCGAGATTCGGAAGAAACCGTGGCCATCGCCGCACGGCGGCACACTGGTGGTCGGCGTGGGCGGTCACCAGCGATTCGACTCATTGGCCGTTGACGGGGCGGGCTACATCTGTGTGGCGACCTTGATCAACGGCGGTATCACTATGGTCTCGCCCGACGGTGGCGAGGTGCGGCATATCCCGCTGCCGGATTTCTATCCGACGAACATTTGTTTTGGCGGGCGTGAGCTGCGCACCGCCTTCGTCACGCTTTCGGGGAAGGGAAAGCTCGTCGCATTCGAGTGGGAGCGGCCGGGCCTGCGTTTGAACTATGCGCAGTAGCGGAATAGCGGCGTTGGATGTTGGCGGCAAGCCAACCGCTGCGCCCAGTGAGCAGCACAGATAAGCCAATGGGCTCCGTTCTCATTACCGGCGCCGGCCGAGGGATTGGCAGAGCCGTCGCGGAAGTAGCCGCGCGCCAGGGCCACAAAGTGATCGGCCTCACGCGCAGTCGGCCGCCCGGCGATTTCCCCGGCGAGGTCTCCGTTGTGGATCTCGGCGACGATGCGGCCCTGTCGCGCTCGGTGGCGGCCATCGTCGAGCGCAGCTCAATAGATGCGGTGGTCAACAATGCCGGAATTATCAAGGTGGCGCCGCTGGCCGAGATCGACGTCGCCGACGCAAACACGATGTGGGCGGTGAATACCCGCGCGGTGATCCGCGTCTCCCAGCTCTGTCTGCCCCGGCTGCGCGAGTCCCCGTGCGGACGAGTCGTCAACATCGGCAGCCGCGCCGCCCTCGGGAAGATCGGGCGCGTCGGCTATGGCGCGACGAAAGCAGCACTCACCGGTCTGACGCGGTCCATGGCCCTCGAACTCGCGCCCCATGGGATCACCGTCAATTGCATCGCGCCCGGTCCGATTGAGACGGAATTTTTCACCGGCGTCAATGCGCCCAACTCGCCGGCCGGCCGCGCTCTCATCGAAGCCATCCCGCTGGGCCGCCTGGGACGGCCGGAGGAGATTGCCGCCGTCGTGCTCTTCTTTCTTTCCGCCGACGCTGGCTTCATCACCGGGCAGACGCTTTATGTCTGCGGCGGTCTGACGATCGGGGCGACCCCAGAATGAGCGAAGCGGGCGTGTCCGAGACGTTTTATCGGCTGTTCGACAGCGCGCCTGGCGAGCGCATCTGCGTCGTCCTCCCGGATGGCGGCGCGATCCGCTTCGGCGCCATGGCCGCGCGCTCGCGCAGCATCGCCGGTGGCTTTTCCCGGCTCGGCGTGAGCCGCGGCGATGCTATCGGCGTCTGGATGACAAACACGCCGGCATGGCTCCAAGTCTTCCTCGCCTGCGCGCGCCTGGGTGTCTTGGCCGTAGGTATCAACGCCCGCTTCCGCGGCCGCGAGGTCGGCGACTTGCTGCGGCGAAGCTCGGCGCGGCTCCTTGTCACCGATGCATGGCAAGGCAAGGTTTCGACCGACGAGATTTTCCGCACCATCGCGCCGAGCGATCTAGCATCGCTGCGCGCCGTCGTTGTCGCTGGAGAGAGCGATCCATCGACTTGGCGTCCCTTCGAGGTCGTGGCGCTCGATAGCATGATCGACGGGACGAGCCCAGCGGACGAAGGCCGCCCGGAAGATGCCTGCATCCTGTTCACCACGTCCGGCACCACCGGAAGGCCGAAGCTCGTCGCCCATCGCCAGCGCGGCATTGTCACCCACGCGCGCGACGTGGCCAACGCCTTCGAACTCGCGCGTCCAGGCTCGGTGGTCTTGCAACTCGTGCCGTTCTGCGGCGCCTTCGGGTTCTCCCAGGCGATCGCCGCCATCGCCGCGCCCTGCCCGCTAGTTGTGCCGCCCGTCTTCGAGGCCGCCGAGGCAGCGCGGCTTGCGCGCGCCCACGGCGTGACCAACATGGTCGGCACCAATGACATGCTCGATCGCATGCTCGCGGTAGCCACCGATGAGAGGCCGTTTCCGGACCTCCGCTTCTTCGGCCACGCCAACTTCAATCCGGCGTTGCCGGACCTGCCCGCGCGGGCCGAGGCGCGCGGCGTGAAGCTGCGCGGTCTATTCGGCATGAGCGAAACCCTCGCCTTGTTCGCCGCGCAACCGGCCGCGGCCGGCATTGAGCGCCGCCAGCTTTCCGGTGGCATTCCCTTATCGCCGTCGGGGCAAGCCCGCGTGCGCGACCTCGCATCCGGCGAGATTGCCGACGCCGGCGTCAGCGGCGAGATCGAATTGCGCGGTCCCAGCCTGATGTCGGGCTACCTGGGCGACGACGAAGCCACCCGCGCGGCGTTCGCGCCGGATGGGTTTCTGCGCACCGGCGATCTCGGCTACTCGACCGGCGACGGCGGATTCGTCCATCTCGGCCGCATGGGTGATGCGCTTCGGCTTGGCGGGTTTCTGGTCAACCCGCTGGAGATCGAGGAAACCGTTCTGGAGCTCGACTCGCTCAGCGCCTGTCAGGTCGTCGAGGTTCGACTCAACGGCCGGCCGCGGCCGATGGCCTTCGTCGTGCCCGTCGCCGGAGCGCAGGCCGACGAGGCGGCGGTCATCGCCTATTGCCGCGATCGGCTGGCGCCGTTCAAGGTCCCGGTACGCGTGATCATCGTCGACTCGCTGCCGACGGTCGAAGGCCCCAACGGGGTAAAGGTCAGACGCGACGAACTCCGCCGGATAGCACAAGCAACGATCGATGCGCCGGGCTGAATGATGCACTTCCGCGGCCGTGCCCCGTTCCAAACATCCCCTGATGAGCGTGGCACTTTGAACAGCGTGATCGTTTCCGCGCCTGGAACGTTTGAACAGCTCGAAATCTTGAGCGCCCTGAACGATTCGAACGGCTGGAACTCTCCTGAGTTTTCGGAGAGAGCAAGGTCGTGGGGTTATAGAAATGAGTGCTGGAGGGTTGCAAAAAAAGTGGCTTTATGTGTAACTTTATGTGGTATTGAATATATAATCTATTGGGTTAATTTGATATGGCAATGAGCAAAGGGAAGAAGGTCATTCAAGTGCCAATCGAAGACGATCTACTAAAGCGCATCGATGCTACAGCGGCTGTCGTCGCTGAAAGCCGCGCGGCGTTTATTCGCAAAGCCTGCCAGCAGCGGCTAAAAACTTTGCAGGCCACGGAGTTGGACCGGTTATATATGGAAGGACACAAACGCCAGCCGGAGGAGCTGGCTTGGGCAGAGAGCTCCGCCAAACTGCTTTCCAAGCGGTTGCCTAAAGAAAAGTGGTAAATGAAGCGTGGCGAAGTTTGGTGGGTTGATATGCCACCGCCGGCTGGCAGGCGGCCCGCAGTGCTTTTGAGCCGGGATGCGGCGTATCAAGTTCGTGCGGCGATTACAGTCGCACCTGTCACTCGTACCATAAGAGATATACCCGTTGAAGTTTCGCTGGATCGAAGCGACGGCATGCCGGCGCGTTGCGTCGTCAATTTGGATGATATAACCACCTTGCCTAAAGTTTTGATCAAGCAGCGCATCACGGCTCTCGCACCGGAAAAAATCCAGAAAATCGATGCGGCCATTCGTTTTGCGTTGGACCTCGACTAGCACTCCGCGACATTTGAGGAAACAAAAGGGCCCCGACTAGAACCTGGAACGTTAGAACTGCGGACGGGCTAAACGGTTGAAGCGATTGAACGGCTGGAACGATTGGAACTCTTTTGATTTAAAGGTGGTGTGCAATGGTAGCGACTGGCGTTTTACTGGATGCGTTCACGCGGGTTAACGAGTCCTTGCACCGCACATTGGCTGACCTCACCGAGGCGGAGCTAATCGCGGAGCCGCATCCTCCCATAGGTTGGCTCGCCTGGCGGATCAGCCGAGTCATGGACAGCAACGCCTCGCGGCTTTCCGGCCGGGAGCAGCTATGGATCGGAGATGGTTGGGCCGCCCGATTCGGCATGACGCCCGGCCCCGGGGACTTTGGGCGAGGGGCGAGTCACACGCGGGAGCAAGTTCGAGCCTTTCGCGCCTCAGCGGAGCTGCTTCTCGCGTACCACGATGCGGCGTACCAGCGAATGAAGACATACCTCGAGGGGCTAACTAAAGAGGACCTTGCGCGGCAACTCGACGAGCCCCAGTATCAACCACTCCCGACGGTAGCTGTGCGCCTCGTCAGCGTGTTGGAAAACGCGATGACCAATCAGGGGCAGATCAGTTATTTGAAGGCTTATCACCGGCTCGGCGGTTGGTTCCCGCGGGAGGCCAAAGATCCCGGCAGCGTCCGCTAGACCCTATGGAACACTCTGGGGGCTGAGAAAGTCTTTACCGCGCCATGCCCGATGGGAAGAAATGGAGTGGCGATCGTAGACCACCTTTGGAATTGCTTTATCTGACCCGCCGCTGGTTTGGAAGTTGACCGGCGATTTGTTAGTCTCGGCGGAGAATTTCCAGCGGGACTTCCTATGAAATTTCTTCCGCACCTGTTTGACAACAACCGCAAGTGGGCCGCCGAAATCAAGCGCAGGGATCCGGAATATTTCGAACGTTTGAGCAAGATTCAGAAGCCGGAATATCTCTGGATCGGCTGCGCCGATAGCCGCGTGCCGGCCAACGAGATCGTCGGCCTCGCGCCTGGCGAGCTCTTCGTGCACCGTAACATCGCCAATCTCGCGCCGCCGTTCGACACCAACGTTCATTCCGTGCTGCAATATGCGGTCACAAATCTTCATGTCAAGCACATCATCGTGTGCGGCCATTACGGTTGCGGCGGAGTGTTCGCCGCGCTCCAAGAATGGTCGGGTCTGCCGCTGGAAAATTGGCTTGCTCATGTGCGGGCCGTTTACCGCGCTCACAAAGACGAGTTGGATGCCGCGCCCGACGAAGAAGCACGTTGGCGCCGCTTATGTGAGCTGAACGTAATGGCCCAGGTCCACGCGGTGCGCGAAGCAGACGTGGTTAAAGAAGCGTGGCGAAGAGATCACCCGGTCATGGTGCATGGCTGGATCTATGATCTTAGGGAAGGTTTGTTGAGAGACTTAGACTTGAATTGACTGTACAACAAATGGGGCGGGCATCCAAAGTGAAATCGGTCAGGATAGCGCGGTTTCGTCAATTGACATCGGCACAGGCCTGGAAGTAAGCTCCGGTCGTTCAGTCATCGTCAACAAACGATAAGGAATATTTACCATGAACATAATCGACGCCGACGGCCATATTGTTGAGAAGGATTCCGATCTCCGCAAGTACCTTCCGGAGCCACATTCTAAGCGCGCGGGTCCACTGCGGCCCTCGGACGGCTTGGACACAGGATTGGGCGGCATGGTCGGCGGTCTATTACACAACGATATCCCGACACGGCTCAAAGATATGGACCAAGAAGGGATCGACGTGTCGGTCTTGTTTCCAACCGGCAGCTTTGCCGTTAACGGTTTTATCGAGCGTGACTACGCGGTCGCATACGCCCGCGCTTACAATGACTTTGTCGCTGAAGTTTGCCGGCAAAGTTCACGGCTGAGAGCAGTTGCGTTAGTGCCGCTGCAGGATCCGGCAGCGGCCGTCGAAGAGGCCAACCGGGCGGTAACCAAGCTTGGGCTTTGCTCCATTGCCGTGGCCACTCAGGGCATGAAAGAACACCTGGGATCGAAAACCTTTTGGCCGCTCTATGAAGAGATGCAACGGCTCAACGTCCCACTCTGCGTGCATAACCGGCGCCGGGGACCGGCAGGCGACAATCGTTTCGATAGTTTTATTTTTATGCACACCATTGGCCGCCCGGTGGAAACTTTTATTCAATTTACCGGCTTGATGTACGGCGGCATCGCGGAGAAGTTTCCCAAGCTGCGCGTGAGCTTTCTTGAATGCGGCGTCGGCTGGGTTCCCTATTGGATGGAACGGATGGATGAGGAATGGGAGAAACGAGGCAAGGTGGAAGCGCCCCTCTGTAAGAATAAACCAAGTGAGTATATCAAACAGGGAAATTGGTTCTTCGCCATGGAGCCCGAAGAGGAAACGCTTCCCTATGTGATCGAGCGCATCGGCGATGATAAGATTCTTTTCGCTTCCGACTATCCCCACTGGGACGGGATGTTCCCCTATGTCACCAAGACCATTCGCGGCCGCAAGGATATTTCCGAGCAGGCCAAAACTAGAGTCTTAGGGGAAAATGCGAAACGTTTCTACGGGTGGCAGTGACATGAAGACCCGGTTTAGGGTCTTCTTCATTTTCGCTGGGGTTATTCTGGGTCTCGCGCCGATAGTCTCTACAAGAGCCGTTAGCGCCGCGTAACGTCGTCAGGAGCCGCGACTGACTTAGCTCTTGAACCTTGAACCAGTGAGCGAGCTTTCATCGATCCCGACTGGACCCGGGCGAAGCGCGCGTCGCGCACCAGGAAAGCATTTCGATCTGCGGCATTGTTTCCACTATGGATCCTGCCCGCGAGACTACGCTTTCCGCGTCGGTCATCGGTTCGCCCAAGGCAAGCAGCACAGAGATGGCAAGCATCGCGGTGCGGCCGACACCGCCCGCGCAATGAATCAGCACCGCTTCTCCGGACTGCAATCGATTCGCCACATCGTTCGCAAGCGCCCAGAAGGCACCCCGGTCTTCAGGCACGCCGCCTTCACGAATTTCAAAAGGCAGCACTGAACAGGGAACGGTCCCGGCCTCCAGCGCCTCTGCGTATTTGGAGGATTTCAGGCGAATTTCGTATTCTTCCGTCAAACATACGATCGCGCCGACCGCTTCGCTCCTCAGCTGCTGCAAAACCCTCTCGATCGCTTCAAAGCGGCCCGGCATGCTGTGAAGCAGCAGTCTCCCAGGGACCCACGCAGGCAGTTCGACACGACGAAACATCTTATTCTCTCCAATAAGAAATAGTTTTCACAGTCCGCATAGGAATATGTAATCAAATCCTAAGAAACAAGCACATCCCTCGTGCCCCACCAAAGAAGGCTTAGTGCTCAAAGTCCGGCCCCCCTAGCTACAGATCCCAAAGTGCAGACTTGAAGCAGGAGTTGAGTTGCGTCAACGCCACAGTTACTACTGCTGCGTCCACTTTTTTTCGCTTGACTCCCCTTTCTCATTTCACCTACTTTACGTTGAACCCAATGGTAACTTTGCTCACGATTACCGAAGAAAGGCTCTATGCTCTCAAGGCCCATAGAAAAGATCGTTGGTGTTGTGGCGCTTTCGCTTGCTATGTTAAGCACAGGCATGACCGCGGAACGGGCAGCCAGCATCGAATACGAAACGGTGGGGCGCCCTGCCAACCTGCAAGGGAATTTTATCGCCCCGCCGGATGCAAGCTTTAGATTTCTTACCCTAGGCCATCGACGGCTCGCGTGTTGACGCCGTGCTTTGCCAGCCCGATTCAAAGACAGTGGCAAACTCTACTTTGGTCGTGAGCGTGCACGGCTCGGGTGGGAGCTATGATTCCGACGCGATAGTCCGAATACTGTGCTTCGGAAACGCTGGATTGTAAAGGAGACCAAGATGGTTAATCGCTGGAAAGCTCGAATAGGCTGGATCCATCCACGCGTCACAAGCGATATAGAAGTCTACGACTTTTACCGAGTGGCCCCTAACGACGTGGTCTTAGTCGTCACGAATCTCGAGGTCGTCGAGTCGTCGAGCAAGGAAGATGTCGATGCGTCGTTGGCCCTTTTGGAACGGGCGGTCGAGCGTTTAACGCAGGCTGGCGTGGATATTATCGTGGCGGGTGGTTCTCCAGTTCATCTCCGTTACGGCAACGAAGGTCATCGGCAAATCCTGGAGCGCATGCGGGCGGCCACCAAAATTCCGGTCACGACCAGCTCGCTAGTTCTCGCCGATGCTTTCCACCATCTCTCCTTGCAACGCATTTTGGCGATCTGCTCTTGGCGGCCGGACTCTCTGCAACTCGACAACTTGAGAAACTTTTTGCGCGTTTCCGGGATTGAAATAGCAGCCGTTGAGGGGATCGGCAAACAATTGTCCTCTATCGAGAAGACCAAGCTGACGCCTGCGCAGATCTATGACAATGCGGTCGAAGCGGGCAAAAAACACCCCGAAGTAGACGCGGTCTATATTCAATCAGGAACCATGGCAACCGCGGACATCATCGAGCCTTTGGAAAACGAACTCGGAAAACCGGTTCTGAGCGCCCACATCGCGAATATATGGGGGTCTTTCAAGCCGCTGAACATCAAGGTCGGTTCCGGCTACGGCACGCTGCTCGAGAGTCTATGACAACTGCAGCGTGCCGTTGGAACTCAAAAGGAATGAATCGAAGGCTCTTCGCACAAAAAGCAAAGGAGAAGAGTGATGAAAGATGAAGATCTAACATCAAAGCTCGAAGCACTCCACGAAGTGCTGACAAGAGTGAGAATTCCCCCGGCCTATAATCCGGGAAAATGGTTTGCCGGCCCGGTTAATTTTGCCCCGGCGGTCCGCGCAGGCATGAATCTGCCCGAGCGAGTGGAGATATGTGACGTGACCCTGCGGGAAGCGTCGCAAGCCTACTTTGGCAAGAAGGAATTCATTGCCCTGGCCCATGAGTTGGACGATGCCGGGGTAGCCGTTATCCAATTCCTTTTGCCAAAAAACGAAGGCGTGAAATCCGAGGAGATGCAAACATTCAAGGAACTCGGCAAGCAGCAGCTTTCAGCGAAACTGCAAGTTTACGGTTTAAGCTCGGAAGCCGAAATGGACATGGCTGCTGAGTATGGCGCGGACAGCATCTGCTACACCGTTTTCCCTATTCCGCAATGGCAGCCCGTATTCGCCGCGCGCAAGCGCGTCGCGCAACGGTCAGAAGTCCTTGAAAGGTCCAAAGCGGTGCGCACCGAAGACGACTTGATCGAATACATGGAAAAGATGGCGGAAGCAGCAAAGACTCGCGGCTTGAAGTCACGCCCTATCACCAACTTTTTCTCTATGGCGCCCATCGACTTTATCATTAGATACGCGAAAGCTTGTGAACGCGCCCAAGTGTACGCGCTCAATCTCACCGATCCAGCCGGCAACATGGGTCCGGCGGGCTATCGCTATGTCATTTCGGAAGTGAAGAAGGCGGCCCCGCGTCTAACCGTCGGTGTTCACGCCCACAATGACCTGGGTTTGGCTACTGCTAATGCTTTGGCTGCGGTCGAGGGCGGCGCCACTCAAGTAGACGTGACCATCAATGGCACGGGCGCTAGAGCGGGCAACGCTACCATGGCCGAGGTGGTCGTAGCCTTGGAGGCTCTGTATGGAATTAAGACGGGTATGAAATTAGAGCGCTTGACAGGCCTGTCGAAGATGTTTGAAGACCTGTCACGGTGGCCGACTCCTAAGGACAAACCGCTCGTCGGCGAGTATGCCTTCACCGATGCCAGCGAAACTCACAGCTTTCTTCTTCAGGCTGATCCATTGTTATTCGCCCCGGTCAGGCCTGAACTGGTGGGCAACAAACGGCGCAGCCACTTGGACCTCAAGTCGGGAATTCACACTCTCAAGATGCGGTTACACGAGATCGGGGTCGACTTGCCGGAAGAACGGTTGCCCGTCTTGTTGGCCCAAATCAAGTCCAAGCTTGCGACGAGACGCAGGCTCCTTACTGAAGAGGAAATCAGAGACTGCGTTGCGGAGATAAGCAGCAGCTAATCCAAGGCTTCGTGGTGAACGATATCAAGGTGAAAAATACATGTTGGCCGCGCGGAAACCTAAGGATCTTTTGTTTGATTGGCCTCAGGAACGAGGGGAGAACGTCGATGAACAAACCGATTATTCAAGTCAGATATTGGCTGCTGCTGGCCGCTTTAGCTGCTGCCGCAAAATCTTTGGCCAGCGCAGGCGGTCGATTTGAACGCCGCGCGCAAGGAAGGAAAACTAACGATCTACGCGTCGATCTCGCTTGACGATATCAACATCCTGGCTCGGGCATTCGAGAAAAAATACCCTTGGATCCAGGTCACAACCTATCGCGCAGGAAAGATCAACCTGGGCCAACGCATGGTCACCGAGGCGCGCGCGCGCCGGCATACTTTCGATGTTCTGCTTTCCAGCGCCTTCACAACCCTGGAAATGAAAGCGCAGAATCTGCTCGTTCAGTACCGGTCGCCGGAAAGCTCCGGCCTCCCGGCCGAACTGCGCGACCCGCAAGGGTACTGGGCCGCCGGGCAAATCAACACGATGTCGTTGTCCTACAACACCAAGCTGATCAATAAACAAGATCTGCCGCAACAGTGGCCCGATCTTCTGAATCCCAAGTGGCGAGGTAAGATCGCCGTCAACGCCAATCGGCCGGAATGGTACATCGGGCTTTTGCAGTTGATGGGCGACGAGCAAGGGCGCAAGTACATGAAGTCGCTGGCCGAGCTAAAGACGATTCCGATCGAAAGCGCGAGCCTGGCGGACTCACTCCTGTCCGCAGGCGAATACCCTGCCTACGTCAACTCTTCGCCCGCCACCACCGAGCGCGAAAAGAAAAAAGGCGCGCCCGTGGACTGGGTCAATATCACTCCCTTGCCCACTTATCCGATCCTGGTCTCCGTGTCTTCGCATGCAAACTACCCGCATGCGGCCAGATTGATGGCCGATTTTCTCCTGTCTCAAGAGGGACAGCAAGTCTTCGCCGGCATTCCGCGCATCCCGGCGAAGGCCGGCATTGAAACCAAACCGGCGAGCCTCACCAAGGGAGTCAAACTGTTTTACATTGACGTGAACAAGATGGCGGGGAAGTCCGATGATCTCGAAGAGGAGTTCCGAAAGACTTTTGGCTTGCGTTAGGCTAAAGGTAAAAAGGCAAAGCAGACGCGACTTCACAGGAGACCAGAAGGGACACTTTTCTAACTATGAAAGCTTCCTGGAAAGAACTGAAGACCGAGAGCGGAGCCATGCGCGTTCACCTTAGTCTGCCCGATGGCGCGGGCCCGTTTCCGGGGATCGTCATCATCCATAACCAGGGAGGCATTAACGACATTCTGCATCTTCCGGCTGAACTTGCGAGTGCCGGTTATGCCGCCGCGGCTCCCGATATGTACTACCGGGATGGCATCGACTGCCGGGATCCGGCGCCGACCCGAAGAGCCCGTCTGCGGGATGCAAGCGTTATCACGGACGTGAACGCTACAGTCGATTTCTTCAAGGGGCAGCAGCGGGTCGATGGCGCGCGGCTCGGTGTCCTTGGCTTCTGCATGGGCGGGCGGGTGACTTATCTCATGGCGGCGGCAAACCCAAGCTTCAAGGCTGCGGTGATGTATTATGGAGGCGGAATTTTTCGCTCCTGGGGCGATGGCCCCTCGCCGTTTGAGCGCACTGCCGAAATTCATTGCCCGATGATGGGACATTTTGGCGAGGAAGACGAGAACCCATCTCCGGAAGATGTTCAAAAGTTCGCCGCCGAACTGACCGCGCACGGGAAGGTCCACGAATTCCATTCCTACACCGGGGCCGGCCACGCCTTTATGAACAAGTCGCGCGACACCTATCGCCAACACGCCGCGGACCTTTCCTGGCCCCGGACCATAGGATTTTTCACGAAACATCTGGCCGGTTAACGCCGGAGGTTCCGGAACCTGTGACTTCCAACCCTGCGACAAGCAGCCTTTAGGCGCACCAGGCATAACAAGGATGCTAGCGTGGTTATCGTTTTAGCGGGCGCCATTGTTCTCGTCGCCTATTTTGCCCTTACACCCTTGCTCATGCTTCTCTACAGCAGCTTGAGCGATGCCCCGCCCGGAAGTCTCGGCAATCTCACGCTCGCGCATTATTCCCGCGCTTACCTGGATCCCGAGTTTTATGTGCTGTTTTGGAACACGCTCAAGTTCGCTCTCGGCGCCGCCGCGCTGTCTTTTACTTTTGGCGGTGTGCTCGCGTGGATCTGCGAGCGCACGAACACGCCGCTGCGCGGCGTGATTTCGGGCCTCGTGCTCGTGCTCTTTATCGTTCCCGGCATTTTGGAAACCGTCGCCTGGATTCTATTGCTCTCACCCCAGATCGGCCTCATCAATCTATTCATCAGGAACGTGTTGGCGCTGCCGGATTTCTCCCTCAATGTCTTTTCTCTCGGCGGCATGATCTGGGCGGAATCGATGAACCTTTATCCCCTCGTCTTTCTTCTGCTGTCCGCCGCGTTCAGATCCCAGGACATTGCCATGGAGGAAGCCTCGCTGGCGTGCGGCGCCGGGAATTTTACGACGTTTATTCGCATAACCCTGAGGCTGGTCATGCCCGCGATGCTGTCGGTTTTGCTGATCACGTTTATCCGCGCTGTCGAATCCTTTGAGGTGCCCGCCCTGATTGGCGCCCGCGCCGGGGTTTTCGTTTTTACGAGCAAGATTTACAGCGCGCTTCAGAGGTTGCGGCCGCAGTACGGTATCGCCGGCGCCTATTCGTTAACTCTTCTTGTCATTAGCATAGCGGGAGTCTGGCTCTACACTCGCATGACCAAGGCAGGAGAAAGCTTTGCCATCATCACCGGCAAGGGATATCGCCCCCGCCGCATCGACCTGGGGCCGTGGCGATGTCTGGTGTGCGTCTTTGCTCTTCTCATCGTGGCCGCGACCGCTGTGCTTCCAATCGCCAACCTGTTCTGGTCGTCTCTTACCCCGTATATGGCCGTGCCTTCGTGGGAAATGTTGCCGCGTCTTTCCTGGAAAAGCTACGGCGACCTTTTTGCCTATCCGTTCGGGCGCAAAGCGCTCACGAACAGCCTGATGCTCTCCTTTGCCAGCGCGACCGGCGTCATGCTGCTGACTTCACTGATCGCTTGGGTCACCGTTAAATCGAGGCTGCGCGGGCGCGTCCTCCTCGACAATCTTGCTTTTCTACCGATCGCTGTCCCAGGCCTTGTGCTGGGAGTGAGCCTACTTGTGCTATATCTCACGCTTCCGATTCCTATCTACGGCACGCTGTGGATCCTGTTCATCGCTTACATGACCCGATACTTGCCCTACGGAATCCGCGCGGCGTCGGCGTCGATGATCCAGATCAGCAAAGAGCTCGAAGAGGCGTCCGTGGCCAGCGGCGCGAGCTGGTTGCAGACTTTTTACAAGGTCTTGCTTCCCCTGCTCATGCCGGGTTTTATTGCCGGTTGGGTCTATATTGCGATTGTATCCTTGCGGGAGCTTTCGACTTCGATTCTGCTCTATACACAGGACAGTATCGTGCTCTCGATTTTGATATTTGACATGTGGGAATCGGGACTCTACAACACCGTCTCGGCCCTGGGCGTGCTCATGGTAGTCTTTCTGATGCTCGTGACCTGGGCGGCGCGAAAGGTCGGCGCGCGCATCGGGTCCGTCGACTAGAATCACCCCCTTGCTTCGACATGATTGCCCGTGCTAGCGGAATGAAAGCACCCGGTATTCCGCCCTGTCGTGATTCACGAACCTGTTGGCACGACAGTGACCGCGCTTTGCGCGACCTGTTTCGCTGAGATTGATGCAAATTTTACTCTCTTCGTTTAGTCTTAAGAAGATCGCCTGATGTCGGACCGAACGAAACGATCCCTTGCAAACTCAGAGGGATCGAAAAAGGGGTTTGCGATGCAAAAGACAGAAACTCAACTGTCGGGACGCTTTGCCCTGATTGCCCTCATGTTCGTTGTCTCGTTGCTGCTTCAGGCAACACCCGCCTTTGCTGCGGGGCCAGATTCGCGCCCGCGGGCTGCTGTCGTCGCGGCGCCACAGGAAACAGAAAAACAGCGAGAGGCGCGATTGATTGAAGGGGCCAAGAAAGAGGGCAAGGTAATTTATTGGGATGCCAGTACGGCCAAGGAGTGGGAGCCTGTTTTTAACAAGTTCCGCCAGAAATACCCGTTCCTTGTTGTCGAACATTGGAGAGGGGGCGACGAGCAAATCCATCAAAAAATGACTGCAGAGGCCAGAGCAGGACTCCATAATGTTGATTTTGCGAGCACCGAGATCAATCTCATAGCAGACCTAAAGAAGATTGGACTGATGAAGAAATACCATTGGCCAAACACCGCGGAATGGCCTCCTCAATATAAGGACCGTGACGGATATTGGATTGCTAGCAATATCAATTGCGCGGTGGTTGCCTACAATACCAATTTGGTTTCGCCTGCGGAAGCTCCGAAAAATTGGGATGATCTTTTGAATCCGAAATGGAAAGGCTCGATATCGATGGAGCCGGATGGGGGCGAGTGGGTGCTCATGCTGTGGGCCGCGTGGGGTAAGGACAAGACTGTGAACTATCTGAAGGCCCTTTCAAAAAACAATATCGTTTTTGGCGCAGGATCGACGGCGCGCACCGAAATGCTCGCGGCCGGTGCATTCAAGATTGACTTGCGCCTCAACCTCCATCGCATCCCGGAGTTCCAAAAGAAAGGCGCGCCGATAGAATGGGTAAGAACCGATCCTATTTTAGCAAGGGCCACGCCAAGATTCATTGCAGAGCGCGCTCCGCATCCCAATGCCGCCATACTTTTTGCTGATTTCTTTACCTCGTTCGAGGGACAACAGGCATACAACGATGCCTCCGGACGACTCATGCCGGATCCCAGAGTCAAGAGCAAATTGGCTGAAGCTCTGAAAGGGCATAGGGTAATACTGTTCCCGATCGAATTGGCAGGGCAAGGCAATGAAGCCGACCGGATATTCCGCGATATTTTCTTGAAAT
>CAWJBB010000016.1:0-56980 GCA_963840855.1 uncultured delta proteobacterium
TTTGTGGTTAAATGAACCAATTATTTTAAGGAGGACAGTTGCATGGCAAAGCCAGCCCAGAAAGTAGAAACCATCAAGAAATCGGATCGGCGATGGCAATCGGATGTCATCGTCGACATGATCAAGCGCTACGGCTTCGAATACATCTCGCTGAATCCCGGCGCGAGTTATCGCGGCCTGCACGATTCGCTGGTCAATTACGGGGAGAACGATCCGCCGATGCTGCTCTGCCAGCATGAAAAGATCGCCGTGCAGATCGCCCATGGTTACGCGCGCGCCACAGGCAAGCCGATGATCGCCATCGTGCATAACCTGGTCGGCCTGCTGCACGCGCCCATGGGCATCTACTACTCTTATCTCGATCGCGCCCCGGTCTTTATCATCGGCGCCACCGGACCCATGGCCGAGCCCAAGCGCCGCCCGTTCATCGACTGGATTCATACGGCCAATGGCCAGGGCGAAGCGATCCGCAATTTCGTCAAGTGGGATTACCAGCCGACTACCGTCGACGGCGTCCCAGGCGCTTTTGCGCGCGCCTACTCGGTCATGATGAGCGCGCGCCAGGGACCGGTCTATATGGTTTACGACGCCGGCCTGCAGGAAGCGCAATTGGACCATGACGTCGAGATGCCGCCCGCTGGAGCCATCGACGTTCCCACGGCCCCCGCCGCCGACCCGGTGGCGCTGGCGAAAGCCGCCGACACCCTCGCCGCCGCCAATCGCATCGCGATCATCGCCGACTTCGCCGCCCGTCCGCCGCATGGCTGGAATCATATCGTCGAGCTGGCCGAAACGCTGGGCGCTTCGGTGTGGGACGTCGGCTCCCGGCTCAACTTCCCCAGCGATCATCCGCTCAACCTCACCATGGACCCGGACGGCTGCTACCAGGGCGTCGACGCCGTGCTTACCCTGGACATCGCCGATTTCGAAAAGCCGACCCACGTGCGCGACATCGCCACGCGCACCGTCGTCAGCAAAGTCCAACCGAGTGCCACATGGATCGACATCGGCTTCACCGACATCGAGATCAGTAAATGGTCGATGGACTACGCGCGTCCATTCTATGCGCAGCAACGCATGACAGCCGACCCGGTCACCGCCGCGCCGCAACTGACGAAGCTTCTCAAAGAGCGCATCGCAAAAACTCCAGGGCTCAAGGAGAAGATTGCCAAGCGCACTGAAGAAATCGGCAAACGCCACGCAGAAACTCGCGCCAAGTGGCGCAAGCAGGCAGAAGAGCACTGGGATTCAAAGCCCATGACCGTGCCGCGCCTGGCGCTGGAAGTGTGGGACGCGATCAAAGGCGAGGACTGGGTGCTCACGGCGGGAGATCTGGGCAGCTGGGGTCACAAGCTCTGGAACTTCGACCGGCCTTATTGCCACGGCGGCCGCGAGCTCGGCACCGGCACGCAGATCGGCTTGTCCCTGGGCGTTGCTTTAGCGAATAAAGGAACGGGACGCCTCGTTGTTGACCTTCAGCCCGACGGCGATCTGATGTTCGACGCCGGCGCGCTCTGGATCGCGGCGAAGTACCAGATCCCGATGCTGGTCGTAATGTTCAACAACCGCGCCTACTACAACGATTGGAACCATCAGCTTGTTTTGGCCAGAACCCGCGGCACCGATCCCAACCGCGCGCATATCGGCATGGATCTATTCGGTCCCGATCCGGATTTCGCCGGCCTGGCGAAATCCATGGGCTGGTACTCCGAAGGACCGCTCGAAAACGCCGACGACCTCGGCCCCGCCATCAAACGCGCCATCGCGCAGGTGAAGCAAGGCAAACCCGCCCTCATCGACGCCGTCTGCGACCGACGTAATCACGGGTAAGAACCGGAAGAATTCCCCACGCCGCATTAGGCGTGGGGAATTCTGCAAAACCCAATTTCCCGCTCCCCTCCCATAAACTTTATTGAATCGCAACAGAATCATCTCCCGCCCCTTTTCCAATCTCTTGCGAGAATCCTTTTTTCATTCCCTCCTATGTTTCTCCGCAGCAAATTTGACGCCTAGGACGATTTTTTGACGATCCGGATTGAGTCTCGCTTCCTCTAAAAAAGCGGGTGTCGCGGATCAACGAATGGGAATAAGGACGATTTTCGTCCTGGACAGGCAAATTTGTGCGTTAACGGTTGAAACCATAGCGTAGTCATTGCCCTTTCCGGAATTCTTCACAGAGGCGCATCACTGAACTCGATGTTCCAACTGGTGTCAAAAGCGCCGGAACGAGTTCGCTTTGGCGCGAAAGTTCCATCCTCGCGTGTGCGGCATCAGCCTTGCGTTAGTTATCGCGCACATCTCTGAACGGAGGGAATCCATGAAAAAAATTGTCCTCGTTATACTCATGTTTCTTTGGACCGGAGTCGATCAGGCTCAACCCGCATGGGGCAATGAATTCAAACAACGAGAAGCGAAAATCGCCGAGTACAAAAAATGGCTTGACACCATGGGTCCGCAAGGTTCCCAATTCTGGGTGCGCCTCGACGCTCGACGGCGGCCCCACAAGCTATATCTCGGTGAAAGTTTTTATCGCGCCGATTTTCAGAGCCAAGAGCGTTTCATCGATACATTTTCGAATTATCTCGCCGGCCATCCGGAAAAGTTCATGCTGATAGATCTTTTCGATGCCGACACGAACAAGCCGGTAGGCGAGTACGGATTTGGCGGGTTTAAACTTTACGCCAAGCAGGCACGCGCCGGGTGAAGTTACAACGTTAAAATCAATAAGCGCCCAAGGGCGCGGGATTAGGTCACGCAAAGCCGTGCCTTTTCGCCGCGCCTTGAGACCGGCAATGATCGAACCAAGAACTTCGGTGCCCGAGCTGCCGAGGCCTGCTAACCTGGTTA
The DNA here is from genome assembly GCA_963840855.1 of uncultured delta proteobacterium. Classification (GTDB taxonomy): domain Bacteria; phylum Desulfobacterota; class Binatia; order UBA9968; family UBA9968; genus DATACQ01. The sequence goes on from CAWJBB010000016.1 coordinate 2,848, forward strand.
GCCGCGCGCAATCTTAGACTTTTAAGCCGAAGCCGCCGTTCGAGAGCAGCGACGATTAGATCCTGCGCTCAAACACGCGCGAGCGAGTCAGACGACCCGAGCCCACCCCATTGAGTCGTTTGCAACAGCGCAAAACACCCCCAAAGCATAAGTCCCTACCTCTCCCCGCGGCCTTTCCTCTAAAACGAACCGAAAGGCCTGAATCGCCCTATGGTGAACTGTGAAGACGCGAACCCAGCCATTGCTGGAGCAACGGTCATTTAGATGAAAACGACGCGCTCCAGCAACAACAAAGCAAGCTCTTGGGCACAATTTGCATTTGACCGGCACCATCGAAGGATCTGCTTCAAGTAAGGCAAGGTGATCAGTCCTCGGCGCATCTCGCCTTTCGGCGATTTGGCGCTGGACTTAACGCCTCAATAGTAGCACACTCGGGGTGCTTGTTCCGGTCATGTCCTGGGAACCGAGTTTCAAAAGCAGAATGGAAAGCTACAAAGCCCACAGCAATGAAACGACTGAAAATCTGCCTCATTAATCCTAAATTCGAGCCGTCCTATTGGGGGTTCGACTACGCGCTGCCGCTCTACCCGGGAGACAAGCGATGCACGATGATCACCGGCGCGTTGCCCCATCTCGCCGGTTTGATCCCCGATCATGAGGTTGTTCTTCTGGATGAAAATGTCGAGGAGATCGATTTCGCCGCCCTCACGAGCTTCGACATCGTCGGTGTGACGGGAATGATCGTTCAAAAAGCGCGAATGCGAGAGATTTTGGAGCGGCTGCGCGAGCTGAAAATCTTCACCGTCGTGGGCGGCGCCTACGCTTCGGTGAACGAAGCCTACTTCGACGGTCTGTGCGACGTGCTATTTTCCGGCGAGGCCGACGAGACCTGGCCCGCGTTCGTCGATTGTTTCGCGTCAGGCAAGAATTTTGATAATTTTTACAAGCAGGCGAATCCAACGGATATGACCAAAGTGCCGAAGGCCCGCTTTGATCTGCTGAAGGTAAGCCGTTACGCCTCCGGCGCGCTGCAGTTTTCCCGCGGCTGCCCGTTCCGCTGCGAGTTCTGCGATATTATCGTCACATTCGGCCGGCGACCGCGCATGAAAAGACCGGAACAGGTCGTGGAAGAGCTCGAAGATATGCGTAACGCCGGATTTTTCTCGTGCTTTATCGTCGACGATAACTTCATCGGCAACAAGAAGGCCGCCAAGGAACTGCTCCGGCTCATCATCGCGTGGCAAGAGAAGAACTCGTATCCGCTGCGTCTGACCACCGAAGCGAGCATCAATCTCGCCGACGATGCCGAATTGCTTGAGCTTCTCTATCGAGCGAATTTTCGATCCGTCTTTATCGGCATTGAGTCTCCGCGGCGCGAGTCCCTGCAGGAGACGAAGAAGCTGCAGAACACTTCAGGAGATTCACTTGAGGCGAAACTAACGCGTATTCGCAACACGGGTCTGGAGGTCAGCGCGGGCTTTATCGTCGGCTTTGACAACGACGATGGGACAATCTTCGAGGATCAGTTTCGCTTCATTCAAGACAACGGAATACTTCTGGCGATGGTTGGCATGCTGGTTGCCGTGCCCAAAACTCCTTTGTACGAGCGTCTTGAAAAGGAAAAGCGGTTGCGGCTCGACGACGTCAATTGCAACATCGTCCCTGCCCAAATGTCGCCGGCGGAGCTCCGCAACGGATATTGGCATCTGCTCGAACGGCTCTACACACCGGAAAACTTCTTGGACCGCTATTTTCGCCAGTTTCGTGAACCCGATTTTTTTCGCAGACGCGCTGATATTGCCGCGAAGATGACCGGCAGCCACAGTGCCGTCAAAACCCTTCTCTATGGATTCATACTCACGTGGAATCTGTTCTGGACGTTGCTGCGCGACGGCAGTTTGAAAAAAATCGGCCGGGTGTACCTGCGCTATTTCTTTGAGCACAGCATGCGTTATCAGCGCGGCATTGTTGGCTTTGCCCAATTCATGAATCGCTGCGCCACCCACTGGCACTTTTATAGATTCACCCGCGAAGCAACCGCCGGCAATCTTCGGCTCTATAATTCAGGATGAGCACGGCCGGCTTGGCGAGAGGACTTTTCGCCGCCAACCTTTTGGCCATCGTTGGCAGATAATAAAAAGCCCCGTGCCGTAGGACGGCGCGGGGCTTTCGCACAAGTTGCATTTGTTACTTATCGGCTATCTTGCGCGCAGCGTCAACCAGTGTTTCTAGGTGTCGCGCTCGCTGGTCGGCCCGACCTCACCACTACACCAGGGCACAAACGCTTTCATCTTGCACGTTGCGCCGTGGTCTTTGAGCTCGTTCTCGAAGATCCGATGAATCTCGCGGTCTTCGTCCTCGTACTCGATCTGCCAGCCGCCTTCCTTGAGGCTTCGGTCGGCGTACTCGCCGCCGCCACCGCGGCCATAGTAGAGTCCCATGTCGCCCGGTCGCAGCGCGAGGTAGCGGGCTCTAGTCGTTCCGGAATTAAAGTGCTGATGATAGCAGTTGTCGTTTGGAACGGTGACCATCGAGCCCACCTGCCAGTCGCACTTGATCATGTCGGAGCGGTCTTCCTTGGTCCAGATCAAGGAGTAGCCGCCGGTGCCGCTGAGCAGCACGAGGTGCGCGCCCGGGCCGTGGCGATGGGCCTTCTTGTACGTGCCGATGGGAAACTCGGAAATGTGGCTCTTGGTATTGTTATTGGCCATCTCCAGCATGGCATTGATCCCGCCGGCGCCCCGCTCCTTCCATCCATACAACAGCATGTCGGGGGCGTTGGCGATGAAGTTGGACTCCCAGATGCGCCGATTGAACAGCTTGCCTTTGCCGCTGAAGTAGTCCTCCTCGCCGGCGTAGCGGGAGGTGAACATGTAATTATTGTCGAAAATGAATTCGTTGTCGCGGAAAAGCCGCATCATAGGAGGCGCGTTAGTGACGGCGATATAGCGGGTCGGCTCCTGGCCACTGCCGTTGAAATTCTGGTACCACGCGTTGAGCGGAATCGAAAAGAGGCTTCCCGCCTGCCACTCAAAACTGCTCTTGTGTTTTTCATCTTGCCAGATCGTCGTTGCGCCGCGGCCCGATACCACGTAGATCGAGAGCTCGTACATATGGTGTTCCGGCTCTGATTTGCCCCCGGGCTTTATCTCGACGACGTGACAGTCATTGGGCATGTGGCGATTGGAGATGTGGACGACCGCGCCACTGCCGCCTTTGCGCTCCCATGGTCCGAGTTCAATGTTCGCTAAACTTGGAAAGTAAAACTCCTCATGGACTTTCACTCCTTCTTTCTTCAGCCATTCCCCGTATGGGTCAGTCTTAGCGTAATCTTTAAGACCCTCTTTGGGGGTCTCGGCGACTTTCATGTCTGTGCCTAGCATTACCACGGTTGAAACCCTCCTCTATCTGAAAATGAAAGAACTTCGCTTTAGGCAGTCCGCTCCTGCGAATCCAGGCCTTGGTATGAACGACCGGCATGCTGCTCTATGCTCAAAAGCCCGGGTCGGCTGGAGCTATGGAGTAACTCCCTGATTTGCCAATATCCGATATAGGCTATTTTTGTCAATGAGCAGGACATAAAAGATGGCTTTGACTTGACGGCTGATTCCAGGCGGCACTATAAATGGAGGCATCCGCCTGGTTTGCATCCCGAGAAATCCAATAACTGGCGCAATAAGTTTTGCGCAAAACAGGGAGGTTTTATGTCTAAGGGTTACGTTGATGCCGATGGTCATGTCATGGAGGACGCCGAGGATGTACTCAAGTTTGTGCGCCCGCCGTTCAACAACCGCGGCACGCGCAACTGGATACCGAGCCTTGACCACTTTCACACCCCGGCGGATGGCACGCCGCGCACCCCGGGCACTTTCGATCCCAGCACCGGGCCGGAGCAATGGCTTGATTTTCTCGGCAAAACGGAGACTGATTACACCGTGCTATATCCCACCACCGGCTTGGCCTATGGCAATGTGGCCTATCCGGAGTGGGCGCTGGCTTATGCCCAGGGGTACAATGATTATATCCATAAGCGTTACCTCCAGCGCAGTTCTCGCTTTCAGGCTGTGTCGCTGATCCCGATGCAACATGTTCCCGACGCCGTGGCCGAGCTCCGCCGGTCGGTAAAAGATCTCGGCTTCATCGGAGCGATGATTCCTTCGAATGGGCTGACCCGGCATGTGAGCCATCCCGAATATTGGCCGATTTATGAGGAGGCTGAAAAACTCAACTGTGTCATGGCCGTGCATGGCGGCAGCTACATTAATCTGGGCTTCAACACCTACACCGTTTTTCCTGCGACGCGCGCGCTGGGAATGCCGTTCCCGTTGGCAATCGCCATGACCGGCATGATGGTCGATGGCGTGTTCGACCGCTTTCCTAAGCTCCGCGTCGGATTTATGGAAGGCGGCACGGCGTGGATACCCCTCGTGCTCGATCGCCTCGAACGCGAACTAGAATACGGCGGGCTCAAGCTCAAGCGGCATCCCGTCGACTATTTCGCGGAGGAGCGGATCTTCGTCGGCTGCGAGGGTAACGAGAAGGCGCTGGCCTACGCCATCGACAGGGTGGGCCCCAAGCCGTTCATGTTCGCGTCGGATTTTCCCCACGAAATCTCGATTTCTAATTGCATGGAGGAGATTGACGAGATCCTGGAGCGCGAAGATCTGAAGAAAGAGCACAAGTCGGCCATTCTCGGGGAAAATGCTCGCCGATTTTACGGGCGCTAACCGGGTGCATGCTTCGAGGAAGACGCGCTATAGAGTGTCGGTCGAGAAGCAAAGCCCGGGCGGGCTATTCAACGGTGTTCAAAACGTTTGAAACGAATTGAACGGCGGCTGCAGCATAGTTACGCCGCGTTGGCAAATTTCTTGGTTGGTAGTTGTGCCGCCTGGTCGAAGGCTTTGGCTGGAACGGGTTTTAGATCCCAGATCAGCCCGCACAAGGAAAAAAACTTTAAGATGTAATAGGTGATGTCGATCTCCCACCAGTAGAAGCCTTGGCGGGTGCACCCCATGTATTGGTGATGGTTATTGTGCCAGCCTTCGCCGAGCGTAATGAGCGCGAGGAGAAAATTGTTTCGGCTCTCATCGCCCGTATCATAACGTTTGTTACCAATCAGGTGGGCCACGGAGTTGATGCTGGCGGTGGCGTGAAAGAGCACGGTGGTGCTGACCACGAAGCCCCACACGAAAAGTTGCAACCCCGTGACACCTAGAGACGGAGCGATGCAATTTAACCCGACTCCACAAAGGTAGATAAACAATCCCAACACCGCCGGGACCGCTTTATCAAAGCGGTTCAACCAGACTAATTCGGGAAATCTCGCGAAGTCCTGGATGCGGCGATATTCTGTGGCATAGTACCGGGTACACATGAACCAGCCGGCGTGGGAGCGTAAAAATCCGTAGTGCACCGGTGAATGCGGATCGGACGCAGTATCGGAATCACGATGGTGGTTCCTGTGATTGGCCGCCCACCAGAGAGGCCCGCGTTGTGCCGAAGATGCGCCCACGACGGCAAACAGGAATTGCGCCCAGCGCGAGGTTTTGAACGTCCGATGGGAAAAATAGCGATGGTAGATGCCAGTGATGGCGAACATTCGGACCAGATAAAGCGCGATGGCCGCGCCAATCGCCGCCCAACTCCAACCCACGAAAAATACCGCTAGACATCCTAGATGTAAGAGCACGAATGGCAAACAGCGCAACCAATTGACGCGGTCGATATCGCGAATTCTCGCCTCCGAGGCTCGATTGTGGTAGTCGGCGTCAAACCATTGGACAAACGAGGTAACAATACTCATCCCATGCACTCGCTTCGCTTCATAAATTGCGCAACTTTAACATGGGCGGTGTTCAGCTGCAATCAATCGGCCTTTTTTCCTTGAAAATCATTGCTAGCGTCGGCGCGCCTTGGATGTCGCCGACTCCTCAAATTGGGCGGTCGCCTCGAGCTAGGGAGGAGCACGGCGGCCCCGACTGAGACGATCAGGTTAAAGGGCGAGCTCAAAGGGCGGGCGCTAAAGGGCTAGATAGCCTTCAGACGGCAAAAAAAGTGCTGCGCTAAATTTTTCCCAGCGATTTTAGATACTCCACACGCGATATTATCATTTCGCGGAGGTCGCTGCTGCCCGGCCCGCTGGGCAAATCCAGAGGAACGGCGCCTAACTGCTCGAGCTTATCGTTGAGGTTTTGCAGCTCCGAGCGAATGCTATTGTATTCTTCCAGCGACTGCCGGAAAGCAAGAGTTTTTTCATCAATTTTTTCCAGGCAGCGGTCTAGCCTGCGGATGTTTGAGTCGAAGGTTTCACGGAGATACTCGCGGTTCGCCTCGACGATTTGGAGTTGCAATGGGTGTATTTTTTGCGCGAGATCGCGTTTCATCTCTTCAAGCGCGAGGAGTAGACGCTCGTAGTATTGTTCTTGGCTCATGAGATCCTCCGGCATGCTGATGTTTGGGCCGTGGGTGATGTAACTCCGCACCAGAGATTCCGAGATTTTCCTTTTGACTGCCGCGAGAGCGACCTGGCTCGCTTGGATCTTTTCCTCGGCCAGGGCCTCGTCGGCCATAAATTTCGCCAATGTGCCGACGGAGTCTACAAGCGTCGACATAGCCTCCTGTGGGGGTGTAATGCGGGTTGGCGTACCCGTTGCGTCGTCCATGGTGTCCTCCGCCAATGAATTTGCTTACCTTTTATCGATTCACAGGGCCCACTGCAAGGCCCCGCCGAATGCGGTGGGCCGGTGGTAAATGTATGAGGTACATTAAAGAAATCTATATATTCGAGACGTGAACGTCGCGGGCAGCGTTGAGAGAAGAAAGAATGGCGCGGCGAAAACGAGAGATTCGCCGTCCGCGGGCGGCTACTTCGGTTCGTTTTGTTTTTTCTCGCTAAGTTGGCGTTTCCAACTCAAAGTGCGCGATTTAGCGGCGATCTCTTCGGCCTCGGCGATCATGCCTTTTTGTTGGTAGAAGATCGACAGACTGGTGTAGGCCAATTCATCCTCGGGCGCCACGGCGATCAATTGCTTGCCGATTTCGATGGCCTCGTCGAATTTTCCCTGGTGCGCGTAGGTCATAGCGAGCGCGTGCAACGCATCGGCATAATTGGGATCTTCCGCTAGCGCCCTTTCATAAGCGGCCACGGCCTCATCGAGTTTTTCCTGAGCGAAAAACTCCATTCCTTGGCTGTAGTGGGCTTCTTTGCTCACGGGAAGGACTAACTGACTTTCTCGTTGTTGGCCGAAAGGGTGACGGGGGTCGCCGGCTGGGAAGTCTCAGAGACGGTGTCAGGGCGACATTGCTTGAGTAACAGTTTCTTGAGCATTACCGGACTGACCGGTTTTTTGAAGATCACGCCCTGCAAGCCTTCCAGGCAACTGCGTTTGATAATGTGATCCTTGTCGTAATTGAAAGCGGTCATCAATACTACCGGCAGGCCGGGCGTTTTCGCTTTCACCGCTTGGTAAAGTTGGTAACCATCTATATCCGGCATGACGACGTCACTCAACACCAGATCAAATTTTTCCCGCTCGAGACATTCCATCGCGAGCACTCCCGAGGCGGCGGTTTCAATACAGCAGCGCTCCGCTTCCAAGAGATCTTTGAGCGACTGGCAGATGCCGGCATCGTCGTCGACCACCAAGATCTTCAGCCCGCCCAGCGGATGACGCGCGTCATCACCGTTACGTTCGCAAGGCTTTGTCGGGCGCTCTACATGCAGATCCGTCATCAGCTTTCCGTCGAGATATTCTTTGGTATCGTACTCACCCTCATCGACCATCTTGCTGATGCGGCCGGTAATGTCCTGAATCTTTTTGATTTGCGAGGCCACAGATTCCAAGCGGTCGGATTCCACGATGTACTCTTCATCCGTCGCCGCCCGTGTGACGAATTTTTGCAGCATCTCGACCTGGTTGACCAGCACCTCGAGGGAATTGTTGATCTCATGCGAAACGCCGATGGCGATCTCCGCCAGCGTTACCAGCTGATCGCGCCGCCTGATTTCGCGTATATCCTTGGCGAAGCCAATGGAGCCGATTTCGTTGCCATGCTCGTCATAGGTGATAGCCGCGGAAATCGCCACGGGTATGCATTCACCCTTGCGCGTTTTAACGATCGTTTCGAAATTGCGCACCCGCCCTCTTTCGCCGGCTTCCCTGGGCGAACGCATAGCGGTCATCACCTTTCGCGCTTCTTCCATGCTCGGATAGATTTCGAGCACATGCTTGCCCAAAATTTCATCCGGCGAAAAGCCGAGATTTTGCCTGGCGCCGTCGTTGTAAAAAGTGATGATGCCGTGCTTATCCACCGCGATGATGATGTCGGGACAGCTCTCGACCAGTTTTTGGAAATATTGTACAGGTAATGACATAGAATCTTTGCGGATGGGAATCTCGAATCCCTGCGGTTAAAGGTAATGATAGATCGATTTTTGAAATTAATGCAAGAGCCGGTCTCGGCAATATCGCTCCACGCACACCCAACGCTGCGCTTCCGATGCCGTCCAACCGAAACATCAGACAACTGACATGGACCTTGGCTTGGGCCGTAGTTTTCTGCGACATCGGCACATCGGTCTATTATGTGCCAGGCATCCTCTATGCCAGCGCCGGCGATAAAACTCCTTTCTTCGTCCTCCTGACGACTCTTGGCTTTATTCCGCTTGCTCTGAAATACATCGAAATTACCTGGCGCAATCCCGAGGGCGGCGGCGTCGTCACCATCACCACCAAGGCCTTTGGCCCCATGTGGGGTTGTCTCGGCGGTATGTTGATCACTACAAGTTATTTTCTGACAGCGGCAATTTCGGCAGTTTCCGGATTTCACTACATCGGCAGCGTGCTCGTCCCCATTGATGCCCATATCGTCCTGATGGCGTGCGTGGGTTTGCTCGGCCTTGCCATTCTCAACATTATCGGTATACGAGAAAGCGCCACTGTGGCTTTCGCCATGGCGGTGGCAGCATTCGTAGTCAATTTCGTGGTGATCGTCTGCTCGCTTTCCAATCTGTCCCCGAACCACTGGCTGCAAGCCGTCGAATCGCTGTCGCCCGCACGGGATATGTCCTTGCACAGTATTCTAGTCGGGTTTGCGGCGGCGTGGCTTGCGTTCTCAGGGCTGGAAAGCATCAGCCAGTTAAGTCCCGCCATGCGCTTCCCGCTTCGGCGCACGGCACGATGGGCGATGGTTGCCGTTATCGTAACGATGGTGAGCACATCACCCGTCCTGACATTATTGTCGATCAATATGCTTCCCCCAGAGATCAAGGCAACGCAAAGCGAGCGTTTTATCTCCGAGCTCGCCGCCGTTTCCGGCGGGTTGGGATTGAAGCTGGCCGTCGTGCTGAGCGCTTCGTCCTTGTTGCTGTTCGCCGCGAACACCGCCATCATCGGTGCTTATCATATTTTTCTCGCGCTCTCGAACACAGGTTTTCTGCCGCGCGTCATCGCCCTGCGCGGTGAACGATTCAATAGTCCCCATATCGCCATCGCCATAGCGACGGGAGTGCCCATCGCCGTCGTCCTGGCCACTCAAGGAGAGCTGGCGTTGCTCGGCGAGATGTATGCCTTTGGCCTCCTCGGCGCCTTCTTTTTTTCTTCGCTCAGTCTCGATGTCATTCGTTGGCGTCTCGGGCGGCGCGATCCTGCCTTTTGGATCGGCGTTCTCACAACTCTGATGATCTTGGTGGCCTGGTGCGTGAACCTTGTTGAAAAAGATCTGGCGACCCTATTCGGCGGAGCGCTCACCGCGCTGGGAACGGCGATCGCCGTGGGCGTGCGCCGCGCATGGTTTGTCGACCTGCTTCATCAAATTCCCGCGGTGCAACGCCTCCAGGCGCGCGCGTATAAGGCGAGCGAAGCCTTGGCGGACGAAGAATTAAAAGGGCTCGTCACGCTGGCGGATGCGATGGAGCTAAAGGCGCTCTATCCCGCCTCGACGCTCGTAGCGCTGCGCGGTGAATTTCCAAATCTTATGGATTCGGGAATCAGTCTTGCCAAAGGCCGCGGGGATTCGGCGATTTATTGCATCTACGTGGAGGAATGGCCTGGTCTCTTCGACGGCCACGCACCGCACCGCCCCAATGAAGAAGGGATTCGCACGCTGCGCCATGCCATACAGCGAGCGCGCGGAAAAGGCATCGAAGTGATTCCGATCTGGACGGTATCGCACAATGCGGCCGAAGTCATCGCCGGAGCGGCAAAGTCCCTCGACGTCAGCTCAGTGATGATCGGCGCATCGCGCCGCTCCGCTTTCTACCACATGCTGAGGGGCCATGTGCTCAAAGGCTTAACGAAAAAACTGCCCCATGACTGCCATCTGATGATCTGCAACTGAGGTCGCTTCGCCCAGAGGTTACCTTACCCTGATTCGTTCGATTCCTCAGATCACATTCCGCGCAAGCTCTTACATTGCGTTAGTCTACAAGATCATGCTGGGTTCTCGGCTTATACAGCCATCTTTTCGCTCGCTTTGGCGGCGCGCTCGATCAACTGATGCGCCTCCTCTCTGCCGAGAAAACGGTCGATGGCCGAATGAGCCATGTAGATAAACGGCGTCATGCCCACAGCGATCAGGAATTTATAAGAATAGTTCGACGCAGCCACGGTCAGAAATTCCGAAGTCTTGACTTTGCCCGGGAGCCAGAAAGCGATGCCGATGATGACGATGCTGTCGATAAATTGCGAGACAACGGTGGAGCCGGTGGCACGCATCCACAGAAATCGGCCGCCGGTTTTGTGGCGCACCAGCCAGAACACTCCGACGTCGACGACTTGGCTTAACGCAAACGCCGTCACGCTGCCGACGATTATCCATAGGGACTGGCCGAAGACCGCTTCAAACTGTGCGTCGGTAACCGGCGAGAAAGAGACCGCCGGTACTTGCATCGCCAGGAAAAGAACCACGAACGCGTAGATGATCAGGCCGATGGTCATGAAGGTCAGTTTTCTCACGCCATCGCGCCCGAAATATTCGTTGATCAGATCGGTGCTGAGAAACACCACCGGCCAGGGAATCACGCCGATGCTCAATGTGAAAGGCCCCAAACTAAAAAGCTTGCCGCCTGTCACCTCGCCCAAGATCGCATTGGTCACGAAAAATCCCGCCAAGGCAAGATAAACGATGTCTCTGCGCGAGGTAACGTCCATATTCCGGATTCTGTGAAGTTAAGAATCCACTTTCGTTTTCAGTGGTGAGCGATTGGCTTTAGAAAGACTCGGCCGGTACGGTTTCGTCCTTAGGCCTTGCAGCGACCGCCGGCCGCACATCAACAATCTTTAGCTCGACACTGGTCGCACCGTTCCATTCGTTCTCGCCAAGCCGATAAACCAGGTCGAGGTTTTCGCCCGGCCTGCCGGGGAAATTCTCGGCGGCGCCGAAAATCACTCCGCCCAAGACACGCTTCGCCTGGCTCAGACGGAAGCGCACGCCGGCTGAAAACTCTTTACGCTCGCAGACCTGAACCCGCTCGGTCAGGAATAAGGGCTCTGGATTACCAACGCCGAAAGGCTTTAACGAATCCAGTTCGCGCAAGAGCGGAAAGCCGATGCCGGGAAAATTCAGCGCACCGTCGATTTCCAAAAGCGGCATGAGATCCACCGGCGATAAAAGCTCGCGGGCCGCTTGTTCGAAGGCCGCCGCGAACGGTTCTAAGTTATCCGTTTTGATGGCGAGACCGCCGGCGTATTCATGGCCACCGTATTTCTCCAGATGGGCGGCGCAGCGTCGGAAACCTTCCACCATGTTAAAGCCGCGGATGCTGCGGCCGGAGCCTTTGCCTGCGCCGTCGTTGACGCCGATCACCACCGTCGGCCGGTAAAATTTTTCCACGATGCGGGAGGCCACGATACCCAACACGCCGGGATGCCAGCCTTCTCGGGTCAGAACCAGGGAATAGCACCCGCCGCCGTTCACGCGCGCTTCGGCCTGTGCCAGCGCTTGCGCCAACACCTCGGCTTCGAGGGCTCGCCGCTCACGATTATTCTCGTCCAGCTCTAGGGCGATGCGCAGCGCCACGTCGCTGGAGTCCGTGGTCAGCAACTCCACAACTTTGCTGCCGTAGTCCACGCGCCCCGCGGCGTTAATGCGCGGTCCGAGCTGAAATCCCACCTGGCCGGCGCTTAGGTCACCCGGCGCGATGTTAGCCACTTGCTTGAGCGCCAATACTCCGGGGCGCTTCGATGAGCCAAGCTCCGTGAGGCCGCGGCGAATCAAAGTTCGGTTGACGCCTTGCAACGGCACCATGTCGGCGATGGTTCCTAGAGTCACGATATCGAGATAGCGGCGAATATCGGGCTCGGGAGAATTTTTGAACCAGCCGGCCTGACGCAGCTTGGCGCGCAGTCCCATAACGAGATAGAACGCCAATCCCGCCGCGCACAGCCCTTTGTCGGGAAACGCGCAATCGCTCCGGTGTGGATTGATCACCGCCACGGCCGGCGGCAACTCATCCGGCGGCTGGTGATGGTCCACCACCACGATGTCGAGACCGAAGCCGTGCGCAGCCGCCACTTCGCCCGAGTTGGAAATCCCGCAGTCCACCGTCACCGCGAGGGTAACGCCCTGCTCTCTGAGCCGTTTCAGACCGTCGATATTTAATCCGTAACCCTCACTAATGCGGTGCGGCACATGATAGACCGGCTCGGCGCCGGCCTCGCGCAAAAACGAAACCAGCACCGAGGCGCCCGTGGTGCCATCGACGTCATAGTCGCCCCACACGCCGATGGATTCCTTTTGTTTAATGGCGCGGACGATGCGCTCCGCCGCCGGCTCCATGCCCGCCATCGCAAACGGCGACGGCAGATCGGAGCGCAGGCTCGAAGAAAGGTATCGCTGCGCCGACTCGGCGTCGGCCAGGCCGCGCAGAACTAAAATGGACGCCAACAGCGGCGAGATTTTCAATTGTTCGCAATGGCGGGAGACGAGGCTTTCGTCGGCCTGTTTTAAAACCCAGCGTCTTTGCAGATTAGTCCGCATCTATTTCTGCTTGCAGGCTGCTCAAAAAACGCCTGCTTCGCAGGCTATTGGTATAGGAGTGTCCTTCCGCAGCCTGCTACCGCTTGGCGCCCCCTTCCCACATGAGAATCACCGGGCTGGCGATGAAGATCGTCGAATAGACGCCGGTGACGAAGCCCACCAGCAGGGAGAAGGCGAATGGCCGGATAACCGCGCCGCCGAGAGTATATAGCGCCACCAAGACCATCAGAGCGGTGCCCGTGGTAAGAATGGTGCGGCTCAAGCACTCATTGATGCTCAGATTGATAATGCTCTCCAGGCTCTGGCGCTTTATCTTGCGCAGGTTCTCACGGATGCGATCGCAGATAACCACCGTGTCGTTCACGGAAAAACCGACGATGGTGAGCAAGGCGGCGATGACCGTGAGATCGAACTCGTAATTCGCCACTATTAAAGCTCCCACCGTTATCAGAACATCATGAATCAACGCGATCACCGCGCCCGTGCCGAAAAGCAATCCGAAGCGCGCGCCGAAAGAGGCTCCGAAGCGTACCCATATATAGACGCCCATCATGATGGTCGCGGCGATCACCGAGAGCACGCCGCGCCGGCGCAGGTCTTCGCCGATTTTCGGGCCCACTGATTCGAGGCGGCGCACTTCGAATTTGTCGGCGCCAAATTTCTCCGTCAGCGCCTTTTTCATGCGCTCGCTGAGGGCGCCCAGATCCGCCGTCTCGACGTCAAGGCGAACCAAATATTCATTGTCACCTTCCCGGCCAAAGTCCTGAATGCTACTGCTGCCAAGCTGAACTGACTCCAAAGCCTGGCGAATTTCTAGAATCGAAACTTTCTGCTGAAACTTGAGTTGCACCATGGTGCCGCCGGCAAAATCAACGCCGAGATTGGGCCCTTTGAAAAGCAAAAGAGCGAGCACGCCGAGGTTGACGGCGGTGGACAAAATGACTGCGATCTTACGGTAACGGGTAAATGGTATCTTCGTTCCCGGTTTGATCAGTTCCATGCATTTTCCCCTAAATGCTGATGCGCTGGAGTTTCCGCGTGGCGATGCGGTAATCATAGTAGACCCGCGTGAGATACACGGCGGTGAGCACCGTCATCATAATACCGACGCAGAGGGTCACCGCGAATCCTTTGATCGGGCCGGTGCCGAACTGGAACAAAATGGCGCCCGATAAAAAGGTCGTGACGTTGGAGTCCAGAATCGCCGGCAGCGCATTTTGGTAACCCGCCTCCACGGCGGATCGTACAGTCCGCCCCGCGCGCAGCTCTTCGCGCATGCGTTCATTGATCAACACATTGGCATCCACCGCCATGCCCACGGTGAGCACGATGCCGGCGATGCCCGGCAAAGTGAGCACGGCCTGGAATGCGACCAAAATCGCCATCATGAACAATACGTTGAAAAACAGCGCGATAATGGCCACCAACCCCGCCCCCTTGTAGTAGGTGACGACGAAAAGCACCACCACGGCGCCGCCGACGATGAAAGAGCAGTATCCCCTTCTCGATGGAGTCGCGCCCCAACGACGGCCCCACCGTCCGTTCCTCGACGATTTCCACCGGCGCCGGCAGCGCCCCGGCGCGCAAGATGATGGCAAGGTCTCTTGCTTCCTTGATGTTGAAGCTCCCGGTGATCGACGCCCGGCCGCCGCCAATTCGTTCCTGAATCACCGGCGCGGAATAGACGCTGTTGTCGAGCACAATGGCAAGCCGGCGCTTGACGTTGGCGGCGGTAACCTCCTCGAACAACCGCGCCCCTCGGCTATTGAGAATCAGCTCAACGTAAGGCCCTTCCATTTGGGTTGCGGGACGCACCCGCGCATCGACGATGTACTCGCCTGTCATCAAGGTGCGGCTTTCGAGCAGATAGGGAGTCTTTTCACCGCCCAGTCCGCTCCCTTCCCGTGACCCGAGGCCGTAAAGAATCTGCCGTCCCGGCGGCGGGCCGCTGCGCAGCGCATCCTCGATGTTGCCGGTGTCGTCCACCAGTTTGAACTCGAGCAACGCCGTCTTGCCGAGAATCGCCTTCGCTCGCTCCGGATCCTGGACGCCCGGCAGCTGCACCAGAATATCCTGTTGCCCTTGGCGCACGATGGTCGGCTCGCTGACGCCGAACTGATCGATGCGGTTACGAATGGTCTCAAGCGATTGATCGACGGCGAAGTCGCGCAGCGAGCGCAGCTCTTCTCTGCTAAGAGTCAAAAAAAAGTCCGTTGTGCCGCCGCTCGTCTGCGTGTTGACGATGGCCAGATTAGGAAAATCAGACTTCAAAAAACCGCGCACCCGCTCCCCATCCGCCGCCGGCGCTTTGACATGCAGTTGGCCTCCCTGAGCCTTTTCCACGGTTACGCCAGAGACGCCGCGCTCGCGCAAGAGATTGACCAGCTCGCCGCGCATCCGGTCGTTAGTATTCTCGATGGCCTTATCGACCTTTACTTCGAGAACCAGATGGGTGCCGCCTTGGAGATCAAGACCGCGGCGAATTGGGTCCTTGGGTAGGAATGCGGGCCACCAGGACGGCGGCTTTTCCGAGTCCTCAAAAAACGTCGGCGTCAGATAAATTACCGCGGCCAATGCCGCGGCTATAAACAGAGCTCCTCGAATCGCCACGGACCGTAGCATCGGTTATGCTTATCCTTCCTTTGCCGGAGTTTTTTCGTTCGTGATCACGGTGGAAATTTGCGGCCGGTTGACGCGGATCCGCACGTTGGGCGCCACCTCTAAAGTCACCACATTATCCGCTAAGGAGATCACTCTACCGTAAATCCCGCCGGAGGTCATTACTTCGTCGTTTTTTTTCAGCTTGCCGAGCATCTCCTGGTGCTGTTTCGCCTTCTTCTGCTGCGGCCGAATCAACAAAAAATAGAAAACAACGAAAATCAAAACCAGCGGCAGAAAGCTCAGCATCTGTCCCGGCCCGCCGATGCCTGGGACGGCTTGCGCGTATGCGATATCGAACATTGATCCTCCTAGTCCTAAGGGTGACATTCCCGTTCAACGTTCCGGGTTTAAGGTTCAAAGTTTTCGATTGGGAAATGCGAATTTGAGATCTGAACCTTGAACGCCATTAACCGGCATAAGCGCCCTCGCCATCCCAAAGCTCGGCGCGCCCTGCGCGCAGCGCTTCGCGGCAGCGTTCCAAGAGCCGGTGGTAAAAATAAAGGTTATGCAAACTATTTAGTTGGGATGCAAGAATCTCCCCCGCCATAAACAGGTGGCGCAGATAGGCGCGGGAAAAATTACTGCAAGCGTAACAGCCGCAATTTTCATCCAGAGGCCGGGGATCATCGGCAAACTCGGCGCGCTTGATGCTGATTTTGCCTCCGGACGTGAAGAGCGTGCCGTTGCGTCCGTTACGCGTCGGGATGACGCAGTCGAACATATCGAATCCCGCGCGCACCGCCCGGAGCATATCCGCGGGCCGGCCCACGCCCATTAAATAGCGCGGCCGGTCTTCGGGTAACAGCGTCGCCGTAAACGCGCTGATCGAACGAAGCAAATCTTCCCCCTCACCCACCCCCAAGCCACCGACGGCGAAGCCGTCAAAGGGCATAGATGCCATTTTCTCCGCGCACCAGCGGCGCAGATCTTCGAACATGCCGCCTTGAACGATGCCGAACATCATCTGCTGTGTGCGGCTGCGCGCCTGGTGGCAGCGCTCCGCCCAGCGGACCGTCCGCTCGGTGGATTCTCTAACGTATTCTCGGCCTGCGTCATGGGGGATACACTCGTCGAGAACCATGGCGATGTCGCTGCCCAGCGCCTCTTGAATCTCAACTGCTTTCTCCGGCGTCAGCAGATGCGAAGAGCCGTCTAAATGGGATTGAAAACGGGCGCCTTCCTCGGAAATCTTGCGCATGGCGCCGAGGCTGAAAACCTGATAGCCGCCGCTGTCGGTCAAGATCGGTCCGTCCCAGCCCATAAAGCGGTGTAGCCCGCCCAGTTTGCGCACCAGCTCGTGCCCCGGCCTGAGATAAAGATGATAAGTGTTGCCGAGCAGTATCTGGCAGCCCATTTCGCGCAGATCGCGCGGCAGCACGGCTTTCACCGTTCCCTGC
The DNA here is from genome assembly GCA_963840855.1 of uncultured delta proteobacterium. GTDB lineage: Bacteria > Desulfobacterota > Binatia > UBA9968 > UBA9968 > DATACQ01. The sequence continues at coordinate 19,884 of CAWJBB010000016.1, forward strand.
GTCCCCACCGGCATGAACGCGGGCGTTTCAATGACACCATGGGGCGTAACGAAACGGCCGAGGCGCGCACTGGAGCCGGCATCTCGCTTTATGATAGAAAAATTACCCGCCATACTCTCAGGCATGACGCGAGAGGCTTGAAATGTCCGCCGACGGATCAAGCCGTTCCAACCGATCAAGTAGTTCCAGTCGTTCCAATCGTCTACCCTCTCGCCTCGAGCCTCTTGCATCGCGCGTATTGCCCGTTGCCTGTTCAGAGAATCAACATCGCATCGCCATAGCTGTAAAACCGGTAGCGCATCTTGACCGCCTCTTCGTACGCGCGCCGCACGAGATCGAGGCCGGCGAAGGCTGCCACCAGAATCAACGGCGTGGAGCCCGGCAGGTGAAAATTGGTGATCAGCGCGTCAATGACGCGAAACGAATCGCCGGGGTGGATAAACAAGCGCGCGATGCCTTCGTCCGCCTCCACCCTCCCTTTTTGCCGCGCGATCCATTCCAATGTGCGGGTACTGGTGGAACCCACCGCGATGACGCGGCGACCGGCTTGTTTGGCGCGATTTATCGTCTCCGCCGTTTGCGCGCCGAGAACGTAGCGCTCGCCTTCCATGCGGTGATCTTCGATCTGCTCATCGCGAACCGGCTCGAAGGTCCCGGGCCCAACATGCAGGGTCAACATTACTCGCTCGATTCCCCGCTGTGCCAAACTGGCGAACAATTCCGAAGTGAAATGAAACCCCGCGGTGGGCGCGGCGATGGCGCCGGCGTGGGTTGCATAAACAGTCTGGTATCGCTCCCGGTCCAGCGGCTCGGACTCGCGTTGCCGCGTTACGTAGGGAGGTAGCGGCGGCTCGCCGAGGCGCTTCAGAACCGAGCTGAAATCTCCCCCATGGTGGAACTCAAGCCCGAAACGGCCGCGCCCCAAGTCCCCGATCACCTCTGCCGTCACATCAGCGTCGAAGATAATTTGGCTGCCCACTCGCGGCCTCTTCCCGGCGTCCACCAGAGCGAGCCAGAAACTTCGGCCATCGTAGGGAAAGCGTTCCAATAACAAAACCTCGGCTTTGCCGCCGCTTTCCTTGACGCCGCGCAACCGGGCGCGAAAAACCTTGGTGTCATTGAGTACCAGTAAATCGCCCGGGTCGATGAAATTTGCCAGCTCGGAAAACACACTATGGATGATTTCACCCGAGCGGCGCCTGATCACAAGCAAGCGCGACGCCGCGCGCTGCCGACTCGGGAACGCGGCAACGAGGGAATCGGGAAGGTCGTAAGAGAACTCGTTCAAGTGCATGGCGGTGAGCGCGGATGTGTCAAGGCCGCGGACGGTGCCCTCCCTAGTAAGCGTCACTCGTAAAGCCAGCCGTGCGGCGAGAAACGAATGGGAACCGAAAGCGGCGCGCGATCTACATGTCTACGTATTGTCCTTCTTGATAAACGGCGTCAGCAGATCGATGGGCACGGGAAAGATCGTCGTCGAATTCTTCTCCGCGGCAACCTCGACGAGGCTCTGCAAAAATCGGAGCTGCAAGGCAATGGGCTGCTTGCTAATCACCTCCGCAGCATCCGCGAGCTTTTGCGACGCTTGAAATTCGCCATCGGCGTGGATGACTTTGGCGCGCCGTTCGCGTTCCGCTTCGGCCTGCTTCGCCATGGCGCGCTGCATTTCCTGCGGCAGATCGATATGCTTGAGTTCTACGAGCACGACCTTGATGCCCCAGGGATCCGTCTGTTTATCGAGAATGTCCTGGATGCGGGTGTTGATCTTCTCCCTCTCAGCCAATAGCTCGTCCAATTCGCCCTGCCCGCAAACGCTGCGCAGCGTGACCTGGGCAAGCTGCGACGTGGCGAACAAGTAATTTTCGACTTCGCGCACAGCCTTGTTGGGTTCCAGCACGCGAAAGTAAAGCACCGCGTTCACCTTCACTGAGACGTTGTCGCGAGTGATGACGTCTTGGGGTGGTATATCCATAGTCACGGTGCGCAGATCCATGCGCACCATTTTTTCAACGCCTGGAATCACGTAGGTCAGCCCCGGCCCGCGCGCCCCCACCATGCGCCCCAAACGGAATATCACCGCGCGTTCATACTCTTTGAGGATCTTGACACCGCTGATAATCGCCAGCGCCACAAAGACGATGATAATCAACCCAGGTCCGAAACCCGACATGAATGCCTCCTATTCTCAACCTGCCGCGGGGTTGGTTGAAACCCGCTTCACCTTGAGCGTCATGCCATCGATACCGATCACTTCCACTTTTTCGCCGGGCGCTATTTCGCCATCTGCTTCGGCGTTCCAGTACTCGCCATGCACGAATATTTTCCCCCCGGGCGCCAGCGCGCCGCGCGCCTCGCCGACCTCGCCCATGAGCCCCTCCACTCCCAACGTCGCCTTGGAGCGTTGCGAGCGAAACACCAGGTAACTGATGATCAAAACGAAGCTGCCGACGGTTCCGACGGCGGTAAAGACGATGGAGCGGTCCAATGCCAGACCGGTACTTTCAGGATCGAAAATCAGCAGCGAACCGAAGGTCAAAGCGACGATGCCGCCGACGCCGAGCACGCCGAAGCTCGGCATAAAGGCCTCGCCCACGAGCAAACCGATGCCGAGCAGGATCAAGATGAGCCCAACGTAGTTGAAGGGTAAAACCTGTAAGGAGGCAAACGCTAGCAAAAGGCAGATGGCGCCCGCCACGCCGGGGAAAATCACTCCCGGATTGGAGAATTCGAAGTACAAGCCGAGAATACCCGCCATCATCAAGAGGTAAGCAATATTTGGATTGGCGATGGCGTTGAGCACTCTTTGTTTCAGGCTCATTTCCAGACGCATCACGCGGGCGTTCTTGAGATCGAGCAGGCTTTCCCGGCCATCGAGATCGACCTTGCGGCCATGCGCCTGTTTCAGCAAATCATCCACGTCCTTTGCCACGATATCGATGACGTTTTTGCCCAGAGCTTCTTTCTCCGTGATGGCCACGCTTTTGCGCACCGCCTGGATGGCCCATTCGGCGTTGCGGCCGCGCCGCTGCGCGATGGTTTCGCCGAAAGAGGCGGTAAAGTTTTCAATTTTCTCGCCCATCACGCCTTTGACTTCCTGGCCGCCGCCGGCCACGGGATGAGCCGCGCCGATATTGGTTCCCGGCGCCATGGCCGCCACATGCGCCGCCATCGTGATAAACACGCCCGCTGAACCGGCACCGCCGCCGCTGGGCGCGACGTAAACGATGACTGGAACCTGCGCGGCGAGCATTTCTTTAACAATAGTGCGCGTCGATTCCAAAAGACCACCGGGCGTATCGAGCTGAATGATCAAAGCGCGCGCTCCGCCGGCCTTGGCGCGGCCGATGTTCTCACGAATGAAATCGTCCACGGCGGGGTTAATGGAACCGTCGATGACGATCAAGTTGACAACCGCATCCCCCTGCGGCTGGGCCATCGCCAAAAACCCGGCCGCCATCAGCGCCGACAACAGGAAGAGTTTAAGCGCCCGCGCCGCGCCGCGCTTCGATGACTTTTTTGATATCTTCCCAAACAAGCTTTTTGTCTCCAGGGTTGCGCAATAGATAAGCCGGGTGAAAGGTCGGCATCAATTTGATGCCATGGTAGCTGTGCCACTGGCCGCGCAGTTTCGTGATCGGCACTTTGCTTTGCAGTAGCGTCTGCACGGCGAATTTGCCGAGCCCAACGATTATCTCGGGGCGGATCAATTCGATCTGCTTCTTCAAAAATGGTTCGCAAGCCGCGACTTCGTCCGGTTCAGGATTGCGATTTTCCGGCGGGCGGCACTTGACGACATTGGCGATGTAAACATCCTCGCGCTTGAGCCCCATGCCCTTGGTAATGATGTCCGTGAGCAGTTGCCCGGCGCGGCCGACAAATGGTTCGCCCTGCAAATCCTCGTCGCGGCCTGGGCCTTCGCCGATAAACATCAATTTGGCCCTCGGGTTGCCGACGCCAAATACTATATGGGTCCGCCCCGCGCATAACTTGCAGCGCTGGCAATCGCCGATGGCCGAGCGTAATTCTTCGAGGCTGCGCGACTGGTACGCCGAGTTTACTTCGGCGAAGAGATCATTTTCCACGCCGCTTAAGAGGCTCTGAACATCGCCCGGCGCGACCCCGTGCTTTTTCGGAGAAACTTCGCGCGCTACAAAGCGAGCGCCGGCCCGCCCGCGCCGCTGTAAATGGTGGCGTAAAGAAACCGTTACCGCGGCCAACTCCTGGGCGTCATCCTGTGCATCCGTCGAGGCATCTTCCACGTTATCACAATACCACCGTACGCCGCTTTCTAGCAACTACGACTAGCGGGAAGTTCAAAAGTTCAAGGTTCAACGCCCTGAGCGTGGCGAATGAGTTCAAAGTCTTGGTCTCAAACTCGCAACCGGTGCTGAAGGAAGGAATTTCATGCTCGGGTTAACCGAGTTGGCGTAGCTGCGCTATATAACGCGCGCGACAGTCCGTAAAGAAGCTTAACGTTGCAGACCACAGGTAATCGGGATAGGTGTACGCGCAGCCGTGAAACGCGGCGTCAAAGTAGAGTAGCGTCGCTTCGGCGAAAATGCCGCCGCGAAGATAAATGCGATGGCTGGCATTCTTCGTCGATGCCAGCACCACCTTACCCGCCTCCAAATAACCTGGATCGAGATTGACGCGCCGTCCGCCGCCGTCGCGCGCCGCGCGGCGATAACGCGCTTCAACGCTCTCGGTTGCAAGTTTGATATCCGCGAGCGTTTCCGGCGACAACAGCGGCTCGAATGACAAGAAACGGCGCAGCAAACCGGCGCCCATCTCTTTTTGGTAGAAACACGACGCTGTCCAGGGCAAATTCTGGCTTCGTCCGTCGATCGCGCCGAGCAAGGCGCACAGGTCCGTTTCGACCGCGCTCAAAAGATCGGTCTCTGAGGAAAGTAAGGCGACGAAGTATTTCCCGGGCTTGGGTTCCTTGGGAGTCCCCATTTTACCCGCTGCCCCGAAGGGCAAGCATGTGATCGAAGATCTCGTCCGCCAATTCGTCTTTCGTCATGAGCGGGAGCGAGCGCGCTGTGCCGCTGCGGTCCAGAATAGTCGCGATGTTGGTGTCACCGTCAAAGCCGCTGCCTTCACGCGTGACGTCGTTGGCAACGATCATGTCGAGGTTCTTAGCGTTGAGTTTCTTTTTTGCATTGGCGGTGAGCTCTTCGGTTTCCGCGGCGAAGCCAACCAAAAATTTGCCGTCCTTCATGGCGCCGAGTTCTTTGAGAATGTCGGGATTGGGCTCAAGGCGCAATTCAAGCGGTCCGGTTTCTCTTTTCATTTTTTTGCTGGCGGCACCTACGGGACGATAATCGGCCACCGCCGCGGCCATGATCACCGTCGTGCATGTCGCGAACTCTTTGAGCACCGCTGCGCGCATCTCGGCCGCCGTTATCACCGGGATCAGACGCGCTCCCATGGGCGGCTCGATCCCCGTGGGGCCGCTCACCAACGCCACCTCCGCACCCCGTCTCAATGCCGCGCGCGCCATGGCATAACCCATTTTCCCCGACGAACGATTAGAGATATACCTCACCGGGTCCAACGGCTCGCGGCTGGGACCGGCGGTGATGAGTATTTTTTCCCCGCCTAAGTCCTTTTTCTTAAGCAGCGCACGAACTGCTTCCAGGATTATTTCCGGCTCTGGCAGCCGGCCTTTGCCTTCGTAACCGCAGGCCAGAAACCCGTCGGCGGGTTCCATAAGGTGATAGCCCACGCGCCGGAGCTTGCGCAGATTCTCCTGAAGGATCGGATTGGCATACATGTGAATGTTCATCGCCGGCGCGATCAGCACCGGCGCTTGTGTGGCCATGAGCACCGTAGTCAAAAGATCGTCAGCGATGCCTGCGGCGATCTTGCCGATGATACTTGCCGTGGCTGGCGCGATCACGAACAGATCGGCGGAATCAGCGACATTGATGTGACCGATTTCAGACTCCTGGGTGAGATTGAACGTCTCACTGGCCACCGGCTGCCCTGAAAGCGTCTGAAATGTCAGCGGTGTGATAAACTCCATGGCCCCATGGGTCATGACAACTTGAACCTTAAAACCATCCTTAACCAAGAGGCGAGTTAACTCCACCGCCTTGTAACAGGCGATGCCCCCGGTCACGCCGAGGACTACGGTCTGGGGTTGTGTCTCCTGGGCCACGTGGGCAAATCTAACCGATTGGCCAATCCCTTGCAAACCACAGTCGCTCCGATTAGAGCTGGTCATAATTACCCGAATTGTCACGATTCAAATGCTATTGCGACTTTTTGTCACCAGCCGTCCATCCAACGAATTGACCAAAGTCGTGTTGAGCGAAGGAAATACCCCTATTTTGAGTCCGATTTCGGAAATCCTTCGGACCATGCGATGGCATGATTCTAGCTTCCAATCCGCAACAGAATAAAGTTTTCCATGCAGAATCGCATGAAGTGACGAATTTGGGGTTGACCATCGGGATGACTTAGGCTATTTGAAGTGGGTGAAAGGAGAAAGGGATGATTGGTGCGCTCCGAGAACGAATTTTGGGACGATGGCTGATTCCGTTCCTCATTTCCGGGATGGGAATGGCGGTAATTTACGCAAAAACGGGCCATGCGTCAGAGCAAAACGACGTTGGCCAACCGGTGCTAGAAGTGGCGCTGGATGCCACCGGCGCGGCTGCAACGGTTCCAAGCGAAGCAAAGCTCGCGAGTGCAACCTATGGAATGGAAATAACCCAAGCGGCGGCGGGAGAGGATTTCGAGTCGGACCCCTGGGAAAGGTTCAACGAAGCGATGTTCAATTTCAATCGCGAGATTCTCGACCGCTACATATTGAAACCGGTGGCGACGGCCTGGGATTTCGTGCTTCCTGATCCGGTACAAAAAGGCGTTCATAACTTCTTCGACAATCTCGCAGTGGTGCGCCGCGTGATGAACAACGCGCTTCAGCTCAAATTCCAAGGCGCCGGCACGGAAGTGGCCCGCTTCGCGATTAATAGCACCGTCGGGTTGGTGGGATTCTTCGACGTCGCCAAGGATGGATTCGGTATCGAGCAAAGCGACGAAGACACGGGTCAAACTTTTGGCGTGTGGGGAGCTCCCCCGGGTCCATTTCTTGTGTTGCCGTTCCTGCCACCACTCACCGTTCGCGACGGCATCGGCTACTTGTTCGATATCAGCATGACACCGTATATCTACTTCATCCCGTGGTACGCGAGCATCGGCAGCAATACAACCAATATCGTCAATGAACGTTCGTTGAACCTCGACCGCTTCGAGCGCGTCGCGGAAACCACCATTGATCTCTATAGCGCCGTCCGCAATGCCTATTTGCAGCGGCGCGCTGCGGCGATCCGTCAATAGCACAAAAAGCAAGAGCCGCGCCTGGAACACGCTTTTTAGGGTCTGCATGCACTGCAACCAAGATAAAGCGAAAGCCCCCGGCGCCTTTTATTCTCCGCGTCCGCACTGTCGATTCTTTCTCGGATTCACGCTTCCGCCAGTGCCCAGGGCTTCGATACACTCGTAAACGCCGCGCTACCGGGTTGACAAGGCGCGGATCGTTCATTATGAAATAAAACCTATCCGGAAAGCGAAGCCAAAGCGCACGCCTGCCAAAGCTGGACTGTTGGTGCGCCGCAGCGGAGAGCGAGAACGAACCATGCCACGAACAAAGAAGAAGAGCGTCGGCCGACCTTCAAAAAAAAGCGCGGACGCCTACTTCGACGAAGGCGCCGCCGAAGAAGTAGACGACGAAGATCTTCCAAGCGACGAAGCCGGCCGGCGCAAGATCAAGAAAAGCTACGAAGAACTCCTCGGCATCCGCATCGAGAAACTTAGGGGCCGGGTGCTGAACCGCGAGAAAATCAACAAAAGCATCGACGGCCTGTATTTCATCTGCTTCGAGTGCAAAAAAATCTGTCACAACCTCGATGAGGGTTGGGCCGAAGAAACAGGCACGCAGAATAATTTTTGCGGCAGCTGCGCCAAAGCGAAGGGCATCCGCAGCAACGCCGCTTGAACCTGAGTAAAGTTTAGTTCCAAGTTCAAAGTCAAGTTCCCCAAGGCATGATCAAGCCAGGACTAAGTTCATCTTCAGCCGGGCAAGAGTCGCCGCTAGTTCGTCCGGCAAGGGTGCCTCCAGCTTAACCGAGCGTCGCGAAACCGGATGCGTCAACCGCAGTTCCTTGGCGTGTAAAAAGTGGCGCCGTAGTCCAAGGGTTTCCCGACCCTCCGCGCCATAAAGGGGGTCACCGACGATAGGATGATCAATCGCCGCTAGATGCGCGCGTAGTTGATGGGTTACACCGGTTTCCATCTCCAGCTCCAAAAAACTAAGTCCCTGTTGTTCGCAAACTTTTCGATAGTGGGTCAGCGCCGGCCAAACTTTACGTTTTGGCGCGCCATGGCCAGGCACGACGATCGCCTGCATCTTTCTCTCATCCTGCGAGTCGTGGGTGAGCGGAAAATCAATCTCACCCCGCCTAGGGGTCGATCCCCATACCAGCGCCAAGTAACTCTTCTTGACGGCGCGACGGCGAAATTGGCGGCAGAGATCATCGAATGCCGCCTGAGTCTTGGCAACCAGCACAACACCCGAGGTTTCGCGGTCGAGGCGGTGCACCAAGCCCGGCTCCCAGCGGCTTTTGCCAATACCGGACAGTTCGGGCCAATGGGCCAGCAGGAAGTTTGCCAGCGAGTCATCATCCCGCCCGGAAAAGCCGTGACAGTCCATTCCCGCGGGCTTGTTAAACGCCAATAATTCCGCGTCTTCATAGACCACCGGCACGGCCAACCGCGGGTTGGCAATGGGCGTGGGAGAGAGCCACGCGACTGGCCCGTTAAATTGCACCACGTCTCCCTCCACCACCCGGTCCCCTTTGCGCGCCCGCCTGCCGTTGACGGAAAAATATTGCTCACGCATCGTCTCTTCCAGCTCGCGCCGAGACAGGAAAGGCAGCTGCGCGCGCAAAAAGGCATCCAGGCGCAAGCCCGCGCAGTCAGCGGTAACGGCCCAACTCCGTTGCAAAGATGTGTCTTGAAGGACCATCCCCACTACTTTACTATACTTCCGACCCATACGAACTCGAAACGTATAATGAAGTCATCAATATTTTCCGTCATTCTTGCAGGCGGCAAGGGCACGCGCTTCTGGCCGCTGAGCCGCTCGCTCCGTCCCAAGCAACTTTTAAAGATTCTCAGCCCCAAGACGCTGATTCGCGAAACCGCCGAGCGCATGTTTCCACTGAGCGGCCCTGAACGGACGTTGGTCGTCACAGTCGCCGCGCAACTTAAGGATCTCGCCCGCGAGTTGCGCGGCGTGCCGCGCCGTAATTTTATCGCCGAGCCACAGGGAAAAAATACCGCCCCTTGCATCGGGCTTTCGGCTCTGGAGGTGGCGGCGCGCAATCCCGAAGGCGTGATGGCGGTTGTGCCCGCGGACCATTGGATCGCCGACCCGCGCGCGTTTCGCCGCACGCTGGAGAATGCCGCGAGACTCGCGGCCGCGAGCGATCATTTGGTGACCATCGGCATCCGACCGGATTATCCAGAAACCGGCTACGGTTACATTCTCAAGGGCGCCAGCTTGCGCAGCGGCAAAATCTCCGGCGCGGCATTGGTAAATCGCTTTCAAGAAAAACCCGATGGGCGCACGGCACGCCGGCTCATTCGCCATGGCGCACTTTGGAACAGCGGAATATTCGTCTGGCGCGCGGCGGCTCTGCTCGAATCGCTGCGCCGCTACCAGCCAGCCATCGCCAGCCTATTGGAAAAAATCCGCGCCGGAACCGGCGGCAAGTCATTAACTCGGCCAGCGCCGCCGCTGGCACGCTTGATCACCCGCGAGTATAACAAGATGCCCGGTATCTCTGTGGATTACGCCGTCCTCGAAAAGGCCGCCAGCGACGGCCAAGTTGTCACCCTCGAAGCAAACTTTGGCTGGAGCGACATCGGCAGTTGGTCGGCGGTGCACCGCATGATGCAACGAGACGACAACGGCAACGCCGCCAACGGCAGATGGCTCGGCCTCGGCGCAAGAAATTGCCTGATCCACGCCCCCGACCGGCTGGTGGTACTGCTTGGCATCGAAGATGCCGTCGTGGTCGACACTCCGGACGCGCTTTTGGTGGCTGATCTCCAGCGCGCCCAAGAAGTGCGCGAGCTGGTCGAAGAGCTAAAGAAAAAAGGGTTCGGCTCTTACACCGTCAAGTAATCCGCTCCATACGACCCCTCATGGATGCCACAAACCCTCGAGGACCGCTGCGGGAAAACGAGCCCGTTGTGCTGTTGGACCGCAAAGAACGTGAATACCTTGCGCGCCTCGATAGGGCGCGACCGATCGCCATTCGCGGCGGCACGATCGCCATTGAAGATATCATCGGTCACGACGAAGGTATCGCGGTTCGCTCGTCACTGAACGAACCGTTTCTGGTTTTTCGCCCCAGCCTGCCGCAACTTATTCCCAACCTGCCGCGCAGCGCGCAGGTGATCTATCCCAAGGACATCGGGCCGATTTTGATTTGGGCCGATCTGTTTCCCGGTGCGCGCGTGGTCGAAGCCGGCGTCGGCGCCGGCGCGTTGAGCATGGTACTGCTGCGCGCCGTGGGCAAAGAAGGGCGATTGACTTCCTATGAACTGCGTGAGGACTTCGGCGAGTTGGCACGGCGAAACGTCGCTCGTTATTTTGGCCCCGCCCCCAACTGGACCGTGAAGCTCGGCGACGTTGGGGCCCAACTCGATGAAACCGACATCGACCGAGTCATTCTCGATTTGCCCGAACCGTGGCAAGTGATCGAGCGGGCCTGGCAGGCGTTGCGACCCGGCGGAATATTGCTGTGTTATCTCCCTACTGTGCTGCAAGTAAAAAATCTGGTGGACGCGCTGCGCGAAGATCGGCGTTTCGCCTGTATAGAGACCAGCGAAAATCTGATGCGCTTCTGGCACTTCAAAGGCATGAGCGCCCGCCCGCAACATCGCATGGTCGCCCACACCGGTTTTCTCACCTCGGCGCGCCGCCTCGCCAACGGCCAAAGAGATATCCCGCGCGCTCCGTGAACCCTGACGGGTTCGTTCAAAGTTCAATGTTCAAGGTTCAAAGGTAAGAAGCACGGTTCGAAAATCACACAAACGATCGAAATACTTCGAACTTTGAACTCGATGATCTTTTAGGTGTCAGTTTTCAGGTTTAAAGTGTTCGATTTACGACTCTGACCTTGAACTTTGAACGTTGAACCTTGAACCGCGGACGCGGAGCGTCCGCGTCCGTTAGTAACCCTTCTCCAGGCACCAATTGGCGATTTCGATCCGCCGGGCAAACCAGACTTTGGAAAAGCCCTTGGCGTATTGAATGAACTCTTCGATAATTTTGGTCCGAAACGGCACGCCGGAAACGAACGGGTGGAGATTGAAAGCGAAAAACTTCGGTGCTCCCTGCTCCCCCTCCCAATAAAGATAATCGAATTGATCCTTCATGATCTGCAGCAGATCTCGTGGCGTGCGCCCCGCGCCATAGGTCGAGTAATCGTTGCATCCTGGAACGTTATAGGGCACGACGACGACCTTCTTGCCTTTCGATTCGACGGTATAAGGATTATCGGAGTTGAGCGGATCGGCCCACCAGACAAAGCCAGCCTCGGCTACCAGCTCCAGCGTATCGGGCGTCGAGGCATGACCCGGGGAAAGGTAACCGGTCGGCTTCTGCCCCAAAACCTTTTCGAATGCCGCCACCGTCTTTTGGATCGACTCTCGTTCCTGCTCGCGGGTGTACATGAAGGAGTACTCGTGCTCGTAACTTTCCGACGAAAATTCATGGCCCTGGGCTTTGAATTCCCGGCATTCGTCGGCAAACTGCTCCACCTTCAAACCGTTCATAAGAAAGGTCACTTTGAGATTATGGCGCTCGAAGAGATCCATGATGCGCCAGATGCCGATGCGGTCGCCATATTCCCTCTCGGTGACGGCGGCCAGGTTTTTTTTAAAAACCGCATTCGCCGGCGGAATCGTGTGCGAGCCGTGGCGTTGCAGCGACTCGCGAGTCGCAAAGTTCTCCGGCCAAACTTCCCACGGAATGATGAAGGTTACGCAGATTTTGGCTTTGTCCGGCCATTCAATTTTTCTCGGTCTACCCATGTTTTGCTCCCTCTCCCGCAAATTTTTCTGCAATCGCCTGAAGCGATCCTAGGAATTCCCTCTGCGACCTCGCGAAAAACGCTTGGCGCGGCGCCCTGACCTGAAGCAATTTTGCCTCAGGTATCGCGCAGCAAAGATATATTGTACCCCGCCCGGATCGTCAAGCGGAGCACACCATGAAATGGATTCCAGCAGACGAGCTTGACATCCACGGCATGCGCATCTAAAGATCATTCGCGGTAGCGCGCCATGAAAATCCCAACGCTGTGGTTCGCCGTTCTCCTGTCTTGCAGTCTCACGCCGAATGCACGGGGGCAAACGCCGCTGGAAAAAGTCGTCATCGCGTACCCCAGCCGCAGCATTGCGTCCATCGATCTCTATATCGCGCAGGAGCGCGGCTTTTTCCGCCAGGAGGGTTTGGCCGCCGACGTCGTGCAGGTCAGAGGCAATATTGCCGTCACGGCGCTCCTGAGCGGGGAAGCCCACGCCATCAACAACGTCGGCACCCTGACCCGCGCCATGGAGCGCAGTGATTTGCCGGCGAAAGTCCTGGCGCAAAGTCTTAAGCGAAATCTCTTCTGGCTGGTCACAAAGCCGGACATTAAATCGCTGAGCGAACTGAAGGGCAAGACTTTCGGCACGACTACCTTTGGCGGCTCTCAGCACCTCGCCGCCAACCGGCTGTTGCAAAGAGCCGGGTTGGACCCGGACAAGGACATCACCGTGGTCATCGGCGGCGATGCGCCCGCCCAGCTGCAAAGCCTGCTTGCCGGGGTCATTCAACTTGCCGCCCTTTCGCCGCCGACGGTGATCCTGGCGCGCGACAAGTTTAAGTTAAGAATTCACGGCAGCACGCTGGACGACCTGCCCAACTTGCAAAATGGTCTCGCCGCATCCGAGAAACTTCTGCGCGAGAGAAGAGACCTCGTCAAGCGCATCTTGAGAGCGCGTGCCAAGGGGGCGCGCTATTTTTTTGAAAACGAACGCGGCGCCGGGGAAGTCTTGGCCAAGTATCTCAACGTGGAGCTGCCGGTGGCTTTGGAATCCCATCGCCTGGCGCGGCCGGCGTTTACAGCCAACGGCATTCCAACCGATAAAGAAGTGGAAGAGTTTCTCCGCGCCGACGCCGAACTGCTCAAGCTCCGCGAGCCGGTAGCGCCGGCGAAGATTTATGATTTTTCCTTACAGCGGGAAGTGAACCAGGAACTTGGGATCAGGTAAACCGTAGCCTGGATGAAGTGCAACGTAATCCAGGAGTCCCGGATTCCGCTACCGCTCCATCCGGGCTACAACGCTGCAAAACCTACGGATGTACAACATTCTCTCGCCCGTGAAGGCTAACGAATCTCGCCAGCTACGCGTTGATGACTTTGTAGTCTTTGCCCGGCTGCATGTTGAAGTGCTTACCGAGCGTAATAACCATTTCGCTGTAGTCAGCGGACCCCGGTCTGCCCAATCTCAGAGTCTTGCCTTTCAAATCTTCAACTCGTTTGATGTCGGGCGTAGTGAAGGCTCTCCCTTCGCGTCGGTCAATTTTATGGGAGAATGGTCCTAGTGTTGTGCCTAAGGCAAGGCGTGTCTCACTGTCCATAATCCGTGCGTAAGGTCGTATCCATCTGATTAACCTGGCCGTCGAGAAGGCGGTGGGTGCGAGGCGGAGTGAGGGCTCGCACCGGAGCGTACATCGGCAGTACGTGAGGATGCGAGTCCGACGCGACAACGAAGCAAGCGCCCCTCATCGGCGGATCAGGTCAGTGTTTGACAGACTTTTACTCTCCGCATACTTTAGGATTTCATTTTGTCCAGGAGGAACATTCATGAACATTCTTATCACCGGCGCAGGATTGATCGGCACAAACACAGCGCGGCACGCGGTGAACGCCGGCCACAAAGTGGTCTTGTTCGACCTCGCGCCCAACCGCGAATATATCCAGACAGTCGTCGGTAAGGACAAAGCCGACGTCGTCGCCGCAGACATGCGCGACTTGCCGGCTTTGCTCAGTGCCCTACAGCGCTACCACATCGATACCATTGCCCACACGGCGGGGTTAATCGGTTCCCGGGTTCAGGAGAATTCTTATACCGGCGCGACCAATAACATTCTCGGCACGATCAACGTCCTAGAGGCGAGCCGCCTCACGAAGCTTCGGCGCGTGGTCTATGTGAGCACCTTTGGCGTCTATGATCGCGGCAAGATCAAAGACAGTGTAGTCAAAGAATCCCATCCGATAGGCGGGCGCAACCTCTACGCCACCACCAAGGTCTGCTCCGAACATCTGGTTCATGCCTACGCTGCCATGTACCAGCTCGACACCGTGATCATCCGTCCCGGCGGCGTCTTTGGTCGTGGCTTTTATGTCGGCGGTTCGACCGTTGGCAAGGTCATGCGCGACCTAGCATTGAGCATGATTAAAGGCGATCCGTTAACCATCGACCTAACGACCTATGGCCCCAATGAGTATGTGTACGGCAAGGACGTTGGCCTTGCGTTGTTTCTCTCCTGTAAAGCGGAAAACTTGAAGCAACGCACCTACAATGCCGGCACCGGCGTCGTCACCGGCCCGGAAGAGCTGGCGCAGGCGGTGCGGGAACTAGCCCCTAAGATCGAGGTAAAAGTCGGCGGTGCACGCACGGCTGACCAGAGCAGAAATATCCCGATGGATATCAGCGTTTCCCGTGCGGAGCTTGGCTACGCGCCGAAGTTTCCGCTCAAAGAAGCGCTGCAGGACTACATGGACGAGCTGTGGGCGGAGCAACGGGGCTAATATATTGATCCGGCGAGCAATCGCGGCCTGGCTTAAAGGTTCCGCGTGTGCGACTGAAAACTCGGGACTTGGAACTAGAAACTGTTCAATCTGCCAGCCGGAAGCGGACTATGTAATAGAGCGCGGCGACGCCGTCTTTCCAGGAGATTTTTTTGCCCTCCTCGTACGTCCGGCCATGATAGGAGATGGGCACTTCGTAGAAGCGGCACCGTTTCTTGGCCAACTTCATGGTGATTTCCGGCTCGAAACCGAAGCGCTTCGATTTTAGTTCGATGCTTTTCAGCACTTCCGCGCGAAAGACTTTGTAACCGACTTCCATGTCCGAGAGGTTAAGATTGGTGAGCATATTGGAAAGCAGGGTCAGCGCGTGATTGCCAATCGAGTGCCAAAAGAAGAACACCCGGTGTGCGCCGCCGCCTGCGAAGCGCGTGCCATAGACGACGTCGGCGAGACCCCGCTCAATCGGCTCTAGCAGTCCCGGGTAATCCTTGGGATCATATTCCAAATCGGCGTCCTGGACGATAACGATATCCCCCGTGACATGGCGCAGCGCTTCTCTTAGCGCCGCGCCTTTACCCTGGTTGAATGGCTGAAAAATAACTTTGAGTTGAGTCGCCGGATGGGCGGCCTGATCGTTTTCTCGCCGCAGTCGCTCAAGGATTTGCCGGCTCTGGTCTTGAGAGCCGTCATCGACCAGGATAATTTCTTTCGGCACGGGTACGGCGTTAACCCGGCGCACCACTTCCTCCACCGTCCGTTCTTCGTTATAGACCGGGACCAATACGGAAAGCTTCACTGCTCGAATTCGCGCTTTTTTAGCTCGCGCACGTAGGCGGAAAGTTTGGCGTCGGCGTTGACGGCTTCGTTGATCTTCGCTTGAAAATCAGCGGCGGCCTGCTCCAGCGGGGTTGTATCCACGCGCAGACCGAGCCATTGATTAAGCCGGAGCAGCAGGGCCAAGGTACCGCGGGGATTAGGCGAGACGTTGAGGTAGTGCGGCAGCGAGGCCCACAGACTCGCGTGCGGCACTCCAGCTTTGCGCGAAGCATCCGCAAGCACGCCGATAATCCCGGTGGGGCCCTGGTAACGGGACGGCCTGAGATCAAGCCCTTCCATGAGTTTGGGGTCCGTGGAAAATCCCGTGAGCGGCACCGGGCGTGTGTAGAGCACCTCGTCGAGATAGGCACCTAGAGTTACGACCATCTCCGCGCCGCATTCGCTGGCGAATCGGAGCATGGTCTCGGTGAAGGTGCGCCAACGCAAATGCGGTTCGATGCCGACGCCGAGCACGAAGTCTCGCGCCACGCCAAGCCCTGGCCCATGATAGAACTCATAGCTGGGCCAGTGTATTTCCCTGACTTTGCTTTCCGACAAGCGCACCACCGGGCGCTGCCTGTAAAAATCGTAAAACTCTTCGGGATCGATGGAGGCGAATTTTTTCGCCACCAGTTGATCGCTGAGATAACGCACCGCCGTAGTTGCCGCGGCGCCGGCGTCTCCCCAGCCAGCAAAGGAGAGAAGCAGCACTGGGTTGCGTAACGACGGGCGGTTCTCGAAGACAAGAGGATCTGTGGTCATCATGGGCGGAGTCTACCACAACCGCGCCCGATCTCACCAGTCCAAAATAACTGTCCAAAATAACTGTTTTTGAGCTCGCGTTGGTGCATAAGTAAATAGACCCGGCTAGGACTTCACGGCCGGCTTTGGTATAGTGAAATTATATTTATGACCGAACGAAAACACTCGGTGCCGCCGCTGTTTCAGAACAACCAAGTTCTATTCGGCCACGACTCGACGCCAGGATTGATCGCTTGCGAGATTCAAGGGGTCGATAACGTCAGGCTTTATTTGCGCGTCGACGGCGAAACCCGCTCGGAGCTTGCGCCGTTCGCGCCTCTGCTGATTCTCGAGGGCGATGATGGCCTCAAGGGATGGACCGGGGAAGCGAAGGTCGAAGAGCTCACGGGCTCGGGCTCCTTCAATCGCCTGGTTCTATTTCCCGATCTGAAGCAGCTCGACGACGCGAAGAGTTACTTGCAAAAAAAAACCGGCAAGACGCCTTCCGCAGCCGACGCGCCTTACTGGTATTTCACTGATCCCTTGCACCAGTTTTTTCTCGTATCCGGCAAGACCCAATTCAAGGGTATGACGTTTCGCGATCTGAAGCGCGTGCAAATCGATATTGAAACCTACTGTCAGGAAGGCTTCTCGTTCCCCAATTCGGCGCGGGACACGGATCGCATCACGGCCATTGCGCTCTCCGATTCCAGCGGCTGGGAAAGATTGATTTCCGGCAAGGAATTCGCAGAAGCCGAGATGCTCCGGGAGCTGGTCAAGGAGGTTCAAAGCCGCGATCCCGACGTGATCGAAGGCCACAATCTTTTTCGTTTCGATCTTGAATACATCGAAGCTCGCGCTAGGAAGCATAAAGTCGCGCTCAACCTGGGTAGGGATGGCTCGCGCCTCGGCGGCCATGCCTCGCGCATGCAAATCGCCGAGCGCACGATCGCCTACAAAAAATACGAGATCCACGGCCGTCACATCATCGATACCTGGATTCTGGCGCAGCATTATGATGTCGCGACCCGCGAGCTGGAAAGCTTTGGCCTGAAAGACATCGCGCGCCACTTGGGAGTCGCCGGCGCTGAGCGCGTCCATGTGCCGGGCGACAAGACCAGCTGGTACTTCGAGCACGACCCCGACACGTTGTTTCGCTACGCCCTGGATGACGTGCGTGAGATCCGCGCCGTCTCCGATCTCTTATCGCCCAGCTACTTCGTCCAGGCGCAGATCTTTCCCTACAGCTACCAGAACATGCCGCTGCGCGGCAACGCGACCAAGATCGACGCGCTGTTTCTGCGCGAGTATCTGTACCAGCGGCGCGCCGTGCCGCGGCCGGACGAAGGCCGCGACGTCGTCGGCGGCTTTACCAGCATGGAGTTTCAAGGCACGGCGCACCGCGTGCTGCACTGCGACGTGACCTCGCTCTACCCGTCGCTCATGCTGGTCTACAACTATCTGCCCAAGAAGGACGAGGTCGGCGTGATGCGGGGACTGCTGCGCGATCTGCGCGAGTTTCGCGTCAAGGCCAAGGAGTTGGCCCGCGACGCCGGCGAGGAAGAGAGCCGGATCTATTTCAACGCGCTACAATCGGCGTTTAAGATTCTGATCAATTCATTTTACGGTTATCTCGGTTTTCCGCTGGGCCGTTTCAACGACTTCGATGCCGCCAACCAGGTGACCGCCAAAGGGCGCGAACTCATCCAGGCCGCGGTGGCGTGGCTCAAGGACAAAGGCGCCCAGATTATCGAAGTCGATACCGATGGCATCTACTTCGTGCCGCCGCCATCGGTAAAAGACCAGGATGCCGAACAGCATTTCATCGAGGAGTTGGGGGCAATACTTCCGGAAGGCATCGAGCTGGAGCTCGACGGCCGCTACCCGGCGATGTTCAGCTACAAGATTAAAAACTACGCGCTTCTCGATGACAGAGGGCGGCTGCTGATCAAAGGCTCGGGCCTTCGCTCCCGCGGTCTGGAATTGTTTCAGCGCGAGTGGTTGGAAGAGATGCTGACGCTGCTCTTGAAAGGGGAGCGAGAAAAGATTCCCGCGCTCTACGAGAGCTACCTGGCGGACATCGAACGGCACCGCAAGGACATTTCCTGGCTGGCCAAAACGGAAACGTTGCAAGACTCGCTGGACAGCTATGCAGCAAAGGTCAAGGGCAAGAAGCGTAACGCCGCGGCGCCCTATGAATTGGCGTTGAAAGCCGAGCGGCCCTATCAACCCGGCGACCAGATTTCTTACTACGTGACGGGTGGTAAAGCCAAAGTGAAGATCAGCGAAAGCTCCAAGCTCGCCTCCCAGTGGGATGCCGAGCGCCCCGACGAAAACGTCGAGCATTACAAGGGGAAGCTTAAAGAACTGTACGAAAAATTTCGCCCTTTCACCGAGAACAATAACCAGGGTAATTTGACGCTTGAGGATCGCGAATCGAGGAGTGAGAATGGCGATCTTCCATCCTCCATCTTCTACCATCGAATACAGTGGCGCGCTGCAAAGTCAATAGGGAATACGGGGCATGGCAAATAGAGTGGCATTGATCACCGGCGGCGCCCGCGGCATCGGGCGCGCGGTGGCGTTGGATTTGGCGGACGAGGGATGGTCCGTGGCGATCTGTTACCGCACCAGCGGCAAGGAAGCGAATGAAGTCATCGAAGCCGCGCGGCAAAAAAACGCCAGGGCCCTGGCATTTGAATGCGACGTTTCCGATCCGGCGGCGGCGGCGGTCTTGGTGCAAAAAGTCCAGAGCGAATGGGGCCGCATCGACGCCTTGATCAACGGCGCCGGACCCTACCATCGGGTATCGCTGCTCCAGGAGACCAACGAAGGCTGGCACTCGATGTTCGACAACAACCTCCATCCGGTTTTTTATTTGAGCCAGGCGGTGATTCCAGTTATGCGCGAGCAACAGTGGGGGCGCATCGTCTGCTTCAGCATGGCCAACGCTGAGCAACTCATCGCCCAACCTCAGCTTACCGCTCACTACATCAGCAAAGTCGGCCTGCTCGCCCTAGCGCGCTCATTTGCCCGCTTGGTGGCGCCCTATGGCATTACCATGAATTGCGTTGCGCCGGGCTTCATCGATTCGGGCAGCGCTCCGAAACAGGAACTCGAAAAGATGGTCAAGTTTATTCCCGCCGGCTACGTCGGCAACGTCAGCGACGTAGTGGCGGCGGTGCGCTTTTTACTTTCCGAAGCGGCGCGTTACGTCAACGGCGCCAATATCCAGGTGAGCGGGGCTTGGGGAATTTAGATAGAAGAGATAGAATTGAGGATATAAATCCAGGGAGACAGAAGTCAGCAATCAGAAGGGCGCGGCGAGCGGATTTTGACTTCTGGATCCTGATTTCTTTGTGACAATCATGCCGAATCAAAAAGACCACGAACGCGCATTGGAACTCGTCCAGCGAGGTATGAACCATCAGATGGCCGAGGAATTCAATGAAGCAATTCGCCTGTACAAGGAATCCATCGCCATCTGTCCCACCGCCGATGCGCACACTTATCTGGGCTGGGCTTATAGCTTTCAAGGCAGGATCGACGACGCCATCGCTCAGTGTGAGATCGCCATTCAACTCGATCCCGAATTCGGTAATCCCTACAACGATATCGGCGTGTACTTGATGCAGCAGCAAAAACTCGACGAAGCGATCCCCTGGCTGGAGAGAGCCAAGCTCGCCAAGCGCTACGAACCTCGCCATTTTCCCTACATCAATTTGGGCCGAGTCTATCTCACTAAAGGTATGGTCAATAAGGCGCTGGAAGAGTTCCGCGGCGCCCTGGATCGAAATCCCGAAGTTACCGACCTCGCTCAGCTGATCGAAGATCTGGAATCCAAACTACAGTAGCAGCTCAGCGGCCGTTCAATTCGTTCAAAAAGTTCCAATCGTTCAAAACGTTTTGAACCCCGTTTGATAGCCCGCTCGAAGCTCACTCGCTCACACGCTGTCGTGGGTTTGTGTCGACGCGGTAAAGTCATCCGGGTTAGGTTTCGCCGATGGCGGCGTCGAAGATCGCGACGGCGCGGTCGGCTTGCCCTTTTTTTACGATCAACGGCGGGCAGAAACGCATTGTGCTCTCGCCGCAGCTCAAAAGCAGCAAGCCTTTTTCAAAGCATTTTTGCATGATTTTATCTCGGAGTTTTGCATCCGGCGCGCCGTCCGGGCCGGGCGTGGCAAACTCGACGCCGATCATGAGACCCAGTCCGCGCACATCGCTGAGCACCGGATGTTTGGCTTTCAGTTGGGTGAGTTGCTCCTTCAGATAAGCGCCCACCTCGGCGGCGTTGGCCACCAGCCCGTCTTCGATCACCGCAATCGTCGCCAGCGCTGCCGCGCAGGCCACCGGATTGCCGCCGAAGGTGCTGCCATGACTGCCGCGCGTCCAGGTGCTGATCTCTGCGCGCGCGATCATGGCGCCCAGGGGCATGCCGCTGGCGATGCCTTTGGCGGCGCAGAGAATGTCCGGCTCGATGCCCCAGTGCTCGCAAGCGAACATCTTGCCCGTGCGCCCGAAGCCGGACTGAATCTCGTCGGCCACGAGCAGAATGCCGTGACGCCGGCAGAGTTCCTCAAGCATCGGCAAATACTCCGGCGGCGGCACTATGTAGCCGCCTTCGCCCTGCACCGGCTCGACAAAAATCGCCGCGACTTCGCTGGGGGCAACTTCATGGCGGAAGAGAATTTTCTCCAGATCGCTCACGCAGGCGATGCCGCAAGAGCCGTAGTTCAGATGATAAGGACAGCGCCGGCAAAAACCGTAGGGCACATGATGGACCCCCGGCAGGAGCGGCCCAAAATGCGCGCGCTGCGACGACCGGCTGGCTGTGAGCGAAAGCGAACCCATTGACCGCCCGTGGAACGATCCATGAAACGCGATGATATGTTGCCGTTTGGTGTGGTAACGGGCGAGCTTGATGGCGGCCTCGATGGTTTCCGTGCCGGAATTGGTGAGGAAAACTTTTTTGGCGCCGCCGCCGGGAGCGAGCCGGGCGAGTTGTGCGACCAACACGGCCATCGGCTCGTAGTAAAAATCGCTGCCGCAAATATGCAGAAACTTGCGCGCCTGTTCTTCAATCGCTTTGACGACCTTGGGATGAGCGTGGCCCGTGCTGGCCACGGCGATGCCGGCCATGAAGTCGAGAAACAGATTGCCATCGACGTCTTCGATGACCATGCCGCGCCCTTCTTTGACGACCAACGGATAGACGCGGCCGTAGGCGGGAGCAGAGTAGCGCTCGTCTTTCTCGATGATCGCCCTGGCTTTCGGTCCGGGGAGCGATGTTTTGATATTGGGTACATTCATAATGTGGTCGCCAGTTTCTAGTTTCTGTTTTCTAATTCCTAGTTTCCAGATTGAGGATTCCCAACCAGAAACAAAAAACTAGGAACCACAAACTTTGTCAATTATTCCGCGTTATCGATCTGTGCCTTTTGCAGCTTGCCCGAGTAATCGACGTAGATCGCTTTCCACTCGCTAAAAATATCATATACGGTCGTGCCGGCTTCGCGGTGGCCGTTACCGGTGTCCTTGACGCCGCCGAAGGGCAGATGGACCTCGGCGCCGATGGTGGGGCCGTTGATATAGGTGATGCCCGCCTCGATGTCGCGCATAGCGCGAAACGCTCGCCCGACATCGGCAGTGTAGATCGCGCTTGAGAGCCCGTAGGCCGTGCCATTGAGGACATCGATGGCCTCTTCGAAACTCTTCACTTCGATGATCGACAACACCGGGCCGAATATCTCCTCCTGCGCGATGCGCATCCTGGGCGTCACCTGATCGAAGATCGTCGGCTGGAAAAACCAGCCGTCTTTGCAATTGCCCTGGTCGTAGACGGCTCCACCCATAACCAGTCTAGCGCCCTCGTCTTTACCGATCTTGATATAACGCTCGACTTTATCCCGCGCGGCTTGATTGATCAGCGGACCCATCTCGACGCTCTCGTCGAGACCATCGCCGATCGTGATTTTCTCGGCCCGCGCCACCAGCATATCCGTCATCTTCTTTTTGACGTCGCGATGGAGAATCAAACGGCTGGTGGCCGTGCAGCGCTGGCCGGTGGTGCCGAAGGCGCCCCACAGCGCGCCTTCCAAAGCCAATTCCAGATCCGCGTCATCCATCACGATCTGGGCATTCTTGCCGCCAAGCTCCAGGGAGACTCGTTTCAAGCTCCGGCCGCACACCGAGGCGATCTCCCGGCCCACGGCGGCGGATCCGGTAAACGAGACCAGCCTTACCTCCGGGTGGCGCACCAGCGCCGCGCCCACTTCTTCGCCGCGGCCATGAATCAGATTGACGACTCCCGGAGGCACTCCGGCTGCGTCGAGGATTTCGAGAAACTTGACCGCCGTGTGCGGCGTGTCTTCGGCGGGTTTTAAGATCACCGTATTGCCGCAGAGCAGCGCCGGAAATAGTTTCCACGTCGGAATCGCCAGCGGAAAATTCCACGGCGTGATCAGCGCGCAGACGCCGACGGGCGCGCGCACCGACATGGCGAATTTATCGGGAAGCTCCGAAGGCGTGGTTTCGCCAAAGAGCCGGCGTCCTTCGCCGGCGTTATAGAACGCGCAGTCGATGCCCTCTTGAACGTCGCCGCGGGTCTCTTTGAGAACCTTACCCATCTCCCGCGTCTCAACGCGCGCCAGCTCTTCCTTGTGTTTTTTCAGCAGCTCGCCGGCGCGGTAGAGCAGCTCGCCGCGCTTCGGCGCCGGCACGAGACGCCAGCTCGCGAAGGCTTTCTTCGCGGCCTCCACCGCGTCGTCCACGTCCCCCTGTCCCGACGCCGGAAAGAGTCCGATCAAATCGTTGCGGTTCGCGGGGTTGCGGTTTTCGAAAGTCTTACCCGTTTGCGCCGAACGCCATTTACCGTCTATGTAATTTTTGAATTGCTCGGCCATAAACCAGCCTCCTCGCCGCAGTGATTCGAATACAGTCTCACGCCGGCGGCGCTAATTCACACTGACATTGTAAATGCCAAGGCGCGCGAACACAACGTAATAGTGACGCCGACGGCATGCGTGCTCCCGGCGTTTTCCTACTGTCCTTTTCGTTGATTTTTCCAAATCAATCGTATAGCGTCTGGCAGCCTTTCAAGGCCGGGAATCTAACCCTTAGGTTCGGCGCCAACGGTTCGCTCCCGATAAGGAGTCAAACATCATGTTGGAAATGTTGAATGCCCTGATCTCAGGCTTCTTTCAAGTTTTTAGTTGGTCCACCTTTAGTTTGATGTGTATCGGCATCGCAGTCGGCTTTGTCGTCGGCATCTTGCCGGGCCTCGGCGGGCCCACCGCTATGGCGTTGATGCTGCCGTTTATTTTCAAGATGTCAGCCACCGAGGCCTTTGCCTTCCTTTTGGGCATGACCGCCGTGACGGCGACGACGGGCGATATCACCTCCATTTTGTTTGGCGTGCCAGGTGAGCCGACCACCGCATCGACAATCGTCGACGGCCACGCTATGGCGCGGAACGGTGAGGCCGGCAGAGCGCTGGGTGCCGTCCTGATGAGTTCCCTCGTGGGCGCGGTCTTCGGTGCTATTGCCCTTGCCGTTGCCATACCTGTAATCCGGCCGATAGTTCTCACTTTCGGCTCTCCCGAATTCTTCATGCTCTCGCTCCTGGGCATTACCTTCGTCGCTTCGCTAAGCGGCGAGGATCAGCTCAAGGGTATCATCTCCGGCGGCATAGGATTGATGCTCGCCACCATCGGGCTCGATCCCATATCCGGTATCCAGCGTTACACCTTTGGGCAGCTTTTCCTGTGGGACGGCATCGGTCTCGTTCCCATTACGATTGGATTCTACGCGATTCCCGAGACCATCGAGCTGGCGGTATTAGGGACCAGTATCGCGACGCAGGAAGTGGGAAAACTCGGCGGCGTCATGCAGGGTGTTAAGGATACGTTTCGCCATTGGTGGCTGGTTATCCGCTGCAGCGCCCTCGGTACATTCATTGCTATCATTCCTGGCATGGGCGCGGCCACGACCCAATGGCTCTCCTATGCCCACGCGGTACAGAGTTCGCCGAACAAGGAGCGCTTTGGCAAAGGCGCCGTAGAGGGCGTGCTGGGTCCGGGCGCGGCCAACAACTCGACACTGGGGGGAAGCTTGATCACAACCATCGCCTTCGGCGTGCCCGCAAGCGTGATCATGGCGATCCTGCTCGGCGCCTTTATCATCCAAGGCATCGTCCCCGGTCCCGACATGCTGCTCCCGCCACCGAAGGGTAAGCTGGATCTCACTTTCTCATTTGTTTGGGTTATCATCATATCCAACGCGATCACGGTGGCGGTCTGCTTTCTCTTCTTAGAACCCCTGGCCAAAGTGACCCAGGTACGCGGCGGGATCATTATTCCCATCATCCTGGTGTTGATCTACCTAGGCGCCTTTGCCGAGAAAAATGCTTTCGAGGACATGCTCGTCGTCCTCTTCTTCGGCGGTCTTGGCTGGGTCATGGAAAAGATGGAATGGCCGCGCCCGCCGGTTCTACTCGGTCTCGTCCTAGGGCCGCTAGCCGAGAACAGGCTTTTCTTATCCACCGATAACTACGGCACCAGTTGGCTTTGGCGTCCGGGCGTGCTGACCATTTTTGCCATCACCATGATCGGCATTGTCTATCCCATCATCAAACAGAAACGGGACGCGAAGCGACGATTGGCTTCAGAGCCCCAATCTCAAGCCACCGTTGAGCGCGCCTCGACAACACAGTCTGCGATTTGATTCAAAGGCGCTCTTTAGTGTAGTTGTCGTGGTTCTTGTCGCCTTGGCGCTCTGGCAGAGCCGGAATTTTGGTTTTCGCGCCGGCCTTTTTCCCTGGGCCATTGGCATACCGACCCTGGTACTCGCCCTGCTCCAGCTCAGCAAGGACGTTACGGGACGCAAAAAACCCCAAGCCACCGCCGCTACTTGGGAAGCCGCACTTGACGTTACGCCCCACTTGGCGACTCGTCGGACGCTCACGATCATCGGTTGGACGATTGGTTTCTTTGTTATGATCTGGTTACTGGGCTTTGCCTATGCGGTGCCCGTGGTGATGATTCTCTATCTCAAATTTGCCGGTCGAGAAAAATGGCCGATGACGCTGATTGTGACATTCTTTACCTGGCTCTTTTTCCACGGACTGTTTGAACGAGCACTGAACGTACCGTTCCCGGAAGGTTTGCTCATCGGTCTGTTTAAAGGACCGAGCTAAGCTTTCCTGAGCTCACGCCAGACTCTTTCCGGCGTGAGTGGCAAATCGTAAAGTCTCTTCCCCGTGGCGCGATAAACGGCGTTGCCGATGGCCGGTGCGACGGGTAACAACCCACCCTCGCCGGTTCCCTTGGAACCAAAGGGGCCGGGGCCGTTGTGACTCTCCACCAGAATGGATTTATATTCCCTCGGCAGATGAACGAATCCCGGGACGCGGTAATCCACCAGGCCCGGATTGAGGAGCTGTCCGTCTTTATAGATCATTTCTTCGAGCAAGCTATGACCGATGGCGTTCATCACACCGCCTTCGTCCTGTCCTTCGCAAAGAATCGGATGAATCGCCTTGCCAACATCCGCCAGTGAGACGTACTTAACGAGCTTGATCTCACCGCTGTCAGGATCGACTTCGACCTCCGCCGCGCCCCAACCGATTTCCCAAAATGTCGTCGGCGACCCCAGCGCGGCCTGCTTGGTTTTAATATCCTGGTAGGCGCCGCGCCCGATCATTTCACCGGCCTTCGATAGGAAAACTTTCTGCATCAGCTCCGTGAACGACAGACTTTGGCCTTTGGCGCCATGAATCTTGCCGCCGCTCAGCGTGAGCTTTTCCGGCTTCGTCTTTAACAGCTTCGCCGCATGGCGCAGCAGTTGCCCTTTCAAATCCTCGGCTGCGCGCTGGACGGACAATCCCATCACGACCATCGAGCTGCTGGCGTTGGTATTCACGTCATAGGGGGTGACATCGGTATCGAGCTGCGCCACGGTGACCGATTCAAACGGCACGTTCAAGACCTCGGCGACAATCTGGCTTAGCGCGGTGCGCGCGCCCTGGCCCACTTCCACGGTGCCGGTCAATAGAACGATGCTGCCATCGGCATTCATCTTCACCGCGGCGGAAGAAACCTTGTAAGTGCCGCCGCCGTCCTTCATGCAGACCGCCAGACCTTTGCCGCGGTGACGTTTCTTGCTCTTTTCGCGCCAACCGATTTCCTTCGCCGCGCGCAGCAAACCGGCCTTCAAATCGCAGTCTACCGGCGTATCCCCCGGCGTATAGAGCTCGCCTTTTCTCAAAAGATTTTTTAACCGAAAATCGAGTGAATCGAGGCCGAGCCTTTCGGCGATGATATCCATTTGCGATTCATATGCCCATGTCACCTGGAGCGTACCGAAGCCACGGTACGCGCCCGCGGGCACGGTGTTGGTGTAGACGGTATAGGCGTCGGTTTTCATGTGCGCCAGACGGTAGGGGCCGAAACAACGATAACCCGCTTTCTGCGTGACGCGGGGGCCAGCGTCGGCATAGGCGCCGGTTTCCATGTGTATGACGCATTGGCGCGCCACCAACTTTCCGTCTTTGTTAACGCCGGTCTTAATCCGCACCCGCGCCGGATGGCGCGTGACGGTTTTAAAACTTTCTTCGATGCTGTGCGCCAACCGCACGGGGCGCTTTGCTTTCCACGACAACGCCACGGCCAGCGGCTCGGTCTTCACCGCCAGCTTGCCGCCGTACCCGCCGCCCAAATACGGGACAATGACGCGAATTTTGTTAAGCGGCAGGTGAAAAATATCGGCGAGGTGCTCGCGTAAGGTAAATGGCTCCTGCGTCCCGGCCCAGAGCGTGACACGGTCGCCCTCGACATGAGCCATGGTGGCATGAGGCTCCATGGAAAAATGTTGCACGCGCGGAAACGTAAATACATCTTCAAAAACATAGTCCGCTTTTTTGAATCCCGCCGCGACATCACCCTTGGCGTAACTGAACCGGTAGCAGAGATTGGTTCCGGTGAACTCCTTGGCCGGCTCATAGCGTTGACCCATCATCTCGCCGCCGCTGGAAGACGAATCGTGAACGAGCCGGGCGCCGGGCGCGAGGGCTTCATCTAAGTTCGTCACCGCCGGCAATTCTTCGTAGTCGACTTCGATCAAACCCAGCGCTTCCTCCGCCGTCGCCTCGTCGATCGCCGCCACCGCCGCCACCGGATCGCCGGCGTAGCGCACCTTGTCAACGGCAACGATGGTCTGGTCTTTGTATGCCGCGCCAAACATGCCGAGCCGGCGCTGATCCTCGCGCGTGATCACCGCAAAAACTCCCGGCAGATTTTCCGCCTTGCCGGCATCGACGCGCGTGATGCGCGCATGCGGAAATGGGCTACGCAAAATCTTGCCGTGGGCCATGCCCGGCAATTTGACATCCACCGTGTAAATCGCCTTGCCGGTAACTTTTTCCGCGCCGTCCGAGCGCGGTTCCGCATGGCCGACGACGTTATACCGTTGCGCGCGTTTCATTCCTCAACCTCGGTTTGCGAAATTTTTTCTAACCCATTCGATCGCTTCCTGGCGGCCACGGAGCTCGCCGCCGAGCTGCGCTTCCTCAACTTGCGCAAGGATCTGGCCAAAGACCGGTCCAGGGGTCAATCCCAACGCGATCAAATCCCGGCCGCGCACGAGCGGTTCCGGGTGGATATCTTCTTCTTCTAGCTCCCCGAGCTTCGCTTTGCAAAAATTATAATGGGTCAAGTCGCCGTTGGCGGCCAGCGCGTCGATGCGTGTGAGTTCCAACAGTTCGTCGATGGCGTCCTCGCCGAGAAAGCGTTTGAGCGTGCTGAGGCGCATGTTGGGCGCCTGGGTGTGGCGCAGGTGGCTGCGCACGAGATAGGAAACTCGTTCCCATGTATCCCGGCTGCGCTTGAGCCGCTGTAAGATCGCCTCGGCCATTTCCGCGCCCCGTTCCATGTGGCCATAGAACGTGATGCGCTCGCCTTCTCTGCGCACGCATACCGGCTTGGCGACATCGTGCAGCAGGCAGCCGTAGGCCAGGGTCTCCGTGGGCGCTTTCAGCTGGCCGAGCAAAAGCAGCGTGTGCGCGAACACGTCGCCCTCGGGATGATAATCGGGACTTTGTTCCACGCCCTTCATCGCGGCGATTTCCGGCAACACCGCTTCGAGGAGCCCTGTATCATTCAGAAGTTCGAATCCTCGCCGCGCTCCGCCCTCGGTTAAAATGCGCGTGATCTCGTCGCCGATTCGTTCCCAAGAAACCAGCGTCACCGTCGCCGCCAGCTCGCCGATCGCCGCCAGGGTTTTTCCCTCGACATTGAAATCCAAACTCGCGGCGAAGCGCACCGCGCGGATCATGCGCAAGCGGTCTTCTTCAAAGCGCGCGCGCGGCTCGCCGATGGCACGGATGATGCCCGCCTGGAGGTCTTGCCGGCCGTTCACCAGATCGATGACGGCATCGTCCACCGGGTCATAGATCATCCCGTTGATGGTAAAGTCGCGGCGCAGCACGTCCTCGCGCAGGCTGCCGTAGCGCACGTGGCTGGGATGGCGGCCGTCCAAGTACGGCCCGTCGTGGCGAAAACTGGCGACTTCAAAAGACGTGCCGTCCACCACGACGAGAATGACCCCGAACTGCGCCCCGACGGGAATCGTGTCGGGAAAAATTTTTGCGATCTCGCCCGGCTTCGCGCCGGTCGTGATGTCGTAATCCTGCGGCTCTTTGTTCAAGAGCATGTCGCGCACGCACCCGCCCGCGAGATAGCTCTCGTATCCCGCGGCGCGCAAACGGCGCACGATGGAAAGCGCTATTTCCTTGGCAGACATGAGTCAGTTCAATGTTCCGAGTTCAAGGTTCAAGTTTCGAACAAGGAACTTCGAGAACGAGACTGAAACCTTGAACTTTGAACGTTGAACCTTGAACTGCATGCGTCGTGATTGATGCCGCAGCAAAATCGACGCCGGGGCGCGCCCGCGGACGATTACGGGAGCAGCTCGCGCAATTTGTTTTGCAGCTCTTGAAAGGTAAAAGGTTTGACAATGTAGCCGCTGCAACCTGCTTCCAAGCAGCTTTGCAAGTCGGCTTCGCGGAAGAGCGCGGTGGTCGCCAGAATCGGAATGCCTTTGGTTACTGGGTTTTCCTTGAGGGCCCGCGCCGCCTCCCGTCCATCCATCGACGGCATCATAATATCCAGAAGAATAAGCGCCGGCTTTTCAATAACCGCCTTCTCCAGTCCCTCTTTGGCGTGACTCGCCTCCACCGGCTTATAGCCCATCAGTTGAATCTGCCAGACCAGCAGTTCTCGCATATCGGGATGATCTTCAACGATGAGAACCGTTTTAGGGAGAACCTTCTCGCTCATATTAGTTACTATTGTAGACGAAGAGGCTACCACAAGGAAGTCGCGAAGCAAAGATTATGCGACGCCTTCTGCCTCTGTCGGGTCAAGCGGCACGCGGCTCCTGCTGGGTCACGCAATGGATCGCTCCCAGCCCTGCCACAACGTCCGCGCACTGTAGGCCGACGACTTTGCGGCCTGGAAAAAGCTCCTGGAGAACACCCAGCGCTCCGGCATCGGCAGGATCGCCGAAAACCGGCGCCAGAACCAGCTCGTTGGCAATGTAAAAATTGGCGTAGCTTGCGGGCAGGCGCATCCCTTCATGGCGCAGGGGGGCGGGGGATGGGAGCGAAACGATTTCCAGTTTCCCGCCGCTCTCGTCCCGCGCCGCCAGGAGCCTCTCGAAGTTCTCCTCCAAGGGTGCGTAGTTTTCGTCCCGCGCGTTCGCTTCGCGCACGCATACCACCGTAGTGGGGCTCACGAAGCGGGCGATGTCATCGATATGGCCATCGGTGTCGTCGCCGGCGACTCCACTGCCGAGCCAGATCACCTGGTTCACGCCCAGAGTGTCCTTGAGAAACTGCTCGATCTCGCCCTGGCTCATGCTCGGATTCCGGTTTGTATTCAAGAGGCACTGCGACGTAGTCAGGCATATTCCGGCGCCGTTGACCTCGATAGAACCGCCTTCGAGAATCACCGGATGTGCGAAGCCTGGAACGTCGAGCAGCGCGGCGATCTCCTTGGCGACTCGATCATCTTGTTCATAGGCTTCGTATTTGCCACCCCAGCCGTTGAAAATCCAATCATTGAAAGCCAGGGGGTTTTCCTTTACGTGCCTCGTGATGAAGGTCGGACCATAGTCACGCATCCACACGTCCACGGTGGCAATGCGCAGCAGTGAGACGTTTCTCATGACCGCGTCCCTAGCCTTGAGCCGCGCCGCCACCGCGCTTTCGGTCTGCGCATCGTTCACGAGGAGGCAGACCCGCTCGTGCGGCGCCAGCGCGACAACCATTTGCAGCCAGATTTCTTGAACCCGCTCAAGTTGCGTCGGCCAGGTCTCGCGGTTATGCGGCCAGGAAAGCCAGGTGGCGCGGTGGGGCGCCCACTCGGCCGGCATCGCGTAACCGAGCGAGCTTGGCGTCAAGTTATCGCCGTGAGCGGAGTTCATTCTGTTATGTTCAAGAGTTTTCGCGGCTTGCGCAAATTTTCCGGTAACCTGAAATACTCGAATACGGGGATTGACTCGCGCCAAGGCGCAAAGCACGCCAAGTTCGGAAGGGAAAGATTGATAATCTTATAAACGATCTTCACCATTTTTCTCCGACCTTTGCGGCCTTGGCGTCTTTGCGCGAGATATTCCTAGTTTCGGTTGCGGCGTAGCCGCGCTAGGTTCGTTGCGGTTAAGTTCTTTCTCGCATCGCATCAACTCTTATCCGTTTCGAGAAAGCGCGATTGAATGGCGCCGTAGGCGTCGATGCGCCGGTCGCGTAGAAAGGGCCAGCTCTGCCGGGTCTGTTCGATCTTGCCTAGATCGCACCTGGCGAGCAGAATCTCTTCGCGGTCTCCACCCGCCCGGGCAACAATCTCGCCAAATGGGCCCGCCACGAAGGATTGGCCCCAGAATTTGATTTTCCCTTCGCGACCAACCCGGTTGACCGACGCGACGAAGACGCCGTTGGCAACGGCGTGGGACTGCTGAATCAATTGCCAGGCGGCGCGCTGGTTTTGCGCCACCGCGCGTGGTTCGTTGGGAATCCACCCGATCGCCGTGGGGTAAAAAAGAATCTCAGCGCCGCCGAGCGCCGCGAGGCGGGCACCTTCGGGAAACCACTGGTCCCAGCACACCAGCGCTGCCACCCGGGCGTAGCGCGTGTCGAAACTGGGGAAACCGAGATCGCCAGGAGTAAAGTAAAACTTCTCGTAGTAGAGCGGATCGTCGGGGATATGCATTTTGCGGTATTTCCCGACTATGCGCCCGTCGGCGTCGATAACCACCGCGGTGTTATGATAGACGCCGGCGGAGCGTTTCTCGAAGAGCGAGGCGACGATGACGATTTCGCTTGCCCGCGCCAACTCTCCGAGGGTTTCCGTCGTTGGCCCAGGAATGGTTTCCGCCAGCTTGAAATTCTCATGGTTTTCACTCTGGCAGAAGTAACGCGAGCGAAACAACTCTTGTAAGCAAATGATTCGCGCGCCTTTTTTCGCAGCGGCTTCGATGCGCGCTACGGCCTTGGCCAGATTGGCGCCGAGATTGTCGCCGGCGCTCATTTGAACGAGTCCAAGGGTCACGCGATTTTGCTTTTTCCTCGAGGGCATCGCGCTATGGGTCCTTCGTCGATGAAGTCTTTGGGGGGATGCAGTTCAAAAAAGGGAGAAGTGAGGCTTGCCTCGTCTTTCCCTGGTTTACCGAAGGCCTTATTACTTTAGATGCTGCGCGAAAAACGCTTTAGTCTTGTCCCACGCGTCCTTTGCCGCGCCTTCATTGTAACTCATGGCCCGGTCGTCGCAGAAAAAGCCGTGGCCCGCATCCGGATAGACTTCCAACTGGAACGGCACTTTGTTCGCGGTCAGCTCGGCTTTGATCTGGTCAACATGCTCCTTAGGGATCAGTTGGTCCTTGGCGCCGAAGAAAAGATACATGGGGCACTTGATTTCCTGGGTGCGGGACAGCGGGCTCGGATTGCCCATCGGAATACCGCCGCCGTAATAAGGCACTGCGCATTTTACATCATTGGCGTGATGCGCCGCGGCTAGATAGGTAAGCCGCCCGCCCATGCAAAAACCGATCACACCGACGGAGCCTGCTTTGACGTTGCTTTGAGATTTGAGATGGGCGATGGCCGCGCCGACATCTTCCATCGCCTTGCCGTCAACTACCCGCTGCATGGCCGCGATGGCTTTGGGCATTTCCGAATAGGGAATGATACGTTCGCTCTCCCGATGGTAGATGTCCGGCGCGATGGCAACATAGCCCTCCGCGGCGATGCGGTCGGTAATCTTTTTAATATGGTCGTTGACGCCGAAAGCTTCCTGGATCACCACGACGCCTGGAAAGTTTCCGCCGTTTTTCGGCTGCGCCACGTAAGCGTCCATTTTTCCATCCGAAGTATTGAGTTGAACGGTTGAGCCGGTAACGTCCATAACCTGCCTCCTTCAAGGATCTGGGATAACTTAAAGTTGCTTTTCTCTAGCAGATTTTTTTTTGCTGGTCCACACCGGCGGCAACGGTTTCGCCGAAGTTTAACGATGCACGCGGCAAAATTCGAGAATTCGCTCGCAAACGTTTTGGGTCGTCTGCTCCGGTGGCATGACGTTCCAAAAATCCGCCTTGGGCAATAGTTCGCGCAGATAATGCGCTCCTGAAGTCGCGTGGGACTGATCGTCCCCCGGAATGATCAGCGCCGGAGCTTTAATGCCCAAAAGTTCTTCCGGCTCCGCACCGGGCGCGGTGTCGCGGTCGAACATCGAAAGTCCGCTGGTCTTGATTATACCCAGATAGCGATCCAAATCTTGGTCCGGAAATTTTTCCGCAAAAACGCTGTCCTTGGCGATTACAGAAGCCCAGGGGCCGGCTTCCGCGTCGAGCCAAAAACTCTTTCCGGTCCGCGAGCGCTCGACGACCGCTTTAAGACCGTTCTCCTTGGCAAAATTATAGTGGCGCTGAAAGCGGCTTTGCGCGTTGCTCTTCCAGCGATAACCTCCCACCGGCCAGTGGAGCAAAAGCGCTCGGGTTCGCTCCGGATAATGAACGCCGAACGCCAAGGCTACGGAGCAGCCCATGCAGCCGCCGAGCACATAGGCGGCGTCAATTTTGAGACGATCCAGCAGCGCCGCTGCCTGCCGCGTATAGCTGGCCCAACTCAGCTGCTCGACGCGTCCCCCGGAGCGGCCGCATTCGCGCCGGTCGTAGACGATCACTCGATGCGCCGCCGCAAAAGTGCCAAGCGCATCCATCCCCTTCCAGGCGCTCGCCTCGCGCCATTTGTCGACGGTGGCATCAAAGCCGCCGGGGGCAAACAGCAACAGCGGTGTCCCCGAACCCATGACTTCGTAGTTGATCTCCAGGCCGTCGATAGTTTCAACTGGCATCACACGTCTCCTTGCAGGGGTTCAAAGTTCAAGGTTCAATGTTCAAAGTTTGACTACCGGATCGATTAAATTTTGCGTTGGTCCGTTCATGCGAAAGCCCTCGAAGCGTTGGCGGCGATTTTCAACACAGATAAAGCCTCGCGTGCGACTCCCGAACGTTGAACCTTGAACTTTGAACGTTGAACCCATTACCCCACTGCCCTCTGGCGGCAATCGATTTCGGTGTGCGGCGCATGAAGGCCGATCCGGTCGTTGACGACGTCAAGCTCGATAATGCGATTTTTCTCAGGGTCGCGGACCAATCCCATGGGCTCGCCGCCCTGCCGGACGATTTCGATCTGTTCGCGCAGCAGTTTCCGGAGCATGATGATACCTTCGTCGCCGGCGCCGAGACGCTCCTGCGTGCGATCGGTGAGCGCGCCTTGGGTTTCCCACGCCATCGAGTCCTGCGCCGAGACCATATTCATCTTGTATGCGCGCGGGCCGGTTTTTAACGCAGTAAAGCGCCAAGGCACCGGCCGATCCGGCGGCGCGGTTTCTCCATCCGCCGGG
Source organism: uncultured delta proteobacterium (assembly GCA_963840855.1). GTDB lineage: Bacteria > Desulfobacterota > Binatia > UBA9968 > UBA9968 > DATACQ01. Next base: position 54,271 of record CAWJBB010000016.1, read on the forward strand.
ACGAAATTGACGCGAAACACCTGCGTGTGAAAATCGTCCATGGGCACTCGAATCTGCAAATTATGGCGCTGCGCGGCGCCCTCCTCATACGGCGCTACGTGGCGCAGAACTGTCGGGAACAACAACGGATGCTGGTCTACCATTGCCCCTTCTCCGGTGGCAAGCGGCAAAGTCGTGCGCCGCTTCTTGATGCCGTATTCGAAGCGGATGAACTCGTGCTGCTCGGCATATTTTTTTACCCGCGGCATCAAGTGCGCCGTGTCGCCGTGCAGCCAGAATAGATGCGACGGGTCCACGGAATTCTCCATCGGCTGTAGCCAATTGCACTCGATGATCGAATCTTTGACGATCCAGCGTTTGCCATGTTCCCAAACCAGCACATCCCAACGCGGCAACAGCGGCGCCGGCGCGGGACCGAGATAGGTATAGAGCAGTCCGCCAAGATACTCGACGGGATATGCCACATGCTTGATGCGGTCCTTGAATGTGCTGTCCGGCGGTTCCGCTGGCTGTTCGAGGCATTTGCCCGAGTGATCGAACTTCCAGCCGTGATAACAGCAGCGGATTCCTTCCCCATCCACGCGCCCGTAGGCCAGCGAAGCCGACCGGTGCGGGCAATGTTCGCCCACCAGCCCGTATTTTCCCGACCTGTCGCGGAAAACCACCAGCTCTTCATTGAGCATCTTGACGGCCTTGATCGGTTTCTCCTCCGTAATCTCGCCGGCCACCGCGACGGGGTGCCAGTAGCGTCGCAACAGTTCGCCGCACGGCGTGCCGCGACTTACTTGGGTTAGCAGTTCGTTTTCGTCACGCGTGAGCATGGGGTTACTCCTTCAGGATGCTCCATTCGACGAAATGATGAGTCATCGGGAAACGCGCGAAGGTCACGAAACAGGGACGCGTTTGCAACATGCTCCCTATTTTTTGTTGAGCATCTGCTCGTAACCGAGCTTCTCCAGCATCTCAAGGCCGGAATATCCTTTGCGGATTCCGGCGGCCATCTCCTGCTCCTTTTGAAAGATAGCTTCCGCCGCCGCCACGACGTCTCCTTCTTTTTCCCGCGGAATGATAATGATGCCGCTGCCGTCGGCAAGAACGAGATCACCGGGACGGCACTGCACGCCGGCAAACTGAATTTCTTGATTGAACGAGTCCTGCACCACGCGCCCCCGCGCCGTCATGGGCACGACGCCGCGCGCATAAACCGGGAAGCCCAAGTCCCGCGCTTCGTCGATGTCACGGCTGGCGCCGTCGATGACCACGCCGCTCAAGCCTTTTAATCGAGCCGACAGCGATAGCAATCCGCCCCAGCAAGAAAACTGCGGCTGGCCGGCGTTGTCGATGACGATAATGTCGCCGGGCTGCGCCGCTTCAATCGGAGCCGTCCCCAGATGCTGTGTCGGCTGTTGCAGACCCGCAGGCTTGATCTTCATCGTCACCGCGCGTCCGGCGATCTTCGGGCACGGCCACTGCGGCCGCACTCCCCAGGTCGCCCCTTTCAAGCCCAAACTATCCAGCGCGTCCGAAACCGCGCAGGTGTCGAGCGTCGCCAGTCGTTCGATAATCGCTTCCCGCGCCATTAATTCCTCGGATATCCGTGCGCGAAAGGAGACCGGATATAGCGTTGCCAAAGCAAAATCTAAAACTCTAGACCCGAGACTCTGGACTCCAGAGCCATTATATCCAATACGCGAACCCCATCCCGCAACCGGTTGCCGCGGGAGAGCGGTACGTTGTAACGTAATCCAAGTATTTCAGTTCCCGGTCTTCCATCGCCCCTGCCAAAGCAATCCAGTTGAGTATCTCCGAAGTTCCGCCCTCCAATTTTTCACGCGGCAAACTAAAGAGCGTCTCCGGTTTCTTATTTTTCAGGCCATCGATGGTCATCGCGTCGATCTCTTCGTCGATGACGACATGGCTCAAGCCGCCGGAGGCCATCAGCGCCACGCGCTTGTCGCTTTTCCAGGACTCGATCGCCCGGCGCACCGCCTGACCGAAGGCGTAGCAGCGTTTCGGCGTCGGCTGGTTCGGCGGAAAGTAGGTATTGACCATCACCGGCACCATGGGAATCCTGCTGCCAGGCAGTACGCGCCGGTAAAGAAAACTAAACGCATGGCCCACGCCGATCTCTTTGCGCAAGCGATTGCAGCGCGCAATGTCGAAGTCTTCGCTATTCAACGAACGAATCAAATAGTTGGCCAGGTCGTCGTCGTTGGCATATTCATCGGCGGTCTCAACCCAGCCTTTGCGCTCCGCGTCTTTCCAACCCGAAGGCCGAAGGCCAGAATCGCGCACCACCGGAATCGACTTACCGTGATAAATCGCGAAGGTCGGCATGTTGTCGTCGCCGAATTGCTCATGCTGGTCGTCGCCGAAGATGACGACTACGTCGGCGTTGGCATTGCGCAGAGCATCGCCCAATTTGCCGACGGCCTTCAGACAAGCCTGGTCGCGTTGTTCGAATTTTTCCGGCGTCAATTCTGCGTCCAATCCGGGCTTGGCCCGCTTTAATAGCCCCGGATAATCCAGCCGCGGGTCCGTTTCATCCTTTTTGAGCAAATAGGCCCAATCCTTCGCGCGAATACTCAACTGCGGACTATGCGAAGTGCCAATGCCGATTACGATTTGTGCCATATGCGCCTGACCCCCTTTCAAAGCATTCCTATACTCATCCCACAGAAATCTCTATAAGGAAATCTCCGAAGCTTCA
>CAWJBB010000017.1:0-40278 GCA_963840855.1 uncultured delta proteobacterium
CTTGAAATCTTTGTTCCGGTCAATTTGTAAATTGAAATTCGTACGTGACATGAGGGGGATATGAAATACACCCTTAAGGTTATCACAATCGCATTAACATTGGTGTGGTGTGGGGTCGTCGCCGAAGCGCAAGGCGCCGCCGCCGCCACCCCGGCGGGCTTTGGCAAGACCCTCGATGAGATCGGTAAATTGGCCGAGAAGGAGGGTCGTGTCCGCATTGCCAGCGGCCTGCAAGAAAAGGACGTGCCGAAGGTTCTCAAGAAATTCAACCAAAGGTATCCGGGCATCAAGGTGGAGAATGCCTACGTGGGCGGGGCGGAAAATGAAAAACTGTTTACCGAGTTGATGGCCGGCCAGACGGATTACGATGCCGTGAACATCCCCTCGGAACTGGTGCCAAGGTACAGAAAGGCAGGACTCCTGGCGGGTCCGTTCGAGTGGAAGATGGTTTCGCCGCAGACGCCGCGGGAACATTTCAGTCCCGACGGCTACTTCGCCGCGGTGGGGTTTATTACTTATGTCATCACTTACAATACATCTCTGGTGTCTTCAGAGAAAGTTCCAAAAGATTGGAGCGCTTGTCTCGATCCCTTATTGGAAGGGAAAACTGGTGGTGGACACCCGGCCCAAAACGTTTACCGCTCTCTATCCGGCGTGGGGAGAGAAAAAAACCATAGAATTTGCCCGCCAACTCAAGGAGAACCAGCCGGTTTGGAAAAGAGGACAAACGGACGCACTGGCGCTCATCGCCAATGGCGAATATTCCATGATGTGCGGCACCTACTATCAATCCGCGCTCAGGATGGTGACGCGCGACCCGCAGACCAAACTGGCCATAGCCTGGCCCCGTGAGGTGCCCGGCCACCTGACGGAAATCTGGTTGGTGCTCAAGGGCGCCAAGTTCCCCAACGCGGCCCTGCTCCTTTCCGGCTGGCTAGCATCCCGGGAAGGCCGGGAGGAATACGACCAGCTGGGAATCGGTTCTGCATTCGATCCGGAAAGCCGCATAGCAAAAATGATCCAGAAGATAAAAGCCAAGCCAGTCTTTGGCGGATGGCGCGACGACGAACCCGTGATCACGCAAAAGATTGTCGCGACCTGGGGATTGTCTCCGGAAAAAAGATAGCAGAGGAGTTCGGATGATCTCTCGCGCATGGACGCTGTCCGTCACAATCATGCTCGCGGCGGGTTTCCCCGCTTTTTCCAGTGGCGCTTCTTTGCAGCAACCTATTTTCGGCAAAAGTTTAGAGGAAGTCGAAAAGATGGCCGCTAAAGAAGGCAAGCTGCGCATGGTCAGCAATCTGTTTCCAGAGGAGGTGCCTCAGGTTCTCAAAGGTTTCTATGCGAAGTACCCGGCGATAAAAGTCGAATTCACCCGCGGCTCGGGGGTCGGTTACAGCGAACGCATTTTGAGCGAGGCCCTGGGGGGTCTTGTAGAATACGATCTCATCGACATTGCCAACGAATTCTACGCAAAATACTTGAAAGCAGGAGTGTTGGCCGGCCCTTTCGAATGGCGCAGTCTCTTCCCTGCTATCACAGAAGTGCAGGTCAGCGCAGATCGTAACTTCGTTGGCATAGCCTACAGCTTGCGCGTGTTTGCTTATAATCCGTCCGTGGTTCCCGCGGAACGTGTCCCCAGGGACTGGGCCGATTGTCTTGATCCCTATTGGAAGGGAAAACTTGTTGTGGATACCCGCCCCAATACATTTACCACTCTCGCCAAGCTCTGGGGCGAGGCAAAGACCTTGGAATACGCCGAGCGTTTGCGTAATAACCAACCAATTTGGAAAAGGGGACAGCCGGAGAGTCTGGTTCAGATCGCGGCGGGAGAATACCCGATGTTCTGTGGTATTTCCTATCACACGGTCAACGGCGCGTTGCGCCGTGATCCGAAAGCAAAATTGGCACTCTCGTGGCCGCGCGAGGTACCGGTGAGCGTGAGTACGACAATGACGGTTCTCAAAGGGGCCAAGAGCCCTAACGCGGCTTTACTATTGGCGGGATGGCTCGCATCACCTGAAGGACAAAAGGGTTACGAACAGATAGGCAGGGCATCACCCTACGCGGTGGGAAGCGAGCTCTGGAAACAGTTGCAAAAGGCGGGCGCTAAAACTGTTTTGCGAGATCTGGGTGAGTCCGATCCGGAGCAAGCCATCACCAAGAAAATCCTCGCAATCTGGGGTTTTGCCAAGTAGCGACGAACAGGTTGAGAATCTTCAGCGGCCGAACGGAGAATTCATATCTATCAATTCAGGCTTCGAAACATTGTGACTAAAACATACGGTCCATTTGTTTCATCGCGCCAAGCATGTCCTGAGCCAAGTCGAAGGGACGCCAATTCTCTGGCCACGCTTCACTGACCGCGAAGCCGATAGCCCAGGATCACCTTTGACCACCGCAGTCCTAACCCAAGTCAAAACCTCGCAGCTCTGGGGGCAAATCAAGAATCACATGGTGCTGATCCTTGTGACCGGTTTGCTGCTTTTATTAATTCTTGTGCCGCTCGTGAGATTGATTTTGAGCAGTTTCCAATATGGCCATCCGGCGATGCCCGAAGGATGGACTTTACAAAACTACCTTTCCGCTTACTCGCTGCCCGCCTTTTACCGCGCCCTGGCGACCACCATCCTGCTCTCTGCGGTGGGGACTGGTATTACCATGACGATCGCTGTTCTGTTCGCCTGGCTCATCGAGCGGACGGACATGCCGCTGCGAAATCTGGCCTGGAGCTTGATCTTGATCCCCATGGCCATTCCGGGAGTGCTGTTTGCCCTCGGCTGGGCGCTTTTGCTTGCGCCAAAAACCGGCGTCATGAATCTGTTTCTGCGCAGCGGCCTGGAGCTGTTCGGCATCCATCTTACCCAAGGTCCACTGAACATTTACTCGCTGGGCGGGCTGATCTTTCTCGACGGACTGAGAGGCGTGACTACTATCTTTCTTATGGTCGTCGGCTCTTTCCGGATGATGGACCCAAGTTTGGAGGAAGCCGCGCGGGTGTCAAAGGCAAGTTCCATGGGCACCTTTTTCCATGTGACCTTGCCGGTTTTGTTGCCCGCGGTCCTTACCGCCGGGATGTATGAGTTCGTCTCAAGCATGGAGTCCTTCGAAGCTCCATTAGCCGTGGGGTTGCCGGCAGGGATCTTTGTTTTGAGCACGTTGATTTATTTTACGGTGCGCTTGCAGGCTCCCGTGGACTATGGCCTTGGCGCAGTCTACGGCGTCACGTACATGATCATGTTGCTTTTTCTCCTCTGGGGCTATCGCCGCGCCGTGCGCTACACGGAGCGTTACAGCACGGTCACAGGGAAAGGATTTCGTCCTCGGGTTACCGCTCTCGGCAAGTGGCGCTACCCTGCACTGGCCATGTTTCTGATCTATTTCTCTTTAACCGTTCTGGCGCCCTTCGCGATCCTTCTCTGGGCCGCCTTGCTGCCGAGCTATCGCGCGCCTTCCTTTGCGGCGCTTTCACTGCTCTCTTTGGGCAATTTCGCCGAGGTGTTTTCCCGGCCTCATTTCTTTTCGGTCATTTGGAACACTTTGATCCTGATGGTATTGGGCGCGACAGCCACGATGCTGCTTGCGTTCTTCGTCTCATGGATCGTCGTGCGCACGAAGATCCACGGCAGGGCCATTCTGGATGGGCTGTTGTTTCTACCGCATTCCATTCCAGGCATCGTCGTTGCGTTGGCCATGATCATGGCCTATTTGACGGCGCCGCTCAGTTATCTCGGCATCTATGGAACGCTCTGGATTGTCGCCATGGGACTAATCGTCAGTTATATCGCCTTTGGCACAAGGCTGATGAACAGTTCCATTGTGCAGATTCAAAAGGAGCTGGAAGAGGCGGCCTATGTGTGCGGCGCCACTTCGACCCGAACTCTTCTCGCCATCACGATGCCGCTAATCTTTCCTGCTTTTGCCGCCGGATGGATTTGGGTGTCGGTTCACGCCTTGCGCGCCTTTTCCATTCCATTGATGCTCGCGAGCAAGAAGAATGAGGTTTTTTCCGTTCTGATGTGGCAGTACTGGTCGGATGGGGAGGTTTCTCTGGCGTCCACCTTAGGGGTGTTGCTCATGATCGCGCTTATCCCGCTGACCTTGCTGATGCGGCGTTTCATCGTGCAGATAAGCGGACAGCAGAGCTAGGCTAGACAGAGCGATCAGATGGGCTTAGCGCGTAGCCCGGATGGAACGTAGTGAAATCCGGGGATTCCTGGATTCGTTTCACTTCATCCAGGCTACGAAGCTCGCTTCTTTAACCCCTCTTTGAAAAAGAGAGGGGAAGGGGAGATTTATCGTACGAAGTCCATCAGCGTTGCGACATCCGGAAGATTTTCTACGTTGAGTATCGTATCGCGGATCTTCGCCGCTGCCTCGGGTGATAGGCTTCCCTGCACGCAAGTAAAAAACTTCGCTTCGAGATCCTCGCGTTTATCGATGCGGCGCGCATGCGTCGCTTCAGCGGAATGACTTTGCCCGTTCTTCATGTACACCGTAACGCGCTCCTTGGGCCTTCTTTCCACCGAGCCTCCCGGGGGCGGGACGATGCGCAGCCGGCCCATCAGAGCCTGTACATCCCGGGCTCGCACCCTTTCCTCAGTCATCTGGCGCAGTCCCATCCGGCCATCGAGCAGCGCCACGGATAGACAGTACTTCAAACTATACTGACCTTCGTGGCTGTCGGCGGCTCCATCTCTCCTCAAGGAGAAGGAATGAAGATCGCACTCGATTGAGTCGACGTCGTCGGCATGGATGCCGTGTTCGTTGACGATCTTCAACAGAGCTTCGATGGGCCGGTGCGCCGGGCTGCAACAGGGATAATCTTTCGTAATCGCACCCCGCTCTAGCTCGTAATGCTTGCCCAAGTCGCGGGTCATAGACGGCCAGTCAATATCGTCCTCAAGGCAAAACGCATTCGCCATTCCCTGCGGAGTTTCGAGAACGGCTTTTTCCGCCGTGAAGCCACGTCCGGCCAAGTGTGGCAGCCATGACGCCGTTGCGCGCGGCGTTGCCGGAAACCAAAGCTTTGGCCATCGTGCCCATGTTGGCGCGCAAACCGCACGCTCCATTGGCCGCGATTCCGAAAGCCGTCTTGATTTGATCCAGACTCCAAGCTCAGAACCACAGCGGCCGACGCAGCTGCCCCCAGGGATCCGTTTGTGCCGGTGTGGTGCCAGCCACGAAAGGTTGGCCCGCTTAACTTTTCCCGACCGGCATCGAACGCAGCGTCCAGGCGGGAACAGACTTCCCGTCCCAAAATATAGGCGTGGAGAACTTTGGCGCCGGAAGCATGCGCCGGCTCTCCCAGCGCCAGAGCTGCCGGCAGCGTTTGGGTGCTGTAGTGGCCGCTGTCGTCATAGTCCAGCGCATGGGAAGCATGGCCATTGACGAGAGCTGCAAGCAGCGGCGAGCTACGAAATCCTTGCCCGATGACCGTTGCGCGCGGGGCGGCTTCCTGGTCTTTCACCCATTGCGCGAGCAATTTGCACCCTGGATCGCGGGCTCCCGCAAGGATCACTCCGAAAGTGTCGAGCATCATGAGCTTGGCATTTTGAACGGCGGCGGCGGGAATATCTTCAAGCTTTGTCCCTCTGACAAACTGCGCAAGCGCTTCGGTGGCTCCCTTCATCTTTTTGGCTCCTTTTAATACGGATTGATACAGACTCACCACGAAGGCACGAAGGACACGAAGATTCGGATATTTATGCTCTTAAACTTCATTCTACTATCTTTGACAATTTGCGCAGCTCGCGCAAATTGGCGGGTGATCTGGAATACTCAAACACGGGGATTGACTCGCGCCAAGGCGCAAAGCACGCCAAGTTCGGAAGGGAAAGATAGATTATCTTATAGACGGTCTTCACCATTTTATTCTCCGACCTTTGCGGCCTTGGCGTCTTTGCGCGAGATATTCTGATTTTCGTTTGCGGCCTCGCCGCGCTAGGCTCTTTGTGGTTAAATCATCTTGTTTTACGGGCGAAGCAGCTTGGTGAGCAGGCGCACGTCCGGCAAATCCGCCAGATTGCGGGTGAGCGCGATGACCTCCTCGGCCCTCTCCTCTCCCAACTTCTTCCGTGTCAGTTGGCGAAACTTCTGCTCCAGCGCTTCGTCCGGTAATGGATTGTTGGGGTGGCCGGCAGGGAACACCTGGCATTGCGACAGCTCCTGGCCGCTCGTTGTCCGGATCGTTATGGTTGCTGGATTGGCAAACGGCCAATGGGGCTCGAGAGATTCGTCCCAGTGGACCGAGCTTCGATCGAACAAATCAACGATATCAGGAGAGCTGAGCTTGTCCGGTTCAAATTGATCAGAAGTCAATTCGCCGTCGACCAGCGCGGCGGCGACGGAGAAACGAACGCTGTGGTTGGCCGTGTCGCGGTTTTTCGGCCGGCTGGTTGGCGGATTGCGCGTCTGGCTGGCGGCGTCCCTACGGGCCAGCCCGATGCGCAGCTCGGCGACATCGCGGGGGCTGACACTATGTTCGCGAGCCAGCCCCAGCGCCGCGCCCACCGCGGTCTGACCGCACTTGACGGTATTGTATAACTTCGTATAGGTTTCCAGAATTTTGTGGCGCCCGACGGGCACCAAAAGTTTTTCGAAGTCGCAGGTTCCCGCGACCGCGTTTGCATAGCCGCCCTTTCCCTCGATCGCCTCGCGGGGTCCGCTCACGCCTTGCTGGGCCAGCAGACAAGCAACCACGCCATTCATCGCCGCCACGCCATCGAGAATCGATTTGCTTGTCGGCATCTGCCCATGGCTGGCGCTATCCATCACGCCGCCGTGCGTAACGGCAATCCCCAGCGCGTTGATCGCTTGTTCTCTATCGAGGTGAAGCAGATGGGCGCATGCCAGCGGAACGGAGAAAGCCAAGTTCGTGGGGCCCGCCCAGCCGCGGGCGCCGAGATCCGGCAAGCCCGCTTGCTCCTGAAAGCGCGGCATGATTTCGTAGCCGATCACTATGGCCGCGACGAGATCCTTGCCGCTGGAGTGCGCGCGCTCCGCCACCGCGGCGATGGGCGGAATATTAAAGCATGCATGACATGGATAGGGACCTGGGTGTCCATCCATGAAGTCCAAAAAGCGCAGAGCCGTGCCGTTCACGAGAGCCGCTTTTTCGCACGATATAGAGTCTTGGGTGCCCAGGATACTGGATTCGGGCGCGCCGCCGAGGGCGAGCGCCGTCTTACGCACCTGCTGTGTCGTCAGACCCTCGGCGCCGGCGATCGCACAGCCCAGCGCGTCCAGTAACCGCCTGCCGGCCTCACGGATCACCTCAGCCGGCAGGTTCTCGAATCGGACCTCATTGGCGATATCCACTAAGCGTTCAGATGCGGTGCTCATTTGCTCCTCATTCAATGTCTTGCTTTGGCCCGATGTCGTTTATATGATCCAATCCGGTGGTGGAGTCCTTGATTGACGTTGCCGAAATGACATCAAGTGAGCCGGCGAGCTTACCATGAACAATTCCGGGCCATGGATAATTATTACTCTTCTAGTTTCGTTATTGTTGGGCATACCATGTGCGCGGGGCCAGCCGCAACATACCGCAAATCTCATCGAGGGCGCGAAAAAAGAAGGCGAGGTTGTGGTTTATGGGACGATGAGTTTGCCGGATGCCAATCAGCTCAACGCCAAGTTCCGAGAAAAGTACCCGTTCCTGGATGTCAAGTTGAACCGCTTGGGCTCTGGAAAATTTGTCCCTCGGGTGGTCGCCGAACTCAGAGCCAACAAACACCTTGCCGACATTCTCCAAACGAACAGCCTCTCCCTCCACTATTTGAAGACGGAGCGATTCTTAGGTCAATACCTTTCCGCCGAGGACCGATTTTTTCCCAAACAGTACAAGGAACAGGGATATTGGACGACAACAAATATAAACGTTCACGTTGTTGCATATAACCCGAAGCTACTCGCCCGCGAAAAACTTCCGCGGACCTTTGACGACCTGTTGAACCCTGTTTGGAAGGGAAAAATGGTTCTGGACCCCTCGGAACAGTGGAGCGCGCTGATGTTCCAGATCATGGGTAAGGAAAAAGCCTTAAGATACCTGCGCGAGCTAGCCAAGCAGAATATTTTGCTGCGCCGCGAATCCAGCTCGATGCGGGCCCAGCTCATCGCCGCCGGTGAGGCGCCCATGGACATCGATTCAACGCTCGGCCCCGTGGAAGAACTAAAAAAGCGGCGCGCACCCATCGACTGGATTACCCTCGGTCCCGTGCCCGTTGTGACCAGCGCTCATGCGATTGCCGTTCGGCCACTCCATCCAAACGCGGCCAAGCTTTACTTGGATTTCGTCCTCTCCAAAGAAGGACAAAGGACGGTTTTAAATTTCGGCAGGCAAGTTGCCAGGACCGACCTGCTGGCCGAACAGGAAATCATCAAGAATCTGGAGCTAGTGCCGCTCGATCCGCGGGCCGGCGAAACCATGGACTACCACGCAAACCTGGCGCGAGAAATCTTCCAGCAGTGAACGCCCGAGGGAGGGGGAGTTTTCACCACGAAGGCACGAAGTTCACGAAGTTAAAGAGAATAAATTTCCGAACCCTTCGCGTCCTTCGTGCCTTCGTGGTAAAAAATTAAAATTGACGTAATTGTGCCATAGCCTAACGAGAGCCGTCGAGGAGAAATCACAGTGAAGATTTCAGATGTGCGAGTTACACGCATCAACATGCCGCGCGTTGATCCCGCGTGGAGAACCGCGTCCTACGCGGGAAACGCCGTTGAAGGATTTATTCTCGAGATCGATGCCGATGGCGTCACGGGGATCGGCGGCACGGCGGCGCACCCTAGCAATATTTCCGGAGACGAACTCGAAGCCGAGTTGAATGGCCCCGTTCGTGCCGCGCTGCTGGGAGCGGATATTCTTTCCGCCAACGCCGTTCGCGAGACGATACGCGAGACCAACGTTCATAACAGAAGCACCATCGCCGCCGACCTGGCGCTCCATGATCTGACCGGCAAATTGGCTAAACTCCCCTGCTACGCGCTATGGGGCGGACGAGTTCGCTCTCATGTGAGAATAGTTCGGATGGTCGGGATCAAGGCGCCGGCCGAGCTGGAAGCCGCCGTAAGTCAACTCGTCGAGCAAGGCATCACGCATATGAAAGTCAAAGTTGGCACCGGCATCCAGGAAGACGTAGAGCGGATTCGCGCGCTGCGCGAAGCATTTGGCAAGAGCATCTGGATCGGCATCGATGGCAACGGCGCCTATACGCCCGAGCAAGCCATCGAGCTGAGTCGCGCCCTGGCGCCGTACGACGTCGCATTGATCGAACAACCGATTAACTACCGCGATCTGGACGGCCTTGCGCGGGTCACGGCGGCCAGCGCCATTCCCATCATGGCCGACCAGTGCGTCGACGACGCGGAGTCGGCGCTGGAAGTCTGCCGGAGGCGCGCGGCTCACGTCGTCTCCGTCAAAGCAACCAAGATGGGGTCGTTGGATGAATGCAGGCGCGTGTTTGAGATCTGCCAGGCTTTCGGTGTCCGGGTGCATATGGGCGGCTCGGCCGGGCCGGCGGTGGTCGACGTGGCCGTCGCCCAATTGGCGGCTATCTTTCCGGGCATGGATGAGGAGTGTGAGGTGGGTGAGCATCAGGCGCTCAAAGGCGACCCGTCAAGTGGAACAATCATCAAAAACGGTTGTATGGAATTTGGAACAGCGCCGGGTTGGGGCTTAAGCCTGCCCCGGCGCTAAGCGCATTTAACAGGAGGTGTGTCTTGAAACTTGAGTTGAAGAAGCTGTACGTGGTTTGTATCTCGATTCTCGGGCTCTGCGCCGGCATTGCCAGCGCTCACGCGGCTGCCGCGAACCCGGCGCTGTTAAAAGCCAAAAAAGAGGCAGAAGCGAAAGGCTATGTTTTTGCGGCGAGTCAAGAAGAGGTCATTGCCAACGCTAAGAAAGAGGGAAAGTTGCGTGTCATGGGTTCCCTCGATGCGAAGACTCTCAAGGCTCTCAGTGATGCGTTCCGTAAGAAGTATCCCTTCATCGACTCGCAGGCGCAGGAAATCGCCGGCACGGACAACTACATCCGCATGATTCAAGAGATGAAAGCAGGCATGGCCAAGGGCTGGGACGTGAATTACGTCGCCTTCGATATGTATCCCGAATACGTGCCGTTTCAGAAGAAATTCGATATTTTGGGGATGGCGCAACATGGCGTCGTGCAGATCCCGCAGAAGATGATCGACCCGACCAATCGCCACATCGTGGTGGTGGCCAGCGACCTTCAGGTCGTTGCCTTCAACAAAAAGAACATCGCCGCCGAAAGAATACCCGGCACTTGGGAAGGATTTCTGCGCGAAGAGTTTAGTGGCAGAAAGTTCATGCTCGACATCCGCCCAAAAGACCTGGCAGCGCTGGTTCCAGCTTGGGGAATAGAGAAAACCGTGGATTTCGCCCGCAAATTGGCGGCGCAAAAGCCGGTGTGGATCCGCGGCAATAGCCGAGCGATGACGATGATTCAGACGGGGGAATACGGCACGCTATTTGGCCCCAACATTGGCACCGTGATGGAGTTAGAGAAGAAAGACCCGAACATCGGCCTTAAAATACTCGAGCCCGTCCCGACCCGCCTTAACGAGGCCCAGGCGGTGCTCAACTCGGCGAGCAATCCGTATGCCGGCCTGCTCTGGCTGGAATTCGTAACTTCTCCCGCGGGTCAAGCGCTGCTTGACCAGTTGGAGCCGTATGGCGCATCCTATCTCACGGCCGGCTCAATTCAGGAAAAGATAGTGCGCGGGCTCAAGCTGTCAGTAGTGGACTGGGATCATGTGACCAAGTTGGAAGAATATCAAAAGAAGATTACCGAGGCCTACGGTTTTCCCCGAGCGGACAAATAGCTTCGCTCAGACCTCGTGGCAGGCGACGTGGTGCGACGGCTGTTTCTCTTCCAACGGCGGCTCGATGGTTTTGCACTTCTCGACGCGAATTGGACAGCGGGGCTCGAGTCTGCAACCCGGCGGCGGGTTGACCGGGAACGTGATTTCGCCGTGCAGCATTGATTGGATGTTTTCCGTAAACGATTCCACCGTAGGGTTCGCCGCCAAAAGCGCTTTGGTATAGGGATTCAATGGGGTTTGGAAGATTTTCTCGGCCGGAGCAATTTCCATAATTTTTCCGGCATACATGACGCCGACGATATCGGCCAGGTAACCCACGACGTTGAGGTCGTGGGATATGAAAATCAGGGTCAGTTTCAATTCGCGTTGCAAGCGCTTCAGGAGATTCAGCACCTGCGCTTGCACCGAGACATCCAGCGAGGACACCGGTTCGTCGGCGATGATGAGTTCGGGATTGGCCGCCAGCGCTCGCGCGACTCCTATACGCTGGCGCTGCCCACCGCTGAATTCATGTGGATAGCGGAAAAGATGTTCGGCGCTGAGACCGACCAATTCCAACAACTCAACGACCCGATCAACTCTTTTTCGCCCTTTGGTTCCGGCGAAAATGGTTACCGGCCGGCCGACGATATCCACGACCCTCATGCGCGGGTTTAGCGACGCGTAGGGGTCCTGAAAAATAATTTGAATCTGTTTGCGCAGTTCCCGGACACCCTTGTTGGGGAGGTGGAGAATCTCCCGTCCCTGGAAGTAAACCTCGCCGCCGGTGGCGGCGATAAGCCTGGTAATCAGGCGAGCCGTGGTCGATTTGCCGCAGCCGCTCTCTCCCACTAGACCAAAAGTTTTTCCTTCGGGAACGGAAAAGGAAATTTGATCAACGGCTTTAAGGATTTTTCGGCCGCTAAACAAACGGCTCACCACGCCGCCGCTAACGTCAAAATGTTTGGTCAGTTCTTTTACTTCCAGAAGGGCCATGCTCAATCAGCTCATTATCGGTTTAATTTTGCACCACGAAGGCACGAAGGACACGAAGGGTTCGGATTTTTATACTCTTAAACTTCGTGAACTTCGTGCCTTCGTGGTGAGTCTGCTCTTCTTGTGCTCATTGTGGTTAAATCTCTTCACCAATACTAAGCACCGGGAAAGTAACAAGCGGCGAGACCCTTGCCGATTTTTTCTTCCAGCCGCGGCGGCTCTGTTTTACAAATCTCCCGGGCTTTGGAGCAGCGCGGATGAAACTTACATCCCGGCGGAGGGTCGAACAGGTTGCAAACCGTTCCCGGAATCGCCTTCAAGGAGTCGCGGCGCGATTGGGGTCGTGGAATCGCTTCGAGCAAGGCGATGGTGTAGGGGTGTTGCGGGCGCGTAAAGAGAGGTTTTTTCTCGGCGAGCTCGACCATGGAGCCGGCATACATGACGCCGATCCGGTCGCACAGGCGCGCGACCACGCCGAGATTATGAGAGATGAAGATAAGCGCCATCTTGAATTTTTCTTGCAGCTCTTTAAGCAGCTCGATGATTTGCGCCTGAATCGTCACATCCAAGGCCGTCGTCGGTTCATCGGCGATAAGCAACTTAGGCTGGCAGGCCAGCGCCATGGCAATCATCACTCTTTGCCGCATGCCGCCGCTCAATTCATGGGGATAGCGATCCGCCAGAGTTTTCGGCGCCGGCAAGCGCACCAGCGCGAGGACATTTTCGGTGTGGTCACGGGCAACCTTTTTCGAATGGCCCATGTGGACCTGGTAACATTCGCCGATCTGCGTGCCGACGGTCAGCGACGGATTGAGCGAGGTCATCGGTTCCTGGAAAATCATGGATATTTTGCGTCCCCGGATCCTTTCCATTTCGCGCGGACTTTTATTAAGCAGGTCTTCACCCTCGAACAACAACTCGCCCTGAATGATCTTGGCGGGCGGCGTGGGGACGAGGCGCAGGATCGAAAGCGCAGTCACGCTTTTGCCGCAACCGGTTTCCCCAACGATGCCAAAGGTTTCCCCTTCCGAGAGCGTAAAAGACAGATCCCGGACCGCGGCTAACACGCCGCGCTTGAGGTTGAAATCGACGGAGAGATTCCTGATCTCGAGAAGAGGGGGGGGCATTTTGGATTTCAGATTGTGACGATTGTGCTGATTAGTGACAAATTCAATTGATTCTGGGAATCGTTCAGCTTTCACCACGAAGGTCACGAAGAACACGAAGGGTTCGGATATTCTTAACGACTTAAACTTCGCGACCTTCTTTGTGCTCTTTGTGGTTAAGTTCTCTCTCTTTCCTCTGGCGTCCTTTGCGTTGTTCTCCGCTTTTAGCGGTCATACTGGCGCGGATCGAAAACGTCGCGCAGTCCGTCACCCAACAGGTTAAAGCCAAGGATGATCAGCGAGATCGTCAAGCCCGGAAAAAAAGCAGCCATCGGTTGAAGCTGCAGAAAAGGAGTCACCTCCTTCAACATCAGCCCCCAGCTGGCAGTGGGTGGCGGCAAGCCGAGGCCGAGAAAGCTAAGCGATGACTCGGCCAAGATGGCATTGCCAAAATCAAGGCTCAAGCGAACGAGTAGAGGAGACAAGCAATTCGGCAAAACCTGAAAAAAAAGGATGCTAAGGTCGGACTCTCCCGTCATCCGGGCCGCCTCCACATACTCTTTCTCTTTTTGTGAAAGCACCGCGCCGCGGACAATCCGCGCGTAGGAAGGAATAGAGTTGACGCCGAGCGCGATGTAAAGTGGGAAAAGCCCCCCTCCTAAGGAAGCGACCAGTGCGATAGCCAAAAGCCGGCCGGGGAATGCGATGATTGCGTCCATCAGGCGCATCAACGCCGCATCAACCCAGCGACCGGCAAATCCCGAAATCGCCCCGATCGGGATGCCAAAAAAGGCGCCTAGAAAAACAGCGCCGATGGCCACCAGAAAGGCCGTGCGCGCGCCAAAAACAATCCGGCTGTAGGTGTCTCGGCCCAAGTAGTCCGTTCCCAGCCAATGGCTGCTGCTCGGATCCTGGAGGCGGTTCGCGATGTTGATTTCGTAGGCGTCATGGGTGGCCAAGTAGGGCGCCAGGAGAGCTGTCAGAAGCCAAATCGTGACGATGATCACCCCAATAAGCGCCAGCCGATTGCGGGCGATGACCCGGCAGGCCGCAAGAAACCCGGTAAAGTGGCCGTTCGCGGTATCTCTGGCGGTCCATACGGGTCCGGGTAAAGCTTCTTGTTCCATAGCTGTTCTCTATTCGAGCTTGATGCGGGGATCCAACCATTTATAGACGATATCCACAAACAGATTGATGAAGACAAAGGTGACCGCAATGAGGAGAACCGCTCCCTGGACGATCGGGTAGTCACGCGAATAGATACCTTCAATCAAAAGTCTGCCGACCCCGGGCCAGGAAAACACGGTTTCGACGATGGTAGAGCCGCCCAGCAGTCGAGCTGTCTGCAAACCGATTACGGTCACCGCCGCGATCAGCGAATTCTTGAGCGCGTGCCTGACGATGACCATGCGCGCCGGCAGCCCCTTGGCCCAGGCCGTCCGCACATAGTCTTGGGTGAGCTGCTCTAACATCTCGGCGCGGATATAGCGCGTCAGCGGCGCCGCGAGATCCGTTCCCATGACGATGGCAGGCAAAAAAACATGCTGGAGGAAAAGCCAGGGGTTCTCAAGGGGACTGGCGTAGCCGATCGAAGGAAGCCAGCCCAGCTTCAGGCTGAAAAGAACGATGAGCATGAGAGCGAGCCAGAAATTGGGCACGGCGATGCCCCATAATGCAAATCCCATAGCGGCGTAATCCACACTTGTGTTCTGCCGCATGGCGGCAATGACACCGGTGGGGATGGCAATAAGCACGCCCGTGAGCAGGGCGGTGAGCGCCAGATAGAGAGTCGCAGGATAGCGCTCGAAGATGACTTCGAAAATCGGCCGCCGCGAGCGCAGCGACAATCCCATGTCACCCTGAACAATTCTGCTCACCCAGTTGACGTATTGCACGTAGATAGGCCGGTCGTAGCCCAGTTGGTGTTTGAGCGACTCGTACTGTTCCTCACTGATGCGCGCGCGTTCTTCGGGGTCGATCCCGAGCATGACCAGGACCGGATCTCCTGGAATAATGCGGATGATAAGGAAGACCGCTACACTGACCAGGATAAGGACAGGTATGAGCTGGAGAACGCGTTGGACGAAGTAGCGGCCGAACACGAGGGATGCCCGCTATTTGTCTACCCAAGCGTGGCTCAAGCCGGCGCCCCAGGGCTCAAAGTCGCCGCTCCCGTTGGTGACGAAACCCTTCACATGGTCACGGAAAGTAAAAAACCGCGGCGTAAATCCAATGGCGAATATCGGCGAGTCGTCCAACAATTTGGTGACTATTTGCCTGAACAAGGTTCGTCTTTTGTCCTGGTCCACCTCCGCTTCCGCCTTTCTCAACAGGGCGTCGTATTCCTTGTCGCAATAACCGCTTTCATTGAGACGCCGCTTGCGCGGATCCGGTTCACAGACATATTCTTCGTAAGCCGGCAGTGGGTCCGGATAATCGCTACCGCCGGCGAGCTTGAACATGTATTTTCCCTGGCGCCGGGCCTCGAGGGCCGACGCGCGCTCGAGGATCTTCAACTCGACTTTGACGCCGATGCGCTTGAGCTGGGCCTGAATCGTGGCGCCCTCGATGTCCGCAACCTCACCCCGGTTGCCCATAAGCTCGAGGGTTTCGCCCTTGTAACCGGATTCCTTTAAGAGAGCCTTGGCCTTGTTCAGATCGAACGCCGGCGAAGGCACATCGAAATTCCAATAATGACCCTTGGGGAATCTCTGGTCGGCAGTGTCGGCCAGGCCGTGGTAGGCCGCCTGTAAAATCTCCTTCCGATCGAGCGCGTGGGCGATGGCCAGGCGGAGCTTCTTGTTGTTGAAGGGCGGATCGGCCACGTTAAACTCGAGGTTGCGCGCCCCGGCGCGCGCTGCTTTCGCATAGCCGACGCCCCTGATTTTGCCCTCGACGATCTGCTGGACCCACTCGTACGGCGTCCGTTCGATCATATCGACATCGCCCGCTTGCAACGCGGTGAAGCGCACCGTGTCGTCGCCGATTTCTTTCATGATGACGCGATCGACATAGGCTTTCTGACCCCAGTAATCGGCGAAGCGATCGAACACGATGCGCTGGCCGGGTAGCCATTCGACGAACTTGAAGGGACCTGTGCCCGGTGGAAAAGTTGTCGGCTTTCTCATGCCCTCGGTCAAAGACTCCTTGGGAATCGCCGAGAAGGCGCGAATTTCGGAGAGCACCGTGAGGAAAAGCGGGCTATGCTGCTTCAGGTGAATCTTGAACGTATGTTTATCAACCACCTCGGCGCGTTCGACGCCGCTGAGATCTTCGAAGCCGTACGCGCCGTTCTTGGGGTTCAACGTGTAGTCTATGGCGAACTTGATGTCATCGGCCGTCAGCTCCTTGCCGTTATGGAACTTGACGCCGCGGCGGAGCTTGAAGGTGTAAACTTTACGGTCTTTCGAAATCTCCCATGATTCCGCAAGCCGTGGATGAATCGCGCCCTTCAGGTCGCGGGCCAACAACGGCTCGAACATCAGTTCGCGGATGCGCGCCTCCGTCGAGCTGGTGTTGATCAAAGGATTCATCAGGGCGAGCTCTTTGCTGATGCCCAGGGTGATGCTGCCGCCGCGCTTGGGTTCGGCGGAGGCAGCGTGCAGAGACGCGGCGAAGCACAAAGAGAGAACCAAGACGAAACTCAGTGGGTTGGGTTTTTTCATATTGCTCTCCTCATTCGTTATTAGTGGAGCCACGATCGGGACGGCGCCGTAGATTTGACCGTCATCAGCACGCCCTGGGTAAAATCATCGCTCCCTGCCCCATGATCTCAGGGAACTGTTCGCAAGAGGCCCGCGCGAAGGGGATTTTCGATCCACTGCGGAGCTTAATCACATCTTGCCTGCGTCGTCGAGACCCCCCGGGCAGGCTTGTGTCTTTGTTCGCGATTAGACTCGAACTTCTGCCGGCCGCCGGCTGTTGCGCTCGAATCAGCTCCCTCGATATTCATCCGCGTTGGGCGCTTATCCTGACGCGCGCTTCGGCCGCGTCATTTATCCAGCCATGTTTGATTCAAACCGCCGCCCCCCCACACGAACTCTCCGTCATACGCCGTCGTGAACCCCTTGACGTAATCACGGACCGCAAAGAAACGGGATGTATGGCCGATAGTCACGGTCGGAATATCTTCTTGTAATCGGATGACGATTTTTCTCATCAATGCTCGCAACTGATTTTCATCGTGCTCCGCGGCGGCTGCTTTCAGGAGCGCGTCAATTTCCTTGTCGCAATAACCGGATTCGTTCTGGTTGCGGTTCCGGGGATCCGACTCACAGACATGGATCGGCAGGTAAGAATCGACAGGGTTGGGATTCACGCCGGGATCGCCGGAGAGTTTGAACGCGTATTGGCCCTTGCGGCGGATCTGGACGTTTGCCCCCCGATCCGCCATCTTGATCTTGACGTTCATGCCGATCTTCTTGAGCTGGGCCTGAACAGTTGCAATCTCCACTTCCTGAGTTCCTCCCATACTGCCGAGCATCTCAATCTCCTCCCCTTTGTAGCCCGCCTCCTTGAGCAACGCCTTGGCCTTGTTGACGTCATAGGCGGGTGATGGAATGCCCTCGAAGTACCATTTGTGACCCTTGGGATAGATTTGATCCGACGGCTCGCCGAAGCCGAAGTATGCCGCCTGAAGAATTTCCTTGCGGTCGATGGCGTGCGCCACCGCCAGGCGCAGCTTCTTGTTGTTAAACGGCGGATCGACGACGTTGAATTCGATCGCGCGGCCCGCCGAGTAGCGCGATTCAGCGAAACCGATGCCCTTGAGTTTTCCCTCACGGATATCCTTGATCCATTCGTAAGGCGCGCGCTCCGTCATGTCGATGTCGCCGGCTCGAAGGGCGGTGAAACTAACCGTGGTGTCGCCAATGATCCTGAGGATCGCCCGATCCACGTAAGCCTTGTGTCCCCAGTAGTCGGCAAATCTTTCGAACACAATGCGTTGTTGCGGTTGCCACTCGACAAATTTAAATGGACCTGTGCCCGGAGGAAACTTGCCCGGATTGCGCAGCCCCTCCGCCACGGACTCTTTTGGAATTACTGAAAAAGTCTCGATCCTGGCGAGCGCGTAAATAAACCCGGGTGCGGAGCGTTTCAGGTGGATATTAAGCGTGTATTTGTCACGCGCCTCGGCGCGATCGACAATGGCCAGCTCGGCAAAACCACGCGCGCCGTTTTTCGGGTTCATGCTGTAATCGATGGCAAACTTCGCGTCTTCGGCGGTCATCTCCTGCCCGTTGTGAAACTTCACTCCTTTGCGGAGCCTGATGGTATAAAGCTTGCCATCCTTGGAGACCTCCCACGCCTCGGCCAAGCCGGGCTGGAGATATCCCTTGAGGTCGATGCCCAAGAGCGGCTCAAACATCAGATCGCGAATCCGCTTCTGAGTTGAACCGGTGTCCACCAGGGGGTTCATCACCGAAATGTCTCGAGTGATGCCGAGAGTCACAGTGCCGCCGCGTTTCGGCTCGGCGGCTGCCCCGTTTGCGGGTTGTGCGGTCGGCGAAAAAGTAAAGAAGAGCAGCCCCAAGATATGAATGCCGAAATAGCGCTTCATCAGAGTATCTCCTTTATGATCGGCGCCGCTTCCGCAAAGCTCCTCAAGCTGCTTCTGCTTTCGCGGTACAAAATGGATGTTTGCCGCCCATCCTGCAGGTTACACCCTGCTCGGCCAGGGCAGCCTCGTAATCGCGATGAATCGCGGGGTCTTCCTCTTCATACTCGATTTGATCGCCGCCCTCTTTGACGCTCTTGTAAACGTACTGCTTGCCGCCAGCCTTCGGTTTGTCGCTGCCCCAGCCGATGGCAAGAAAGAGCACCGGATCTTTCCCCGTGTTGAAGTGTTGGTGGAACCACATCTCCGGCGGCACGAACACGCTGCCGGGCTGCCAATCGATCCGCTCGACCGGCTTACCTTCCTGCCACATGAGCGAGTAACCATGCCCCTTCAGGATCACGACGTGAATTCCCGGCCCGTGACGGTGACTCTTCTTATAGGTACCAATAGGCCAGAACGAGCTGTGCGATTTCATCGTGCCGTTGACGAGCGCAAAGCCCAAGGATTTGACGCCGACGCCTCTCCCTCCCTCGATCATCTGGCAGGCCATTACATCGGCTACGAAGTTAG
This sequence comes from uncultured delta proteobacterium, assembly GCA_963840855.1. GTDB lineage: Bacteria > Desulfobacterota > Binatia > UBA9968 > UBA9968 > DATACQ01. The sequence goes on from CAWJBB010000017.1 coordinate 19,057, forward strand.
TTTGCCAGCGGCGTTGGTCGATTTTTCGATCTGACTCTCTGAAGTATCCTTCTTCGGAGTTGAAGCGGTCCTCGAATACAAACGGGTTCTCGAACACGAACTTGTAATTGTCGAACGTGTCGATCACGCGCGGCGCGCTGGTCATGGCGACATAACGCGCCGGCTCGGTGCCGGAGGCGTTGAAGTGCTGGTGCCAGGCATTCATCGGGATGGCGAAATAACTGCCGGCGTGCCACTCGAAGGTTTGTTTCTTGGTCTCGTCGAGCCACACCGACGTCGCGCCCTGTCCTTTGAGAATATAGATGGTTTCTTCGAACAGGTGCTTGTGCGGCTTGAGGGATTTTCCGCGCGGAATCTCCGCGACGTAAGCGTCGTTGAAGCCGCCCGTTCCCTCGAGATTGATTATCGCCGCCGAACCGTCACCACTGGACTTCCACGGGGCGAGGTCAAGCTCCAGAAGGTTCTTGACATAGTAACCGCGCACCGTCGGCAAACCCTCCGCCTCTTTCCACCTCTCGTAGGGTGATTTGTAGACTTCGGCTTGTTTGACCATCTCCCGTTCCGCGCGCACCATCGTCGGATCTGTATTTGCCATGAGTTCCTCCCTTACTCTGCTGAATCTCCTCCTACAACCCGATCTCAACCTTGTCAACCACTACCCAACAGCGGATTGAATTGACACGATACCGGGCCGCATGGTACTCACGGGACGAGAGCAAGCTCAGGAGGGAATATGGCGATTGAGATCCACAACCTTATCGAGATGGCGCATCAAGAGAAGAAGAGAAAGAAAATTTTCAATACTCAGAGATTTCACTCATGGCTCCATGTGTACGCCAAGCCGGGCGACAAGGACGACATGCATTGCCATAACGCGGACCAGAGTTTCTATGTAATCGAGGGCGAGTGCACCATGCATTTTCCCGATGGTGGAGCCGCTGTGTTAAAGCCCGGTATGGCCGCGACGATCACGGGTGGCTCCTTTTATCAGCTCGAAAACACCGGCACCGACGCGATGGTGCTCATGGGAAATCGCTCCGGTCCCTCGGAAGCGATCAAGCACATCAACTATGAGTTGCGTAGAGACCTTAAGGAATTGTCGCCGGAAGAGCGGGAACAGATTCAGCACGCCGGCGGCGGGCGATAGGGTGGCTCTAGGCTGGTTCAATGTTCAAGGTTCAACGTATTCGGAAACTTTACGAACCGCATGGGCTCGATCTCTAACCTTGAACCTTGAACTTTGAACTTTGAACTGAATTCCCCGGCTTGGCCGGAGAACCGCTGGGTGCGCTTTGGATCTTTTGCCAAAAATGACACGACACCCAGTGGTCTTTCCCTGACGTGGCTTTGATATTTTCAAGGGACGGAGTTTCATCACGGCAGCGCTGCTCCGCGTAGGGACAGCGCGGATGGTAGCGGCACCCTTGCGGTGGATTCAAGAGGCTGGGAACGTCGCCAGGCACAAAGCGTTCCACGGCGTTCAGCTGGGCGCGGGCTCCCAGGTCGGCGCGCAGCACGGATGCCAGCAAGCCTCGAGTGTAGGGATGTAGAGGCTGCGTAAACAGCTGTTCCGACGACGCCATTTCGACAATCCGGCCCAGGTACATCACCGCCACGCGGTCACTCAAATAGCGCACGACCCCTAGGTTGTGGGCTATGAACAGGTAGGCAACTCCCATGCGCGCCTTGAGATCCTGCAGCAAATTGATGACCTGGGCTTGGATCGACACATCCAAAGATGAAACCGGTTCATCACACACCACCAACTTTGGATGGGTTACAAGAGCGCGCGCGATGCCGACGCGTTGCTGCTGCCCGCCGCTTAGTTGGGCCGGCCGCTGGTCGTCATAGGTTTCGTCAAGGCCTACCTGTGCGAGCATTTCGCGCGCGATGCCGCCCCGTTTGCGCCGGCTGGCCAAATGGTGGACGCGCAGCGGTTCTTCAACGATCCGGCGCACCTTCCAGCGCGGGTTCAATGAGCCGCGCGGATCCTGAAACACGATCTGCATATGACGGCGCATGGAACGAAGAGGCGGACCGGATAGTTGCGTCAAGTCTCGGCCGAGGAAACTGACCTTGCCCGAAGTTGGACGAATCAATTGCAGTATCGCCCGCCCTAAGCTTGATTTCCCACAGCCGCTCTCACCCACCAGTCCCAGCGTTTCACCTTCGCGCAGCTCTAGCGACACCCGATCCACCGCGGTCAGGAATCGATTGCGGCCGAGAGCGAAACGCACTTCCAACCCTTCGACCGAAAGCAAAAGGTCGGCGCTACCCCGCGTATAGCCGTGAGCTCTTTCCGGCTCGTTCATGCTTTTTCCTGACTCTCCATCGAATCTTGCCGGGCGGATCCCACTATCCGCTCGTGGGCCAGCCAGCAAGCACTGCTGTGATTGGCGCCGACTTCCGCCGATGGCGGGTCTTCCTGGCGACAACGCTCAAGGGCAAACTCACAACGCTCAGCGAAGCGGCAGCCCTGGTGGGAATCAAAGACCGGCGCGGGTTGACCCGGAATCGGTCTGAGCCGCTCCTTGGCCAAGGTCTCCAAGCGCGGCACCAACTGCAGTAAGGCAGTCGTATAAGGATGATTGGGCCGCTCCAGGATGTCCGCTACTGTTCCCCGCTCGACGAGCCGTCCGCCGTACATGACTTGGGCGGCGTCGCAGGTGGCGGCGACCACGCCAAAATCATGACTGATCATGATGAGCGCCATCCCGGATTCCTCTCTGAGATGATTGAGAAGCGCCAGGACCTGGGCCTGAACGGTGACATCGAGAGCCGTGGTGGGTTCGTCCGCGATCAATAATTTAGGCTCGCAGGCTATCGCAATGGCAATCATGATGCGCTGGCGCATGCCGCCGCTGAAGCGGTCGGGAAGATCGTCGTAACGGCGGGCCGGGTCGCCGATCCCAACGCGCTCCATCAGTTCTTGAGCTTTGCGCCTTGCTTGCGCGCCACCTAATGCGCGCTGAAAGCGCAGGGTCTCTGCAATTTGCTCACCCACCGAGATCATGGGGTTCAACGACGTCAACGGGTCCTGAAACACCATGCCGATCTGCGCCCCACGGACCCGGCGTAATTCAGACTCCGGGAGCTGAAGAAGATTGGTGCCCTCAAACAGCACCTCCCCTGCCAGTTCAACTCTGTCCAGTGGCCCGAACAGGCGCAGGATCGTGAGCGCGGTTACACTCTTGCCGCTGCCGCTCTCGCCAACGATGCCAACGGCCTCGCGTCGCCCGAGAGAAAAGGAAACATCGTCGACTGCGCGCAAAATACCCCGTGGCATTACAAAACGCGTGCTCAGGTTTCTCACTTCCAGGAGTGGCGAAAGTGCGTTCACGCCGCGGCGCCCCGCAGTTTGGCAAAATGACGTGAAAGCATATTGAGCGCGAGAACCGTCAAGCCGAGCATCAAGCCGGGCATGATCGCCAGCCACCACGCCACGGCGAGATAGGGACGGCCACGGGCGATGAGCAGACCCCAGGTCGACTGGGGCGGCTGAACCCCGACCCCAAGAAAGCTCAAGCCGGCTTCCGCAAGCATAACGTGGCCGATCTCGATGACCGCCAGCACCGCGATCCGCGGGGCAAGATTGGGTAGGATGTGATACCAGAGCACAGCCCAATCCGTACAGCCGGAGGCGATCGCGGCTTCGACGAACAGACAAGCGCGAATGCGCCCGCTTTCGGCACGCACCAGACGGGCAAATACGGGCCAGACCAGAGTGGGCAGGATGATCATCACGTTGAGGATGGTCGGCCCGATCACCGTCAGAAAAAAAATCGCCACAAGGAACATGGGCATCGCCGTCTGTGCTTCGGTGAGCCGCATCACCAGGCGATCGACCAACCCGCCATAGAAACCTGCCAGCATCCCGAGCGCGACGCCCAAGATCAAGCCGACAAAAGTGCTCGCGACACCGATAATCAAGGTCAAGCGGGCCCCGGCGATCAGGTTTGACAGCACGTCACGTCCCAACTGGTCCGTGCCAAGTAAATGAAGCCCCCGGCTCGACTCCGAGAACGGCGGCAGCAACCTTGCGGTAACCATTTGGCTAGTGGAATCATAGGGCGCAAGCTCGCCCCCGGTAACCGCGAACAAGGATACAAGCAGCAGGTAGACAACCCAGAGAAGGACACTGAGGCCGCCTGTTGAGGCCCACATCGAGTTGATATTCACCACCGGCGCCGGCAACGCCTGTGCCGAAGATCCGGCTTCATGGTTCGGACTATTCATTGCCACTGATATTTCATCACTCGAAGCTAGAGAATTTCACCACGAAGTGATTCATGATCTTACGCTCGCCCGCAGAAGATGAAAATGGGAGGCAGATGCGGTAAGCAGGGAGCGGCGCCCCAGCGAAGAGATCGATAAGTGAGTGGCGCGAGAGAGCCCGACACGAAGTGTGATCCGGGACATCCTTCGGCGCCTCAGATTGTCGCCTCGTCATCTGCCGACGAGAGCACGCGAAGGAGAATCGAATATGCCGTATGTCCCCTGGGTGTGCCGCAAGAAAGGGGGAGCGTCTATGAGCAAGAAGAACAGTAGCCCTGCGGGGCTGCAGGCCTTGTATGCGCGCGTGTGCGGGTTGGACCTGCACAAAAAACTGATCGTGGCGTGCGTGCGTATCCTCAATGCGAAGGATGGCACGGTGCAGAGCACGCTGCGTAAGTTCGGTACGATGACGGCCGATCTGATAGAGCTGCGCCAGTGGTTGACCGAGCAGGGGGTGACCCACGTGGCGATGGAGTCGACGGGGATTTACTGGCAGCCGGTGTTCAACCTGCTCGAAGGCCATTTCAAGCTGTTGCTGATCAACGCCCAGCATCTGAAGAAAGTGCCTGGGCGAAAGACCGATATGAAGGACGCGGAGTGGATCGCGCAGCTTTTGCAGTGTGGGCTGTTGAGGCCGAGTTTTGTTCCCGACCGCCAGCAGCGCGAGCTGCGGGATCTGACGCGTCAACAGACCAAGCTGGTGCAGCAGCGAAATGCGGTGGACAACCGCATCCAGAAGGTGTTGGAGACAGCCAACATTAAGCTGGGCTCGGTAGCCAGTGATGTGATGGGGGCGTCGGGACGCAAGATGATCGAGGCGCTGATCGCTGGAGAGAAAGACGTTACAGTGTTGGCGGATCTGGCCCAGCGCCAGCTGCGCGGCAAGATCCCCGAATTGCAGCGCGCTTTGGAGGGAGAGCTGACCGAGCATCACCGCTTTTTGCTGCGGCAGTTGCTTGGACAATACGACTTTCTCGAAAAGGAGATCGCCAGCGTAAGCGAGCGGTTGGGGGCGGTCCCCCTTCGTTGCCCGGATAGAGCAAAGCTTAATGCGGGTTTCTTCATTCACGCACGCCGTTGCCTCTGCCACGCCACATGACACCTTCCTGGATTCCGCTTCGCTCCATCCAGGCTAAAGCAGCCTGAAGCCCACCCCCACCCAAATTTTCGAAGGAGGCACGAAGAACACGAAGGGTTCGGATATTTATACTCTTAAACTTCGTGAACTTCGTGCCTCCTTCGTGGTGAGTCCCCTCTTCTTTGCGCCCTTTGCGGTTAAATGTCTTCTTCGGTTGCGAGCTACACCGTCCTGGGCTTTACGCCAGCCGCATGCGCATATCCAAGACGCGGTAGAAAAGGTCCACAATCGCATTTGTCAGGACCACAAAAGCTCCGGCCACGATCACCGCGGCCTGCAGCACGGGGAAGTCCTGGCGCGAAGCGGCATGAATCATCAGCTGGCCGATCCCCGGCCAAGCGAATACCACCTCGATGGCAAAGGCTGCTCCGCCCATCATGCGGACATATTCCCAGCCGATGGCCGTCATCATAGTCACCGCAATATTGCGCAAAATATGGCGCCAAAGGATCAGCCGGTCAGGCAATCCTTTGCTTCTGGCCACCAGGGCATAGGGCTTAGCCATCTCCTCGAACGTCGCCGAGCGTACCAACTGAAATATGCGCCCCCCGTGAACCATCCCCAGGGTTATTGACGGGAGTATCAAACCCTGCCAGCTGGCAAAGCCCGAGGTTGGCAGCGCCCGCAAATTAACCGAGACAACGACGATTAGAAGCAACCCTAACCAGAAATTAGGAACTGAGAGGGCGACCACCGAGAGAAAATTTCCACTGCGATCTAAAAAAGACTCCGGGCGCGCTCCCGCCAGGACACCGAGAAAGGAGCCCCCTAGACCGGCCAGAAAAATGCCTAACACCGTTAATAAAATCGTCGCCGGCAGAGCTTCGATGACGACGGCCAAGGCGGGCCGGTTTTGCCATAGCGACTGGCCGAAGTCACCGCGAGCGAGGGCGCCAAAATAGGTTATGAACTGCTCACTGAAAGGCCGGTCGAGGCCGAGTTGTTGCCTGATGCGGGCAATTTCCTGTTCGCTGGCGTCCACGGGAGCCATTACCAAAGCGGGGTCGCCAACGACATGGCCCAAAACAAAAATCACCAAAGTCACGAGAAACAGGACAACGAGCCCGTCGCGCAAGCGTCGGAGCGTGAACCCGGCTACCGATTGGAAATCCAAGGCGTACCTATTTTAATCTTTGTGCACCGTCGGACTCACTTAGGGCGAACCAAGAAAGGCTGGAGAATGGCCAAGACTTGAGGCGATTGACAGCGCATTGCAGTTTCGACGGCGCGTTAGAGTCACTCCGTGAGCCGCATGGCAGCGACCCGTACGTCATCGTCGAGCCGTGGTTGCCAGTCCAGACGTTTTGCCAACCCGTAGATGAGATTCTGCTGCAAAAGATAGATTGCATGCGGGTCTTCATTGAGAGTAGCCCAGACTTGCTGGTACAGATTGTCGCGCGCCTTCTGGTCTAACGTTTTGATCGCCCGATCCATCAGGTCGTCAATTTTTTTGTTGCACAGCTTACTCGAAGTGCCATCGCAGGTAATATGCGCCACGATCCGCGAAGCGTCAAACCACTCATTGGAGTTCCAACCGTACTTGAGGTCGAAAGCTCCCGCCTCGTTACCGGGGATTCTACCCAACTTGCGATAGGCGTTCCATTCATGCAATTGGAGTTTGACCCTCACGCCGATTTCCTTCAGCTGCGCCGCGACCACTTCAGAGGTTTCTTCTCCCTTGAGATATCTGCCGATGGGCGCATGAAGGACCAGTTCGAAACCGTCCGGATAACCGGCTTCCTTGAGCAACTGCCGCGCGCGCTTCGGGTCGTAGGGAAATGGTTTCAACTTGGGGTTGTAACCCAGCATTCCCTTGGCGAGATGCTGCGCGTCCATGGGGCGTCCATGTCCTAGATAGATGGTCTTGGCGAGGGTTTCCTTGTCCACCGCAAGATTCAGCGCAAGGCGAACTTTGGGGTTCGCCATTTCTTTCTTATGCGCGTTGAATTGAATGTAGCTGAATTCTGTCGCCGGAACGGAAACGAACCTGGGGGCGAGTTTCGCCTGCTCCGGCAAGAGATCCAGCACTAAATCAATCTCTCCGGTTTGCAAAGCTGCGATCTGCGTCTGAGGATCGGGAATGACACGAACGATAAATTCGCTTATGGAAGGCTTCTTACCCCAGTATCCGTCGTGGATTGTCAGGGAAATCTCCCGGCCTCGATTCCAGCGCACAAACTTGTAAGGACCCGTACCCACGGGAGCCTCGCCGAATGTTTTCTCCCGCGCCGCCTTGGCTGGCACCATGACGAGCTGGGTCATCTGGACCGGCAGCACCGCATTGGTGCCGTCGGTCGTAACATCGATGGTGTTTTCGTCGACAACTTTAGCGCCGGTGATGGCTTCGATATAGGAGGTCCGCTGGGTCTTGAACTGCTTGTCGATGATCCGGTTCACGCTGAACGCCGCGGCGTGCGCGTCGAAGGGCTCGCCGTTGTGGAACTTCACATTTTTACGCAGGCGGAACCGCCAAGTGTTGTCGTTAACCGCGCGATAGCTTTCCGCCAGCCACGGCACGATCTCGCCGCTACGGTCCCGATCCAACAGGCTTTCAAAAATATTCCCGCTGGCCACGCGCGAATTGCGGTCGATCACCGCCTGCCCGTCCAGGGTGGAAGGCTCGGTGGATATTGCGATGACCAACGGCCGTGTAGGTTTCACGGCGGCGCCCGTCAGGCAAAACAGGGCAACACTTAAGAGAGTGGTGTATCTAAAGACACTAGATTTCATAAATGCCTCCGTAGTACTGCCCCGCTACAAACTCTGCCAACCATCGCCGGCCGATCCGGACGCTTTTTTCCTTTCACTCTCTTCACGCTAGTTCCACGCCCGACCAACCGCTAAAACCGCTATTGGCGACGAGCCGAACGCGTATACAGTTTATCGATAAACCCAGAGTTATCCAATTCCCGCAGATAATGCAGGTCCCATAATGCCAGCGGGCTGATTTCCCTGGCTTCAGGCGACTTGATGCAACCGAGATCGTAAGCGTTGATCACCCCTTGAGGGTCCGGATAAGGCTTCTTGGGCATGCGCTCGAAGCTTCTGTACGAGTAGGATTCGCCGGTTCTCTTATTGAGCTTCTCGAGAATGCGCTCAGTCTTGGCCCGCTGGGTTTTGGCAAAATGGATGCCGAGCACCAGCGCTTTTACCAGGCGCTCGCCCAGCCCTTTCTTTTTCTCCAAGACCGTGTACGACGTCGTCAACGTCGGCCCGTTGATCATCGGCAAAGGTCCCAGCGGCAAAACGTGAAAGCCGGCCTCTTTGTATCGGTCGCCGGTGCCGGAGATAAAACGCGCATCGGCCTCGCCCGCTTTCAGCGCTTCGAACTGGGCCTCCGAGTCTTCATGCTCGACCCATTTCACGTCGTCAATGCCAATTCCAGCGCGGATCAAGTACATCATGTGATTGCCCCGGCCATGATGAAACCCCCCGTCTCTCCCCTCCATGGGCGTATCGGTGATCCGTTTGCCGCGCAGATCCTGAATCGACTGCAACGGTTGGTGCGACGCCACGCTGGCGTTTTGTCCGTTGACAGGGGAGGCGATGCTGACGATGGGTTTACCCTGAGCGACCAATGCATAGGGTGTAAGATGGTCACCGGAAATGAAATCGATGTCACCCTTAAAGAGACTGCGCTCCGCATCCGGCGGCTTGGCACAGTATTCGAAACCGACCAGCTCTATACCTGCCTTTTCCCAGATGCCGGCTTGTTGCAGCACCTCCCAAATCGGCAGATGACTGCCAGAACGATAAACACCGCGAACCTTTAATTTGCGCTGAGCCATAATTATCTCCTCTCCCGTTTTTATCAATCGCTGATTATGTGCCAGAGACCTTCCGACCCTCGTCAGTAAGCATGCTCGTTCAAAGTTCAAGGTTCAATGTTCAACGTATCTTGATCCTTGTGACGCGCCGTCCCCAACTTTGAACCCGTTCGATAAACTCAGGGCAGACCTTGAACGTTGAACCGCGGTCGATACCGCTGATCTCGGTGCCAATAACATACCCCGAGGGAGAAAAAAAGCCACGCGGAAGGGGGGCCCTTGACGGCATTTCCACCGGTGCAGTATTGTAGGCAGTCACTAATTTTGAAAGGGAGGTCATTCTATGATCGAAGGAGAAATTCCGGAGCCGTTTAAGGTCGCCAAGATTCAACCCCAGATGGTTAGCCGTGGAAAAATGGGAAATTCGTTGTTTAGGACGGATATCCTCGGAACTACGGTCCAGGTGGTCACCGAGGGCGGGGAAACCAATCTTCACGCTCACGCGGGCAGCGACGCAACCTGGCTCGTCATATCCGGTCAGGCGACCTTCTACGCCAAAGGCGATAAGGTCGTAGCGCGGTTGGACAAAAATGAAATGCTGCTGATTCCGAGGGGCACGCCTTACTGGTTTGAAAGCAGCAGCAAAGAACCCCTCGTCATCATACGCTTTAGCGCCCGGGTCAAGGACCACATCGACAGGCGGATCGATTACACCGAGCGCAAGGCAAAACCGCGAGAGGTAATCCCGGACGCCTTCTTCGAGGGATAGGGGTCCGCTGCCGGGAAAAACGGTTCGTTGTTCCCGAAATTGTCGTGAAATCTTCGCTATGATCAAAATGAATCAGCGGCGTATGTATTATTTTGTCCTCGTCGCGGCGGCGCTTCTCGTCGGCGTAACTACGGATTCCAACGTTGCCGCACAAACGCGGGAGCAGGCGGAAATCAAGACGCTGTCTTTGGGAATGGTTTCTGAAACCCATCGGAAGCAAGTTGAAGAGCACTTCGGCGACTTTGTGCGCTACGTGACGCGCAAGCTCTCGTCCGGGTCGGAGATCGAGGGCAAAGTTGTGACGGCGCCGACGCCGTTCGAGCTCGCGAAGCTTCTTGATCAACGGCGGGTCGATTTCTATATGGAAAGCGCCTATCCGACTTATGTCGTCAATTTTGTGCACGGCAATGGGAAGTTGCTCTTGCGCCGTTGGAAGAGCGGCATGGCCGATTATTACAGCGTCATTTTTACCAAACGGAACAGTGGCATAAAGCGCCTGGAGGACCTGAAGGGCAAAACTATCGTCTTCGAGGATGCGGCATCGACTTCAGGCTACTTGCTGCCGAAATTGTTTTTGCTCCGCCGCGGATTGAAGCTTACGGAAAAGCGAGGATTCAATCCCGATAGCGCGCCGACGGACATTAGCTATGTTTTTGCTTACACTCAAGAGACGCTTGTCGAGCAGGTTCTCACGCAACAAGCGGCCGCCGGCGCTTTCAGCAACGACGATTTTGGCGCGCTCGACGAAAAGACAAAGGTCGACATTGCCATCCTGGCGCAAACTGAACGGCTGCCGCGCCACTTGGTTTCCGTGCGTAGCGATCTCGCTCCGGCGCTGGCTAGCCGCCTGGAAACGATTTTGCTCGCGATGCATGAAGACGCGGAAGGTCGAAAAATCTTGCAAAAGACCGATAACACCACCAAGTTCGATATGCTGCCGGGAGGGGAAGCGAGCATGCGCCGGAGGCTATTAGATAGTTTTTTCTCTCCCGATAAAAAATAGGCACTTCCGGGTTTAATGTGAAGGAGGATTCACCGCAGAAGCACAGAGTTCGCAGAGTTCGGAGTATTGTTTAAGCAACACTCTTTACTCCGCGCCCTCCGCGCCTCCGCGGTGCAATCTCCGAGTCATTGTGCTGAAATAGCATTGCCCGGGTTAACCATAGCCGGCCGCGTTCGGCGACGATCCGTGGCCCCATGGAATCCGGAAAAACCGCGCCAACCTGGAACGCTTTATCGATTACTCCCTCGACCAAGGACTCATGGAGAAAATACTCGGGCTGGATTCGTAAATATGCCGCTTACCGTAAAGTGTCCCACTTGTCGCGCCGAGACTCACTGGGAAAACAACCCGCACCGACCCTTTTGTTCCGAGCGCTGCCAGCTCATCGATCTCGACGCGTGGACTACGGACAAATATCGTGTTCCCGCGCAGGATCTGGATTTTGACGCTGGCGATGATGAGGACGATGAAGAGGAACGCGGTTAAAGTGTGACTCGCGCAAAGGCGCAAAGACGCCAAGGTGACGGGCGAAGGCCCGTCATGCCGAGCGAATGCGAGGGATCTGAGAAAGATTTCTCTCGTTGGTCGAAATGACAACGCGTCTTACTTGGCGACTTGGCGGGAGATAAATCCGATTCTGGAGAAGAGTATACTCGCGCAAAGGCGCAAAGACGCCAAGGGTCGGACAAATAAGTAAGAGTCTTTCCTTGCGCGCTGGGCGTCTTGGCGCGAAAAACAATAGCGAAAATCGCTTCCATGAGTATTCACCCCACCGCAGTCATTGACCCTCAGGCGGAGATCGATGCCGATGTCGCCATCGGTCCCTACGTCGTCATCGATGGCCCAGTCAAAATCAAACGCGGCAGCCGAGTGATGGCCCACGCCTACCTGACGGGGTGGACGGAGATCGGCGCCGACAACGAGATTCATCCAGGCGCAGTCATCGGCGAGGCGCCCCAGGATAAAGCCTACAAGGGGGAAGAAACCTACCTAAGAATCGGCGACCACAATATCATTCGCGAACATGCGCAGATTCATCGCGGCACGGCGCCAGGCTCGGCGACGATAGTAGGTAATCATAACTTTCTCATGGCGAACTCGCACATTGGCCACAACTGCAATATTGGCGATAACGTAACGCTCGCCAACGGCGCCCTGATCGCCGGTTACGTTGAAATGGGTAAACATGTCTTTATCTCCGGCAACTGCGTCGTACACCAGTTCGTGCGCATCGGCGACTACGCCCTGATGCGCGGTCTCAGCGCCACGAGCCGCGATGTGCCGCCCTACGCCATCATCGATTGGCAACACACCGTGCGCGGCGTGAACGTCATCGGCTTGAAGCGCGCCGGATTCGATGACAAACGCATTCGCGAGATTAGAGAGGCCTTTCGCGTGCTGTTCCGCAAAGGACGCAATCTTTCGCTGGCGGTGAAGGAGTTAGAAATGCACGAAGGGGCCAACAGCGATGTGTCGACCCTGCTGGATTTTATCAAGTCCTCGAAGCGCGGTGTCTGCTTTGGCGATCAGCGCGTGGCGGTCGTCTCGGGCGTAGCCGGAGCCGCTTCGACGCGCGGGCCGCTTTCGGGCGGCGGCGCTCCGACGAAATAAAGCGGGTCCGTGCCCTTCAGGTTGCTCGGCGTGACAACCCAGTTGCCCTTCACCGCGGGGTATATAATGTTATTCGCTACGTCTGCGCGCCCCATGGTCACTGCGTACCCGAGCCCACCCGTTAGCAGACCCAAGGTTGCATAGGTGAACTTCGCCGGGATGTAAAAAAAACTGGCGACTGCCGCTCCGAAGCCGTAACCCATCTCCTCCGTTATCGATTCCTGAGCGGGCGGCGGTTCCTGTGGCGCCGCCGTCTGGGCGTGCAGGGGAGAAAAGGTCATGGCCACAAACAAACTTAGGGCAAGGCCCTTGAGCATTTGTGTTTTCATGCGCCAAAAATATCCCAGAAGCGTGTTATTGTCAATAATATCATTCTAAATTGACGATTTGTACGAGAACTTGGCTTTGCACGTGCTCCGCGCGGGGGCTATGAATTTATAAGTGTCTAAAATCGTAATAGTAGGCTAATTTTCAGGCGTTAAAAATAACAAAACGCCATTCTTAAAATGTACAAACGCAGCTAAGACTTTGGTCTGCCCAGAAAAAAACGCTCATAGCAGGCGCGGATTTTTTCCCGCTTGGATTCGTAATCGCGCAGCAGTCTTAGGCCGGATTTCGCTTTCGAAGTTTTGCCGCTTCCCTGCGCGCCGTTGTAGCCAAGGGCGCGCGCGATGCCTTCCAAACGCGTGGCATCGGCTTCGAAGGCGTCGATGGATTGGTCGCGTTCCAGGCGCAGGCGATGATCCAAACGGCGCAAGAACAGATAACCTTCGGCGAGTAGTTTGTAGTCAACGTTTTTCAGTATCTTGCACTCGAACAATTTTTTTAGCGCTTCCAGAGTTTCGCGGCGGCGCAGTGCTCGCGCATGATGGCCGTGAGCGAGCTGCAACATCTGCGTTGCGAATTCAATGTCCACAAGGCCACCGCGGCCTTTCTTGAGATTGAAGCGTGTCTCGTCTTCGCCCGCCAGCTCCCGCTCCATGCGCATACGCAGATAATGAATCGCGCCGATACCTTCCTCCGACAAGCCCGCGCCATAGGCGAAGCCTTCTGCGATTTTTTCAATTTCCTTTCCGAGGGCTGGATCACCAGCAACGAACCGCGTCTTGATTAGCGCTTGTCGCTCCCAGAGCTGGGAATCGCTCTGGTGATACTGCCGATAGGCATCCAGCGAACAGACCACGGGGCCGGCTTTGCCGGAGGGGCGAAGCTGCATGTCAATCTTGTATGCGATGCCCTCCTCGGTGGGAGCGGAGAGATAGGTGATCAATTTCTGTCCCAGGCGCACGTAGAATTCATGGGCCGTCAACCGGCCTTGGGAGCCGCCACGGGACCGCGCGTCGTGATCCGCTTGATAAACGAAGACTAGATCGAGATCGGAGTTGTAATCGATCTCGCGGCCGCCCATCTTGCCGCCGCCGATGATTGCGAAATGCCCCTCGGGCACCCCGCCGTATTTTTTCTCGAGCTCCTCGAAGGTAAAGCTCAGCGCCCCTTCAAGGCAGGCGGCAGCGAGATCCGAGAGCTGATGCAGAACGGGAACCAGCTCAACGGCGCCGCCGAGATCGTGCAAGCCAATGCGGATGAATTCCTCGGTCTTATAGCGCCTGAGCGCGTTCAACTTTGCTTCGACGTCGCTTTGCTCATCGAGCGCCGCACGCAGGTCAAAAAGCATCTCGTCTTTGGTCTTCTCGACGCGCGTTAAATCAACGCGAATCAAAGTATCGATCAACTCCGGTCGGTTCAAAAAAAGATCGGTGAGAAACTGGCTATCGGCGAACAAAGTAACCAGCAAGCGCATGGTTTCCGGATTCTCCGCAAGCAGCGTGAGAAAGCCGGTGCGGCCGCCGATACTGTGGCAAAACTTGGAGAGATTAAGCAGCGCCTGATCCGGCGCGCCGGTTTTTGCGATCTCCGTGATCAAGGCTGGCCCGAGAGCGCGCATCACCTGGCGTCTTTTCGGGCTTGGCGGCGCAAAGACCTCGCCATCGCGCACAGCAAGCAGATTCTCGTACGCTTTTTTCGGTTGGGTAAATCCGGCGCTGCGCAATTCGTTGACGATGACCTCCTCGCGGTCCAGGTCATGCCAGATCGCGCCGGTATGGGAAACTCCTTCGTCGGCTATTTCCTTCTGCGCGCTGTAGAACAGCCGGTCAAAGATCTCCCGCACAGTTTTGGTATATTTCCGATGATCGCGCCAAAAAAGCTCGCGCTCGCTCAGTTTGCCTCTGGCTCGATAGCCGAGGCGGCGCGCGAAGCGCTGCTCTTCGTCTTTGCCCTCGGGAATCGAATGAGCGTGGGCTTCCTGCACGATTTGAACTTTATGTTCCGCCTGGCGAAGAAAGCGATAGGCTCTGGTTAACTTGTCGCGTTCTTTGGGGGAAATGAAATTATGGCGCGCTAGCTCCGCCAGGGCCGGTAGCGTGCTTGGGCCTTTCAGCTCAGGCTCGTAACCGCCATTGACCAGTTGCAGCGCCTGGGTAAAGAATTCAATCTCGCGAATGCCGCCGTAGCCGAGCTTGATGTTACGCTGCTTACCGTCGCCGGTCAGCAGTTCATTTTCGATCCGCAACTTCATGTGCCGCAGCTCGTCGACGGTCGTATAGTCGAGGTAACGCCGGTAAATGAACGGCTCGACCTCTTTAAGGAAGGCGTTTCCCAAATCGCGAGCGCCCGCCACCGGCCTGGCTTTAATCAAGGCGGCGCGCTCCCAGCATTGTCCCCACGATTCATAATAGAGCATAGCGGAGCCGACGGATTGTACCAACGGGCCGTTGGCGCCGAGGGGGCGAAGCCTGAGGTCGATGCGAAAAACAAACCCGTCTTCGGTGACCTGACCCATGGCTTGAATGATTTTCTTGCCGATGGCGGCGAAAAACTCCCGTGGGCGTCGTTTTACCTTTCAGGCCGCCTGCGCTTTCTCCTTCGTCGCTCTCGTAGAGAAAGATCACGTCGATATCGGAGCTGAAATTGAGCTCGCCGCCGCCGAGCTTGCCCATGCCGAGTATGACCATACGGTTGCGCTGTGTGCTGCCGGGGACGTTCAGGACGCCGTAATCCTTTTCGACTTCCGCTCTGCAGAACCGGTAAGCAGCTTCCAGTGACGCTTCGGCAAGCGCGGTGAGCTCCCGCACGGTCTCCTCCATGGTAAACGACGGCATAAGATCACTCGCGCCGATGCGCAGGTACTCGCGCTGCTTGTAACGGCGCAGGTCGGCGCAAAATTCCGCAATCGAACCGGCGTTCCTTAGGTAAGGCTCTAATTCGCGCAGGTGCACCGCGACAGATTTGCTCTTGATCCGGAGCTGGTGGAGAAAGAGATCTGGCCAGTCTTTTCCCTGGCGGAACAGAATGTCGCTGAGATAGGTACTGCCGCCGAGAACTCCAAACAAGGCGGCCAAGTCGGCGCGGGGGACTTTAGCCAAGGCCTTTGCGCCGCCGCTTTCGATGAGCCGCGAGAGATTGGCTTCCGCGAGCGCAGGGGACGGGCCGTTTTTTAGGAACGACTGATATTTCCGCGGGAGAGCCGAAGCGCGTTGATTCTTGCGACCCTTATTCACGTTTTCACAGTAGCGGCATCAAAAAAAACCTTCAAGCTAGTATTGTATCTCTAAAATCGGGGGACTTATTTACACGTCATTCCGGCCAAGCTGGCGATAGCTAGCGCGAGCCGGAATCCAGGAATTTTAGAATGTTATAAATTCCCGCTTTAGCCTCCGGCTGATCCGTCCTTTGGCGGATCCGCGGGAATGACGACTAAGGCTATCTTGCATAAAATACAACAGCGTGAGACGCGACACTAGTTTCGGTGCGATTCCACTGCTCGTACTCTAGTATCTGCGTTTACACCGCCGTGAACGGATGGACACCCTTCTGCCTGGCGCTGACCGCACAAGAAAACAACAGCGTGAACAATTTCAACGCCTTACACCGATGCAAGTAGACATGACCCGAGCTGGCATTGAGGTTGCTCATTCCTTTGGGAACGATTGATTGAATCATCGTCGCACGAGGTGAAGCTCTCATCTAAGGAAAGGCGCTGGGTCATGAGACGAAACCTTGAGCATGTCGGAACAGTCAACGACTGCGGGGATGGTTGTTGAAATTGACCTTTGGAGGGTAGCAGTCATGCCGATCATCACAATCTATCAAGGCGCTTCCGCCGAAGGCCAGGAATTGGCCGAAAGTGTGGCCCAGACTCTTGGCTGCCGTTGTATCGGGCGGGAAGTGCTCGTCAGGGCGAGCCGGTGCTATGGCATACCCGAAGCAAAACTCAACGAGATCGTCGAAAAAGGCCCACACTGGTGGGAGCGTCTGGTGCGAGATCTGCGGCCCTACAGGGTCGCCCTTCAAGCAACCTTGTGCGAACTGGCTCACGACGGCAAAGTGGTTTACCATGGCCACTTGGGTCATGAGCTTTTGTCCGGTATCGGGCATGTGTTGAAAGTACTTTTGACCGCGCCAATCGAATATCGCGTCGAGCAAGTCCAGCGGCGGCAAAATTTCACTGCCATGGCGGCGCGCCACTATATCGAAGAGGTAGACAAAGCGCGCAGCCGCCGGCTCATGACGATGTTCGGCGCGGATTGGCGCGATCCTAATCGCTATGACCTTATTCTCAATATGAGCAAGGTGAGCCGAGAGGGAGCGAAGCGTCTAATCATTGAGGCGGCAAAGCTCCAAGAGTACCAGGCCACTCCGGTATCCAATCAGGCTTTCAACGACCTCGCTCTTGGTTCGCAGGTCCTTGCCACGTTATTTGCATCGCCCGAAATACAAAGATCCGGTCTCGAAGTTCGCGCCGCGGCTGGTCATATTCACGTCAAGGGTAGAGTAGACTTCGGATTGGAAGACGAAGTAGTAACGCTTGTAAAAAACATGCCGGGTGTGATCAAGGTGACAACAGACGTTTATTCTGTCCCGCCTGAAGGTCTCGTGAGACTCTAAGTAACGGCGAATCAGTCGCGGTTGGTTTTTGCCGTGGCCGGTCTCAGTGATGAAATGGACGCGGCCTACATCGCAGAACATATTAAGAGTAGAGGAAAACCAGATTGACCATCCACGCCGGCGAAGCGAAAAGCTTTATCCGGCGGACGTGGTGATGGAGTGAACCTTCGACCGTCTACTTTGGATACAGCGGTGGTAACTAATCGATACACGGTAATAGGAAAAAGGCTACGTCATTCCTCGTCCCTAGCAACCTTTGAAGCTGCTTCGGGCAACAAGCTCCTTTAACTCAAGAGAATTATTCTTGCTCGGCTCTTCCTTAGCTTGGCGGCATATGGTTTGCTGTGCTATTTGTTAGGTTACTACGTCTAACTCCGTGGGGAGGGTAATCCGATGAAAAGGTTTTTCTTGGCGGTCACACTGCTGGCTTTGCTTGTCTTGGGCACCCGCGACCTTCAGGCGCAGGCATATGGTCCTTACTACTACAATCCATATTGGGATGTTCAGTATCAGCAATATCAGCAGTATTTGCAGTGGCAGCAATATTTGGCTTATTTGCAACAATATGATCCGTACTATGAGCTGCATGTGATGCACTACCAGCTATATCTCCCCCCGTACCCGTCATATCAACTATATCAACCCTGCTGCTATGCAGGGGGTGTTATCGTTCCAGAGCCGCGACCGATTATGAATCCTCGATTGCGAGCGTTTACTGGCACTCGGTCGCAAGCGGCTGTCGCTCCGCTACCGCGAGCCGCCGGTCCACTCCCAGGGGCGGTCAGTCCATTGCCACAATCGACCGGGAGAAGGTAAAGAGGCCCAGGCCTGTAGCTGCTCCGACCGTGCTCGAGAATACAGGGCGCCTCTGCAGGAGCCAACCAGCCAAGCGGCAGAAGTTTCAGTTTGACAATGTAGACTGAAACGTCATTCAACCTGACCGTGAGGTGAAACGGATCTTGACAGCCCTCCGCAATGTGATATTTGTGCGTTCCTAACAAAGCCTCCCCCAGTCATTGAGAAGGCTTCCCGTGTGATGCGAGGCCAAACCGGAGGAACGCACGACGTTCTTCGGAGGGGGAAATGAACAGAAGAGTTTAGGGCCAGCCGCTCGGGCGATTTGTCTCGCCAGAGTGCGCTGGCCTTTTTTATTCCCTGAGATCAGCTACAAGGCCCATCGGGACCCCAAGTCAATCAGGTGCACTCGCTATGCATTTCGTTTTCCGTGTCGTCGCCAATCGAAAGAGGGTCTCAATAAATTCAAACGGAGGTGCTTTATGCCTAGAGGAGTTATTTTAGTGGACTATACAGATCAAGGTCGACGCACTATCGCAGACTCGCCTGATAGAGCCGAGGCGTCCAAAGCCGAAGCGGCTAAACTGGGCATCCAGGTCAAAGACCTCTTCTATACGCCGGGCGGCCCGCATGATGCGGCAATTATCATCGAGGCGGAAGGCCCTGAGCCTATCAACAAGTTCATGTCGAGCGTCCAGTCGTTAGGCAACGTGAAAATGAAATTTATCCGGGCTTTCTCAATCGAGGAGATGCGTAAAATGGTCTAGCAGCAAATTTGAGCAGGTGGCGAACAGAACAGTTTGGAGCAGCCCCCAACGAGGACCCTGTCAAATTGGGTCCCGGCCGGGGTTAGGGCGCCGAGGTGAACAAGATTTTGGCAGAAATTGCGAAACAAGGAGGGTTTTATGCCTAAGTTTCTTATGCAAGCGACGTTCAGCCCTGACGGGGTAAAAAACCTCATCGAACAGGGCGGTACAACGCGGGAGCAGCAGTTACAGGCTCTCGCGCGATCTTTGGAAGGATCGCTGGAAGCCGTTTATTTTTCTCCGCAGCGCAACGAGGGATTCGTCATCCTCGATCTGCCAGACGGCCAGCGCATCAATTTGGCGGGCACGTTGATGGCCGTTAACGCCGGGGGATTTGTCCAAATCAAGGCTCAGCCAGTGCTCACTGCGCGGGAGCTGGACAGCGCGATAGAGAGGGCCCGGAGCGTCAAGGTTCCCGGCAAGTAAAATAGATGGAGGCTCAGTGCGGGAGTTGCCGGCCGCTCCCGCACGGGCCAACGAAAGGTAAAAGAAAATGCCCCCGTTTGACTTTTTACTAACCTTGGCGGAAACGGCTTGCGCGCCGTTGGAGTGATTCAGGCTCGGAGGTGAATATGAATAGCCTTAAGGATTTTGCATGGGCCGTAATTTTCGGCGTTGTGTGCGTCGGAGGCCCATACGTCTGGGCACAGACTGGCGCTCATATAATGGTCACAGCGGCTGATCTTAAGTGGGTTGAGGTCCCGTCACTGCCGCCAGGAGCGAAGATTGCCGTCGTCGAAGGCCCGTTGAATGAGGCGGTCCCGTTTACATTCCGGCTAAGGTTCCCGGCTGACTACAAGATCCCGGCTCACTGGCACCCGGCTATTGAGCATGTAACCGTGATTTCTGGCACGATTAATATGGGCGTCGGAGATAAGCTCGATGCGGCAAAAACCAAACCATTGCCGGCTGGAAGCGTCGCCATCATGCAACCGAAAACGAACCATTTTCTCTGGACGAAAGAAGAAACAATCGTTCAGATACACGGGGTAGGACCCTGGGTTATCACTTACGTCAATTCCGCAGACGATCCCAGAAAGAAATGACCTCTTAAGCAAACCGAGAAGGGACTTGAGAAGACGAGGGCCGAAACATTCGCGCGAATGAAGCTAAGGAGGATAGCTGTCATGCCGATCATCACAATCTATCAAGGCGCTTCCGGCGAAGGTCAGGAATTGGCTGAAACTGTGGCTCAGGCTCTTGGCTACCGTTGTGTCGGGCGTGAGGTGCTCGTTGAGGCGAGCCGGCGCTATGGCATACCGGAAGCAAAACTCAACGAGATCGTCGAGAAAGGCCAGCACTGGTGGGAGCGTCTGCTGCAAGATCTGCGGCCCTACCGGATCGCTCTTCAAGCTACGCTGTGCGAACTGGCTCACGACGGCAAGGTGGTTTACCACGGCCACTTAGGTCATGAGCTTTTGCCCGGTATCGGGCATGTGCTGAAAGTACTTTTGAACGCGCCGATCGAATTTCGCATCGAACAAATCCAGGCTCGGCAAAATCTGACTGACATCGCGGCGCGCCATTATATAGAAGAGGTCGATAAGGCGCGCAGCCGCCGGCTCATGGCGATGTTCGGCACGGATTGGCGCGATCCTAATCGTTATGACCTTATTCTCAATATGGGCAAAATGCGCCGAGAGGGGGCCAAGCGTGTGATTATCGAGGCAGCAAAACTCGAAGAGTACCAGCCCACTCCGGCGACCAACCAAGCTTTCAGTGACCTCGCTCTTGGTTCTCGGGTCCATGCCGTGTTATTTGCATCGCCCGATGTACGAGGATCGTCCCTCGAAGTTCGCGCCCAGGGTGGCCATATTCACCTCAAGGGTAGAGTAGACGAAGGATTGGAAGAAGAAGTCGTAAAGCTAGTGAAAAACGTACCGGGCGTGACCGACGTGACAACAGATTTTTATTCCGTTCCGCCGGACGCGTTTTTAGGACCCTGAGTGCGGGCTAATCAATCGCGCTCGGTTTGTTTTTGCCGTGGCGGGCTTGACAATGAAATATTTCGTTCAGTCATGAGGAGGACACGATGACCGCCAAATCACCTGATGCGAGTGAGACGGGGTCAATATTCGCGTCCGGCGAGGTCGCCGAACAATGGCGCCGTG
>CAWJBB010000018.1:0-10227 GCA_963840855.1 uncultured delta proteobacterium
GGTATGGCTAGACTTTGACACGGAGGTATGTGTGGAGGTCAAGAACCATGTCGAGATTGGCGACAGGCTGAAACGCAAGGAGACCGAGCGCCTCATTGCCGGCAAGGGCACTTTCGTCGACGACGTTCAGCCGGCCGGCGCGCTCTATGTCGCTTTTGTTCGCAGTATCTACGCCCACGCCAGAATCAAGCAGATCGACACCCGGCCCGCGCTGTCGATTCCAGGTGTGCACGCGGCCGTGACGGGAGGCGATATTCTCGGGGATTTGGCCGAGGTTCGGGGCGGTCCGGTACGCGATATAAAAATCTATCCGCTGGCGATGGACAAAGTGCGTTATGTAGGCGAGCCGATCGCCGCCGTTGTCGCCGAAAGTCGCTATCTGGCGGAAGATGGGACCGAGGCCGTTGTGGTGGATTACGAAGCCTTGCCCGCGGTGGTGGACCCTGAGAAAGCGATGAGCGCATCATCGACCAAACTTTTCGACGAGCTCAAGAGCAACATCGTCTATGAGTTTCACTTTTCTACTCCTGATCTGGACCAAGTCTTCCGCACTGCCGACCTTGTGATTTCGGAGCGCTTGAACAGCCAGCGGCTCACTCCTTTCCCCATGGAACCGCGCGCGTACTGCGCCGAGTACGAACCGCGCAGCGGACTGCTCACCTGTTGGGCCTCCACCGCCGGCGCGCATAATTTCAGGACACGGCTGGCGGAGACATTGGGATTCCCCGAAAGCAAAATAAGAGTGGTCGCGCCGGACGTGGGCGGCTCCTTTGGCGGCAAAAACGGCGGCTATCAGGAGGAAGTGGTGGTGCCGCTGCTGGCGCTAAAATTGGAGCGCCCGATGAAATGGGCGGAGACGCGGGTCGAGCATCTGCGCACCGCGCGTCAGGGACGCGATCAAATCCACTACATCGACGTGGCTGTCAAAAAGGACGGGACCATCCTCGCGGTCCGCGACAAAATCATCGCCGATATCGGTTGCAGTTACGGTGTCGACAATTCGATTAGCTCGGCGGCCTTGTACGTTCCCGGCGTCTATCAAATTCAGAATTACGCCGTGGACGCCTACGGCATCGCGACCAATAAGGCCAACCACGGCTCATTGCGCGGCATCGGCAAAGCGGAAGCCGCGTTCGTTATCGAACGGATGGTCGATATCATCGCGCGCAAATTGAAGCTCGATTCGGTGGAGGTGAGGAAAAAGAATTTCATTCCCCCCGAAGCCTTTCCTTACCGGAATGTCACCGGGGCGCTTTACGACAGCGGCCAGTATGAAAAATGTCTGACCCAGGCGTTGGAGCTGGCGCAGTACGAAGAAGCAAAAGCAGAAAAGAAACGGCTCCGGGCCCAAGGCATCTATCGAGGCATCGGCGCGGTTCTGGTGATGGAGCCCACCAGTTCCAGGAGAATATATGCGACCGGAGGCTATGCGACGTGCCGGATCAGAATAGAACCATCCGGAACCGTCAGCGTGTTCTCCAGCGTGGGCGATCAAGGGCAAGGCCATGGCACGACGATCAGCGCAATCGTGGCCAGCCGAATCGGTTTCCCGCTGGACAAGATTTACGTGATTCGGGGCGATACGGCGGCCACCCCTTACGGTTTCGGCACCGGCAGCAGCCGCTCGTCGGTGGTGCAAATGAACGCCGCGCTTTTGGCGGCGGAACGCTTGCGAGACAAATTGCTCAATATCGCGGCGCGCAATTTAAAGGTGCCGGCTAGAGAACTGGTAATCCGCGACGGCAAAGTCTGCGAGAAGGACGGCATCAAGGCGATCGGGTTGAAGGACATTGTGCGCATGGCCTACGGCGCGATCCACCAGCTTCCCGAAGACGAGGAGCCCGGCCTGGAGGTCACGAGCCAATTTATTAATCCCAATATCGACTACGTTCCGGATGAGCGAGGACGGATGAATACGTTTTCGGCGTATCCCTACGCAGCCGTGGTGGCGGTCGTCGACGTGGACATCCACACCGGATTCGTCAAGATCGTGAAGTACTGCACGGTGCACGACTGCGGCAATATTATCAATCCGCAGATTGTCGAAACACAGCACTACGGCTCGGTGGTCCAGGGCATCGGCGCGGCGATCTATGAGCAAATCGTTTACGACGAGGACGGTCAATTAGTTACGGCTAGCCTGATGGACTACAAAGTCCCGACCGTAGAGGAGGTTCCCGATATCCGCCTTGGCCACCTGATTACGCCGAGCCCGTTTTCTCCCCTGGGCACCAAAGGAGCGGGAGAAACCGGGATGCTCGGACCGCCGCCGGCGCTAGCCAGCGCCATTGAAGATGCGCTTGCGGAGTTTGGCGTGGAAATTCGCAACACGCCTTACACTCCGGAAAAGATCCTCGGGCTCATCCGGCAGGCGAAAAAGGAAGAAACGGTCCCGGCGGGCTAGTGATAATCTTCCCGGCGCAAGCGACGAAATGTTTGGCCTCTCAATGGAGGCGCGGCGCATGATTCTTAGCGGGAACTGTTTTAATAGCCATCCGATATGGCGTTGAGGGAGGCTTTTGATGTATCCGGCCGCATTCGAGTATCTGGAGCCACAGAGTTTGCAGGAAGCTGTGGATTTTCTCGCCCGGCTGGGCGAAGACGCAAGGATTCTTGCCGGGGGCCAAAGCTTGATCCCATTGATGAAATTGCGCCTGGCGCGGCCGAAATATTTGATCGACCTCAATCGCGTCGCCGGATTGAGCTATGTCGAAGAGCGCGAAGGTTGCCTGATGATCGGGGCACTGACCAGGCACGCGGACATCGAAAGCTCTCCTTTGGTCCGCGAGAAAATTCCGATGATGCGCGAAGCCGTAAGCCTGCTCGGCGACTTGCAAGTGCGAAACTTGGGGACCGCCGCCGGCGCTATCGTGGAAGCGGATCCCGCGGGGGACTGGGGACCGGTAATCTTGGCCCTCAACGCTCGGCTGCGCTGTCTGGGCCCGCGCGGCGAGCGCGAAATCAAGGCAACGGATTTTTATACATTTGCCTACACGACCGTTCTTGAGACCGACGAGCTGGTCAGAGAAGTCGCGGTTCCAATCCCGAGCAGGCCAACTCTGGGGAGGTACATAAAACTCGAAAGAGTGGCCGGCGACTTCGCGGTGGCGAGCGTGGCGGTGCAAGCGGATATCGACAAAGATAGGGTCTGTCGCGACATCGGCATCGGCCTGGGCGGCGCGGGCGAATGTCCCGTAAAACCGGCAGCGGTCGAGACCATGCTGCGCGGCCAAACGCTGTCGCCCGAGATCATCGAGCGCGCCGGAGGGCAAATTCGCGACATCGCCAGCCCGATCAGCGATCTGAGGGGGTCCTTCGAATATAAAAAGGAAGTCCTGAAGGTGATCTTTTGCCGCGCCTTGGCGCAACTGACCGATCAACGGTGACGGATTTCGAAAAAGCATTGCGCGAGCGAAACGATGAAGTTCGATGATTTAAGAGAATTCATAGACTGCACGAGAACGCGCGGCGACCTCCAGAAATCAAAGGAATCGACTGGGACCTGGAGATCGGCGCGATCACAGTAACACGGGGGAATATCGTGCCAAGAGAAATCGCCGTGAATGTGAACGGTACGCAGCGTCTGGTCAAAGTCGAGCCGCGGACGCTGCTCATTCACATGCTGAGGGATACCTTGGGGTTGACCGGGGCCCATATCGGCTGTGTGGTCGGCAAGTGCGGCGCCTGCACCGTGCTGTGGCAGGGACGGCAGGTAAAATCTTGCATGGTGTTTGCGGTGCAGACCGCGGGAACCGAAGTTGTAACCATTGAGGGGCTCGCGAAGAACGGGCGATTGCATGAGCTGCAGCAAGCATTTTGGGACGCGGATGCGGCGGAGTGCGGCTATTGCACGCCAGGCATGATCATGGCCGCATACGGATTTCTCCTGAAAAATCCCAATCCCAGCGAGAGCGAGATAAAGCACGCAATCGCCGGAAATCTCTGCCGCTGTACCGGCTATCGCAATATCGTCCAGGCCATTAAAAAAGCTGCCAAGGATCTGCAAGCGGAAGCGAAGCCTGCTTGATGGTTAGAAGACGTGATCTCGGACAATGGATTGAGAATCAGTAGAAACGAAACCATAGGAGGAAGCAGCATGTTGTCAATCAATCCCGATATGAAGAAGTTGGTGCAGCGCCAATTGGAAGAGCGCGGCACAAGGGCGCCTGGACAACCCGAGCGACCCGTCACCACTGTGAAGTCCAAAGCGCTTCACGATCTGCAGTTTCGCGCCAGCGTCGAAGGTCATATTTTCATCTCCGACGAGCGGGAGTCCGCCGGGGGCACGGACGCCGGACCGGCGCCGCTACGATACTTCCTGGCGGGTGTGATGATGTGCCACCAGGTGTGGTGCGTGAAGAGCGCCGCGCTCGCCGACGTTCGGTTTGAGAACCTCGAAGGTGAGATCTCGGGCTACGTGGCGCGCCCCGACTCGCCGCGCAAAGGCGGCTTTGAACGCGCCACATTTACGGTCACAATCGACAGCCCAAACTCGTCCGAGGATGTGAAGAAAATCGTTGCTAGGGCGAGCGAACAGTGCACGTCCTTCGTGACCTTTGCGCGCGCCGCCCGAATCGATGTAACCTTAATCCATAATGGCCAGAAGGTCGACGAGCGCAGTTACGGGTGATCCGGAGCTGCCAGCGAACGATGGTTCGGCAATCGATTGATCGTTATAAAAGGTCGCTATGCTCAGGAGGTGAACGATGAAGGTAAAGGGAATCGCTATAGCCGCGATGTTCGCGGTCTCTATCGCAGCTGGCCCGTACCTGCTCGCGCGGGTTCACGCTGCTCAAGCCCCACTGTCGGTCAAACAGCAAGCGCTGATTGAGGCGGCTAAGAAAGATGCCGTTTTCGATATCATCGCGACCTGGAGGCCCAATGAAGCCAAAGCGATATTCGGCGCCTTCAAAGAAGCCTACCCGTTCATAGAGGTCAAACAAACGATGATGGCGGGCGCCGTCGGTTTTGAAAGACTCAGAGCTGAATTTGCCTCCGGCCGGCGCACTACCGATCTCATCAACACTTCCACCATCGATCTGGAAAGAGCCGGCATGGTCCAGGCCTGGCAGGACTGGTTTGACGTCTTTCCAAAGACGAAGAAGAAAACCGTTCATTCATCATTGACCGCAGCTCTGGAGCCCGGCGGAACCTACGCTCTCGTGTATCGCCAGGATCTAGTGCCGAAAGACTTGCAACCGCTCACCTACGCAAAGTTGTCGGACCCCCGTCTGCGCAGCAAGATCGGCGTCAATATACGGCAATATTATTTCTGGGACGCGATGTACCCGAAGTGGAGCGAAGAAGAGATCATGCGCTACGTCAAGACCGTCATCGTGCCGCAGAAGCCCCGCTTGTACAACGGCTCGGGCGACGGCTGGGAGATGCTGGTGCGCGGCGAAGTCTGGGCCAATCCCGTTTCCAACACGCACCAGTATTTTTCGCGTTATCAACCGAAAGGGGTCAAGAACATCGCGGTGGCGCCGGACTACGCCGGGGTGGAATCCGGCAAGCCCATCGCGCTACTGAAAGATGCTCCGCACCCCAACGCAGCAAAATTGTTTCTGCACTGGATCACCTCGGACCGTGGCCAGGAATCTCTCTACCAGCATCGGGGTCGAGGCAACCCATACGATGACAGCAACATCGTTGGACGCTGGTTCAAGCAACATGGCGCGAAGCTCCACGAGTATCCCGATGAAGAACGCGAGGCTAAAGCGAGGGAGAGCGGCGCACAAATCCTGCAATTGTTCGGCGTCCCAGTACCCGAGAGATAACCTATGCAGCTGGTGGAGACGGCAAGGGTAATATACGCCGGCAAGCTCCTGCCTCGTTTCAACGTGACCAATGTTGTCCTGGTCGGGACGGTTGCGATCATCGCTTATCTAGTTCTTGCTCCGATCATTTTTCTCCTGTGGAGCAGCTTTCGGACCGCGTTGCCCACGCCGGCCAATCCGGGGCTCTTCACGTTAAAAAACTACACCTTTGTCTACAGTAACCCTGCCACATATACGTTGTTTCTTAACACGGCGATCTTCGTCACTGTCTGCACATCGCTCGCGCTTCTGCTAGCCGTTGGTTTCGCGTGGCTGATCGAACGCACCGACATTCCGGCCAAAGGCACGCTTTTCGTATTGATTTTGCTGCCATCGGCGGTGCCGTCGTTGCTGATGGGAATATCGTACATCATCTTGGCCGGGCCTGAAGCAGGGCTGCTGAATCGCCTGACCGATGACTTGTTCGGCGTCAAGCTTTTCAACATCTTCTCCCTCCCTGCCATGTTCATCTTGCAGGCTCTCAGCAGCGTACCGTCGTCTTTCTTAATCGTGCTCTCCGCGCTTAGAAGCATGGACCCGGCCCTCGAGGAGGCCTCCGCCGTTTCAGGGGTGAGTTGGCTGAGCACGCTGCGGCGGGTCACCTTGCCGATGATGCTTCCGGCGATCTTGTCAGCCGCTATCTACACCGGAATGAATATCGCCGAGACCTTCGAAATCCCGGCGCTGATCGGCGTGCCCATTGGGTTTCACGTGCTTTCCTCCCAGGTGTATCTTTCTTTACGGGTGTGGGGAAACCATACCGTTGCCAGCGCCTATTCCGTCATTTTTCTCATCATGCTCATTGGCTTGGTTTTTCTCTATCAAAGGGCGACCCGCCACGGGTTTCGCTACGCCACCATCTCGGGAAAGGGATACCGGCCCAAACTCATCGGCATCGGCCGTTGGCGCTATGTTGCGCTAGCTCTGATCGCCGTTTATCTTTTCGTGACCCTCGGCTTGCCGTTTTTCATTCTTGTTTGGTCCAGCCTCTTTCCGACCTGGCAATCGCCTTCTTTGGCGCTGTTGACTCAGTTGAACTTAGACAGCTACCGTGAAGTATTCGGCAACGCCAATTTCCTTGATAGCGTGAAAAACACTTTGATCCTGATGCTGGTTACTCCGGTTATAACCGTCGCCTTGATCAGCGTCGCCGCATGGCTCATCGTGCGCTCCAATTTGAGCTTGAAGAGCAAAGCGCTGCTCGACACCCTGACCTTTTGGCCCCATGCCTATCCGGGGATCGTTCTGGGAGTCGCGCTTCTATGGTTCTTCATCATCGTGGACTTTCCGCCAGTCTGGGGCACCCTCTGGCCCATCATATTAGGGCTGACAATTTCTTACATGCCCTTTAGCGTCCGGACTTTAAACGCCGCTTTTATCCAGGTCCATCACGAACTCGAGCAGGCGGCTTACGTCAGCGGCGCGAGCTGGCTAACCACTTTTCTGCGGGTGACGCTGCCTCTGGTTTTACCCGCGCTTACCTCCGTAGCTCTCTGGGTCGCCATTCATGCGATGCGTTCGCTCACAGTGCCGATGTTCTTGACCACTCAGGGCAACGAAGTGCTGGCGATGCTTCTGTGGACCTATTGGGATAACGATATGGTCGAGGCGGTTTCCGTCATCGGCCTCTTGTATCTCGTCGTTTGCGTCGTTTTGTCGTTGTTGTGGCGTCGTTACGGGTTCAGGGATTGGTAATGCGAGGTTCGCAGTGATCAGAAGAATCTTCTATGCCAATTTTTTGTTTTTTCTCCTGATTTCAACAACTTTAACGGCTCAGGAGAAGAAGTCGCCGACCTTACAGGTAGCCTACGGAGCCCACTCGCCGAGCCGCTTTCCATATTTCGCCGCTAAGCAGGCACAGTTGTATCAAAAGCACGGTCTGGCGGTGAATCTGCTTTTCATCAGCGGCGCTCCCACGGCCCTTAACGCCCTCGTCGGCGGCGATATGCACATGGTTGCTACCTCCGGCGTGGCCGCTGCTTCCTTGGGCACTGCCGGAGGACAGGTAGTGATAATTGCAAGCATCGGAACCACTCCATATCGCCTGGTTGCGCGCCCCGAAATAAACTCGTTAGAGGAACTCCAGGGGAAGATAATCGGCATAGACCGCATCGGGGGAGCCACGGACTTCGCCCTCCAGGTATTGTTGCCGCAATTGCGCTTAGTCCCGGGAAAAGATGTAAAGCTTTTCCCCACCGGCTTAACCAATCCTGAACATAGAATTCAGCTCATGCGTCAAGGAAAAATCGATGCCACCTTGTCCGTTCCGGACGTCATCTTGAGGGTAACCAGCCAGGGGTACAAGATTAACACACTAGTAGATCTCGTCGAACGTGGGGTTTATACGAGCGGGGGCGATCTCATCACTTCGCGGCAGTTTCTCAAGGACAACCGTGGCTTGGCCCTCGCCTTTCTCAAAGCGCTGAGCGAAGCCATTTGGCTCGGCAAAACCAATAGAAACCTTGCCTCGAAGGTTTACCGGGATTATCTCAAGACCGACAATGCCGAAGTTCTTGATGTTCTATATCAAACCTACGTTCAAGGGGTGATTAAAGCGAAGCCCTATCCTGATGCTCAAGAGCTGCAAAAAACCGTAGACTTCATAGCCACTGATAATCCTCGCCTCCGCGGTGTCAACGCGGCGAACTACACCGATGACAGTCTGATTAGCGAATTGGATAAGGACGGATTCTTCGCGCGGCTCTACCGCTAGTGGCGACGACAGTCGTTAAGTTTTTGCCGCGCGTTGTTAGGCTTTAAGGATTGATGATGGTAACGCTGGTTCAAACTTCCATGTCTACGGCCCAAAGTTAAGGACAACAGATTGCCGTTCAATATCGGCTCCGGCGCACTTTGAACATTGAACCCGTTCGACAAGTCTCAGGGCAGACTTTCTATGAGACTTGTCAAGCCCCCTTATAGATTTTTTTTATGTGGCCTGGCGCATTCTTTGCCTGGTGATATTGGCCAAATGGTAGTTTTCGTCGTACGGTTTATGGTCTCGCCACATCACGAAAATAATCTTGAGCCACTTGGCTCCCAAAGCCCGAAGCGCTTGAGGATGGCTGTGTCCCTTCGCCCGTTGGTCGCGATAGTATTTGTCCGCCCACTCGCACCGATTGAGCGAGCTAAAGGAAAACCAGTAAGTGGCATAACGCAGCAGCTTGTTACACGCATAACGAAACTGTACAAAACAGCTCTTGCCACTCTTTATGGTCACCGGCACCGCACCGGCCTCGGCCTGAAGGTGACGAAAAGAAACCCATCGACTCTCAGTATCGCCCAGCTCAGCCCAAAGCATGGGTATGGTCGTTCCACTCTTGCCGCCCGGCAGCGTCTTGGCCAGATCAGATGCCGGCGTAGAGGCGAAAAAACGTTGGACCTTTTCGCGGTAGCTATCCACCGCTTCACTCAAAGTTTTGAGCTGACCCACGAGCACCGCAAGCAACTGCGACTTGGCTCTCACCACATGCTCGGGAACCTTCAGTTGAGGTTTATTGAGATCTTCCCACAACTGCTCACAGCGCTCCTTACCAAGATGATGCTCGCGCATGGCAAAGCGGTTCCATTCTCTGCGGCTAAGATTCGACAGGGCTTGGGGGGTCGGATACTTCGTGAGAAAATCCAGGGCAATCTTCGATTCCAGATCAGCAAACACCTCCAAGGGCCGTGGATAGTACTCTTTAAGGGTGCGATCGAGCAGATTGCGTATACGCGTTTTATGGCGCCCCAGACGGTGGTGATCCCGAGTGAGCATTTTAAGTTCCTGGGCCTGCTCAGAATCGGGTTGAAGGGCTCTCAAGCGGGCATGATCGCTCCTCACAATATCCGCCAACACGTAGGCATCAAAGGAATCGCTCTTGGACTGGCTCATCCGAAACCGATCCCGAGATCGATCCAAAGCCTTGGGATTGATCGGATAGACCACTACCCCATGATCCAACAGAAAATCCACAATCCGCCCTTGTGGCTTCTCAATGGCCGCCCACAACTCGATCCCCTGCGCCCGACGCTCGTCGAGCCAGCGGCCAAACTCACTCAGGGCTTCGGCTTTCTGAGCCAGTTTTATCTCGATTACTTTTTTGCCCTCTACATCGCCGACCCAAACCTGATGAAACTCATCGGCCCAATCCACACCCAAATAGTATCGCTCCAAGTTCTTCTACTCCTTCTTTTTTTATTCCCTTTTCTAAAAGCGCTGAACGGAATGTTCGCCTTATATCGGTCCTCCAAGGGACAACTTTCTATTGAACCTTTAGCTCCGTTCTCTCGCTGGCCGGGACAGTCTGCCCCAGATCCTCATGGCGGATCAGGCCTCGAAGGTCCTCATGCCAGCAAGCTCTCAGAATCGGTGTTAATCCAATTACGTTATACCTATAAACGTGACCTTACTAATATAAGGCCCTTAGGC
>CAWJBB010000019.1:0-26783 GCA_963840855.1 uncultured delta proteobacterium
GCTCGTCCCATGCCGAGACGCTATATCGTGACAGGGCAAAGGCGGTCAAGCGCGAGAATCACCTGCCATTCAATCTCGGACAATGATCGTCCACCGCGTTGAAGAGCGTTTGATTGAACGCGGCATTTCCGTATATGAATCGTTCGAGGGAGGATTGTCGATGTTGAGAAAAGTTGGCTATGGGGTGCTTATTGCCTTTTCGATTCTCTTACTGGGCGCAAATCTTTCGTCCGCCCAGGACGCTTATTTCAACGGCAAGACGATTCGAATCCTCGCTGGATTTCCTAGCGGCGGTGGGGTGGACGCTGAGGGTCGGATGCTCGCCCGCTTCTTACCGCCCCATATTCCGGGAAATCCGACGGTCGTCGTGCAAAACATGCCCGGGGCGGGAGGCACGGTCGCAAGCAACTGGTTTGAACAATTTGCCAAGCCTGACGGTTTGACGCTTCACTACACAAGCACGACCAGTATCAATCAACAGGCCATGGGCGTTAAAGAGGCCAAACATGATCTCCGGCATTGGCCGGTGATCGGCAGCGTCCGCCGCGGGACTTCGGTGGCTCTGATCCGAAAAAAAAGTCTCGATCGCCTCACGAGTTCCGGTGAACCTCTCAAAGTCGGAGTTCGATCGGGAGACGAAAGCTGGAACGCGATCTTTCTGTGGGGCGCGGAGTTCCTTAAATGGAACGTGCGCTGGGTGCAGGGGTATCCCGGCGGTGGAGAAATACTCCTTGCCTTTGAAAGAAACGAAACTGACATCTACCCGACCGCGACTCTGCCCACTCTGCGCCAGCTCGTCGGCCAGGGTTTCCATCCGTTCATTCAGCAGGGCATGCTGACCCCAACGGGCACGTTCCAAAGACGTTCCGAGTTCCCCGACGTGCCGGTATTCGAGGACGTGGCGAAGGAACGACGCCCGAGCGGGATTCCGTGGCAAGCCTATATAATCTTGGCGGGCTCGGACAGCGGCGGACGTCCGCTCTATGCGGCGCCAAAAACGCCGGCGCAGATCGTGCGCGTCTTGCGCGAGGGCTTCGCGCGCATGACGGAAGGGGCGGAGTTCAAGGCTGAATTGAAAAGGGTCAGCGGTGAAGATGCCGAGATGCTTCTGGCCGAGGAAGCGGACCCAATCCTGCGCCAGCTCATTACCGTGTCTCCGCCGATGCAAGACTATATCAATGGCCTGATGAAAAAATATTTGAGCCGCTAAGGGGTTGTTAAATATTAAATATTCCAAATCTCTAACCTGTCATTCTGATGAACATAGCGTAGCGGAGTGAAGAATCTCGACCGAGATCCGGAGTTTATCCTGAGCACAGCCGAAGGACCGCGATGACAGAAACTCACGTGACAACTTATTTGTAATCTTCATTATGTTCTCAGTCCCTTCAGTCGAGGTTGACGGGCCTTCAGTCGCATGGTTAGATTCACCGCACGGTCCGAACTCCTGCGAAAGGAGATAATTTTTATGGCGGATGCGCATATTTTGAAAATCGATTCGCTGCCGGTTGTCGAGCGCGGCAACGGCATCCGAACGATCCCCTTGGTCACCAAGGAGATCGGCGCAAAGGACATGACGACCGGTCTGACCCGCTTTCCGGCCGGCGCCAAAGTTCCGCTCCATTCGCATAATTGTGACGAGCAGGTGACGGTCCTCGAAGGAGAGGCCGAGGCAGAGGTCGACGGGCAGCGTCACCTCCTGCGTCCTTTTGATACAACACTGGTTCCCGCAAATAGGCCTCATCGATTCATAAACGTCGGGGCGTCACACCTCACGATTCTCTGGATATATACAAGCGCCGAGGTGACCCGAACCTTCACGGAGACCGGCGAAACAGTTGCTCATCTTTCCGATCGTGATCTCGTCAGTCCGCTACCTCCCAAGGGAGAATAAAATCGATTACAAGGTTGGCAGCGGAGGAGAAGGACCCCGGTAGTTGCGTGACGTATTATGGCAGCTGAAAAGTGTCTCGGTATTCGCGCGCGTAGCGTGTGTAATTCTGCGCTTCTTGGTCATACTCTATTTCAAGAAGCTTGATCTGAGCTAGCCGCGGAATTGGTTGGGAAGCGTCCATCCGACTAGGACTTCTTTTTTGCTGGTATATGATTTCTTGTGCTTCGGCCGATAGCGCGAAATCGATAAACAGTTTACCGGTGTTAGGACGGGGCGCGTTTTTTGGGAGGCTGATACATACCGGCGGTTCGGGCGCGAGAGGCTCAATCGCTACCCAGTCGACCGGTGCTCCCTGCCGCTTTGCTTCCTCGACTCGATGGACCCGAGCCGTCGGGGCCAACCCGAATTCTCCCCCAGTCAGCAGTTGCGCGATCAGATTGTGTCCGCTCCTAAACTGCGGCTGCTGCCGCGCAAGCTGCTGCAAAAAAGCCCTGCCTTTTTCCTGCCCCATCAAATGGAGGACAAACACGTACCAGCTCACATCTTCCGCCTCCAAGCCAATCTGTCCTTTCCAACGCGGCTGCAGGAGATCTTGCCAGGTCTTGGGAACCGCTCCTGGGGCGACAATATTCGTGTTGTATCCCAACACGCCGAGATTCCACAGCACTCCGGTCCAGTACCCTTGACGATCTCGTAAGGCGGGTCTGATCTTCGCGCGTTCAGGGGAGTTATAGACGGCCAAATGGCCCATGTCCTTGAGAAGCCATGTCTGAAGGCCGCTAATAAGATAAGCGTCGGCCAGATCCCGACCCGCGCGCAGCTCCGTTATGATTCTTTGAATCAATTTCACGCTGGATAATCGATGGTTCTCAACCTGAAGGAATGGATAGCGCTTGCGAAATCGATCAATGATTTGCTGGGTATCGTCAATGCCGGTGCTGTGATAGAGGACAAGTTTTTTTTCTTCCCGAGCTTTGGCGACCAACTCCTGTGAAAAGAGCGGCGCGCCGGGCAACAGACAAATTAGAACCAGCGTTGCAACCATGAACGCATTCATTCTGCGCCACGGGGAGTTGTTGTAAGTTTTTCTCGTCAGGTTGCTCATGGGAAGCTCGCTAAGAATTGGACCGGCTCCAATCCAGTGGTAAGGTATGCGATACCTTGATTTTATTCCAATGTCGACGCGGCGCTGTTGTGTTGAAATGAATTCATCACGTTGACACCTGCTCAATTTTTTCTGTCGCCAGCCTCGCAAACGACCGTCCCGTCTGCGGCGGTTTGGGTCTGAAAGGTCTCGCACGGGTAGGTTTCCGTCGGGTGTCTTATACAGGCACCCGTACGAATGTCAAACTGTCCGCCGTGAAAGGCGCATGTGAGAGTGTAGCCCTCCAGCTTGCCCTTATGATGAAGCGGAAAGCCCCGATGCGGGCACCTGTCGCTCAAAGCGTAAATTTGCCCCTCGACTTTGGCCCACAGAACCGGGGTGCCGTCCAGTGAGGCGCCCATCATCTCACCCTCGCCCAGGTCGCCCAGTTCAATCGCTTTCTCCGGCGTACGCTGCGAGAACTCCTCGATAAAATGCCGCCGCACCTTCTTAATCTCTTCATCTTCCCGCGCGAGCTCGGCGGCAAGCTCGATTAGCTCCTCATAACTCAACTTTTCCAATTCAGCCCGCGTCGGCGTCTTCATAGCTTCTCCCCGATCTTGACCGTACCGTCGTCGGTCAGCGCGACGCGAAACCGCTCAATCGGCTTGAAGTTGCGACCCGTGGCAAGAACTGCGCCGCTGCGCACGTCGAACTTGGCCTCGTGCCACCGGCAGGTGACGACGTAGCCGTCCAATTTCCCCTTGTGCAAGGGATAGCCTGAATGACCGCAGGCGTTATCCATGGCGTAAATTTTTCCTGCCACTTTTGCCAAGAGAATCTCCCTTGTCCCTGCTTTCGTGGTCGCCATCCCGCCTTCCGGAATATCCCCGGACTTCACGCGGCGCTCGGGAGATTTCTTACGCATCATTCTCTGCACGTCCTCGCGCAGGCGCTGTCTATCAGTGGAAAAAGCCATGAAGTGTTTCCACTCGTCCTCCAGACGATCATCGGAAAGCTGGGAGATTTCCTGCCTTGTATACTCAAGCATGTTCGACTTCATCGTAGCCTCTTTCAATACCGGAGTTGGGTGGTGTTATGCAAATGTGAGGAAGGCACCGCGGCCAAAAGGGTTCAAAAAGTTTGCCTGACCGCGCAAATTCAGCGGACTATTCGGTCGCTTTCCGACGCCGCTTGAAGGCCAGCATAACTCCGGCCTATTTTAGGCCTTCTTGCGCATGGCGGATTAAGCTGGGTTTCCCGTTCGGTCGGCTCAATGATCGTGCGTGAGAGTGTGGGCGGGAGTGTCGCCTTTCACTTCTCATAACTCCCCGGCGTCTGGCGAGTGGGCGTCGCGCTGCTCCTTTTGATTTTGAATTGCGGGCAGAGCTGGACAGCTGTCCGTAACTGCGATAACTCTTATATCAGCTGGCATCTGAATATTTCAGTCGAGTTAACACTCGTTCGTGGCTGCGCTGAGCAGCCACAGCGGGTGAATCGAATGCGCCGCACATGAAAAGGGTAACACTCTACAGCTCCAGTCGAACGTCGATAACCGGGCGGGCAACCCCGACCAGCCCTCCGCAGCAACTCAATAGTCCCGATCAGGCGCACGAAAGTCCTTCCACTCAAGTCGCTACTCAGCCATCCCGCTTCCCATGGCGAAATTTCTACACGCGCCATGCAAGGCTCCTGTGGGTCGCAGCCGGAGGGCTATTGGCGCTCCTCGTGGTTTTTACCTATGCCGCGATCAAGCCTTCGACACGCCAGATCACCCAGGACGATATCCGCGCCGCGGTGCTTTACACACTCGAAAATAATATCCTTCCCTCGCCCGCGGCGAAGGCCTACGAGGTCATTCGACCGTCCATCGTTCGCGTGCGCGGGCTGGAACCTGACGAAGACGGCGAGGACATAGAGAAGAGCGTCGGCACCGGGGTCGTCATAGTCGACAAAGGCATCATCCTTACCAATCTCCACGTTGTGAACGGCGCCAAGCGGGTGCAAGTGGTGTTCGCCGACGGGCTCGAATCCGATGCCACGATCACCGGCGTGCGTCCGGAGCACGACTTGGCTGTGCTTCAGGCGCAGACGATTCCCGACGATCTTTTCGCCGCCACCATGCGATCCACCGCGGATCTCGCATTGGGCGACCAAGTCTTTGCCGTCGGCTTTCCTTTCGGTATCGGTCCTTCGGTGACGGCGGGAGTAGTTTCCGGATTGCGGCGCGAATTCCGATCGCCGGAGGGGAAGCGCCTGCTGACGAATCTCATCCAGTTCGACGCCGCGGTGAATCCCGGAAGCTCCGGCGGGCCGCTGGTGACCGCAGAGGGCGCGGTCGTTGGCATCGTCACCGCCATACTGAACCCTACAGACCAGCGTTTCTTCGTGGGCATTGGGTTTGCGGTTCCCATCGAGAATGCAGCCGCGGCCGTGGGAATACCGCCATTCTGACCGGGATTGTTCAAGGTTCCAGGTTCAACGTTCAATTCGTTTCGGACCTTGAACCTTGAACATTGAACGTTGACCTCGCGAGGATTTATGGACAGCAAAGAAACAAGCCGCAGCGAAATTGCTTCACTCATGGAGCGCATCCTCTACGAAGTGAAGAAGGTCATCGTCGGCCAGGATCATTTCCTGGAGCGTGTGCTCGTGGCCGTGCTGGCGCAGGGACACCTGCTCGTCGAGGGCGTGCCGGGGCTCGCCAAGACCCTTACGGTCAAAACGCTCGCTAGAACCATGCGCGGGTCGTTCAAGAGAATTCAGTTCACTCCGGATCTCGTGCCGGCGGATCTGGTGGGAACGCGCATCTACAACCAGAAGACCGGCGATTTTAGCACCTCGTTGGGTCCCGTTTTTACCAATCTCCTTCTTGCCGATGAGATCAACCGGGCTCCGGCGAAAGTGCAAAGCGCGTTGCTCGAAGTGATGCAGGAACGCCAGGTCACGATCGCCGGGGAAAGCTACCAGGTTCCCGAGCCGTTCCTGGTTATGGCGACGCAGAATCCTATCGAGACGGAGGGAACCTACCCGCTGCCCGAGGCGCAGGTGGACCGGTTCATGATGAAGGTGCTCGTCGGGTATCCAACCGAGGAAGAGGAGTTTGTCATCGTCGATCGGGTCACCGGCATTGCCAATGATGTCGTGCCCATGGCCACCACCGAGCAATTGAGCGCGCTTCAGCGTGAGTGCCGGAGCCTGTACGTGGATCCGTCGCTCAAGCAATACGCGGTGCGGCTGGCCGCCGCTACGCGGGATCCGGATCGCTACGGCGTCGGCGACGTAGCGAAGTACATGTCATTCGGCGCGAGCCCTCGCGCCTCGATCAACGTCATCGAGGGTGCGCGAGCGCTGGCGTTCCTGCGCGGCCGCACCTACGTCTTGCCCGAGGACGTGACGGATCTGGTGCCCGACGTATTTCGGCACCGGCTCGTGCTGACGTATGAGGCTCTGGCCGAGGGGATGACGGCAGATCAGCTGATCCATCGGATCATGCAACATATATCGGCTCCCGATAAGCCGCTGGAGACCCATGTCAAAATCGCCGCCAGCTCGTAGGCGATCACTGAAATTCATCGTGATCGTGTTCGTGAAACGTGACCGTGAATTCAACACGAGCACGAACACGTTCCACGAACTCGAAATCGAGCGAGGCCACTCGCGAGCGCACCTATGAGTCTTTTTCAGCAGCCTGCAACTACCGCTGGAGCCGAGAACATCCTGCGGCGATTGGAGTGGACCGTGATTCGTCGTCTGGACGGGCTGCTTCATGGCGATTACCAATCCTTGTTTCGCGGTTTCGGGCTGGATCTGGCCGATTTGCGCGAGTACCAATATCACGACGATGTCCGTTACATCGATTGGAACGTCACCGCGCGTCTGATGACGCCCTATGTCAGAGTGTACAATGAAGATCGAGAAGTCACAGCGTGGTTCCTGCTGGACCTGAGCCCGTCGGTGGATTTTGGCTCCCATGTCAAGAAGCGGTCCGTGTCGACCGAATTCGTCACCGTGCTGGCGCGGCTCTTGACCCGTCACGGCAATCGCGTCGGGGCGCTGTTCTATGGCGACAGTGTCGATACGGTGATTCCGACACGGAGCGGCCGGCGCCACGCGCTCCACATCCTGCACAGGATGCTTTCGCGGCCCGAGCGTTCCGGTTCGGCCGCGACGAACCTGCGCGATTTCCTGCAGAGCGCTTTTCGGGTCATGCAAAGACGATCCCTCGTTTTCGTCGTCTCCGATTTCATCAGTACGCCCGGCTGGGCCGAGCCGCTGGCCTATCTTGCGCGGCGCCATGAGGTCTTGGCGGTGCGGCTCTACGATCCGTTGGAGATGGAATTGCCCGATCTGGGGCTTGTCGTGATGCGCGACGCCGAGACCGGAGAACAGTTATTTGTCGATACCCACGATCGGGCTTTCCGGAAGCGTTTCTCGGCTCTAGCCGAGCGGCGCGAGAAGGAGCTTCGGTCGGCGTTTCGCCAGGCGGGCGTGGACGCGCTGGAGTTGTCGACAGACGATGATCTCGTCGATACGATTCTGCGCTTCGCCGATCTGCGCAAGCGGCGCAGCCAGTTGGCAGCGGGCGGAAGCCTGCCAAAACACCTGAGAGGAAGCCATGAAGTTTCTATGGCCTGAGATGCTCTGGCTTCTCCTGATTGTACCGGCGCTGGTTGCCGCATACTTTTTCCTGTTGCGCCGAAAGAAAGAGGCCGCGCTCAGATATGCCAGCTTGAGCATGGTGAAAGAGGCTTTGGGCGCGGGCCAGAGATTCCGCCGTCACATTCCACCGCTGCTTTTCTTGGTTGCGCTCATCGTGATGATCGTTGGCATTGCCCGTCCCGCCGCCGTTATCACCTTGCCGTCCCAACACCAAACGATCATCCTCGCCATGGACGTCTCCGGCAGCATGCGCGCCGTCGACGTGCAGCCCAATCGAATTTCCGCGGCGCAGGCCGCCGCAAAGGCCTTTGTCGCCGAGCAGCCCTCAAACGTACGCATCGGCGTGGTGTCTTTCGCCGCGACGGCGTCGGTGGTGCAAATGCCCACGCGAAATCGCGAGGACATCCTCGCGGCCATCGATCGGTTCCAACTGCAACGCGGCACGGCGATTGGCAGCGGCATCATCGTCTCTCTTGCGACGATCTTTCCCGAGGAAGGCATCGATGTGAGCTCGTTGATTTACGGGCGCGATGCCCCGCGCGGCGTACCTCTCGATCAGCCTGGCAAAGCGGAGAAACCGGCGTTCAAGCCGGTTCCACCCGGCTCGTACACATCCGCCGCCATCATTTTGCTCACCGACGGCCAGAGGACCACGGGCCCCGACTCCATGGAGGCGGCCCGCATGGCCGCCGACCGCGGCGTTCGTGTCTTCACCGTGGGTTTCGGCACCACAGGCGGAGAGACCATCGGCTTTGAAGGCTGGTCCATGCGTGTGCGTCTCGATGAGGAAACCCTCAAGGCGATCGCCAAGATGACACATGGCGAGTATTTCTACGCGGGCACCGCAACTGATCTACAAAAGGTCTACGATTCCCTTAACGCGCGGCTCGTACTGGAAAAGAAGGACATGGAAATCAGCGCTCTGTTTTCCGCAGCGGCGGCCGTTGCGGCGCTCGTTTCGGCTTCGCTTTCACTGCTGTGGTTCAACCGCATCCTATAGCCGTCCACAAGCCGCGCCGATCTTGCATCCAGGATTTATGATGGAGTTGAGGATCGTTCCGGCCGGTGTAAGTGGGTTTCACTCGGCAATTTAGTAATTGCCTGGCGGAATCTCAACCAGCCTACCAGTATCCAGCTCTGGTCTTGTTTCTGACTTGACCACTCCGATTTAGGGCTCAGTCGGGAAGGGCGCCAAATCCCGCGGGCGGGCGGCGATGTCGTTTGACCTTTTCAAAGGCGGACGCGATCTCGAACAGCTTTGCCTCCGCAAAGGGCCGCCCGAGAAATTCCAATCCAACCGGGAGCTGAACTTGCTTGGGCCCTTCCAACTTGCTGCCGTTAGGATCTTTTTCGTCCGGCACGCGGTCATAGACTTCTCTCGTAAAGCCGGCCGGCACGACGATGGCCGGGAGTCCGCCGGCCTCGGGACTGAGATTGACCGCCCAGCTTGCGCCCGAGCCTCTGTAGGTGTCGAGATCGGTTTTCAGTACCGGCTCCTCGGGCACGAGGGTTGGATCCGACATGACCGTTCCTGCCTTCAAGTTTCTGGGCTCGGTGCGCGTCGCCACCGTCTCTGCCGAGCGATTCGGCAAGATGATGTGAGGAGGCACAGTTGTGTAGACGTAAACCAACGCATCCAGATTATTCTCCGCCATGACCTGGAGAATCACCTGTCTGCAGTGTCTGCATTCGCAGGAGGTGATCCGTCTGCGGCGGCGTGTCCAGAGTCGTGGCGGTATCGCTAAACGCTCTTTTTAGGTTGTCGAGGCTGCCGGAAAACATGGGCATCGCGAACATGTCCTGAACGCTTTTAAATTTGGCATCGCCACGCTCGCGAAAGTACCGGCTGATGGCGTAGCGGGCCTCATTACCGCGCGGCTGCGCGGCGAGCAGGCGCAGATTCACGCCGCGGACGCCGGCAGGAACCAGGTTGTGATCGAACGCCATCGAAACGATATGATCGATGGGATTCCCGAGACTTTGGAAAGACAGCCGGAAAATTGTTCGGCAACAAACCGGGCTCGAGGTAGGGAACCAGATCGGCGATGACTTTCTGAATGTTCACCGGATCCACGATTACCGCGCCCGCCTTCTTCATGTCGGCAATCGCCTCGTTGGCGACTCGAATGCTGTCTCTATCGGCAAGGCTCGCTTCGATCATCAAATCTCGTAACACGCCGATCCTTTTGTCGGCGAGCGATTTTTGTTTCGCAAAGCGCGAGTAGGCGACCTTGGGCAGCGCAGCGGAAGCCGCTGTGACCGGATCCTTGGGATCGTAGCCGGCAAGCATTTCCAGGAGGATAGCTGTGTCTTGGACGGTGCGGCAGAGGGGACCGCCGCGATCTCTGGAGAACGAAAGAGGAATAATGCCATCGCGGCTCACCAGTCCCTGCGTGGCAACCATGCCGACAAGATTGGTGCAGGCCGATGGGTAGCGCACGGAGCCCGACGTGTCCGTACCCAGGGCGCACATCGCGAGATTAGCCGCCGCAGCCGCGGCGGAGCCGCTGCTCGAGCCGCCGGGAATCCTAGTCGTGTCGTAGGGATTGCAGGTCTGGCCGCCGAAGGCGCTGCGGCCAATGCCAGCCGGGGCGTACTCGTCCATGTTCGTCTTGCCGAGAATAATTGCTCCGGCGGCGCGGAGTTTCGCGACCATGGTCGCGTCATCAGGCGGCCGATCATTGGCGTAATCCGCCGCTGCCGCCGCCGTGGTGCGCATGTCGAAGGTATCGTAGTTGTCTTTAACGGCGATGGGAATGCCGTGAAGCGGGCCGACAAACTTGCCTGTGCGGGCGAAGTGAAGGTCGAGCTCGCGCGCGCGATCCAAAGCATCGGGGAATTTTGCATCGTCGGGTCCGGTGTGCGTCCGCTTTACCTTATCGGGAAAACCCAGGGCAATACGTTTGTCTTCCTTTAAGTTCAAAGTAACGAACGCGTTAAGCTGGCCGGCATTCGCGATCGGTGTGATATCTCCCAAGTGCAACCCGGTAGCAGGATCAAGGGCGCCCTCGACGCAGGTGCCGTTATAGGCTTTGATGCGTTTGAGATAGAGATTTACGAGTTGGGTTGCCGTCAGCTTTTTTGCGCGAAAAGCGCGGTGAACGTCGGCAATCGTCGCCTCTTCGAGGCGGAAGCCCTTGGTTTCCGCCGCACTGCCGTCTGATCGTGATGATTTTCGCGGTAATCGCATCGCTTCACTGCCTGGCAGGGGCCTGACGACAGAATGCCAACATTAGCAACCGCAACCGCGGCACGCAATCCTTTTGTGTTCAAACGATCGCCAAGACGACACATAGGATTCTGCTGAAAAACCCTAAGAATACTTCGACTAGACCGCATCCTATAGCCGCCGACAAACTCCGCGGACTTGACGTTGGTCGACGGGCGTTTTAGGCTGCCGCCTATGGCCATATAACCCGACTCGCGACGGCGATAATGGCCAATCTCGCTGGGCTAATGCAAGATAATGGAGAAAATCCCATCGCCATTGCCGTCAGTGACACGGTTAACAATGCTAGTTGGCTGAAGGGCCGCATATCTTCGAAGGAGAAATCAATGAAACGAACCTACAAACGGGAAATACGACTCCTGCTCCTGATCGGGCTGGTTATTGGCTCGCTCAGAATCGTCTTACCGCCGGCCTCGATTGCGGCCGAGAAACCCAGTCCCGGTTTACAGAAAGTCAACGTCGCCTACAGCTCTATCTCCGGAAACAATGCTCCGCTCTGGGTCACGCAGGAAAGAGGATTCTTCAGAAAATACGGATTGGACGTGCAAGCGATCTTGATCGAATCCGGGACTACCGCCGTTCAATCCCTACTTTCCGGAGAGATAAGTTTTGCTCACATGGCCGGCGCCGCCGTCATGCAGAGCAACCTCCGCGGCGCTGATGCGGTCATGATCGCCGGAGTGGTCAACACCCTTATCTTCCAGTTGTACACGGACAAAGGCATCAGCCGGCCTGATCAATTAAAAGGCAAGGCCGTCGGAGTCACCCGGTTCGGTTCATCGACCGATTTTGCCATGCGCTACGCTTTGGAAAGATATGGTCTCGAGGCCGATAAAGATGTGACGATATTGCAGTTGGGAAATGTGCCGGCCATTTTGTCCGCTCTGGAAGCCGGTAAATTACAAGGAGCGATGCTTTCGCCGCCAACCACGCTGAGAGCTAAAAAAGCGGGATTTCCGGTTTTAGCGGATCTGCAAATGCTTGGATTGGAATATCAGCACACCGGGATCGCCACAACCCGATCGTTGATTAAATCCAAACCGGAACTGGTTCGCGACTTTATGAGAGCCTACGTGGAAGGGATTCATTACGCCAAGACGCACCGCAAGGAATCGTTGGATATCCTCGCGAAATATCTTCGGACCGACGACAAGGACGTGTTGGAAGAGACTTATGAAACCATCATGGTCACCTTGGTTCCCGAAAAGCCTTATCCGACGCTCAAGGGTATACAAATTATGTTACGTGAGATGGGGGTTAAAGATCCGGTGGCGCGCTCGGCTAAACCCGAGCAATTCGTGGACCTCACTTTTGTCAAAGAACTCGACGGCTCCGGTTTCGTTGATCGTTTATACAAACCCCAAGCAGTGGCAAAAGCGGCGCCAGCGAAAGTAGAACCTACGCCGGCTCCCGCGGTTGCAAGTAAGCCTGCGCCAGCGAAAGTAGAACCCACGCCGGCTCCTGCGGTTGCAAGTAAGCCTGCGCCAGCGAAAGTAGAACCTACGCCTGCCCCTCGGTTGCAAGTAAGCCCGCGCCGCCGGCCAGTGACAAAGTCGCTTCCATCGCCAAACCCGAAGGGTCACGGGAGTCGTCGACCCAAGCGGCGGCCAAACCCAGTCAGGTCTTAACGGCACAAGCAGCCGCAACCACTCCTTATGTCGTAGCGGCCGGAGATAACCTGAGCAGAATAGCGCAAAAGTTTTACAACACGAGCCAGAAGTGGGTCAAAATCTATGAAGCCAATCGAGACACGGTGCAGAATCCGCATTACATTTATATCGGACAGAATCTGAACATTCCGCCTGATGACGGGCGGTAAACGCGCAAGGAGAGTGCCGGCTGTGGTCATTAGTCGTGATCGCGGATTGTGATTATCCTTTTGGCCGCGTTTTTCGCCAACTGTAATTGCTCGAATAGGGGGACCTCCGTAGCCTTGGCGAAGGATCTTCAAGTCGCAAGATACCACGGACTTTGCTTCCAAAGTTTTATTTTTTCAACTCCCGGCTGAGCTGGCGGAGTATTTCGTTGAATTGACGCTGCATGGCGATCATCTGCTCGCGCATGTGGAGCGCCACCTCAGCGCCTTCCAGGTTGACTCCCATTTCATCGATGAGCAGGCGGGCCACGCGCACCCGATCGACCTGATCCATCGGATAAAGTTTCCGACTGCGCCGGACGATCGGGTGGATCAGCTCTTCCTTCTCCAAGCGTATGACGAACTTTGCGTCAACGCCGCAGATTTTCGTGACCTCGGT
This sequence comes from uncultured delta proteobacterium, assembly GCA_963840855.1. Lineage (GTDB taxonomy): Bacteria > Desulfobacterota > Binatia > UBA9968 > UBA9968 > DATACQ01. The sequence goes on from CAWJBB010000019.1 coordinate 13,125, forward strand.
AATGCGCAGATATTTTCGCGGCATTTTTCGCCCTTTCCCTTACAGCCGCATGTTTTTGCGCACGTCTTCACCATAAGCCTGGTCGATCTTCTCGATGACATCATGGGCAATAGTTTCAGTCGGCACGCGCACCATGAGCCGCAAATATAAATCGCCGGCTGGAGTTTGCCCGTGGGCGGCGACTCCTTTGCCCTTGATACGCAGTCGCTGGCCGCTCTGCGCGCCGGCAGGAACCTTGACCTTGATCGTTCCGTCCGGCGTTGGCACATCCACGTTGGCGCCACGGACTGCTTCGCCGACCGTAACCGGCAGTTCCATAGTTAAATCTCGATCCGAGCGCGTTAGTATCGGATGCGGTCGGATGCGCGGCACGATGTAAAGGTCGCCAGCCGGGCCGCCACGGACGCCGGCTTCGCCTTTGCCGCGCAAGCGAATACGCTTTCCCGGGTCGGCTCCGGGCGGGATGTTGACGCGAATCGTATCCGGCCGCAGCACTCGGCCGGCGCCGCCGCATACCGCGCAGGGATCGCCGGACAGCTGTCCGCCCTTCGGCCTGGTACGTGATTTTGCCCCGGTCCCCTGGCAGGCCTCGCAAGCGACCGGCCGCTGAAGCATTATCGAGGTCTGAAAGCCGCGCACCGCGTCGAGGAAATCGATTTCCATACTCGACTCGATGTCCTGGCCGCGCCGCGGCCCGCTTTGCGCTCTCGGGCTTTGCCGGAACATGCCGCCGAGACCGCCGAAAAGATCGCCGAGGTCATCCATGTTAAATTCGTAGGTGCCACCGGCGCGCTCCGACTGCTGCCGCCACTGCTGATAGCTCCGCGCCTTGTCGGCATCAAACCCGGCGGCCAGGCCGGCCTCGCCGAATTCATCATAAAGTTTTCGTTTCTTTTCGTCGCTCAGGACATCGTAGGCGACCGAGAGATCCTTGAATTTGTTCTCGGCGTCTTTGTTGCCCGGATTGATGTCGGGATGATATTTGCGCGCAAGCTTGCGGTAGGCCTTGCGGATGTCTTCGTGGGAAGCGCCGCGCTGGACGCCAAGAATCTGATAGTAATCGCGGTCTGCCATGGTATCTCTAAAATAACCACGACGGCGAGAGAGTTGCAAGAGAAAGTAGGGACGTTTGGCAGGCTGCTGAACGGCGGCCCTCATTCGCGAGCTGGCAGCGCCGGAGTGATGGGTTCGAAGACCCAATGCTCCGTTACTCCAACGCTCGCATCATCGTTTAGAGCTATGGCCTCGCGCGCGCATGCATCTATTGAAAGCTTCCGCCTTACTGCCGGCGCCGGACAGGGCGGCCTCGCGCTCGCACTCCTGTGCATCCTGGTTCACTGTGTTTGGGGTAGTCCTGCTTTCACTCGTTGGCGGTGTGCCAGCAGTCCTGTTGCCGGAAGGGCGCGATGTTTGCGGCGGAGAGCATGCCGCCAAAAGTATTAGCGCAGCGAATAGTCCAAGTTTCATGAGTCACCCTTGTTGGCAAAATTCACCAGACTTCCACGGAAACCCTTCCTCTCTTATTTGTAACATTTCTCAGTGACGAGGCGAACAGGAGGTGGCTTCAGTTTCACTTATTTCGGGAAGGAGGGGAATGGAACGCCCGGAACGATTGGAACGTTTTGAACGGGAGCGCAGCGACAATCAAGACCCGAGGGCTTTGCGCAGCTGGACGAACGATTGCAGCTGACCCTGGTTGATCGCGATCTGGTTGTCTTGCGCCTGATACAGGCTGCGCTGGGTTTCGAGCAACGTCAGGTAGTCGATGGCGCCGGCGTCGAAGCGCGCTTTGGCGATGTCATAGGCATTCTGCGATTCGGTGACAGTAGCGCGCGACAGCACGGCGCGATCGTTGTTACTTTTAAGCGCGGCGAGGGCGTCTTCGACTTCTTGAAATGCAAACAGCACGGTCTGACGGTACTGCACCGCGAGCTCTTTCTGGCGCGCGGTGACGATTTCCAGATTGCCGGTGAGCCTGCCGCCGGTAAAGATCGGCGCGAGCAAACTCGACGCGATTGAGGTTGCCGCTGCGGCCGGGCCGCCGAAGCCGGCGGAGATGGCGGTGTCCAGACCCAACGTCAGCGACGGGAAGAAGGCGGCGCGCGCTACGCCGATATCGGCATTGGCCGAAAGCAGGCCGGCCTCAGCGCTCTCGATGTCCGGCCGGGCGGTCAACAGAGTCGCCGGCGGCGTCAGATTTACCGCCGGCATGGAGAGCGTCGCCAGCTCGGCGGTCGGCGCGGAAAAGTTCTGCGGCGCCAACCCGAGCAGGATCGCCAGCGCGTTGGCCGTGGTGCTGCGCTGCTCGATCAACGACGCCACCGCAGTGCGGAAGTTATTTACGAATACACGTTGTTGCGATACTTCCAGCCCGGACACACTACCCTGGTTGAAACGCGCTTCGGTGATGCGCAAGATTTCTTCGGCGCTTTTGAGATTTAGCTCGGCGATGCGGATGCGGTCGTTGAGGCTCAAAATCTGCGAATAGAAATTCGTCGCGTCCGAGGTGACGACGAGGCGCAGCGCCTCGCGATCGAACTCGGTCACGTTGATCCGATAGTCGGCGGACTTCGCCGCGTTTCGATTCTTTCCCCACAGATCGACTTCGTAGCTGATGCTGCCGCCGCCGCGCGCCGAATTGGTGTCGCGCGGATCTTGGAAGGTGCGCGAGGCCGAGCCGCTGGCACTGATCGTCGGATAGAGCGGCGCGGCGGCGCTCTTCGCCTGGGCGCGCGCCTGCTCGATGCGATGGAGCGCGGCTTCGAGATCGAGGTTTTGCGCCAAAGTATTGTCGATCAGGCGATTCAACTCGGCGCTGCCGAGCTCCTGCCAGAAGGGCGTGGGCGGGTTCTGCTGCGCGACGCCGACGCCGGCGACGCTGCTCCAACCAGTGGGCAGAGCCATCTGCGGCCGCTCGTAGGTCGGCGCGAAACTGCAAGCCGACAACGCCAATGAAAGGGCGACTGTGCCGTTCAATAGATGTTTACGCATAGATCATCTCACTCCGAAGCTAAAGCTACGACCGGATCCAACTGCGCCGCTTTGCGTGCCGGCAGATAACCGAACGCCAGGCCGGTGGCGGACGCGCAGGCGAAGGCGAGCGCCGCGGGCGTCACCGAGAAGACCACGGTCATGCCGCTGTAGCGCAGCACCAGGCCGGCGATCGTGCCGACGAGAATGCCGAGGAAGCCCCCAGCGGCGCACACCACCGCGGCTTCGATGTTGAATTGCAGCATGATGTCGCGCATGCGCGCGCCGGTGGCCATGCGGATGCCGATCTCGCGGGTGCGCTCGACCACGCTGACGAGCATGATGTTCATGACGCCGATGCCGCCGACCAGCAGAGAAATCGCGGCCACCGTGCCGAGCAGCAAAGTAAAGGTGTCCTGGGTTTCCATAGCCGCCTGAAGAAACGACGCCATGTTGCGCACGCTGAAATCCTCGGCGTTATGGCGCGCCTTGAGCAGCGTCTCGACGCGCGCCTGGGTGGCGTCGATGTCCGCTGCGTCTTTGACCTTGATGGTGATGCTGCTCAGGTAGTTCTTGCCGAAGAGGCGAACCAAGCCGGTATTGATCGGAACGAAGACGACGTCGTCCTGGTCGCTGCCGTTGGGCGACGCGCCTTTTTCCGTCATGACGCCGATGACGACGAACGGCACGCTGCGCATGAGGATGTATTTGCCAACCGGACTGCTGCCGTCGGGAAAGAGCGTTCTCGCCACCGTGCGGCCGAGCACGACGACGGCGGCATACTGCTTCATGTCGTCGCTGTTGAAGAACTGGCCCTCGGCTACCGGCCAATCGCGCGCCGACGGAAAATCTTCGCCGGTGCCTTGCGCCGAAGTCTGATAGTCCATGTTGCCGTAGCGCACCGTCAGCCGGCTGCTGCGCTCGGCCAGCGCGGTTTCGATATTGGGCAGCGCCTTGATCGCGGCGGCGTCGTCGGGCACCAAGGTGGCGATATCGCCGGCGTTGCGAATGCCGGCGGCGCCGGGGCGGATCAACATCAAATTGGTCCCGAAGGAGCTGATGCGATCGAGCACCTTCTGCCGGCTGCCTTCGCCTACCGCCAGCATGGCGACCACGGCGGCGACGCCGATGATGATGCCGAGCAAGGTAAGCATGGTCCGAAAGATGTTGACCTGCAGCGAGCGCCAGGCGGTGACGAGCGCTTCCTGCACGCTCGCCATCAAGCCGACGGCGCTTTCGAAACTGCGATTGTTTGCCGCGACACTTTCCGTCGCGTCGTCGGTGAAGATTCCGGTGTCTTCAAGAATTCGGCCGTCCTGGATGCGCACGATGCGGCCGGCGTGCTGGGCGACGTTTTCGGCGTGGGTGATCAATATGATCGTCCGCCCTTCGGCGTGAAGTTGCTTGAGCAAAGCGAGGACTTCGTCGCCGCTCTTGCTATCCAAGGCGCCGGTGGGCTCGTCGGCGAGAATCACCGGCGGGTCGTTTACCAGGGCGCGGGCGATGGCGACGCGCTGCTGCTGGCCGCCGGAAAGTTCCGAGGGGCGGTGCGCGGTGCGGTCGCCGAGGCCAAGGCGTGCGAGCAGGCTCGCAGCGCGCTCGGCGCGCTTGTGCTTGGGCAGGCCGGCATACACCGAGGGAATCTCGACGTTCTCACCGGCGCTGGCCGTGGCCAACAAATTATATTTCTGAAAGACGAAGCCGAAGGTTTCGCGCCGAAGCGACGCCAGCTCGTCTGGTTCGAGATTCGCCGCTTCTCGGCCGAGCACCTTATAACTGCCCGCAGTGGGACGATCGAGGCAGCCGAGAATATTCATCAAGGTCGACTTGCCGGAACCGGACTGCCCCATGATCGCGACAAATTCACCGCGGTGGATCTTCAGCGACACGCCGTCGAGGGCGCGCACGGTGGTATCGCCGTTCTTATAGTGCTTCTCGATACCGCTCAGCTCTAGGATGGTCCCGTTCATAACTGCGGTCCTCGGTTGAAGCGCGGCGCGTTGCCGGCGCCCCGCTGCTGGTTATTCGCTTGACTGGCCGTCCGGTTGGCGGCGCCGGCGGGACGATTCACCGCGATCTTTTCGCCTTCTTTAAGTCCATCGACGACCTCCGCCTGAGTGCGCGTCTGCAAGCCGACGTGAATGACGCGCTGTTCCCGGCCGGTCTCGGTGATCACCGCGACGCGATAGGCCTTGCCTTTGTCGCTGTCTTCACGCGCCGAGCGGCGGGTGAGCACTTCGGCGGGTATCACGAGCGCGTTTTCCGCCTTGCCGAAGATGAAGAACACCTGCGTCGTCATGCCGGTCATGAGCTTGTGGGCTTCGTTTTTCACGTCGATCAAGACATCGTAGAGCACCACGTCGTTGACGATCTGCGGCGTCGGCAAGACCTGGCGCACCTTGCCCGGCCAGCGCCGCTCGTTATTGCCGAGGGTGGTGAAGTAGGCCGGCATGTTTTCCTTGAGGCGGCTCACGTCCGCCTCGGCCACCTGGGCGCGCACGGTCATGATATCGAGATTGGCCACTTGCAAAACTACTGGCGCGGTCTGGTTGGCGTTCAACGTCTGCCCTTCCTTGGTCGGCAAAGTCGTCACCGTACCGGCCATCGGCGCGAAAATTTTAGTATAGCTAAGGTTGGTGCGGCTCGCGCTTACATTGGACTGCGGTTTCCTGAATCTGCGCGATGATCGAGTCCACTTGGGCTTTGGCCACCGCGGCCTGGGATTCCGTCTCCTGCAGAGCCTGCTGGCTGACGGCATTGACGGCGATCAGATTTTGATTGCGCTTGAGATTCTGTTCGGCCAAAACCGCCTCGGCCTTCTGCTGGTTGAGCTGGGCGCGCAAACTATTCAGCCGGGCTTCGCCCGCTTCCACCTGGGCCTGGTAAACGCGCGGGTCGATTTCGGCGAGAAGCTGGCCCTTGGTCACGGTATCGCCGATGTCAACGTGGATCGCCTTTAATTGGCCGGAGACCTGGGTGCCGACGTCGACGTACTGCTTCGCCTCGAGCTTGCCCTGCGACGTGACGACTTCCTCGATGTTACCCCTGATAACGGTTATAGGTTGATTGGTGTCTTGCGGCTCCTGGGAGGCGATGCTGTACCAATACCAGCCGCCCGCCATTGCCGTCACCAGGGTGACCAAGAAGATGGTTTTGCTGAGCCGGGATTTGATTGTCCATTTCATCGCAGTTTGCCCTTTCTCGGAAAGGTCCTTATCCCCTAATACGACCCGAAACGGCAAAGTCTTCGCTGCCGGCGCAAAAAAAAGCGCCGGTATAACCGGCGCTTACAAAACCGTAAGGCGTGATAAGTTCAGTTTTTGCGGTCCGGCGGCCGGGGCCGGCGCAGCATTTCGGCGAAGCGACGGCGCTCGTCGGCCGGCAAGCTCATCACGGCCTCTTTTGCGACTTTCGATAGGTGATCCGTCGACTCCATCCGTAAGCGGTTTATTTCAACGATTTTACGGTTGTAGACGGCTTCATCGAATGGCTCGGCGCCGAGAGCGCGGGCCGCCTCGTCTTGTGCCGTTCTAATCCGTTCAAATAGCGGTTGAGCAGCCGACCGAATCTGCGCAATTTTCTCGCGCAGGCGGGACTGCGCCTCTGGGGGCAAGCCCTCGAGTGCCTGATCCAGGCGCTGTTCCCGCCTCGCCGCTCTGTCAAAATGGCGCGGCGACTGACCCAAGAAAACTCCGATCAAGACGACGTTCAATATAAGCGACGCGAGAAACGCCAGTTTTAGTTTTTTACTCATAGGAGCTCCTCGTCGGCGGAGAGGAATCCCTGTGTGTTTGAGGCGTTGCCATCTTGCACCGCCGGGGCTGTCCCATGGCGTATTGAAACCCACGACTATTCCCAGGGCCAAGGCGCCGGCGAGAACATAAGCGGGCTTGGGCAGGTGAAATTCGGCGCAAAGATCCCGGACCAACTGCCAAAGAGAAGCGTTTTGTCTCTGCGTGATTCCTCGCGCCGTTAGAATAATCCTCGCTGCCAGTTCCGGGCTCGCCGCCTCCTGGCGGCGCGAGCGCAGCATCGATTCTAGTTTTTCGTCACGATTATCGCTCATAATAACCTCACAAATGCGCCTTCATGCGCTCTTTCAGCGTCGTTTTGGCCCGCATAATCAGAGATTGGAGCGCTTTCAATTTCAGCCCCATCACGTCGGCAGCTTCCTGATTGCTCAATCCCTGCGTCAAAACAGAGATTCAAGGCTGTGCGCTGGCGTTCGGGCAGCGCCGCGATCTCTTTTTCCAACATTAATTGTGCTTCGGCTCCGCATCATGAGTTCGTCGGCCGTCGGCCGTTCATCGGCCAGCGGCATCGTCTTTGTCAAGTACTTCACGGTTCGTTTCCTCTTGAGGCGGTCGAGGCATAGATTTGCCACGACCCGATAAAACCAGGTCGTGAACTTGTTGCTAAGCTCTGCCATGCCATTTCGCCGGCTCTTCCCATAACTTGAGAAAGGCGTCCTGGACGACGTCTTCGGCGCTCTCCTTGCTCTGTACGAAGCGATAGGCGATGCGGTAAGAACGCTCGGTGTGGCGCTCGCACCAGCTCGGCGAAAGCCTCATGGCTGCCGTTCTGGATAAGCTCGAGCAGTGCATGATCGTCCTTATCAGGCCATGCGGTCGCCATTGAAAAGTCTGGAATTTATGAAACTTTTTCATCATACACGCATCGCGCAGCGGAACCAAAACGCCAGGTTTGAAAGCCCGTTAACCATTATACGAATCAATCGGGAATAGTCTTCGGCGGAAGTTGTAGTGGTCTATTCGCGAACCGGAAGGCCCTCGTCGATTCCGGCTCGCGCTAGCTATCGCCAGCTTGGCCGGAATGACGTATAAATAGGTCTCCCGATTTAAGAGACACTCGCTACAAGGGCCGTGGGCGCTCGACCCTGCAATGACAGCTGAAACAACGCGAGATCCCGCGCTGACCCGCTGTCGAGGGAGCACCATTCCAGCTCCTCGGCGTAAAGCCGCACCGTCGGTTTGAACCCGTTAACGGTTGGAACGAGATCGCGCAGGGTGTCATACCACGCGCGTCGTTCGTCGCGGTCGATGGGCGTGTCGTCCCGGGCATCGATTTGACGACAGAGTTCTGTCCAGCGCGGCAGCGGAAAGCCCAGTTTAAGATCATCAGGATAAAGCGACAGAGAGACTAGCCTTGGGCGAGTAAAGTGTTGGCTCTCGTCGAATTCTAGGATAAAAGGCGGGTTTGAAACGTAATAATCGCAGGGCGGCACCTGCGCGCTCTTGATGAAGCCGCTATGTCCGCGCAAGTCGCCGAGGGCGGCGCGGATGCGCGCCAACGAGTTTCCGATGGCGCTCTTTTCGTAATCTTCGGGGCGGGCCGACCACGGAAACAAAACGTTGATCCGGCATTCACCGTAAAGGGCGGTCAGCAGCTCGCGCACGCGCTCTTTGCAAGGGCGGCAGTGGGCGGAGTGTACGCTGTTGTTCAAAACGTTCAATCGCTTTGCTCTGTTCAAACCGCTGCGCTCCGTTCAAATCGCCGGATTTTCCAGAAACGGTTTGAACGATTGGAACCTCGTGAGAATAGCCTAATACAGAATCAGACAAAGGAGAATCTCTAATGGCAAAGACAGCACCGATCATAGGCGCAGCTGTAGGGCGGGTTGAAGGCGCGGATAAGGTCAGCGGTCAGGCGACATATGGCGCGGACGTCCATTTTCCGGACGCCCTGTGGGGAAAGATTCTGCGTAGCCCCTATCCCCATGCCCGTATCAAAAGCATCGATGTGTCGAAAGCGTGGAAGGTCGATGGCGTGAAAGCCATCGTCACGGGCAAAGATGAGCCGGAGCACTATCAAGGCAAAAGCATTCGCGACATTCCGGTTCTCTGTTGGGACAAAGCGCGTTACATCGGCGACCGGGTGGCGGCGGTGGCGGCGGAGAGCCGGGACGCGGCGGAAGAGGCGATCGATTTAATCGACGTCGAGTACGAAGAACTGCCGGCGGTCTTCGATATCCTCGAAGCGATGAAGCCCGGCGCGCCGGTGCTGCACGATAACGCGCCGGGTTACGACGGCGCGCCGGCGGATATCATGGCTCCGGGCGGCGGCAACGTGGTGAACAAATTGACTTGGGGCAAGGGCGACGTTGAGAAGGGATTCCGCGAGGCGGACATCGTACTGGAACATCAGTTCCGCATCCCCATTCATCATCAAGGTTATCTCGAGCCGCAATCGTTTCTCGTGAAAATTGAAGACGACGGCAAAGTCAACGCTTGGGCATCGACGAAAGGCCCCTTCGGCACGCGCGCACAATTTGCCAAGGCGATTGGAATTCCGCCGAATCAGATCAGCATTCATGCCGTACATGTCGGCGCCGACTTCGGCGGCAAGAGCGGCGCGGGTGAGCTGCCCATCTGTTATTTTCTCGCCAAGCGGGCCAACCGGCCGGTGAAGATCCTTCTGACCCACACCGAAGAATTAACCGTTATGAATCCCGACCATTACACGGTGGTCAACGTCAAGACCGGTATCAAGCGCGACGGGCGCATGACCGCGCGCTATCTTCAGGCGATTCACGGCACGGGGGCTTATGCGGGCATGAAGCCTGGGCGCGCGAGCATCGGCGGCGCCGGCTCGGCGGGGCCGTACAAGATCGACAACACTCATATGGAAGCGCTGCAAGTTTATACAAACACGGTTCCCTGCGGTTTTTGGCGCGCTCCGGGAGCGATTCAAGCCGTCTTCGCCTCGGAGTCGCACGTGGATCTGATCGCCAAGGAATTGAAAATGGACCCGGCCAAATTCCGCATGATCAACCTGGTCGGCGAGGGCGAAGAAAATGCTCTCGGCAAGACATGGGGAGGGGTGAAGGCAAAAGAAACCTTGCAGGCCGCGCTCAACGCCTCCGGTTGGAAAACCCCCAAGCGCGCCAACTATGGGCGCGGCGTCGCCATGTACGAGCGCGGCACGGGGGCGGGCAAAGTATGGGTAAATCTGGCGGCTGAGCTCGATGGAACGTTCACCGTGTTCACGGTGGCGGGCGATCAGGGAACCGGCTTGCAGACGGTCTTATGCCAGACGGTTGCCGCGGAGATGGAAGTACCTTACGAAAATGTGCGGTGCCGTATCGGCGCCACTTCGGATGTTTCCTACAGTGTCGATGTCGGCTTCGGCGGCAGCCGCTCGACGAACATCAACAGCGCTGCCGCCGTGCAGGCGAGCGCCGAGTTGCGCGGCAAGCTCAACGCGCAGGCGGCGAAGTTGCTCGGCTGCTCCGAGGATCAGGTTGTCTACAAAGGCGGTAAGTTTTCCGCCAAGGGAAGTAAAGGCAAGCCGTTGACATTGAGACAGGTCGTGCAAGCGAACGAGGGACCGGTGACCGTCAGCATTGAAACCGAAGTGCCGCGCAAAGGCTCGTCGACTTCTTTTATCGCGCAGGTGGCGGAGGTGGAAGTCGATCCGGAAACCGGCAGCGTCAAGCTTCATAAATTTATCTCGGCCCACGATGTCGGCACGATTATCAACCCACTCGGCCACCAGGGACAGATCGACGGTGAGGCGGTCATGGCCATCGGTTCCGGTTTGATGGAAGAGTTGATCGACGATCATGGCAAGGTCACGACGACGAATCTCGGCGAATACAAAATCCCGAACATTCTCGATGTGCCCAAATTCCAAACCGTGCTGGTCAAAGGCAAGAACGGCCCCGGCCCCTACGAAGCAAAAGGCATCGGCGAGCACGCCAACGTTAGCCCGCCGGCGGCAATCGCTAACGCAGTCCATGACGCGGTGGGCGTGAGGGTGTTCGACATTCCGGTGACGGCGGAGAAAGTGTATCAGGCGCTAAGAGAAAAGGCGCGAGGCACGAGGCGCGAGGCGTGAGTCGGAACTCGGTCAAGAGCTACAAGGATCTGCTTGTTTGGCAGCGAAGCATGGATCTTGTCGAGAAGGTCTATTTAGCCATGTTGGTTTCAAGACTCTCTTAATGTGTTACTCATGCCTCGCGCCTCAAGCCTCACGCCTTTTATGAAGGAGAAACTATGAACGATAGCAATTACAGTCGACTGAATTTTCTTTGCTGTGCGTTGTTTTTGCTCATCGTCATCTCATCGGGTGACGCGCAAGCCCAGGACAAAATTAAAATCGCCTACAGCTCGACGGACACGCTGAATCAGATCTGGACCATCGCTCAGGAGGCCGGTTTCTACAAAAAGCACGGTTTGGACGTGGATCTGGTTTACATCGGCAGCACGACGATCGGCGTCGCGGCCATTGTCGCCCAGGATATTCAGGTTGGTAACGCGGCGGGCAGCGGGGTTGCCAACGCTGCCGTCCGTGGCGCCGATACCGTAAGCGTCGCCTGCGTGATCAATGTTTTGGCTTACGAGCTTGTGGTACTTGAAAGCATCAAGACTGCCGAGGATTTGAAAGGAAAGTCGATCGGCATCAGCCGCTTCGGCAGCGCGTCGGACGTGGCCGCGCGGGAGCTATTGAAAGGGCTGGGATTGCGGCCCATGGATGACGTGAAAATATTGCAAGTGGGAGGCGCCTCGGAGCGAGCCGCGGGTTTTAGCCGCGGCGTGATCGCCGGGTTCCCATCGCCGCCCGGAAACGTGCACTTGATTCCCGGCGGCCTGCCACACCGAGTCCTCGCGGACATGGCCGATCTCAAAAAGCCCTATCCGTTGCCGTTCATCTGCGCGGTGACAACCAAAAGCTACTTGGCCAAAAATCGCTCCGTCGTCAAGAGAGTCGTGATGGCGCTGATTGAAGCGTCGCATTATTTCAAGACCAACAAAGAGGGAGCGCAACGGATCGTCGCTAAATACCAGCGTGGAGCGAACAAGGCTTATCTGGATAGTTCCTATGAGTCCACCGCCAAGACCCTGGAGCGGGTTCCCTACACGACTCGCGAAGGGATGAAAATTCAGCTCGACGATGCCTTGAAACAGGCGCCCGGGAGCAAAGTCACGGTGGATAGCTTGATCGATGACAGCATCGTGCGCGAGTTGGAAAAAGAAGGATTCATCGACCGGGTGTATGGGAAATAGGCGTGAGGCATGAGGCGCGAGGCGTGAGTAAGAGTAAAAGATAAGAGCGTTCCACAATGCCGAAAGAGTCGCTGGAGTGAGATGGTTAAAAGCTACAAAGATCTTTTGGTGTGGCAACGGAGCATGGACTTAGTTGAGACTGTGTACCGTTTCACGGGAAGTTTCCCGTCTGTGGAGCAGTGGGGATTGGTCTCTCAAATGAGGAGAGCAGCGATATCTGTGCCGTCAAACGTCGCTGAAGGTTACGGACGGCAAGCGACTGGCGAGTACAGGCACCATCTTTCGATTGGTCGTGGTTCGTTGCTCGAGTTGGAGACTCAGGTGCTCTTGGCGAAAAGGTTAAGATACCTGCAACCGGCGGATGCTGATTCTGTTTTGAATGAAATTGAGGAGATTAGCAGAATGATTGCTACGCTGGTTTCAAAACTCTCTTAATGTATTACTCACGCCTCGCGCCTCAAGCTCACGCCCTTCTAGGGAATTAGCCGTATGTTGGCAACATAGGTGTCGAAACTATCATGATAATCTTACTCGCGCCTCATGCCTCACGCCTCACGCCTTCTTGGAGGAATTATGATTGATCTTTATTATTGGACGACGCCCAACGGGCATAAGATCACGATCTTTTTAGAGGAGACGGGCCTGCCTTACACGCTCAAGCCGATAAATATAGGCAAGGGCGAGCAGTTCGCGCCGGAGTTTTTGAAAATTTCGCCGAACAATCGGATACCGGCGATCGTCGATCTCGAACCGGGCGACGGCAAGGGGCCGCTGAGCATTTTCGAGTCGGGCGCGATTCTCGAATATCTCGGCGATAAAACCGGCCAGTTTCTGCCCAGAGATGTGCGCGGGCGCGCCGAGGTCATGCAATGGCTTTTCTGGCAAATGGGCGGTCTCGGACCGATGCTCGGGCAGAACCATCACTTCCGCGGCTACGCCGCCGAGAAAATTACCTACGCCATTGAGCGCTACACGAAGGAAACCGAGCGGCTCTATGGCATACTCGACGAACGGCTCGCGGACCGCGAGTTTATCGCCGGCGATTATTCGATCGCCGATATGGCGTGTTATCCCTGGATCGTCTTACACGAGCGGCAGGGCCAGGATTTAAACGATTTTCCCGATCTCAAGCGCTGGTTCGAAACCATTCAAAAGCGCGACGCCGTCAAGCGGGCCTATGAGGCGGCGCGCAAGGTCAATCCCGATGCCAGAGGGATGAGCGAGGAAGCGAAGAAAATTCTTTTCGGCCAGGGGCGGCGAGCGCGAGTTTAGAATTTCTTTGCTTCGGTCGTGATGGAAAGGAGACAGCGATGAGAATTGACATTCACAGCCATACCGCACCCGCCAATTACATTGAAGCAATCAGGCGCGATCCCAAGGGAATGGGTTGCCGCATTGAGAAGGATGAGCGGGGGAGCGAGATGGTTGTCCAGGAAAATGGCCGGTCGACACGCATTCGCCCCAATCTTATCGATCCTGAGCTACGTTTGCGCGAAATGGCTGTGGAACAAATCGATGTGATCGTCGAATCGCTGTTGCCGCCGCTGCTGCCTATGTGGGCTCCGACTTCAATTGCCGTGCGGGTTTGCCAAACCGTTAACGACGCGCTCGCCGAAGATGCCGCGGGTTATCCGGGACGGCTGATTGGCATGGCCATAGTGCC
>CAWJBB010000020.1:0-47297 GCA_963840855.1 uncultured delta proteobacterium
AAACCGGACAGTGAAAAGATGCAGGCTTTGCAAGCAGTTGATTTAGTTGGTGGTCCCAACGGGAATCGAACCCGTGTTCCCGACGTGAGAGGCCGGTGTCCTAACCGCTAGACGATGGGACCATGGCTGAGGAGGAAGGACTCGAACCTTCAATCGCCTGATCCAGAGTCAGGTGGCTTACCAATTAGCCGACTCCTCAATTTGAGCGGCGAAATTAAACTAAAAGAATTGCCGGATGGAGTCAAGTTCGACGGAGTGGTGCGAGTGGTGCTAAATGCTAGCCCAGTAATTCCAACGCCGCGCGCAGGCGCCGGAGCGTGCGATCTTTGCCGAGCACGGCGATGACCTCGTGAATACCGGGGCTTACGGTGGACCCCGTTAGCGCCACGCGGACCGGTTGGGCGAGTTTGCCCATGGCGAGTCCCGCTTGTTGCAGCACTTCGGCGAATGCCTGCTCGATGTTGGATTCGCTGAAGTCATCGAGGGCGGCGAGTTTTTGTATCAAGCTCTGCAAGGGCGCGGCGATGTCACGGGTCAAAAATTTTGTCGCCGCCTTTTCATCGAGGACAATATCGTCCGTGAGAAAATAACTGGCTGCCTCGACAAGTTCCACAAGCGTTTTGGCCCGTTCCTGCAACGGCCGGATCATCTTTTGCAGCCATGCCTTGTCTTGGGGCACAGCATACCCTTTGGCTAGAATATAAGGCACGATCTCATCCGCGAGTTGCGCCGGCGGGCGGGTTTTCAAGTAGTGGGAATTGAGCCAGAGAAATTTTTCGGCATTGAAAACGCCAGCGGATTTGCCGACCAATTCCAGGGAAAACTTCTCGATCAATTCTTCACGGGAAAAAATTTCCTGGTCGCCATGGGACCAGCCGAGACGCACCAAATAATTAACCACAGCCTCCGGCAGATAGCCCATGTCACGGTATGCGGTCACCGACGTGGCCCCATGCCGTTTGCTCAGACGCGCTTTATCGGTTCCCAGAATCAATGGGACATGGGCGAACTCAGGCAACGCGGCGCCGAAAGCCCGATAAAGCTGGATTTGCCGCGGCGTGTTGGACAGGTGATCGTCGCCCCGAATAATATGTGTGATAGCCATGTCCACGTCATCGACAACGACGCAGAAATTATAGGTCGGCGTGCCGTCGGAGCGGGCGATGATCAGATCGTCGAGCTCGCGGTTGTCGAAAACGACGTCGCCCTTGACCGCATCATGAACAATTGTCGCGCCCTCGCGTGGCGTGCGGAACCTGACGGTGTAGGGCTTGCCGGTGGGTATTGGCGCGATCACACCCTGCGGCGGCCGGCAGGTGCCGTCGTAGGACGGTTTTCGCTTCTCTTTTATGGCGAGCTGGCGCTTGGCGTCCAGCTCCTGTGGCGTACAGATACAAGGATACGCCTTGCCTTTGGCGAGCAGCTCCTGGATTTTTTCTTTATAAAGCGGATAGCGCTCGGTCTGATAGTAAGGTCCCTCGTCATAGTCGAGGCGCAGCCAATTCATCGCGTCCACAATCGCCCGGATCGCCTCCGGGGTCGAACGTTCGCGGTCGGTGTCTTCGATGCGGAGTAGGAATTTGCCGCCGTGATGGCGCGCGAAAAGATAATTAAAGAGCGCCGTGCGCGCGCCGCCGATATGCAGATAGCCGGTGGGACTGGGAGCGAAACGAGTGCGAACTTGCGTCATGGCTGTAAGGTAACAAGGAGTCGCCGAACGGTCAACGACGCGTTAGAAAACCGCCGCGGATATGCTAATATACGCTCAAACATTGAGGAGGAGAGGCTGTGGATCGCAATGATGCCAAATCAACAGTCAAAGAAATCGAGCTAGCCGGTGAGGCTCTGCCGTCCCACTTTATCCGCAATATTATCGCGGAGGATCTGGCGGCGGGCAAGAACCAGGAGCGGGTTCACACGAGGTTTCCGCCGGAGCCCAACGGCTATCTGCACATCGGCCACGCCAAATCGATCTGTCTCAATTTTGGCCTGGCGGCGGAATTCGAGGGTAAGTGCAACCTCCGTTTCGACGATACCAATCCGAGCAAGGAGGACGTCGAATACGTCGAGTCCATCAAAGAAGACGTGCGCTGGTTGGGCTTCGATTGGGCGGGCAGGGAATACTACGCTTCCGATTATTTCGAACAACTCTATCAATTTGCAATCCAACTGATCAAAGCGGGCAAGGCGTTCGTCTGCGATTTAAACGCGGATCAAATGCGCGAATACCGCGGTACGTTGACCGAACCGGGTAAGAACAGTCCCTATCGCGACCGCTCCGTCGATGAAAACCTCGACCTTTTTCAGCGCATGCGGGCGGGCGAGTTTGCCGACGGTAGCAGGACGCTGCGCGCCAAGATCGACATGGCGTCGCCGAATATCAACTTGCGCGACCCGGTCATGTACCGGGTGCTGCGCGCGACGCATCATCGCACGGGCGATAAGTGGTGTATTTATCCGACCTACGATTTCGCCCACGGCCAGTCGGATTCCATCGAAGGGATCACCCATTCGATCTGCACATTGGAATTCGAAGACCATCGCCCGCTCTACGACTGGTATCTCGACCAGTTGGGCATTCATCATCCGCAGCAGATCGAGTTCGCGCGGCTCAATCTGACCTACACGGTGTTGAGCAAGCGTAAATTGCTTCAGTTGGTGCAACAAAAGCATGTGACCGGATGGGACGACCCCAGGATGCCGACACTGGCGGGTATTCGCCGGCGCGGCTATACCCCGGAAGCGATTCGCATATTTTGCGAACGCATCGGCGTCGCCAAGCGCAATAGCACCGTCGATATCGCCATGCTCGAACATTGCCTGCGCGAGGATCTGAACAAGCGAGCGCGGCGGGTGATGGCCGTGCTTCGTCCGATCAAAGTCGTTTTGGAGAATTATCCAAAGGGACGGGTGGAAGAACTGGAAGCCGTCAACAATCCCGAAGACGCGAGCATGGGCACGCGCAAAGTCCCTTTTAGCCGCGAACTTTACATCGAGCGGGATGATTTTCGCGAGGAGCCGCCCAAGGGCTTTTTCCGTTTATCTCCGGGCAAAGAAGTGCGGCTGCGCTACGCTTACATCATTAAATGCATCGGCGTCGTCAAAGATCCCGAGACCGGCGCCGTTACCGAGCTACGTTGCACCTACGACCCAGATACCAAAAGCGGTTCATCCCAAGCGCAGCGCAAAGTCAAAGCGACCATTCACTGGGTCTCGGCGCAGCACGCTCTAAGCGCCGAAGCGAGACTCTACGATCATCTGTTTACCAAGGAAGACCCGGACGACGTACCGGAGGGTGCCGACTGGCTCGCCAATTTCAATGCCAAGTCGCTGGAAGTCATCAAAGAGGCGCGCGTCGAGCCGTTTTTGGTTAACGCAAAAAAGAGCGAACTCTACCAGTTCGAGCGTTTGGGCTATTTCTGCGTCGACCCCATCGATACCGCTGCCGGCCGTTTGGTTTTTAACCGCGCGGTGACGCTGCGGGATAGCTGGGTGAAGATTGAGAAGTCTGCAAAGGCGGGGAAGCGAGCGTAGCGAGCGTTACATTGCGTTCAAGGTTTATTCAATTGTCGGAGATAGAGTTTTAGGGCGAATCCGAAACCTTGAACTGACTTGTCCCGCTAAAATTTGTAGCTCAACGAGATCGAGACAAAGTTGTTGAACGTTTGGTATTTGTCTTTGCCAGGGGCGCCGGGAAACGCAAAACCTGTCGCCGGTAAACCTTCCAGCTCGTTGTTTGTCACCCTTCTCGTCTTATAAAAGACCGCCATATAACCGAAGTCAATCCCGAAATTTTGCCATTTGTAACCGACGCCGGCGTTTAACGTTAGAAGATCCGCACCGGGAATCGCTGGATTCAAAGTTCGATTCGGGATCGGCGTCTCTTCAATCGCTAACCCGCCGCGAACTTCCCAGCTCTGGTTAATTTTATAAAAACTGCCGACTCGCAAGGTACTGGTATTCTCCCAATCCTCGGGCAGGCTGAAACCGGGTAGGGGCACGGCCGGCGAGAACGTTGCGCTGAATCTGTCGAACTCACTCCAGCGCGCGTATTCGTAAACGAATTCGGCGCCCCAGGAAGGATTGATCTGCCAGAAAACGCCGGCATTGATCACCGGCGGGATTGGAATTGGACGGACGTTGGCGCGCAGATTGCCGAACGGCGCGAGCGCGCCGCCGAGTTTAACGTCAGCGGTGTCAAATCGGATATCGGCACGAGCCCGATAGCTCAAACCCACTTTGAGATTCTCCGCAGGCTTGACCAAAAAACCGAGGTTATAAGTGAACGCATTGGCCGTGTCGGTGAGCCGCAGTCTCCCTTGGGCTGCGGGCGAGACACACGCGCCGCCACCGGCAAGGCAGAGGCTCCTTGTGAAAAGCCCGGAAACATGAACGAAGCTCAAGCCGGCGCCAACGGCGAAATTCTTCGATGGATGCCACGACACGGCGGGGGTTACATAAATCGTTTTTAGCTCAGTGCGCTCGGCGGCAAAGCTGGTAAATTCGCGATCATAGGTGGTGGCGAGACCGAAGGGCGTATAGCTCCCCATGCCCAGCGTGAAGTCCGTTCCGGGAATATGATAGTTGGCAAACAGCGTGGCGAGGTAGTTGTCGTCGTGTTTGTTCACGGCGCGTCTACCGCTGTTTTCAACGCTATTATAAATACCGGCGTAGGTGCCGGTAACCAATATATTGTCGCCTTCGATCTCGCCCAGGGCGGCAGGGTTGTAGTACACCGCTGACGAATCATTAACGCCAGCTGTCATCGCGTTGCCAAGTCCCAAGCCTTTTGCGGTTTGATGTGGAATCATGAAACCGCCCGCGAACGGCGAATCCGGGGCTGCCGCGCAGAGCAGCAAGATCAACGCGGCATGAACCGATAAAAAGGTGAGTTTTTGGCGCACACGTCCCTCTCGCTCCATGACTGGAGCATTCCTTGTCGCGTTTAGGATATTCCGGGTACTTTTCTATAGTGACAGATGGCCGACTAGGGCGCAAGAAAATTCTCTTGCGCTTGAGCCCAGCGCATCGTCCGCCTTTTCAATGCGCCCGCTCTAAAGCCTTGACTCACTCTTACATAGGCGTCTCCGCTTGCTGTCAAAAAATTGAACGCTGCGGGCATAGCTTTTGCGTGAGAGAAAATCTGTCCGTCAAATTCTCATCCATGGAACTTGGAGCTATCAAATGTGCATGAACTGTAACGCGCCCAACGGGCGTCGCGTGGTGATTACCGGTCTGGGCGCTGTCTCCGCAATCGGCGTTGGCAGAGACGCCTATTGGGAGTCACTCAAAGAGGGAAGATCTGGAATCAAAAAGATTTCATCTTTCGATACTACCTCTTATCCTTGCGATGTTGCCGGGGAGATCACCGATTTCGATCCCGCGGACTTCATGACCACCCAGCAAGCCAGACGGATCGATCGATTCGCCCAACTAGCGATTGCCGCCGCCAAGCTCAGCATCGCTGATGCCAGGCTGGAGATCACCCCGGCCAATCAATCTTCCGTGGGAATGATACTGGGAACTTCATTGGGCACGCTTTGCTACTTGGAACAACAGCTGGCGCTCTTGAATGAGAAAGGGCTCAAGCGAATCAATCCGTTCTTTCCGACGTCGGTGATTCCCAGCAGCGCGGCGACTCAGGTGATGCTGGAGCTGAAAATCAAAGGGACATGTAAGACCCTATCCACCGCCTGTGCTTCGTCTACCTGGTCGATCGGGGAGGCATTTGAAGCGATAAAGTTCGGCAAGTCGGACGTCATGCTCGCGGGCGGATCGGAAGCGCCAATCACGCCTTCGGTTTTGGCGTCGCTGGGATCGTTGCAATTATTGGCTCAGCCGGAAAGCTCTCCGACATCGTGCTACCGACCTTTCTGCAAGGACGCCGCCGGTTTCGTGTTGGGCGAGGGCGCGGGGATCCTCGTTTTGGAAGAATTGGAACACGCGCTGCGGCGCGACGCGCGGATTTACGCTGAGATCGGCGGTTTCGGCTCAACGACGGATGCGTACCACGTTATGGCCTTCGAGCCGAGTTTCGAGCGGCCGGTGGCGGCGATACACGCAGCTCTCGCTCAAGCGGAGGTTCGCCCAACCGAGCTCGGCTACATCAATCCCCACGGCATCGCCATCCCCGACACCGATCATGGCGAAGCGACGATATTAAAACTGGCGCTCGGCGAGGCCGCCTTTCAGATACCCGTGAGCGCCACCAAACCCATGACTGGCCACACCCTCGGTGCCTGCGGCGCGCTGGAGTTAATCGGCTGCTGTCTGATGATGGAAAATGAATTTCTCCACCCAACCATCAATTATACTGAGCCCGATCCCATCTGCGATCTCGATTTCATTCCGAACCAGGGCCGGTCCTCGAAGGTTGACGCGATGATGTCGGTTTCCTTCGGCTTCGGCGGCTATAACGCGGCCTGCGTGCTACGTGCTTTTGATGGAGTATGATAGGGAAATGATGTAAAATTCCAACAAATGTCCCTTGCCTCGGTTCCAACCTTTGTAACCGCGAGTCTCTCGGTTGCGCTCGGCATTTTCGTCCTTCGCAGAAATAAATCCAAACTCAACTGGACCTTCGCCCTGTGGTGCTTTCTCACCGGCTACTGGCAGGCTCACTGGACTCTGCTTTTCAACATCAACGACGAGAGCCTGGCGGTGGTGCTGGCGCGCATAGGTTACTCGGGGATCACGTTTATTCCCATCGTGTTTTTTCACTTCGTCGCCGAATTCACGCAAAGTCTCGTCCTGAAAAGGCTTTCTCTGCTCTTCTACGCGATTGGCGCTACTTTCCTGTTCTTAACCTGGACGGGCGACCGCTACATTGCGGGAGTCTATAGATATGACTGGGGCTTTTACCCCAAGGCTGGCGCGCTGCATCCGGTCTTTCTAGCGTTTCTCGGGATCATGCTCGCCCTCGGTTTGAATGCCTTGTTTGCCTATCGCCGCCGCGTCTCGGAGCAGCGGCTCAAAGTTAACCAGGTCAACTATATTATTGTATCCGCGCTGATTTACTCCCTGGCCGCCGTCGACTTCCTGGCGAATTACGGCGCCGAATTTTATCCGGTGGGCCTGATATTTACCAACCTCCACGCCGCAATCATCGCTTACGCCATCGTTCAGTTCCGGCTTCTCGATATCAACGTGGCGCTCAAGCGTAGTCTCATCTCGGCGCTCATCTTGGCCGGGTTGCTAGTTCCCTGCTATTTGATCTTGATCTCGAGCCAGCAACTGGCCTTTGGCTCCATCGACATCGCTTTTTCGCTGCTCACCCTCTCGCTTTTGGCTGCCGCTGGCTTCTTGTTTCCCAGGTTCCGCTTTATCGGCGAGGACGCCTTGGAGCGAGCGCTGTTCACAAATAAAACCGACCACCACGAAACGCTGCTCCAATCCAGCCGGGAAATGGTTACGGTTGTAGATCTCAGTGAATTATCCGAGCGCCTGGTGCGGACGGCCAGCCACGCTGTCGGCATCGATAAAGCGGCGTTGTACCTGTACGATGATGCCAAAAACAAATTCAACCTGGCCTCCACGGTGGGCTTCGAGTTGCGGCAGACCTGCGACCCGGTGCTGGGGCACGGCGACCCTCTGGTTCAAGCCCTCATCAGCAGCCGGGAAGGCTTCGTGAGAGAAGAGTTGGCCATGGTGCCCGCGGGGAATGGGAAATCGGCGGCGGCGCAGAGAATGGGGCAACTCGGAGCGGAGGTCAGCGTCCCCATCGTGTCGAAGGACAAATTGGCGGGCATATTGAATCTTGGATACAAGGTGGACCGGCAGATCTACTCCACCGAAGATTTGGAGTTTCTCTCGACATTGGCGAATCAGGCGGCCGTCGCCATTGAGAATGCCCGTCTCTACGAGAATCTGAAGCAATCCCAATTGACGCTGCGCCGCGCCGACCGCTTGTCATCGCTGGGATTGCTTACCGCGGGCCTGGCCCACGAAATCCGGAATCCCCTGGTGGCCATTCGCACGTTCACCCAGCTCTTGCCGGAGCGCTACGACGACCCCGAGTTCCGCCAGGTTTTTCAGGGACTCGCTTTGAAGGAAGTGGACCGCATCTGTGGTCTGATCAACGATCTCCTGAATTTCGCCCGCCCGTCCCGTCCGAATATCGCCGAGGAAAATCTGAACGACGTTGTCGATAGCGTCGCGCGCATTCTCGAATCCCAGGCCAAGGATAAGGACGTCAAAATCGCGCGAGAATTCAGCGCCGATCTGCCGAAGGCATGGATTGACAGGGAACAGCTGAAGCAGGTATTTATGAACCTCATTCTGAACGCCATCCAAGCCATGCGCGACGGCGGCTCGCTTGTAATCGCGACCCGTGTCAGCGCGGATGACGATGGCAATGTGTCCCGCCCATGTGTTCAGGTGGAGGTTCGCGATACCGGTATCGGCATCCCGGAAGAAAACCTGGAGCGTATTTTCGATCCTTTTTTTACCAATAAGGACGGCGGCAGCGGTCTCGGTCTGTCGATTTCGCACCAGATCATTCAAGAGCATGGCGGCCGCATGCTGGTTCGGAGCAAGATCAAAGAAGGGACCTCCTTTTTCGTGAATTTGCCTCTGGAAAAGCCGGATCATTCCGCCGTTGAAGACCCCGTGAGAGCGTCATGAAACGCATTCTGTTGATCGATTTATCGCAGGCGGTGAGAGAAACCGTCGCGCTGCTCTTGGCGGGAGATTACGAGCTCATTCGGTGCGATTGCGCGCCGGAGAGTTTCTCATTGACGGATGCCGTCGCCGGCGTGGATCTGGTGATCGCCGGCGCCGGCCCTGTGGCATGGACGGCGGAGTTGGAGCGCTTGGCAGCGCGGGGCAAGTTGGGGGTGCTGTTCCTGGCTGAGTCCAACGCCGTCGCGGAATCTCTTGCCCGCGGCGAACGTCTGGGCTGTTTGGTTAAGCCGTTTACTCCTTATGATCTCAAGGCTGCGGTGGAGAGACTCCTAAACCGGACCTCCGTTAGCGCTCCAGCGCCCGCGGCGCCAGGCTCATATCTCGAATTTCCCTTTGTCAGCCGGCCGACGGCGCATCTGGCGCACCGGTTCACGCCAATTTCATTGCCGGTTCTGATCTGGGGCGAACTGGGTTGTGGGCAGGACCGGGTGGCGCGGGCACTGCTCGGCGGGGCGGCAAATATAAAAGCCGCGTTGCCGCTAAACGGAGTGGATGTCTGCGCCGATTATCTAAAGGAAAAGAGCTCCGAACTAACCGGGGAGCGGAGCGCAAGCGGCGCGCGGCCAGCCATCCTGATCGAAGGACTAGAGCGGTTGTCGCTATCCGGACAGTCGATGCTGCTCAATTTTCTCGACGAGGTTGAAGGATCCCATGGGCGGCTGATTTCGACCGCTAACGCGGATTTGTTGGAACGGGTCTACCGCCGCGATTTTTTGGACCGGCTGTATTACAAGGTGGCGATACTCACGCTGCCGTTGGCGCCGCTGCGCGAGCGTCGCGCCGATATTCCCGCGTTGGCGCGCTGGTTCGCCGCAGCACACGCAGCGGGCCTAGGGTTGGACAAGATCCGGTTTACGACTGCGGCGCTGGACCGGCTTTGTGATTATCTCTGGTTTGGCAACGTCAACGAAATTGACATAGTGATCGCCCGGACATTGGCAATTCACCGCAAAGCGCGCGTTGACGCGGCGGATCTGGTCTTTGATGTCGCCGCGCTGAGCGATGCGGCGGGTTTAAGCGAATCCGGCGCGACGGTTGAGTCCGCGTCGAACGGTGCGGAAAAAACCACCGTGCCCCAGAGTTCATTGATCGCCATCGCCGATTCCCTTGAAGCCGGCGTGTCGAAGAGCGTTGCGGGCGGCGCCCCGGGTCTCCGTTTGTTAGTTCACGAGCTGGCCCATGAGCTGAAAAACCCGATGGTCACGATCAAGACCTTCGCGCAGCTGTTGGCCGAGCGTTACGACGACGCAAGCTTCAGGGCCCGTTTCCAAGACGTGGTTGACGGCGACATCGAGCGCATGGACGAACTATTGAAGGTGATGACTGAATTCGCCGGCTTCGATCAGCCGCGCAAGAATAGCGTCGCACTCAAAGAATATTTGCATGCGACGTTAAAAGCGATCCACGATGACTGCGCCAAGCGCCAGATCCGCGTGGGGTGGAAAGGAAACGGGCAGGGCGTTAAAATCATGGCCGATGCCGCCCAGTTGCAGTACGCCCTTAAGAACACCATGCTCGCGGTTTTGTCCCAGACCCAGATGGGTAGCGAGATAGAGCTGGCACTGGGCAAGCGGGGCTCTCTTACCATATCGTATCTCCGGGAAGGCGAGCGGATTCGGTCCTTGGCCAATTATCTCAGCGATGCCTCCGGTCCGGAGACGGAAAACATCATACCCCTGCGCATCATGCTGGCGCGGGAGATCGTTGAACGCAGCGGCGGACGGTTCGGCATGGATCAGACTGACGGTGACCGTGAAGTCGTGACGATGGAGTTTCCGGTTGTCTAGAAACGAAAAAAAACGCGATATGAACCAGCCGGTGATGCTGGTGGTCGATGACGAGGCCGGGGTGCGCCAATCTTTGCACCTGGTGTTCAACAAGACTTTCCGGGTCATCGAGGCGACGTCCGCGACTGACGCAATTCAGAAGGCCACGGATGAGCGTCCCGACGTGGTGCTACTGGATATCGTGATGCCGGGAACCGATGGTCTCGAGGTGCTGAAGCAGATGAGATCGGTTCAGCCGGACTGCCAGATCATCATGCTTTCCGCCCTGAACACGGCCCGCGCCGCCTTTACCGCCAAAGGCACGGGCGCGTTCGACTATGTGACCAAGCCCTTTGACGTCGAAGAACTGCGCATGCGCGTCGAGCGTGCCATGGAAAAAGTCGTATTGTCGCGGGAGGTCGAGCGCCTGAAAGAAGAAGTGGGGCGTAAGTACGGCGTCGAGCACGTTATCGGAAAATCATCGAAGATCATCGACGTATTCAAGGCGGTCAGCATGGTGGCGGCGAAAAAAAGCACCGTGCTCATAACCGGCGAAAGCGGCACCGGTAAAGAACTGATCGCAAGGGCGATTCATTACAACAGTGACCGCCGCTCCAAGCCGTTCGTGGTGGTCAATTGCGCCGCTTTGCCCGACACGCTTATCGAAAGCGAGCTGTTTGGTTACGAGAAGGGAGCGTTTACCAACGCGGCGCAAAAGAAAGTCGGCCGCTTCGAGCTGGCGCATAGTGGAACAATTTTCCTCGATGAAATTGGCGAGCTCGACCTGGGCACTCAGTCCAAGTTGTTGCGCGCGGTTGAACAAGAGACCTTTACGCGGCTCGGCGGCACCGATGAAATCAAAGTCGACGTGCGCGTCATTGCCGCTAGCAACAGGGACCTGGAATCCTTGGCTAAAGCGGGGGAGTTTCGCCTTGATCTCTTCTACCGGTTGAACGTCGTTTCGCTGTTCCTGCCGCCGTTGCGGGAGCGCCGCGATGATATCTCGCTGCTGCTGGACCATTTTCTCCGGCTAAAGGCGCAGGAGCATTCCATCGCTGCCAAGACATTGTCCCCCGAGGTCGTCGATTTCTGTTATTCTTACGGCTGGCCGGGAAATGTCCGCGAGCTTGAAAATCTGATCGAGCGTCTGACTATTCTTACCCCCCACGATACGGTAGCCTTGCGTGACCTGCCGGCGAGTATGCGCGCTAGCGATCAAACGGCAGTCGTCAAGGAAGATGTATTGAGCGGAGAGCGTGCCCTGGGCGACGCGGTGGATGAGTTCGAGCGGGAATTGATCGTGAAGGCGCTTCAGCGAACGGGCTTCAACCAGACCAAGGCCGCGATGCTGCTCGGGACCAGCAGGCGGATACTCAAATACCGCATCGAAAAGCTCAAAATCACCGAAACTGGCCAGCTGCAGGAAGAGCAAAAACTTTCAAACTAGCAGAGCGCCCGGCGAGGGGCGAACTTCCCGGTTTGAGGCCGGTGACGAGTGAGTTCACAAAATTGTCCCAACACGCCCTATTCGTTCCCTTCCCTCGAGCAAAATTTTGTTATAATTTAAAGTCTTAGAAATCAAGGTTCGGTGGCATAGGCGTTGCTGAGGCATAGAAAGCGAATGGACGACAATAGACCGCATATCTTAATCGTCGATGACGAGATCGGGCCGCGCGAATCGCTCAAGATGATTCTCAACCCCATTTACAACGTGCATGTCGCCGAACGCGGATCCCAAGCCGTGGAGATGCTCGAGAAATTTCCGGTGGAACTGGTCACGCTAGACTTGAAGATGCCCGGTATGACCGGCATCAACGTCCTGGAGAAAATCAAGCAGCGTGACCCGGACATCGAGGCGATCATCATTACGGGTTATGGTTCTCTTGACACCGCCATCGAGGGGCTGCGGCTCGGCGCCTTCGACTACATTGCAAAACCCTTCGATGTCCATCACATCCTTTCCCTCGTCGAGCGTGGCCTGGAGCGGCGGCGTTCCCGGAGGAGACTCAAAAACGTTAGATCCGACTTCATATCGACGGTTTCACACGAACTGAGGACGCCTCTGAGCGTCATTGTCGGTTTCGTCCATCTTTTGCTCAATCAAGTCCTCGGCAGGCTCACCGACGAGCAACACAAAGTCCTGGAAACCGTCTACCGCAACTCCGAGGAATTACTGGAGCTGATTGACAATGTCTTGTGGATGACTTCACTCAACGCCGGAGATACGGAGGATGTCAGCGATGAATTCGATGTCAGAAGCATTGTCCGGGAGGCAATCCAGCGCCATGAAGGAGTGATCAGCGAGAAGAAACTCACGCTGAGCACCGAGATGCCGGAGACTGTAGTGGTCATCGCCAGCGACCGCTTGAAGGTCGAGCGGATTTTTCAGAATGTCTTCAATAACGCCGTCAAGTTTACCGACAAGGGGTCCCTAAGAGTAACAGCGTGCCCCAGCGCCGACCCGGCCGGCGTTGAATTGGTGGTGGCCGATACCGGCGTTGGTATCGAGAAGAGCAGACTGGCTTCGGTTTTCGAGCCGTTTCAACAGGTGGAAGGCGCCCTGGTGCGGGCGTGCACGGGCCTAGGGTTGGGGCTAACCGTGGCGAGCCGGCTGGCCGGAGTGCTCGGCGGGACATTGGAAATCGAGAGTGAACTCGGCGTCGGCACTACGGTCAAAATAAAACTTCCCTTGCGCAAGAATGGCGCGAAGACCGCCGTGGCGACGGAGCGCCGCTATGGATAACGGCAAATTCATCCATTGCCGCAACTGCGGCGCAGTGCATCACGTCACCGTTTTAGACAAAGCGCCAAAATATTCTGTCGTCGCCGGCGATACGCGAGAAACCCCCGCCGATGACTGGCGCGTGTTTATGAACCGGCACGCAGGGCACGGATTGGAAGCGCTGAAAGCCCTCGGCGCACTATATTTCCCCGAAGGATCGGCGGCGGATCCGATGGCCGTTGGGTATCTCAAAGTAACTAATGGTCATCGGGAATATCTCCTGCGCCGCTCGCGCCGGAGCATCGGCGAGCCGCTCAGATTCGAATGCATCGAGGCGCGTTTTGGCGAGCCGATGGTGGCTCTCGAAATTCAGGAGCGCGAGATTCGTAAGGAGCTAAAACTGCGCTTTCGCTGGGATAGCGGCCAAGCGTTGAGCGACGCGCAAATCGATCTCTTCATCGCGCTGTGGCGCGACGCCGCCAGGCAAGTCGACGCGCGCGGCGTAACCGCCACCGAGCCCTCATACGTGAATCACAACATCTCCTACGCGGCGCTGGAGGCGCCCATCAAAGATTGCTTGCTCAAACAGTGTGCCGGCCATTTTACTCCCGGCGAAGTGGCGGCATTGCGCCGCTTCGTCGAAGCTCACAGCGGCGGCTCGGACGTGATGACACTGTTGCTGCGCCGCCAAGTTCCCATTGAAGAACGGATCAGAGGATAGCGCGGCATTTTATCCGGGTGAGTCGCGTATTAAACGGCGGCTCAGGTTGCTTCGCGTTGCGCCGGCACAATGACCACGTCGTCCGGGTCGAACGTTAAAGCGACCTCAGCGCCGGCTTCGAAGAGCGCTTTGCCTTTGGGGTTATGAGCGCGGGCTTTCCAAGCCTTGCCCAACGCCGTGATTTCATACTCGACATAGGAACCCTGATAAGCGGAGGCGGCGAGCCGGCCCTGGATCGCGTTACGCGCCCGGGAGCCGCGCCAGCGGCGCTGATCTCGATTGCTTCGGGACGAACGCTGAGAAAGACGCGGTCACCGATCTGCGCGGGCGCCGCGGAGTTCGGCAGAGCGGCGCGCACGATAACGGCGCCGCCGCAATCGACGTCGAACCATTGGCCCGACAGGCTCACGATTTTCCCCGAAAGCAAATTCGACTCGCCGACGAAAGCGGCGACGAATTCATTGATCGGTTGTTCGTAGATTTCTTGCGGCGTGCCTTCCTGCACCACTTGCCCGCGGCTCATCACCGCGACGCGGGTGGACATGGCGAGCGCTTCTTCCTGGTCGTGGGTGACGTAGATCGTCGTTAGCCCAAGACCGCGCTGCAGCTTCAGGAGTTCGAGGCGCATATCGGTGCGCAATTTCGCGTCGAGATTGCTTAGCGGCTCGTCGAGGAGCAACGCTCGGGGTTGAATGACCAGCGTCCGCGCCAAAGCAACGCGTTGTTGTTGGCCGCCGGAGAGTTGCGAAGGTCGGCGGTTTTCCGTGCCTTCAAGATCGACCTGCGCCAGCGCCTCCATGACCCTTCTTTGCAGTTCGCCCCGCGGGACCCTGCGTTCTTTGAGGCCGAAGGCAATATTTTCGAAGACCGTCATATGCGGCCACAAAGCGTAATTCTGGAACACCATGCCGACGCCGCGGCGCCAGGGAGGGATATGGTTAACGGCCTCGCCGTCGAGAAACAGCGTTCCCTCATCCGGCGTCACGAAGCCGGCGATAATCCGCAATAGCGTAGTCTTGCCGCAGCCGCTGGGTCCGAGGAAAGTGTAGAACTCGCCGCGCTGAATATGCAAAGTCACGCCGCGGGCCGCCCACTGATCGCCGTAACATTTCCCGACTTTTTCCAGTCTAACTTCCGCTGCTTGCATCTTTAGATTCTAAAAGCGTTGCCCAAGCGGCCGCCGAATATCCGATGCGTGAGGTAGGTTCCCAGCGAAACCAACAGGATGGCGACCACGCCGAGAGCCGCGCCCGCGCCGCGCCCCAGCGGGCTTTGCATGTAAAGATAGATGCCGTAGGAAATCGGCCCCAGCTCGATGCGCGGCACCAACATGATGGTTGAGGCGAGTTCAACGCATGAAGTGACGAAGGCGATGAGCCCGCCGGCGACTAAACCGCCGGAGATCATGGGTAACGTAATGCGCGCGAATGTCCGCAGCCGGTTGGCGCCGAGATTTTGCGCCGATTCTTCCAAGCTAACATGAACCTGCTGCAGGGCGGCGTAGCAGGCGCGCACCGTGTAGGGCAGGCGGCGCATCGTATAAGCGACCACCAGGATCCACCACGAGGAGGTCAACGGCGCGCCGACGCCCGGAAAATCCCAGCCGTGAAAAACCCGCAGATAACCGACGGCGAGCACGACGCCGGGCACGGCCAGCGGTATGGTGGCCACGGCATCGAGGAAATTTCGGCCCGGCACGCGGCTGCGCAATAGGAGAAAAGCGATGGCCGCGCCGAGGACGATATCCAAAGAGGCGGCCAGCAGCGTGTAGACCAGCGTGTTGACCACGAAGTGCGGCGCTCTAAAAAGAATCTCCGCGTAATTGCTCAGGGTGTAAGTCGTCGGCAAGAGCGAAAAGCTCCAAACCTTCGTGAATGACAGCAGGACAATGCCGATGTGCGGCAATAAGCTCACGCCCAAGATGACCGCGATGGCGAGCCAGGCCAGCAAGAGTTGTCCGCCTTGAAGTTGGCGCGCAACCGGGGCGCCTCTTTGAACCGTCGCGTACTCGGCAAGACTCAGATATTTTCGGGCAGCTAGGAGCGCCGCCAGCGATAAAACAACCAGCACCACGCAAACGACGTAGCCGTCCACGTCGTCGATGCCGATGGTGGTGATGCGCAAGTAGGCCTGGGGCGCCAACAGATTCTTATAATTGAGCATCAACGGCGTGCCGAGATCGTCGATGGCCCGGATAAACGTTAACAGCGAGCCGGCGATGAATCCCGGCAGCATCAACGGCAGCGTCACGCGGTAAAAGAGTCTAAATCCATGACAGCCCAGATTTTGCGCCATTTCTTCCAGGGAAGAATCGATGTTGGACAACGATACTACCGTATTCAAAACAATGAACGGAAAAAAATGCAGGGTCTGGACCAGCACTACCCCAGTTAACCCTTCCATAAAGGGAATGGTAACGTCGAACCAGTCCATGAGCAGTAAATTGACCATACCGCTTCGCCCAAGAATCAGCTGCAACGCGACGGCGCCTACGAACGGCGGGATTACTAGCGGGAGCGTGGCGGCAGTTTGAAGCAAGACTTTGCCTCTAAAATCGAACCTCGCGAGTAGGTAGGCAAGGGGCAGCGCAAGCACGGCGCTGAAGCTTACGACGAGTAAGCCGCTCCAAAGACTATTCCAAAGCGCTTCCCGGAAGAGCGGGCGGCGAAAGAAATTAGCGAAGTGCACGAGGGTCAGGCCGCCGTGATCATCTAACAGGGAAATCCACAGGACCCGCAACACCGGATAAAGAATAAATGCCACCAGCACTGCAAGGAGGAGTGTCATGAGGCCTCCCTGCCACCAGTCGACTTTATTATTAATCCTGGCCAAAAATATTGCCGAGAGTGCCGCCATTGCCCGAGGTACTACTCAGAAGTTCGCGTGTTCAAAGTTCAAGGTTCAAAGTTCAACGTGGCGCCTTCGGCGCGGTGCAAGGTTTCGCGTTCAAGGTCCAAGGTTGCGAAGTGGAGACGTTGAACCTTGAACTTTGAACGTTGAACTTTGCTATCGCGCCAAGCCTAGGGCTTTGTCCGCCAGGTCCTTAGCTTTGGCGTAATTATTTCTGGCGAAGTTTTCCCAATCGGTTTCCAACTGGGCTTTGAGGCCGGATTTCGACTTGAAGGCGCCGGCAATTTCTTTTTCGTTTGCGCGCTTGTCATTGATCGGCGCTTGGGACGCGAGTTTTCTGGCCTCGGCGGCTAAGCTTCTGCCTTGCGCGGCATTGGCGCTTTTGCTTTTCGCGAGCGCGGCTTCCGCCCCATAGATGCTCTTCCAGGTTTCCCGCAATTCCTTATGGCGATAGGTGATGACGTGGTCAAAAAGTGAGTTCACCACCTCGCGCCGCGCGGACGAAAGCTCGTCGTTGAAGTTCACGCCGCCCATCTTCTTTTTGAACGGATCCGGGTAATCCTTTGGCGCCCTGGCGTATAAATCGGGGATGACCGGCAACCTGGCGATCTCCGGCGCAAACAACACCAACTGGCCGGCTTCGCTAAGCAGATAGTTCACGAACGCCCTGGCCTCCTGGGGATTGGGTCCGCCTTTGACAATGCCGACGCTGGCGGGGACGACGGCAGTCAACGATGGATAAATAAATTCCACCGGCTGGCCGCTGGCGATAGCCGATAAGCCGAAGAAGTCGATGACCACGCCGATTCCATACTGTCCACTGATCACCGCCTCCGGCACGCCAAAGCTGCGCTCGGTAATCGAGCCCATGTTGCCGCCGGCGTTAAGCAACAACGCCCAGCCCTTTTCCCAGCCATACGCCTGCAATATCGTCTCCACCGTCAGGTGGGTCGTGCCACTGCGCGATGGCGCGCTGATCACGAGGTGGTTTTGATATCTTGGATCGGCCAGGTCCGTCCATTCCTTTGGCGCCGGCAACTTGTGTGCCTTCAAATAGTTCTTGTTCCACATCATGCCGTAGCCGCTGATGGCGAAGCCAAAGTATTTGCCGTCGGGGTCGTGGATCGGAAAGTTTCCGATCTTCGCCGGAATTTTCGCGATAATCTCATTCGGCGGGGCGTATTTTTCCAGCAGGCCATCGGTATCTAACGTTTGAAACGCGTCGGGTGCACTCACCCAGAAAATATCCGCCTCCGGCTTTGCCTTGGTCTCGCGCAGGTAGGTAACGCCGGCGTTGGTTTGTTTGCTGTTGATGACGACGTTGACGCCGGGATGCTTCAGCTCGAAGGCTTTTTTATAGGTTTCGAATAGTTCCTTGGGAAACGACGTAACCACGACTACGTCTTTGGCCGAAGCGCTGCCGGCCAGCAGCCAGAGAACGGATGAGATCGCAATAAGTCGAAAGCGTTGCATAAATCCTCCTGCAAGTTGAAAAGAAAAAGCCCGCGCGATGGTAAGTCACCACGAGGGCTTGATTCTGTCAAGAGATTGTTACAGATTTATGAAGTCGCCGCCTAGTTACCGATAAAAGCTGTTTGCGCGACGACGGGTTGCTTTCAATCATGCTATCGGCGCGGCTAAGCGATCACCACCTCGTCGACTCTGTCCACTTCCTTGAGTCTTACCTGAACATTTCCTGCTGCAGAGAGGGCAATCTTCTTGCCGACATAATTGGCGGCGATTGGCAGCTCACGGCCGCCGCGATCGATCATGACCGCGAGATGAATCATGCGCGGACGGCCCAGGTCGATCAGATGATCCACCGCGGCGCGCACGGTTCGCCCGGTGTATAACACATCGTCGAAGAGGACAATGATTTTGTTCGCGATATCGAACGGGATGCGCGTGTGATCGATGGTCCCGCCGGGAAGAAGGGCATTCAAGTCGTCGCGATAAAGCGTGATGTCCATTTCGCCCACGGGAATTTCCCGGCCCTCCCGTTTCTTGATGATCTGGGCGAGGCGCTTGGCGACATAGGGGCCGCGGGTTCGGACGCCAATAAAAACGACTTGGTCTAAGCTACCATATTGCCGCAACATCTCTCTGGCGAAACGCTCGAAGATGGCTTTGACCTGGGCGGCGGTGAGGATGCGCTTTTTCTTCGTCTTGCGATTTTGCTTCACACTTAAAGCTCCGTCGCGTGGTATTCGTTTTGTGTTCGTTCTAATGCGAACACGAGCACGAGAAACGAGCACGACGATTGCAATAGCCTAGCTAGAGTTTGTTATTGGCGACTCGTATCATCGTTTCCATAAGCAACTGAGCGCCGAGGCAGATATCTTCGGGGTCCGTCCACTCCAGCGGATTATGACTGATGCCGCGCGTACTTGGAACAAAAATCATCCCCGCCGGCGTGATTTTGGCCATCTGCATCGCGTCGTGACCAGCGCCGGAGGGCATGATTTCGTAGTCGAGCCCCTTTTCATCGCATATATCTTTTGTCATGCGCAGCAAGCGCTTGTCCAGCGCCACGGGGTGTTCTTCGCGGATCGGCAGAATTTCTACGCCGATGCCGCGCGCCCGGGCGATGGCGCCGGCTTTTTGCTTGACCATTGTTGCTACGCGATCTTTAGACCGCGCGGTGATGCCGCGAATGTCGACGGACAGTTCTGCTTTACCCGGCACGGCATTGATGACGCCGGGTTCGATCCGCATCGCGCCCACCGTGCCGACGACTCTGCCCTTCGCCATGGAAGAAAACTTGCGGCAGGTTTTTTCGACGTATTCAATCAACTGCGCCGAGGCGACCAGCGCGTCCTTGCGCATCTCCATGGGCGTCGTGCCGGAGTGGTCCGCTTGGCCTGTGAAAACCACTCTGAACCGGCTCGGCGCGGCGATGGCGGTGACCAGCCCGATTCGTTTCTTTTTCGCTTCCAGAATCGGTCCTTGCTCGATGTGCAGCTCTAAATACGCCTTGAGGCCATTGGGATTCCGTTTGATGGCGCTGAGATTGCGCCGTGAGATTCCCAGGCTCGCCAGCACGTCCGCCAATTTCGTGCCCTGTTGATCGACTGCGTTCGTCAAGTCTTTGGGGCGAACCTCGCCGGCTACAAGGCTGCTGCCCAGCGTGGAAAAGCCGAAGCGGCTCGATTCTTCACCGACGAAGCAGACCACCTCGAGAGGCGAGCGAAACGCGATGTTATTTTCCCGTATGGTTCGCACCGCTTCGAGGGCGCCGATGACCCCGACGGGGCCGTCGTACTTACCGCCGTGAATGACAGTATCGAGATGCGATCCCGCGAGCACGGCGGGCGCTTTGGGATTTGCGCCGTCCAGCCGGCCAAATATGTTGCCGATGGCGTCAATGTGGATTTTCAGACCCGCTTGGCGCATGAGGTGAATCAATAACTGGCGGCTGCGCAGCTCCTTGACGGAGAAGACAAGCCGGGTCACGGCGCCGTGGCTGCTTATGCCAATGCGCCCGACGGCGTTGAAATCGCGCATCAGGCGTCGTTTGTTGACGGTGGCCGTTAAATAAAACAGCGGCCGTCCGGGCGCGGAGATTTCGCTGCATACTTAGTCACTCTATCAGCTTCCGCGATGCCTGAGAAACTGCTTTTTGGACGCTTTTGGGTTTTGTTGGAATTGAGGTACCGCTATGTTATAGCGAGCCTATTCCAAACATTTGAAAGGTATTTCCATGAGCGAAGTTTCCCAAAGAGTCGCCGAGATGTTGCTTGCGACGGAGTCCATCGCAGTCTATAAAGATAATCCATTTGTTTTCGTGTCCGGGCGAATCTCACCCGTTTATATCGACTGCCGCAAGCTTTTGTCCTTTCCCGCCGAACGAGAATACATCGTCACCGCGCTGGCCAAGAAAGCGGAAACCGACATCGGGCTCGACAATATAGACGTGGTTGCGGGCGGGGAAACCGCAGGAATTCCCTATGCTTCCTTCGTTTCCCATCTGATCAAAAAACCGATGATTTATATCCGCAAGCAGCCCAAAGGTTACGGTGGGACGAAGCAGATCGAGGGTAATCTCGATGCGGGCAAGCGGGTGCTGCTAGTCGAGGATTTAATCACCGACGGGTTGAGCAAGCTGCGCTTCAACATCGGTATCCGCGGCGCCGGGGCGAAGATGACCCATTGCCTGTGCGTTTTCGATTATGCCTCCGACCGGCTCAAGCAACATGAAGGAAAAGACGCCCTCGCCAAAAACGATATTGCATTGCACGTGCTCGCCAACTGGGACGACGTGCTCGACACCGGCACCAGTAAAAAATACTTTACCGAAGAACAAAACAAGCAGATCATCGATTTCTTAAAGGATCCGGAGAGCTGGGGCCGCAAGATGGGCTTCGTGTAAGGGCGGTGAAAACGGCTCATCTGCGTCGTTGCGCTCGACCCCCTCGCTCCAACGTACTACTCATGTACGCCTCCGCTCGTCGGTCTTCGCGCGCCTAGCAGCTGAGCCGTTTTGACCGCCCTTACAATACAGCAAAGGACGATACAGTTGCGTTGTCGAGCCTCTCGCCATGCAAGAATTCTGGAGGAGTGCGGCGAACCGTGCTCTTACTATTTTAGCCGCGCGGAGTTTTGAGATCGACAATCCATAGAGGTACTTAATGCGGACGTTAATTCGCAATGCTCTCATCGTCACGATGAACGAGCAGAACGATGTCATGGACAAGGGCGCCATCGTCATTGATGGACAACCGGCTTTCCTACGTCGGGCCGACGGACAGGATGCCGCCGGGTTCCTTCGACCGCGTCATCGAAGCGAGCCGCATGATTGCCATGCCGGGCATGGTCAATTGTCACTGCCATTCCCCCGCCAATCTGGTGCGCGGCATGATGCCGAGCAAGCCCTTGGAGATCTGGCGGGCGTATTATCGCGCGTCTTTGCGCGACATGCGCGATGAAGACTTCTATGCCAGCGCGCTTCTCGGCGGCATGGAAATGTTGAAAAACGGCGCGACGACGGTACTCGATCACTTTGCCGGCAATCAGGTCGGTCGCTTCATGGGCGCCGGCGCGGCAATTCATGCCATGCGCGATCTCGGACTGCGCCATGTCGTTGCACTGACGATCACGGACAAGAACTACGAAGACACTATCCCTCTCGGTGAAACTGCGCCTGCGCTTACCGGCGAGATCAGGCGCATGAGCGCGGGCGAAGCGAAAAGCACCAAGGCTTGGCTCCATGAGTGCGCAGAATTCATCGAAACGTTTCACGCGCCGGAGAAACTGACCACCGCGTGTCCAGGACCGTCGGCGGTTCAGCGCTGCACGGATGAGCTTCTTACGGGCGCGGCTGAGATGGCGGCGAAAAGAAACCTGCCGATGCACATTCACCTGGCCGAAACCAAGGCACAGGCGGTGCAGGGTCAAAAAATCTACGGCCATTCTTTGCTGCGGCATTTGGAATCCCTCGGTATCGTCAGTACGAACGTTTCGTGCGCTCATTCCATCTGGGTCCAGGACGAGGACGTGGAGTTGTTCGCCAAACGCGGGGCGACGCCGGTGCATAATCCGGCGAGCAACCTGCGTATCGGCAGCGGTCTGGCGAAAGTTAAAGAGTTTCTTGCGGCGGGAGTGAACGTCGGACTTGGAACGGACGGTTCTGCCTCCAACGACGGGCAGAATATGTTCGACGCGCTGCGCTTGGCTGCGTTGATTCACAACCAGGCCGGCACGGACTTCAACCAGTGGGTCACGCCCGTTCAGGCGCTGGCGATGGCGACACGCAATGGCGCGCGCGCATTCGGTCTCGATGCGGGTAGACTCGCGCCGGGAATGCTCGCCGATCTCGTCTTGCTGCGCCGCGAGACGCCGGCATTCACGCCGCTCAACGATGTCATCGGCCAGCTGGTTTTTTGTGAAAACGGCAGCGACGTGGATACCGTGATCGTGAACGGCGAAGTAGTCGTGGAAGGAGGCCGCTGCACGAAAGTCAATGAAAAGGAGGTGCTTGGGCTCGCGATCAAAGCCCGCGAACGCCTCGATCCATCGATTCAGCGCGAGCTGGCCGCGGCAAAGACACTGGAGCCGGCATTAGCGGAGATGTATTTTAGGGTCTTCGGCAAACCAGGGTAGATGTAGGATAGCTTGGGTGAATCGAATCCTATCCGCTTACAGGGGTGGCGTTCTTTTATGCCACTCCGTCGCCTGTTCGTAAGCATAGGCTGCGCGAAAGCAGGTCGTTTCCTCGAACGCCGGCGCGACAATCTGTAAGCCGACGGGCAGGCTATCTTCCGTAAAGCCGCAGGGCACAGAGATGGCGGGAAGCCCCGTCAAGTTAAACGGATTGGTGAAGCTTGGCCGAAGGTTCTGTTCGTTGGGGTCCATGCTGGCGAAGGCATCGGGCGGGCGGGCCACCGTGGGCGTGAGGATGACTTCGACGCGGCGCAAAGTTCGCGAGCATGCGCTCGTTGAGCGCTGCGCGAGCGCGCTGCGCGGTGATGTAATCGGCGGCGCTCAGAAATGCCCCTTCGAGCATACGGCGTCTGACCGTGCTGCCGAATTTTTCCGGCGTGCTTTGATAAGTTTTCTCATGGTAGGCGTAAGCTTCGGCGATGAGAATCGTTTGGTTCGCCTTGCGCGCCAACGAGAAGGGCTTGCCGTCGAGTTCAATTACCTCAGCGCCGAGCGCCATCAGCATTTTCAGCGCGTCATTGAATACCGAGTACGTTTCGGGAGCGACGCCCAAATTTTCATCGAACCAATTTGCCCGGGGCACGCCGATCCGCAGGCCCTTAACGCCGTTCTTCAGTGCAGAGCGAAAGTCGGGGACCGGAGCATGCGCTGATGCCGGATCCTTGGCATCATAGCCGGCGAGCGCCTGCAGCATGATGGCGCAGTCTTCGACGCTTCTTGCCATCGGCCCGGCGTGATCCAGTGACCAACTTAAAGGGACGACTCCATGGCGGCTGACGCGTCCATAGGTCGGTTTGATGCCGACGATGCTACAATGAGCGGCTGGGTTACGAATCGAACCGCCGGTGTCGGAACCGAGGGCGCCGTAGCAAAGCCCGGCGGCCAACGCTGCGCCCGAACCGCTGCTCGATCCGCCGGTGACATGCGCGGTGTTCCACGGATTCCTCACGGCGGGGAAGGGCGCATCCACCGACGGCCCGCCGAAAGCGAACTCATGCATGCCAAGTTTTCCGAGAAGAACCGTGCCGGCCTCAGCGAGCTTCGCCGTAGCCGTCGCATCGTGATCCGGAATCCAATTCTCCAAAACCGCGGAATGGCAAGTCGTGCGGATGCCCTTCGTTGCGTAGAGGTCTTTCAGTGCAATAGGAATCCCGTGCAGCGGCCCGCGATCCATGCCGGCTCGAAGTTGCTTTTCCGCCTGACGAGCTTGTTCGAGGGCAAGGGCCGCGGTCACCGTGATGAAGCTATGCAGCTTGCCGTCGATGGATTCGATTCTTTCCAAGCAGGCTTTCGCCAACTCCACCGGCGAAAACCGCTTGGCGCGCAAGCCGGCGGCGACTTCGGTGATCGTGAGGTAGCAAAGCTCGCTGGTCGTCATTTCGTTTACTCCCTCTGGCTTCTGGCAGGCGCAAAAACCGCCGCCGGCTCGTCGGTATTCGTAACCAGCTCGCGCAGGTCGTCCGCTTGATTGTATGCGCGGTTTACGCCCGGCAATAATTGATCCAATTCGTCCTCGCTCAACTCCAGCCCCGCTCGCGCTGCTCTTACGCGCAGTTCATCCCGCGTGATTTTAGTTGCCATCGTCCACCTCGATTAATTGGGTGCCGAACAAGGTTCTTTTATCTAAGGGTCTCTTGTGCTGTCAATGCAAAAAGGAGACTTGTATTCGTCTCAAGTCGCCGCCGGCGCGGCAACCCTTCTGACATGGCTCCTCTTCGCGGGCGCACATAGTCATAGATCACTCGAACTGTGGAAGTGATTGCGCTATTTTTTCGGTACCAGGATTTCTCTTAGCTTGCCCACTAGACTCTGATCCACTTGAAAGAGCTTGCGCACGATGGCTTCCACTTCGGAGCCGGTGAGAGGTCCGAGATCGAGATTGGCTTTGACGATCTCCGCGGCGAATTCTTTGTCTTTCATCGTTGCGTTGAAAGCGTCGCGTAAAATGCTTAACCGTTCTCGCGGCGTGTTGGGCGGGAGCGCGTAGGCCCGGAGAATCGCCGAAGACGCGTGGGTACCCGCTTCGATCA
The DNA here is from genome assembly GCA_963840855.1 of uncultured delta proteobacterium. Taxonomy (GTDB): domain Bacteria; phylum Desulfobacterota; class Binatia; order UBA9968; family UBA9968; genus DATACQ01. The sequence goes on from CAWJBB010000020.1 coordinate 24,931, forward strand.
ATTGCTTGGCTTCGGCGCTCTTGGCGAAATCGATGGCATTGGGAACCTGCGGAATGTCGGCGGCTTTTTTCGCGTTGATCTGCAAAACGGGAAACACTTCATGGGAGTCGATGCCCTTTTTCCAGGTGGAGCGAATGGACGCCCAGGTCCAACAGCCGCCGTCGACTTCCCCGGATTCGGCGGCGATGCGAATAAACGAAGTGCCTTTGTATCCCTCGATGAGTTGGATGGGTAGTTTCAGAGTCGCTTGCAGCATGCGGGGGACATCGGAGTCGTTGGCGCCGGGAGCTTCGCCGCCGAGTTTCACCGGCTTCTTCGCCGCGAACCACTGCTCGAGGCTGGTCACGCCACTGGCTTTGGTAAGCGCGCAGACATTTTCGTCCTGTACGGGAACGCCGAGCCATTCGAAGCGCCGGCCGTCGAACTCGATGCCTTGGTCGCCGAGGATTTGTTGGAGCAACAGCGAACCGATGAAATTGCCGATTGTCAAACCGTCAGGGGCCGCCGCTTTGAAGAGAAAGTTGGCGGCGAGGCGGCTACCGGCTCCACCCATGTTGTCGACGATCATGGTTGGATTGCCTGGGATATGTCTGGGCATATGCCGGGCGATAATACGGGAGTATTGATCGAAACCGCCACCGGCGGAAAAGCCGACGATGATGCGGATTGTCTTGCCTCTGTAGAAATCCTGGTCAGCGGACGCGGCGTCTGCGTTGCGACCGGGAATCGAGACAAGCAAAAGCGCGACTAGGATTGCGACGCGTGTAACCATGGGACCTCCTATCGGCGCCGTTCAAAAAGTTCAAGCCGTTTCAATCGTTCAAAACGTCGAAGCGGTTCGATCCGGTCATTCAGTGAATTCAGAAACGGCTTGAACGATTTGAACTTTTTGAACGTCTTGAACAAGTCTTACTCAAATCCGCCGCGTTAGCGCAAGTTCCCTGTATGGCCGAGGGAATAACGTCCCGGCTGTGGCCAGACCGTGAGTCCATGTGGCTCGGTCTTTACCGGGATCTTCCTCATGCTGCCGTCACTTGTATCGATAACGTACACCTCGTTGTCGTAGCGGCCCGAAAGCCAAAGCTGTTTGCCATCTATGCTCACGTTGCCCATGTCGGGACTGCCGCCCCCGGGAATTGGCCAGGTGACCGTCACTTTACGGGTCGCAAAGTCGATCACCGACACGCTGCCTTTACCCTTGGGCGGTCCGTAAACCCGGGCGACGCCGCGATTGGCGACGTAAAGCTTGGTTCCATCGCGGCTCGGATAGAGTCCGTGCGTTCCGATACCGGTCTCGATGTGACCAATCTCCTTGAAACTATCGCCATCGACGACGAAGATCCCTTTGGCTTTCATATCGGCGACATAGAATACTTTGCCGTCCGGTGAGATGCGCACGTCCTGGGGCATGCCGCCTTTGGAGAGCTTGAGATATCCAGCCACTTTCCGGCCCACCAGGTCGACCTTGGCGATGCTCTGGCCGTACTCACAGGTGAAAATCGCATAGCGGCCGTCGATGGAAAAATCGGCGTGATTGATGCCCGGGCAGTTGGGGGTGTCGATGGAAAATTTCATCGCCATGGTGTGGGGATCGCGGAAATCGAGCCGCTTGCGCGCTTCGGCGACGATGATTGCCGCGCTCCCGTCGGGCGTAAAGTACATGTTATACGGGTCATCCACTGGAATATTTTTTCCAGGTTTGCCCGTCGCCGGATCGATGGGCGTGACGCTGCCGTCGTTGCGGCCTTCGGCATTGTTGTTGACCCATAAAGTCTTCAAATCCCACGACGGAACCACATGCTGCGGGTGCACGCCGACTTTGAATTTGTCGACAACTTTTAAAGTTGCGGGATCAATGACCCAGACATCGTTGGAAGAGCGGTTTGGAACATAAACCCGCGAGAGGTGATTCGCGACCGTTGGGCTGAGCTTGTCGGAGCGAGTCTCGCTGTAGAGATTGTTAGGATCAACCACCGCAGGCATGCCGGTGACGGTTTGAATTTTGCGCGGCAAACTGGTGTCCGATGATTCCGCAGCGGGCAAAATAGCCGGAGGCGATAATAGGAACATCACGGCCAACGCGCTCAGGGCCGCGATAGCGGAGATTTTTGCGGCTTTAATCACGACTCCTCCCAGACATAGGATTTTCGCGCGCGAAGCTCACTCCCAGCGTTTCATCTTGGAGAAGTCGTAATCCGCCGAAGTGTCGCTTTCAAAGCGCCAAACCACGCGGTCCTTGGCGTACTTGCCGTTAAACACGGCATCCAGAAATGTCGTGATCTGGTTCCAGGCCGCTGTGGTTTGCGCCGCGCGAAAGCGTCCGGGCATGGTATCGTTCAAGAAGCCGTGAGGCGCGCCGCCGTAGATGCGAACGTCGAAGCTTTTCTTGGCATCAGCGAGCACGCCGATCATGCGCACGATGTTGGGCAGCGGGATCAAGTTATCGAGCTCCCCGAAGACCGCAACCATGGGGCATGACATCTGCGCCATTAGCTTATCTATCGATTCCGGACGCTGGGGATGGGATTTCCAATCGGCGTCATAAACGGCGCCATACAGCATCACTACTGCCGCGATATAATCGCGCTTGGCCGCCATGAGGATCGGCTGGCGTCCCGTTTGGCAGACTCCGGCGATCGCGATCCTGCTCATATCGACTTCCGGAAGGGCGCGCAGGTACTCGACCACCGCGTCGATATCTTTGAGCACTTCGCTGTCGTCCAGGTCGCAGCGGTCATCGCCTTTCGCCAACTTGTCGCGATCCCCGGTGAAGCGCGAAAAAAGATCCGGGACGATGGTGACATAGCCCTGCTGAACGAATTTCTCGCCCAGGTCCGTCGTGTGTTGCACGATGCCGTATCTTTCGTGCAGGTGAATCACCGCGGGTCGTTTGCCGCCACCGGCGGGCTTGCCAACGAATCCGTTCATGCGGTCGTCAATTTTGATGGGTGTGAGCATGATTTACCTCGTTATACATGAATTCGGAAAGAAATTAAGAGTTGTTTTTTTATGCCGGCGAATTACAAAACCTCAGCCGCCCAGTAGCTTCTTCAACCGTTCGACGGTTTCCGGTGATTGAACGATGGCCTTCTTCGCCATCGCCTCCAAGTCCTGGCCGCTGATGTATTCCACCTCCCAGTCGCGCTTCTTGGCTTCGGCGAGGAAGTCCGCGTCGCTGGTCATTCTAGCGTAGGCGTCGCGCAATCCTTTGAGCCGGTCCGCACCCGTGTTCGGCGGCGCGATGATCGGCCGGCCGATGGCTCCCGGCGAAAGCAGCACCGTGGCGAAGCGTTTGATCGAGTCCGGAGTCTTGTACTTGTCCATCAGTTCATAGATCGTGGGCGATTCCGGAAACAGCGGATCGCGCGTGTGGCCGCCTTGGACGAGCACGCGGACAAAACCTTTTTTCAACCACGACCGGCCGGGCTCGCGCAGGAAGGCTTCTTTGGTAATCGCGTAGCAGTGAACTTCACCGCGTTCAATGGCGACTTCAACGTCCCGGTTGCCGGGATAGCCCAACACGATTTGAAATTTCGCGCCGACCGCTTCTCCGTGAAATTCAGCGCGATCAATGGCTGGCTTCACGTCCCGGTTGCCGGAATAAATTTGCCCAGCGTGTTGAGTGGATATCCTCGACACTACGATAAGCGATAGTCCGCGCGCATCGTTAAAACTTCAAGATTGCGCACCGGCGAACTGATCCAGCCAAACTTGGCCCAGTCGAATTGCACCTCTTTGACACCCATGGCAGTTGGATATCGAAATAAAGCCCCGAGGAAATCGATTGCGAGGGTAAGGCCGTCGGGCTTGGCAATGTTATAAAGCTGATTGGCGGCTGATCATCGAACCGCCGCCTGGGACGTTTTGCACGATATCCGGGATTGCCCGGAATAAATTGCCCAGGTGTTGAGTGTAAAGCCAGCGCCCAGAAGATCGATAATCCGCGCCGGCGGTGAAGCCCACGACAATCTTGATTTGTTTACCTTTAAAAAAGTCGCTTTGGCCGTTGGCGCGTGATGGCAGTTGAAGATTGAGCGACAGAACCAAAAGACCGATGAAACTAAAATTGTGTAATGTATTCCTGATCGTGATCTCTAAGGCTTCAGGTTCCGAGTTGTTGATTTCGATCAACTCGAAACCAATATCCCGAGCTAAAAACCGCGTGTTGCTCGGCAAAATAGACTCTAAACTCTGACGCTAGACCGGTATTGCTAATCCAGCCGCAAAAGCCGCGCGGCATTTTCGCCCATGATTTTTCTTTTGGTCTCGATATTCAAGTCCGCCCGTTCCATCACCGCCTGCGGCGAACCGGACAATTTGGCATCCCAGTGCGGATAGTCCGATGCAAACAAGGCGCGCTCGGCGCCAATGGCGCCCAACACTTCGCCCAAGCGAGTTTCGTCCGGTTCGAACGAGGTGTAGCACTGGCGGCGAAAGTAATCGCTTGGTTTCATTTTTAGCCAGGGAACTTGAAAGGGCAGAATCTCGTAATGCTCGTCCATGCGCCAGAGCCAGTAGGGAAGCCATCCGGCGCCGGATTCAAGGAAAGCCACTTGCAGCTCCGGATGCCGTTCCAGCGTGCCTTTGCAGATCAAACTCAAGCTGGCGAGCATTTGCTCAAAAGGATGCGAAATCGTGTGGGTGAAAAACCATTGACCAACGAAGCGGTCGACGCCGGCGGTGGGTAGAAAGGCGCCGGAGCCTTCGTGGACCATTAACGGCGCGCCAAGTTCCACGAGCGTCTCGTAAAGCGGATCATAGTACGGATCGTCCAACCCCCGGCCTTTGACGGGATTGGGGCGAACGAACACCGCCTTGAACTTGAGCTCGACAACCGCGCGGCGGGTTTCTTCGACGGCCGCTTTGATGTCCTGCACGGGCACCACCGCCACTCCCATCAGCCGCGTTCGGTCCGCGCCGCAATAATCGTAGAGCCAGTTGTTATAAGCGCGGCAGAGCGCCACGGCGTAGGCTTCTTCTTCCACCGAAGGAAGATAGAGGCCGGCGGAAGGGAAGAGCAACCCGCGCTCGATACCGTCACGGTCCATGTCTTTGAGTCTTTCACGGGGATCGGTGGCCAGGCCGCGGTGTTCATTGACTGGCGAGCCGTCCTCTTTCACAGGAAACGGAGATTCGTTGGGCCGACGATGGTGGCGCTTGCCTTCGAGGAGGAACAAGAGTTGCCCGTTGGCAACCTGTTCGATTTTCGGCGCGCGCGCGCGAAACGGCGCTTCGAGGTAACGCTCCCACAGGTCGTCGGCTTCGCGCACATGGCCGTCGATATCGATTACGCGCATGAGGTCCTCTTTTCAGTATCGTGCTAATCTTTGTTCCCGAGGGACGGGTCCTTGCGAGCGCGATCAAGCGCTGCGCGGTTCAAAGTCCAATGTCAACGTATTCCAATATACCATCTACGGCATAAGCGCATCTCTAACTTTGAACCTTGAACGTTAAACCTTGAACCGAAGCATCAGCTGCTCTCTATCGGGCGTGCCGAAATATTGCAAGGGCGATGTGTCGGACATTCATGATCCGGCGTTTGCAAGCAGCGGCGGCTTCAAGATAGATTCGGAGCCCGGAAGCGCCGTGGCGGCGCGTGATGACGTGCGCTTCCCGCGCAACAACCTCAGGAGGGGTGTTATGGTCCAGTACACACCGAAACTAACCTTTGGTCCTGAAGTGGCGGATTGGCAGGAGCGGCTCAACTCCGAGCGCATGCGGAGCGGGCGAGCGGCACGGGCGCAGATGCTGATGCGCAAATACGGCATTGCCGCGATCCTCGAAGCGAATCACCAGAACATCCGCTACCTGACGGCGCTCAAAGGTTTTGCCTATCCGATGTGCCGCTATGTGCTGTTCTTCGCCGAGCAGGATCCGGTGATGTACGAGCACGACGGATATTATCATCAGATGCCCGACCAGTGCCCATGGATCAAAGAATGGCGGCCTGCGCGCTCCTGGCTGACGGGCTCCCCCGGACCGGAAGCCTGCGCCGTCGAAGCCAAAGCATTCGCCGGTGAGATCAAAGCGGAACTCGAGAAGCGCGGTCTGCTAGGCGAAAAACTCGGTCTCGGAAGTTTCGATGGCTTGGCGCGCGAAGCGCTGGTCAACGCGGGCGTGAAGAACATCGTCGACACGCGCAATCTCATGCTCGAAGCGCGCATGGTCAAGAATCAAGATGAGATCAGTTGTCTCAAGACCTGCGCGGCGATGGTCGACGGCGTCTGGTTCCGCGTGTGGGAGAATTTAAAACCCGGCATGAAAGACACCGACTTGATGACCCTCGGTTCCACGGCCGGATATGAATTGGGCTTGGAGTCCGCCGTTCCCGGCGGATGGCGCACGGGGCCGATGACCTTCGACCGAGGCTGCCACGCCACCAGCCGGGTCGTTCAATTCGGCGATCTGGTTTACGGCTCTTATTGCGGCGCGACTTATATGGGTTACGGCAGCTGCACCTACCGGACCTTCATCGTCGGCAGAAAGCCGATTGCCAAAGAACAGGACTGGTATAAAGAAGTACACGACCGGATCGATGCCGTCATCTCCGAGATCAAGCCCGGCAAAACGACGGCGGATGCAGCGAAACATTTTCCACCGGCAACCAAGTGGGGCTACAAGAGCGAGGTTGAAATCCTCGCCAGCGAGATCGGCCACGGCATCGGCTTAGGCACCAGCACCGGTTATGACATGCCGATCATCAATCGTTTGTGGTCGCTGGATCATCCGCAAGTTTTCGAAGAAGGGATGACACTGGCGGTGGAATCGCGCGAAGGCGAAACGCGGGTCGGCGGCGCCAGGCTGGAGAACATGCTCGTGGTGACCAAGAACGGCGCTGAGATCATGGACTACTTCCCGCGCGACGAGATTTTAGTTGCGCCGCGGTGAGGCGGCGCGACCCCATCCTGCCCAGTACGGAATACCCGGATGCCCGTCGGATTGCTCAAGGATGTGACCGTCGTCGAGTGCGCCACTTTCGTCACCGGTCCCTATGCCACGGCATTGCTCGCCGATCTGGGCGCGCGGGTGATCAAGATCGAGTCGCCGCCCGAGGGCGATCCCTATCGTTACTTCGCGCCGGACCCGCACTATAGTTTCAATTTCGCGCATCTCAATCGCAACAAAGAGAGCCTGGTCGTCGACTTGAAAGCGCCGGAAGGCAAAAATATTTGCTTGGACATGGTCAAAAAAGCGGACGTGTTCGTGGAGAATTTTCGCCCCGGCACTGCGCAACGTTTGGGACTCGCCTACGACGCGCTTTGCGCGGTCAATCCCAAGTTGATCTATTGTTCGATCTCAGCATTCGGCCAGAGCGGACCTTACGCGGAAAAACCGGGATTCGATACTCTGGGCCAGGCGATGAGCGGGCTGCTTAGCCTGCTCTGCGATCCCGACGACCCGAAGGTTATGGGGATGGCGGTGTCTGATTATGTTACCGGTCTTGCGGCGGGCTACGGCATTCTCGGCGCGTTGTTGGCGCGCGAACATTCCGGCGCCGGCTGCCGGCTAGAAACATCGCTGCTGCAAGCGACGCTTTCCTTCATCGGCGAGACCGCGGCGGGCTACATGCGCACCGGCAACCTGCCTAACCGGATGGCGCGGGTGAAAAACGCCCACGCCTTTGCCTTCGTCTGCAAAGACAACCTACCGCTGGCGATTCACTGTTCGGTGCCGGAAAAGTTCTGGTTGGCGCTATTGCAAGCCGCTGAGCGAACCGATCTCGCCGCCGAGGAAGCGTTCAAAACTAGAGAAGCCCGGCGCCAGAACTACCAAGCGCTAGAGCAGGCGTTGGCGCCGACGTTCAAGACGCGCACCCGGGACGAGTGGGTGCAGCGCCTGGAAGCGAACGACGTGCCGGTGGCGCCGTTGTACACCATCGCTGAAGCGCTGGCCGATCCGCAGGTGTCCCATCTGCAACTGATCGAAGAAATCGAGCACCCGGTGGCCGGCAAGATGCGGTTCGTCGGAGCGCCGGTGGGTTACGACAATCACCCGCGGCAACCCAGTCTTCCTCCGCCTTTATTGGGCGAACATAGCACCGCTATCTTGCGCGAGCTGGGTAAAAACGAAGAAGCGATCCAGCGGCTCCAGAAGCAAATGATCATACGCAGCCGAGGGTGATGACGTTTCTTTCGCGCGCTGCCATGCTGTTAGCCGCTCGGCCTAAAAATCCCGCGGCCGGCCCACCGCCCGCGAACACGCGGCGTTTTGCCATGGCGCGGAGCCGCGCCTATTGCGCCGCTTTAGCGTTGGTATTGATGCTTGCGCTCGCGAGCCAGCGCGTGGTTTGGTGCCAGACGCTACCCGCAACCACGCCGGAAATCTTTCAGCAAAATTCCGAACACGTGGTCAAGATCGAGGTCGTAGAAACCGGCTCGGCGGCCAAAGCCTCCATCGGAACGGGATTCTTTGCCACTGCCGCCGGCCACATAGTCACCAATTATCACGTTATTTCGAAGCTGATTCATTCACCCGACCGGTATCGCATCGATGTTACCGACGGGCTGGGGCGTACGACCCAGGCAAGGGTTCTAGCGGTAGATGTGATTTACGATCTCGCCGTGGTGCGCGGTGCGGCGCAGGCGAAAGGGTTTTTGAAGTTTGAATCGGCGCCCATTCAACAAGGGACCCGGCTCTATTCGCTGGGCCATCCCAAAGATCTGGGCCTGACCATCGTCGAGGGCACGTACAACGGACTATTGCAGCACACGCTCTATCCGAAAGTTCATTTCACCGGATCGCTGAATCCGGGGATGAGCGGCGGACCCACGTTGACCCAGGCCGGGCTGGTTGCCGGCATCAACGTGGCAACGGAAGGCGAGCAGATCAGTTATTTGGTGCCGGCGGAGCGCGCGCAGACGCTCGTGGAAAAAACCCGAGGAACGGAGGGCCGTCCAGCGGCGAGCTTTCTCACCGAAGTGGGCCGCCAGATCCATGCTTATCAAGCGGACTATCTTGCCGGCATGTTCGCCAAACCAAAGCCCAGCGTCCTGCTCGGGCCGTACGAACTGCCCACCAAACCGGCGCCATTCTTTCGCTGCTGGGCCGATGCGCTGCGGCGCAAGGAGCTTCCCTACGTGGCCGTCAGTCACTATTGTTCAACCGACGATTTTCTCTTTGTCTCCAGCGAGCAATCTTCGGGGATCATCGGATTTTTTCACCAATTTCTATCGACCGACGAGCTTGACCCGATTCGTTTTTACTCGCTCTATGCGGCTCAGCTCACGGCGGGCAAAATAGGCATGCCGGGTAATGAGGAGGAGGTGACGCCGTATCGTTGTTACACGAGAAACGTAAAGAACCAGACGGGCAAGGTTAGAGCGGCTTTGTGCGCGCGCCAATACGTGAAGCTGCCGGGCCTCTACGATGCGGTGCTCAAAGTGGCTACCATCGGTTCCAGAAACGCCGGTCTGGTGAGCACCCTCAGTCTTTCCGGCGTCGATTATAACAACGTCGAAACTCTGTCGCGCCGTTATTTGGAGAACATCCGATGGCGCCGCTAGGCTACATCGAAGTCCTCGACGCCAAAGGCCGAGTCACGGCGCGTTTTGCCGTGGACGCCTGGCCCGTCACCATCGGGCGCGCTTATACGAACCGCGTGATTCTCGACGATCCCTTCGTGTCGCCGGAACACCTTTCCATCGGCCGGGACGAAAGCGATCGGCTTTGCGCCAACGACCTGAACAGCGAAAATGGCTTGCGCGACGCGCCCGGCGGCCAGCGCGTGGCCGTTCTACCGCTGGTCTCCGGCAGGCCGTTTCAGATCGGCCACACGGTGCTGCGTTACTCCGAGTTGCAACAGCGGGTCGCGGCGACGGCGGTGGATGGCGGCGAGCGCCGCCCGCGGGTGCCGTCTTGGAGCCTCGGTCTCGCAAGCCTTGTTATTCTGCTCGTGGTGCTCTTGCTGGAAAACTATTTTGACAGCTACGAGCGCTTCTATGTTGCGCGTAGTTTGAGTGAAACGCTGACGACTTTGTCGATGGTTTTCGCCTGGGCCGGGATGTGGTCGCTCTTAAGTAGAGTAGTCATCGGCCGGTTTCACTACGCCGAACATTTCGCCTTGGCCGGCGGCGCGATCCTGGTTGCGCTGCTGTTCAGTATCAGCGCCGAGTGGTTGGAGTTTCTTCGTCCCTCCCTGCCCGCGCTCTGGGTCGCCTCGGTGTTTGGTTCCGGCGCGCTTCTCGCGGCACTGGTTTTCGGTCATCTCGGCTGGGCCTCATCGATGCTGCGGCGTTCACGGTTGTGGGCCGCCCTCGGCGTAAGCGCCGTGGTCATCGGCACCGGCGCCATTGCCGATTACGCCGCGCGCAATACATTTAACACCGCGATGGAGTATTCCGGGGTCATCAAGGCCGTCGACTCTCGCTGGTTGCCGACTGTCTCCATCGATCAATTCATCGCGAATAGCCAAAAAGTCAAAAGAGAACTTGAAGCGCTGGCGCAAAAGACCAAGCCGGCGCAGCCGTAAGAATAATTCGTGATTTGACTTGGTTGGACCCTGCTGGCTACTGTACGCGTGGCGTTGAGGTTTAAAATTCAAGAGTTCAAGGTTCAAAGGCTATTGTAGGGGACGATTCATGATTTATGACGTTGAAATAAATTCCGCCGCGCACTATCCAGCGGCGGATGTGCCGGGTTTGATCGAATTGGCCGAGCAAGTTGGATTCGGGGCGTTCTGGAAAGGCGAATCGAACAGCACCGACCCCATGGTGATGCTTTCCGCCGTCGCCAGCCGGACAAAGACGATCAAACTTGGCACAGCGATCTACCACATATATGGCCGCAGCCCGGTGACGCTGGGCATTCAATCGGCGACCTTGCAGGATTTGTCGGGTGGGCGGTTGCTCCTGGGTCTAGGTGTGGCCAACAAGGCCATCGCCGGCTGGCATGGCGGCGTCTTCGACCGGCCGCTGAAACGGGCGCGGGAATATATCGAGATCGTACGCAAAGTCGCCGCCGGCGAGCGCGTCGAGTACGAAGGCGAGATTTATCAAACGGGCAAGCGTTTTCAACTTTCGTGGAAACCGCGACATCCCGATCTGCCGGTATACCTTGCGGGGCTTGGACCGCAGATGACCAAACTCGTGGGCAAAATCTCCGACGGCGTGTTCATCAATATGGCGACGCCGTCGAAGGTGAAAGAAATCGCTGCGCGGGTTCGCGAGGGCGCCATCGAAGCCGGCCGCGACCCCGGCAAGATCGAGATCATCGCCAAGTCGCGTGTGTCGCTCAATCCCGACAAAAGCGCGGCCCGCGCGAAGCTGCGCCAGGTGCTGACCTTCTATAACATCGCCGATCATTACAGCGATATGCTGCGCGGCATGGGCTTCGAAAAAGAAGTCAACGCGATCCACGAAGCGTTTCAAAAGGGCGGCTTCAAGGCGGCGATGGGCGCGCTGACGGATGAGTATATGGACAAGCTGCCCGTGGTTCCGGCCAGCGATATTCGCGAGATCAAAGACAAGATGAAGGCCTTTGAAGAAGCGGGCGTCACCCGTATGGTGATTCCATACGTGCCGGTGACCGAGCCGGTGGTGGAAGACGCGCGGCGATTTTTCGAGGCGTGGGGGCGCTCGTAGAGCAGGTTCGAGGTTCAAAGTTCAAGGTTCAAGGTTTTCGGACAACTCAGAACGCCGAACTCGAAACCGAACCTTTTGAACCTTGAACGTTGAACTTTTGAACCGAAATTTCTACCGGAGGAAAAATTTCTATGTGTGATTTTGCTGCGGATGCGAAGGCCGCCGAAGAATTAATGGTAGGGCGGACCTTGAGCGTCGCGCGGGTGCGCGAGCTCAACGCCAAGGACTATTTCTACCAGATGCTGAAAGACAACCCGGAGATGCTGAAGATCTATCCGGGCATAGAAAATGAGCTGTTGGAAGGCGCCATCGATTGCCATATTCACGCGTTTCCTGATTTTGTCCATCGCTCGCAGGACATGATCCAGATCGCCATCGAAGCGTCCAAATGCGGCATGCGCGCCATCGCGTTTAAAGACCACTGGAATATCAGCGCCACCTCGGCGTATCTGACGCAGCGTCATATCGACGATATGATCGCCCGCGGCGAGCTGACCCATCGCGTCGAAGTCTACGGCGGCGTCGGCATGTGTCTCGGCATGAGGCCGGAATACGTCCGCGTCGGGCTTCAGTATCCCAACTTCAAGATGATCTGGTTTCCGACTTTCACTTCCTACGGTTTCTGGCGCGGCGCCGGTCATCCCGACCATGAAGGCGTGCGCCTATGCAGCGACGACGCCAAAGTATTGCCGGAAGTGAAACAGATCATGGAAATGGCGGCGGAGAAAAAAGTCGGCATCGGGTTTGGCCATACCGACTTCGAAGAACTGTTGCCGCTGGCGCGGCTTCGCCAAAGAGATCGGCGTGCGCGCGACCCTCGACCATCCTTTGCTGGAATTGAACAAGCTCTTACTCGATGAAATGAAGCAACTGCGCGACTTGGGCGTTTACGTCGGCACCTACTGCCAGCCGATGATTCCAAGCCTGTACCAGCCGGTAGCCGACCCGATGGAAACTATCCGCACGATAAAAGAGATCGGCCCCGACCGCTGCATCATCGGCAGCGACTTCGGCCAGGTGCTGCACATGGACGCCGTCGACGGCATGCGCGTGTTCATCCGCGCGCTTTTGGGTTTCGGCATCAAACCGGATGAAGTCACAATCATGTTGAAGGACAATCCGGCGAAGTTGATGTGGTTGGATGACAAATAGGCGAAAGGCATGAGGCAACAACGAGAGCGCCGCCCGCGGCGCTCTCGGCTTATCTGGACCAAAACCCCTGACGAAATCCTCGAAACCATTGCCCGATTTTGTCAGCGAACTTCTGGGCCAGTACACTAGCAGCTGCTAAAAAGACCCATATGCCGATTGCCTTGAGCTTTGTCGAAGGGTGCGCTCAATCGCCTCGCTCGAATTCGTGGTCGTGGTTCGTGGTCGTGCTCGTCCGGATTTCACGGTCACGTTTCACGGACACGTTCACGATGATCGCGCGCCTCGCCTCTGGATCTTTTTGAGCAGCCTGCAAAGAGGCTTTTCAGCAGCCGCTGGTGTAGCAAGGTGGGGGGAATGCTGGAGTATTGGACGACGGGAATCCAGGATAACGGATGCCGATTGGTGACAACTCAGTTCCGGCGATGATGATGAATCAAAATACATTTCGTCTCTTTCTGGCAATTCTGTTAGTTTCATTCGCGCTGCTTGCTCGCGGAGAGCTTTATGCGGCTCAAGCGCCGGTGAGTTGGAATACCGATTGGGAGGCAACACAGAGGGCAGCCGAAAAAGAAGGGCGCTTGGTTATCTATGGGCCAACCGGCAGCGACCAGCAAAAGCTCTATACCGATGTATTTCACCAGGCTCATCCAAAGATCAAAGTAAACTACACGCCGGGCCGCATCAGCGAACTCATTTCGCGTATCATGGCGGAGCAGCGCGCCGGCATTCGCCAAACCGATCTGGTTTTGGGCGGCACGGACATTTTGCTCGGCACGTTGAAAGACAAAGGCTTCCTCAATCCGATTCGTCCCCTCCTCATCCTACCCGAAGTTCTTGACACTAACGCCTGGTTCAAAGGCAAACTTTGGTTCGCCGATAGCGACGAGAAATATATTTCCATGTGGCGCGCCGTGCCGTATACCGCGGCGTGCATCAATACAAACTTAGTCAAAGTCAACGAACTCAAAAGCTACTGGGATCTTTTGCAGCCGAAGTGGAAAGGAAAGATGGTCTCCCAGGATCTCACGATTGGCAGTGCGCGCAACCAAATGTACGCGTTGTATTCTCGCAAAGACCTAGGCCCGGATTATCTAAAACGGCTGTACGGCGAAATGGATATTACCATCTCGCGTAATCTACCACAGATCGCCGACTGGGTAGCCGGCGGTAAATTTTCGATCGCTATCGGCGGCGTCGATTGCGACGACCTTGCGGCCAAGGGTTTGCCGGTGGTACCGATCCATCTGGAAGGTTTGTCCGCCGTCGGCGCCGGCACCGACCCGGCAGCGCTGCTTGCTTCGGCACCCCATGTCAATGCTGCCAAGGTGTTTCTGAACTGGATTCTGTCGCGGGACGGACAAACGAATTTTCAAAAGCTCACGAGGGAAAATTCGTTCCGCGTTGATATACCCAAAGAAGGTATCGTCAATCCTTTCTACATACTCGACAACAAACGCGAGTATCTTTTTACTGGCCTGGAGGAGCATAAGGACAAGATCAACGAGCTCAGACCATGGCTCGAATCGCTGGTGGCGAAAAAATGATCGCTCCATCGCAGCGCATCGGCTAGACTAGAACGATGCACAATCGGGAGGCCATCAATGAAGACGTTGGGAATTACCATCCTAGTTTCCGCTACCCTGTTGGGTAACGCGTGGTGCCAGACTCCACCGCCCAGGACAGCCGCCGACCTGGCCAAGTACGCGGGCGCGGACCGTGAGCGTGTGCTGTATGAGGGCGCCAAAAAGGAAGGGAAGCTTATCTGGTACACGTCACTCAGCACGTACAAGGAAATGGCCAAGTCCTTCGAAGCTAAATATCCCGGCGTGACCGTGGAGTTTTATCGCGCCCCGGCGACGAATTTGGCGACTCGTATAGTGAGCGAGGCGCAGGCGCGACGCTACAATGTCGATGCCATCGAAACCACTCCCGGCGCGGTGATGCTGCTGCGCGACAACAAGCTGCTTTTGCCCTTTTCGTCGCCGCATCTCGCGGACTATCCCGAGGGTTCGAAAGAAAAGGCCCCGGGAGGATTATTCTTCAACGCCGTGGACCGCGAATCCTACGTCGGTGTCGGTTACAATAAGAACATCATCCGTGAAACCGAAGTGCCCAGGAGTTTCGACGATCTGTTGAAGCCGGCGCTGAAAGGCAAGATGGGAATCAGCGTGGAGGAAATCGGCACCCGCATGCTCGGCGCCATGCTGAAAGCAAGAGGCGAAGCGTTCGTCAGGAAATTGGCGGCGCAAGATATCAAGCACTATTCGATGCCCGCCCTGGGTTTGAATGAGTTGATCGTCTCCGGAGAAGTGCCGCTCACGTTTACCGCCGTGGACAGCAATATCAGGCTGGCCGCAATGCGCAAAGCCCCGGTTGCGTGGCTGCCGCTGGATTTAGTCCCGACCAATGCAGGGACATTGGCCACCTTCGTGAATACACAACGCCCACACGCGGCATTGCTGTTCATTGATTTCATGATCGGACCGGAAGGCCAAAAAATACTGGTCGAAAAATTTGGCTACGGCAGCCCGCGAAAAGACTATGGATACAAACGGTGGTACGCCGAGCAAGGTCTGACGACCTATGACTATGTGCAAACGATGGAGCGATGGAACAAGATGCTGCTCGAAATCACACGCAAATGACGGGCGAGGCAACAGGCGAAGGCCTAGCTGGTTCCAAAGTTCAAGGTTCAACTGTCCTCCCGCCACGCGACGCGTGCGGGAAGGATTCGAAGGAGGGCGGATTGAACGGCTTGAACGATTGGAACTCTGGAACGGGAGCGAAGCGACCAATATCGACTATGCGCCTACTGCGAGCGCCGTGATGCTGGGCAGCCGGCTGATGATGGTGCGCGACCCGGCTGAATCGACGCCGAGCACGTCGCCTTCCGACGTCGAAGCGAAAATGCCGTCGCCGCCGCTATTCGGGCACATGGCCATGATACCGCCGCGCAGTCCTTCAACGGCGATGTCCCAGTTCAAGCCGCCATTTTTGCTTACGTAGAGCGCCGCGTTTGCACGGTCTTTGCGCAACCAGGTGTTGGGCCGGCCAAGCGCTATGCCGAGATAAAGCGTCCCGCTGCTATCTTCCATCACGGACGAGCCGAAGGTGCGCGGCCCCACCGGCGTGACTTTTTCCCATCGTTCGCCGCGGTCCTCGCTGCGATAGATGCCTTCACCGCAGGCAGCCAACACGAGCCCTTTATTTTTCGCGCTCGGAAGGATCTGGTGCACGTCCGGATCATCCAACCCGGCAGTAACCTGAGACCAGCGTTCTCCTCCGTCATCGCTCACCAACATGCCGCCAACTTCGATGGCGGCGAAAAGTCGGCGTGGAGAGGCATTATCCGCGGCGAGAAAGCGCACGCGGGCGCTGAGTTCCGGGCTGGGCGGGAAGCTGCCTCCGGTGGCGCCGAGGCGCACTCCCTCCAGCTCGCGCCATGCGCTGCCATTGCTGGCGCTATAAAGCGCGGCCGGCCAGGTGCCGGCGAGTATCGTTCCGGGCAGCGCGAGCAGTGCGTTCGTCGTCAAGCGCGGGACATTGGGTGTGGCGCGCTTCCATACGGCGCCGCCATCGTCGGTGACAAACAGGCCGGAATGTTCCGTCGCGATATAAACATGGCGCGGATCAGCCGGATCGACTTGAAGCGAGGTCATCTTCCAAAAAGTAAGCGCCCGTTCGGTCTCCGTCCACTGTCCGTCAATTTGTTCGAAGCGGTACCAGCCTGAGTAGGTCGCTATGTGCAGCGCGACCGCATTCCCGTCCGTACGAGTCATGATACCCTCCTTCGAGCAGCAAAGATTTTTTTTCTTTTCCGACGAACCGCTGAGTCGAACCGAAGATAGTCCACGCCCCGATTGGCGTCAAGTTTTGCTTGCCCCCGACCTCTTTCTATCTCTATCGCTTATTCTCGTCCCTTGACGTCACAGCGCGCTTTCGATTAGCTTTGGGCAGATCAACTGCTCGCGCCGTTGTTTCATCGGTGCAAAATCTCGGCCGCTACGAAGCGCAATCGGAGGGAACGATGAGAACTATAACCGTCTCACTACGGTGGGCAGCGTACGGGGTTTTGTATTGTCTCACTCCCAGTTTGGCTGTCGCTCAAACTTCTTTTTTTCACGGCAAGACCATTATCATCGTTCAAGGCCGCGAGCCCGGCGGCACGGGAGATATGCGGGTAAGAGCCATGATCCCTTTTTTGCAGAAATATACTCCCGGAAACCCCAGCTTCGTCAGCGAATATATGCCGGGAGGAGGAGGCCGAAAGGCGGCAAATCATGTTTACAGATCGGCTCGTCCCGACGGACTTACTATCGGTAACCCCGGGGTCGGAATGGTTTCGGCAGCGGTCTTGGGAGAATCGGGAGTTCTCTACGATCTCGACAAGTTTTTTTATCTGGGCTCTCCGTATAGCAGCTATCATCCGATTTTTCTCTCGAGGAAGCAGGCCGGATTTAACACCGTCGAAAAACTCCGGGCCGCCACCGGCGTCAGGATCGGCGGGCAATCGGTGGGCTTTTCTACTTACAACGAAGGACGCCTGTTCGCCTACATTCTCGGTCTTAAGGACCCAAAATTCGTTACCGGTTATTCAGGCCCTGAGATCGATCCGGCGTTGATGCGCGGCGAGGTGGACGCGCGCGCGACGGCGGCTGACACGGTCGCCCAGCGCAACAAAGACTGGCTGGAAAAAGGGCTGGTGGACTTTCACGCAATCCTGGAGATTCCCAAAGGGGATAAGCACCCTGATTTTGGCCATGTCCCCGAGCTTGAAACTTTTGCCAAGTCCGATCGCGCTCGCAAGGTGATTATTTTGGGACGCGCTTTCAGAGTTGCCGGCGGTCCCTCGGTGCTTCCGCCCGGAACGCCCAAGGATCGAGTAAATATTCTCCAGGAGGCCTTCCGCAAAACCTATAAAGACGCGGAATTTTTCCGCGAATACAAAAAGCTCGTGGGCGAAGAACCGACGCCGCTTCTACCGGAAGCGCATGAGCAGGCGATCAAGGATATTCCGCGCGAGCCTGAAGTGATCGAGCTTTTCAAAAAGCTCGCCGGCGCCGGCCCGCTGCCGCCGCACTGATCAGAGAGATTTTTCGGTCACACAGCCCTTAAAGAAATTCTTGGGCGGATACACTGCGTTGGTGATTTGGCTGAAAAACTATCCGTTCATCCTTCGAGAACCTGGACGAACGGAAAAACGGTTGAAGTCATTGGAGATATTCCGTTCACGCTGAGCTTAGTCGAAGCATTCTTAGGTTTTTCAGCAGAATCGTGAATGATAGCTATGCTTTTCTGTCCTGCGACTCAGTGATGATAGTCTCGCCGCGCTCTACGGCCTCAATCAGGTCGTCGACACTTGCTTTGCCGAGTTTGAATTTGAGGATAGCAATGTCGAGCAGGCGCCAGGCTCCGATGAACCTCAGATATCTCCGCTCGGGATGAACAAATCCAAGTACCGCCGTACATACGCCCGATGTAGCGGCAAAATAGCGTGCAGACTCACCGCCGAGCGCCGCAGCAATTGCGGCGGCGGCGACCCCGAGAATCCCAACGACGTACTGAATCTTCGCCAGCCTCATCGCGATACGCGACCAAGACGCATGACGCAGTGAAATGAGTTCGGGAACTTCAATTTGGTCTGTCATGCTTTCTCCCTGGGAAATCGGATTATTTCTTAGAGAGACTCGCAACAAACCCGCCGTCTTCCAGTTCCTTGACGAAACGGGCGTCCACGAGCTCCTTCGCGTTTAGTGACACCGCCTTGGGATTGCTCGACGCCATTTCCTGCAAGACGACCTGGTAGCCCTCAACCGGCGGGTAAGGGTACTCGGGCATATTTTGGGTGAACCAGGACCAGGTGTGCTCCAGCACGTTCCGGTCCTCCACCCGCGAATACTTGCGCATGATCTGCATGGTTTCTTCTTTGCGGGTTTTGAAATAGTGGATCGCTTCCACGTAGGCCCGCGTATAGCGCCGCACTGTGTCCGGCTGCTCTTTAATGTACTTGCCCGTGGTATAGATGCCGCGTTGGGGAAAGGGAATCTTCAGCGAGATCAGATCGAGTAAGACCGGGAAGCCCAACTTATCGACGATGGGTTTCTCCGCCTCGGTGAGCACGGTAAATTGCACGATCCCTTTTTGCATCGCGGCGATGCGATCGTAAAGCACGCCGATGGAGCGCAGGCTAACGTCCTTGGCCGGATCGAGACCGAGCTTTCGCAGGCTCACGCGCAGGGCGAAATCCGCGATGGTGCCAGGACTCTGGTTTGCGCCAATTTTTCCCTTCAGCTCTTCGGCCCGCTTGATGCTCGGCAGCGTGACAAAATAGTAAGTGAGGATGTTGACGCTCCCCGCCAGTGCGACAACGTCGCCGCCGGCGAGACGGGCGCTGGCAACCGCAGGGCCTGCGCTTTCGGCGATGGCGCTTTCTCCCGCCAAGATCGCCTGCAGCGTGCGCACGCTGCTTGGAATCAGCACGGGGGCGACGTCGAGGCCATGCTTATCGAAGAGGCGCGCCTCTTTGGCCACCCAGATCACCGCCGAGGCCCCAGGCGCGGGCGAAAAATAAGCGGTGTGGATTCGCTCCGCAGCCAACGAGTGCGTTGAGAGCGAAAGGAGTAGGAGGGCAGAAAGAAGGACTCTCGACCACCTTCTCCAGCGCGTGCGCTCTTTCTCCATAGGCCCTCCTCGTGTCAGAAATCACACGATCGCAAACCCGATAAAGTCGCCGCTCATTGTACTCTGGCCAATCGGCGCGTCAACCAAAACCTCGGATGCCGTTCTTCCTTGCAGCGTTTAAATCCCTGGGATACGTTTTATGAGTGAGATTTTTGTGAGGTCTTATGGTCATCGATTTCGAGCATCATTACATTCCGATGGAACTAGCGCGCCGGTTGGGGATGAAAACCGACAGTAAAGTGCCGGTCAGACAGGGAGGCGTGTCGGTGCACGCGCAGCTGTTCGATATGCAAGCGCAGCTCGAAGAGATGGATCGCGCGGGCGTCGACATGGCGGTGCTGAGTTGCATCTTGGGTTGGGAAACGACTTTGGAAAATTGCCGGTTGATCAACGATGTCACGGCGCAGTTGCAGAAGGACTATCCCGGGCGCTTCCTCGGTCTGGCGCATCTGCCGCCGCTGGAAGGGGAGGCGGCTCTTTCTGAGTTGGAGCGCGCGGTCGGCGAGTTGGGGCTAAAAGGCGCGACGATCTCTTCGCAGGTCAACGGCCGCTCGCTGGATGCCGAAGAGTTTCGACCCTTCTTCCAACGAGTCGCTAAGCTCGGTGCGACCGTGTTTGTTCATCCAGCGCTGGCGCCGAAGGGTTACGATCTGCTCAAGGATTACATGCTCCCGGTTATTCTCACGCGGGAGTTCGATCTAGGTGTCGCCGTGACGCGACTTATCGCCGGTGGCGTTCTCGACCGTTACCCGCAACTAAAGCTTGTCTTCGCGCACTTCGGCGGCGGCATGGCGGGCTACAAAGAACGGATCGCGCGCTCGTCGTACCGGTTCAAATTGCCGAAGTTATTCGAAGAGTATTTCGATCTGCTTTATTTCGATATGGCGGGATTCGAGGGTAGCCCCATCGCGCTGCGCTGTGCGCTGGAAGGGATCAAACCCGAGCGCATGGTGTTCGCCACGGACTATCCCCAAAACTTTAACAACACCGACCCCAAGATGGGCAAAAACGCGGACGGCATCGGCGAATATATCGAGACAATTCGAAAGCTGCCGCTGGATGCGAAAATCATCGACGGCATGCTCGCCGGCACGGCGGCGCGCTTGTTAAATCTAATTTGAAAGCGTAGGGGCGGTCGCGGCCGTCCCCTACAAGTTTTGTATCGGGAGGTTTGCAATGCTGAGAATCAATGGTGCCACCAAGGAAAACGCGACGGAGGAGGTACGGAACCTCTTCGAAGAACAGGAGAAGCAGTACGGCGCGATACTGAATACCGCAAAGGTTTACGGGCTCAGACCGACAATTCAAAAAGGCGTGCAGGCTTTGCAGCAAGGGATAGTGGCCTCCGGCCTGATTCCGGCCGATCTGCGGCATCTGCTCTGCATGAAGGCGGCGAGCATCAACGGCTGTCCATATTGAATCGACATCAACGCGTCCAGTGGGATGCGAAATGGAGCATCGGCGGAGAAGGTGGAAGCAGCGTTGGGGGATTACCGAAAAAGCGCGCTGTTGTCGGCTAAGGAAAAACTCGCGCTGGAGCTTTGCGAGCGCATGACGTACACGAGCAAGCGCGTCACGGACCGTTTTTTCAATCGCTTGAAGCGGCACTATGGCGAGGAAGAGTTGGTGGAGTTGGCAGCGATCATTGCCTTGGAAAATTTCCGCAGCAAGTTCAATCCGGTCTTCGCCGTCGAATCCCAGGGGTTTTGCCCATTGCCGGCGGTCGGGAGAGTCGCCGCCGCCGCTGCAAGCCGTTTCCATGAATGAGGCAGAGAATATGTCGAAAGAGCGACCGAGCGAATCTTGCGCCACGAAAAAATATGTTTTTAGACAATTGACGGCGACGGTAATTGTCGTCGCCGTGGTCGGCCTTTTGAGTCCATCAAGTTGGTCGGCGTCGGCTCCAACCAAGGTTACGATTCACGTGCCGTCGAAAAGTCTTTCAATCATGCCGTATTACTTCGGCAAGGACAAAGGATTCTTTGGCTCGGAGCAGATCGAACCGCAGCTGGTTATGATGTCGCCACCTACGGCCATCGCGGCGCTGGTGGGCGGCGAATTGGATTTCTCGACGACCACCGGAGCGGCGACCTCCGCCATGATGCGCGGCTTGCCGCTCAAACGGTTTTTCTACGTCCAGGCGGAACCATCCCACGCGCTCATCGCGCAGCCGGAAATCAAATCGATACAGGAACTCGCGGGCAAGGTCATTGGCGTAACCTCTCTGACGGATGCGGTGGGGATGTCGACGACGATGATTCTCAGGGGTAACAACATTGATTTGTCGCGCACCACGCTGCTCGCGATGGGCGTGACGGATAACACGCTCAAGGCGTTTACGAGCCGCAAGATTGCCGCGACACTATTGGCGCCGCCATATTCCGAGGAGCTGGAGGCAAAAGGCTACAACAAACTCGCCGAGGCGAGAACCTACGCACCGTTAAGCTTTATCGGTCTGGTAGTTTCGCTCGAGACCGTCAAGAAAAATCCACATAAGGCGCAAGGAGTGGTCGCGGCGCTTTACCGTACCATGCTCTACATGCACAGCCCGGCAAACCGCAACGAAGTGATTCAATACATCGCCCGCTATCACAACATCGATTTACCGCTGGCCGAAAAAGCGTTCAGCGCCCAGATGCTCTCCTATAGCAAGGACGGCACCAAGCCGCGCAAACTAGTAGAACGGGAGATCGAGATCTACCGTGAGACCTTGAAAATCGCCAAGCAGTTTACGCCGGATGATCTGGAGGATATGAGCTTGCTCAGAAAGGTGCAGGAAAGCGGAACCCAAGCGCGGTAAAGGTCATACGATATCAAGCGGCGGTGGATTGACGGCGTTCTTTCAAGTGTATAAGGTCCGCCGGAGTTTGCTGACAATGTGAAAACCTGCCGTGAAAAATTTTTAGGAGGGTCCATGATCAAACCCGTCGGCCTGGTGAAGAGTCGGGTCGCGCC
>CAWJBB010000021.1:0-196601 GCA_963840855.1 uncultured delta proteobacterium
AACACCGGCTCCATCAGCCAGGCGGCTTTCTTCTCTACTTCTTCGGGGCTCATGGGATTTTCCGGGCGGCCGCGGCAGTTACTCACATGTTCGCGCAACGTCCGGCCATCTTTGAGCGTCACTTCCACCAAGCCTTGGAACCGAGCGCCGGCTCGCTCCAGCTCTTCGTCTGGAACAAGCTCAACTCTTTGCTTCATCTCCTGCACTTGCGAATCTTGCAGGCGCTTGTAATCATGCGCCGATTCGAAAGTGAGCTTGCCCTCAAGCAGGATATTGGCAACCATATATTGCACATTGACGTCGGGCATCTTTCGGTTGTTGACCGTGCGCGCGCCGCTCGAGGGAATGCGCACGACGACTCTCTTCGACGTCCTGCGGGTGGATCGGCTGCTTGGCGAGCATCGCCAAGGTCGCATCGACCGTTTCCATCATCGGGGAGCCCACCGGATATTTTTTTATCAAGCAACTGGTAATCGTGAATTTCTGACCGAGATCACTCAATAACTTACTTGGCTCGCAGGGCGCGTAGGTTTTTATGATATTCTGGTCTCCTTCGAGCACGTCGCGATTGCCCGTATAGCCCGACTTGACCAGCAGCGCGGCCGTTACGCCGTTGCGCGCCGGCATGCCCGCGTAGTCGAATGCTTTCTCAATATGGTCGTCGTCCCCCACCCAGGCCCGCGAACCAGAGGCTTGCTGCGCCGCGTACGATATCGAGTAACAGAGCTGTAAATGGTCCAGTTCCGCCAGCGCGCCGGCGGCGGCGGACGCCCCGAAGGTCGCGCCAAAACTGGTCGAACGCGGCTGGAAAGCAACGTGAAACCGAAAGCCGATATCGTAGCCAAGGATCACGGCTCGGAGCAGCGCATCGCCGCCGCGATTTTGTGCCTCGGCGACGGCCAACGCCGCGGGGACGATGGCGCAGCCGGGATGGAGCTGGCTGTTGGAATCATCGGTCTCATCGGCGTGGGCCGACATGCCGTTGGCGAAGGCGGCGGAGATCGGCGTGGTTCTGAGATTGGATCCCAGCACCGCGCACTCTTCCTTGCCGCCTTGCGCGCGCGCGTGCTGCAGCCCGAGCTTTCCCGCTTGAAGAGTCGAGCCCGAAACGATGGCGGCAAGCGTGTCCAAGAATATGGCTTTTACCTTTTTGAATTACTTCAGCCGGCAGTTTCACCCGCCGCGCGGCGAGCATATAGTCCGCCATGGAATCGATGATTTTCGTAGCCATAGCACCTCCGGGGAACTGGATTGATGGAGTAGTGGAGTATTGGAGTGTTGGGAAATCCGGACGTTCTACCCCCAACTCCGGTGCTCCACACATTTTCGCCGATCGTAGTTCCGAGGCAAAGCGTCTGTCAAGATCAGGTTGACAGCCATTGCTCAGCTGCGTTATACGCCGTCATGTTAGAATCCGACTTCGCGTCACAGCTCACCGCAGGAGATTGATCGTCATCACGAAGGGAGGGGCCTATGAGCGAGAACGTCAAGAACCTTGGCCGAAGGGAATTGCTTCAAAAAACTGCGGTGGCCGCCGCAGCGATTACTTTCTCGCCCTTCGTCTTTCAACGCTCGGCTTTTTCACAATCACGGAGCCGCGTCACTGTTGCCCACGGTGTCGGCATCTACTCTTTGAATCCCTATGCCGTCAACACCTCGCCCCTCCAGGCCGTATGGCAATCGATCATGGAGCCGCTGATCGATGTCGATTACGACAAACGCGAATACCAGGGCGTGTTGGCGGAATCCTGGCAGATGAAGGGCAACAAGATCCACTTCAAGTTACGCAAGGGAATCCGCTTTCATGACGGAGCGCCGTTTAGCTCGAAAGACGTGATCGCCTCGTTTAAGCGGATTCTTACCGATAAGGAAAGCCTCCAGGCGCCGAACCTGCAAAACATCCGCGAAATGGAGGCGCCGGATGATTTTAACTTCGTGCTCACCCTCAAGAAACCCGACGCCAACGCCCTGGAAGACATCAATAACCGAGTGATCATGAAGCAGGCCGCCGCGGAAAAAATGGGGGAAGCTGACAGGTCACCGATCGGCACCGGCCCATTTAAGTTCGTCAGTTGGGAGCGCTCGGGTCAATTTGTTTTGCGCCGGAACGAAAACTATTGGGGACAACCGCCAAAAATCGAGGAGGTCATTTACAAAACCATACAAGAAGACGCCGCCCGGATCGCGGCGCTGGAGGCAGGCCAAGCCGATATTATCAGCAACATTCCACCCCATGAGGTGGAGCGCCTCAAAGCGAACCCGCGCCTTCGCGTGCAACCTGTGCAGGGGCTGCGCCCGATCTTTTTAGTCCTGAGCCCGGCCTACAAGCCGCTCGATAACGTGAAGGTGCGCCGCGCCATCACTCACGCCATCGATAGGGAGAGAATCATAAAACATATTCTGGAGGGAAACGCCTATCCCCTGTCCGGCTTACTAAGCCCCCAGGTATTCGGCTACGACCCCGGCGCCAAGGCGTTTTCCTACGACCCGCAGAAGGCGAAACAATTGCTCAACGAAGCCGGCTTCACCAATGGTTTCGAAATCGAATACTACAGCCCAACCGGCAGATACCCCAAGGACCGGGAGGTCGCGCTGGTGATCGTCGAGCAGTTGTCTAAGGTCGGCATCAAAGCGATTCTAAAAACACCTGAATGGAGCATCTTCAATACCGACTACAAGAACGGCAAATACCCGATGTATCTCACGGGACGCGGCAGCTTGATCGACGCCGACACGCTCTTTCACCAGTACTTCAGGACCGGCACGACCAAACGAACTCTGGGCTACAGCAATTCCAAGCTCGACGAGGTTCTCGACCTGGAGCAGCAGTCTTTCGACGTAAAGAAGCGCGAAAAGCTGCTCATGGAAGCGCACCGGATCATTCTCGAAGACGCGCCTGCGGTACCGCTTTGGAATAGCATGGATATCTACGCGCACCGAGCCGACATCGTCTGGACGCGCACCGCCGGATGAAAAGGTTCACTTGAAGCAAGCTCAGCTGCGCGGAAAATAAGGGCAGTCATCAGTGAGCAGGTTTCGGGTGTCAGGTTTGAGGCGCGGATACTAACTCATCGATGACTTGGAGCAAGCGCGACGCCGACGGCCGGTCCGAGGGGTTTTGGCTGCGGTGCGCGAAGAGTATATTTCCGTCCCGATCCAACAGAAAATCGCCGCCGGACTGATAGATATCCTCTTTGCCGTAGTCCTCCCGTTTCAAACCTGCGCGCAGCAATTTCCAGTACAACCTCAATGTCGCCGGCGAGAATACGTGAAACCACGAAAGCCTTTTCAAGGCGAATTTTCGATACGCAACACGCTGGGGATCGGCAAGAATAGTAAAAGGCCACTGATGATGCTCCTGATAGGGAACCAGCTTGGCCGGCTCGGCGAAAGAAACAACAGCTACGGTGACGCCACGCCGGTCAAATTCATTTTTTAGTGATTTCACCTCGCCGAGGTGGGCCTGGCAAGGTAGTCAGGCGAGGTGCCTGAGAAAGATCAGGAGCAAATAGTCTTCGAAATATGCGGGTAGAGCGGCTGGCTCACCATGAAGGTCGACAAACGCTAAATGACCAAGAGGCACTCTTTCCACGAAAGGTTGAACCCGACGGCTCATTTCATTCTTCCGCCCTCATACTTCATTCTTCGACGTGTTCAGGGTGAATCGTTCGGAAGCGATCCTGCTTAGAGATTGGCAAAAAAAAGGGGCGCCCCGACCTAGCGCCCCGTCGATCCGAATGTGTTGCGAACTACCAGCGGTTACGGCCGCCACCACCGCCGCCACCGCCGCGTCTTTCACCGCCACGATCACCAAAACCGCCGGATCGCCTCTCCTGAGGACGGGCCTCGTTGACCGTCAAATTGCGGCCCTCGAAATCGGTCCCGTTCAGCGCCTGAATGGCTTTTTGCGCCTCATCGGAGCTGGCCATCTCGACGAAGCCGAAACCGCGGGAACGTCCGGTAAACTTATCGGTGATCACGCGGGCGGATTCGACCTGCCCATGCGTCGAAAACAGATCCTGTAGTTGTGCATCGGTGGTAGCATACGGTAATCCACCCACGTATATTTTACTGCTCATGTTCTTCTCCTTATAGAGAAATGTTATGGTCTTTCACCCTGAGAAACCGATCACCGCTGGAAGCAGAACATGGAATGCAACGCACGCTCTGGTCGGATTGTCCGCGTGGTAGGAACTCGCAAGGAAAGACGGCCCAGACCTTCAATTCTATATTCTTCCACTATCAGAAGGCCCCTTACTGAAGTGTGTAAATAGCGTATATCGTCAAAGGATTCATTGCAACACCAAATTTTGACAACTGGGCCAGCCATTAGAACTGGGGGTTGCGTCCCTCATGGGTTTCATACTATGGAACAGAACTAAACCATTTGAGAGGGAGGATTACACAATGTATCAAACCGATCAGTATCAAGGCATGCTGGCGGAGACCGTCACGGTGACGGGACACAAAAGCGATGTCATCAACGCCTACTACGCGCGGCCCTTGGGGCCGGGCCCTTATCCCGGAATGGTGATTATCCACCATGCGCCGGGCTGGGACGAGTGGTATCGCGAATGCGCCCGCAAGTTCGCTCACCACGGCTACGCCACGATATCGCCCAATCTCTATTTCCGCGACGGCCATGGCACTGCCGAAGACGTCGGCGCCAAAGTCCGCGCGGCGGGGGGCGTGCCCGACGATCAGGTGCTTGGCGACCTCGAAGGCTCGCTGACATTCTTGCGCTCGCAGCCGCACGTGAGCGCTAAGGTCGGGGTCTTCGGCACATGCTCCGGCGGCCGTCACGGCTTTCTCGCCGCCTGCCGGCTAAAGGGATTCAGCGCTCTGGTGGAATGCTGGGGCGGCAACGTAGTCCAGAAACCGGAAGAATTGACGCCCAAGCGGCCGGTGGCGCCCATCGATTACACCAAAGATCTCTCCTGCCCGATGATCGGCATATTCGGCAACGACGATAAATCGCCCTCGCCGGAGCAGGTCAATCAGCATGAAGCGGAACTTAAGAAGCATGGCAAGAACTACGAGTTTCACCGCTACGACGGCGCGGGCCACGGCTTTTTCTATTATGACCGCCCCGCCTATCGCCAGGAGCAGGCGGTGGACGGCTGGAAAAAAACCCTCGCGTTCCTGGAAAAACAGCTCAAGGGCTAACGGAAGAAGGGAGCGCGCCAATGTGCACTATGATCGTCCATCAAGCGAAAATCGAAGGCCGTGGCAAAAACATCAACGGTTGGTTCGAGCTGAAGGAAGCCAACGTCTCCTACGATCACCCTTACGACATGCCGCTGGAGCATGCTTTGAATATCGACTTTGTAAACGAAGCCGAGGGGCCGTCGGCGCGGGTCGCCGTGGAGCTGAGCATCGAAGGCGCCCGAAGTTTGGTTAAGTCCATTGAGGCGGTCCTGGCCCAGGCCGAGGAGCGCGGGGTTCTCGAGGATATTCGGCTCGCAGCGGCGATTCGCTGAGGCTTTCGCGGTTCAACGTTCAAGGTTTGACGTTCAAGCTCGCGGGGACCAAGGTTCTCCGCATCTAACGTTGAACCTTGAACGTTGAACTGAGAAATTCCGTCCAATTTTCCCACTTCGTTGGCCGCTTCATCTGACACAGACCCGAGTTCCACCGGGGCCGAGACTATCCGGCCCTGGGCGTCTTTACTCTTTCGCGACTTCCGCCTGGTGTGGATTGCCAGCGTGTGCACGGCGGTGGCGATCCAGGTGCGCAACGTCGCGGGACTGTATCAGGTTTACGAGATTTCCGGCTCTGCGCTACAGCTCGGCATCACCGGTTTCCTCCAAGCGTTTCCCTTCGTAATATTCGGCCTCTTCGCCGGCGCCGTGGCCGACAGCTTCGACCGAAAGAAGCTTCTGGTCGTCACGATGGTCGTCCAGTTGATCCCCAGCCTGTTGCTCGGAATGCTGACGATGGCAGGCGCCGTGCAAGCCTGGCACGTGTACACCCTCGGCTTCGTCGGCGCCCTAGTGGAGGTGTTCAACTGGCCTGCGCGTTCCGCGCTGATCCCCCGGCTTGTGCCACGCTCCTATTTGATGAACGCAATGACCCTCAACACAATCATCATTCAGATGAGCTTTCTGCTCGGCCCTGCCATCGGCGGCATGCTCATCGATCATACTGGACTGGTCACGACATATTTGCTGACCATCGGCATGCTCCTGCCGGGGGGCTTTGCCATTCTCGCCATGCGCACCTCAGGCGTGCCACAAGGCGAACGCCGCCGTGTCAATCTGCGCAGCATATTCGAAGGCATCGAGTTTATCTGGATTCAACGGATCATTCTGTCTTTGTTTCTCCTCGACTTCGGCGTCACCTTGGTGGGTTTTTACCGGCCGATCCTGCCGATCTTCGCTGCCGATGTTTTCAAGACCGGAGCGTCGGGGTTAGGCGTGCTGTACGGCGCGCCGTCGGCCGGCGCCATCGTGGGATCGTTTGCGGTACTGATGATAGGCGACGTTGAGCGCAAAGGCGTGATGGTCATCATCGCCGCGCTGATATTCGCCGGTAGCCTGGCCCTGCTGGGATCGTCCCAAGGGTTCTCGATGGCGGTGGTGGCAACGCTGATTTTAGGATTTTCCGATTCCCTCAGCGTCGCGATTCGGCGCACCGTAGTTCAGCTGCTCGCGCCGGACGGCATGCTCGGCAGGGCTTCGAGTTTGATTACCATCTTCGCCCAAGCGACCAATGGCCTAGGCGCAATTTTGGCAGGGGCCGCCGCACAATGGATCGGCGCGCCGAACGCGCTACTCCTTGGCAGCGCCCTCTGTTTTCTGATGATCCTGGCAATCTGCTCCGCGATCCCGCAGCTCTGGCGCTATAGATCGTAAAAAGACACGTGGCGTTCAAAATGTTCAAACCGTTCAAGTCGTTCAAAACGTGGGCCGGATTGTTCGACGGCTTGACCGATTTGAACGGCTTGAACTACTTGAACCCAGCGAGCAGCGTATTTACACTGGTTGCGGTTAACTGCATTCTTCTTATTTTGCTTTGACCCGCCCGGCTTTGAGCTTTTCGCCGATTTCGAAGTGGCGGCCTTGCACCGCTAGCTCCGCTTCGTGATCCAGCTCTTCGCTCCACTGTCCCAGCGAATAACCGAACCACGGCATCTGCGGTCTGAGCTTCGGCAGCTCGAGCTCCTCCCAGATTTTACGGGCATTCTCCATGAACTCGCGTTTGGGCAGCGAGACCGGCGGAAAAGGCTCCTTGAGTATCGCGTTGCACAGCATCGCCGATTCATCCGCCGGCAAATGATACGAAACCACGTCCGTTCCTTTGGTCTCATGCTCATAAAGAAACGGTGGAGCGTGCCCTTTTTCCATCCCGCCGACGATGTGCACGTCTTTATGCGGTTTCATGCGGTAGCACATCGCCCAGAAGACCGCCGCTTCGTTGGACGGATCGATGTCTTCATCGACGGCGACGACGATCTTGCCGACGCCGGGATGGAACGAGCACGCTGCGTGCAGCGCGCGCCAGACTTCTGCTTCGTTGGGCCGGCGCATTTGAATGATGACCAGCTTATAAGTGTTAGTCAGCGGTTCATGCATTTCCACGCGGAGCACGCTGGTGATGCGGCATTCGTCGCGCAAGTGGACGAGCATCAACCGGTCATAACCGATCTTGCGGATCACCGACGATTCGCTGGGCGTCAGTTGGCTCAGCCACGAAGTATAGATCGCGTCCTTGCGATGCGTGATCGCCGTCACATCCATGAATGGATTCATCTGCCGCGGATGCATGTAGCCGTGGGACTCGCCGAATGGCCCTTCCGGTTCGATATATTCGGTATTCAAGTAACCTTCGATGACGATCTCGGCCTCCGCCGGCACCATGATGTCGTGGGACAGGCTCTTCACCATCGGAATCGGCTCTCCGGCCAATCCACCGGCCACGCCGATTTCATCCACGCCGTAGGGGATCTTTTGCACCGACACGTAAGACACGATGGGCGGCGCGCCGATCACCAGAGAGGCGGGAAGATGCTTGCCTTTCTGCTGGGCTTTTTTCCAGTGAAGATAGATGTCTTGGCCTAAACCGGAAGGAAACACGCCGATGCGCCGGCGCGCTTTGATCTGGCCGCGATAGTTGCCAATGTTTTGAATGCCGGTGTCCATGTCAGCCGTGATCCAGTGCGAACAAGTCGTGTAGGGCCCGTTGTCGAAACCCGGTGTTGAGATCGGCACCGGAAAGCGGTCCAAGCCGTTGCCTTCTCTATCCAGATCATCGCCTTGAATCACCACGTCTTGGCATTTCGCGTTGGTTACCGTGACGGGATTGATCGGTTCCGCCAAGGCTTTTTTCCAGCGCGCATCCATCTTCTCCGCGCTGTCGCAGCCCATGCCGAGATAGTAAATTTTCGGCTGCCCCGCCAGGGCACCGACCACCACCGGCATGTTATATCGGCGGCCTTTGGCGTCGGTAACATTTTCGAACAGCCACGCTTTGCGGTCCTCTTCCGCCAGTCCGCGATACTGCCAGCGGACCAACGGGTGCAGTTCCGTGTCTTTATTGATCAGCCTCGTGATCCGTCGCAAAAGGCCGTGCTCCTCAAGATTTTTGAGGTGCTGGTGCAAATCGAAATACGGCATACTCGTGCACGCTCCTATTCTTCAATGAATCTGAATGAGATATCCGATCAGTCCCGGCAGAACAGGGGCAGAAATCGTTGTGGTCGTTTGATTTAACGGCGCATCAGGGTGCCCGCGCACGGGTCCAACAAAGCGCGGCAGCCTACTGCTGTTTGCCGTATTTACTCGCGAGCTGAGCGAAGAACCCCTCCCGCTCTAGGTCGGAGAGTATGGACTTGTCGATGAAATCGGCGACGCGCTTACCGCGCATTTCCGGCACCGTGGGCGTCAGATTCTCGATCTCCGATTGAATCACTTCTTCCATCGGATAGGGCTTGGTGGGCAAAAAATCAACGACATAATTCCTATACAGCGCTTCGACGCGCCGCGGTTCGTGCTCGCGCATATGTTTGCGAAAGCTCCCCAAGGCAACGTTCTTATTGGCCCGGCCGAGATAGATCGCTTCACAAAAGCTCATCATAAATGCCCGCGCCTTCGGGCGATTGTTCTTTAGGAAATCCCGCTTCGCTGATAGATCGCTGGCGCTGGTATGGATGCCAAGCTCTTTCAAATCGGCCAGCAGCGACAGCTTCATTCCCTTGGTCTCGGCTTCATAGATATTATCCGGGCTCACCAAAGTTGCATCGATCTTTCCCTGGTGCATGATCATTACGCGTTTGTTGGACTCCGCTAGACCGGTGGCGAGAATATTGACATCTTTACCCGGCGTGAGTCCCAACTTGAGCAACGCGCGCCGCGTCGCAAACTCCACCGTAGTTCCGGGGCGGCTGATTCCGACGGTCTTTCCCCGCAAGCCTGGCGCGCTCGTGATGGACGGATGTGCTGCCAATGTCCAGGCCGAGGGGCCAAAGGTACCGATGATCGCGACGGGCAAACCGCGCGCCGCCGAAACCATAGAGGTGGAACCCGGCGCGCCGAGAATCTCCACGTCGCCGCCGGCGAGGGCGCCGATGGCGGCGTTGCCCGCGGCGATCACGACCAGATTGACATGCAAGCCGTTTTTTTCGAATAGCCCCGCGTCCTTTGCGATCCAAAGCGGAATTCGGCTGCCGGTCACCGAAGCGTAGGAGACGTTCAATGTTTCCAACTGCTGGGCCAACACTGATCGAATCAAAGCAAACGGCGCGACGGCGACCAGAATTGCGGCCAAGATGAAAATTTTAGAATCTAGCTTAGCGTTCACTGATTCGCATTACCCCGTTACCCAGCGCTCCTTCAGTACAGGCTCCGAAAAAAGCCGCTACTCTCGAAGCGCTTGCAGTAGCTCATGTCCACGAGATCTTCGGCCTTTACCTGCGCCGCTTTGGCATTGAGCCCATGCTGCGCCATCAACTTGAGCATCGAAGCCACGCCTGCCATCGACGGGCAGGGCATTTTCGGCAATTCGGCGAGCAAACCTTGATAGGCTTTTTCGATGCGGTCCGCTCTATCCAGTCGCAAGTTACGGCCGAGGCTTTTCATGACAATCTCTTTGTTAGCCGGCCTATGGACGAATGCCACGCCTTCCACCGTGGCCTTCGCGACGTTTTCTACCAACTGCGGATTGGTCTTGATCAAGCTGCGCGCGACGACTATGCCGGACGATTGAAAGGGCACGTTTTCTTTGCCTAAATCAACCAAGACCCGATAGCCCTCGCTCACCACCACCTGACCGATTTCAGGAGACAAACTGGTCGCATCGACGCTACCGGCACGGAGTGCGCCCATCCGTTCAGGAACCCCGCCGACTCCCAACAACACGATATTGTCGCGCCGCGGTACCAGCCCGAGATGATCAAGCGCCACGTAGGCCGCCATCGAAGCGGAACCGGCGGGAGTTCCGATGGCGACTTTCTTGCCCTTTAGATCCTCACCACCTTTGATCGCCGGTTTGGCGACAAAGAGATAATCGAGCCGGTTCTCCACCCCGAGAATCATCGCGAAGTCGCCACCCCCGGTATTGGCGTTCAAAACATGGGTGCCGCCCACCATCCCCACCGGCACCTGCCCCGCCAACATCGCCTGCATCGCCCGCCCGGCAATAATAAAAACCAGATCGACGTCCAGGCCGTATTTCTTGAAGATGCCCTGCTCTTTGGCGATCCATAACGGCGCGACGTTATTGCTGATGGCGCCATGGGCAAGCAGGAGCTTTGTGGGTTCAGCAGCGCAGGACGGAAAAACTGAAGTGAGCAGTAAATGGCCCAGAAGCGCAATAAATAAAATTACTTGCCATGCCACACTTTTCTTCCCTCCCGTCATTGCTTTAATTTTCCTAAAGCCGGTTGACTCATGCCTATCGCCCAAATTTCACGCCTTCCACCCATGCACCGACACATCAACCAGCTGCCCCACCGGATCGCGCACGCCCATTTCGGCGAAGCGCCCGTCGCGCGGTTTTTTGTCCGCGTCGCTTTTGGCGCCGGAGGCCTGCGCAGTCTTGAGCGTCTCTTCCATGTTTTCCACTTGAAAACCGAAGTGGTCGATCCCTTCCCGGCCGCCGCGCGCCGGCAGAACCGCCATGTTGATGTAGCCATCCGTCAGATATATTGCCCGCTGGCCATCTTCGCGCACGGGTCCGCGCCAGGCTTCGGTCATGCCAAATGTACTCTTATAAAACTCAGCGGTCTTCTCCTGATCTTCCACTTTAACCGCGATATGTCTGATCTTTGCCATGGTCAGTCCTCCTTATGGATTGTGCTTCAGTAATAGAGACCCGTGATTTGCCTTCTCCGTTTACTGCTCTGCGTTCCCCGTGTCAACGGCAACTTGACCAATAGCCCACACATCTGTCATACGACAAGGCAGCGGCCTGAAACCATTAAATCCAAGGAGGAGCGAGTATGCCCCTGCATGTCAAGAGCGAGAATGTCGTTGCAAAGAACCGCGTACAGAGCGGTGAGGCGGGTACCGGCTCGATGGTTGTGCGCAAAGGTTACGGCAACGAGTGCAGCCTGATGATCGCGACGCGACGGCCCGGTTATCACACCAAGCCCCACCAGCATGAATCCGAGCAGATCAATTACGTGATGGATGGTGAAATCTGGTTTTTTGTCAAGGACAAAGGTTTTCTGTGCAAGAAGGGCGACTTTCAGCGCATTCCGGCCAACACCGTGCACTGGGCATTCAATCGCTCCGACGCGGACTGCACAGTTGCCGAAGCCCACGCGCCAGGCCTCATCGGCGGGCGCGCCGGAGAGAATGCCGTGGCCCTTTTCGATGACGGCGAGACTCCAGAGGTGCGCGGTCCAGGAGTCAATCAGTTCGTGCCCTACGACCAGGACAAAGCCGAAGCGAAATACTTCGGCAGATAGCGTGCCTTTGAGCGATGCTGGGTGCGACCCGAACAAAGATACGCCGGGTCCGGATCAACTCGAGACTGGAGACTCGGAATCCGGCGCGCTGCCGGCTAGTTCACAAGGGCTTTTTGAGTTTCACGACTGCGTGCGCGTTGTTACTCGCCCCTGTGCGCGCAAGCCCGCAGGAGTTGCGCCGCATTCATTACGGCACCACGACATCGACGGCGCACCTGCCCATCTGGGTGGCCAAGGACGCCGGCTTTTTCGCCAGGAACGGGCTCGACGTCGAACCGGTGCAAATACGTGGCGGCGCTCTGATCACCATGGGGATCATGAGCGGACAGTTGCAGTTCTCCGGCGCCGGCGCCGAATCGATAGTCGCCGCGCGCATCGAGGGCGGCGATGTCGTATTGCTGGCCTGCCCGGTGGATTCCGACCCGGTCTATTTGATCGCGCGGCCCGAAATAAAATCGCCGGCGGAGCTGAAGGGCAAAGCCACCGCGGTAACCCGGCTTGGCTCCACCACCCACTTTTATCTGCGCGCCGCATTGCGCCACGTCGGCCTCGACCCGGAAAAGGATGTCGTCATCTTGCAGCTAGGCACCGGGACAGAGGCGGTCTCGGCGATGGAGAATGGGCGCATTGCCGTGGCGGCGCTGACAAACCGATATGCCATTCCATTGCTGCAGCGCGGCTGGCCTATGTTCGTCGATTTGAGCACCACCGACTTGGTCTATCCGTCGTCTTGCGTCGCCAGCAGCCGGGCTTTCGTCAAATCCGAGCCGAAACTGGTGGACAACTTCCTGCGCGCCTACGTCGCCGCCATGCAATTGATCAAAAAGGACGTCGCATTCGCGGAAAAATCCTTCGCCAAATGGCTCCGGGAAAAGGACCCGGTATTGACCAAGAAAACGGTCGAAGCGTACACGAAGATCTTCAAATCGCCGCCCTATGTGCCGGATAGGGGGATTGAAACAGTAATCAAAGACCTGGCGAGCCGAAGATCCATCCCCAAAGAATTTGTTAATAGGCCTGATCTTTTTCGCGATAACGGACCGCTGGAGAGAGCCCTCGCACGACAATGATCGTCACGCGCTTGTTCGTGTTTCTAGTCGCCTCTTGCCTGTCGACGGCTTTTGCTGCGGCTGCAGAGCTGCGCCGTATTCCTTACGGCACCACGGCGTCACCGTCTCAGCTGCCGGTCTGGGTGGCGAAGGACGCCGGCTACTTTGAAAAGCACGGCCTCAACGTTGAGCCCGTGCAGATTCGCGGCGGGTCCTTGATCGCCCTCGCCATCATCACCGGCGACTTGCCGTTTTCCGGCGTGGGCGCGGAATCTATCATCGCTGCCCGCGCCGCCGGCGGCGACGTGATTCTGCTCGCCTGTCCGGTGGACACGGACCCCGTCTATCTAATCACCCGACCAGAAATCAAATCCGCCGCCGAGCTCAAAGGCCAAGGGAGCGCGGTCACACGATACGGCTCCACGACCCATTTTTACTTGAGAGCGGCGCTCAAACACGTCGGCTTAAATCCGGACAAGGATATGACCGTGCTCCAACTTGGCGCCGGGCCCGAAATGGTCGCGGCCCTGGAAGTCGGACGCATCGCGGCGGCTGCGCTCACCACGCGCTACGCGATTCCATTCTTGGAACGGGGCTGGCCGGTGCTGGTCGATTTGAGCACAACTGACCTGGTTTACCCTTCCTCCTGCGTCACCAGCAGCCGGGCGTTTATTCGGGCCGAGCCAAAGACAACGGAAGATTTTCTCAGAGCGTACGTCGCCGGCATTCATTTGATCAAGAAAGATCACAAGTTCGCCGAGAAATCTTTTGCCAAATGGATGAGGGAAAAGGACGCGAACATCGTCAAGAAAACCATCGCGGCGTACGCCCGCCTGTTCAAGGCGGCGCCGCATGTGCCGGATAAGGGGATCGAAAACGTGATTAAGGACCTGATCCGCGCGCGGCCCGAATTTAAAGAATACCTCGGCTGGCCGGAACCCTTCCGCGAGAACGGTCCCCTCGAAAGAGCACTGCGGCACAAGTAGACTCTCCCGCCCTCACTTCATTTCCAAGAATTCCAACCTGACTCCCTCCGGCCCTTCGAAAAAGCAAACATGACGTCCGTCGGGCAGCACGCGCTCTTCGAGAATCTTCACGCCGGCGGCCTTGATCTTCGCCACTTCGCCGTTGAAATCCTCGGCGTCGATGGCGACATGCTCCAGGCCATAGAACTGCCCTAACTTCTGCTCTTCCAAAAAGTCCGTCACGTTGAGCTCGACGCCATGAAGATTGACCCGAAAACTCTTGCGCCCGTTGGCCGCAGTATTTTCGCGGAGAACTTTAGCGCCGCAGTATTTGACGTAGAAGTCCACGGTTTTTTGCGTATCCGGCGATTTGAGATGCAAATGGTTTATCCTGAAACTCATGGTATGCTCCTTTCGGCCACGGCAAATTTGCCCCCAGTAGTACTGCCGGGCGGTGCCACAATGCAACAGCTAGAGGATCGACGTTGGCAAATTAACCGGCTAGAGGATCGCGTTCCCAGGTTGGAGTAATACCCGGAACCCGAGAATCAAAATTATGAACGGGTTGGCGTCCCCCAAGCCTTCAGAATCACGTTAGCGATATTTTTCCCGCGAATCTCGACCAGCATGCGCCCTGTTTCCGCGCTTCCCGCCTGCGGCCAGCCAAAATAGCCGCGGCCGCCGGATAAACTGCCGTAGTCTTTGGTCTCGTTGCGGAACGCTTCGACGTCGTAATCGAAGTTGGGGCTGAGCTGTCCGAGAATTTCTTTCTTTACCAGTTGTGGAAAACTATGGAGCGCCACTGCTGTTTCCGACTCACCTCCATGGCCTTCGCGGTCAGGTTGTGGACTGCGATAAAGCTGCCTCACTCCATCGCGGTGGCAAGCGGCCGTGATCTGCGGGTCGATACTAAATCCGACGCACAGAACCCGCGCAGTTTTTTCGTTAACAAGTATCTGGCGGGCATCGTCAAGAGCCTTCATGTGGTGCAGATCGCGGTGGCCGTTGAGAACAACCAGCCGATTCAGACCATGCTTCGCCAAGGAGCGGCCGATTTCTACAATCATCGAGGATAGTGTTTCCGGCTCGAGGGAAAGCGTGCCGGGAAAGTCAATGGCGGCGCGCGCCACACCGTAATTTATCGTGGGCGCGACCACAACTTGGTAGCCCTGTTCTTCCAAATGCGGCGCCGCCGACGCGGCGTATGCTTCGGCGGCGAAAGAATCCATCCCAAGGGGCAGGTGCGCGCCATGCTCCTCGACGACACCCACCGGGAGAATCGTCAACGCTTTGCCGGATCGCGCGACCTGCGCGACTTCCGGAAACGCCATTTTGGCAAGCTCAAGCATCTGGTACCTCGGAATCATAGTTGGAGTAGTGAAGTGTTGGAGTCCTCTTCGTTGGTGACTCGGTTTTTATCTCCAATGCTTGGCCGCTGTCAACGCAGCCTGCCCACCCGTGACTTGACACCTCGGAGAAAGTAGTTCAACTGATAAAGAATTTGCATCGAGCGAAACTCATGCCGGAATGAATGCAACGTGAATCCTTCGATAGCCTCGTCTTCCGCCGATACCGCCAAGCGCAATCTCGCGGTCACCGGCGTGATGCTGGTGATTTTCCTCTTCGCCATCGACGCCACCATCGTGAGCACGGCCATGCCGACGATCGTCGGCAAACTTGGCGGCCTGGAGCTTTATAGCTGGGTCTTTTCCATCTACATGCTCACGTCGGCGCTAACGACCCCACTCTTCGGCAAGCTCTCCGATCTCTACAACCGGCGGCGACTGATGCTGATCGGGATCGGCATCTTTGTCGTTGGTTCGATGCTCTGCGGCGCCGCACAGAGCATGGAAGCGCTCGTCATCTTTCGCGCCATTCAGGGTCTCGGCGGTGGCGCCATCTACGCGTTGTCGTTCATCGTCGTCGGCATTCTTTTTCCGCCGGAGATGCGCGCGAAGATGCAGGGCATCATCAGCGGCATCTGGGGCGTTGCGTCGATTCTCGGCCCCCTCGCGGGTGGTCTCATCGCCGAGAACTGGAACTGGCGCTGGGCGTTTTTCGTCAACTTGCCAATCACCGCGGTCGCCACTGGTTTAATCGTCATCGGCCTCAAGGAAGAAAACACCGAGCGCCGATCGCACAAGCTCGATCTTGCGGGGACCCTCACGCTTCTATCGGCTCTCATGCTGCTATTCTACGCGCTTTCGCACAGCGCCCACGCCAAGCAACCCCTCAACGCCGAATTGATTGGAATGATTCTCCTCTCCGCCGTTCTACTCGTCGTTTTCTTTTTCATCGAGCGCAAGGCCGGGGAGCCAATCGTTCCACTCGATTTATTCCGTCTGCGAATGTTTAAAACCTCCGCGGCCGTCGCCACCCTCGCGCCGATGGGAGTCTTTGGCGCCATCACCTACATACCTTTGTATCTTCAGGGCGTTCTCGGAAGCAGTGCCTCGGGCGCCGGCATGGTGCTGCTTTGCCTCAGCATGGCATGGACCGCCGGAAGCCTGCTTGCCGCTCCAGGGATGAATCGCTACGGGTACCGATCCGCCAGCGCGGCAGGGATGATTTTATTAGCGCTCGGCTACAGCATCTTTGTCTTCATGTACTCCAACGCCGGCACGCTTTTAGTCGTCGTCAGCGGCGTATTGATCGGTATCGGCATGGGCCTGGCGAACCTGACGACACTGGTGGCCGTGCAGAACGCGGTCTGGCCTCAGAAAATCGGCGTAGCAACATCAACGATCATGCTCCTTCGCACTTTCGGCGGCGCGTTCATCGTCAGCCTGATGGGAACGGTTTTACTCAATCACATGCAACTGGGGTTGAGCCAACTGGGTGGCTCAACCACGGGCGCGCTTTCGGCGACCCTGCGCGACAAGCTCGCGCATCCGCAGAACCTTCTCGATCCGGCAACTCGCGCGCAGATTCCCGCTGAGTTGCTGCCCAAATTGGTTGCAGTGCTGGCGGATTCTATCTGGTACGCTTTCCTAACCGTATTCGCGTTGATGCTCCTCGGCATTGTGTTGAGTTTTTTGATGCCCAACTACACGCCGGCGACCACGCCGAAGCCCGCGGGAAAGTCCAGGGTCTAGGGTGTTGCGTCTTCGGTTGACCCGAGACACAAGACTCGAGACGTGAAACCGGAAACGCGCGGTTCACACCGGTCGCCCGCTGCCTGTACAGAACTATCGTTCCGGATGACAATTCACCCTGCTTGTCGTTTTGAGCAGAGGAGAAATTTTCTGGCTTTCCGAATACGGCGGTGACTTCTAATTGTACCACTACCAGAAGCCTTTATTATTGACTTTTCACCTTTTGTCGCACTATAAAAAGCCGCCTGCACCCCGTTCATTTTCTTAAACGGAAGGAGCCCCCTATGGCGCAAATATCCCTTAAAGTAAATGGCAAGGCCCAGGTCATTGACGCCGAAGCGGACATGCCGCTGCTCTATGCCCTGCGCAATGACTTGCAACTGAACGGCCCCAAGTTCGGCTGCGGTCTGGCGCAATGCGGCGCCTGCACCGTCATCATGGACGGCAACGCCATCCGTTCTTGCGTCACGCCGCTGTCGACCGCCCAGAATAAGTCCGTCACTACCCTCGAAGGCTTGGGTTCGACTAAAAAGATGCACAGGATTCAGCAGGCCTTTGTTGACGAACAGGCGGTGCAATGCGGGTATTGCATCAATGGCATGATCATGACGACGAAAGCATTCCTCGATAAGAATCCGAAACCCACCGACCGCCAGATCAAAGAAGCCCTGGCGGGCAACCTGTGCCGCTGCGGCACGCACGTGCGTATATTGCGCGCCGTCAAACGGGCATCAGGGCAGACGGTTTGAGGGAGGAGGCACGACCATGAAAACATCATCCATCACCCGCAGACAGTTTCTCAAATCCACCGGCGCGCTCATCGTCAGCTTCAACTTTTTTCCGCCCGCCGGAAAAGTGTTCGCTCAATTTGCCACCCTCCCTTCCGGCGACATCGACCCGACGTCCCTCGACTCCTGGCTCGCCATCACCCCGGATGGCCTGGTCACCTTCTACACGAGCAAAGTCGAGATTGGCACCGGCACCATCACCGCGCTGGCTCAGATCGTCGCCGAAGAACTCGACGTCCCGGTGGCGCGCATCAAGATGGACTCCGGCGACACTTCGCGCACCATCGAACAGGGCTCCACGGTGGGCAGCCGGAGCATCGAACGCGCCGGCCCGCAGGTCCGGCAAGCGGCCGCTGCGGCGCGCCAGGAGTTGCTGAAACTCGCCGCCGCGCAACTGGGTGTCCCTGACGCAAGACTTACCGTCGCAGACGGTGTCATCAGCGTCATGGGCGATGCGGCGAAAAAGATTACCTATGGCCAATTGATCGGCGGCAAACGGTTTAATACTAAGATTACCGCCAGCGGCACCGGCTGGGAAATGAAAGTCGCGCCGGAGGTCAAGGCCAAAGATGCGAAGACTTACAAGATCGTCGGCCAGCCGGTTAAACGTTTCGAGATCCCGGCAAAAGTTACCGGAGAGCACAATTACATTCATGACGTGCGCATCCCCGGCATGCTCCACGGCAGAGTCGTCCGACCGCCGGTGATCAACACCGAGCCAGTAAGCATCGATCGAGATTCGATCCAGGGTATTCCCGGCGTCGTCATGATCATGCGTGAAGGGAATTTCGTCGGTGTGATAGCGCAGACCGAGTGGGCGGCGATTAAAGCGGCCCGGGCGCTAAAAGTTACCTGGGCGAAACCCACCAGCAAAGTGCCCGCTACGCCGGATGAAGTATTCGCCTATCTGAGAAATACCAAGCCGGCGCGCTCGCTCAAACCAGTGGACAAAGGCAACGTCGCTGCGGGCCTAACCCAAGGGAAGAAAACATATCAGGCGAGCTATCGCTGGCCATTTCAATCTCACGGCATGCTTGGGCCGTCCTGTTCCATTGCCGAAGTAAAAGGCGACAAAGCCACCATCTGGTCCGGGCCTCAGGGACCGTTCAGAACGCGCGGTACAGTGGCGGCGATCCTTGGCCTGAAAGAACAGAACGTGCGTATTGTTTATCTCGAGGCGTCGGGCTCCTATGGGCGCATGAGCACCGACGACGGCGCCGAAGACGCCGCCCTGATGTCGCGCGCGGTGGGCGCGCCGGTGCGCGTCCAATGGTCGCGCCAGGACGAACATGGCTGGGCGCCAAAAGGGCCCGCTCAAGTGGACGAAGTCAAAGCGGCCGTCGACGGCGACGGCAAACTGATTGCCTGGGATTTCGCCGACTACAGCCAGCCCTGGACCGCCTCGGGCTCGACGCCACTCCTGGCGTCTTTGCAAGTCGGCCTCAAGCCCAACAATCCCGGC
This sequence comes from uncultured delta proteobacterium, assembly GCA_963840855.1. GTDB lineage: Bacteria > Desulfobacterota > Binatia > UBA9968 > UBA9968 > DATACQ01. Next base: position 19,268 of record CAWJBB010000021.1, read on the forward strand.
GGGTCCAATGGCACCCAGAGCGGCGGTGAGTTTTACGCCATCGCCAACCAGTTGATTGTTTGCAACCATATCAATTGGCACTTCCCCGAACCGATTCCGCTGCGCACGAGCAATCTGCGCGCGCCGGGCGACATTGCGCGTTGCTTTGCAAGCGAAGGCTTTGTGGATGAAATCGCCGCAGATCTGAAAGTTGACCCGGTCGATTTCCGCATGCGGCACCTCACCGCCAATAAACGTGGCGCCGAATGCTTGAAGGCGGCGGTCGATAAGGCCGGTTGGCAAAAACGGCCATCTCCTGCTCCAGCCTCCAGCGGCAACATCGCCAGAGGGCGAGGTGTGGCGATGACGCAGCGCGCCAACACCTATGTAGCAATAGTCGCGGAAGTGGAGGTCGACAAGTCCTCTGGCCAAGTGGCCGTGAAGCGCATCGTCTGCTCCCACGACTGCGGCCTGATGATCAATCCCGACGGCGTCATGAATCAAGTGGAAGGCAACGTTATCCAAGGTGTGAGCCGGGCGATGTACGAAGAGGTCAAGTTTGACGCCAACGGCAGCGTGACTAGCCTCGATTGGGCGTCTTATCCGATTCTGAAGTTCCCGGATCTTCCGGACTTGGATGTGGTGCTCATCAACCGGCCGGAGTTGGCACCGCTCGGCGCCGGCGAAGGGGCGACGATTCCCCCCGCCGCAGCCATCGCCAACGCCATCTACGATGCCGTAGGCGTGAGGTTGAGAGAAGGCCCGTTCACGCCGAATAGAGTGCTGGCGGGAATGAAGAAAGCGTGATCGTGGACTGTCAAAAGTTTCTGGTTTCTAGTTCCTAGTCTCTAGTTTTTAGCAAGCCAGTGAACCGGGGATTGGCTACTTTTTCGTCTTGTGAAAAAGTTGCCTGTCCCCTTTTTCATTCGACAAGACGATGAAACTCAGCGGCAAGGTAGCCTGCGTTACGGGCTCCGCGCGAGGGATCGGTTGTGAGATTGCGCAGGCCTACGCGCAGGAGGGGGCCAAGATTGTTCTCTGCGATCTCCAGCAGGCCGACGTGGACCGCGCGCTTGCGCAGTTGAGTTGCCGGCCGAAAACATGCTAGGCCTGCGCGCCGACGTTACCGCTGAGGACGACGTGGTAAGTTTATTTCGCGCCATCAAAGAAAATTTCGGCAAGCTGGATGTCCTGGTTAATAACGCCGGTTTTGCCTGGCCGCGTGAAGGTCCCATCGACCTGGAAGTTGCCGAGACGCCGCTGGCAGTTTGGCACAAGGTGCTTGAGGCCAATCTCACGGGAACTTTTCTATGCAGCCGCGAGGCATTGAAAATCATGCGCGCCCAAGGATTCGGCGCGATCATTAACATTTCTTCGCCGCAGGGCAAACAAGGAAAATTGCTGCGCGGCCCGTACTCGGCCGCCAAGTTCGGCGTCGAGGGACTTACTCAGGTCATGGCTCTGGAGAACAGCGCGCGCAACATCAAGATAAACGCCCTTGACCCGGGAGGCATCGTCGCCACCGAGGCGATTAGAAACATCCCTGGCAATAAGGGAAAGAGAATGCTCAGCCCGCAAGTGGTAAGGCCTTGCGCTGTCTATCTCGCATCAGAGGAATCCGCCGGCGTAACCGGCAATTCGATTGTAGCAACCGATTGGAACACACAGCAGAGTATTGAAGTCCCCTATATGATTGCTTAGCAAGGCTGTGTCTGCGGTCTCGGGTCTCGCGTTAACACCAGACTCCAGACTCAGGACTCTAGACCCTTGGAGCGACCGTGCCGACCACGAAGTCGGCGCCCACGGCCTGGGGTAACGCCCATTTTTTTAGCGGCCGGCCCTTGGCGAGGGCGCTCAACTCGCGTTGCCATATTTTCCGAAAGAGAATTATCCCGGCGTCGGACCGGCCCAGATGCTCCTGCTTGCGATCGGCGACAACTCCCTGACCGGCTTGCGAAACATAGTCCTGGGCATGGATAAGCGAAATCTTGTCGTTGGTGAGCTTGGGCAGGTCCGCGAAATCCAACTTGCCCCGCAGCACCGACTCGCCGGCAGCGACGACCGAGAAAGTTTCTCCAGCGATCATTGCAGCGCGGCTCTGGCGATAATGGCGCGCCGCCTCGCCGGTGAGGGGCACCAGCCGCAGGCGAAATTGCAATGAATGCTCATCGTCGAGGGGCACATCCCACTGAAAGCGGTCGTCCCACGGGATATCTTTATCCGGCGACGGATTCCTGAAGGTGTAACCGTTGGGCATGATGAACTGCAGCACGTTGGTCCAGCCACCCGGAAAGGTGGCGTAGCCCGTGGTGCCCCAGTGGCTTTCTTTCTTTGAGATCGTAGGTAAACCGCTGCGTATGTCGGTGGATAGATAGGCGCCGCGGTGCACAAACGGCACATGGAAAGTATCGCCGTTATTATCTGTCCGTTGGAAGAAGTTGCACGGCCATACTTGCACCGGCAAGACTTCCAGCACGCCTTCTTTCTCGAAATGCGGATAGCGTGGAAACGGCGGCGCTTCGCCTTCGCCGAGATAGGTGAAGATGAGCCCGAGATACTCGCGAGTCGGGCAGCTGCGGATGCGAATTTTTTTGGCGAAGGATTTATCTTCGGCGGGTTGCTCCAGACACTGCCCCGTGCTGTCGTAAAGCCAGCCGTGATACATGCAGCGGATGCAGTCCCCCTCAACCCAGCCAGCGGACAACTGCGCGCCCCGATGGGCGCAGCGAAATCCGACGACGTGAGGGCTTCCACCGCTGCCGCGATAGAGGGTAAAATCCTCGCTCATGATGCGAATCGGCTTTGCTTTTCCGGCGGGAAGATCTTCGGCGCGATAAATCGGCTGCCAGAACATGCGCATGTATCGTCCCGCCAGGGTTCCGGGTGCGGTGCGAATCAGGTCCGCGAAGCTCAACTTTCCGCGGCCTTTCGTCTTCTTACGTTTCGTCGAAGCCATGACGCCTCCAGAGGTGATGCGTTTGAATCACGGCGTTTATTTACTACCGCGTGATGCCGGTGAGACCATCTACCTCTCTTACAAGAAAACTATTTCAATTGACAGAAGCCGTAGGTTTCCTTAGACTCCGCCAGCTTTATGCGCAGATAACTTGATTTCCAAAAGGAGGGAGGCATGAGAACGGCCATCCAAACAATGCGAATGAATCGAAGGCTGGTTTTGCGACTGGGACTATCTCTAATCGCCTTCATTTCGGTGAGCTTGTCTTGGTTAGGAGTCGCGATGGCGCAGAAGGCCCGCATTGCCATGCCGGCAAAGAGCATGACGTTTCTCAACTTCTATGTGGGGGACAAGTTTGGCGTCTACAAGGCCGAGGGTTTGGACCTCTCTTTGGAAGTCATAAAGACTGAGGTCGGTGTGGCCGGTATGGTCGCTGGGGAGATAGACTACACAACCGCCATAGGCTCGGCGATGCGCGCCGCCGCTACCGGGGTGCCAATAAAAGCTACGATGTTCAGCATGGACAGAGTGATCATATATATGCTCGCCAAGCCCACGATCAAGTCGATCGAGGAACTGAAAGGCGGAAAGACTGTGGCTACGACGGGCCTGGTCGCGACTCCCACATACGCGGCGCGGGTGATGGCGCGGGCCCATGGCCTCAACCCCGATAAGGACTTGATATTCATTGCCACAGGCGATGTGGCCACGTCACTAACCGCGCTGCAAAGCGGCGCGGTGGATGTGGCCATGCTTTCCGTTCCCTTTAACTTCAAGGCGGAGGAATTAGGGTTTCGGAATCTTGGGAGCGCAGTCGACTATCTCCGCACACCCTTTGCCGGACTAGGAACATCCGACGCAAAGCTCAAGTCCAACCCCGGCCAGGTAAAACGTATGATTCGCGCGACGCTCAAGGCAATGGAGTATACAAAGGACCCGGCAAACCAGGAAAGGGTGATCGGTTTATTGGTGGACGAGTTCAAGCTCGACCGCAATACCGCAGCACTCTCGCTACAAGAGATCGTCAAGGCATTCACGAGAGATGGGACGATGCCGGAGGATGCCGTGAAGGCCGAGATCAAGGAGATCCGAGAGCAGGTAAAGCTCAAGGGGGAAGTCCCCGTGAGCCAGCTTGTCGATTACAAGCTCCTCATGGAAGTACTGGCGGAAATGAAGCGATGATTGGTGCTCGTGGTTCGTGGTCGTGATCGTATGAAAGAGTTTCTAGTTTCTGGTTTCTGATTTTCAAACTAGGAACTTGAAACTGGTAACTAGAAACTAATCAGAGGTACCCCTTCTCCCGATAGTACCTCTCCGCTCCCGGATGGAGCGGAAAATCCAGCGGCCCGGATTCGGTATGGGTGCATAGCGATCGCATCGACGGGGTTTCCATTGCGTCGTACGGAATCTCTTCACGAATCTTATCCAGCACGCCGGCGATGTGATACGCCAACGCATCGGGAAACTTTTCATGTACGACGATGGGCCAGCCGCTGAAGTCGACCACCGTCGTCGGCTCGTCGATGCCGTCGATGCGGCCATGATCCAAGCGCGCCCGCTGAAAGCCGTACTTCTCGAGCTTTTGCAGCACCGGTTCGGAATAAGACAGGAATTTCATCCCATGCTGCACGGCGACATCGCCCCAGGAGTCCATCCCCTCATCGATGACCATGTCTAGCTCGCCGGAAATGATCCCTGCGCGGCGCTGCGGATTGCTGGGTCGCACGACTTCGTCGACGGTGCCGCGCCACTCGATGAAATCCTGTTGAGAGATGCCGTGCGCTTTCAATAAGAATTTGATGGCGAAGTCAACGCAATCGTTCACCGCGATGGAGACTTTCATCGACGGCTGCTTTTCGATCAGCTCTTCCATCGTGCGCACGCCGAGCCGCGGCGAGACGGCAACAACCAAACGGTCCCACGACGGAAACACGGCCAGCGCGCGCAGCGGCTGCTTTTTGCGAAACGGGCCGACGCCGCGCACGGCCATCGACGGGATGATCGACGGATTGAGCCAGACGAGATCGAGCCTGCCGCTGGCCACAAGCTTGGCGCCGTTCAAACCACTGCACCACGCCGGGCTCACGCCTATGGTGAACGGATACGGCGGACCGGCATGGCCTTTGCCGCCGGGCAGCTCGACCATCAGCTGAATCGCGCTGGTAAGCAGCGTCGGCACTTCTTCATAAAGACCTGATAGAATCTTCGTCGCGATGCGCGCGCGCATCAAACTCGCGCTCATCGGCTTTACACTGCGGTCGTCGTAGGCCACTTTCCTTTTGCTCCTTGTTGTAGTGTAGGAAAACCAGAGCTAATAGGAAAATTTTTGACTGTCAACCCACTTGCCGCTGTGCTCCCGTTCAAAACGTTCGAGCCCTTCGGGGAGTTCACGGTTCAAATGTTCAAAGTTCAAGGGCAGATATTTGGATAGCTCAAGTCGTTCAATGCCCACCTTCATTTCATTTCCCGCCAGAAGAGACGGTTCCTTTTCTATGGCGAGCGGAAAGACTATAAACAGCAGATTACGCATAGACGCCTGGAAGGAGAACCAACCCATACAGATATTTTATTCCCTGCGCTACCGAGACTATACGCTGTTCTGGTCCAGCGATCTGCTGGGTTCCGTAGGCCATTTCGTACAGGAAGTTGCGCTCTATTGGATCGCCTATGAAATCACGGGCTCCGCGATGGCGTTGGGCATATTGGGATTGTGCGGCGCGGCGCCCCGTTTGATACTCGGCGCGCTCGGTGGCGTGTTGGTGGACCGCTACGACCGCAAGCTTTTGTTGATCCTGATTCAATTTTCCTCCACCGTGCCGGCGTTCATTTTTCTCGTCCTTTATTCCTGGGGAGCGCTTGAGTTTTGGCACCTTCTCGGGCTGGAGATTCTTTTCGGTTCGATCCGCTCCATAAACCCGTCGGCGTCCCAATCCATCATAGGAGAGTTAGTGCCGCGCGAGCATTTGATGAATGCCGTCTCGCTATACACCATCGGCTTTAACATCGCCCGAATCATGGGTCCCTCGCTGGGAGGTATTCTGGTTATATGGATCGGTATCGGAGGTTGTTATGCGGTCTTTGCGGCGAGCCTGATTCTATCGGGAGTGGGAATGTCGTTTATTCGCCCGAGGGACGCAAAAACAGTCGATCCAGCGCAGAACTTCCTGCGCGAATTCAAGGAAGGCTTTCAATACGTTTGGGATTCCCCCGTGATCCTGAGTAGCATCGTGGCGGCCTATACCTTCGCTGTTTTCGTCGTCACCTATCAGAGTTTCCTGCCGGTCTTCGCCAAAGAGGTTCTCGCGGTCGGTCCCGATGGTCTGGGATTGCTCATGGCCGCGCCGGGAGTGGGCGGCATCGCATGCCTGACTTTTCTCGCCGCGGCGGGAGAGCGCTGGAACCGGGCGATGCTCCTCTGGATCACGACGACGGTCACGCCTATTTTTCTAATTCTTTTTTGCCTGTCACCCATATTTTGGCTCTCAGTTGTCCTACTCGCCCTGGTGGGCGCCGGTCAGGTCAGTTTTCGCACCATCAGCCGCGTGATCATTCAGATCGAAGCGCCGCGGGACCTACTTGGGCGGGTGATGAGTGTTTTCAATTTGGACCAGGGAATGCGCTCCGTGGGTTCCATCGTAATGGGCGCCTCCGCCACGATCCTCGGCGCCTCCCTAGGTCTCGCCCTCACCGCCGCAATGTCCTTGATCATCACCACAATGCTTTTTTACCGCTTGCTGGCGAGAAAAAACTGAAATCTATACCGACGTCTTAGATCGCGGCAGGAAGGGAGTCCTAAATCCGGCGGATGGTTGGCAGTTCCGAATCGGTAGCAGTGTATTAATCATTCACTGACCAGCGTATGGCGGAGTGACTTCGCGTTTAAAAAATTGACAGGCACTCGAAATCCTTATAGAAGTCGGCTGTGTCTAAAGTCTTTAGTGGTAGGATTTTGGGCAGCAGACTTGGCAATCGCCCAGGAGGACAATAATGAAATTCGAGGGTTTCCTGCATCTCAACATCCGGTGCTCACCGAAGGATATTCCCGCGATCGAGAGGTTCTACGGCGACGTGCTCGGCTTGAAGACGGGTTACCGTCCCAATTTCAAGTTCGGCGGCATCTGGCTCTACGACGGCGACGATCCTCTCATCCACGTTAGCGCGCGCTTCCCGCAGGGCTCGATCGTAAAGGACAAGCATAGCGGCAGCGTGGACCACATCGCGTTCAAGGCTTCGGGCGCGGTCAAGTTCCGCAAGCACCTGAAGAAGCTCGGGATAGTTTTCGAGGAGCAGAACATCGAGAACGCGGGCTACCAGGTGTTCCTCTACGATCCCATGGGCACCAAGCTCGAGTTCAACTTCCTCAACGAGCAGGTTGCCGACGCCGTGCCTCTCGGCACGACGGCCGAGGCAAACATGCGGTAGCGGTAGCACCAGCGGGGGAGGAAAAGGGGTCTTATTGATGCTCAATACAAAAAGGGGTCACCCATTAGCAGGCAGGTCAAGAAGCACAGACGTTTCGATAGGAATTCTTCTTGTTCCCTTTTTTCAACTCCGTGATCCGTGATCTCTGAGAACGCGCCCCTGTTTTCAATCTATCGGTGTCGCACCAGTTGGTCCGCACCAGTCACCCATCAGGATCAAGGCTGTGGAGTGATCCCAATAAGGAAATCCTCTCCCGCCCCTGGCAAGTTAACTTGCCCCAGAAAACTGTCGGCACCACGTCGCGTCCAAGGTATTTGGGATTCACAAATCGTGTGGCTCTCCCTGTTCGGGCAGCTCAACCTTTTAGCTTTTAACACGTCTCTCTCCCGGGAATAGACTGGGGGCCAATAGTGGGATAGTGCCGCCACGCCGGCAGCAATTGCCCGAAAATGTGGCTTGACTTTCGCGTCGCAAGTGAGTGATACAGTTCAACAAGTAATCTTACAAGTCGCGTCGAGCGGTTTGGGATAGGCGGCAGCAACCGCGCGGCCTAAACAGCTTATTTAAATGGTTAGGCATTACCGTCAACGATTGAAAGGAGAGGAGTATGAATAAGTATGGGGCAGAGTTCTTTGGGACATTCTGGCTGGTCCTTGGTGGATGCGGCAGTGCGGTGTTGGCCGCTGCATTTCCGAACGTGGGCATCGGTCTACTTGGCGTTTCGCTCGCCTTCGGTCTGACAGTGCTGACGATGGCTTACGCGATTGGACACATATCTGGCTGCCACCTCAATCCAGCGGTGTCTGTCGGGCTCTGGGCTGGTGGTCGTTTCCCAGCGAACCAACTCCTCCCTTACATCGTCGCGCAGGTCTTGGGGGCGATTGTCGCGGGCGGCGTCCTCTATCTCATTGCCAGCGGCAAAGCCGGCTTTGATGTATCCGCTGGTTTCGCTTCAAATGGCTACGGTGCCCATTCGCCTGGTGGGTACTCCTTTCTGGCAGCTCTGATCACTGAAGTTGTCATGACCATGATGTTCTTGATCATCATTCTCGGTGCAACCGACAAACTCGCGCCGCAAGGCTTCGCGCCGCTTGCGATTGGCCTGGGGCTTACGTTGATTCACTTGATCAGCATTCCAGTGACGAATACCTCCGTAAACCCGGCGCGCAGCACGGGTGTTGGCGTGTTTGTTGGAGATTGGGCTGTTGCGCAGTTATGGCTTTTCTGGGTGGCCCCCATCGCCGGAGGCCTCCTTGGCGCGGCCATCTATCGGTGCATAGGAAAAACAGAGGATTGATCAATATCCGCGCCGCCGCTGAACCGGAGCGGTTGGGTATCAATCCTAAGCGGAAACGAGCGAGAGAGAGCTGAATGTTGAGTCAAGGGCTTAAGGGAAAGGTTGCATTGGTCGCCGGAGCGACCCGAGGAGCGGGACGAGGGATAGCCGTGCAGTTAGGTGCGGCCGGAGCGACCGTCTACGTCACCGGGCGAACGACCCGGTCCGAGCGATCGGAAATGAACCGGCCGGAGACCATCGAAGAGACCGCGGCTCTCGTGGATGAAGCCGGCGGCCGCGGGATCGCGGTCCAGGTAGACCATCTCGTCCCCGACCAGGTGCGCGCGCTGGTGACTCGCATCGAAGGCGAACAGGGCGGCCTGCACGTTCTCGTGAACGATATCTGGGGAGCCACGACGATGGAGTGGAACAAATCAGTTTGGGAATCCACTTTGGATATTGGGCTGCGCACCTTGCGCCTGGGCGTGGACACGCACGCTATCACCAGCCACTTCGCGCTACCGCTGCTCATCAAGACGCCGGGCGGCCTGGTCGTCGAGGTGACTGACGGAACTGACGAGTACAACGCGACCAACTACCGGGTCTCCTTCTTCTACGACCTGGCCAAGGCGTCAGTGAATCGAATGGCGTTCGCGCTGGCGCACGAGTTGCAGCCGTACGGCGCGACGGCCGTGTCGCTCACTCCGGGTTGGCTGCGGTCAGAGTTCATGCTCGAGGAGTTCGGCGTCACCGAAGCGAACTGGCGTGAAGCGACAACGCGCGTGCCGCACTTCGCTATTTCCGAGAGTCCAGCGTTCGTCGGCCGGGCCGTAGCAGCGCTCGCACAAGATCCCGACGTGTCGCGCTGGAACGGAAAGTCGCTGTCCAGCGGGCAGCTGGCGAAGATCTACGGCTTCACCGATCTCGATGGCAGCCAACCCGATGCCTGGAGGTACGTCGTCGAAGTTCAGGACGCAGGCAAACCCGCCGACGTAACCGGCTACAGGTAACGTCGCCGGTCCAACAAGGGCATGCCGGCGACGCCATCGAGAACGCGGTAAAAAAATATCCTGATCGCTAAAGTTTCTTGCCACTGGCATGAAGTCCGGCGTTCACAGCTAACGCTCCATCACTCCAAGTCTTGCGGCTTGTCTTTCACCACCCGTGCAGATATAGCCAAAGACAAATCTCCAACCGAGGTGGACCCATGCAACTCCCGCCCATCGCCGCAACGACCATCGGCAGTTTTCCACGCCCTGCTTGGCTCGCACAAACGGATCGAAGTCGCGCTATATTTCGCCTCGAAGGCGCGGCATTGAAAGAAGCGCAGGACGACGCTACGGCCCTAAGCATACGAAAGCAGGAACAAATGGGGCTTGATCTGCTTTCCGACGGCGAGCAGCGCAGGACTGGTTTCATCAATCATATCCTCGCCGCTTTCGACGGTATCGACCTTACCCAGGAGGGGTTGAAAAAGATCTACCGCCGCCGCGAGCAGGAACGCACCGTGCCGCGCATCGTCGGCAAAATCAAAAGGCGTGGGCCCGCCATCGTCGATGATCTTCTTTTCGCCAAATCGCAGACCACCAAGCCGATCAAGATGGACGTGCCGGGGCCGATGACGGTCGTCGACAGCACACTCGATGAATTCTACAAAGACGAGGCCGTCATGGCGATGGACGTAGCCGCGGCGCTCAACGAGGAGCTTCGCGACCTCCAAGCGGCAGGCTGCGACGTGATCGAAATCGACGAGCCGGCCATGACCCGATACCACGAAAAAGTATTTGCCTACGGCGCCAAGGCCCTCGACCGCTGCCTAGAAGGCATCACTGTCCCCACTTTCGTTCATCTCTGTTACGGCTACCCCGGCGGCGCCGGACAACAGCATGAGTACGAGTATCCGGAGCTGCTCGAAGAATTGATGAAAACAAAGATCGGCGGCTTCGGCGTCGAATTCGCCCGCAGCAACTACGATCCCGCGGTGCTTGGCATCGCCAAAGGCCGGCTCGTCATGTTCGGCTGCGTCGATCCCAGCGACACACCCGTCCCTCCTCTCGCACAAGTCGTTGAGCGCGTGCGTACGGCGTTGAAATACATCGATCCCCATAATCTATTACTCGCACCCGATTGCGGTCTCATGACGATCAGCCGCGAGCTGGCCAATGCCAAAGCGAAATTGCTTGTGGATGTGGCTAGGGAATGCCGCCGGACGCTCTGATACAGAGAGGAGTGAAGATCATGCCAACCGGCACTGCCTTTGAGCATCTCAAAGAGTTGCATGAGAAATACGCGCGCTCAGATTTGCGCGGCATGTGGCAGCGCGACGGGGCGAGCCTGCCAAAGCTTCAGCCGCGGCTTTGGGCCTGGCAGGAAGTCGCGCCGCTTCTCGAGGAGTCTCTCAGAACAGTTCGCCTGCCCGAAGACACCGACCAGCGCGTTATCGGGTTGACTGCTCCGGAATTTTCCAGCCGCGCGGTTTACGTGTCTTACCAACTTCTCAACCCTGGAGAGAAAGTCCCCTCCCACCGTCACACCCCAGCGCAGATGCGGTTTATCATTCAAGGCAAGGGCGCTTATACGACTTCCGACGGCGAACGCATGTTTATGGAGCCAGGCGATCTTCTCGTGCAACCCAACTGGAGTTGGCATGGGACGGCTAACATCGGCGAAGGACCGGTGTACTGGCTGGATATTCAGGACCGTAACCTGGTGAATTATCTCGGCGCGTTCCGGCGCGAACTCTGGCCCGATGGCGAGGTACAACCCACCGTCCATCCGGAAAATTACTACGCCAAGGTCGCCGGCGCGCTGCGACCGGTAAAACCTGCCGGCGCGCCGGAGATTCTTCCGCCCACCCATTACAAATGGCGCGACACACTAGAGGCCGTCAATGAGATGGACGATCTCACCGAAACCGCGGCGGCGAATCCCTATGACGGTCTCATGTTCGAGTACACGAACCCGTCCACTGGCAGCCACACCGTGCCGACGCTCAGCGCGCAGATCCAGCTCTTGCGGCCGTCGCAAACGACGCGCGAGCACCGGCATACAGGGATGACGATGTATTACGTTGTCATGGGACAAGGGGCGACGACGGTCAATGGCAGCGCGATGGAATGGCGCGAGCGGGATTGTTTCATGCTCCCGCCGTTACAGTGGCATTCGCATCAGAACGGCTCGAAGAACCAGCGTGCGATTCTTTTTACGGTCAGCGATCGCCCGGTGCTCGAAACGCTGGGTCTCTACTATGAAGAGGGACGCTGAACAGCTGGAAGCATGCGCAAAAATGATTCGCAGGGGAAAAGTTTCTCGTTCCTGGTTTCTGGTTAACTAGGAACTTGAAACCCGAAACTAGAAACTGCGACAAGGGAGGCTACGATGGCTCGTAAAATTCAAATGATCTCCGGCGATTCCCATCTCGATTTTCCACCCGAGCGCTGGGTACACCGTGTGCCGGCGAAGTGGCGCGAACGCGCGCCCAGGCGCATCAAATTGGCCAACGGCGACGACGCGTTCATCATCGAGAATCGCCGGCCGCATTCACCGTCGCTTCAGATCACCGGTACCGGCGGCGCTTACGACAAGCATGATATCAACGGTATCAGCTACGATGGTCCAGGCACCGGTCTCCCGGCGCAGCGGCTGCGCGAGCAGGATCAGGACGGCGTCGATGCGGAAGTCCTCTACACCCACCCTTCCTACATTAATTCCTGGCGCGGCATCAGCGACGACGAACCCTACACTGCTCTGATCCGAGCCTACAACAGCTGGCTCATCGAAGAATATTGCTCCTTCGCTCCGGACCGGCTCTTAGCGATGGGCGTGATTCCGGACACCGGCATCGACGAGGCGGTGGCCGAGTTGGAATTCTGCGCGCGCGCCGGATTCAAAGGCGTCTGTCTCTACAAGTTCCCCGGTGGCAAAGGCTTCGCGCTTCCCGAAGATGACCGCTTCTGGGCCGCCGCCATCGACCTCAGCATGCCGATCACGGCGCATACCAACGGCGGCACGACGAGATTTTCCCGAGAGGGACCGGTGTATCGTTACAGCCAGGCTCCAGATCAAGCTCCTCCGGGACGTGATCCAGTAAACTTGCTCGTCCGCTTCACAAGCGACAATGCGCTGGCGCCGATTCAGCTCGCTTTCGCGGGAGTCTTCGATCGCTTTCCAAAATTACGCGTTTATTGGGCCGAGACTCAAGTCGGTTGGCTCCCCTACTGTCTCTCGCAGATCGACGACAATTACGAGCGCAATCGCTACTGGGCCGAGCGCCAGTGGGGCATGGCGCCGCTCAAGCACAAGCCCAGCGAGTATCTCTGCCAGCGCAATCTTTGGGGCTTCATGAAAGATCCCCTGGGCGTGCGGCTGCGCCACGATATCGGCGTCAAAGCGCTTTTGTGGGGCAGCGACTTCGCCCACGCCACCGGCGACTGGCCGGAATCCCGCCGGGTGATCGACGAAACCTTCGTCGGCGTGCCGCCGGACGAACGCTACGCCATGCTGGCCGGCAATGCCATAGAGTTCTTCAAGCTTAAGGATACGGTGCCGGATGTGAACGATCTAATCCGCGCGGCGTGAGAGATAGTGTGACGCCGCACAACGCGGCCCCGAAAGAAATCACAAAAATAACCGTGGTCCGACATAATAAAAAGTTTTTTCCAGCAAAATCCGTCCGCCCTGAGCGTGTCGAAGGGCTCCGGAAAGGAACCTTTCGAGAGCCTCAGGGTGACCGGATCTTCCAGAAGTATCAGGTAGCCACTAATATGAAACGCATCGTCGCCACTATTCTGTCGCTCGGATTTCTCCTCACCGTTCCGATGGTCTCCGGCGCCGCCGAATCCAAGCAATCAGCTCGAAAGAAGAATGGGAAAAAACCGTTGAAGCGGCCAAAAAAGAGGGTCAGATCACCGTGTACCATTGGGGCGCGCCGCTGATGCTCGATGCCGGCGCGTTTCAGAAAGCCTATCCTGAAATAAAAGTGACTACCGTCAGCGCCATGGGAACGGAGCTGATGCAGCGGATCCTCGCGGAGCGGCGGGGCGAGAAATTCATTCCTGATGTCTACATCGCCGGCATCGCGTCGGCGGTGGTACTGCACAAGGCGAAAACTTTCGATCCGATTAAATATGCCTTGATCCTGCCCGAGGTGAGCGACGAATCCAAATGGTGGCGCGGCAAACATACCTACGGCGACGCCGAACGGAACACCATTTTCACGTTTACCAAGAGTCCCGATTACGGCAGCATCGGTATTAACACGAAGCTGGTGGATCCCACCGAGTTCCGCTCCTATTGGGATTTCCTGCAACCCAAATGGCGATCGAGAATCGTCGTCCAAGATCTCCGCGGCGGCGGGCCGGGCTCCACGCCGTTGCGCTTCATGTATTACAATCCTGACCTGGGAGCCAAATTTCTGCGCCAGCTTTACAGCGCCATGGACGCAACCCTCTATCGGGATAACCGATTGGCCCTGGACTGGCTTGGCAGCGGCAAATTCTCCATCGCTTTCTTCGTTCAAAAAGTGGAGGAAGCAGAAACAAAGGGCCTGCCGGTCGTGCAGTTCAAGCAAACGATGAAGGAAGGCGTCGGCCTCTCGTCTCGTGTCGGCCATATGGCGCTGCTGAACCGCGCCCCCCATCCCAACGCCGCCAAAGTCTTTATCAACTGGTTCCTGTCCCGCGAAGGACAAGATCTCTTCCAGAAACTTCAGGTCACCGCCCGCGATCCGGCGGACTCGCTGAGGATTGACATTGCCAAAAATCAGATTCCGTTAGCCGACCGCAGGCAAGACGGGGTTAAATATATCGACCTCGATGAGCATAAAGTGTTTGACCCTACTCCCGCCATCCAGTTGGTCAAGGAGACCCTGGGGGAAATCGGCAAGTAGAAACACGGTCAGAAGTATGACGCTCTTGAACCAGGACAGAAAGTCGTCGAAGAAGCGCCCGCACAGGCGGGAAAAAAATAGTTACGATTCAATCGCTGATTCAGTTCATTACCTCCATGCCGGCGAAAGTTAAACGACCCCGAAAGACGAGAAAAACGCCTAGTTGCCCAGAATGCGGCGCCGTGGCGGTGATTCCCGTCGTCCACGGCATTCCTAGTCCCGTGCTACAAAAAGCGATAAAGGAAGGCAAAGCGATCATCTCCAACCGCGAAGAATGGGAAGGCATGACCGAATGGTACTGCAAAGCCTGCGGCTGCGACTGGAGCGGCCGCTGGCGGAGATTCAAAAAAGTTGGAAGTGTTAACGCCACGCGTTAGAACGGGAAAACCACGGCGCAGACACGATTAAACATTACGGGGCGCGGGCGACAATACCCACCGCAGACGCCTTAAAAAAATCATGGACGCTCTGACTCGCCAGATGGCGGACTTCGCCAGCCGACTTTCCTACGAGCAACTGCCCATGGCGGTGGTCGCCGCCGCCCGACGTTTTCTCGTGGACACTTTGGCTTGCGCCATCACGGCGCGCGATTGCGAATCGGTTTGGATCGGGCTTCGCCTGGCGGAAGGCGCGGCGCCGGCGCGTTATCCGGGGCGCATAATTTGCCATAGTCAAAGGTCATCCGCTGAAAGCGCCGCATTCGTGAATACGGCGATGATTCGTAATCTCGATTTTAACGACCAGTATCCCGGCGGCCACCCCAGCGACTGCGTCGGCGCATTTCTGGCGATTGCCGAAGCGGCCAATACGGACGGCCGCCGTCTCATCTCAGCCATGGTCGTCGCGTACGAGCTCTTCGTCCGCATCAGTGACGCCACCGGACTGCGTTATAAAGGTTGGGATCAGGGCTTTGCAGCTGGTATCGGAACCGCAGCCGGTGTCGGCCATCTGCTTCGCCTGCCACCGGAGCAGATCGCCGAAGCCATCGCCATTATTGCAGTCGCCAATATTCCCATGCGTAACACGCGCGCCGGCGAGCTTTCGCTCTGGAAAGGCGCGGCAACTGCTTTTGCCACCCGTAATGGTATTTTTGCCGCGCTGCTCGCCGCCGAAGGGATGACGGGTCCAGACCGGCCCTTTGAAGGCAAACATGGTTTGTGGGATCTGATCACGGGCCCATTCAAGTTCGCGCCGCTGCCGACGGAGGGCGGCCCCTACCGCTCGCCGGATGTGCAACTCAAGGCTTGGCCCGTAGAGTACAACGCCCAGTTGCCGGTTTGGGCGGCGCTGGAGCTGCGCTCGAAAGTCGATTGGCGCGATTTAGCCGACATCGATATCGGCACCTACACCTTTGCTTACACCGAAATCGGCAGCGAGCCGGAAAAATGGGACCCGAAAACAAGAGAAACCGCCGATCACAGCATGCCGTATATTTTCGCCAAGGTTCTGGTCGATGGAACCATCGGCATCCAGGCATTCGAAGAATCCGCCTACCGCGATGCTTCCATACGTCCACTGATGAACAAGATTCACATCCATCTCGACGATGAAGTTACCGGCATGTATCCCGGTGTCGTCGCCATGAGAGTGCGCGCAAGACTCAATAACGGGCAGGTTATCGAGCTATTTCCCCGCGATCCCCTGGGCCACACCAATAACCCGATGAAAGACCAGGACGTGCGGACAAAGTTCACGGAGAACAGCGAGCTGGTTCTGGGGGCCGAACAAACAGCCACGATTTTGGAAGGGTGGTGGAAGATCGCCGATCTTTCCGCTATGGAGTTGGCTGGCGCTCTCGATCTGTTGGACAAAGGGCGTGATTAATTCGCTTCAAAGTTCAAAGCAAAGACAGGGATCCTTAGATCCCAACATTGAACTTTGAACATTGAACGTTGAACTCGGAATGGAAGCCATAGGCCAAGACCGCGCGCTCCCGATGTTTTTCAGCGAGATGGCCTGTAAGGTTTGACAATGACTGCACATTGTCGCAATGATAAGCGCAATTTCCACCAGGGAGGTCATACCTTTGAAGATCCTACGGTTTAATGACGACCGGATCGGCGTCATCAAGAATGGAAATATGGTTGTGGACGTAAGCGACACAATCAGCGCGCGCAAGGCCAAAGGGCCCCAGCGGGTGATGGAAGAAATCATCGAAGGGTGGCGTAAGTACCGCCGCCGCTTCGAAAAAGTACTCGCAGAGCAAGCCGGTGTGCCGCTGGATAGCGTGCAGCTTCGCAGCCCCCTGGCACGCCCCGGCAAGTTTCTCGCCGCCTTCAGCAATTATATCGACCGCGCAGGACGCACCGCGGACAATTTCCCCAACGAATATTTCTACAAATCGCCCGATCTCGTGGGCCCCGGGGAAAGCGTCGAATTGAGAGACATTCCGGCCTGCGTGGTTTACCAACCGGAAGCGGAATTTTCATTCGTCATCGGCAAGACCGCCAAAGACGTTCCGGAAAAAAAGGCGCTGGACTATGTGTTCGGTTATGTGCCGACTTTCGATATTTCGACCCGGGGTCTGGTGCGCCGGACGCAATTTATCGGCAAGGGGCAAAGCAGTCATGGCTGCTGCGGCCCGTGGATCATCACCAAAGACGAAATCCCCGACCCCCACAATGTTGTCGTGAAATCATGGAACAACGGCGAGCCCAGGCAGAATTACAATACCAGCAATATGGCGCACAAAATTCCCAATCAGATCGCCTGGCTCACGAAATTCGTCCAGCTCTCGCCGGGCGACGTCGTCGCCACCGGCACATTTCACGAAGGGTTGATGCCGATAAACCCGGGCGACACCATCGAAATCGAGTTCGAGAACCTGGGCCGGGCGAAATTTCTCGTCACCGGCAACAGTCCGCGCAAGACGGTGGACTGGCTGCCTGGACGCGACCAGCCCAAGCCGCCCGAAGGCGGCGGTATCCATAAGGTCTGACGGCGAAACAGTTCGAGTCACGGGTCAAGCGTCAAGGATTGAAGGATTTGAAATGAATTCTAACTCGAGACTCCAGACTCGAGACTCTGGACTGCCGGTTCATACTTCATCCTTTCTGAGCATCCCCCAGTGCCACGGCAACAGCGCGCGGTGCGCGAAATTGAAAAGCAGATTGAGCGCGTAGCCCAAGACCGCAAGCGCAAGCATCCCGGCGTACATCTGCGCGACCTTGAAGCGCCGCTGGGAATCGAGAATAAAATAGCCGATCCCATCGGTGCTGCCCACCATTTCCGAAATCACGACAAGAATGAGCGTGATCGGCAAGCTAATTCGCAGGCCGGTCATGATTTGCGGCGAGCACGCAGGTAGGACCACCTGCCAAATGATTTTTACGTGGGATAGACCGAAGGTCTGGGCGGTGTTCAAGAGCAGCCGGTCGATATTTCGTACGCCGTCGAGTGTATTGAGCAGGATCGGCCAGGCGCAGGAAAAAAAGATCACAAAGATCTTCATCTCGTCTTCCAGGCCGAAAAACAGCAGCGCCACTGGAATCACCACCGGCGGTGGAACCGGCCGGAGCATTTCAATCACGACTTCCAGGGCGCGATAGCAACCGTCGAAAAGCCCCATCAGAATTCCCAGCGGGATAAAAACCGCCGCGGCCAAAAAGTAGCCAATGGCTGCCCGTTTCATGCTCGCGAGGATCTGCAGCGGTATATCGCCGGCGGCCACGAGTGATCCGAAGGATGCGAAGATTTTGCTCAGAGGCGGAACGATCAATGGATTGACCCATTCCGACCGGGAGGCCAGCTCCCAGACAAAGAACAAAGCGAGCAGGAACAAGATGCCGTCGAGCTTCGATTCACGCATGACTAAGCCGACTCGCGTGCGATCATGCCGCGGCGCCAGCGCAGCGCCGTTGTTTCCAACACGAGAAAGAGCCGGTTGAGCGCGTAGCCCAGGACCGCCACGACGATAATCCCGGCATACATATTGCCGCTGTTAAAAGAGCGCTCCTGATCCAGAATAAAAAAGCCCATCCCGCGGCTGCCGGCGATCATCTCCGCGGTGGTAACCAAAATCAGCGCGATGGACAGACTGATTCTCAGGCCGGTCGCGATATAGGGCGAGGCGGCGGGCAAAATAATCCGCCACAGAATCAGCCGGCGGCTCAAGCCAAAGGTGCGCGCGGTATCGATGAGCGTCGGCTCGATATTTCTAACTCCGTCGATGGTGTTTACCAGCATGGGCCACAGGCTCGCGTATACCGTCACCGCCACGATCATGCGGTCGCCGATGCCGAGCGCAAGAACAGCGACCGGAATGATCGCCACCGACGGCATCGGACGCAAGAATTCGATGAGGGTTTCCAATAGACTATAGGCGAAGCGAAAATAGCCGAGCAGGATGCCCAACGAAACGGCGAGCAGGGCAGCGATCACGTAGCCTTCGAGAAAGCGGCTGAGGGTTGACAGCAAATGACCGGCGACTTGCCCCGATACGAACAATTGAGCGAGGGCGGCGAAAATTTGGCTCACCGGCGGGATGTAAAATTGCAGCGTGGGGCTCGCACGCGCGCCGTATTCCCACAGTGAAAGCAGTATCGCCAACACCAGCCAGCCGAGCCAGTTGAATTTTTTGCCGCCGTTCATGGCGCGTGGCCGATCTGGCGATAGATTTCGTTGCGCATAGCCATGAAGCCCGCCTCGGCGCGGGTCGCCAACTGGTTGCGCGGCCGGGGAAACTCGACCAGCAACTCCTGGATGATTTGCGACGGGCGGCGGCTTAAAACCCAGATGCGATCGGACAGATAGATCGCTTCCTCGATGTCGTGAGTGATAAAGAGAATCGTCGTTTTGAGCTCGGCCCACACTCGGAGCAGCGTGTCTTCTAGCTCCAAACGCGTGAGCGCGTCGAGAGAGCCGAACGGCTCGTCCATCAAGAGCACCTCCGGCTCATAGGCGAGCGCGCGGGCGATGGCGACCCGCTGTTGCATGCCGCCGGAAAGCTCCCAGGGATAATGTTTCTCAAAACCTTTGAGGCCGACGATATCGATCAGCTCCCTGGTCCTCGACTCGGCGCCGGTTGAGCGGTCGCCGCGCGCCTCCAAACCGAAGCGCACGTTGCCCAGTATGGTGCGCCAGGCGAACAAGGACTTGTTGTATTCCTGAAAAATCAAAACGAGGTTGGGCGGCGGCCCTTTGACTTCCTTACCTTTGACGATCACCCGGCCCGAAGTCGGCTCGATCAATCCCGCAACGGTCATTAACAGAGTCGTTTTGCCGCAGCCGGACGGTCCGACAAAGGAAACGAACTCCCCCGCTTCCACCCGGCAAGTGACGTTGCCGATGGCAAGTGTGCTCTCGCCGTGCAGTTGACGATAGCTCTTGGAGAGATTTTCAACTTCGAGGATCGGCATGGGGAAGAAGGAGTGATGGAGTATTGGAGTCTGAGAGAAACCCATCACTCCATCAGATTCACCCCTTCGGCGCCAAGTCGCTGATGACGTCCCTCGCCTTGAGCGCGCGGGGGATCAGCTTGTACTTCTGTGTGAGGTCGATGGTGACTTGCAGGTCTTTTTCCGACACCCCCTTTTCAAAAACCGGCAGGGGGATCTTGCCGGCCAAATCCGGATTCAAGCCGGTCCACTTGACGATTGCGTCCCGGCTGCCCTTGGGGTCGGCACCAACGGCGTCGATGCCGCGGTTGAGAGCCGCAATGAATGCCTGCGCGGTCTGCTTATTTTTTTGCAGCCATTTTTCCGACGCAAACCAACTGGCGATGAGGAATTTCCCGATCACATCGCTCCACGGGTTGGCGAGCACCCGGGCGACGTCCTTGGCCAGCGCCGCGCTAGGAAAGGGCTCTTGCGCGCTGGCGGCGTCGATTTTACCAGCCACAAGGGCGGCTTCCATCTGCGGAAACGGTATCTCGACGAATTTCACCTTGGCGGAGCTTGCGCCGTTTTTGTCGAGCCATGCCAGCGCCATGAGATGAACGATATTATTCAACGTGTTCACCGCCACGGTCTTGCCTTCGAGATCCTTCGCGCTGTTTATGGGCGACCCTTTCGCCACCAAGAGCGCATGGGTATCGTTGGTCCCTTTGACGTTGGTGGCACCGCCGGCGATGAACTTGAAATCGAACCCCTCCACGTGCGCCTGGTAAAGGGAAATCACGTTGGTCCAGCCGATCTGGAGATCGCCGGAGGTGACGCCTTGCACGATCACGGCGCCGCCCGCCATCGGCAGGGTTTCGAGCTCTAGCCCCGCAGCTTTGAAGAATCCCCGCTCCATGGCGACGAACATCGGCGCGTTGTCGACGATCTTCATGTAACCCAACTTGCCTTTGGTCTGCGCCCAGCTGCGCCCGCTCAAGAGCGGCAAGCCGGCGGCGGCAACGGTCACTTTTCCGAGAAAATCGCGGCGTGTGAGTCCCATAGTCTTCCCCCTGAAGCGGTAAGCTGAGATTTTCGCCCAACGCTAACCGCTAACTCGAAACAGGTCAAGCGCTGGCATTGTCAGGAACGATTCGGTTCAAGGTTCAAAGTTCAATGGCTTCGCCTGTTCAACGTTCAAGGGTCAATGTTCAACGTCCCCACGTCCCAACTTTGAACTTTGAACGTGAAACCTTGAACCGCGCCGAAGGCGCCACGTTGAACATTGAACCGCGCGCAGGTTTCACTGCGCCGCCGATTGACAACTCCGGGGCGCTGCCGCAAAGATAGCGCTGCATCTTTCTTACGAATAACAGTCATGACCGGGCAGGAAAAAGCGCGCGCCGCACATAGAATTGGAAGCCTATGCTGATCGACGCTCATGTCCACCTAGACAGATATGGCGACCTGCTCGACGACGCTTTACGGGAAATCGGACAGGGACGGATATTCACCGTGGCCACGGCGATGGACGCGCCGTCGTACGCCCAACTCAAGATAATCGCCGATCGATCGCCGCTGGTCCTGCCGACGTTCGGCGTCCATCCTAGACGCGCGCGGCAATATGCCGGTCGTTTGCACGAAATGGATTCGCTCATTGAGGGCAGTCCAGCCATCGGCGAGATCGGCCTCGATTTTCACTGGGAGAAGGACGCGTCGACCTTTCCGGCGCAGGTTAAAGTCCTTGAATATTTCTTCGCCGCCGCCCGCGAGCAGAACAAATTCGTGAACCTTCACACCAAGGGCGGAGAGAAAGAGATCCTTAATCTACTCGAAAAGTACGACGTTCGACGCCCCATCATCCACTGGTTCTCCGGCCCGCTAGATATCCTGCGCGCAATGATTCAGTACGGCTGCTATTTCACGGTGGGCGTCGAAGTGCATCATTCAAATCACATCAAAGCCATCGCCGACGAGATTCCCGATCAATTGCTTTTGACCGAAACCGATAACCCGGGTGGATTGAAATGGTTGAAAGGCGAACTTGGCATGCCAAGGGCCATTGCAAACGTCGTCGAAACGGTGGCTGCATTACGGCAGTCAACACCGGAGCGAATCGAACGACTCGTTCACGGGAACTTCGCACGCTTGATCAAAGACGACCCGTGGCTTCAGGACACACAAGCGCTTTTAGCCCGGCCGGAGGGTTAGCGGTCTACCTCGCGTCTCGGATCGTAGCTGAAACTAAAAACCCTAGACCGCGCCGGCGTTACGGCCAAAGCTTTTTTGAAGCACTCTTCCTTTTCCAATTCATTTACGCAGCGGTTGGCGTAGTGAGCGTCAGCGGATCTTCTTCGCGTCGGCTTTCAGTCGAACGTAACGCTTGGATTTGTTAGTGTCAGATTGCGTTCCCGCGAACACAATCCAGCACGGCAGGAGGTCCATTAGTATGTTGGAATCTTACGCGAAGGAAATTACTCCGAAACTTGTTGACATGGGCATTGACGCGGCCCAAACGTCGCTGCGCATTGCGCTGGTCGTCATTGCCGCCTATGTCGGCATCAAAGTCTTACGCATCGCCCTCGATAACCTGGAACGGCTGCTCATTCGTGCCGCAGAACTCACCGAACGCGTCCCCGACGCGGGGAGTCAACGCATCAAGACCCTCATCGGCGTGCTGCGTACGATTGCGGTGATGCTGGTCTGGTTCGTTGCGGTCGTGACTTCCTTGAGCCATATCGGCGTCAACATCGGCCCGATTCTCGCCGGAGCCGGTGTCGTCGGACTGGCCGTGGGCTTTGGCGCGCAGAATCTCGTGCGCGATCTCGTGAGCGGCTTTTTTCTGATTCTCGAAAACCAGGTGCGCGTCGGCGATGTCGCGGTGATCAACGGTACCGGCGGGCTCGTCGAACGCATCAGTTTCCGTACCATCGTGTTGCGTGATCTCGAAGGCGTGGTTCACGTTTTTCCCAATGGGACAGTTAACACGCTCGCCAACCGATCCAAAGAGTGGTCCGCCTACGTTCTCGATATCGCCGTGGCCTATAAAGAAGACACCGACCGGGTGGTCGAAATCATGCGCCGGGTTGGCATGAGGATGCAATCGGAAGCGCCCTACGGTTCGTTGATGATCGAACCCATCGAGATATTTGGCGTCGATCAATTCGCTGACTCGGCGGTGAATATCAAGGCGCGATTGAAAACCCTGCCGCTGCAGCAATGGACCGTGGGACGGGAGTACCGCCGCAGACTTAAGAAGGCCTTTGACGGCGAGGGAATCGGGACTCCGTTTCCGCACCGCACACTCTACATGGGCGAGACGAGCGCGCCGTTTCAGTTTGTGATGAAAGGGACCGACGGCGCTGTCGAAACTCGCAACTAGCGCGGTTTATTCATAAACGGTTCAACGTTTAAGGTTCAATGTTCAACGTATTTCCCTCCTTTGTTGCATTCGCACAATCGCGATCCCTGACTTTGAACGTTGAACTTTGAACCTTGAACGGAGTTTCATGCCTGCCGTCCCTCTTCCCATTTTTCCCGAAGCGTGTACATTGAGTTGAATTATTTCTTCAAAACGGGCACCTGCGGAGTATACCCGACACCTTGGTGGACAAAGAACATTCCCTTTCGCGCGCGGAAACCGGATCCGTCATCGCCGTCAGTCTCATATCCGCGCTGCGCCTGCTCGGCATCTTTCTCATGTTGCCGATTTTCAGCGTCTATGCGGTTCGATATGCGGGAGCGAGCATGGCGTTGGCGGGCGTCGCCTTCGGCATCTACGCATTGACGCAAAGCTTGGCGCAGATCCCGCTCGGCTGGGCCAGCGACCGCTGGGGGCGCAAGCCGGTCTTGCTGATTGGACTCGCGCTGTTCGCGCTGGGAAGTATCGCCTGCGGCCTCGCCGAGACTATTTTTCAGCTCATCCTCGCCCGCGTCATCCAGGGCACGGGCGCCGTGGGCTCGGTCGCATTTGCCGCGCTGGCCGACGTGACCCGGCCGTCCGTGCGCACTCAGGCCTATACGATCACCGGCATCGCCATCGGATCGGCGTTCATGATCGGCATCTTGGCCGGGCCGCTGCTGGCGGCAAGTGTCGGTCTGGACGGTCTATTTTACCTGCTTGCGGCCATCGCTTTTCTCGCGATGCTTCTCGCCGCGATTACATTTCCGCGCGCTCCTCGCTCTGAGCACAAGGAACCGCCGCTGGCGTTAAAGCCCATCCTTTTCGACGGCGCCTTGCGTCCGATCTTCCTGGCGGCCTTCGTCCTCTCCTTGGCGCTCAATCTATTTTTTTTCACCTACCCGTTGAGCTGGCACGAGCTCGGCCTCGACAAGGCGGATCTTTGGAGAGTGTATCTGATTATTTTCTTGCCCAGCGCGCTTCTGGTCTTTCCTTACGTGCGCCGGTCGGAGAAGCGCGGCCGCTTCCGCGCCCCGCTGCTCCTCGGCTGGCTGAGCGCGGCGGTGGGATATGCTGTCTACTTGCTCGGCGCGCAATACGATTTTCTTCTCTATCTGGGCGGCGCGACCTTTTTTTTCGGCTACAGCCTTTACCAGCCTCTGCTGCCGGCGTTTTTGACCAGGCGAGTGCCGCCCGCCGGCCGTGGCAGCGCCAGCGGCATCTATACCTTCGCCGGATACGCCGGCTCCTCCGTGGGCGGCATTTTAGGCGGCGCGTTGATGCAAATCTCGCCGTCGCTGCCCGAACTTCTCGGTGTTGTCACTTTGCTGCTGTGGTTTTTCCTGGGGCTGCCTTCGCCGCCGGAGAACAGCGCTTAGCGTGTCCGCCCCCTCCTCGCGAAAGCGGGGATCATCGCGGGGGTTGCTCGGAATGACGAGCGCGTAACGAACTTCAAAAATATTGCACTCGCTGGATTTTTGTCGCTACTGCAGATGGCTCAAGTCGACCAATTGATTGAGCTCTGCCTGGGTCAACGGTTGTTTTAAGAAATTATTTTTGATTCCGTCCTCGATGATCGTCTGCATGCCGCGTATCGGTTTCAAGCTCATCGCCGCTCTGTTGTAGTATTCCCAAGTTTTGAGCACGGCCGATTCGGGGAATTTCAATTCGGCGCGGCGTATCCAAATTTTAGCGGTGTCTTCTTTGTGTTCGAACATGTAGTCGAGGGCGCGCTGTTGCGCTCTGAAAAAGCCGCGGACGGCCTCCGGGCTTCTTGTCGCAAAGTCGTTGTTGGTGAAATGCACCCGCGCGGTAATATCTTTCATCGCCGCGATCTCATCGCCCCTGACGACGACGCGGAGTTCACCTTTCTCCACCCGGTCCAAATAAAACGGCGCCACTGACCAACCAGCGTCGGCCTGGCCGGTGCGAACCGCCGTATAAACCTCCGGGATGCCGCCCAACGACACCGGTTCGGCCGGTTTGAGTCCCCTGGCTTTGAGCTGATCCGCAATCCCGAGCACAGCCATGTGACTTGATGCGCCCGGGCGGCTGTAGGCCACTTTTTTACCCGCGAGATCGTCGAATTTGCGGATGGAAGTGTTGCTCTGCACATACCAGTAGGCATCCATCCCGGTAATCTCAGCGGCGGCGATTTTGATCGGCGCCTTTTTTACGAATGCGCTAATGACCGCCAAAGTTCCGGTGCCGAGACCAATCTGCGCGTCGCCGGAGACCACCGCTTGCACGTTTTCGCCCCCGCCGCGGGTAAACACGGCGTCAACGTCGATATTATTCTCCCGGTAAAAGCCCTTTTCATGGGCGATGTATACCGGCACGGCAACGGTGAACAGCACCCGGTGCGGCACCACGACGACGATTTTAGTGCGCGCCGATGCCGCCAGCGATGCAGTCGGTGCCCCGAGCCAGAGAAAAAACGCGACCAGGGCGAAAGTTCCATAGCGAAGTTTTTGTTCCATGGCTCGACCTCCTTAGTCTCGATGCTCCATTTGTTTGAAGCCTTTGAGCGATTCCTCTCTGAGCGCGCCCCAAACTTGCGCCACCAGCCGGCCGAAGCGGTCGGAAGCAATAATCGTCGAATCGCGTGGATGAGGCAAGTCGATATCGACCAGCGACTTCACCCGGCCAGGACGCGCGGTCATCACCATCACCCTGTCTGACAGCTGTACCGATTCATTGATATTATGCGTCACAAACATGATTGTTTGCTTGAGCTGGTCGCGGATTTTGAGCAGCTCCTCTCCCAGAATGATCCGAGTCTGTTCGTCCAGCGCGCCAAAGGGTTCGTCCATCAAAAGAATCTTGGGCTGCAATACCAACGCGCGGGCAATGGCCACCCGCTGGCGCATACCGCCGGAAAGCTCGGAAGGATAACGCGCTTCGAAACCGGAAAGGCCGACCAGACCAATCATGTCCGACGCCTTGCGCCGCCGATCGTCCTGAGGCACGCCGCGCATCTCGAGGCCGAACTCGACGTTGGCGAGAGTCGTGCGCCAGGGAAAAGTGGATTCCTCCTGAAACACCATGGCGATGGCCGGATGGGGCCCTTTCACCGGCTCGGCTTCCACCGTTAATCCGCCAGAGCTCGCGGGTATCAACCCGCCGATGATTCTCAGCAACGTCGATTTGCCGCAACCCGACGGGCCGATGATGGAGAAAAACTCGCCGGCGCGAACCTCCAGTGAAACGTCATCGACCGCCGAGACGGGTTGAAGCCCGTCGTCCGGGTCGCCGAACACTTTGCTGACATTACGGAGGCTAAGCATCGCTACGGTGGCAATTTGGAGCAAGAGGAAAAATAGTACAGGCCATCCGTAAACGCAAAGGATTTTCCTGACGGCCGTGAGCCGTATCGCAGGCCCGTTTCGAGCTCTCGCCTTGACCCGCTAAGGCACCGCGCTGCCCCAGAGTTCCTGCGAAACCACATTGTCGAGAGCGGTATACAAGTGCATGAACCCGCCGGTAACCGCGCATGTGCCGATGCGGGTCTTGACTGCCACCTCTCCTGGTTTCGCGAGATATGGATTGGCGTGGGCCCGACTTCCGTCCAAGCCGAGCATCAACGTGACCTGAGCGAAAAGCGCAAACATCCGCCCACCGCAGGAACAAAATGCATGGCCTGGCCCCTTTAGACTGCGCCCAGTCTTTTTCTCAAACCCTCCGCTCCCCATCCCATCACCACGTCATGATTCCACTTGAAGAGCGGACGCGCCAGCGGCGACAGTATATTCATCCAAAGCTTCGTCGTCTCGACCTCCCAGTCATAACGTGCAACTGTGCCCGTCCGATCGACGGAAAACTGCCAGAGCCCTTTCCCTTCCAGTTCTCCAGTAGCGACCGCTTCGATTATTGACAAGGGTTCAACGCGTACTGTCCGCATGTCAAATGTGAGCTTATACGGGAGCAGGCTTTTCCAAGTATAGCGACGAACGCTGTCGATACCATCTTTATCTCCCTGCTTCAGCTCGACAACGCTCTCTACGCCTTTCCACCAGTTTGGCCAAAACTCAGAATGGTAGATTTCATTCCAAACAGATTCGATGGGCGCCGTAACATCCCAGATGGTTACAAACCTATATTTCGCCATGATGCATGATGAACTAGTGAACTGTAACAGCTACATAGCGTTTGCCGTTCATGGTTCGAGAACCTCACCACGAACGGCTCGCGCCTTGACCGTTCACCCTGAGCTTGTCGAAGGGTTCTGCGAACTTAGACGCGAACCAACCGTTACAGTTCACTAGTGGCGCTGCGGGCTGACGCCATCCTTTTCGCCATGGGCAATTAACCCTTCGATGAAAGTGGTGCTTGCAACAACGGCATCTAACGCCCGATCGTTCGCAAAGCGGCCTTCACGTCACCCGCAGTTTTGTACTTTGCAATTTTTTTTGTCCCGTCTTGCCACTCGCACTCACATCCCCCTTCGAGCTTCTTGCTAATGCTCTCTTCAAATTTTAACTTGGTAGCCTTTTTATCTGGGCTTGGTGCCGCATAGACGAAAGTGGCGTAGAGCTTGCCGCGAAAGTCGTAGTGGACCTGAGGCCAGGAACAAATAATAATCAGTTTCGTCTGCTTGCCTCTACCGACATTGGCAAAGAACACGGATTCAATTTCTGGGTCACCACCCTCTGGCTTGAAAGTATCGATCAAGACCTTTCGGTATGTTTTGCCGGCTTCGGGTAGGTATATGTAACTCACAATTCGACGATATGTTTGGCCCGACTCCTCGAACTCTTGTTCGTAAAACGCAATGATAGCATTCGACTTTGCGCCCCATGCGCTCGTCTCAACGACTTGGTGTACGAGTGTCGTTTGCGGCGGCCCGGATCTCTTCGCGAAGTTCTCAGCCGTCTCATTGGCCAGCCGCGTTACGGACGAGGCGTCGGCCGACAGCGGAGCGAAAAGTAAAAAAAGTATTACGAGTAGCGGCTTCATAAGGTAATCCTAACGACTTGGCATGAGGGACGCGACGTTAGGAGCGTCTCAC
This sequence comes from uncultured delta proteobacterium, assembly GCA_963840855.1. GTDB lineage: Bacteria > Desulfobacterota > Binatia > UBA9968 > UBA9968 > DATACQ01. The sequence goes on from CAWJBB010000021.1 coordinate 47,511, forward strand.
TGTATGTCCTCGTTAGGCGCCTAAAATGATGGGGGCGGGCCGCCCTCCCTGGCTGTTTTAGGACTTCCAAATACCTAGCGCCCGGAGCGTCGCGTCGCGCCGTTCTGACAGGCCGAGTTTTGCAGGACCATTGATTTTTGCAGTCACGCCTTCGACATCGCCGACATCAGCCAATGGAGAACATTGACGCGCATCCCAAAACGCAAACGCTACGCTGGCGGCGGTCTTGGGTTCACGCGCGAGTTCAGGATTACCTTCTAGATCCAGATTGACGATGCCTCCGATTTCTCGATAGTTTGACCGGCCTGTGAGCTGCTTATACCCAGAGCCTCGGTACCGCCATCCATCTCCGCTCGCTTCGTCGCCGTTGCCGATACGATTGGCATAGACGCGGTTGGCGATCGCCTCTGGCCCACGCCGAATCAAGGCACGGGCATCCTCGCTTCCACGCACCGCCGAAAAAATTCCATCGAGCCGTGCCGGATCTTTGTAATTCAAATTTTCCACCATGATCGCAAAGCCGCCCGTTTCAACGAAGATTTGACCCAGGAAATGACAAAGTCGACGCGCTGTCGTCACCGAACTAGTCTGTCGTGCATTCTCTAATGCGCTTGCATGAATTTCTGGGTCTTTGATTCTGGGAGCAAATTTGCGAAGCGTTTCGGCCGTAATCATTGGAATACTCCTAAGGATATAGATAGTGCATCGCGACTTCAACGAATTTCTGAGCAAAAGGTAGATTCGCGCCGAGTGTTTGTCAAGGGTTAGATGGATCTCTCCAACCGGGGTGATGCCGGGCGCCTAATGAAGTCCCCTCAATCCTATTGTGACGCTTCTTGGCGGTCCGGTTAGTGACGCATTAGGCGGCAGGCGAGTTACGGCAGCGCGGTGCATCTCCATGCGAGACAGCAAACAACGCACTAAATCGGTGTGATAACCAAGCATACGAACTCTTTTACGAAAACTTCCACCATACAAACAGCGCGCCGGCGGCAGGAAGGGCGAAAATCAATAGAAAAATTGGGAGTTCCTCGGCGACCGAATACCCGGCGCTCGTAACGCCAATCCACATATTAAGCAGAGCGGCTACCATCCAGAGCGGGATGAAGACTTTGGCAGCAGTGACCATAGGCTGCGTGCCGGCTCCGCCAATCAACCGCCCTGCCAAGACAGACAGACCGAGCAGCACGAAGCCTCCCAGGATGATCGTCATCGTGCGCATCGTTTCTTCCTTGAGCCAACCTGATGTGCTTGCGCGTAACGCCCAACGTATTGCGTTTTATCCCCCAAAGCGTACTGAGAGCGCGCGCGCTCACGACGGCTTGATGCCTGCGGCCACCGTACCTCGGCTGGACGCAATCAATCCTCGGAGAGATCCCGAAGGATCGACGGTGCGCCGCGGTCACTCAGCCCAGCGGCTACCCGCACGGCCTCGGGGCTGCACTGACCACCGCCCGATAGGCGCCGAACGCCTCCTGCATCATCGCCAATGCCTGTGCGGCCGATGGCAGCCGTAACGGGAAGACCAAAGTGCGTTGCTCGACTCCCACAAAACCATTGTCTGTCAACAAGCGCTCGAGCACACCGGGAGCGCCGAGCGCAAAAATCCCTGGTTGTCCGGGCGGCGGTGGCGACTTGCCGGCGTGGCGCAGCAGAATCTCCATCGGCGCGGCCATAAACGGATTGGCCGGCGGCGTGGTGAAGACTACGACAGCGATCTTCCCGCCGGGACGCAGAGCGTGCCGCACCGCCGCAAGGGCTTGTGCCGGTGCAACAAAGAGCATCAGGCCTAAACGACAGATGACTGCATCGAAGCTCTGCGCGGCCACATCGAGGTCTTCTGCGGCGCCCGCTAGCGTCGTGACATTAGCAAGACCAGCGACGCGTGCGTTTTCCCGCACGTGGTGCAGCATCGATTCGGCAATATCATTCGCGACCACGTGCCCCCGTGGGCCAACCCGGTGGGCCGCACGCAAAGTCTGGCTACCCGCGCCGCAGGCGAGGTCGAGCACGCGCGCGCCGGCGTCGACCCCAGCCATGGTCAGCATGGTCTCGGTGGCGGGCTCCATCCAGTTGGCGACAGCCGTTTCCCATCGCGCCCAACCAGGCGCGGCGCCTTCCCACTGTTGCCGGATATCTGCCTGCTGCATGTCTTCTCCCTTACGGTCCCCGCTCTAGCGGCGATGTTTGTTCAATGCCAAACGTTTTTAATCAGTCGCACGACGGCTTTGCGAGCGCCGGCCTATTCCGCGTCGATCTGAAGCAGATGGTTAGGTCTAGAAATTAAGAATGTTCCCCTTCTTTCCCTCTCCATTACCTCTGCCCCCCGTAGAGCCGGTCGATGAAGCTGCTCTTGTCCAGCTCGGCAAGCGGTCCGGAATCGATGAACTCGGCGGGCTTTCGCTGGGCCACGCGCGGGTCTCGCTCGGCGAGATCGTTAAGAACGGCTTGGACCGCGCTATCCACTGCGTAGGGCTTCGCCGGCATTTCCCTTCCATAATGGCTCCACGCTTCTCCCATGGCGTCGCTGTCCTTGCTGCGCATGAATTTCGAAAGAAGGGAGATCGTCTCCTCTTTCCGCGTCTTGAAGAAGTGGACGCCGCGGACGATGGCGCGCACGACGCGATGAGTGAGGTTGGGATGCTGCTTGATAAACGAGCGCCGCGTCGCCAGCGTGGCGCCCTGGTATTCGACTTTCAAATCGTAGAGATCAACGAGAAAATGCATCCCCATCTTTCGCGCGGGAATCGTTGTGGGCGGCGAGATCATGGTGGCCGCGACCTTGCCGGTTTCGAGCGCCGGCCACATCACCTCGTTCGATCCGAGGTAGATGAGCGTCACGTCCTTGTCGGGATCGAGGCCCAGATGGCGGAGCGAGGTGCGCGCGTTTTTCTCATAGGCGTCGCCCGGCCTTTGGAGGCCGACGATCTTTCCTTTTAGCTCCCTGGCCGTTCGAATCTCGGGGCGAGAGGCTAGAATCATCGACGCATAGCGTGAAAACCCGCCGAGCATTACGACGTCTCCCTGCTTCATCGATGCCGGGATCAGGAGGAAGGCAGACATGATGGAGAAATCGACGTCAGTGGAGATGAGCGCGATGGGGGCGACGGAGCCGGAAGTCTGCACGATCTCGACCTCGAGGCCTTCCTCGCGGAAGAAACCCGCCGCGTTAGTCACATACGGGATGGAATGGGCCACCGCGCGCGCCGCATGGCCGATTCGAATTTTCTCTTTCTCGGGTTTGCTCTGAGCCAAAGCGGCCGCTTCGACAGAGACGAGACAGAGAAGCAACACAGAGGTAAGGAATGATCTTTTTTTCATCGCAGCTTTCCCCTCTTGAACCCTTGATCCTTAAAATCCTTGACACTGCGGAGAGTACTTCGAGCATACGTAGAGAACCTCAAGTGTGCGGGAGCGCTGTGGCGCCGAAACGGTTGGCGCTTGAGCGGCAACCGCGCTCAGCATATGGTCGCATCCATCGGGTAGCCGGGCGCGGTTGACCGCTCCAAGCGAGTGTTAGGATGCTGTCGCCTCGGCGGCCCAGCCTTCCCACGCAACTGCCTAGCCTAACTTCGTTGGGCTCGCATGCTGGCGCGCCTTGCCACGACGAAGGCGACAGTCATAAGCAGATGAATCACAAGGAACAGTTTCGCTACCTGGCGTGCGCCACCACTGAACACCCCCCATACGTCCATGGAAGTTGCGCAACCAAACCCAACGATATTGGCAAGGACAATGGCGTTACGCGCCGCAGAAGGCTCCGCATTCCGAGCCATCCAGTTCAAAACTGCAATCCCAAGAAAGGGACCGCGGAAAACCCGGAGATAGGCGATCAGTGCGGGGGAGGCATCCGCTGGAACGGCATCGATACCTATCTCCCGTGGGGCAAACATGAACCCGACGCCAAGAACGGCCAGGTAAATCGCTGAGATTGTTAGCACTACCTTGAGCTTCATGCGATAGGCTCCTGTGTGAAGATATTTGAGCCGCGCGCCGGGGCGACAGGTTAGCACGGACGGTCGGCGCGACAGCTCCAGCGCGAGGTTAAGCAGCGCCTGGTCGAATCGAGTTCTGCTGAAACGCCAGGAGTTCGATTATCTCGATGACGGGCGTAGCCGCCAGCTCCTGAGCCGCCGATCTCTCAATTGCAGCCTGTCCGTGCTGGAATGCCAAATCTGAAACGAGCGCAAGCGCCGTATCAGCGCGCACGCTGGTTCGCTTCGCGAACTCGCAGAGACTCGTCGCCGTCATCTGCTCGACGCGCCGATGCTCCCTCAACAGGAATCCGCTCCTTTCAAAGACCAGGACCGTCTCCTGAATCGTCGGAAGTTGTTGACAAATGGCTCGGGTCGACGGCCAATAGCGAAACAATGTCGGGAACCCATCAAGTTGATCACCGAAAGTACCCCTCACGAGCACGTGGCCTCCACGACGCACGATCCGGCGAAGCTCGTTCGCGCAGGCATGCCGATCCCGAACGTGATGCCAGACCTGGGACATCCATACGAGATCGCAGCTCTCGCCTCGCAATGGAATACACTCTGCGGAGCCGGCAATATACGACAGATTGTTCTGTTTCTCCCCGCTGGCACCGATGGCAAGCATCCTGGTCGACGGCTCTACAGCAATGACCTGAATGTCGAACGATCGCGCAAACAGTGTCGCAAAGCGGCCCGTACCTGATCCCAGATCCAGAAGCCGAGTGAACTCCGTGTCCTCGACAAACGGCGCAAGAACGGAGGACCATGTTCCGGCAGCTTCGTTCGAAAGGGCCCGCCCGGCCTGATAGTTGGCCGACATTCGACCCTCGTAGTCAATCACACCGGGAGAGAATTTCTTCATTCTGGATTGCCGTCTTGCCGACTGTCTAACCGCTACGCCTCAGCCGCCGCGGCCCAACCGAGTCCTTTCGCCTTCACCCAAAGCCGCTCGCGGGCCGCGGTCAGGCTGGAGTCGGGGGTTAGGCGATTGGTGGCAAGACGTCTTGAAACAGTATGCCAAGCAATTGGCCCCCTTCTGGCCGACTCCAATCCTGAGCGAGTTCGGCCATGAGCGTGTTTGTTGCGGTAAACACAACCCCCTCGCGTTCCATGCGCCGCCGCGACATATCTTCGGAAAGTTCGAATGGCGACCCTGAAGCGTCCATAACTGCCTGTACTTGGTAGCCCTCGCGACAGGCACTAATTGCCGGATACACCAAACACACATCGGTGGTTACACCGGCCATGATGAGATTCCTGCGACCTGTCGCTTCGACGGCCTGTTTGAAGTGCGGATCACTCCAGGCGTTAACAATTCCGGCTCGCTGAACCCTGGCAGCAAACGCCTCAGGAAGAATTTGTTCCAGTTCCGGAAGCAATGGCCCCTGAAGATTCTGCTCCTGCGAACTCGTAAGGACGACAGGGATGTTCAAGAATCTTGGCTGTTTTGGCAAGAGCCAGCGTGTTTCGTTTGACCACATCAAGTGGGATGTTCTTGATGAGCTTCATCGTCCCGACTTGATGGTCGATGAGCAAAAGAGCGCTATCAGTGGACGAAAACGTACCGATCATTTGCAATTATCCTCCGTTGCAATTAATGCCGCGCTAACGAGCCTCGTAGAAGAACCTCGATTTTCGAACGACATGGTTAGTCGTCACTGTTGATGCCTGCTGCCATAGTCAGTGAAGTGAATTCCGTTGTCGCAGATCAACAAAAATAGGGCCATGGACTGGTATGTCTGGTTCTCTCGATACGTCGTGGCTGTCTAGTGCCGCGCCGACCGAGGCGATCTTCTCGACTGGCTTGTGCGCCAAACTGAATAATTGACACTGAACGATCACTTGCTTCTTACCGACGCAAAGTAAATAGTTCGCAGCGCGCTTGGGCAAAGGATACTCGAACACCGGTTACGGGTCAGGTCTTGTTTCTTGTATCAATGCTCGTCTTCGAACCGGCATCTATCTGACAGCAGGCGTGACAGCCAGCTAAAAGCAACGCCTTTGTCCAAGATTTCCAAGAACGTTTTGCGGTCGCCGTCGTAATCGAAAATGACTTTCGGCGTCGCCCAGGAATGCAATAACTCCAATAGCCCCACATACAACGATTCTTGAATACATGAGTATATTTCGCGATCCCTTTGTTGGCCTAACGGATAGTGGCTCACCCGTGACGGCAACTCCAAAAGAAATCAAGAAAGGCTGGCCGCCGTCAGGTGCAGCCACGTGTTAAACCGCACGTCGAAGGCTGACGCGGTAAGCGACTTGCCACAGCGATACCAAAGTGCAGGCCAAGAATATCCCGTCAGCGATGAGATTGACAGTGCCTGAGAATCCTGAAAGAGCCAAGAGATAGATCATGACGTACACAATTCCACCGCCCGCCACGAACGCCAAGACGCTACCGAGCCAATGCCGCCTGAACAGCAGTATGGCTGTCAACAGATAGAGAGGAATGAAGAACATGTCAGGGTAGATCAGAGAGACATATGCTTCTTTCGGAAATGCTTCGGGCCGTTGCCAAGTTCCGGCGAAGACCGACCTGACTGCATACGCCTGGAACAAGCCCCAGATGGCAAACCAAGTAATGGCAAACCAAGGTCTATTCATTGGGTTCCAATCACGAGAGAATTTCATAGCGGACACTTTGTGTCGCAAGATGCCGGGCTAACGTTGCGGCTGAGAGGCACGAAGCGTCCTTCTCTAGCCGATTGGTTAGATGTCTTACTTCTGAAAGAATCGCGCAAGTCGCCGAATCCGATATTTCGACTGGAGATCTAGGAGCGTTTTGTCCATATTCTGAGAGGCATATAATAAGTTAGAGCCGATGGGCGCGCAGCGGAGGGCGAAACCTGTTGGCGGCGCGTCTCTCTCAAGTTAAACAAAAGGAAATAAAAGAGCCAGAAGGCATGGCTCTTGGTGCTCCCAACAATCTAACATATCGGTCTCCGCCCGAGCTTCCGGGTGGAAGATGACCTCCTTCACGACCGCTTGTTCCGCAACTCAGCAAAGATCTCACGGGCCGGTATTCCTTGCACAACTCCGTCGCGCAGTTCTTTAAAGCGCCGCTCTGCCTCTGTGATCCAGAGCTTTTCAATCTCCTCTGGCGACTCCGCGGTTCCCTCCAGGCTTGATAGGAGGCGCACCACAAGCCGTGTACGATCCTCGGGCGACAACCGCAACGCGTCCTTCTCTATTTCAGGTAAGGAATGCGCCATATGATTCTCCTTGCCGGTCAGGATAGCACGGGATTTCAGCTCTCGCTAACGTCCGCGTTGAACGGCGCTCGCAAGCGAGCGAAGCCTCGTTTGCGAGCGTCCGTTTTCGAACGCGTGGTTAGTCGTCACTGTTTGCTCGCCACGATGCTGCGGTAAGTCGTTCAATTGCCGCATAGTACCGGGTTCGGGCCGTGTCCGGGATGTCTTGCTCTTTAAGGAGAACGTAAATTTCCTCGGCGACCACAGAGCCGATAGCGTGAACCGCGTCGTGTCTTGAGAGGCCTTCTCTGACCAGGCGATCGAGCGCTCTGACAACTGGCTCGTCCGCCAAAGCGAGTTGATTCTCAACAACCACGTGCACCGACGCATGAAGTGTTCGCGCGCGCTTAGGCAAAGAAACTCGCGTATCTCGGTGATGCTCTTGCACCAATAGGATTCGTTCACCCTCATCAAGCGCAAGCCAATCTTTGGAATCAGGGGCGACCTGAGGATCGTACTGGTCCATCGCTTACTTGTGACGACTAACTATTAAGTGAGCTGTTTAGGCCACGCCGTTCCTGGCCGCCTATCCCAAACAGCCTTACACGACCTTTAGGATTACTCGTTGAACTGTATCGCTTACTTGCGACGCGAAAGTCAAGACACGTTTTCCGACAATTGCCGCCGGCATGGCGGCCTATCCCCCTATGGGCCCGCAGTCTATCCCCGAGGCGATAACGCGTATTCAAAGTCTCAGTAGCCGGTCCGCTGGACTTTGAACACCTCGGCCACCGCGATTTAGAACGTGGGTGTAGATCATCGTTGTGCTGACATCGCGATGCCCCAGTAACTCCTGAACCGTCCGAATGTCATACCCGTCCTCTAGCAGATGGGTCGCAAAAGAATGCCGCATCGAATGGCACGTCGCTTGCCTTGCGATCCCGGCGTTGCGAGCAGCCTCTCGCACGGCTTTTTGTAGCACTGATTCGTGAAGATGATGCCTGAATTGTTGTCCTGTTACGCGGTCAACGTAGTATCTCAGCGCTGGAAAAACCCATTGCCATCCCCACTCTTGCCCAGCGTTTGGATATTTCCGATCCAGCGCATTGGGCAACACAACTCGGCCTAAGTTCTTGTCGATATCGTTCTGGTGCTGCCGTTTACCATCGTCGAGGTGCTTGATGAGCAAGTCTTTGACGTTTCGGAGGCGTTGCCGGTGCATTGACCGCGGCGCTGCCCTCGATTTGATTTCTGTTCAGTGGGTATATCTTGTCGCTTTCCATATTGTTTCCTCCCGTAGTCGCCGTTCAAGGATCAATCATAAGATTCTTCTTTGAAATCGAAAACCGTCACGATTAGCTGAGAGTTGGCTCGAGTTCCTGAGGCGTGGGAGCGGCATCTCGTCCCATGTCCTCCCGTCCAGTTCACGGCCGGTACTTTTCTTTCTTGTTCCACCCCACTGCTTGAAGAAGAAAGGCACACCTTGAGCAATGCATCGGTCCCTAATCTGTTGTACCCACCGTGGGTCCAATTGCGGCTCCAGGGCCGGATTCTCCTCCAACAATTACCCAATGAATTCCTCTGTAGCGGCAATCGAGGAATCGGTCCCAACAGGGGCTCGACAGATAGAAACCGAACAGACTGCTGGCACTTTTCGTCAAGTGATCCGATCCGATAGGTATAGTCGACTATTCTCAACGCTCACGCCCATCCAAATGTTATCGTGCCAAGGAAGCTTTCCAGCGAGTTCAACGAGTCTCTCCGATCGCTTGGTCAGAATCTGAAACGTGTGCCAATGAGCTTTTCCCATGACATCAAAAATCGCTGGATAAAATCAAGCGGCACATCGGGATGAAACAGATCACTCATCGAATTGACAAAGATCTTCCGCGGCTGACCCCACCGCAAGGGCTGTTCAAGTAGATCGTCGTGCAAAGTGACATCGAAATTGTTCCTGTACCTCGCCTGCCCCATGGCATGTAACCGCCGCGCCATGCGATGCGCGTAGCAATTCTTACATCCAGGGCTGATCTTCGTGCAGCCAGTTACCGGGTTCCAGGTTGCATCGGTCCATTCAATCGCCGAATCTTGAGCCATATTTACCTCATAAAAATCTGAAGCCTGTTTGCGGATCTGAATATTTCTTTGTTTCCTTCCAAAATTTTGGACCTAACTTATGCTTGCTGTACAGCGCGAGTCGATATAGCGGCAAATTCTTCTCGTCAGATCGAATCAGAAGTGCTTCTTTTACACCTGGGTCAATGTAGCCCAGTTTCTGCATCGAGCGTCCAAACTCCTCAACAACGAAATTCTCGAATGATTTGCCGGTCGCCTTTTCTTTACTCCCAACGACTACGCCAATCTGCGTTACCAACAAAATGCTCCAGTGTCTTATTTCGAGGCTGTGTGTAGTTTTGCTCATTGCGATTTGCGTCCATGCTGGATGGAATAAGTACCAGAAAATCCATAAATCTTTGCGACAGCGCTTCTATTGTTGAAAAATGCAAGTTCTGCATCTGAAATGGATCGAGAAAACAAAACCCCAGGACCCTTTGGTTCCTTCCGGGTCGTGGCATCTCCGCAATAATATTATCTACCGATGCGTTGGCATTCCCAGTGATAATCTTTACGTTCCTGTTCGGAAAATCCCGTCGACACCTCGTTTCAAGAGCTTCGGCAAAGTTCTTGTCTCCTTCACAGAAAATATATTTGTCGAATGCTTCAGGCATTCCAAGGATCAGAAGAGGCGACGCAGCTGACTATTCGTCTTGTCCCACGAATTCGAGATCGCCCAGAGCCAGCAAACAAATCCAAATAAACAAGAGCATCCCACTTGGTACGCATAGATTTTATGAAGAGCGACGCGTACAGTTGGACTTGGCGATATTTCTCTTCACCCCAAGCTCCAATCTCGGGTGTTGGCAATCCGTCGTCATCCAGCTGTTTTAGCGGTTCAATGTTTGCCATATAGAGAGTTTGCAACCATGCAACTTATATTGAGGCATCATTCTGGATCAACAGAAATTTTCACGCATCCGCATGATTACTCCGTACGTTTGGAACGATTGGAACTTCTGGAACGTTTGGAACCGTGTTTATTCAATAGATCCTTGCAAAAACCATCTTCGTCTTAGCCGATCATAGTACAGCCATAAAATATCGCCGCGGCGGGTTTCGGCGTAGTAATATTCGCGCTGGATTTCTTTGCGCCACCAGCCGCCGGAGAAAACATAGGGCCCGGTGAGCCGGTCGACGGTGCCGTACTTGGGGCCCAAAATGAGCCAGCCGTCTTCGTGGGTGTGATAGGGTCCGCCGGGGAGCAAAACCGGTTTGGCGACGATCCGGCGCACCAACATTTGGGTCGTCCTTCGACGTTGCTCAGGACAGGGGGGGAGCTTGACGCGGTCGAGGGGCTCCCAGGCGAAGCGCGCTTCGGGTAGATGGCCGTCTTTCAGCGTTGCGTGCACGACGGCTTCGTCGCCGAATTCCGCGCGCAATCGCGCCAGCGCGCGGTTGGCGGCGTCGAGATCGCGCGCAGGCTGCTCGGCAAAAAGATGCAGCTGTTCTCGGGTCGCGGCGCACACCTCCGCTTTTAATTCAATCTCGATGGCGCCGGCGGAGAATTTCAGCGACTCCAGTCGCAGGCGGACCAGGTCGATTATTTGCGCTTCCTCCAGCGTCGGCGTTGCCGGACGGATCTGCTCCTTAAGCCAGCCGCTGCGATCGATTAGGAAAGACAGCCAAAGCACTGCGAGTGCCTGGGCGCGCTTGGCGAGCGCCGCCAGCAGCGGATGGAGCATTTGCTTGATGAGAAAGAGCAGCCGCGTGGCATCGCTTTCCGGATCGTCGAGGATGCGTCTTTGCGCCACCGGTTCTTCGGGTCTGCTTGGATCGAGAGGCGCCCAGAGCTCGCCGGCGGCCATTTGATGCAGACGATAAGCCTCGGCGCCGAAGCGCTCGCGCAATCCCGCCGGCGGCAAAGAAAGCAAGGCGCCGACGGTTTTGATGCCGAGCTTGAAAAGCGCGTCGCGAAAGTGCGGATCGATATGCAAGCGAGCCAGCGGGATTTTGTTCGCCGCGCTCCGTTCTTCGGCGGCATCGCGAAAAATCGTGATACCCCTTTGGGCCTTGACCACCGCGTAAGTGCCGAAGCGGGTGAGACCGACGGCGACGCTGGCCGCGAGACACTGCATTGCTATCTCCTGGCGAATGGCATGGGCCCAATGGCGCGGCGAGGAATAGAGACGCTGCAGCCCCGCGCCGTTGAGCCAGAAAACTCCGGGCTCGCTTGCAGAAGGCTCGACTTCGGGCGAAAAACCCATAAGCCGGCGGGTCAGCTCGGCGACCGATTGCGTGATTTCTTTCGGCGCGACTGCGCCGGCGCGCAGCCCTGAAGCCAGAGAAAGCGCCGCGGCGTAGCGCAGGCCCGGCAGCACGCCCGATTGCCGCGCCTGCTCATTGACCCAGAGAACCACTCCCTGCGGCTTATCCTCGGCGACCACCGCTGCGGGCTGGGCCGCCCAACCGGGATGCCGTTTGAGCAGTAACTGCAGCGGAAAGGCCGGCAGATCAACACAGGCCAGCCGGCCCAAAGTAGAGCTCTTCATGTTTCCACGCCGGTCCCCGCCGTTTATCCTTGAGCACCCGAAGCGCGCAGGCAAAGCGATTTTCCAAGGCCCTTTTTTTTTCCGCGTGGGCCCTGAGCGAGACCAGCGAGCCGAGCGAAAAATCTTTCCGTTCTTTTTCCGTCAAGCAAACCACCGCGGTATGGTGATGATGCGCGAGGCCGGTCAAGCGGCTCTGCAGCGGCATGGGGATATCGGCGCCGCCGAGATCGAGCACGATCAAGCCGAAGCCGCCGGAGCGCAAAAGTTTTTCGCCCGCGCGCGCGATGTTTTCCGCGGCGCTGAGCCGGATCACCACCAGCGCCGCTAGATCGGTTCCGCCCTGGGCCGCGTCAGGTGGATAGAAAGCACTCTGCGCCCCGGTGACCCAACCCACCGGTTCACCTCGCTCCTGAGTTTCCCGCACCAGGCCGAAGGCCACGGTCAACGAGGCCGCGGCCGCCGACGCGGAAATTTCCACCAGCCGGCCGGCGACCTCCGCAGAAATTCCACAGGGCCTTGGAAGTAATAACTGGGCGAAGTTTTTGCGCAGGAAGAAAGCATCATACCTGTCGTTCAAGTCGTTCAAAACGTTCAACGAAGTTTAACGGTTCCAAAGGTTCCAAGACCGTTCCAATGGTTCCAACGCGTTTAAGACTGTCGAGCTGATTGACGCAGCTTCCGAATAATCGATCGGGTTGGACTCGTTGTATTTTGGCCCCTGCATTCCGCTTCGTTTGAGATAATTAATTAGGTGCTCGATCATTGCTCGACAGAGCGCTTGAAGAATTTCAGCAAGTCTGTCGGATTCATTCTGTTGCGATGATATTCTTGATCAACAGCCACATACAGTTGCGAGCGAACTTCGCCGCAGGATCCTTTCGCGACATAGAGAAATTGGATGAATTCTTGATTTCCGCCGCGTTCAAACCCTTCAGCAATGTTTGACATGATAGAAATTGCCGCGCGTTGGATTTGATCCCGCGAAGACTAAAATCCTTTGAAAATTTTGGCGCTAGAAGTTAACGGTAGATTTCTTGTCGTTAAACGGCGCGCCTCTTTCCAGATTTCCAAATCTTCGAAATGTTTTATCGTGCATAGGACCTCCAGATGAAACGTCGGTTCAAACGATTAGTGCAACGTTTCGAAGTGACTCCGGTTTCGGATTCCGGGTTTAACCTTGAACGTTGAACCTTGAACTGCTCTAGAATTTTCTCAGCAGCCCGACTATTTTACCCACAATGCGAAATTCTCCTTGCGAAAGCATAATTGGAGCGTATTTATCATTCTCCGCTTTGAGCGTGATGACGCCGCCTTTTTTGTAGAACCGCTTGAGTGTCGCTTCGCCTTCGATCAAGGCGCAGATGATCTCGCCGTTTTCCGCCGTACCTTGCTGCTTGACGATCACCCGGTCGCCGTCCAGGATACCGGCGCCGGTCATGCTGTCGCCTTTGACCTGGAGCGCGTAAAGCTTCCCCGATCCCATGTCGCTCGGTATGGTCAAAAGCCCTTCGATATTTTCTTCGCTGAGAAAGGGTTTGCCGGCGGGGATTCGTCCTAAAACCGGCACCTCGCGGGTGGCCGGCAAGACCGCTTTTCCCATAGCGTTGGCCATCTCAATGGCGCGTTTACCGACCCGGCGGATGTAGCCTTTCTTTTGCAGCGCTTTCAGATGATCGGCGACGCCGTTGGTGGAGGCGATCTTAAACTTGGCGCCGATCTCGGGAATCGACGGCGCATAGCCCTTCTCTCGGATCACGCGCAGCAAGAAGTCATAGATCTCTTTTTGCCTGGCAGTCAGTGTGGGAAGCATAAGAATCTATATACTGAAAATAATTTCAGGTGTCAAGGACGCGGCGAAGCGCGCTGGTTCAAGCCGTTCAAAACGTTCCAAACGTTCAAGTCGTTAAAACTAAGGTCGTTTAACGGCTTTAGTTCTCAACTATTTAAAAATCATTGAGTATTGAACGACCGAAACGGCTTGAACGATTTGAACACTGGAACTTTGAACGGTAACGCGCGTCGACGCGTTAGACTTTCTTTCGTTGATGCGACAGGTAATCGACCAGGAGATACTCTCCCAGCCGATCGGGGCGAGTGTAAAAGGCGCGGCCCTTGTTGATGCGCGTGAGATCGTCGACGAACCCCCGAAGAACCGGGCTATCGTCGAGCATGAAGGTATTGATGGTGATGCCTTTGCGCGTGATGCGCTCGGCTTCTTTTAAAGTCTCTTCGGCGGCGCGCTGGCTGATGCCACCGAAGCTTAAAGGCCATTCGCAATAGAGCCGTCCCTGACGGCAGTAAGCGGTCGGTTGACCGTCGGTTATCACGATCATCTGCTGGTTCTGGCTGGGACGCCGTTCGAGCATTTGGGCAGCCAGATGCAACCCGTCCTGCAAGTTCGTGAATGGATCGCCCATGTTCCAGGTCGCCTGGGGCAGGTCCTTGGCCTTCAACTCCACCGCCCGGGTGAAAAATCCGACGATGCCAAAATAGTCGCGCGGGTGCAGCGAGCGCACCAGGCTCTCCATAGCGAGGGCCACTTTTTTGGCCGCCGCAAAACGCCCTTCCCAGCTCATCGACCAGCTCATATCCAAAAGCAGCACGGTGGCCGCCCTGGTCGTGTGCTCGGACTCATAGACCGCAAAATCCTTTGGTCCGATGCGCACCGGCACGCCACCGCCGCGCAGCAGGGCGTTTTTCAGCGTCTGGATCATGTTGATGCGAAAGGGGTCGCCCTGAACGTAGGGCCGGCTGTTTTCGGTGAGAAACTCCTGGCTGCCGCGATTGCGTGTCGAGTGGCGCCCCATGCCGTCGCGGCGCAGTTGCTGGTAAATATCTCTCAGCGCCAGCTGGCCGACGCGCCGGACGCCTTTAGGGGTTAGCTCGAAGCGCTCGCCCTGCTCCAAGACGTAGCCGCCCTCTTCGAGCAGTGACTGCATGCGCATCACCCCTTCGAAGTCCTGTTTGGGATCGCCGCCGAGAAGTTTTTCCAGCAGCTCTTTGTCGACATCCTTAAGCTGCATGCTGGAGAGCTGCCCTTCCAAACGGCGCAGATCCTCCATGTGCTCCATGAGTTCCCCGGACTGCTCGAAGGGAACCGGCGTCTGGCCGCGAAACAGACTGCCTTCGCGGCGCAGCCAATTTTCCAGCTTGCGAATCTGCTCGAGCTGCATCAAGAGCTGCTCAAATTGCTTTGCCGCGTCGGCGTTTTCAAAACGGTAGGATGTCAGTTTTTCTACCGCGTCGCTGACTTTGCCGGGAAGATCGTTCAAAAACTGTTGCTTGGATTGCGTGTCTTGGCCGGCTTCACTGAGCTCGTCGAGGGTCTGGCGCTCCTGATCGACGATCGACTCCAGCTGTTCCTGCGCTTCGTCCATGGCGGACTGGAGCCGGTACTCGTCGTAGAGCTTGCGCATCTCCTTGGCGATTTGAGCCAGAAGATCGTCAATTCCCTTGGTCTGTTTTTCTCCCTGCTTGATGCCTTTTTGCATCAAGCGGCGCATCGCCTGCTGTAGATCGCCGGTGTCGTTCATGTAGTCGTTGAGCTGGTCGAACACCGAGTCGGGATCGAGACCGTCTCTGAGGCTGGCGTCCCAACGGCTGTATCGAATGTGCATCGTGAGAACCGGTGTCCTGAGCCTTACTCACTACCCAGAACTACTTGCCGTAGGTGGCCCGACCACCTTCTACTTCTTTATTCAATTTTTGGTGCAAGTGGAGCCCTTCAAGGACGAATTCAGTGGCGGACGCCATCAGCGACGGTGATTCTTGAATGCCGAGATTGCGGATCGCCTCCTTGAGACCGGGGATTTCCTTGATCCCTTCCAAATAATCCTGTGACGCCATCTGGTCCGACACTTCCACGCCCCAGCCGGCGTTGAAGTATTCCACGACTTTTTGCAGCGAATTGAGACTGAAGTGCTGATCGAAGACCTTCACGATGGAGCGGTTGAGGAGCTTCTCCACCAACTCGCCTTCCTTCTTGTCCTCGCCGACATACTCGATCTCGATTTTGCCGGTGGTGGACGCCAGCAGGGCGTGAAGATCGCTGATGCGCGGGACGATGTCGTTTTCCTTCAGGCGTAGCGCGCGCTTTTCGGCGTTGCTGATCAAGCTTTCGTAGTTGTTGATCGTGACGCGCACGCTGACGCCGGACGACTGATTGATCTCGTTGGACTTGCGCGCCTCGAAGGTCAGGCAGCCGAGGATCTCCTTCATGAAGCCCGGCACTTCCACTTTCCGGCTGCGCTTGTCCGTGGGACCGGCTTCCTGTTCCATGATCGCGAGCTCGTCGCCGATGTTCTTCGGGTAGTGCGTGCGAATCTGCATGTCGAAGCGGTCCTTGAGGGGCGTGATGATTCTACCCCGGCTGGTGTAATCCTCGGGGTTGGCGCTCGCCACGATGACCACATCCAGGGGCAGGCGGATCTTGTAGCCTTTTATCTGAACGTCTTTTTCCTCCATCAGGTTGAACAAGCCGACCTGGACTTTTTCCGTCAGGTCGGGCAGCTCGTTGATGGCGAACACACCGCGGTTGGTGCGCGGCACGAGGCCGTAATGGATCGTTTCTTCGTCCGCGAGATAACGCCCCTCGGCGACTTTGATGGGATCGATCTCGCCGACGAGATCGGCGATGGAAACATCCGGGGTGGCGAGCTTTTCGCCGTAGCGGGCGTCGCGGTCGATCCACTCGATGGGCAAACCATCGCCCGTCTCTTCGGCCTTTTTGCGGCAGGCGCGACAGATCGGCTGATAGGGATTGTCGTTGATTTCACAACCCGCCACGATGGGGATGCGCTCGTCTAACAGACTGACAAGCCCGCGAATAATGCGCGACTTGGCTTGGCCGCGCTCGCCTAGAAAAACCATGTGATGACCGGATAGAATCGCATTTTCGATTTCCGGAATGACTGTATCGTTGTAACCGATGATGCCCGGCAATATCCGATTGCCGCTTTCCAAGTGTTGCACTAAATTTTTCCGCATCTCGTCGCGCACAGATAAGACTGCGATGCCGCTTTTTTTAAGTTCCCCCAGTGTTTTTGCTTCGCTCACGTGATTCGGCCTCCCTAATCGTTAATATGATTGCTGCCCAATGTCGTGTCTCAGAAATCTGATTTCGCAACTCACTTCTGTTTGATAGCATTACTCCGCCAGGCTCTCAAAATGCGGTTTCAAGCGGTCGTAGCTGTCGAGCAGATGCTGGGGCATGACGCGTGTCTCGCCTACGACCGGCATGAAGTTCGTGTCCCCTTCCCAACGCGGCACCAAGTGCCAATGCAAATGATCTTCCACACCGGCCCCCGCGCACTTGCCAAGATTCATGCCGAGGTTGATTCCGCCCGGATTGAGAACGGCGCGGACGATAGCCACCGAACGGCGCAGCGTTTCCTGCAGGTCGGTATGCTCGTTCTGGGGCAAATCATCAAGTTTGTTTTCATGTCGCTTGGGCGCCAGCAGGAGATGGCCGTTGTTGTAAGGGTATTTATTGAGCATGACCAGCGAATGTTTAGTTTGGGTCAAGACCAAGGTCTCGCGCGGCTGTTCTTGAAGGTTTTTTGCACAAAAGATGCAACCTCCGACTTTGCCGCCCTGGTCGATATAGACCATTCTCCAGGGGGCCCAGAGTTGCTTCACGCCCCGGCTCCGTCGTCATCCATGTCTTCGGCATCGTAGGGTTTGCCATCGACCCGCAGGCGCAGCTCCTTACCGACTTTGAAAAACGGCACGCGCTTGGCTGCCACCGATACCAGCTCGCCGCTCTTGGGGTTGCGCCCCTGGCGCGCGCGGCGGTGCTTTACCACGAAACTGCCGAAGCCGCGAATCTCAATGCGGTCGCCTTGCGCCAGTGATTCCACCATGGAGTCGAAGATCGCATTGATGATCACTTCCGAGTCTCTTCGCGAGAGATGCGGAAAGCGCTTGTTCACTTCGTCGATCAAGTCTCTTTTTGTCATATCATCCCCCTCACGCGCCGAAAAAGGCCATTTGTCTTTCTGCAGCGGGCCGCGCCTTGCGTCTGTTGAGCGGTCATGGGAGCAATGACGGCGACCATTCATAACGCAGCCAGCTGCTTTCGCGGCGTGGCATTCTAACACCAAATGCTCCGAAGAATATTCTGTCCCACCAACTCTCCCGTTCGGCGCGCGAATAATAGACCGCCGGCCTGGTTTCTACCCCAGCCTGCTTGGCGGCGAGGTCGATGGCATCCTCCAGCGTGCCGAACTGGTCGACCAAGCCGAGTTCTTTTGCCTGCGCGCCGGAATAAACGCGTCCATCGGATAGTTTTCGGACGGCCGCCTCGTCCATGTCGCGGCCTTTGGCCACCGCGCTGACGAATTGGCCGTGGACATTGTCCACCAGCGACTGCAAAATCGCCCGCCCCTCCGCGGACAGCGGTTGAAATGGCGAACCTATGTCTTTGTTGTCGCCGCTTTTGACGTTGTAACCCTTAACACCGATCTTTTTCATGAGATCTTCGACGTTGCCGAGCTGCATGATCACGCCGATGGAGCCGGTCAAGGTGCCGGGATTGGCGACGATCTTATCGCAGGCACTGGCAATATAATAACCGCCTGAGGTCGCCATGCCGCCCATGGAGGCGATGATCGGCTTGCTGGCTTTGGCCTTGCGGATTTCCGCGAAGATTTCCTGGGTCGGTGCCACGGCGCCGCCCGGCGAGTCGATGCGCACCACCACCGCTTTGATCCACGGCGCTTCTTTAAATCGTTTGAGCTCGCCCAAGACTTGGCGGGAGTCATCAATGGCGCCGTCGATGAGCAGGACGCCGACGCCGTCGTCGGAGAGCATGGATAGAACTTTAGACTCCCCGCCGGTTATGTAGGCGAAGAAAAACGCGCCGGTAAAGACCACCAGAATAAAGACCCCAAGCAGTCCTATTCCTTTCAAGACCGGATGGCGGCTAGACATGAGGGCGGCTCTCGCTGGTCATTCTGCTCACAGGTTTCTCACTTGTCCTTGCGGCGGCCGGTCCCTTCCTCGTCCCGGTCCAACCTTAGCTCGTCGTTCAGCAGGGACTCGAAGGAGAACCTACCACCTTCTTTTTCTTTCTTGAGATAGTTCTCCATCTCCTGGCGCTCTTCCGACCGGCGCAGTGCCTTGACGCTGAGTCCGATTTTTTTCTCGTGGGTATCGATATTAATGACTTCCGCCTCAACCTCGTCCCCCGGTTTATAAAGGCTCGATGGCTTGTCAATCCGCTCGGTGCTGAGCTGGGATACATGAATCAATCCCTCAATGCCTTCTTCGATGCGCACGAAAACACCGAAATCGGGGACGCTGGTCACCTGCCCCTTGACTCTCGACCCCACCGGGTACCGTTCGGCGACGACTTGCCAGGGATCGGGGTTCATCTGTTTGATGCCGAGAGAGAATCTGGCGGTTTCGACATTGACACCCAACACTTTGGCTTCGACGACGTCGCCCTTTTTGTAAAGTTCCGAAGGATGTTTGATTTTCTTGGTCCAGTGTATATCCGAGATATGGACCAGCCCGTCGATGCCTTCTTCGATACCGACGAAAATACCGAAGTCGGTCACATTGCGCACCGGGCCTTTAACGACGCTCCCCACCGGATACTTCCCCTTGGCTTCTTCCCACGGATTGACCATGACCTGTTTAAGCCCGAGAGAGATGCGCCGGTGTCCTGGATCGATATTGAGCACGACCACCTCGACGCCCTGTCCAATCTGAAGAAGCTTTGACGGGTGGGCAATTTTTCTGGTCCACGACATCTCGGAGATATGAATGAGTCCCTCGATGCCGCTTTCCAGCTCGACGAAAGCGCCGTAGTCCATAAGGCTGATGACCTTGCCTTGAACACGGGCGCCCACGGGGTATTTTTCCGTCACCGTATGCCAGGGATCGGGAGTCAACTGTTTCATGCCAAGAGAGATTCTTTCTTTCTCGTTGTCGAATTTCAGCACCACGACCTTGACCTTATCGCCCACCTGGACGATCTCCGACGGGTGGGCAATACGGCCCCAGGACATGTCGCTGATATGGAGGATGCCATCAATGCCTCCCAGGTCGACGAACGCACCGTATCCCGTGATGTTTTTTACCGTGCCTTCAAGGATCACGCCTTCTTCGATCACCTTGAGAACTTCGTGTTTGAGAACATCCCGCTCCTTTTCCAGGAGCGTGCGGCGGGATACCACCACGTTGCCGCGCGCGCGATTGAACTTCACAACTTCGAAACGGTCCTTGGTGCCGATAAACTTGTCTAGATTTCGGCTTGGCCGGATCTCCACATGGGATCCGGGGAGGAATGCCGGCACGCCGACATCGACTTTGAAGCCGCCCTTAACCTTGCCGACAATCGCCCCCTCGACGGCGCGCCCCTCGTTGAACGCCTTTTCAAGATCCTCCCAGACTTTTATGCTTTCGGCGCGCTGCCGCGACAAGACGATGCCGCCATTTTCCCCTTCGGACGAAGCGAAATAAACATCGACTTCGTCGTCTACTTTGATCTGGAGATTACCTTGCCGGTCGCTGAACTCCTGAACCGGAATTTGTCCTTCGGACTTGTAGCCGACGTCGATCAAGACATGGGTTGCCGTGATCCCCACCACCCGCCCCTTGACGATGCCTCCCGGTTTTACCGTGCGCAGGCTTTCCTCGAATAGCGTCTCGAACTCGTTAAGGCCTCCCGCGTCGGCGCCTTTGTTTGCATCATTTTCCGCCATGAGCCCTAGCTCCGATCTTCTTGGTTTACTGAATTCTGAGTTAGTCGCGATCGTATCAAATCCATGACGCGCTCGGCCACCGCATCCGCCGTGAGCGTGGAGGTATCGATCGCCACGGCATCCTCCGCCTTGCACAGCGGCGCCAGATCGCGCCCGCTGTCGCGCTGGTCGCGCTCCTTAATTTCGCGCACCGTCGTCTCTAACGAGACTTGCCGCCCGCCGCCGAGCAGTTCCTCGTAGCGGCGCCGCGCCCGCTCATCGAGCGATGCGTCGAGATAAATTTTAATTTCCGCGCCTGGAAAAATCACCGTGCCGATGTCGCGCCCTTCGGCGACGATATGGCCTTTCCCGCCCGCCGCGCGTTGCAGCTCCAACATTCTCTGGCGCACAGTCCTTTGTGTCGAAACCTTGGATGCCATCTGGCTTACTTCCGGCGTGCGAATCAAGTCCGCGACATCCACGCCATCGAGCATCACGCTCAACCGCCCGGCGTTTTCATTCAGGCCGATTTCAGTTTCGCGCACCAGCGCCGCCAATCCTGGTTCGTCACCCAGGTCTAGCCGTTGCCGCAACACTTTCAGCGCCAGCGCCCGGTACATGGCGCCAGTGTCCAAGTAGGTAAAACCAAGTTCTTTGGCCAATCGTTTCGCCAACGTGCTTTTTCCCGCTCCCGACGGTCCGTCAATTGCGACAATCACATCGTTCATCCCAAACTGCCCCTCAGCAGCAGTTCGCGTGCTTCGATCCTTCGGTTTAGCTCAGTATAGCACGAACGGCAAATAACCAATGATTTCATCCACTGCGCCGTTCGCCCGGAGGCTCTGGAAGGGTGAACCGAGGGTTTTTTCAGCAGCCCGCTAGTGGAGCGACTATCCTCTGTCTTGCGTCTCATTGCAACCGCATTTGGTCCATTAAGTCAAAGAACGTCGGGAACGAAATATCGGCGCAGCGGGCGTCGTCGATCTCGATCGCGCCGTCGCTAGAAAGCGCGGCGACGGCGAACGACATGGCCACACGGTGATCGGCGAAACTGCGCACCGCGGCGCCACGCAAACAGCCGCCGCCGTAAATGGTCATGCCATCTTCCCGCTCCTCTACTTTAACGCCAAGGCGCCGCAGCCCCTCGGTCATGGCCGCGATGCGGTCCGACTCCTTGTAGCGCAGTTCTTTAACGCCTGAGAACGTCGTCACCCCGCCGGCCAAGGCCGCCGCAACCGACAGCACCGGATATTCATCGATGGTGCGGGCCGCCAGCTCCGGTTCCACCTCGACGCCGCGCAGCGCGCCGCCGCGCGCGCGTATATCCGCCACGCGTTCGCCCGCTTCGCTGCGCTCATTCATTAATTCGATGGCAGCGCCCATGCGCTTTAGAACTTCAATGATCCCATCGCGGGTGGGATTGCAACCCACGTTGCGAATCGCGATATCCGAACCCGGCACCGTCGCGGCCGCCACCAGGAAGAAAGCCGCTGACGATATGTCGCCGGGAATGCGCACGTTCTGAGCCACGAGGCTCTGTCCGCCATCCAACGTGACGACGTTTCCCTGCGCGCTGAGACGGCAGCCGAAGCCGGCGAGCATCACTTCGGTGTGGTCGCGGGATTTGATCGGTTCTACTACAGTCGTTGTGCCCGAAGCTTGCAGTGCCGCCAGTAGGATCGCCGACTTTACCTGTGCGCTGGCGATGGGCATAGGGTAGTGGATGCCGTGCAGCCCGCCGCCTTGAATTTCCAGCGGCGCCAGGCCATTGTCCGCAGCGCTCCCAATATTCGCGCCCATGAGACGCAAGGGATCGATGATTCT
The DNA here is from genome assembly GCA_963840855.1 of uncultured delta proteobacterium. Classification (GTDB taxonomy): domain Bacteria; phylum Desulfobacterota; class Binatia; order UBA9968; family UBA9968; genus DATACQ01. The sequence continues at coordinate 69,803 of CAWJBB010000021.1, forward strand.
TTGCATCGGCCGCTGGCGCAACGAGCCGTCGCCGTCCAGCCTGCTGAGAAACGGCCGACCGGCCAGCGCGCCGGACATGAGTCGCATAGTGGTGCCGGAGTTACCGCAGTCGATGACCGCCGCCGGCGCTTGAAGTCCGTCCCATCCCTTGCCTTCGACGCAGAGCGCTTCCCCGGAACGAAAAATTTCCACGCCCAACTGGCGAAACGCTCTGACGGTACGCGAGTTGTCATCGCCGCCGGAAAGATTGGAAATACGGCTCTGGCCCTGGGCCACGCTCGCCAGCATTACCGCTCGGTGGGCGATGGACTTGTCTCCGGGAACGACGATTTCTCCGCAGAGCGGTTTCTTAACGGGTTCAATCCTTTTCATACGACCATTTTGATTATTCATTGTCCGGTGAAGACCACGACAAACGAACTGCCGAGTAAATCCTGCTTGAACCGGGCTCAAAGCATTCCAAACGTTTTGAGCGACTTGAACGGCTTGAACGATTTGAACCCTTCGATTTCATCCCAGTTGCTCTCGCACTTCATTGGCGTTGGCGAATTCCCGGTCGAGGGCGCGCCCGTTGCCGCCATCGACCCAACGCTTCATCCGTTCGAGGTTGCGGATGTAGGTGCCCAGCGATCTGGATACGGCGCGACGGTTAAGCAGACAGATGTCGCGCCAAAGCTCCGGCCGGCTCGACGCAATCCGGGTGATGTCTTTAAAACCGCCGGCGCAAAAACGTTTCAAATCAACTCCATCTAATTTGGTCTGATCCAGGGCATTGACCAGCGCAAAGGCGGCCATGTGGGGCAGATGGCTGACCACACCCAGGATATGGTCATGCCGGTTGGCATTGATGATTTCCACGTAGGCTCCGACACGACGCCAGAGCAGCACCATCTTTTTCAACGCCGCGCGATTGGTTTTTCGCGTCGGCGTCAAGACGCAAAGCCGCCCCATGAAAAGATTTTCGCGAGCGGCTTCGGCGCCCCACTGCTCGCTGCCCGCGATCGGATGGGCGCCGACAAAGTGAATGCCCGCGGGCAGGAGCCTTTCCATACCGCGCACGATTTGCCCTTTCACGCTGCCAACGTCGCTCACGATGCAGCCGCGCTTGAGCCGCGGCAAAAATGCCTCGGTCAATGGCACGATGGTTTGCACGGGCGTCCCCAGCATCAGAAAGTCGGTGTCGGCGGGAATTTCTTCTTCTCTCACGAAATAGCCGTCGATGATGCGCTTTCTTCGCGCGATTTTTAGATTAGCTTCCGTGCGACCATAGCCGACGATTTCTTTGACCAGACCGCGCCGGCGCATGTCCAGCGCCAGCGAGCCACCGATCAGCCCCACGCCCGCCACTACCATTTTTTGAAACATGTTTGCTTGCAAATCCTTCGAAAAAATACCGTTCAAGGTTCAAGGGTTCAAAAGTTCAAGGGTTATTCCGAATCCGATTTTCCGGAAACTTTGAACTTTGAACATTGAACCTTGAACCGGCATGTAATCATGCCGTCCTCATGATGCGGGCCAGCGCTTCGATGAAGCGGCGGTTCTCTTCCATCGTCCCCACGGTGACGCGTACGTACTCTGGAAACTCATATGCGCCCATCGGCCGCACGATCACGGCCTGGGAAAGCAAACGCTGGAACACTTCGTTGCCGTTGCCGACGCGCACCAGAACGAAATTCCCGTGGCTTGGCACATAGGGCAAGCCAAGCCTGCTCATCTCCGAGTTGAGAAACTCCATACCCTGGCGATTAGCTTCGAGGCTTCTGCGCGCATGCTCTTTGTCATCCAGCGCGGCAAGCGCCGCCCACTGGGCCACGGCATTGATGTTGAATGGCTGGCGCACGCGCTGCATCAAGGCAATGACATCTCTGGAGGCCAGCCCGTAGCCGATCCGTAGCGCGGCCAATCCGTAGAGCTTGGAAAAAGTCCTGAGGGTGATAATCGTCTTGCCCCGGTCATGGTAGCGGAGCGAGTCCGGATATTCCGGGTCTCCAACATATTCAAAATAGGCCTCGTCGGCGATGATCAAGACTTCTTCGGGCAGCCGGTCCAAAAAACGTTCCCATTCGGCGCGCCGGTATATGGTGCCGGTCGGGTTGTTTGGGTTGGCGAGAAAAACGATTCTGGTCTTGGGCGACACCGCATTCGCGATAGCATCCAGATCATGGGTAAAGTTCCGCAGCGGAATTTCCTTGGCCACTCCGCCCACCGCTTGAACAATGAGCTTATAGACGATGAACGCCTGGCGGGCCATCACCGCTTCATCGCCCACGCGCATGAACGTCCGCGCCGCCAGCTCGATGATTTCGTTGGAGCCGTTGCCGAAGATAATCTCGTCCGGCGCCACGCCAAGTCTTTTTGCCAGACTGTTTTTCAAATAGAAACAGTCGCCATCCGGGTAAAGATGCAGCTGGCCGAGGTTGGCGCGGATCGCTTCGAGCGCCCTCGGCGCTGGCCCGAGGGGATTTTCATTGGAGGCCAACTTAACCGAGTTGGCGATGCCGTATTCCCGCTCCACCTCTTCGATTGGCTTGCCCGGCGCGTAGGGAACGAGCGTGCGGATATATTCCGGTACCTGATCGATGGGTTTCATGCGCCGCTCGGATATGATCCTAGAATTTTAAAAAACACACAGTGCCGCTCCAGTTGGCCGATGGCACTTTTCACCCGCGGCTCGTTCCTGTGTCCCTTCAGATCGAGAAAAAACATATACTCCCAAGGCTTGTTCTTGATCGGCCGCGATTCGATCTTGCTTAAATTGATCCGGCGGTTGGCAAAGGGCCGCAGCATGCGGTGCAAAATCCCCGGCTCGTCTTTGACGGAAAAGGCCAGCGAAGTCTTATCGCGCCGGGACGGCTTTGCTTCTTGGTCGCCGATCACCAAAAAGCGCGTGATGTTTTGGCTCTGGTCTTCGATGTTAGCCGCGACTATTTTTAAATCGTAAATCTCCGCCGCCAAGCTGCTGGAAACCGCCCCGATGGAACCGTTTTGCGCCGCCGCCGAGGCGGCATGGGACGTGCTCGGCACCTCTTCCAATTCCACTTTCGGAAAATGGCGGCTGAGCCAACCGCGGCATTGCGCCAGCGCCTGGGGATGGGAGACGATTTTTGTAATTTCGCCAGCGCGGCCACCTCGTGACAGGAGATTGTGATGGATACCCAGAAAACTTTCGGCGCAAATCTGCAACTGCGAATCCACTAGCAAGTCCAGCGTATAGGCCACCACTCCCTCGGTTGAGTTCTCGATGGGCACGACGCCGAAAGCAACCCGCCCGCGCGCTACATCCTGAAAAACTTCCGCGATGCTGGCGGTGGGCAGGAGCACCGCCGTGGCGCCGAATTTTCGCCGCGCGGCCAGATGCGAATAGCTCGCTTCGGCGCCGAAGAACGCGACCTTCAACGGCGCTTCGAGACTGCGGCAAGCCGCAATGACTTCCCGGAAAACGGATTGAACGGCTGGTGCTGGAAGCGGACCGCGGTTGAGCTTGGAAACTCTCTGGAGGATTTCCTGCTCGCGGCTGGGGACGTAGATTTCTTGGTTGGTTAGCCTTTTGTGATGGCCAATTCGCTGCGCCAGAGAAGCCCTGTCGTTCAGCAGCCTTACTATTTTTTCATCAGCTTGATCGATCTTTTTTCTAAGAGCATCGACCGACTCAATACGGTTCAATGACTACCTCACCTGGGTGCGCGCACCGACCCTCGGCATGCGCCATGCTGTGTTCGTAAGCTATCTTAATCGCTACGGAATTGCAAATATTGATAAATTTCGACTTGACCCGATCGGGGCCATGGCTGTAACTATCAAGGATAGTGCAAGAGATCATAGTTCCAGAGGCTCAAACGGGCAAGAAAATCGAGAATTTTCTCACGAGAAATTTTCCCATCGGCTACGTGCGCAAGCTGTTTCGTAAAAACGGCGTACGCCTGAACGGCAAACGCGCCAAGGCGCACGATCTAGTTCGACCTGGAGACCGGATCGAGCTTTTCATCCCTTTCGAGCCTGAGACCAGGCCGGCCGAAGGCCCGCCAGCCGAACCATCGGAGATCGATGTTCTCTTCGAAAGCGCTGAACTCCTGGTGCTCAATAAACCCGCCGGCCTCGCCGTCCATGAAGCGAAAGCCATCGCAAAGAATCGCACGCTTCTCGGTCTTCTCGAAGCGTATTTTCGAGGAACGCCATTCAAGCCGCGCCTGGTCCACCGCTTGGACAAGGACACGTCAGGCGTTTTGCTGGTCGCGAAAAATGTCGAGGTTGCGCAAGAAATCGCGACCTACTTCGAGGAGGGAAAGGTTGACAAGGAATATCTCTGCCTGGTGGCCGGCCGGTTGCCGCGAAATACCGGCACCATCGACTCCCCTTTGCCTGGGCGGGATGGAAAACCCGTGCGGGCCATAACCCACTATCGAATTGAAAAACGGTTTTCCGATACGACAATGGTCCGCGTGACCATCGAAACCGGCAGAATGCATCAAATCAGGCTGCACTTCGCGAAACTCGGTTACCCCGTCGTCTTAGATAGCCGGCATGGAGACTTCGGTTTCAACAAGTCTTTTCGCAAACGCTTCGGTCTCAAACGCCATTTTCTCCATGCGGCGCGCCTGACCATGAGTTTTCGCGGCAACAGATTCACTTGGGTGGCGCCGTCCCCCGATGATTTACAGCGAACCGTCGAAGGGCTCGCCGCCGCGCAACTGAGCCGAGTCTAACGTCCCCGTCAAAGTTTGAAAACCAACATAATGCCGTCGCGCAGCGGCAGAAGCACGTTGTCGACGCGCGGATCGTGGCGAATTCTTTTATTGAGCGCGTCGATGGCCTGGCTGCCGGGGTCCTTGGGATCGAGCACCCGGCCGCTCCTGAGCATATTGTCCAAGACGATCAGCCCTTTGGAGCGCACCAATTCCATGCACGCGTCGTAGTAATCGCCGTAGGATTCTTTGTCGGCGTCGATAAAACAGATATCGAACGGCCCGGGGATGAACTTGAGCGAAAACAAAGCCGGTCCTAGTTTTACTTCGATTTTATCGGCATGCGCGCTCTGAGCGAAATATTGGCGGGCAATTTCGGTGGTCTCTGGATTGATATCGCAGCTGACGATATGGCCGCCTTTGGGCAGCGCCTCGGCCCAAGCCAGCGTGCTGTAACCGGTAAACATGCCGATCTCTAGAATCCGCCGAGCCCCGGTCATGCGCACCAACATTTTGAGAAACGCGCCCTCCAGCGCGCCGACCATCATTGCCGGGCTACGGGTCTTGGTGAAAGTCTCGAGCCATAACTTGGAATGGATATCCGACAGCGGCTTGCTATGGCGCTCAGCATAGTCCTCGATTCCCAGTGGTCTTAAATCAATCATGGCATCTCCTCGCTTCGCTCGGAATCGCAAATTTCAGATGTCACATTGCAAAAACGAGCTTTGCATTTTTCATTCCGCATTTTGCGTTCTGCCTTCGACATTCTCAAATCTGAATTGTCTACTTTTTCTTCCATCAGTCCCTTCCAACGGCTTTAACGACTGGAACCGTTGGAACGTTTGAAACCATTGGAGCCTTAGGGTCCCGTGAGTCGCATTCCGCCGTCCACCGGAAGTATCGCCGCCGTCACCATCGAAGCTTCGTCCGAGGCCAGATAGAGCGCCGCATAGGCAACATCTTCCGGTTCCCCGATCCGGCCAATTGGCACTCTGGTTTTGTAACGCGCCAACTTCTCTGGTGTGGACGTATCCACCATCGGTGTTCGCGTCGGACCAGGGCAGATGCAGTTCACGCGAATCTTATCCTTGGCGTGATCCATGGCCATCGCTTCGGTGAGCCGCACCATGCCGCCTTTAGAGGCGCAATAGGCCGCCCGTCCCGACTGTCCGAGCATTCCGGACCGCGCCGCAATATGGAGAATCACACCGCCGCCGCGTTTTTTCATCTCCGGAATCGCCAGACGCGAAACTATGAAAGCGCCTTTTAGATTGACGTCTAGGGTGCGATCCCAATCCTCTTCCGTGATGTCGGTGATGCTGCCGTTGGTGCGCACGCCGCCGCTGTTCACGACGATATCGATGCTCCCAAACTGCCGGACGGTTTCATCGATCAAAGTTTTCATCTGTGCCGAGTCGGAAACATCGCCGGGCCAGAACAATGCTTTGCCGCCGAGTTTCTCGACCATGGCAACGGTCTCCCGCCCCTTAGATTCGGTGGGCGAGGTGCCCGTCACCGCCGCGCCTTCCTTGGCGAACATCACGGCGATGGCCTGGCCCAAGCCGGAACCGAAGCCGGTGATGAACGCCACTTTCCCTTTGAGTTTCATCGCGCTCTAACCTCCTTGGCAATCAACATATACCTTCGACGCCGGGTTGACTCAACTCTCACCGGTTGTTAACTTCATCCAACGATTTTAGCGGGATCGACAAAAAATGAGCGCCAATGCCAACGAAAGAGTCCCGGTTACCGTACTGACGGGTTTTCTGGGCGCGGGAAAAACAACCCTTCTCAATCGCATACTCACCGCCGAACATGGCCGCCGGGTCGCCGTCATCGTCAATGAGTTCGGCGAAGTGGGAATCGACCACCATTTGCTGATCTCCTCGGACCAGGAAATCGTGGAGATGAGCAACGGTTGTATTTGCTGCACCGTGCGCGGCGATCTCTTGCGCAGCCTGTTTCAACTGCTCGAACACAAATCGAAGTTCGACACTTTGATGATTGAAACGACCGGCCTCGCCGACCCTGCTCCGGTGGTCCAGAGCTTTTTCGTCGACGAGCGGATCAAAAGCGAGTACCAGCTCAATGGCGTCGTCACCGTCGTCGACGCCAAACATATCTTTCAACAGCTCGGCAATTCGCCTGAGGCCAAAGAGCAGATCGCCTTCGCCGACATGGTGCTGTTAAACAAAACCGATCTCATCAACCCCGAAGACCTGCCGGAGCTGGAATATAAGATCAGAAATCTGAACGGCGCCGCGCGCATCTGCCAGACGAGAAATTCCGACGTGGACATCGGCATGGTCCTGGATCTGCGCAGCCTCGAGCCTCGAGGTCAAAGCCGAACAGCACGACCACAATCACAAACACACGGAAGACATCGAAACGGTCGCCATCGTGACTGCGGGCGATCTCGACGGCGTCAAAATCAGCCAATGGTTTCGCGAGCTGATCGCCGAGTTCGGCGCACGGATCATGCGCATGAAAGGGATTCTCAACCTGCGCAAAGACCCCGATCAATTTGTTTTCCAGGGCGTGCACATGCTTTTCGAGGGCCGGCCGGGGCGCCCGTGGGGAGACGCCGAAGACAGAATAAACCGTCTCGTCTTCATCGGCCGCGAACTGAACAAAGAAAAAATCACTCGAGGTTTCATGGACTGCATCACGGCTGAAAACGGCGACGCTTCAGCCGCCGACGTCGATCCCTTCGGGCGCAAGCAGGATGTTTCAAATTTTACCCTGGACCAAATCCGCTACTGGGTGCAAACAATCCTCACCTTTCCACCCGATGCGCCCATAGTCATTAAAGAAGTGCCCTGCGTGAAAGCCGGCTGCCCGCCGGTGGAAACCGCGATCATGGTTTTCTTGCCCGCCGAGCCACCGAGAGTTTTCAAGATTCTCGCGCGTATCAATGATGTGACCTTCGATCATGTCTATAACCTGATCGAAAATCCCCTTCCCTGCTGTTAATTCGCAACGGCGGATTGCGACACAGCCTGTTAACGAAACCAGGAAAGATTCTCGAACTCGATGAACGCCGCCTCGAGGCGCCACTGCTCCAGCGCGCGCTCGCTGCGCTCGAGAAGTTTGTCGCAACTCTCCGATGGCAGCCGCGTACCGGGAGCATCCGCGCTGCAGGCTAATGCCATAATGTAAGGGGCATTGCTGCGCCAGAGGCTTTCGCCGGGAAGGAAACTGTATTCCAGGCTATTGCGCGCCAGCCGTTTTAGATCCGGGTAGGTCAGACCATAATCGCGCACGGCGCGGAGAAATTCATTACTGAGGTCAATTCGGGCTACGCCTTCGTCGTCGGAGGCCAGGACAACCGGCACCCCGGCCTTGAGATAATCCGGCAGCGGATGATCCGCGCCTTTAACGTTAAGAATGACATCGTTGCTGGTCAGGCAGATCTCGACCGCCACGCCCCGCTGTTTCATCTTCGCCATGAGCTCGAAGGGCTCGTCTTCGTGGAGAATATCTACGCCATGGCCAATTCTGCGCGCTTTGGCGATTTCCACCGCCTGACGGATATGAAAGCGCAGGTCCTCGGGGCGGACCAGGCCCATGGTTAGCTCGCCGGCGTGTAGCGAAATCTTGACTTCGGGGAGTTGGCTGGCGAGGTAGCCCACCATCGTCATGTGCAGACTATAATCCCGCAGCGCCACCGTATGGTCCTCTGGCGCCACGAGATTGATGCCCACCACGAGTGGTTCGGCTTTGGAAAGCTCGAAGGCAAAAGCAAACTGGGCGAATACCTGCTCCGGTTGGCCCACCCGGTTGGTTTGCGCCATCAGACGCCCCGTAACGTTGCACGCCGGCTGCGCTTCGGTGGGGCTATCGCATTTTAGCGACTCACGGTATGTACGCACGCGATTGTTCAGGTCGATCCGGGCTCGGTTCACGAGCGTTCCCAACCCGTTGGCGAGCAGCCATTGCCGCTGCTTGCCGAAGTCGCCTTGATCCTGAGGATCTATCTTGGGCATCTTTCCCGCTAGTTCATAGACGGCGTCACTCTCAAAGGTGAGCATGATCTCAAGATACTGGATATTTTGTGACGCCGCGCGATTGGCCACTTCGGTCAGCATCTCCACGCCGTGCTCGTAAGGATTCGACGCAGCGCCGAAGCCACCGAACGAGGCAAAGAACTGATCGTGGCCGGATTGGCCGGCAAAGTCGAGATTGCGGGTGGAAAGCTTGTTAATGAGAGCATCCCGCGCCGCGTTTTTTTGCATCAAGGTTTTCGCTAGAGGCGTTTGGTCGCTTTCCTTGCAAGGCGGCGGGACCAAACGTTGCGCCGCAAGGTCGACGCAAAAGTTTCCTTCCGCCGCCCACTCCAGATAGCTTTCCGCATACACCGCGCCACTCAGGTGCGAATGAAGATCGCCGCCCTTGGGCATACGTTGCACAAAGGCGCGCAGCATGGGCGGACGATGGCGATGCGCCTCGAACCAAGCCGCGGCGCGGTCGGTGGCCGGACTCGACGCGTCAGTGGCGATTCCGACAGAACGGTCAACCGAGGGCCTTGTTGAACCCGTCTCCAGTGGTTGGGTCACACAGGCGTTAACAGACATTGTCAATGCGGCAAGTGCGCCGAGCAGCTTTGCGGTTCTTAAGCCCTACTGGCCGGTGGTCATCATGTCCATGAGCAACACCTATGTTGCTTGGAAGCGGACTGAGTCAACAACGCCCCGCGCAATGTTCGCTATCAATGAAGCTTCGATGCGGCGGGTTTGAAAAGCGCACCCAAACCCTTTCTCGGCAGAGATCTAGAATCCAATTACTACTCCGCCGCGAGCTTGTGCACGAGCTCATACATGCCGCGCAGGCCGGCGCGCAGGCTCTGGATAGTCATTCTTTCATCGATTCCGTGTACCATACCGCCCTCGGAGGCGGGATTGCGCAGCGGCATAAATCCAAAACAAGGAAAACCCTTCTCACGAAAAAAATGACAGTCGGTAAAACCCCGCACCAGCGGCGATACCACCGCGACGCCGTCGTTGTTTTTCGCCATCTCGGTAATGATTCCCATCGCCTCCGGGTGCGGCGGCGAAGTCGCCGGCGGAAATGACAGGATGACCTCGATCTTGATCGAATCATCGCCGATGATTTTCTTTAGCTCTTTAATGAACTCCTGGGGATCCTCGCCGGGCAGGAGTCGCACATCGAGCTCGGCTGTGGCCTCTGCGGGGATGACGTTGGTTTTTTCAGAGGCCTTGATCACCGTGATCGCAATCGTATTACGTACGCGCGGCGTCATTGCGCGAGTCCTTGGCAAATTCCGCAGCGAACGCTGGATCTTGCAAAGAAGCGCGCAGATCGAGATATTTCTTGCGCCGCTCGTCTGGCTCGGAGTTCGCCGTTTGGGCATAGAACTTCTGCACTTCGGGCACGACTTTGATCGGCGCGCGATATTGCGTAACGCGCTGCAATGCCGCGATGAGCTTGTTCACCGCAAGGTTGCTGGCGGGTGTAGAACCATGGCCGGGTTGTCCTCGAGCGGTCAAACGCAGCCAGAGCGGCGTCTTTTCCGCTATGCTGACGCTGTATTCCCGTGCTTTGCCGTCCGTGCCCAGTCTTATGCCGCCGCCTTCGTTCAAAACCAGACCGACGTTGGCAAACAATTCCGGATGCTTTTCCAGCAAATATCCCGCGCCCATGGCGCCGCCCGCCTCTTCATCGGCGGTGCCGAGAAAAATCACGTCGCCTTTGAGCGGGATATTCTGGCGCTTCAACGCCAAAAGTGTCATTAACTCCGCCACCGCCGGCCCTTTATTATCCAGCGCGCCGCGGCCCCAGATCTGCCCATCCTTGATGAGCCCGCTGAACGGCGGCTCTTTCCATTCTTTCGGGTTGGCGGGGACCACGTCCATGTGATTGAGCAAGAGCACGGCTTTCTTGGTTCCGTTGCCGCGCAAGCGGGCGAAAATATTGCCCCGCCCCGGCGCCGACTCGATGATCCGCGCTTCGATGCCGGCGTGGTCGAAGATTTGCTTGAAGAACTGAGCGGCCTTGATTTCGTTGCCCGGCGGATTGGTGGTATCGATTTGGATGTAGCGGCTGAGAGTCGATACCGCTTCGTCTTCTAAGCCCTTCCAGTCAAGCTTGACTTCGGCCGCGTATCCGCCCGCAACCGCAGCCAAGGTAACCAGCACCACCGCGACGGGATTGAAGCGTTTTCTTCCATTCATAGTGCGCCTCAAGTATAACTTTAAGACGAGAGAAAGCCGTTGACGGTTTTCAATATTTCCTGCTGTTGGTTTGGGTGATACCAAAGAACCTCCCGGTCGCCGCGAAACCAGGTGAGCTGTCGCCTGGCGAGATGACGAGTTTCCTGTTTCATTTCTTCAAGCGCGTCCGAGTGTTCTTGCACGCCCTGTAAAACTCGGCCCATCTGAAGATAGCCGACGCTGCGCAGCGGTCTTAGGTCCAAAGCGTAACCCTTAGCGGCTAATTCCTGTACTTCTTCCAACAGACCGTCCTGAATCATCCGATCGCAACGTCGGTTGATGCGATCATACAGCTCGCCCCGTTCGCGGTTCAAACCGATTTTGAGCACCTGAAACGGCTGCTCTTGGAATGCATGCTCCCGCTGCCACTCGCTAAGCCGCCTACCCGTGAGCTCATAAACCTCTAATGCACGGATCGTGCGCTGGCGATCATTGGGATGAATCGAGGACGTTACCGTCGGATCGAGATCGACCAAACGTTGATATAGAGAGCTCAAGCCGCTTTCGTCAATTTCTTGTTCGAACCGCCGGCGAATTTCCGGATCCTGTCCGGGTCCTTCGAAGAGCCCGCGGGTTAACGCCTTGAGATACAATCCGGTGCCGCCGCAAACGATCACATTCTTATTCCTTTCATGAATTTGCCAAATGATTTCCGTAGCCACGTGACGGAACATCGCGGCGTTAAACTCTTCATCGGGTTTGACGACATCGATCAGGTGATGGCGGATGCGCCCGCGGTCGGATATCGACGGCTTTCCCGTGCCGATGTCCATATAGCGGTACACCTGTTGCGAATCAGCGTTGACTATCTCCCCGCGGATTCGGGCGGACAGTTCCAGCGCAAGTTCGCTTTTGCCAACCGCCGTGGGACCGACGATAACAACGATTTTGGCTTTCATCGAACTCGAAGCGTTCTGTTCAAGGTTCAATGTTCAAAAGTTCAAGGTTGATTCTAGGAATCCTCCGCTCCGCCACTTTGAACATTGAACGTTGAACTTTGAACGGCGAAGCCTACACCACCCGCTTGAACAGCCGGTCCAAATCAGCGCGGCTAAACTCGATCAGCACCGGCCGCCCATGGGGGCATTGTGTGGCATGATCGGTCTGGTCCAGATCGGTAAGCAAGGCGCGCATCTCATCCGGCTCCAGTTTTCGATTGGCGCGAATTACGTTGTGGCAGGCGATGGTGGCGAGCCGCTCTTCCAGGTGCTGGCGCAATTTCTCCGACTCGTCGACTTCCGCTAACTCGGCGATCATCTGGCGCACTGTTTGGACGTAGTCTCCTTCAGGCAACAGCGCCGGCGCCGCCGTGATCGCGAAGCAATTTGGGCCGAAAGGCTCCAGCATGAATCCGAACCGCTCCAGCACCGGCAGCTTGCGCTCCAGCAAAAGCAATTCGCCCGCCGACAATTCCAAAGTCTGTGGAATCAAGAGGCTTTGCGTCGCCACTGCGCCGCTGGACAATTGGCGGCGGAGCTTTTCGAAAGCCACCCGCTCATGGGCGGCATGCTGGTCGATGAGCGACAACCCGTTATCCGACACACAGACCAGATAGCAGCCGAGAATTTGACCCAACACGGTCATAGAAGAGAAAAAACCATTCGGCCGAGCCGCCGCTTGGACCGGCACGGAAAATAGTTCCCGCGCGGGAAGCGATAGAAAATTCACGGCCGATGAACGCGCGTAAGGCATCGGTGATTCAAAAACATGGTAAAACTCGCGGTGCTCCGCGAGCGCCGCTCGCGCTGACGGCTCTTTGGCATTGTCTTTCAACGCCGCGCGGATCGCCTGCGTTACCGCGCCGTGGATTTCGTTCTGGCGGCGGAAGCGCACTTCAAATTTTGCCGGATGAACGTTGACGTCGACCTCGCCGTAAGGAATCTCGAGAAAAAGAACCACGACGGGATATTGTCCCTTCATCAGCAAAGTATCGTAGCCCTGCATCACCGCGTGGGTGAGCACCTTGTCGCGCACGTAACGGCGGTTGACGAAGGTAAAAAGATAGCGGGCGTTGGGATAAGAAACCGGCGCGGCGCTTAAGTAACCGCTGATGCCGATTTCACCATGAAACCAGGAAAACGGCGCAAGGTTCTTAACCATATCGGGACCCAGCACCTGGCCCAACCGGTCCCTGGCGTCCCGCACGGACACGTAGTCCGCGATATTCCGTCCGTCATGCTGCAGGCGAAAGTGAATCGCCGGGAAAACCAATGCCATGCGATTGACCACATCGCAGATATGGCTCAGTTCCGTAGCGGGAGCTTTAAGAAACTTTCGGCGCGCCGGGATGTTGAAAAAAATATCTCTGATCTCAACCGTCGTTCCCACCGCCGCCGCGCTGGCGCGCGCTGCCTCTTTGCGCCCGCCACTGACCCGGAGCCGCTGGCCAGTTGTCGCCGTCGCCGGGCGCGAGACGATTTCAAGTTTCGCTACCGAGCCGATGCTCGGCAAGGCTTCGCCGCGAAAGCCAAGCGTCGCGATGCGCAACAGATCTTCTTCGCCGCGAAGTTTGCTCGTGGAATGTCTCTCCACGGCGAGCGCCAGGTCTTCCGGTGCCATCCCTTCGCCGTTGTCGCTCACGCGAATCAATGACGCGCCGCTCTTTTCAACCCAGACCGAGATCTCCGTAGCGTTCGCGTCTATAGAATTTTCCAGCAGCTCCTTCACCACCGAAGCCGGACGTTCCACCACCTCCCCCGCCGCGATACGGCTCGCCATCTCATCTGAAAGGATTTGGATTTTCACTTTTGTGGGAGTTTCTTAATTTTGAGCATATCTTAGCCTGCATTACAGGGTCAAGAAAACAGGCCGTTATCATGAACTTCCCATTGACTTGTTCCATTGGCCTTGGGTAACTTGAATCCGCCAGGCTTCTTGCGGCTGAAAACAACGCCGCGAGGGAGGTCCTATGAAGTATTATTGGTGGCTCGCGATCTGGCTGCTGCTCTATCCCGGCGGCTTGCCCGCGGTTCAAGACACCGGCACGGTGGAGACCAAGATCAAAACCGTCATGGTCGATCCCAATACCCAGGCGCCGGTGGTGGTTTTGGAATCCGTTGCGGATCAGAGACTCCTGCCCATCTGGATCGACGTCGCGGAAGCGCGCGCCATTGCCCTGGAGCTTGAACAGGTCAAGACGCCGCGGCCTCTGACTCACGATCTGATGCGCAATATCCTCAACCGGATCGGCGCCACACTCGAGCGCGCGGTCATCACTGATCTTCGAAACAACACCTACTACGCGATACTTTATTTGCGTCTAAAAGGCCAGGAGCTGCAAATCGACGCGCGCCCCAGCGACGCCATCGCCTTGGCGCTCAGAATGAAAGCGCCGGTGTTCGCTGCCGCTCAAGTATTCGCTAAATCGAGGGCTGCGCCGACGCCTAAACGGGCCGACGATGGGCAACGAAAACTCGGCATCCAAACCCAGGATCTTACTGCCGAACTTGCCGCCCTCTTCGACGTCGGGCATGAGAGCGGAGTGGTTGTGGTCCACGTGGAATCCAGCAGTCCGGCAGCGGCGGTCGGCATCCAACGCGGCGACGTCATCACGAAGGCCAACGATACGACGATTAAATCCGCTGGCGATCTCGAGCGCTTGATTGCGGCGAAAAAAACCCCGGCTCAAATCAAACTCGAAATCATAAAAAAGGGCAAGCCGACGATTATCATCATCGACTTGCCGTCCTGACCATAGCCTGCGCGGATCAGTTATTTTGTCATCCCTATCTCTCCGCGAAAATTTACTCTTGTGGGTTGCACCGCCGGTAAGGTTGCGGTCTATGGCCCTTCTGGGGACTTTTCCGCCAGACTTTTAATGGCGGCGAGGACTTCCTTGTAGGTACCGCAGCGACAGATGTTACCCGAGAGATAATCCCGCACTTCATCTTCTGTCGGCCGAGGATTACTGCTGAGTAATGCTTTTGTCGCCATGATCATCCCTGACGTGCAGTAGCCACACTGAAACGCCTGTTGCTCCAAAAACGCCTGCTGCACCGGATCCAGCTCGTCACCCTGCGCCAATCCCTCGATCGTCCGCACGTCCTTCCCCTCGGCGTTGCTCGCCAACATCAAACATGAACTTACCGCCCGCCCATCGACCAATACCGTGCACGATCCACAGACCCCTACACCACAGCCCTCTCTACTTCCCCGTAACCGCAAATCGTCGCGCAACCATTCTAGCAATGTCTGATTAGGCCTCACCGCGGCATCCAGCTCCCGCCCGTTGACTACCGTATGTATCTCAATCTTCATACGCTTTCCCCTTTGACCAATCGTAGTCCAGCCACGACCCGATCGGGCCGCAACGGCAAATCCCTGAGCCGTATCCCTCCCAATGCGTTCGCCACCGCGTTGCCGATGGCCGGCTCCACCGGCCCAAGCGCCGCTTCGCCCACTCCCTTCGCCCCAAAGGGCCCCTCCGGATGTGGCGTCTCAACGAGCACCGACTCAAACCGCCGGGGATGATCTTCCATCGATGGCGGCATATACTCCAAGAACGTCGAGTTGATCGGCTGCCCGTTGTCGAACACCATCTCCTCAAACAGCGCCGAGCCCAACGACATGATCATCGACCCTTCGTTCTGCATGTGACATTGCCGCGGATTGACCGCCTTGCCCGCATCCACCGCCGACACCACCTGCTCGATCGTGACTTTCCCGGTCTCAGTGTCCACTGCCACTTCGGCCGCGCAGGCCGACAAGAAAAAAAACGCCGATGCTTTGCCCTTCCCCGTGCGCGGATCGACTCCCCCACTGGTCTGGTTGTCGTAGCTCGCCGCCATGCTCCCTACCGCTGCTCCGTAACGCGCTTGAAAAAGCTGCGATATACTCTTTTTCTTCTCCGGCGCTCCCTTTACTTGCATGTTCCCTTCCACCAGTTCCAGATCTTCGACGTCAGCCTCAAGCACATTGGCCCCTATCTCCAATAGCTGCCTGCGCACCTGCTCGGCCGCCTGTCGCGCCGCTTCACCCATCGTAAACACCGTGCGGCTCGAACTGGTCGATTGATCGAAGGGTGTTACGTCGGTGTCGGGAAACGTCACGCTCACCCGCTCCGGCGAAATCCCCAGCTCCTCCGCCACAATTTGCGCCAGCGAGGTCTGCGTCCCTTGCCCGATCTCCACGCTGCTGCTCAACAACACGGCCGAACCATCGGCGTTGAGCCGGACCACCGCCGAGGAGTTCGACGGCGTCATCGTCGTCTTGATCATCACCGCCAACCCCTTGCCGCGCACTTTGCCGCTGGGCACTCGGTTCTCTTGTTCCGCTTTCCCCTTCCACCCCATCGCTTTGGCTGCGCCTTTAAGGCAGTCCGCAATCCCCACCGATACCAACTTATCCCCGGTCACGAACACATCTCCTTCTTGCACCAGGTTCTTTAACCTGATTTCCAACGGATCGATCCCCAGCCGCCTGGCGATGTCGTCCATCTGCGACTCATACGCCCAGCAAACCTGCGGCACGCCAAACCCCCGGTATGGCCCCGTCGGCGGCGTGTTCGTGTACACGCAGTACGTCGTCAAATCCTGATGCGCGATCCGATAAGGACCACCGGCAACCTCGCCGCCGTTTTTGGTCGTCGACGGCCCAGTCAAGGCGTAGGCCCCGGTATCATAAATGCCTTCCACCTGGCGCGCGACAATGGTCCCGTCCCGTTTCACTCCGGTTTTGATCTTCACCACCGACGCATGGCAGTGGGCGGTTAAGAAAACCTCTTCTCTGGTCAACACCCACTGCACCGGCCGGTGCGCCTGGCGCGCCAAGGCCGCCGTCAACGGCTCCAGGCGCGGATGCACTTTGCCGCCATAGCCACCACCCACGTAAGGCACGATGACGCGCACTTTAGATTGCGGCAGATCGAAAAGCTCGGCTAACTGGGCGCGGATCGATGACGGATTCTGCGTCGAGGTGTAGATCACCAGCTTGCCGCCCGGCTCCCAATAGGCCAGCGCCGCATGGGGTTCGATATGCCCATGCTGGATCTTCTGCGAACTGTAAACATCTTCAAAAATTTCGTCCGCCGCCTTGAAGCCAACCGCCACGTCACCCTGCTCAGCGTGATAGACGCTCAAGACGTTGCTGTTTTTCTCAAATTGAAATTGCGCCCGGTCGAGGCGTGTTTCCGACCTGGCGCTCTCGGTGTGTAAGATCGGCGCGCCGGGTTTCATCGCTTCCGCCGGATCGAACACCGCGGCCAATGGCTCGTAGTCCACCGCGATCAATTCCAGCGCCTCCTCCGCGATGTCCTTCTCCTCCGCCGCCACCGCGGCAATAATGTCCCCTACGTACCTCACCCGATCCACCGCTACCACCGCCTGATCCTTCACCACCGGTCCGAAATAGGCATTCATCCCTTTTAGATCGTCCCGCGTTAACACCGCCACTACGCCGGGCAACTTCTTCGCTTGGCTCCCATCCACGCGCGTAAGCCGCGCATGGGGGTAGCTGCTGCGCAATACCTTGGCGTACACCATTCCCGGCATCTCGACGTCCGCGGTAAACTGCGCCCAGCCCCTGAGCTTCGCCGGCCCGTCGACCCGGAGAAAATTCTCGCCTAGACCGCTCATTGTATTTTGCTCCTTCATGCCGCACATTCGGTCAACGCGCGGCGCACCAACACCTGAACCAGTTGCCGTTTGTAATCCGCGGGACCGCGCAGATCATCGATGGGGTCCACAGCCGCTGCGGCGTTACGGGCGATTTCAGCGATCGCGTCAGCAGTGGATTTTTGTCCCGACCCAAGCCCTTGATCCGTTAAAACGACGGGCGCCGGCGACACCGCGCCCACCACGACACGCGCCTCTGCCGGCTTGCCGTTAGCATGCCGTACCCATGCGGCGACCCCCGCGCAGGGACGATCCTCCGATGAACGCGTGGTAAACTTAAGGTAGATGCCTTTGACATTCGCCAGCGCTGGCGGCACTAGCAATGCGGTAAGTATTTCATCCCGCTCTAAACCCGTCTCGTAACTGCCGATCAAAAAATCGCGCAGTTTGACGGTTCGAACGTTGTCGCGCGTGGTTAACTCCACACTGGCATCGAAGGCAACTAGCGCCGCTGGTGGATCCGACTGTGAATCCGCGTGGGCCAAATTACCACCGATGGTTGCCATGTTGCGGATGCGAATGTTCGCCACCACGTGGCAAGCCTGAGCCAGCAAGGGGTAGTGTTGCCGCACCGCCGGCGCGCTCTCGACATCGAAGATGCTTGCCAATCCGCCAACCCGGAGCCCGCTCGCCGGCTCGTAGGTAATTTCCGCCGCGCCTTTGATTTTTTTTAGATTGACTAAAGTCTTAGGCAGCAGGATGCCGTGCTTGATCAAAATCAAAACCGCCGTGCCGCCGCTGATAAGCTTGACGTCTTCGTCCGCCGAGAGAATTTTACAAGCGTCGTGAATCGATTTCGGTTCGAGCATATTGAAACGTCGCATGTCACACCTCTACATTGGAGACTGGAGTACTGGAGTGATGGGGGAAGGGAGCGATGTATTTCAAAACCCCATGCTCCAGCACTCTATTCCGCTGCACGCAAGAAATCTTTTTCTACTATTCTTCCGCCGCGGCCCACAACACGCGAATGGCCGGCGGTTGCAGCCATTTTGTGCCACGCCTCTGCAAGGCGACTTCTTCCCAGGTATCGCCACGGTCATAGGTCACGTAAATCGCCCCTTGTCCGGGCGGGCCAGCCGTATGGCCCCGAGCAACGTCACCGAATGCCGCAAAAATGGAGTTCTGGTGGTAAGGATTGAAAGCCAATTGCCAGCACATCGCGGCATGTTTGGCAGGCAATCCCGCGCCGATTTGACGCCAGCTTTGGCCGGCGTCCTCGCTGCGATATATGCGTCCATGGACACCGCCCGGCTGGTCCCAATACTGCGGCGAGCCATGCCCGGCGGCTAAGAACATCGCCGCAGGCTCACCGGGAAGATTAATCAAGTCATGAAAATAATCGCTCGCCATACCCTTTTCGGCGCGCTTCCAGCCTTTTTCCGGCGGATCGGCGGAGAAGAAGCCGCGCGACGTTGCGGCGAAATATTTCGTCTTGCTCCCCGGCGAGCGTGCGACCATATGAATGTCCGGATACTCGAATCCGTCACTGACATCTTCCCAAGTTTGGCCACGGTCAAAGCTGCGTACGACACCGCCATGCTCGATGGCGATATAGATGGATTTGGCATTTTCCGGATCGATGTAAATATGCCGGATATGACCTTGATGGGGCGGCTGCGGGAAATACCACTTGTATTTGACCTCCTCGGGCATCTCGACGAGGGATTTGAGCTCCTCCCAAGAATCGCCGCCGTCTTCGCTGCGGTAAAGGTGGACCGGCTCGGTTCCAGCGTAAATCACTCGCTCATCGGTGGAATCTACGGTGACCCAACGAATATCGCCCTCAAGTACGCGCCGCCAGTGCCTACCGGCGTCTTTCGTACGATAAAGACCGTCGAAGGTTACGCCCGCAAACACGGTTTCGGGGTTCTGCCGGCAGCCGTAAACCGAATCAACAACCTGATTCTTAAAGTAGGGCTCAAACTCTCTCGATCCTCCCATTGAGGTCCAGATATCTCCCACTCCTCGAAAGATGATCATTCCCGACTGCGTACCTGCGTAGAGCCGATAGGCTTCCATAAGCTAGCCCCCCGTATGCTTACCGACAAACCCAAGCGATATTGGCGCGAATCTATTCCGAGCCGCCGGCGCCCGTCAAGAGCGCTACGCGGCTCCAATCAGGCTGGAAGTCACAAAAAAAAGGGCAAGTCCGCTTGCGCGGTACTTGCCCCTGCCCCGAATAAACGGCGCGCCGGAGTTATTTTTTCCCGTTGGTTCCGAAAAGTTCGGCGCCCCATTTTTTCGCCGTGGCGTCCACCACTTCTTTGCTCGATTCGGCCACGGGCGGGAAGTCTTTGATCCATTCATAAGGCCGGGTCGCATCGATGATCGCGCGGGAGTTGAAACCCTTCTTGGTCGGATGAATGACCGGATCGAGGGGGCCGCTCCAACACCGGCGCAGGATATCGATGTCTTGCTCCGGTTCACAACGGGTGCACATCGCCCAGATCACGTCGTCGGTATTTGAAGGGTCGATGTCGTCATCGACAACCACGACGAAGCGGCCGAGATAGGCCCCCGCGTGACATTGCGACGCAATCACAGCGGCTTGCTTGGCATGGCCGGGATAGCGCTGCTTGATCGATACGGCCATCATAAGCCGGCTGCCGCCCGAAACGGTCAACCATACCCCTTTCACATCCGGCACGCCGGCCTTTTCCATTTCATCCCAAATCAACGCGGAGCGTAAATAGGATCGATACCAGCCGAGCTCCGCCGGCGGACGGCCCGGGGGCGAACCGAGAATGATCGGATCGTTGCGGTGATAGAGCCGCTTTACTTCGACCCAGGGCTCGGCGCGCTCGGCGCTGGCGTAGTAGCCGGTCCATTCGCCAAACGGCCCTTCGACCTTAGGGTTATCGAAATGGACGTCGCCTTCGATGACGATCTCGGCATTGGCCGGTATCGGCAAGCCAGAGTACTCGCCTTCGACCATTTCAAATGGTGTGCCGCGAATACCGCCGATGAATTCATACTCCGGAACGCCGTAGGGAACTTCGATGCTGCCCGCCAGGAAGGTCAGCGGATCATGGCCAAAAGACATCGCGATCTTAAACGGCTGGCCGCTGGCCGCATACTTTTCACGCTGGATACGGCCATGCTTGCCCGGGGAAATGTAAAATCCGAGTTTGTTCTTGTCGTGAATCATGACGCGGTAGGTGCCGTAGTTGACCCAACCTTCGTCCGGGTCGCGCGTAATATCGACGCTGCCCGTGCCGATATAACGGCCGCCGTCTTTGTCATGCCACAGCGGGGTCGGAAACTTGAACATATCGATATCGCCGTCTTTGTAGACGTTATCGAAGAGCGGGCTTTTTTTGACGAACCTGGCGGGAACCGGTTTGATCTTCTTGTAGTTCTCTTTCCAGATTTTGACGAAATCCATTTTGGTTTCGCCCGATGGCATACCGAGAGTGAGAGCGAGCCGTTTTCTCGACGCCAAGGAATTGGACAACACGCGATAACCCTTTGGATAGCCTTTGATATCCTCGAACAATACCGCCGGCCCGTCCTCTTTGTGGCCCACCAGCTCGGTGATGGCACCGATTTCCAAGTTCCAGTCGCAGCCTTTGAGGGTTTTCAGTTCACCCATCTCGTCCGCGATCTGGATCCAGTCCCTAAGGTCCTGATATTCCATTCCGTCCTCCTAAAGATTTGCAGAAAATTCGGTTAGCGCACATGAGGTGGCCTGAATTTATCGGAAAATAAGCCATGGGTCAAGACGACGAGGCGCCGTCAAACTGGGGAAAGCTAATTGAAATCAACACTTTCTCATGCTACCCCTGAGTTGTGCCGGGCAAGTTGAAGAGCCTCGAAGAACTCAAGTCCATCGCTTTACAAGCGAAAGCCCGCGGCCAAAAAGTCGTTTTCACCAACGGTTGCTTCGACATCCTGCACCAGGGCCATTTGCACGTACTGCGGGAAGCGAAGGCGCTCGGCGATTTGTTGATTGTCGCGGTCAATAGCGACGGTTCGGTCAAGCGGCTCAAGGGCCCCTCACGGCCGGTCATCGGCGAAGCCGGACGTTCTGAGTTGATCGCTGCTCTGGAGATGGTAGATTACGTAACGCTGTTCGCGGAGACAGACCCCCGCCGTCTCATCGAAGAGATTCAGCCGGACATCTTGGCGAAGGGCGGGGATTGGCGCCCGGATCAGGTCGTGGGCGCAGATATTGTCGAGCGAAGCGGCGGCACGGTTGCCGTAATTCCCTACTTGAGAGGTTTTTCAACTACGGAAATTATTGAAAGGGTGCGGAGCTAGAACCTATGGCAAGAAGTTGCGCAATTTGCGGCAAAAAACGGTCCATTGGCAACAAAGTGAGTCACGCCAATAACAAATCCAAGAGATCGTGGCAACCTAATTTGAAAAGAGTGCGCGCGACATTTGCCGGGCAGGTCAAACGCGCTCTGGTCTGTACCGACTGCATTCATTCAGGCCGTGTTCAGAAAGTGGCCTGACATCTGCTGCCACACTCGTACGCGTCAAATATGATAACGCCTGACAGAGCGTAGCTACGAGTATACCGTGGGTAACACGGGTTCAAAACGTTTTGAACGAATTGAACAATAAATCGAATTACTGAAGCTCTTCATTGGCAGGACGCGCCGATTGAGGCATCTCGCTCATTCGGCCCCGCGCCCGCACGGCTTTAAATACGCCCTTCACCTTCGATATGTTCTGGAGCACGCGCTTCAGGTGCTCGGAGTTCTTAATCATGACCTCGAAGGTATTGAGCGCGCGCTGATCGGCAAAAGTCCGGATCTGCGCCCGCGCGATATTGGCCTCGGCGCTGGTGATCGCCGAGCTGATGGCCGCCAGCAGTCCAGGCTGATCGACGCAGGTCACGTCGATTTTCACCGGCCGCGGCGATTGGCCGTCTTCTTCCCAACTGACCTCGACCTTGCGGTTCGGGTCGCTTTCTAGAATCGTCGGGCAACCGACGGTGTGCACCGTAACGCCTCTGCCTCTCGTGATGAACCCGAGAACCGGCTCTCCCGGCAATGGGTGGCAGCAAAGAGCGAAGCGGATCAGAACATCGTCGATGCCTTTGACGCGTATCCCCATGCCCCGTTTCTGATTGGAGACGAGGCGAAATAGGCTTTCGAGGGAGCCGCCCGATTTTTTGGGGCCAAGATCCAATTTATCCGGCGGCAGGAGCTTGGCCAGAACATGGCGCGTGGTGATCCGGCCGTACCCCAGTGACGAGAGCAAGGCCTCTTCGTCCTTTAAGCCCAACTCTTTAGTCAGCCCCTCGATCCTGCCGTCGCGTTGCAAGGTCGAGTAGTCCATTTGATGGCGGTGCAAGTCGCCGTCGAGAATTTCTCGGCCGATGACGACGCTGCGCTCGCGCTGCTGCGCTTTGAGCCATGCGCGGATCTTCGATTTGGCGCGCGGCGTTTTCGCCCACTTGAGCCAATCACGGTTCGGCGCCTGCTGTTCCGTGGTGATAATTTCCACGGTGTCACCGCCGCGCAAGATATATTTCAGCGACACCAACTGGCCATTGACCCGCGCCCCGGAACAACGGTGCCCCACCTCGGAGTGAATCCGGTAGGCAAAGTCGATAACCGTCGAGCCTTTGGGAAAGTTCAAAAGATCGCCCTTGGGCGTAAAAACGTACATTCCGGTGGAAAACAAGTCCTCTTTCAAACTATGGAGAAACTCCTGCGGGTCCTGCATCTGCTCCTGCCATTCGAGCAACTGGCGCAGCCAGGAGAAGCGCTGGAAGTCGCTCACCTGAAAATCTTCACCGTCCTTATAGCGCCAGTGAGCGGCGATCCCTTCCTCGGCGACGCGGTGCATTTCATTGGTGCGAATCTGGATTTCGATACGCTCGCCGTAGGGGCCGATGACGCTGGTGTGAAGCGACTGGTACATGTTGGGTTTCGGTATTGCAATGTAGTCCTTGAAACGGCCAGGCACGGGCCGCCACTGGGAATGGATGACGCCCAGCGCCTCGTAGCACTCCCGCGGCGTGTCCACCAGCACCCGAAACGCGACAAGATCGTAAATCTGGTCGTAGAGCAGGTGCTGGCTTTCCATTTTTTGATAGATGCTGTAGAAGTGCTTCGAGCGGCCGCTCACTTCCGCGTCGATGCCCTCGGTGTCGAGCTTCTTGCTGATGATCGAAATGACTTCTTCAATATATTTGTCGCGGTCGCCTTTTTTCTTGGCGACGTTGCGCTTGAGTTGGTAGTAAATTTCCGGGTGAAGATGTTTGAGCGCCAGGTCCTCTAGCTCACTCTTGATCCATGCGATGCCGAGGCGGTGGGACAGCGGCGCGTAGATTTCCAAGGTTTCTTCCGCCGTGCGGATCTGTTTATCCAGCGGCATATGGCTCAACGTTCGCATGTTATGGACTCGGTCGGCCAGCTTGACCAGGATCACCCGGACGTCTTTACCCATCGCCAGGATCATCTTGCGGAAGTTCTCCGCTTGCTTTTCCTGGTGGCTGCTATATTCCGCATGGCCGAGTTTAGTGACGCCGTCCACCAAAGCGGCGATCTCGTCCCCGAACTGGCTGATCAGTTCGTCCAGCGTGGTAAGCGTGTCCTCCACCGTGTCGTGGAGCAGCCCGGCCACGATGCTTGGCACGTCGAGTTTGAGATCGGCGATGATGTCGGCCACTGCCAGGGGGTGAATAAGGTAGGGTTCGCCGGATAGCCGTTTTTGCCCACGGTGAACCTCGGCGGAAAACTCGTAGGCCGAGCGGATGATCCCGGCGTCCGCCGCGGGATAGTAGGACTGAACCTTTTCAATCAGATCGTTGATGCGCATGTCTTTGCTCATGGCCGTTTACGCCGAGACAACGGCTCTAGTCGCCACTCGCTGACCCGCGCGGTCCTCGCTCGCTCGGCTTGAACGATGGATTGCAACGCCTCCACCGCCGCGGCGACGTCGCGGTTCACGATATAATAATCATACTGGATAACGCGTTGAATTTCATCCTGGGCATTGGCCAGCCGCCGCCGGATCACCGCGGCGTGGTCGGTCCCTCTGAGTTTCAGCCTGCGCTCCAGTTCGGACCTCGAAGGGGGCAATAGAAATACCGAAACCGCGTCGGGGTACGCGCCCTTGATCTTTTTTGCCCCCTGGACGTCGATATCGAGGAGAATGTCTTGCCCGGCGCTGAGACAGCGGTCCAGCGGTTTTCGCGGAGTGCCATAAAGAAAACCATGAACTTCCGCCCACTCGGCGAATTCACCGCGGGCCCGCATCGCGACAAACCGGTCTTTGCTGACAAAGCGGTAATGGCGGCCGTTGACCTCGCCGCGGCGCCGCGCCCGGGTCGTGCAGGAGACCGAGAGTTTGATATCCGGGTAGCGCCCGCGCAGCCCTTTGGTCAAAGTGGTCTTGCCTGCTCCCGACGGTGCCGAGAGGATAAAGATAATTCCCCGGCGCTTGGCCAAACGCGTCATTCGATATTCTGGGTTTGTTCGCGGATCTTCTCCACGCGTTCCTTGCCCGCCAAGACCAACTGCACAACGTCGAGCTGGGGCACTTTAGAGCTGATGGTATTCAATTCGCGCTGGATTTCTTGAAGCATGAAGTCAATCTTTTTCCCCACCGATCCCGCGTCGTGCAGAGCGCCGGCTAACGCCGCCACGTGGGTTTTCAAGCGCACCACCTCTTCATTGATATCCCCTTTAAACGCCCAGGCCGGCGCTTCTCCGTCTGAATCGCCGCGCGGCGCACCGTTGCTTTCCTTTATTGCGCTGGCAGACTTAATCAGCCGGGTGCCGATCGCCCCCGCGCGCGCTTCGATCTCGGCGCTGACCTGTTTTAGAAAAGCAACCTGGGACAGCATATCGGCCGCCAGCTGACGGCCTTCGCGCTGGCGTGATTGATCGAGTTTGCGCAGCGCCGATTTAAGCGCTTGTAACAACGCTGCTCTTTCCGCTTTGGCGTCGACCTCATTATCGCGCACGCGAAAGAGGTCCGGACCGCTAGTCAGTAGCGCCACATCAAGATCACCGGCAAGGCGAAACTTCTTCTTTGCCGCCTTGATCGACCCCAGGTACTGCCGCAACAATGCTTCGTCCAGCTCCAACGTGCGCTCCGTGCCCTTGGCGGCAAAGCGATTGACAAACAGATCGACGCGACCGCGCGTGATGCGCTCGCGCAGTTGCTTGCGAATCTCTTCTTCGAACCCCAGATATTCCCGCGGCACGCGCACCTGCAAATCCAAGTGCCTGTGATTCAGGCTGCGCACTTGAATGGAAATCTTCGTGCCGCGGACCTGCTGGACCGCCTCGCCGTATCCGGTCATGCTTCTCATAGCTGTTTTTCCTTAAGGAGCTGTCTGAGTTTTTGCTGCGCCACAGCTCCATGACGTCCAATAATGACCTGATTGCCGCCATCAGTGAAAGTCATCCTCGATCTTCGAGCAGTTCGTAATAGTAAACTTCATTACCAGCCGCCATCCGTTCCACAGTGAAATGCTTGCGCACATGCGCCGCGGCCGACCGTCCCATGGCTCGCGCCCGGCTCGGATCGGCGATCAATTTGGCGATGGCGTCACTGAGCGCCTTGCTGTCCCGCGGCGGAACCAGGAAACCCGTAAGGCCATCGGTAATCACGTCGGTTAGACCTCCGACACGGCTGGCCACAACCGCTTTCCCCGCCGCCATCGCTTCGAGCGCCGCGACGCCGAGCCCCTCGTACAATGAAGGGAGCACGAAGATATCGACACCGGCCAAAAATGCCGGCGTATCGGCGACGAACCCCAAGAATTTTACCTCCTCCGTAAGACCCAACCGCGCCGTCATCTCCTCCAACCCTTTGCGCGCCGAACCCGCTCCGGCCAGTAGACAAACCGGCTTCACGCCGCGAACTTTCAGCTCAGCCACCGCTTCCAACAGAAACCGGTGCCCTTTGCGCTCCTGTAAGACCGCTACCGCGCCGATGGTCAAAACCCGCTCCACGCCCGCATTATCACCGCCGGGGGCGAATCGAGCGACATCGATACCGCTGCGAATGAGCCGAATCCTACTGGCCTCGACGCCGGCGTCCACGAGCAGTTCGACGATGGGCTGTGAGATCGCCACAACCCCATCGACGCAACGGTTGTACAGATAGCGGGTATGACAATTGTTTTTTTCCGGGTAATCCATGCGCCGGGTGACGAGGTATCTCGGCGCGCCCGGGCCGTGGGGAAACCAAGCCGACAGCGCGTGGGCCCGTTTCGTATGCAGATGAACGATATCGTAGCCTTCACGGCGAATCAGGCGGCGCAGCCGCCAAACCGGCCGCAAATCAATGTCGTTGCGCGCTACCAACGGCAGCGTTTTGATACCTAATCCTTGGCTACGCTCCCACAGTTTGCCGTTCGGATAAGTGAGCAGATCGTTGCGGTGGCCCTTGGCGGCGAGATAACTCAGAAGCCCAAGCACCTGCGCCTCCCCGCCGCCCCAATCGCGCTCAGGATCGATGTGCAGGATCTTAAGCAGGCGGTTATGGCCGCTTGCGCCCAACGTCGTCCTCGTCGTCCAGCTCTAGTTCCCAAAGCTTAGCATACTTGAGAAAAACATAAACCGCCGCCACCACCGCAACGTAAAAACCAGCGAAGCCTTCCATGAAGCCGCGCTGCAAAATATAAGAGCGAATAAAGCGCGCGGGCGGGCGCAACAACGCATCGCTGAGACGCCAACGGCCTCCCTCCTTTTTAAGCTCGCGCGACGAGATCGAGGTAAACCGATTGATTCGGTGAACATGATCTTCGATGTCGCGGTAGGAATAATGATGCAGGCAATGTTTGAGGCGACGCACTTTGCCATCGACCAGAATTTTTTCATGCGGGTCCGAGCCGCCCCACGTCGCCCTTTCGCGCCGAAACAACCGGATATCGTAGTCAGGATACCAGCCGCCGCGCCACCACCACCGGCCCAAGTAATTCACCAGCCGCGGCACCGCATACCCGGCGCAGGCGCCACCGTCGCTGGCCAACGCGTCTTGAATTTCATCGCGCAACTCCGGCGTCACGCGCTCATCCGAGTCAACGAGCAAGACCCAATCCATCGTCGCCTGGGAATGAGCGAAGGCCTTTTGATCGCGGTAACCGACCCATTCGCGCTGAATAAATTTGTCCGTGTACCCGCGGCAGATTTCCGCGGTTCGATCCGTACTGAAAGAATCGATGACGATGATTTCATCGCACCAGCGTAGACTTTTCAGGCAGTCTTCGATCTGCTCTTCCTCGTTAAAACAAACAACGATCGCGGAAATTCCGGGGCGAGGGTTGGTATTCATGCTGGCGGTGGACATGTCAATAAACGAAGCCACTTCGAAGGCGGGATTTTGACCTCGCCCTTGACCAAAGGGGATGAATCGGTGATGGTGAGCAGGCCGCCGCTTTCAAACTGCCTTTTAAATAGCGGTATCACACCAACACATGTTTTCCGGCAAACAGCTTTTCCCCGAATTTAGTCACACTATTAATTCATCACCCCCATTTCATTTGATACAAGCGATACTTGGGATAAAAAGGCCGCAGCCGGATAGCTTCCCTTAAAGCCTCTCGAGACTTGTCTCTCTCGCCCGTTTTCCATCGACCTTTTGCCAGCCGGTAATACCGGTACGCCAATCGCGCAGCGACGCGCCGCTTGCCCAGCAACTCTTCGGCCTCGCCGTTTTGATCGAGCAGCCTCTCAATGACGCGAATGTTTTCCAAGAGCCGGAGTTCCTGGTTGCCGCTAATATTACCCGAGTGCCTGCGGTAAGAAAAAACCACTTCGTCGAGATATGCAACCGGATACCGGGAAATAAGCCGAAACGTCAAATCCAAATCCATCGAAATCCGCAAACTCTCGTCATGACCCCCAACATCGTTGTAGCAGCGTTTCGAGATCAGCGCGGCCTGCAATCGTACGATGCTCTTGTCGAAAAGGTCTTCCAGCCGAACCCCTTGCTCCGCCAACCGGCGCGACTTGGCCGCGGGTATGATAGTTTCCCGGTCATGCGCCGGGCCGCCCAAATAGGAGCCGTTGGCAAAGACCATCCCCGATTCTGGATGCTTGTTGGCGTAGCCGTACAACGTTTCGAGGTGGTTTGGCAGGCACAGATCATCGGAGTCCTGAATCGAAATCCAACGGCCGCTTGCATTGCGCACGCCTAAATTGCGCGCCGCGGAAGGACCTCGGTTTTCCTGGTAAAGGTACCGGACGCGGGAGCCATAAGGCGCCAC
Organism: uncultured delta proteobacterium; assembly: GCA_963840855.1. GTDB lineage: Bacteria > Desulfobacterota > Binatia > UBA9968 > UBA9968 > DATACQ01. The sequence continues at coordinate 98,511 of CAWJBB010000021.1, forward strand.
GACCCGCCGAGTCTCGTCGGTCGAACCGTCGTCAACCACGATGAGTTCGAATTTCTGGAAACTCTGGCTGAGAACGCTATCTATTGTCTCGGCGAGATAATTAGCACGATTATAGGTAGCGATGACAACCGATACCGCTGGTGCACTAGACACAGGTTAATTTCCTAGACTCAAACCGTCGGGTTTGACTTGGGTCGCCGCTGAATTTTCCCCATCAAGTAGCCCCAAGATTTCATTATTCGGCCTTCGGTCTTGTAGGCCTTCTGCGTTAGCCTGAGCATCTTATAAATGCAATAGCGAAAGCAATTGGCCAGCAAATCCGGCATCACCCGAAACAAGATCGAATCTTGCCGGTAGATACTTCGACTGACTCCCTTTTTATACTCCACGTCACGGTTGTACGCGCTACCGTAACGTCGAGGATCAAGTTCATGGTAAACAACCGCATGGGGCGTGTAGCCGATTTTAAATCCGGCGTTGCGAATTCGCATCGAGTATTCGGTATCCTCACTGAAGCCCGCGACGCCTGGTCCGAGCCGCGGGTCAAAAAACCCGACCTTCTCGAAAACTTCGCGCTTGAACGACATATTGGTCCCGGTCAAGCCGCGAATCTCGCAGATATCGTCGCCATAATCGATGATAGGAATATTATATTCCCGCAACCGCTTTGGATCGGCGAGTTTGCCTTCGGAATCCACACCCGGCAAGACACGTCCCTGAAGTGCATCGAACGGCCCCCCACAGTAACCATCAAGATGTCGAACAACGAGTTCGGGGTCAACGACGACATCGTCATCGAGAACGAGAAAAAAATCACCCTTTGTGGCGGCAAGTCCTCGGTTGAGAGCGCTAGCTTTGCCTTTACGTTGCTCCGTAAGTACCGTAAAACAAACGTTGCACGGTCGAGTGCCCGTCTCTGCTAGCAATGCCGCCGTCCCGTCCACCGAGCCATTGTCGATCACAATCACTTCCACCTGAGCCGCGTGAGGAATTGCCATTCGACCGATGCTTGCCAAAAGCCGGCGCAGGCTTTCGCTTCGATTGCACGTGGGAATAACAAGGCTAAAAGTCACCATTTCAAACGCAGCGCCGATCAGAATAGAGATCGTCCGTTCACTCTTTTTCCGCCACCACAAGAAGGCCGGGCACAAAATCCAGATTTAGAAGCCTGAGCACCTCGCGATATCGCCAATACCGCAGCCTCATTTAGACCCGCCCGGCAAACAATAGGTGCTCACCGCCCGTTTTGATCCGAGTTCACCTCGTAGCACATGAGCTGCGAATCGTTTCGACAACAAGTCACCTCCGGGTGAAATAGGTTTCTTCCGCCCCGCGGCAATTGATGTTACAGAGGAATTTACACAGACAAATAGAACCGAAAAGTTATGCTTATTGGAAGAGAGCAGATGAGATACTAGTATTTGTCGATGGTGGTCGCCAGCACGGCGCCGCCATGTTCCCGATACCACGCTGGATAATCGGTGCCGCCGCCGAAGAAAGAGATTCGAAAGGGAGTTCTGCTAATAATCACTGCCTGATCATTCCGGCGCCTGACCTGAATTGTCTTTCGAATACGGATTCGTTATCTCGCTAGTCCCGCGAAAAAGGACCCGGCGCCGGCGAAGGCGTCAGGCGTACCAATATCCATAAATCGCGACTCGGTTTCAAACCCATACAGCCCGCGCCCTACCCATCGCGGGAAAACTTCGCGTTCCAATGAAACAAATGTACCCCCCGGAATGCTGGCGATGAGATTTCGGGACATGAGATAAATCCCGGCGCTGACAAGCCCGGATCCCGCGGACGTACCCTTTTCGTGAAACGCCGTCACCACGCCATTTTCTGCCACCTGCACCTGGCCGAAGCGTTGCGCATCCTCGGCTTTAGTGAGCAGCAAACTCATCACCGCCTCATGACGCCAATGCCATTGCCAAAAACTCCCAAACTCCGCGTCGCAGTACGAGTCGCCGTTCATCACTAGCACGGGATCGGATCGAAACAAGGGCAGCGCCATCCTCAGGGCGCCGGCCGTGCCAAGGGGAAACGTTTCAACGGAGTAAGTGATCCCCAGTCCTCGGTACTGATCCCCCAACGTATCACGAACTTGATGACTTCGGTATCCAGTGCATAAAACAACCTCGCCGATGTTTACTGTGATGAGTTGATCCAGGAGATAGGTCAAAAACGGCCGTCCAGCAATCTCAGCCAGCACTTTCGGTCGATCTTGAACCACCGAACGAAGCCGAGTTCCCAAGCCTCCGGCGAGGATGACGGCGTTGAGTCCAGCGAGCCTCCTTGCCTGCCCCCCAACTCCCGATCCGGCGTTCAAACTTCCACCCGGCTTTGCATCACTGCGGCTCAAGCGTTCTCAAACCTCCCGCGCCCCATCATGCGGTAGCCTTTTAACAACTCCTGAATGCCAGACGCCAGGGATCGCTGCGCCTCGAATCCAGCCTCGCGTAACCTTTGATTGGAAACGATATAGTTGCGCTTATCGGGATCTGAACCGATTTGCGCATAATGGAGATAAAAGTTAGGGACGAATTCTTTGATTTTCAATGCCAACTCTTCTTTGGACAGATTGGCGGCGTCCAAACCCGCGTTATAAGCACGGCCAGCCATTTGCTTCGCATTCCCGATGCAATGAAAAAAACAATCGGCTACGTCCCGAATATGGATATAGTTGCGCTTGAAGTCCTTTTCAAAAATCACAAGATATCCATCCGTCGCCGCCGCATAAACGAAATGGTTAACCAAAAGATCGAGACGCATCCGCGGCGACATGCCGAACACGGTCGCTAAGCGCAGGCTCACGACGTTTCGACTCTGCAGCAGCTCCGTTTCAGCTTGGGATTTTGTTTGCCCATAAAGCGAAATAGGCTTCAGAGGCGTCTCTTCAGTACAAAAAACGTCGCCCGATTGGGTTCCGTAACCGCTGTTTGTGGTTGGGTAGATAACTAGCTGGTCATAACTTCTCAATCTATTGACGAGACGAACGGCTTCCAGATTGACCGTCCGCGCCAACACTGGATCCCGATCGCATGCCGGCGCGCCGACCACCGCGGCAAGCGGCATGACGATGTCCGCTTGTTTAATTTCGCGCCGCATCAACTCCTCGTTGCGTGCATCTCCCCAGACAAACTCGAATTTTGGATTAGCGCAGAGATGAAACAAACCACGCTGTTGGTACATCAGGTTATCGACCGCCGTGACGGAAAAACCAGCGTCCAGAAGCCGTCCGCACAAGATTGAACCGATATAACCGGCGCCGCCCGTGATAAGAATATGTGGTTCCATGTTTCTACGTGATCAACCTTAAATGGCGTTCGATATTTGTTTTCCCAACCCTGTCGCCCATAGTTGGTCCCGCGGCCAGTTCAGAGTCCATGATCGATACTCTTGATCTTGTCCAATCGAACGCTTTGTCTATGAATAGCCGCCGCCCAGCGTTTCTTTGTCCGGCGGTCGACGCCCTCTGATGACAGGTAGCTGGTCAAAAAATACCAACGCTCCGTTTGCTTGAGAAATTTTCCCAGGGTTCGGTTCAATTGCACGAGGTTCTTAATACGCCGGTTTCGGTTCAGGTGGACGTCCCGGCGCACTCCTTCCAAATCTAGAAGAAAAACACCCTCCTCCAGAGCGCCGCTCTGCGGCGCAATTAGAATATTCGCGTCCTTAAGATCATTGTGATAAACGTCATGATTGTGCATGCGAGAAAACAACCCGGCGAGATGCTGGAGAAACCCGCGCCGGCGCTGGGCGCCCTTGCGGGTCGGTAGGGTCGCTAACTTTTCCTTCCAGTAGGCGTCCGCGGTTTTTCCGTCCTTGATCTCTTCGCTTAGGTAGAAGCTTTTGAGCAGCATTCCGGCGGTTCGCTGTTCGATGGCGGCAACGGGACGCGCCGTCGCGATGCCGATGGCTGATAGAGCGGCCGCGCCGCGAAGTGATTTCTCTGCGCCGGAGCAAGCAAAAATAGACTGAAGACGGTAGCGGAGAGAAAAAGCGTTGTAACGCTTGATATAGACGACTATTTTTTTTCCACCCCATTCGAGGGGCGCGCGCCCGACTTTGATCTTCCGTTGGTCTTTAATGATGACGCAATCTGAACGCTCAAACAGACGGTCAGGGTCTGCCATCAGATCAATCATCGATGGGCTGGCCAGGTCTCGCGCGAGCCACATGGATGAGTTTTCATGTCGCACTGAAACAAAATCAGGAAACTCTTTCACTTTGTTTCACGGCGCGCACTTCCTTGAGCACGGCTTCAAGTTGATGAAAATGATTCCGCCAGGAATAATCCTCGCCCAAATTTCTCGCTTTCTTTCTGTAAGACGGCTCCTTCGACCACAGCAATTGGGCAGTGATCTTCTCCGCCAACTGGCTCGGATCATCAGGATTATTTACGATTCCCTGCGCCAAGCTTTCCCGTAAAACTTCGGCCGCGCCGACGCCGCGGGTGACCACGACCGGCAGACCGCAAGCCAGTCCCTCCAGGACCACGTTGCCGAAAGCTTCTTGAATCGAAGGCAGAGCGACCACATCCGCTGCGCCGTAAAATTTTTCGACGGCTTCCTGCCGCCCGGTAAATATAATGCGCTTCCCGGCCGAAGCCTTGGCGCGCGCACGGTACTGGTCAATTCTCGCGTCTTCGCCCACCACTAAAAGGTAGGCGTCTCGCAAACTAGGCGAGTCCCAGATGGCGAGCAAACGGTCGAGCCCTTTGCGGCGAAAGCCGCTGCCAACAAAAGCCACCAGCGGCGCATGGCCGGGTATGCTCCACTCTTGGCGAATCCGGCAGCGCCATTTCTCCCGCAATGAAAGATGAAAACGATCCAGATCCACGCCGTTATAGAGCACGGCGATGCGGTCCGCAGGCGCGCCGTAATGGTTAATGATGTCGCGCTTCACTTCCTGCGACACGGCGATGATCTGGCTATAACGTCCCGTGGAATACTGCCTATTTTCCAGCGCCAATAGGCTCCGATGGTAAACACTCAACCGCTGCCAAAGTCGCCGCAGCGCTCCACCCTCTGCGCCGAGCCGCTCGAGAAACCCCCGGTGCGTACCGCCGCCGCTGCGCACGACATCCTGGGTTACCATGCGACCGAAACCGACGACGATGTCGCACCGATGCCTACGGACAGTTTCGGGTCCCCATGTGGCTAGACTCCACAGTCGGGCCGTGCGGCCCAGTGGCAGGACGGGAATGCGATGGGAAAATGTCTCCAGGGGTGCTTCGACTCCGTACTCCGCGCAAAAAAGATGCACTTCGTGGCCGAGGTCCCGCAATCCTTCCGCCGTCCGATATAAATCTCTCTCGGTGCCGCCCTTTAGATCAAGACGTTTGTGGGCAAGGGCGATTTTCATTCCCGGCGCGTCTTCCTGGCTTTGACGACGATATTGTCAGATAGCAGAAGCGGCGCGCTAAACAGCCATCGCAAGATTTGCCAATTATATCGCCGTTGGACCGGATCTTTCTCGGCGCGGATGACGGCTTTCAGACTAAAAACCCACATCAGCGTATAGAATAAAATCGCGAAAAAACCGGCGTAAACTTGATCCGAGTCTTGTCCAGTTTCTGCGCCATGATAACGCTCACTGTCCCGGAGTATCCCAGCGCATAAGCCGGCGAAAACTTCCAGAGGCATCGACGGCATCGCACTCTCTGCGCCGCTGCCGGGTTTTTTGCTCCAGCCACTGAACCAATTTACGGTCCCGGCGCGCGAGCTTTTTGCGCCTCGTATAGGCGTGAAAAAATCGCATGCGGTCCTGGAGCGAAATGCCGGCAAGCGGAAACCGATTGAGTTGAACCAGATTGCGCCGCCACAGCCGGTGCGGCAACCAGGTTGGATAGCGGCGCGTGCGGTCGTTGTCCATAAAACAGAAACCCATGGTTCCGTCCGTTGTCGACGCAACAAAAATATTGCCTGGCACGAGGTCGCCGTGGACAAAACCGAGATCATGGAGCCTTCTGATTTCCATTGCCAATTGCGCTAGAGCCTGGCGCTTTTGGCGCAATGAAATTCCCGATGCCTGTTTCTCCCAATGATCGCGCAAGAAAAACGGCAAAGGGCAGCCATTCACCGGCAACGTGACCACGAAGGAGCGGCGCAGCAGGTTTGCATATCGCTCCTCCCCCGCGCCGATCGCGATGGGGGAGTTGAAACCCAAGCCGGCGAAACTCTCCGTCAGCACTAGCGAGCGCACGGCCTTGGAGCGGCGGAAAAAATCCTTGAGCGATCCCAAAGCGGAAGCTCCGTAAAATGCCTTGAGAAACAGCGGCTGCGCTGCTCCCGCCAGGCGAATTTCCACGGTGCGGGGATGGCGGCCCGGACGTTCTGCCGCCAGACGGTCGCGCAACTCGTCCCAGAGCTTTTGATTCCAAAGATCGCTGCGAAACCACAGGCGCCAGGCGCCATCTCGTTCGCTAATATACTGAGACACGGACTTCTGGACGAACATCGCGCGCCGTCTCATGGCGCGCTAATGCTTTGTCGATCATTGCCAAAATGGCACCGACATCTATGGACTGCATGCAAATCCGGCCAATGGAACAGGTCTTACGATAACAGGGCGAACAGTCGGCCTTGCCGCGAATGACCAGATCATCGAATCCGTAAGGTCCTGTGCGCACCGGGTCTGTCGCGCCCCAGAGCGATACCACGGGCGTGCCCACGGCGGCGGCGATATGCATCAGGCCGGTATCCGGGCCGAGACAAAAACGCGCCCGCGCTATGATCGCGACGGCGTCGCGGAGCGATGTCCGGCCGACCAAATTGATGACTTTACCTTGCCCCATCGTCTCGGCTTCGTTGCCGAGCGCTTGGTCGGCGGGGGCGCCGAGAAATACGACGTCAAAGCCATATCGCCGGCGGATCTCGGCGGCCGCGGCCGCGATTTGCGATGCGAACCACCGTTTACTTTCCCAGCGGCTGCCGATGAACAAAACTCCGAAGTCTCGCCGCGTTGCGCCGAGAAGCCTTTCAGCCTTCCCATAGTCCTCCGCCGTCAATCCCAAGTTCCATTCGATGGGTCTTGGATCGATGCCTAAATACTCGGCGAATTTCGTGTAATGCAGTATTTTCGGCGTGTCATCGCCGGCCGCGGAGATGTAGCGATTATTGAATAGCCAGTTGAACTCCTTGGCGTCCGACCAGTGAAATCCCAACCGGTAGGGCGCGCCGGACCAGCGGCTGATCAAACCGCTTTTCAAATGACGCTGCATGTCGAGAACCAGATCGAAACGCCGCGCCCGGATGGCCTTCAGGAACCGGAAGAACGCTGTCACGCCGCGCGGCCTGTCGAATACGATGATTTCATCCACAGCGCGACAAAGCTCGACCAGCGGCAGCGACGCCGGCTCCACGGACCAAGCGAGGGTTGCGTTAGGAAAGCGACGGCGCAATAAACCCGCCAGCGGCAAAGCACGGGTCACATCACCGATGGAGCCGTGCAGCAGAATGAGAATTTTCTTCGGCTCAATTGCCAGTGGCGCTGGTGTCATAGTAACGGTCCAAGAAATCTTTCCAGGCCGCTTCCGAAATATACCGCCCCAACGGGTCGAGCTTGCGCGCCGATCGGCGCAGTCGCTTGAGATTTCTTTCAGCGATCTGGTCCGGCAGCTGCCCTAAAAACAGCGTCGCTTTGTCGAAATCAATAATATATCCCTTGAGCCCACTGTTTTCACGGCGCACCAGGATATTTTTCAGATTGAGATCCCGGTGATAAACACCCTCGCGGTGCAAGCGTTTGACGCCGTCGGCGGCCGCGCGCAATATCGCCGCCGTGTCAAATCCACGTACAAAACTGCTGCTCACAGTCTCCCAGAGGTCCCGGGCACCGGTGAGCTCGCGGGTGATGAACCAGCCGCGGTAGAAAGGCCCCCATAGAGGCTCAACGCACGCGCCACAAGGCTCTACGGTAGGTACGCCTCGGCGGTGCAACTCTTCGCTAACGGCCAATTCGCGCAGGGGGCGGGGCGGCCAGGTGAAAAATATGTTTTGAGTCAAGCCGTGAAACATACCGCCGTGGCGATAAGAGCGGACCAACGCCCGCTCCCCGTCGGTAAGGCGCAGGCAACGCAATTGTTCCCGCCCGTGATAAGGGCTCACATCCCCAGCTTTGTCGCATACCATTTCGATGGACAAGCTGTCCCCGAGATTCTCCCGCACCACCAACAAGCGCCCGCGCTGGTCGTGCGCCGTTATGAAACCGGGTGGTATGAATCTCCATCCCCAATCCATAACGTTGAGTGACGCGCGCGCTTTGATGCGCCCGATGACCGTGGACGTCTGAGTTGCCGCACTATCGGTCGCTTCAGACAAAAACAAACTCCGGCTGGCAGCCCGCCGCCGCTTTTTTCTCGCCGCGGCGCTTGAGCAAGCTCTCCACTGCTTGCAGCACATGCTCCGGGCGAATAAGCTGGATGCAATCCTCGGTGCCGAGCGGGCAACGCCGGCCGCCGTGGCTACTGCAGGGACGGCAGGGCAAGTCTTTTTGCAAAACCACAGCGTCGCTTGAGTATGGATAGAACCCCAGCGCCGGTGTCGTCGCGCAAAACAGCGCCACGGTAGGCACGCCGCGGGCAACGGCAATATGCATGGGGCCGCTGTCGTTGGTAACAAAAACATCTAAGGCGCCCAGCGCCGCCGGCAATTCCCTCAGAGTGAACCTGGCCGCAAGATTGATGCAATCCGAACCGCAAGCCTCCTTGATCGAGCCGGCAATCTGCGCGTCTTCGGGTCCGCCGAAAATAATCACCTCGCAATTCCAGCGGGCTTTGACTAGTTTAATGAATTGGGTATACCCCTTCACGTCCCATCTCTTGGTGGCCCAAACCGATCCCGGATTCACGCCGATGAGCGGCCGCTCACCGGCTTTTTTCATGCCCAGGAGTTCAAGGTCAACCGACGTTTGACCATCGCGGGTTCCAACCCCATCGAACCGGCGCTGGCAATCTTCGGTCGCGATTCCGAAGGCACTAAGCAATGAGAGGTTTCTTTCGACATCGTGGCGCCCGGCGGGGCGATCAACGAGACGGTTGAACAGAAACCAACCTTTACTCTGGCGAAAGCCGATGCGGCAGGGGATGCGCGCAAGATACAAAATCAGCGCGCTACGTAAAGACTTGTGGGGTGTCAGCGCTAACGTAAATGCCATTTGCCGCAGGCGCAGCGCTTGGCGCCAAAGACCGGACCAGCCGCGGTGCGCGCCCTTTTTATCGTCGACGATGACGTCATCGATAGCAATGCAGCTCTCAGCGATTTCCCTACCCGGTGGGCTGCAGAAAAAAGTCAATCTTGCGCGTGGAAAGCGGTGCTTGATTTCCGTGAGCAGCGGCAGCGTGAGAACCGTATCGCCGAGAAAACTCGTTTGCAACACCAAGACGTTTTCCCACTGGGCGGTAGCCATGACTTATAGTGGGGTAGCTTCTTCGATCAGCATCACCGGAATGTCATCTTTGATCGGATACATAAGGCGGCAGGCGTCACATACCAGACCATCGCCATTTTCGTTCAAGTGAATGTCCCCTTTGCATTTGGGACAGGCCAGTATGTCCAACAGCTCCTGGTTAATCGCCATGATTTTCTACTCCTAAGTCTTTCCTCTAGCAGGCTGCCGAATAAGACTCGTTTGCTGCCCACAAACACTTCACGCCATCTCTCCTTTGCGGTACGGGACCTGCGCGTCCCTGCCGCGGCGATAGCCGCGTTGCGTTTGCAATGGGTCGCGGTTGACGAAAAAGCGGCCGAACATCGGATGGTGCAAACTGCGCACCTCGTGCTCTAGAGCGAACACCGGCGCGCCCCCGTCAACATCCACGATATCTTTAAAGCGAAACTGGTGATTGCGCACCTCCTCGGAAATCAGCCCGCGCTCTTTGAGCATCCCATAGGGGCGGGAAAAGTTGGAAACATAAATGGCAATGTGATGGCCGTCATAAGGTCTAAGGGCCCGGTCCGTTTCTCTGAAATTGAGGTATTGATGACGCCCCAGATTTATCCGGCCCACTACCGCGCCGCCAGCGCTCTCCAACGACCCGCTCGCGCCCAAGAACTGGTCATAAAATTTGACGATGGCGGCCGCCGCTCCCCGCGGCACTGAAAATTCGACATAGGGGATACCCACGCCCATGTCGCCGAAGCCGGCGCCGGCTTCGTAGCAGCGATATTCGTTGCCCCAGGGACAGGTAGCGGAAATCGTATCGCCGCTTCTACGCCATGCGAACCGCGTTCCGCCGAGTCCCTCCTGCACGGCGGTCAAACGCATTTCCAGCGCGTTAAGATCAGGCACCACCAAACCGATATGGCCGTCGATGACCTGTGGGGTTCGCGTCGGCAGGTGAAACTGCTGGTCACCGGCGTTGACCCACATATTATTTAGCCCAACGTTAAGATAGGGGTCGCGGGTAAACCCCAGCCCTACGACATAGAAAAGTGTCGCCAACGCCTGGTCGGAAATTTGCACGTTGACATGCTCCAGCAGCACGATATTGCCTACGTCTTCGTCTGTGTATGCGGTCATAATTCACCTCAAAATATTATTTTTGACAGCTTTTAGAGCTTACCCAAATCTTTTCAATTAGTTCAAGCCGTTCGGCGAGACCGGGTAGTTTGAACGATTTGAACTTTTTGCGGTTCATTTTCTATTCTCTGCTATCAATAACCCAGGGTCTGAATCCACTGCCACTGCCAGGCCAGACCTTCTTCCAAGTTCACGCTCGGCGCATAAGCGATCTTTGAGCGCGCCGCTTCCAGGCTCGCGCTGGTGTGGCGTACGTCCCCCTTTTGCCGGTCGCATCGTTTCAACCGCGCCTTGCGCCCCGCGATGCGCTCAAGCAGGGCGATGGCGTTGAGCAGGCTCGTTTCCGAGCCGCCACCGAGATTAAACACTTCCCCCGAACCGGGATAATTCGCCGCACCGAGCACACCGTCGATTATATCTGAGCAATATGTAAAATCGCGGGTCTGCTCGCCGTCATCGTATAGCGGTATCTCTTCGCTACGCAACAAGCCACGCATGAATATGTGAAAAAACATATCGGGACGCTGGCGCGGTCCGTAAACGGTAAAGAAGCGCAGCGCCACCGTGGGCACGGCGAAGGCTTTGCAATAGAGGTAACAAAGATGTTCCGCCGCCAATTTGCTTACACCATAAGGCGACACGGGGCGGGTCAAGCCATCCTCGCGCATGGGCAAGTCGCTTGTGTCACCGTACACCGATGAGGTGGAGGCGTACACAAATTTTCTGAGTTTCTTGCCTTTAGCGGCTTCGAGCAGCATCTGGGTGGCCATGACGTTGTTTTCCGTGTACCGGGCAAACTCCGTACCCCAACTCGCGCGCACCCCCGGCTGGCCCGCCAGGTGGAAAAGATAGTCCACGCCGTCCAGCAACTGATGAAGGTCTAGACCCATGACATCACGGTCGATGAACTTGCATCGCTCGTGACCGCGAAGGCCGGAGAGATTGTTTTCTTTGAAAGGCTGCGGGTAGTTGTCGAGAAACTTATCGACGCCGACTACCTCGTGGCCCAGCTGAAGAAGTTTTTCAGCCAGATGCGAGCCGATGAAGCCGGCCACACCCGTGATCACGGATTTCATAACCAACTCCCGCGCGGTCTTCTTGGATCAAGCATCGGTCAGTCAATAAACGAAGCCACTTCGTGGGTGGGGTTTTGACCCCGCCCTTGACCCAAGGGGATGCTCGCCCCCTTTGGAAACTCCATAATGTTGTTCCCGCCTCAAGAGGCGGGGTTTACGAAGAATCAATATTCAGGGGGGGAATCCAGCGCGCCGCTTCCCATAGACTCGCCACCACCTGTGCGACTCCCTGGGGAATCTCAATGGGTGGGTCGCCGAGAGTATGAATCCAAATTCCCTTAGCGCCACTCCGTGCCGCAAGTTCCATATCGGTGAATTGATCCCCCACGACGTAGGAGCGAGATGCCGCCACGCCCAGTTCCGCTGTGGCTTGCCGGATCATACCGGTGTTGGGCTTGCGGCAATCGCAAACGGTTTTGTACGGCGCGAATCCCTCGCTGGGATGATGCGGGCAATAGTAGACGCCGTCCACTTGCGCTCCCGACCGTGCGAGGCGGCCCAAGAGCTCCCGGTGAATATCCGCCAAGAGACTCTCGGTCAAATCACCCCGGGCAATTACAGATTGATTCGTAATCACTACGACCTTATAGCCCTTTTCCCTGAGTAACCGAAGCGCTTCGGGTACTTTGGGGAGAATTTCTAGTTGCTCTTTGCGGCATAGATGACCAACGTCGCGGATCAGTGTGCCGTCGCGGTCGACGAAAACCGCAGCCTGGCCACCCTCGCCCATCTAATGTCGCCCGACGCCCGTCCGCCGCTTCTGGACACGCTCCAGCAACGCGGCAATCAACATGTCTCCGTTTTCCACCACCATCTCCACGCGCAGCGCCATTAATTTTTCTTTGGCAAAGGGGAAACGCGCCAACTTGATGATGTCCTTTTCGGTTGTCAAAATCATCTCAGCGGTGCGTCCCACCCGGTTGATACGCTGCCAGTCCGCCAGGGTATAATCGTGATGATCGGGGAATTCCAAAATATCGACGATGTCGCCTTCGAAATCATGCAGTATGCGATAGAATCTTTCCGGATGCGCGATGCCGGCAACGGCCACGATCTTGTTTCGGGAGAGCAAACTCAACGGATATTCTTTCCACTGGTTCTCTTCATAGCCGACCAGCAAGACGGGAGAGAGCTCTCCCCTGAAGCAAGCATTTTCCTGGAAAGCCTTTATCAGAGGCTCCCATTCCTTCTCCGCGCCGGTTACCAACAAAAAATCCGCCCGCTGTGTCACCTTGCGCGGTTCGCGAAACGGTCCGGCCGGCAATAGCCAACCCGAGGCGTCGTTGCCCAACAAGACGATATCGGCGTCCCGTTTCACGCGGCGGTGTTGGAAACCGTCGTCCAGGATAAATACATCGATGTCCCCGCGGTTGAGAAGTGCGCGGGCCCCCAGATGCCGCTTTTCACAGACCGCCACGGTCTGCCCATAGATCTTAGCCATCATGCACGGCTCGTCGCCGCCCGCCACCACCTCTGCTGTGGACGCCAGCGCAGCCGCGCCGTTGCCGTTCCCTGAAATCACGAGCGGCGCCGATCTTTTTCCGCCATAGCCCCGAGTCAGAATTCCCACTTTCAAGCCGCGTTTTTCCAGGGCGCGCGCCAGCCAAACGCAAATCGGCGTCTTTCCCGTGCCGCCCACCGTGAGATTGCCGATGCTGATCACGGGCCGGTCGAGCGCCAAGGCGTGGCGCCAGTTGAGCGAATAGAAAAGATTGCGCAAACCAACGAGCCCTGAGAACATTAAAGACAAGGGAATAAGCAAAAGCCAAAGTCGTCTTTCCCCAAAACCCTCGCCGCTCCCAAGCGCCGCGAATCCAGGAGCTATTCATAAGCGGCCGTAATTCCACCGCTTGCCGCCGGTATCTCGACGCCCGCGCTGAAATCTACGTAGGACCGCAGCAAATCCAGACTCCGCTCCATGACAGCGCCATCCCTGGCCGCCACGCCGTAGGCTTTTGCGCCGGCGCTCTGGCGCTTCTCGGGATCGAGAAGAAGGCCGGCGACCGCACGCAACAAATCGCCCCCATCGCGCACCTCGATGCCCCCGCCGCTATTTTTCATTTCCTCCGCCAGCATCCTGAAATTCGCCATAAACGGCCCGAACAGTACTGGCTTCTTGAAAAAGGCGGGCTCAAGCAAATTATGCCCCCCCACGCCGACGAGGCTGCCGCCCACAAAGGCGATGTCCGCCCGCGCGTAATATCTCCCAAGGTCGCCGAGGGTATCGATCAACATCACGTCCTGGTCGAAGCTCAAACGGGCGTCGATCTGGCTTTTTTTCTCAAAGCTCAGACCGGTACTTTGCAATAGCTTCTCAACTTCTGCGAACCGTTCGGGGTGGCGTGGCGCGACGGCCAATTGAAGATCCGGAAACTGTTTCTTCAAGGTCATGAAAACGCCCAGGAGAATTTCTTCTTCGCCCTGGTGCGAGCTGCCGGCAACCAGCAGCGGTCGCTTCGCCGGAGCGCCGGCGCCGACCTCGCCCTGGTTGGCTTCTGCGGAGAAACCGGTTCCAGGTCTCGGGGTCGCCCGTTTCAGGTTGCCGGTGACCACCACGCGCTTTGCCTCGGCGCCCAGACGAGTTATTCGTGCCTTATCTTCATCCGACTGCATACCGAGGGCGGCAAAACAGCCGAGTACGCGGCGGAAGAAACCGCCAAACAGCAGATAACGTTTCAACGCCCGCTCCGACAAACGGCCGCTAAGCAGCAATGTCGGGATTCCTAGCTTAAATGCTTCATGGAGCAGGTTAGGCCAAATCTCAGTTTCGATGACGATCAAGGCCGCCGGATCGAGTTGGATCAATGCGCGGCGCGCGATCAGCGGATAGTCCAGAGGCAGGAAAAACACCGCGTCCGCGCCCGCGCAACGCCGCGCCATGGCGTTGCCCGTATCCGTGAAAGTTGAAAAGATAACTTTCCGTTTCGCCGATTTGGCCTTGAGCGCGGCGATCAGTGTTCCCGCCGAGAGAACTTCGCCCACCGATGCCGCATGGATCCAGATGGGACGCGCGCCATCCAGTTTTTGCAACTTGCTTCTCGCGTACCAGCCGAACCGCTCCGCCAAGCCGGGGCGAAAGCGCGGACGCAACGCCAGCCACAGCGGCAAGAAAGGCAACGCGGCCGCCAACGCGACGGAAAGCAAAATATTGTATATGAGATAATACACGCCCTTTAGGGGACAAGTCAGTGCAGGGTTTCCTCTTCCCCTACGATCTCGGTTTCCAACTGCTGGAGCGTATAGAGCCGGCTATACTCGCGCTTTTGCGCCAACAGTTCTTCGTGGCTTCCCTCTTCGACGATTCTACCCTCCGCCAACACTACAATCCGATCAGCTTTGCGGATGGTGGATAGCCGATGGGCGATGACCAGGGTCGTCCTTGTCGTCATCAAGCTTTCCAGCGCCTCTTGGACCAAGCGCTCGCTTTCCGCGTCCAGAGCCGAGGTCGCCTCGTCAAGTATGAGTATTGGCGCATTCTTAAGCAAGGCGCGCGCGATGGCGAGCCGCTGGCGCTGCCCGCCGGAAAGCTGCATTCCCATCTCGCCGACAACGGAGTCATAACCGTGCGGCATCGCCATGATAAATTCATGGGCATGGGCGGCCTTGGCGGCAGCGATAATATCGGCCATGGCGCGCCCCGGATCGCCGTACGCGATGTTGTTGCGTACGGTGTCGTTAAACAAAAACGTATGCTGCGTTACGATGCCGATTTTCGAGCGCAACGAGCTTGATCGTCAAGTCACGGATATCGACGGCGTCGAGAGAAATTTTTCCCGCGCTCACGTCGTAAAAACGCGGAATCAGATCGGCGAGGGTGCTCTTGCCGGCGCCGCTCATACCCACCAATGCGACCATTTCGCCGGCGCGAATTTTCAAATTCACGTGATCGAGCACCGGTAAAGCGGCGTAGCTAAAATTGACATCGTGGAACTCGATCGCCTTGGCGAAAGGCGCGGCAATTTTGGCATCGGGCTTGTCTTTGATGCTCGGTACTTCGTCGAGTATTTCAAACACCCGCTCCGCGCCGGCCAGACCATGGTGCAGCGTCGCGTAGGTCCTCGTCAGGTTCTTAAACGGCTGGTACATCAGAAACATTGCGGCCATGAAGGCGAAGAATTCTCCGGGGGTGCGATTTCCCCCGATCACGCTCCAACCGCCGTACCATACCACCGATGAGATGCCGAACGCGGCCAGCAACTCCATCATCGGTGAAATGACTCCCCGGATCCGGCTTGATCCGCAATGATTGTTTGAAGAGCCGAAAATGTTCATTGGTAAACCTCTCGATTTCGTACTCCTCCATCCCAAACGCCTTCACGATGCGGTTTCCCTGGATGCTCTCCTGCAAAAAGGTGGTCAACATCCCCGTGCTGACCAGCCCGCGGCGGGAAATTTGTTTCATCTTTCTGCTCAGACGCATGACCGGCATTACGGAGGCGGGAAACACCACGAAAGCTAGAGAAGCCAACACCCAATCCTTCAGGAAAGCCACGACGACGAGCACGGCAAGCGAGGTCGAATCCTTCAAAAACGATGTTACTGAATCGGTCAGCGCCGAACGCAAAAGAGTCGCATCGCTAGTGACCCGGGAAATCAACGTGCCGCTAGGGTGGCGGGAAAAAAAAGATAAAGGCATGAATTGCAGATGGCGCGTGAGCTGGTTTCGGACATCCTGCACGATGCGCAAGCCGACATATTCGCTCAAGTAGCTCTGCCCGAAATTGAGCGCTCCCCGGGCCACGAAAATGCCGACAATCGCGACCGGGAGATACTTCAGCATGGTCACGTTTTTTTGCACGAATACGTCGTCCATCATCCACTGCACCAAAAACGGCATTGCCCCTTCCGTGGCGCTGTAGCCGAGCATGCAAACCATGCCGAGGGCAAAGTAAGGCCAAAGGTAGGGCTTGAGAAAAGGCAAAAGTCGCAGATAGGTTTTCACGACAAATTCAACTCATGCCATCATGCCGATGGCCAGGTCCGCCACCCGGCCGGCGGCACCAGGGGACCCCAATTGGTTTCGTAGGTTCGACAGTTTTGCGACGATTCGGCAACGAATTTCAGGGTGGTCTAAGATGCGCCGGCTTTCTTCGACGATGCCCTCAGGCTGCAATTTCGATTGAACGAGCTCCGGCACTACGCGTTCGCCAGCGATCAGGTTCACCATGCCGATATGCTCCACTCGGACCAACAAGCGCGCAAGCCAATAAGTGAGCCCCGAGAGCCGGTAAACGATCACCATCGGCTTGAGCAGTAACGCAGTCTCCAAGGTCGCCGTGCCCGACGCGGTCCACACCAGATCCGCTGCGTTTACGGCGTTATACCGGTCCCGGTCTACTATGGGGATATCGATGCCGGCTTTCCGGCAACCCGACTCGAGCATGCTATGGTCCACGGTGCTCGCGCGCACGCAGAGAAACTGAATGTCGCGCTCGCGGCGCAACTGTGCGGCCGCCTCGACCATCACCGGCAGGTGATACGCTACTTCGCGGCGGCGGCTACCCGGCAACAAAGCAACGACCGGCTTTCGAGCATCCAATCCTAACTTTGCCAACACAGCATTGCGCGTTTCGGTCACGCGGACCGTATCCAGCAACGGGTGCCCGACGAAAGTAACGTTGACGCCATGACTCTGGTAAAAGCGCGTTTCAAAGGGAAAGACCACGGCCATGCGGTCCACCCAGCGGGCGATTTGTCGCACGCGCCCCTTACGCCAGGCCCAAATCTGCGGGCTGACATAATACAATACCGGGATTCCCAAGCGCTTGGCGGAGCGCGCCAAGCGCAGGTTGAAATCGGGAAAATCGATGAGCACGAGCAAATTAGGCTTCCGTTCGCGCAACGCCCGCCGCAGTAATTTGTAGGCATTCCAAAGATTCTTGATATTTCCCGCCAATTCAACCAGCCCCATGGCGGTGAGCCGGGAAACGTTCACCAGCGCATCGAATCTGAGTTTTTGCAATTGCTCGCCGCCAACGCCGAACAGCGACAAGTCAGGATCGCGCTGGAGCAATGCTTCAGCAAGCTGCGCCCCATGGATGTCCCCGGAAGCTTCGCCGACGACGAGCATAACCTGTTTACGACGTTGAGCAACGCTCACGATCGACCCAGCCGCCCGCGCTAAATCTGCGCGCTTATCATTGAGGCGATCTCGAGAGCGCGCAGCCCCTCGGTGCCGCCCACCAGAGGCAACGTCCGGGCCTGTACGCTTTCCAGAAACGAGTCAATTTCGTCCGCGAGGGCGTCCCCTTCTTTGATTTCAATGCTTTCCCCCCGGATGTCGAGCCAGGTGGCGCCGGGCGCCGGCTTGTAATAAATCTGCGCCCGGCGTTGATCGTAGTCTATCGAGATATACGCATCGGGCTGGAAAAAGCGTACTTTGCGTTCACGTTTGAGCGAGACCCGGCTGGCGGTAATATTGGCGATACAGCCATTGGCAAATTTGATGCGCGCGTTGGCGATGTCCGGTTTGTCCGTCAGGACGGGCACTCCCACGGCTTCGACCCGTTCCACTGGCGAGCGCACTAAACTCGTGATCACATCGATATCGTGGATCATCAGATCGAGCACGACATCGACATCGGTGCCCCGCTCGACGAAAGGAGCCAGCCGGTGGCACTCGACGAACTTCGGTTCCTTGATAACGCCTTCGAGTTTGCGGATCGCGGGGTTAAACCTTTCGAGATGTCCTACCTGGAGAATCGCCTTGTGCGCCGCCGCCAATTCCACTAGCTCCCGGCCATCGGCGAGATTGGCCGTCATCGGCTTCTCGACCAGCACGTCGATGCCTTGGCACAAAAAGTCGGCGGCCACGCGGTGATGCAGCGCCGTGGGAACGGCAACGCTGACCGCTCTAACCTGCCCGAACAGCGCGTGGTAATCCACCAGCGCTTGAGTCTGGCACTTTGCCGCCACTTCGCGCGCCCGTGATTCATCGACGTCTACGACGGCGCGCAATTCCGCATTTGCCGACGCCGCATATTTCTCGGCGTGAAACCTGCCCAAGTGACCAACGCCCACCACCGCAACGGGAACAACCGCATTCATGAGCGATCACCGCTGACGCGCCGTCTCCGGTCATGGCCGCTTGTTTGGTATCGCATAGGCAATTTTTTCATTGGTGCTCCACGGCTCAGCCACTCACCGCGGCGACGACAACGCCGCAGCGCGATGCTTCCCGCAAAAGTTCGTCCCGTTCCAGAAGAATGGTTTTTCCCGCCTCCACGGCCAACACCGCGCCTCTCACCGCATGGAGATTCTTGATCGTGTCCACCCCCACTGCGGGCACATCGAAACGAAGGTCCTGCCCGGGTTTGCTGACCTTTACCACCACGCAGCCGGAGCCGGCGATACTTCCGCCTCGTGCAATGGCCGCGTCGGTGCCTTCCACCGCTTCCACCGCGATAACCACGCCTTCCTTTACGACGACGGTCTGGCCGATCCCCAAACGGCCGATCTCCTTGGCCACGCGAAAACCCAGGCGGATATCTTCCCACTGCGAGGCATTAGGAGCTTGCGGGGTCAAAATCCCTTCCGCGGGCACGATCTGCGGCAGACACAGGGTCGATTCCAAGACCGCGATGCCTTCCCTCGACAGCTCATCGGCGACGCCGCGCAAAAGCGCGTCATCTTCGCGGCTTTTGAGCCGCGCCAAGAAAGTTATGCCGCGCAGGTCTGGCCTAAAGTTTCCAAATAGCTTGACCTTGCCGATGCCTCCCGCCATCACGGCTTGGGTCACCCCGGCATTCTTAAAAGTTCGGATTATTTTGCCGAGCTGGCCGACCCGGATCCAGATTACGTCATCGGCCAAGCGCTCGATCTCCTCTGGAGTTTCACCGCGGTGCGCCACGGCGACGACAGTGTAGCCCTCTCGTTTGGCTTCCGCTGCGAAAAGCAATGGAAATTTGCCGTTGCCGGCGATCAAACCAAGCTTCTTCACAGGCGACCGTTCGACCGGCCGGGCAAAACAATTTTAACAATCGCTCTCAAGTCTAGCGACAAACGCCACGCTGTGAGCTTTCGATGAAGGAAACCAGCAGGTCAATCTCAGTTGAAGGAGGTATCTCAGCGCGCACTTTGTTAAGCGCTTCGGCGGTTTTCATCTTGGACTGAAAAATGATCCGGTACGCCTGCTTGAGCGTGTCCAGCTTCGCCTTGTCGAAGCCGCGCCGCCGCAACCCCTCCAGATTAAGCCCGTGTAGCCGAGCGCGGTCGCCCGTGGCATTGCAAAATGGCGGCACATCCTTGGATACCATCGAGCCCGCGCCGACGATCGCGCTGGTGCCGATCTTGACGAATTGATGGACGCCGACCAATCCACCCACGATCACATGATCCTGAATTACGACATGGCCGCCGAGTGTCGCCCCATTGGCGATCACGTTGCGGTTGCCCAAAATACAGTCGTGCGCGATGTGACAATACATCATGAGGAGATTTTCATTGCCAACGCGGGTCAACATTCCGCCCCCTTTGGTGCCCGGATTGAGCGAAACATACTCGCGTATGGTATTTCGGTCACCGATGACCAACTCGCTGGGCTCTCCTTTGTATTTTAGATCCTGCGGCACGGAACCGACGCTGGCGAATGGAAATATCGTATTGCCCTCGCCCAACGAAGTGCGGCCCTGGACCACAACATGGGATTTGAGCTTAGTGCCTTTGCCAAGCTTGACGCCGGCACCAACCACGCAATAGGGGCCTATTTCAACATCGCCTTCGATTTCCGCCCGCGCATCGACGACGGCTGTCTGGTGAATTTCCCCCATGTCCCCGCTCCACCGAAACCGCCCAGCTACTTCTTTTCGATTTCCATGGCGGAAATCTCCGCCTGCGCCGCCACCTTGCCGTCCACCAGCGCCACTCCCTGCATCTTCCAGAAATCGCCGCGCCGTTTGACCAATTTCACCTCCATGCGCAACTGATCTCCCGGCTCTACGGTGCGTTTGAATTTGACCTTGTCGAGCCCGGTGAGCACGAAGACCTTGTTATCCTCCATGCCGCCGCGCGCGTTGTGCACCAGAATCGCGGCGAGTTGGGCCATCGCCTCGCACACCAGCACGCCCGGCATCACAGGATGGTTGGGGAAATGACCCTGAAAAAAATTCTCATTAAAGGAGACGTTCTTCAAACCGACGATCTTCTCGTTTCCTTGGATCTCGCTGATGCGGTCGACCAGTAGAAACGGATAGCGGTGCGGCAGGTATTTGAAGATTTCTTTAATGTCTAGCATCATCGCCTATCCCTTTTCGCTTCGGCTCAACAAGTCCGCAATTTTTCGCTCCAGACGGCGGGTGAGCGCCCACAGCTCCGGCAATTTGGGCAGCAGGATCATGACCCTGAGCCATTCCTGATGTGGCGCAGCGTGGAGGCCGCTCGAAACTTTGACGCCCCTGGGCACCGAACGGCCAACGCCCGATTGTGGCCCGATGACGGCGCCGTCGCCGATTTCGAGATGATTCACCACGCCTACCTGGCCGGCCAGCGTTACATTCTTGCCGATGCGCGTGCTCCCGGCGATCCCCACCTGGGCGGCGATGATGCTATTTTCACCGACCACGACGTTATGCGCGATCTGCACGAGATTATCGAGCTTGGCGCCGCGGCCGATCACCGTGCATCCAAAAGTTGCCCGGTCCACCGCGGCGTTGGCGCCTATCTCGACGTCATCCTGAACTTCAACCCCGCCCGCCTGGGGAATTTTCACCCGCTCACCGCCGCGGCCGGCGTAGCCGAAACCATCGCTGCCAATCACCGCCCCGGCGTGAATAATCACTCGGTTCCCTAACTTGCTGCCGTATCGAACCACCACGTTAGGGTGCAATTCACAGTCATCCCCGACCTCAACCCCTTCTCCTAAAAAAACCCCCGGATAAAGCACCGTGCGCGCGCCCACGCTGGCGCCTTTGCTGACGAACGCATGAGGAAAAATGGTCACCTCGGCGCCAAGCTTCGCTTGGCTATCTATGTAAGCGAGGGGACTTATGCCGGGCGCAAATCGGGGAGCCGGATTGAATACTTGATGAATCTTGGCGAATGCAAAATAGGGATCGGCGACTTCGAGAAAGTTCTTGCTTTGCGGATTGGACGTTGCGCGCGAAGCGATGCCGGGAGCGACGATCACCGCGCTGGCCCGGCAAGCATCAAGATAGGAGTAATAGCGCGGGTTGGCCAGGAAGGTAATCTCGCCCCGTCCAGCTTCCTCGATGGCCGCAACCCTGTGAATTTTTACATCTCCATCCCCAACAACCTCCCCTCCCACTTCTCGGGCCAATTCGGCGAGTGTCTTGGCTAACGGCGTCACTTGGTTTTTGCGCGGCTATTGAAAGTTTCAATCACCTTGGTGGTAATGTCGATGCCCTGATCGTTATATAAGATCTGGGTGCGTTCGAAGATTAGCGTGAACTTTTCCGCCTTGCCGATGTCGGTGATGATTTGCTGGAGCTCTTTCAAAATATCGCCGGTCATCTCCCCTTCCTTCTGGCGCAGGTCTTGTTGGTGGTCTCCCATGGTGCGCTGGTACAGAACGTAGCGCCTTTGCAAATCCGCCTCTAAATTGCGCCTCTCCTCGTCCTTCAGCAGCGGTCCCTTCTTGTCGAGATCGGTTTTTAGCCTTTCCAGCTCCAGTTTTTCTTTGAGTAGATCCGATTCGGCTTTTTTGACCTGGGTTTCGAAGCGCGCTTTGGCTTTTTTGCCAGCCGCGGACTCCGTGATTGCTCGTTGGAGATCGATAAATCCGATCTTTATCTTCTCCTGCGCCGAAACCAGAGCCGGCGACAAGACAAGCACGACCAACACTAGCCAATACTTCACGTGCACCTCCGATGACTTGATTAAGGTTTGTGTACCAATTAGGGGGTAATCAGCATGATCACTGACTACCGATGGAAAAGCCAATGACCGAAGTGTCATCGCCAGGCTGCTTACTGAGCGGGAAGCCAAGTTCAACGCGAAGAGGACCGAAGGGGGACATCCAACGTCCACCGAAACCAACCGACCGCCTGAAATCTGAAAGGCTAATACTTCCATTAAACG
The DNA here is from genome assembly GCA_963840855.1 of uncultured delta proteobacterium. Lineage (GTDB taxonomy): Bacteria > Desulfobacterota > Binatia > UBA9968 > UBA9968 > DATACQ01. Next base: position 121,145 of record CAWJBB010000021.1, read on the forward strand.
CATTACCCATATCGAAGAAGGCCACGCCCCTTAAGCCGTACTGCTCCAGGATGGGAAACAAAATTTCAGCGCTGAAGAACGCCGATTTATCGCCGCCGATCACATCGTCGGTCTGCGTGCACGTCGCAGTATCCTCGTCATTCGTCACGCAGCTCGTAGCTCTTGGACCAATGCTCCGCTCGGCGAAACCGCGCACGGAGTTCATGCCGCCCAGGAAGAATCTCTCGAACAGCGGGAGCTCGTTCCCATCCGAGGTCTTGCCAAACCCTATTCCATAGCCCAATCCCCCGCCAAGTGACAAAACATAAGCGCCGCCCCAGTTCGGATCCTTGAGCAACGGATAGTACCAGCGTCCGATCAGATCCATTTTCATAAAGCGATTATCGCCGCCCAGCCCTGCGGTTTTGACCAAAAACGCGGACTTGGCGCCCTCCGTGGGATTGAAGAAATGGTCGCGGCTGTCGTAGGTGATTCCCGGCGTCACCGCGCTGGTTAACGAAGTGCCCTCTTGGTCCTTTATGGATTGTGCCGCTCCGGCATCGATTTTATCAATCGTCTCACGGGTAAGTTCGTACGAAACCCCGCCCCGCATAAAATCCCAGATCGTAGGCGGAGCGTTTTCCGGCAGCTCGTCGGAACCGAGGGACCGCGTCCTCTTGTTGGCGCCGAAAAACGGCAGCGAAGCGTATTTGAGCGGATAGCTTGTGTTGACCGCGAAGCCCAAGCGGCTCTCATCGTACGCATTGTACTCGCGCGTGGTGTTGAACGCATCGATGCCCAGCGACATGCGGCTTTCGTTCCAGTAAGGCTCGTTAAAGCTAAAGATAAAATCCTGCCGCAGGTTGCCGATGCTAAAATTGCCGCTGACGCCTTGGCCGCGGCCGAGAAAATTTTTCTCCGCGACGGAGGCATTGAAAATAAAACCATCGCCGCTGCTGTAGCCCGCACCTACCGAGAATGTCCCCGTCGTTCCTTCTTTGACATCGACATGGAGGTCGACGGTGTCGGGCTGGTCGGTCTTTTTGGTAGTCAACTGCACATCTTCGAAATAGCCGGTGCGCTGCAGCGCGTTGCGGCTTTGGGTGACCATGTTGCTGGAAAAAAGCTCCTGCTCCGTGGTGAGCAATTCGCGGCGCACGACGTTATCGCGGGTCTTGTTGTTACCCGAGACGAGCACCCGGTTGAAATACACCGGCGGCCCCCGGGTGACGATCAAAGCGATATCGACGTTTTTGTCCTGCGCGTTCACTTTCGTCACCGGATCCACTTGAGCGAATGCAAATCCCTTGTTCGTATACGTCTCGGTGAGCGACGTGATGTCCTCGCGCAGCCGGCTGCCGCGAAAAATCTGGCCGCTGGTGATTTTGACCTTCTTTAGGATCTGTTTGCCATCCTCGATGAGCTCTCCGCCGATTTCCACTTTGCCGACCCGGTATTGGTCGCCTTCGTGGACCCGGATCACGATCTCCAGCCCGTCCCGCGCCCGCAGCACCACCGGATCATCGAATTTACTATCGATATAGCCATGATCCAGATAGTGGTTGGACAGAATCGCCATGTCGTTGGTCAACACATCGCGGTCCAGCACGCCGCGATTGGTAAGCAACGACAGAATCGATTCCTCTTTAGTTGCGATCAAATCCTTGAGGTCGCTTTCGCTGAAAATTTTGTTGCCTTCGAACGATATCCGTGTGATCAGCAGCCGCGCCCCTTCAAGGACATCCAGAACTACCACCGCTTGGTTATTGGCTTCCGTCGAGACCACATAGTCGACCCGCGCATTGACGTAGCCTTGATCGCTGTAGAGTTTTCGGACCTTCTCAACGCCTTCGATAACTTTGCCGCGGTCGAGCACCGAGCGTGGAACTATCCCCAACGCGGTTTCGATCTTTTCCTTGCCCAACTGGGAGTTGCCCTGAATCTTGACTTCGCGAACATAGGGTTTCTCTTTGACCGCGTAGGTCAGGACGCCGTCAGCGGAAAGCTCGGCGCGCACGTCGTCAAAAAATCCCATGCGGAAGATCGCCTTGACATCTTGCTCGACGATGCCAGGGTCATACGAGGCGCCGGCCCGATTCTTTAAATGCAGCCGGATACCCTCGTCCTCGACACGCACGTTGCCGGAAATCTTGACCTCTTTAAGCGTGATTTTTTCCTGGGCTTGCGCCGGGGCCCGCACAATCCCGGCAACAATACCGAGCAGAAATGCCGCAATGGCGGCTATGCCTGGCAGAGTTTTAGGTTTCATTCTGGAGCGCGGAGCGTGCTGCCGTAACCTTTGATTTAATTCCTAAGTTATTTAACAAATTACATTACTTTTGTAAAGCAAATCGCGCTTTAGCCAAGCCCCCCTCCAAGTCTACCCGCCTTGAGTTCAACCTGCCGGCCGATTTTGTGGGCAAACTCCCGATTGTGAGTCGCGATGATCATGGCTATACCCTGGTCGCGGTTTAGCTTGAATAGTAGCTGCTGAACTTCGTCGCCAATGCGTACGTCTAAAGAGCCTGTGGGCTCGTCTGCCAAGATCAATTTTGGCTGTAGGATCACGGAACGGGCCACGGCGACGCGCTGCTGCTCGCCTCCCGATAACTTGCCCGGACGGTGGCTCATCCGGTCTTTGAGGCCAACCATCTCCAGTAACGTCTCCGCCCCGAGCTTCGCCGTACCAGGCGCCACACCCTGGATGAGCGCCGGAAACATGACGTTTTCCAGGGCGGAAAAATCGGGCAATAGATAGTGAAACTGAAAGATAAAGCCGATTTCCCGATTGCGAAATTCAGACAGCGCGGCTTCATCCGTGAGGGGGAGCGCGTTGCCGCGGTAGAGAATCTCCCCGCTGGTGGGGCGGTCCAGGGTGCCGATGATATGAAGTAGCGTGCTTTTGCCGACGCCGGACTCGCCGATCACCGCGAGCCGTTCACCCTCCTCCAGCTCGAAATCCACTCCTTGCAGAACATGAATTTCACTTCCCCCTTCGGTGAAGGATTTGTGCAGGTCGTAAACCCGCAGCAGACTACTCATAGCGGATGATTTCCACTGGATCCAGTTTTGCCGCCTGGCGCGACGGATAAATGCTGGCGAGTAGACAGACAATGAACGAAGCAACGGCAACGAGTAAAAAGTTGCTCCAGTAAACGCGCACCGGTACGGTGGCAATCAAAAACATGCCCTCGGGCAACGCGAATTCGTACTGCGCAATGAAGGCGCAGACAAGCAGCCCCAACAGCACTCCCAACACAGTCCCGACCACGCCGATAAAGCAGCCTTTGAACAGAAAAATTTTGCGGATGCTCTGTTGCGTTGCCCCCATCGAGCGCAGAATGGCAATGTCTTTTCTCTTTTCCATCACGACCATCACGAGCGTCGCGACGATATTAAAGGCGCCTACCAGAATCATCAACAAGAGCACCAGGAAATAAACCGTCTTCTCCAGCTGCAGCGCGGAAAATAGATTGGGCCAAAGACGCGTCCAATCTTCCGCAAGATAGGGAAAACCCAGTTGCCGTTGCAAGCGCTCCGCCACCGCACGGGAATTTTTGACGTCACGGATTTTCATTTCAATGTTGGTCGCCGCGCCTTCGAGATCGAAAAAATTTTGCGCCTCGCGCGAGGCCCATGAAGACCATCGCGGAATCGATCTCGCTCATGCCGGTTTTCATGATGCCGATAACCACAAAGCGCCGCACCTTTGGGATGACCCCGATGGCGGTGGGGCTGCCCAATGGCGATACCACTTGCACCGGGCTTCCCTCAAACACACCGAGCTGGGCGGCCAAACGTTCTCCGAGTATGACACCCGGCAATAACACCGTGCGCTCTTGCACCTGAATCGCATGCCGTGACTTGAGCGCCGCTAATTTGCCCTTCAACAAATAGCTCTGAAGATCGACGACTTGATTGACCCGGTCGGGATCGACGCCGCGCACGACAACTCCTGAAACCCGCGCCCCGGATGTCAACATCACCTGGCCGTAGACCGTCGGTGAAGCGGCGATGACATCTTTTTCCTGCCGCAATTTCTCGATGACCCGTTCGTAATCGCGCATCGGATCCCCGGACTTCACCACCGAGATGTGCGCATTGATACCCAGCAGACGGTCGCGCAAGGTCTCCTCGAAGCCGCTCATCACCGCCATCACAACGTTCAAGGTCATGACACCGATCATCACTCCCAGCACGGAAATAACCGTGATCAAGGAAATGAAGGTCTCCTGCCGGCGCGCCCGCAAGTAACGCAGGCCGATGAAAAATTCGTACTTCATTACAAAGACTTGATTTCACGGTTCAAGGTTGGGTGTCCGAATCCGATATTTTGAACCCACAAGGTACAGGTTATATTAGGTTTTCATCATGATTCTGTTTTGTGAATAACGAAGTTCCGGATGGGAAAAAATCAGCGCTGCGGCCTGAGGAGCGGAAACAGGATAACGTCGCGAATGGAAGGCGAATCGGTGAACAACATCACCAGGCGGTCGATGCCGATGCCCTCGCCGGCGGCCGGCGGCATGCCAAACTCTAAAGCACGGACATAGTCGTCGTCGATCGGGTTGGCGGTATCGTCGCCGGCAGCGCGCGCTGCCATCTGTTCGAGAAAGCGTTGCCGCTGATCGACGGGATCATTGAGCTCGGAGAAAGCATTGGCCAACTCGCGCCCACCGATGTAGAGTTCGAAACGGTCTACCAGAGCGGGATTCTGATCGTTTTTGCGCGCCAGCGGCGAGACTTCGATCGGAAAGCCGGTCACAAAAGTCGGCTGCATGAGCTGCGCCTCCGCCACCTCCTCGAAAACCTCCACCAGCAAATTGCCGTAGGGAACCTTGAGATCGACGCGCAATCCTGTTTTCTGAGCAAACTTTTGCAATCCTTCCAGATCGTCGATCTCCCCTGGCGCAGCGCCGCCATGGGCGACAATCGCCTCGGGGATCGTCAGCCGTCGCCAGGGCGGCGTCAAGTCAATGGTCTGGCCGGCGTAAGTCACCTGCAGCGAGCCGTTAATTTCCTTGGCGATGGCGACGAACAGCTCCTCGGTGAGCTTAATGAGATCATCGAAGGTTGCATACGCTTGATAGAATTCGATCATGGTGAATTCCGGATTGTGGCGCACCGAAATGCCTTCGTTGCGAAAATTCCGGTTCAATTCGAAAACCCGCTCGAAGCCGCCGACCAGGAGCCGTTTCAAAAATAATTCCGGCGCCACCCGGAGGTAGAGATCCATAGCCAGCGTATTGTGGTGGGTGATAAACGGTCGAGCGGCGGCGCCGCCGGGAATTGCCTGCATCATCGGCGTTTCGACTTCGAGAAAATCACGCTCCTCAAAGAAGCGCCGCAATTGCCGCACGATGCGCGAACGTTTCTCAAAAACCTCGCGCACCTCTGGATTGACCATCAAATCGACATACCGTTGGCGGTAACGCGCCTCGACATCGGCGAGCCCATGCCACTTTTCCGGCAATGGCCGCAAGCATTTCGTCAACAAGCGAAGCTCTTGCGCTTCCAGGGTCAGCTCCTTGGTCCGGGTACGAAATAGATGGCCGGTGACGCCGACAATATCGCCGATGTCAAGGGTGCGAAACAAAGCGTAAGCTTCCTCGCCCAGTTGGTTCTGCTGGGCGTAGACTTGCAACTGCCCGCGCCGGTCCCGCATGTGAAAAAAAGAAGCTTTGCCCATTCTTCGGATGGCCATAATCCGGCCCGCAACCCGAAGGTCTTTCGGCGCCGCGCTCAATCGCTCGTCCTCTGCAGCAGCAAAGTCCGCGACGATTGCAGAGACCGTATGCGTCGGCTTGAAATCGTTGGGATAAGCCCGTAACCCGCCTTCCCTGAGTTTGGCGAGCTTCTGCCGCCTCACCTCGACCTGTTCGCTGCCACCATCCAGGTAATTGTTTTCCTGATCCGACATGGTATGTGCCGTGCGGCTTAGAATCCCAATGCGACTTCAAGCTCCGGCGTAAGCGCCAGACTCACAGGCCAAGATTCTCACAAACCGCCGCCACAGAGCGCGACTTGTTTAGCGAATAGAAATGAAATCCCGGCACGCCGAATCGGATAAGGTTCTCGCATTGGCGGCTGGCATATTCGATGCCCGTTTGAACCGCCGCATCGTCATCGTTTTCGACCTTGATCAATTCTTCTTCCAATTTTGCCGGGATTTTCGACCCGCACAGGGAGACGAAGCGGCGGATCTGGGACGCCGATAAAATGGGCAATATACCGGGCACAATCGGGACGGTCAGGCCTAGCCTCCTCGCATCCTCGACGAAACGGTAGTAATCCTCATTGTCAAAAAAAAGTTGGGTAATAACGGCCGCGGCGCCGGCATCGACTTTTTCCTGCAGATAGCGCAAGTCCGACGCGCGGCTGAGCGCGCGCGGGTGAACCTCGGGAAATCCCGCTACTGCCACCGCAAAACCGCCCCGGCTGTTCGCTTCGCGTACCAACTCCACGGCGTAATGAAACCCGTCCGGATGCGGCTTCCACTCACTAGCTCCCTGCGGGGGATCGCCGCCCAGGGCGAGCAGATTTTCAATTCCCTTTTGCTTGAGCTTATCGAGTACGGCTCGGGCCTCGTCCTTGGACTGGCCCACGACCGTTAGATGGCACATCACCTCCAGCGCGCACTGGCGATGAATGCGGTCAACCAAGTCGACGGTTTTTTCGCGCGTGCTTCCGCCAGCCCCGTACGTAACAGAGCAGAAGGCGGGTTTGAGCCTCTTGATGATCTCGATTTCGCTGAAGAGGTTCTCGTCGCCTTTGTCTGTCTTTGGGGGAAAGAACTCGACCGAGAGGGTCAACCCCGGCTGGGCGTACAGATCGTTTAATCTCACGCAAGCTGATCCTTGATGACTACCTTCGGCGTGGAGTTATTAGTAGCACAAGGTTTTGCGGTGAACAATCGCCGGCGCGGTGCCGATAATTTGACAAGCGAATGTCATGTCGCCTCGAAGTTTCGACGCACCGCCACAGGATCGCAGTCCGAACCGGCTTGCGCGGTGATCAGCGCTCTCAAGTCATCGGTATGTTGGAGCCACGCCGCTTTGATCGATTCGGGGACAGCGTGGGACTCCAGAGTTTCCTTGAGGATCTGTTTGCGGCGCGCGAAGTGCCCGCCCATGATCGGGTGTTTAGCGTGCACCTGGTCAAGAGGCTTGCCCCGATATTCAATCGGTGCGCCGAGGAAATGGGCGGCCAATTGATACTCCAGCTCCTTTAGTCTTCTGCGGTCCGCGTTGCGAAAGAAAAACCCGATCATGCGATCCTGAAACACAAGATCGATGAACTGATCAATGATCGCTTTTAGTGCCGTTTCTCCGCCCAGTTGGTCAAAGTAGCTGGGCGCAGTCGTGTGGCCTTGGCCTGATTGATTTTGACTTTGGCTATCCATAGCGCGGGTTGGGAAAATGGGCGAATGGTCAAAAGGCGCGAGCGCGGCGACGATTTGTCGTATTCACGGTATCACATCATGCCGAGCTGGAGTCGCGCGGCTTCGGACATCTTACTGGGATCCCAAGGCGGATCCCAGACCAGATCGATCTTCACCTCGGAAACACCCGGAATGGCCTTCACCTTTCCCTCGATCTCCGCAGGCATCGACTGAGCCGCAGGACAATGCGGGGATGTCAACGTCATCTTGATCTCCACGACGCCGGCAGTATCGGCGTGGACGTCATAAATCAGGCCCAGCTCGTAGATATTCACCGGGATCTCCGGGTCATAGCAGGTGCGCAGGGCGTCCTGCACCTGCGCTTCTATAACGGTTTCATTGATACTTTCCATTATTCGATCCCCAATTGTAGTTTCGCCGCCTCCGAAATCATGCTCTGATTCCATGGCGGCTCCCAGATCAGATCCACGTCCGCCTCCCGCACGCCCGCCACCGCCAGCAGTTTTTTTCGAATGTCTTCTTTGAGAAATTGCCCCATGCCACAACCCTGCGCGGTGAGCGTAAATCGCACCTCGGAGCGATAGCCGCCTTGTGTGAGCCGGGTCACGCCACAGTGGTAGATCAATCCCAAATCGACGATGTTTACCGGAATCTCGGGATCGAAACAGGATCTCAGTTGGCTCCACACGCGCTTTTCGATCGCCTCAATGTTTTCGCCCGTAACAGACTCTTCAGGTCTTAGCGCGCTTACCGCCGCCATGCCGAGGGCATCGCCGTCATAGCCGTCGATATGGGCCATATGTCCGCGCTCGGTCATCACGGTGTAGCTGCCGCCCAGAGATTGGGTGAGCCAGACGGTGCTGCCGGCGGGCAGCGTGGACTTTTCGCCGCTCGGCACCAATACCGCGGCGCAATCCCGTTTGAGGATAATAGGCCTATCACTGCTCATGCCGCAATCCTCCTTATCACCCGTCATTCCGTGCTGGCGACCTCGGAGCCGCCCTTGAGCGCGGAATTCATGGTATGCCACGCCAGGCTGGCGCACTTGACCCGCGCGGGAAATTTGGCCACCCCGGAAAGAACGGTAAGCTTTCCCAAGCTTTGGCCGCCCTCCGCGCCATCACCGGTGAGCATCTTATGGACTTTATCAAACAATTCTTCCGCATCGGATTCCCTCTTGCCCTTGAGTTCCGCCGTCATTATCGACGCCGACGCCTTGGAGATTGCGCAGCCCGAGCCTTGAAAGCTGATGTCTTCAATCAGCCCGTCCCGCAGCCGCAGATAAACCATCACATGATCGCCGCACAGTGGATTAAATCCTTCGGCCTTGCGATCGGCGTTCTCAATCACACGAAAATTGCGCGGGCTTTTATTGTGATCGAGAATAACCTCTTGATAGAGGTCCTCAAGTTCCGCCATCATCCAAACACCTTGAGCACGCTTTGAATCGCGTTGGCGAGAACATCGATTTCGTCCCGGGTATTGTAAAACGCGAAGGACGCCCGCGTGGTCGCCGGCACGCCGAAGCGCTGCATCACCGGCATGGCGCAATGATGGCCGGCGCGCACCGCGACGCCTTCTTGATCGAGTATCGTGCCGACATCGTGGGCGTGGATTTTATCGAAGACGAAAGAAAGCACCCCGACCTTTTCCTTGGCCGTGCCGATGATCCGCAGGCCGTCAATCACCGCTAGCTTTTCCGTGGCATAGGCCAGCAGGTCTTCTTCATGGGCCACAACCTGCTCCCACGCCAGGCGTTGCAAGTAATCGACGGCAGCGCCGAGCCCGATGCCGCCGGCAATGTTCGGTGTTCCCGCTTCGAATTTATAGGGCAAGACGTTGTAGTGGGTTTTCTCGAAGGTCACCAGGCTGATCATGTCGCCGCCGCCTTGATATGGCGGCATCTTGTCGAGCAGTTCCCGCCGCCCGTAGAGCACACCGACCCCGGTGGGACCAAACATCTTGTGGCCGGAAAAGGCATAAAAATCGCACCCTAGCTCCTGGACATTGACTTTGAGATGGGGCACGGCTTGCGCGCCATCCAGCATCACCGGAATTCCGCGATCATGGGCCGCCGCCACGATCTCGTGCACCGGCGCGACGGTGCCCAACGCATTGGACACATGGGTCACCGAAACGATTTTCGTCTTATCATTGAGCAAGCGGCGGTATTCGTCCAACACCAACTCGCCGTCGTGATTGATCGGGATCACGCGCAGGCGCGCGCCGGTCTGTTCGCGGAGCATCTGCCAGGGCACGATGTTGGAATGGTGCTCCATAGCCGAAATAATGATTTCGTCGCCCGCCTTCAGCGCGCTGCGCCCGTAACTTTGCGCGACGAGATTAACGGCCTCGGTGGTGCCGCGCACGAAAATAATTTCCTCTTTATGCGCGGCGTTAATGAAGGCTTGTATTTTCTGGCGCGCTTCTTCATAGGCCGCGGTGGCCCGCTCGCTCAGGAAATGCACGCCGCGGTGAATGTTGGAGTTCTCTTCGCGATAATACCGGCTCAGGGCTTCGATGACCGCTTGGGGCTTCTGACTGGTAGCGCCGTTGTCGAGGTAGACCAGCGGCTTGCCATGGACGCTGCGGCTGAGGATGGGAAAATCACGGCGCACGTGAGCGACATCGAACCGCACGCGCCGTGAACCGCCCGCCATCACTTCTTTCGCCGCTTTCATTGCAATGCCGCCGTTCTGCCGAATTGGCTTAATAGATATTCATCCAAGCGCGCGCGCAGGGAGGCGACTTTCACCCTGTTTAGAATTTCCGCCGCAAAGGCGTAGCTCAAAAGGCTCCGGGCGTCTTCTGCGCCGATGCCGCGGCAGCGCAAATAAAACAGCGCGTCGCGGTCCAACTGGCCAATGGTCGATCCATGGCTGCATTTAACATCGTCGGCGTAGATCTGCAGTTGCGGTTTGCTATTGACCACCGCGTCCTTGGAAAGCATCAGGTTTTTATTAGTCTGGCGCGCGTCCGATTTTTGCGCAGCCTCGCGCACGAGGATTTTGCCGTTAAACACGCCGCGGGCGTGGCCGCGCAGAATACCTTTATATAACTCCCGGCTCGACGCCCGCGGCTGCGCATGATCGATCTCCGTGTGATTGTCGATATGCTGATCGCCTTCGGTCAAGTAAAGGCCGTTAAGGTTACACTCCGCGCCTTCGCCGGCGAGAATCGCCTGGACATCGTTGCGCACCAGAGCGCCGCCTAAAGTAACCTGATGGCTCATAAGACTCGTCCCGCGCTCCAGACGCGCCGAGATCGTGCCCACGTGAAAAGCCGTTTCTCCTTCGCGTTGCAGGCGATAGTGATCGATAACACTCCCGGCCGCCGCGGCGATTTCCGTCACCGGATTTGCAAAGTAGACGCCCTTGCCAAGCCCCACATAACTTTCGACGATCCTAACCTCGCTCATTTCGGCACAAACGATAAGATTTCGCGGATGCAGGACCACGGGCTGGGCGGCGCCCGTCGAGACGAAAACGATATGGATCGGCGCTTCCAACCGGCAACCCTGGGGAATGAAAACGGCGGCGCCGTCCTCCATAAATGCCGTGTTGAGCGCGACAAAAGCGCGGTCGTCAAATCCCGCGTAGTGCGCCAGCCACGGCGCGACGAGGTCGTCATTGTAACTCAACAGTTCGGCCAAGCTCTGGAGGCGCATGCCCGGCGGCAGGTTTGTCGCTGCAGAGTGTTTGGCAGAGTAAATGCCATTGATAAACACAAGACGGTTCGGCGCCCCATCCGCGAAGGAGAGAGCGAGCAAATCTTTCGTTGCAACCGCGACGCCGTTTTGCTTTGTCAAACTAAAATCCAGCGCGGCGATGGGATCAACATTGGTGTATTTCCAGTCTTCGTGGCGCGTCGTCGGAAAGCCCAGCTCGCCAAATCTCTCGATGGCCGACCGGCGCAGCTTGGCGAGCCAGGAAGGGCCCCTGCCGTTAGCGAAGCGCCTCTCAAACGCGCTCAGAAATTGTTCTTTACCTTTGCTGGTAGCCATCACTTTGCTGCCTGCTGAAATTCAATTCAAATTTCCGGTTTCAAGGTGCAAGGATTTTGCCGCAATGTTTCAACTTTGAACTTTGGTTGCAGTTGCGTTCTAGAGCGCCGCCCCGGCTTCGCTCTTAAGCCAATCGTAGCCTTTCTTTTCGAGCTCCAAGGCCAACTCTTTAACGCCGGATTTTACGATGCGTCCTTCATAAAGGACATGGATAAAATCGGGAATAATATAATCCAGCAGGCGCTGGTAGTGCGTAATGACGAGCATCGCCCGGTCCTTGGCCCGCAGCGCGTTGACGCCGCCCGCCACCACGCGCAGGGCATCGATATCCAGACCTGAGTCGGTTTCGTCGAGGATAGCAAGCTTGGGGTCCAACACCGCCATCTGTAAAATTTCGTTGCGTTTCTTTTCGCCGCCGGAGAAACCTTCGTTGAGGGGCCGGTTGAGCAAAGCCTGTTCCATCTCGACTAGCTTCAGCCTGTCCTTGATCAAAGACAGGAACTCCATTGCGTCGAGCTCCTCGAGCCCCCGATGCTTGCGCACCGCGTTGAGCGCCGCCTTGAGAAAAAAAGTGGTGCTGATTCCCGGAATTTCCACCGGATATTGAAAGGCCAGAAAAATTCCCTCACGGGCTCGCTCTTCAGGGCTCATGGTCAATAGATTTCTGCCCTGATACAAAACCTCGCCGTCCGTTACTTCGTAGTTTTCCCGCCCCGCAAGCACATGGGCGAGGGTGCTTTTGCCCGACCCGTTGGGTCCCATGATCGCGTGCACTTCACCGGCGCCAACGGACAGATTGATACCGCGCAAAATCTCTCTGTCGCCGACTTTAACGTGCAATTTTCTTATTTCCAACATCGATGACGACCTCTCCAATTAGACCGCTTTCCGCATGGGCACTTTAATGAGCCGCCCCCTGAGCCCCTGGCGATCGGCGATGTCGCTGATAAATACGCCCCCGAGAAAATTGGCCAGTACCGCCTGCGCCTCTTCCCAAACCGATTTTTGCGAACAAACCGAACAGAAAGAACAGTAACTGGCGCCTTGTTCAAGACATTCCATCAACACCAACGGCCGCTCGACGCATTCATAGACATCCTTAATGCTGATCGCCGGCGGCGGCTTGGCGAGAGTGAAACCGCCTTTTGAGCCCACGTGGGACTCCACCAAACCACCTGCCACCAAATCTTTCATGATTTTGGAAAGATAAAATGACGGGATGCCTTGGCTATGCTCGATGTCCGAACGGCTTACGACTTTGCCAGCGGGCTGGCCGGCGATATATGATAAAGCGCGCACGGCGTAATCGACCCGCCGCCCGACATTCATCAGCGAGCTTCTTTCAGATCTCACCTTGCCGCGCTTCATAAGCTCTTTCTGAATTTAAATATAGACTCTTAAGGTCTTTATTGTCAAGATAGCGGGTCGCAACGAGCCGCAGGGCGACTTCAGATTCAGGAAGTAAAAACAGGCCCGCACTTTCCCGGATTTTGCCTCTGTCCCGCTACAGACAGAGGCCAGCTGGGATAAGAAGAAAACTCCAGGGCATGAATGCTACAGCCAAGCCATTTAAGAATCTAACCATAGTGAGCTGCCTTGACTTGGTCGCTGTCGGGCATTACCCTTATCGTGAGGAGCGCAGTTCACGGAGTCAAAAATGAGCGATCTACTAAATCAAATCGGCCAGCAGGATTCGGAGCACTTGGACTTGACGCTCACGGACGGCGCCGTGCAGCAAATAAAGCGCCTGCTGGCGCGGGATAAGCGCTCCGGGCATGGTCTGCGGGTTTCGATCAGTGACGGCGGTTGTTCGGGCTACTCGTACAAACTGGACTTCGAAAAGGAAGAGCAATCCGGCGATACGGTTTTACAGTTCGACGATCTCAAGGTCTTCGTCGACGCGCAGAGCGCCAGCTATCTCAAAGGCACAGTGATTGACTTTACCTCTGGCCTTTACGGCGGCGGCTTTAAATTTTCCAATCCAAACGCCACCGGCACCTGCGGCTGCGGCACCTCTTTTTCCGCTTAGTTTCGCTTTTCTATTTCGAACTTGCTCATCCCACGCTCCCCGCCCCACGTGCGGGCAGCTGGTTGTTCCCGGCCCCTTTGACACATTCCCGTTATCTTGCTAACGAAATCAGGAATAATCTCAGGAGAATTTGTTGAAAGCAGTACGGATTCACGAACACGGCGGCGTCGAAAAGCTCCTCTATGAAGAGGCGCCGGAGCCGACCCTTGCGGACCCAAACGACGCCATCGTCAAGCTCAAAGCCGCCTCTTTAAACCATATCGATATTTGGGTTCGCCGCGGCCTCACCGGCATCGAAATTGCGCTCCCACATATACTAGGTGGTGACGGCGCCGGCGTCATTGCGGAAGTGGGCGATCGGGTTCGAAACATCAAGACCGGCGATGCGGTCTGTCTCTATCCGCCGAGCGGTTGCGGCCGTTGCGAGTTTTGCATCACCGACCGCGAATACATGTGCGTTCAGCTGCGCGTGTTGGGAGAACGCGAGAATGGGACCTACGCGGAATATGCTCGTGTCCCAGCGCGCAATTGCTTTCCAATCCCCCCCCACCTTTCATTCGAACAAGCGGCGGCCTTCCCGCTCGTATATATTACGGTCTGGCGCATGCTGGTAACCAATGCACAACTCAAACCAGGCGAGCACGTATTAATATTGGGCATCGGCGGCGGTGTCGCCACCGCCGCTTTGCAGTTGGCGGCCTATATCGGCACACATATAATCGTTACTTCGAGCAGCGATGAGAAGCTGGAGAAAGCCAAGACGCTGGGCTCCGAGCACGGCATCAACTACAAAAACGCCGATTTCGCCAAAGAAGTGAGGCGGCTCACCGGAAAACGGGGCGTCGACGTCGTCGTCGATTGCGTGGGCGGCGATGGCTGGATCAAGAGTTTGGCGTCGCTGGCCAAAGGCGGAAGATTAGTCACCTGCGGCGCCACCGCCGGGGCCAATCCGCCCACCGACATGCGGCGGATCTTTTGGAACAATCTCAAAATTTTTGGCTCGACTTTGGGGGACCGCGCTGAGTTCCAGGAAGTGCTAAACTTCATGGAAGCGTCGCGCACCAAACCGGTCGTTGATCAGGTTTTTCCCTTGCGCGATGCGGCCGCGGCGCAAAAACGCCTCGAAGAGGGCAAGCAGTTCGGGAAAATCCTGCTGCGCATGGACGCATGAAGAAAGATTTAAACATACCGCGTGGCCGCGGCGCCGCTCATTCTTAACGCGACATGCGCGTCATCGGAGGAAACGCTAAGGGCCGCCGGCTCAAAGTTCCCAAAGGCCGGGCGCTTCGTCCCACGGCCGCGAGAGTCAAGGAAGCGCTCTTTAACATCCTGCCCCGCGATCTTTCGGGGCTGAGGTTATTGGAACTGTTCGCTGGAACCGGCAACGTGACCATCGAGGCGCTGAGCCGCGGCGCCGAAGAAGCCGTGCTGGTCGATGCTTCTAAGGAATCAGGCCGAGCCATTCGCGAGAACCTGCGCCGGCTCGGGCTGACGGATCGAGTCCGTCTCCGGAGCATGCCGGTGGAGCGCGCGTTGCGGCAGTTGGAGCGGCAACACGAAGGATTCGACCTCATTTTCGCCGACCCGCCCTACGGGCAGAGGTTGGTTGAGCGCACCTTGAAGATTATCGCGCAGGGCTCGATCCTGCGTAACTCCGGCGTTATCGTCGCCGAACACGGTGTGCGCGACGAAGTCGCGGCGCGCTATGGCAGGCTGGAATTGCGCGACCGGCGGCGCTATGGCGACACAATACTGTCATTTTTCAACTGGCATAGTAACGAAAGTACCGACGCAAGGAAATCAGCTGATGGCACGTGATAACATCGCGATTTATCCCGGCTCCTTCGACCCCATGACCAATGGACATGTGGACTTGGTCAAACGAACCCTGCGTGTATTCGATAGGGTCATCATCGCCATCGCCATCAATCCCGAGAAAGACCGCTCCTTGTTTACCTTGGACGAGCGGCTCCAGATGGTCCGCGAAGTCTTCAAGGGAACAAAAGGACGAGTCCAGGCGGATTTTTTTCAGGGTTTGCTGGTGGATTACGCCGAGCGCAAGCGTGCCAAAGTCGTCATCCGCGGCCTGCGGGCGATTTCTGATTTTGAATACGAATTTCAAATGGCGATGATGAACCACCGGCTCAAACCGAAGCTTGAAACTTTATTTATGATGACCGGAGAGTCGGAGTTCTATATCAGCTCGCGCTTAGTGAAAGAAGTCGCGAGCCTAGGCGGCGACGTGACCGCGCTCGTGCCGCCCAACGTTTTCAAAAAGCTCGAAGCCAAGTTTGCCAAATAAGGATGAACCATGGCCAAACTCGCTCAACGAACCCGAGGGATTAAACCATCAGTCACCCTGGCCATCGCCGCCAAAGCCGGCAAACTCCGCGCCGAGGGCGTCGATGTTGCTAACTTTTCCGCCGGCGAGCCGGACTTCGACACGCCAGAGCATATCAAAGCCGCCGCCATCGCGGGGCTGCGCCAAGGCATGACCAAGTACACCGATGTCAGAGGCATCGAGCCGCTGCGCGAGGCAGTGGTGCAAAAGTACCAGCGCGAATTCGGACTGAGTTACCGCAAGGAAGATGTCTTGGTGAGCTGCGGCGCGAAACATTCGCTGTATAACATCCTGCAAGCGGTCATCGACCCTGGAGACGAAGTCGTCATTCCCGCGCCCTATTGGGTTAGCTACTCCGACATGGCGCTGCTCGCGGGCGGAGTATCGAAGATCATCGTGACCAGCGAGACCACAGAGTTTCACATCACCGCCGATCAACTTGCCGCGACACTCACGCCGCGCACCCGGGTCTTTATCTTGAATAGCCCCTGCAATCCCACGGGCGCGACCTACGAGCGCGACGCATTGCTCGCCATCGGCCGGGTGTTGGAGAATCATGACTGTCTGATCATTGCCGACGATATTTACGAGAAAATAATTTACGACGGCTTCCAGTTCCACAACCTCGTCGCCCTCTGCCCCGCGCTGCGCGAGCGCACAATTATTGTCAATGGAGTGTCGAAGAGCTACGCAATGACCGGCTGGCGCATCGGTTATGCCCTCGGCCCCGCCGATGTAATTGGCGCGGCCACGAAGATTCAAAGCCAGAGCACCTCCAATCCGACCTCCATCGCGCAAGCAGCCGCGCTGGAAGCGATCCGGGGGAAACAAGACGAGGTCGCGATAATGGTCCGCGAGTTTCACAAGCGGCGCGATGCCATCGTCGAACGCCTAAACCAAATCGACGGCATCCGTTGTCTCAAGCCCCAGGGGGCGTTTTACGTTTTTCCCAACGTCAGCGGCCTATTTGGCAAAAAGACCCGCGAGAAGACGCTGCGGGCGCCGTGCGACATCGCCGAATTTCTGCTTGAAGCGGCCAGAGTTGCCGTCGTCCCGGGCGAAGATTTTGGTTCGCAGGAGCACGTCCGTTTTTCCTACGCGACTTCTCTCGACGAAATTGAAAAAGGTTGCCAGCGGATCCGCGAAGCTGTGGCGGGACTCACCTGATGTGGCTGATTCCGCGGTTGGTTCCATGCGGAACTCTTCCGGAACGAAGTCGCTGGAGGGTATCTCAGGAAGAGTTCAAACCGTTCAAGTCCTTCAAATCGTTCAATCCCCTCTTCATCTTTCCCGCGTCTGCACGGCGAAGGGCTCCGCAAAGCGGTTTGAACCCGGATTCCGCAGTTGGGTTCTATATAGGAGGGCAATGTGGAATCCTTCCGTCGCAAAGTCGATGCGTTAGTGCTTCTACGCAGGCAGCGTGCAGTGGTGCCGTGATGGCCAGTTCAGCCTTATCGTAACGAATGCCGAAGTGAAAAATGTTCCTGACATTTCAGTGTCCGACGCCTTCGCTCCTCCAGGATTCCACACTGCCCTCGTGAGTTCGTCGGTTCAACTGCGGAATCCGGGTTGAACCGGAGCGGAGCGATCGAACGGCTTGAACGGTTTGAACAACCCTCTCAGTTCACGGCTTGGGTCGCTGGCCGGTTTTTTTATAGTGATAATACTCCCGCAGAATGCGCGCGTGGTCAAAGACCACCGGACTGGGAGTTTCGTTCTCGCCAAACAACCGCGCGACTTTGGCGTCGTCGCCGCCCCGCGGAGTGCCATTCGCTCTTGCGATAAAAACAGTCGAAACCGTATGGTGACGCGGGTCCCGGTTGGGGTCAGAGTAGGCGTGGAATTGTTCGATCAACTGGACATCGAGGCACGTCTCTTCCTTGGCTTCGCGAACCGCTGCGGACTCCAAGCTCTCGCCATAATCGACAAAGCCACCCGGCAGCGCCCAACCCTGAGGCGGGTTTTTCCGTTCGATCAAGACGATGCCGCCTTCCCGAATTTCGATGATGATATCCACTGTCGGCAAGGGATTTCGGTGAATCTCAGACATTGCAATTTCCTACCTTGACTCCCTGCCCAACGCAAGGTACAAAGATCAATCCGATCATTGCCGCGGGGTGGAGCAGTCTGGTAGCTCGCAAGGCTCATAACCTTGAGGTCCCGGGTTCAAATCCCGGCCCCGCAACCAAATCAAGGGGCCTACACGGCCCCTTTCTGTTTTTCTGTTCAGCTCTGTCGCGTCCCAGCCCCATGAAATATTTTCAGTTTCCACACGTCAATACAACGAGTCTCTTGGCTTGACTCAATGATTCTTATACTATGGACGAATTCGCCACCATGAAAACGCCGTCATCGCCGCTTAAAAATATACCCGCCGCGGTTGCCGCGGGAGTCATGGTAGCCGTCCTCGCGGCGGATTTCACGATCATTTCCACGGCGGCAGCCTCGAGCCATTACACCGAAAAACAGCTGACCGTCCTTGCGGAGCGAGTCGGGAGAACTTTTTGGATACAAGAAGTCAATGGCCGCACGCCGAGTTTTTTAACCGCGCCCGATGCCGCCGCTGCTTCATTTCGCGCCCGGGCCGGCGATTCCTTTGAAATCGTCGAGCTAGTGGGACGCAAGAACAAAAATCCGTACTACAAAGCCAGGTTCGAGTCCGGCAAGGAAGGCTATTTCCCCCCCGAAGTATTTTTTGAGGAATTGAACCTTACCCTTGTGCTCGTTGACCCGCTGGCAAATGAAAAAAACAAAGCAGCGCATCAAGCCGAGAGCGAAAAGCAGCGGGTGGACTGGGTCAACGCCCAGCCCTGGCCGGCGGCGGCAAAAGCAGCGGCGCTCAAAGGCCAAGCCGTTCCCGGCATGACCTCCGGCGAAGTGAAGATGATCGCCGGCGCTCCGAGCCGAATAAACAAAGTCCAGGCGCGCGGCACAATTCCGGAAGAGCACTGGATTTATCCGGACGGCAAGCAACTGGTATTTCAAAATGACCTTTTGAGCCGGATAATTTTAAAAGGCGCGAAAAACCCGTAAACTTTGAACGTTGAACCTCGAACAACGCGTCACGCTCGGTCGGGCCGCAGTTTTTTTAGTTTCTCCTGGCGCCGCCGTTCAGTTTTAGCAAGACGATTGCCGCCGCGTGACCGTGATAAAGCGCTTTCATATTCTTCGTCATCGTTACCAGGTTCGTCCAGATGGCGAAGAATTTCATTAAACTCATCGGCGTAGATCGCGGTTGCACCGAATTTTTCAGCGCCGTTTCGCACTTCGCGGTCCGAACTGACTACCACGCAGCCGCTTCCTCTTTGCCGGGCCACCCGCAAGACAACGCTGTCGGCCTTTTCGCCCTGCCGTGAGTAGATCACCATGACACCGTTTACTTTTTCGTTGACCTCGTTGAAGGCACCAGCTTTCCAGCCGTCGAAAACGACGCTGACGAAGAAGCCTTTGGCTTTCTGGTAGCGTGCGAGTTGTCGCACCAAGTCATTGCGCTTGCGCTCGAGCGCGCCCGGCAGACCTTGCCCGCTGGCGATGAGATTGTAGCCGTCGATAATGACATCCATGGGCATGATGTTTCAGCAACGCCGAGAATTTCGCAAGCGGAAAGCAGTCATTCAGTGATAAATTTTTCAGCAAGAACCGGCGAATCACTCGCCACCAATAAAGTTTCGCTTTCTCATGAAGGCGCACATGCGGAAATTCACGGGCAATTGTAAGACGACCGTCCATTTCTTTAACAGTTGTCAAAATCGCAAAAAACAGGTACAAACGGGACAATTTCTTGTTGGGGGTCGTGTCAAGTTGGGCATTGCCATAAGAAAAGCTAAAAGAATCAATGACTTGCCGCCGTATTTGTTTGCTGAAATAGACCGGCGCAAGCGCGCGGCACTGGCCCGGGGAGTCGATCTCATCGATCTAGGCATCGGTGATCCAGACATTCCGACTCCGTCAAACGTCGTCGAAAAACTGATTGAATGCAGCAGCAAGCCGGCTAATCACCGCTACCCCAATAGCTCGGGAATGCCGGAGTTTCGTCAGGCCGTCGCCCACTGGTATCAACGCCGTTTCAACGTCCGCCTGGACGCCAGCACGGAAGTGGTTTCGCTCATAGGATCGAAGGAAGGCATCGGCAACATGGCGGTGGCATTCGTCGATCCCGGCGATGTCGTTCTCGTCGCCAGCCCCTGCTATCCGGTTTACCATATCGGCACCGCGTTCAACGGCGGCCAAAACTATTTTTTACCGCTCAAAAAAGAAAACCACTTTCTTCCCGATCTCGATTCCATACCGGCGGATATCGCCAAGCAGGCGAAGCTGCTCTGGATCAACTACCCTAACAATCCCACCGCGGCGGTGGCGGATAAAGATTTTTATCAACGAGTGATCGCCTTCGCCGATCGCCACGGCGTCATCGTCTGCCACGACGGCGCCTATACGGAAATGGGTTACGACGGCTATCGCCCCATGAGTTTTCTCGAAGCGGACGGCGCCAGGGAAGTGGGCATCGAGTTTCACTCCCTCTCCAAGACTTTCAATATGACGGGCTGGCGCGTCGGCATGGCGGTCGGTAACGCTGAGGTAATCGGCGGCTTGGCCCAGGCGAAATCGAATCTCGACTCGGGCATTTTCCAGGCCGTGCAGGAGGCCGGCATCGAGGCGCTCAATTGCGGCGATCAGATCGTCGAGCCATCCCGCAAAATCTACCAGGAGCGGCGCGACATTCTGGTCGACGGCTTGCGCGCCGTGGGGCTCCAATGCGAGAAGCCTAAGGCGACGTTTTACGTTTGGGTCTCGGTCCCCAAAGGGCTTACCTCGGCAGAGTTCACCGCCAAATTGCTCGACGAAGCTGGTGTCGTAACAACCCCAGGCAACGGGTTCGGCGAGGCGGGCGAAGGCTATGTTCGCTTTACCGTATGCGTTGACAAAGAACGATTGAAGGAGGTCGCGGAGCGAATCCGGCAAGTAAAATTTTGACGCCCCCTCCGCTAAACAGGGCTGTGGCAAACGCGGTCGCTCATCAAGTTTATATCGGCGTCGGCTCCAACGTCGGAGACCGGAAAGAAAATTTTTTCGAGGCCTTGGCGCGTCTCGCCAAACTGCCCGACACCCGAATCCTCAAAGAATCTTCGCTCTACGAGAGCGAACCGCTGGGCGATTCGAAAGACTGGTACGTCAACGGCGTCATTGAAATCGAGACAAAATTCAAGCCCGACATGCTCCTTGACAAGTTCAAGAACATCGAACGGGCCATGGGGCGTAAAAAAGTCAAAAAGCGCTGGGGTGCGCGCATCATCGACTTGGATATCCTGCTCTATGATGCCCAGGTGGTAAAGAAAAAAAAGCTGCGCATTCCTCATCCCGAAATGGCCAATCGCAAATTTGTCCTGGTGCCGCTTAGCGAGATCGCGCCGCAGGTGATCCATCCGGTGCTCGGCGTGACGATCTCTGAACTATTAATCAGCGCTAAAGACGAGAAGAAAGTTCACCTCTATCATTCATGAGCTTTCATCCCGGCTTCAGGCCGTGGAGTTAGAGCTTGCTGCTTCGTCTCTTGTTTCTCGTTCTGCTAGTGTTCCTGCTGCTTTTGTTGATCAAAAGTTACCTGGCGCGGTCGCGCGGTGGGTTGCGCGGTCCGGCGCCCGACGACGGAGAAGAGATGGCGATGGATCCGCAATGCCAGAGTTACGTGCCAAAGCGAGAGGCGTTTGCAGCCGGCGGCAATTATTTTTGCAGCCGTGAATGCGCCGAGCGTTTCTTAGCCGACCAACGCAAATAGCTCACGCGCTGAGAACAAGCGACAACGCACGGTCAACTAAGCCGCGATCTATCAGGTTCAGAGTTCACAGTCCCGGAATTGCCCCGAAATCTTGAATCCGAATCTTTGAACTTTGAACAGCGTTCGCGGCGATCGACCTCGTCAGATGTGAACAGTCTCATCTAACGCCCGCAATATCTTATCGTGAACGCCGTCAAAGGCGCCGTTGGACATGACGAGAACCACGTCGCCTGCCGCGCCGTGAGCAGAAAGGTAGGCGGCGATCTCCTGGGAATTGGCGATCATCACGGCGCGCGCGTCGGCGCAAATGCGATTGATCTCCGCAACCACGTTAGCCACCGACAAGCGGTCGGCGGCGGGAACTTTTTCGGGCTGGTAGAGATCGGAGACAATCACACGGTCCGCCCGCGCCAGGGAGCAGGCAAACTCCATCTCGAAAATGTTTCGTCTGCTGGTGTTGCTGCGCGGCTCGAAGAGCGCCCATAGCCTGCGGTTTGGATAAGCCGAGCGCACCGCGTTGATGGTTTCCATCACAGCCGTCGGGTGGTGCGCGAAATCGTCGATTACGACGATACCGCGCCGTTCGCCCTTGATTTCCTGGCGCCGTTTGACGCCCCGAAAAGTGGCGAAGCCTTCGAGCAGGTTGCCGCGCGCGATGCCTAGAACCCGGCCCATGGCGTAAACCGCCAAGGCGTTCTGAACGTTGTGCCGGCCAACGACACCGGCCTCCACCTCTCCCTCGCGCTTGCCGCGATACGCCGGGGTGAAAAAACTCCTGGCGTTTTCAAATCGGACATCGGCGGCTTGCCAATCTCCTGCGACGCCGTAGCTTGTCACCGGACAACGCGCACTCCGGGCTACCTCCTTCGCCGCCGGAAAATCGCCACATGTAACCAGGTTTCCATCCGCCGGGATCAATTCCATCAGGCGGCGAAAGGCGTCTTTGACATGTTCCAGATCGTGATAGATATCCGCGTGATCGAATTCAACGCTGGTCAATATCACATGGCGCGGACGGTAGTGTAGAAACTTCGGTCCCTTGTCGAAAAACGCGCTGTCATACTCATCGCCTTCTAGAACGACATAATCGCCCGTGCCCGGATGCCAACCGCTGCCGAAATTGAGCGGCACACCGCCGACGAAAAATCCTGGCGCCAAATCCGCGCAGGTCAAAACCCATGCGGCAAGCGCCGTGGTGGTGGTTTTCCCGTGGGTACCGGTGACCACCAGCGATTGGCGCGTGCCGATGAGAAACTGTCCCAGCGCTTGCGGAAAAGAGCTGTAGGGAATGCTGTTCTCGAGCACATGCTCCGCTTCCGGGTTGCCACGGGAGACGGCATTTCCGATGATGACAAAATCCGGTGGTGGGAATAGATGCTCGGCACGAAAGCCCGCCAAGACCTCGATGCCGATCTCCGCGAGATAGGTACTCATGGGCGGGTAGACGTGCTGGTCGGAGCCGGTGACGCGGTATCCCCGCGCTTGCAGCAAGCCCGCCAAGGAGGCCATGCCTACGCCGCAAACCGCAATGATGTGGATATGGCAGCCGGGGGCCGGGATGTGGTTCACGAAATCATCGCTTTCATAATAAGATCGTGGACATACGGCCGGAAGTCGCGAATTTTTTCATTCTTGCGGCTTGGGTGCACACGATTGGTCAACAATACAATATAGCAATTTTTCTCCAAATCCCACCAGATCGAAGTTCCGGTGAAGCCCAGATGGCCCACCGTGCGCGGCGAAAACAAACTGCCGCTGGCCGACCTGCCAGGCGACGGCGTATCCCAACCCATTGCGAAAGTGGAGTTCTCCACGGACTCATCTTTGGTGAAAAATTGCTCGACAATGGAACGCCGCAGAAAACTATCCTCGCCACGGAGACAACGGCTGAGACAAGCGAGCAAGCGATGCACATCCTGCGCCGACGCGAAAAGGCCAGCGTGCCCGGCCACGCCGCCCATCGCGTAGGCGTTGTCATCATGGACTTCGCCGCAGAGAATTTTTCTGCGCCAGGGGCATTGTTCGGTGGGCGCGATCAACTCCGTAACCGCCTCCACACGGCGCGTTCTAAGCTGCGTAAGATCGACGAAACCCGTAGAGCGCAAGCCCAGCGGCTTATAAATCCGCTCCAGACAAAACCGGTCCAAAGACTTCCCCGTTACCGCCTCCACCAACTCCCCTAACACGATGAAACCCAGATCGCTGTAGAGGCAATGTGTTCCCGGCGGCTGCAACGGTTTTTCCCGGTGCACTAGTTCCGTGACATAACTCTTGGCGCCGCGGCTTGCGACAAAATGAATCTTGCCTGCTTTTTCACCCTTGATGACCTCCTGGTAATAAGGCTTCCACGCCGGCAAGCCGGAGGTATGCGTCAACAGTTGCCGAACGGTCGTGAGATGTTTTCCGAAAACAGCGAAAGTTGGCAGGAAACGATTGACGCGATCGTCGATCCGAATTTTTCCCTCGCACGCGAGCAGCATCATCGCCAGCGTCGTCGCCAGCGGCTTGGTCAAGGACGCGAGATCAAACACGGTACTCGGCTGAAGCGTGGTTTTCTCGGGAAACAGAGAGCGAAAGCCGAAAGCTTGCTCGAATATCACCCGTTCATTCTTCGCCGCCAACACCACGGCGCCGGGAAAAATTCCCTGATCAACGGCTTCGCGAAGCGCAGTTTCAACTTGACTAAAATCCATAAATTTAAGCTGGTCCAATCGCCGTCACGCTCAACCGATCTTGGCGGCGGCGCGTCGTCATCGCTAAACGCGATCAAGGGCTGGCATGCGAAGTCCAGCGCGCAACATGAATTGCGGGAGACGTACTAAGCAACTCGTCAGCGCACGGGCGATTCAAGCAGCGATAACGTGCCCGCATCGCCGTCGAGCAACATCGTAACGCCCAAGGGGAGCGCGAGATTTTCCGCGCCGTGCCCGGCAGCCATCCCCATGACTACGGGGAAAGGCGCGTCGTGAAACATTTCGGCAATCACCGTCTCGACGTCGCGCGGCCCGTCCCCATCGCACTGGGTAAAATCACCAAGGACCAAGCCCGCGAGCCCATCGAACTTACCCGCCAACTTGAGATGGATCAACATGCGCTCGATGCGGTAGGGCTTCTCGCCGACATCTTCGAGGAATAAAATTTTTCCTCGGGTGTCGATTTCGTAGGGCGTTCCGAGTGTGGTCACGAGCAGCGACAGGCAGCCTCCCAGCATGGGCGCCGCGCATTTGCCTGAGCGTATGGCCTCGCTCAATTGAACGCTCCAGGTTTTTTTCTCGCCGGTCAAAATCTCCCAAAAATGTTCCTTTGCTGGGTCGCTCAATCCACGCGCCAAATCCATAGCTACCATCGGCGCGTGAAAAGTTACGAGGCCGAAACCCTGCAAAAACCAATTGAGGAGAATAGTAATATCGCTGTAGCCGCAGAATATCTTTGGATGGCGCCGGATTTCGGCGTCGAGGAAGGGCAGCAATTGCACCGAGCCGAAGCCGCCGCGCGCGCAAAAGATCGCGTCGATATCGTCACGCAGGAAAAAGGCCGAAAGGTCTTGTGCTCTGATTTCTCCAGAGCCCGCGAGATAGCCCTTGCGCTCGTGGATCCCCGGCGCCAGTTCGACTTCAAAACACTGTTCACGAATGGCCGCGAGGCCTGCCGCCAGATCTTCGCTTTCGACACAACCCGCAGGCGCTACTACGCCGATGCGCCCGCCGCGCCGCAGCGGCGCCGGTTTATGAACGCGCGCCAGTTTTTTCAGCAACCCCTCCTTGCGATTCACCGGAGAACTACAATGCTCCTGTGGATAAATTAGTTCCTGAATCACCCTCGACTGTCACGGGAAAAATAATTCTCGCAAAAATGTCGTGAATCTACAAGCAGTTGATCCCGACTATCACGCTCAGCAGTTTCCCCTGACCAGGAAACGCTTTGGTTGACTTCGCCCGATGGGCTGGTTAAAAAGCGGAAGGTATCAACAACTTGCGGCCGGCGTGTGCACCCATTGTACGGAGCTTATCCACAAATTTATCCACAAGCAATGAAAATCAAACCGGAACAACTGGATCGGCTGTCGGCTTTGCTCCTTAAACGCTATTGCGACAAGGAACTGATAGACAGTAAGGTGGCCGACGCCAACGTCAAAACGAAGATCGCCGCGGTTATTCGCGACAACTTCGCGGAAGAAGAAGCCATCGAAGGGGAAGTGCGCCAAATGCTGGCTGCCCACGCGGGCGCCACGCGGGACATGGACCCATATAAGATGTTTCTCATTGCCAAGCAGAAGCTTGCCGCCAAGAAGGGATTTATCCTGTGAGCCGCCTGTCGGAAAACCGTATTTCGCACCTGGCGCATCTCATCATGGACGGCCTGCGGAAGGACAAGCTGGCCGACTTCCCCAATGAAGGCCGGACCCTTGCGGAGACCAAGCAGGTGCTCAATGAATTCTTTCAGCGCGAGGATCAGCTCGAAGACAGCGTGCGGCAGAAAATTCAATCCCTCTCGCGCCATGTTCCACCCGGCAGCCGGGAGTGGGATATCCTGTTTCGAAAGTACTACGAGGAGGAAATGCGCAAGCAAAGGAAGTAAACGGTCCGCGGCACTTTGGCCGGGTTCTGGCTTGGACACAATTTTGCCATGCTATTTGATAAAACCTTGACAGCAGGCCATTTATGCTTAGATTAACCGCGCTTTGTTCTCGCGCGTCCCTGCGCGGCGCACATTTCGTGAGCAGTTTGTAATAATATCAATTAGTTGGAACCAAAATTCTAAAAAGGAGGCGAGAAGTGAAAATTAGGCCTTTACAAGACCGGGTCATTTTAAAAAGGATCGAAGAAGAGGAAAAAAGCAAGGGTGGAATCATCATTCCCGACACGGCCAAGGAGAAGCCACAGGAAGGAAAGGTGATCGCCGTCGGCAAAGGTAAGGCAAACGAAGACGGAAAAATAACCCCTCTTGACGTCAAGGTGAACGACCGCGTGTTGTTCGGCAAATACGCCGGCAGCGAAATCTTCATCGACGGTGAAGAGCACCTGATCATGCGCGAGGAAGACATCCTCGGTGTCATTGAAAAGTAAATTCAAAAGGAAATTTCAGGAGGACAAAAGATGGCTGCAAAAATGGTCAAGTTCAACCGTGACGCCCGGGAGGCAATTCTTAAAGGCGTCAACATCCTGGCTGACGCCGTTACCGTCACCCTGGGGCCAAAGGGCAGAAACGTGGTATTGGACAAATCCTTCGGCGCCCCCAACGTGACCAAGGATGGCGTCACCGTCGCTAAGGAAGTCGAGCTCGCGGACAAGTTTGAAAACATGGGGGCGCAGATGGTCAAAGAGGTGGCGAGCAAGACCTCTGACGTCGCCGGCGACGGCACCACCACCGCTACGGTGCTGGCGCGGCAAATTTACGCCGAAGGCGTAAAGCTGGTGGCCGCGGGCCATGACCCGATGACACTAAAACGGGGCATCGACAAGGCGGTCGAGGCCATCATCAGCGAGCTAAAAACGCTTTCCAAACCCACTAAGGACCCCAAAGAAATCGCCCAGGTCGGCACCATAGCAGCGAATAACGATCGCACCATCGGCGATGTCATCGCCGAGGCGATGAACAAAGTCGGCAAAGAAGGCGTCATCACCGTAGAGGAAGCCAAGGGACTGGAGACCACCCTCGACGTCGTGGAGGGGATGCAATTTGATCGCGGTTACCTCTCGCCGTACTTCGTCACTGACCCTGAGAGAATGGAATGCGTTCTTGAAGACGCGCTTCTGCTGATCCATGAAAAGAAAATCAGCAGCATGAAAGATATATTGCCGATCCTGGAACAGATCGCTAAATCCGGGAAGCCCTTTATTATCATCGCTGAAGACCTCGAGGGCGAAGCGCTGGCCACGCTGGTGGTCAACAAAATTCGCGGCACCCTGCACTGCGTAGCCGTCAAAGCGCCGGGCTTCGGCGACCGTCGCAAAGCGATGCTCGAAGATATCGCCATTCTAACCGGCGGCAAGCTCATCGCCGAGGAACTGGGCATCAAGCTCGATAACATTACGCTACAGGATTTGGGTCGCGCCAAGAGAATCGTGGTCGACAAGGACAATACGACGATCGTGGACGGCGCCGGCAAGAAATCCGAAATTGAAGGCCGCATCAAGCAGATCCGCGCGCAGATCGAGGAAACTACTTCTGATTATGACCGCGAGAAACTCCAGGAGCGACTCGCGAAACTGATCGGCGGCGTCGCGGTCATCAACGTCGGAGCAGCCACTGAAGTCGAGATGAAAGAGAAAAAGGCGCGCGTCGAAGACGCTCTGCATGCGACCCGCGCGGCGGTCGAGGAAGGCATCGTGCCCGGCGGCGGCGTCGCTCTGCTCCGTTCGTCTGTAGCCCTCGATAAGCTGCGCGTCTCCGAAGACGAGAGATGGGGCGTCAATATCATCAAGCGTAGCGTCGAAGAACCGCTGCGCCGCATCGCCGTCAACGCCGGCGTCGAAGGCGCTATCGCACTGCAAAAAGTCAAAGAAGGCAAAGGCGCGTTTGGTCTCAACGCGGCCACGGAAGAATACGAAGACCTGTTTAAGGCGGGCGTCATCGATCCCACCAAGGTCGTCAGGACGGCCCTACAGAATGCAGCCTCGGTTGCCAGCATGCTACTCACCACGGAAGCTATGGTAGCCGAGAAACCAGAAGATAAATCAGCGATGCCTCCTATGCCTCCAGGGGGAGGTATGGGTGGAATGGGCGGCATGGGTGGAATGGGCGGCATGGGCGGCATGATGTAAGCATCGCTATCGC
Source organism: uncultured delta proteobacterium (assembly GCA_963840855.1). Taxonomy (GTDB): domain Bacteria; phylum Desulfobacterota; class Binatia; order UBA9968; family UBA9968; genus DATACQ01. The sequence goes on from CAWJBB010000021.1 coordinate 149,452, forward strand.
CGTTAGAGCCCGTTATGCCCAAGTATTTGGTGCATAACGGGCTTTTCTTTTTCCTGCGGCTTGACACAAGGAATTTTTCATACTAGGCTTTCGATATAATTTCCTAGCAAATATCACAACTTATGACTCTCGTTCATGTTTGAATCGTTAACCGAGAAACTCGAGCTGACCTTCAAAAAACTCCGGGGTCAGGGAAAAATCAGCGAGCAAAACATCGACGATGCCTTGCGCGATGTCCGTCTTGCGCTGTTGGAAGCCGATGTTCATGTCAACGTCGTCAAAAAGTTCCTCGACTCGGTAAAAGCTAAATCTCTCGGGCAAGATGTACTCCTCAGCCTGACGCCGGAACAGCAGTTTTTGAAAATCGTCCGGGATGAATTGGTTGCGCTACTAGGCGGCACTTACCAAGAGCTCGACCTCAAAGCCGCCCCACCCGTCGTGATTATGCTGGTAGGACTGCAAGGGTCCGGTAAGACCACCACGCTCGCCAAGCTCGCCCGGCATTTGAAGAAAGATAAAAAACGCAGTCCCTATCTGGTCCCCGCCGATGTCTATCGGCCCGCCGCCATCGAGCAGCTTAAGATTTTGGGCGGCGAACTGGGTCTTCCCGTTTACGACTCTGATCCTAAAATTTCACCCGTAGTGCTCTGCCGGCAAGCGCTGGACGAAGCCAAAAAGCGTTTTGCCGATGTTCTCCTCATCGACACCGCGGGCCGCTTGCATATCGACGAAGAGCTGATGCAAGAGCTAGCCGGCATCAAAGACGCGGTTCGGCCGCATCAAATCTTATTCGTAGCCGACGCCATGACTGGACAGGACGCCGTTAATCAGGCCATGGGCTTCGATGGCAAACTTGGCCTTAGCGGAGTGATTCTTACCAAGCTGGACGGCGACGCTCGCGGCGGCGCTGCTCTTTCCATCCGCGAAATGGTGGGCAAACCGATTCTTTTTTCTGGCGTGGGCGAAAAGCTTGAGGCGTTGGAGCCGTTTTACCCCGACCGCTTGGCATCGAGAATTCTTGGCATGGGCGACGTGCTCTCGTTGATCGATAAAGTGCAGCAAAACGTCGAAGAAAAGGAAGCCGCCCGTTTACAAAAGGCCTTTCAAAAACAACAGTTCACCCTGGAGGAGTTCCAATTGCAGTTGCAGCAGATCAAACGCATGGGCTCCATGAGTAGCCTCCTCGAAATGATTCCGGGAGGAAAGAAGCTCGCATCCCAGGTAGACGCGCAACAAGCGGAAACCGAAATCAAACGGGTGGAGGCGATCATCAACTCGATGACCCTTCAGGAGCGGCGCAATCCGGCGATCTTGAACGGCAACCGCCGCCGCCGCATCGCCGACGGCAGCGGCACCACCGTCACGGATGTCAACCGGTTGATGAAACAGTTCATGGAAATGAAGAAAATGATGCAAAGGGTAAGCAAGGTGGGAGTGCGATCACTGTTCAGCCGCATGCCGAATCCTTTTCAGTAAATAAGGAAAAACAGAATGAGTGTAACAATTCGTTTAAGCAGACATGGTGCCAAGAAAAGGCCCTTCTATCGCATCGTCGTAAGCGACCGGCGCTTTCCCCGCGATGGCCGCTACATCGAGCAGGTGGGGACCTACGATCCCAGCGCCGCCAGCGGCGGGGTTAAGCTCAATCGCGAAAAAATCGACAGCTGGATCAAGAACGGCGCACAGCCAAGCCAGACCGTCTCCGAGCTGATCAAGAAAGAGAAGAAAGCCAGCTAGATATTCCGAAAGGAGGCCATCTCCTTCATGAGAGATTTAGTCCAATATCTGGCGAAGTCCCTGGTCAGCAAGCCGGACGCGGTCGAGGTCAAGGAGACCGAAGGAGACACGGCGTCTATCGTGGAGTTGAAAGTGGCCAAGGAAGACCTCGGACGAATCATCGGCAAGCAAGGCCGAACGGCGAAATCAATTCGTACGATCCTGAATGCCGCGGCTTCGAGAACCAATCGTAAGGTCGTTCTCGAAATCGTTGAAGAAAGTTAAGCGTTTTTCTCCTACCAAACCCGTGTCTGAGCGACTGGTTCCCTTTGGGGAAATCGTCACGACCCACGGTCTTGAAGGGTGGTTAAAACTAAACCCCTTCAACCCGGAAACCACCGCGTTCGATTCAATCCGGGAAGTTTACCTCGTGCACGATGGCGCACGGTTGTCGCACCGGCTTGAGGCATACCGGCCCCACAACCGCCAGATTCTCGTCAAGCTTCATAGCGTCGATTGTATCGATGCGGCTAAACTTTTGGTTGGCGCAACGCTTTGTGTGGCCGAAGATTCTCTGCCTGCTTTAAAGCCTGGCCAGTATTATCACTTTCAGGCTATCGGTCTCGAAGTCTTCGACGTGCGGGGAAATCGGCTCGGAACGGTCACCGGGACCTGGTCCGCTGGAGGCGGAGAAATCTACGTCGTCGCCGGGGGCGGCAAGGAATACCTGATCCCGGCGGTTAAAGAGATCGTCGAGAGTATCGACTTCGATGCCGGGATAATGCTAATTAACCCGCCGGAAGGGCTATTGAACCTTTAACCAACAACAGTTGGAGTTCAAGGTTCAAAAGTTCAACGTTCAACGTCCCCTCCCCACTTTGAACCTTGAACATTGAACTTTGAACCGCGCGCCAGAGGCGCGTTACGTTGAACCTTGAACTTTGACAGTCATGACCACCTTTACCGTCGTTACGATCTTTCCGCGGATGTTTGAGTCGCTTCTTGGCCATAGCATTCTTCGCAGGGCTCAGGAAAAAAATCTTATTTCCATCAACCTGATGGACCCGCGGCTCTACGCCACCGACCGCCATCGTATGACCGATGACTATCCCTATGGCGGCGGCCAAGGCATGGTCATGAAAGTCGAGCCGTTGGTTGGAGCCATAGAGGAAATCCGTAATTTTCCCGGCAATACCCGCGTTATTTTGCTTTCGCCTCAAGGACGCGTCTTCAACCAAGAAATCGCGGCGCGCCTGGCCCATGAAGAACGGATTGTCCTGGTTTGCGGCCGCTACGAGGGCATCGATGAGCGGGTAAAAACCTTCGTTGACGAAGAATTGTCGGTGGGCGACTACACGTTGAGCGGCGGCGAACCAGCGGCCCTGGTGGTCATCGACGCGGTGTCCAGGCTGATTCCCGGTGTGCTCGGCAACGAAGCGTCGACCGCCGATGAATCCTTTGCGGACGGACTGCTCGAGTATCCGCAGTATACCCGGCCCGAAGATTTTCGCGGCATGAAAGTTCCGGAGATTTTGCTGTCCGGGGATCATGAGCGGATTCGCCAATGGCGGCGTGAGCAAAGTCTCACGATCACGCGGCAGCGACGTCCCGATCTCATCGCCAAGTTCGCGCTCACGGAACAGAACCGCCGCGCAGTCCACGCCACCCGGGCGCGGGTTTTTTTGGCCCTGCTCCATCACCCGGTCTACGATAAGAATAAGCAAGTCGTTACCACGGCGGTCACGAACATGGATATTCATGACATCGCCCGCTCGGCCCGCACCTACGGCGTCAGAGGCTTTTATGTGGTCACGCCGGTGAAGGCGCTGCAAAAACTTGCCCTTAAAATCCTCGAGCATTGGGAAATTGGCTACGGTAGCCAATACAATACGACGCGCAAAGAAGCGCTGTCAGTGGCGCGCATCCGCGACGCGCTGGATGACGTACTCATCGATATCGAGCGAGAGACCGGGGAAAAGCCGCTCATCATCGTAACTTCGGCACGGGCTGGCGAGGGCCGGACCTCTTTCGCGGCGCTCAAAGAAATGTTAATAAGTAAGGCTCACCCTTTCCTGATCCTGCTCGGAACCGGATGGGGATTAACCGAGAGTGTCTTCGCGCGAGCAGACTACGTCCTAGAGCCCATCGAAGGAACCGCGGACTATAACCACTTATCAGTGCGGTCGGCAGCGGCAATTATGTTGGACCGGCTGTTGGGAGGCAGATAGAGGTTAGCAGGGTGCTGAAGAACGCTGCAGGAGTACGCCATGGATATCGTAAACCAATTGGAATCGGAGCAATCGAAAAAAGAAATCCCCGTGCTACGTCCGGGCGAGACCGTTCGGGTCCACGTCAAGGTCATCGAAGGCGAAAAAGAGCGAACTCAGGTTTTCGAGGGAACAGTGATCGGACTCTCCGGCGGCAGCAACCGCGCCACGTTTACGGTACGCAAGATTTCTTACGGCGTGGGCGTCGAACGTGTCTTCCCGATCCACTCACCGCGCATCGATAAAATCGAAGTGGTATCCCGAGGCAAAGTCCGCCGCGCCAAGCTCTACTTTTTGCGGCAGCGATCCGGCAAGGCGGCCCGGTTAACCGGCGAAGACTGAGCGGCCCGCCAAGCGTGGCCGTTTAACGCCCGCCGAGGATTTGTCCCTTGCCGTCGAACACCGCTCCAGGGTGAATTCTTATTTCCGCCGCTTTAACCTCTCCCTGAAACTCGCCTCCCGGCATAATCTCGAAGCAGCCGATGACTTGAACATTACCGCTCAGTTTTCCCTCTACCTGGAGTTGCCGCGCGGAAACGTAGGCGTCCACCCGGGCGTTGGAGCCAATCACCAGGAGCTCGGCAGCTTTCAATTCACCGGTAAACCGGCTATCGATCTTCACCGGCAGATCGTAACTGAGTTTGCCCGAAATCGATGAATTGGGGAACAACACGGTTCTGACGCCGCCTTGTGTCGGAAAAGAACCATTGCTGTCAGTTTTTCCCGCCATCCCGTAATTCCTCTTTCATTCGCAACATACCACCCCGATATGGATAACAAAAGCAGCCACTGGCGAGTGGAAAGTCCAACCTCTCGGGAACGCATTCGTCACCCTGAACTTTGAACATTGAACCTTAAACCTTGAACTTATCGCTTTGAATCCAGAACTTCGAAGTGAATCAATCTTCGGACCGGAGGGGGACAAGCCCGATGGCGCCGCCGGGTGTGAATAATCCAGGCCAGTTGTGCTAGCGTGATGCCATGGATCTTTTTGGCGACACACAGGGAAAGGCGCGGACTGAGTCCCGTCCTCTGGCCGACAGAATGCGCCCGCGCACGCTCGAGGAATTTGTCGGTCAAGGGCATCTGCTTTCTTCGGGCAAGCTGCTTCGTGAATTGGCCAACGCCGGCGAGTTGCGCTCGCTCATCCTTTGGGGTCCGCCGGGCAGCGGCAAGACGACTCTGGCGCAACTCCTCGCCCGCTCGGCCGGCGCGGTTTGCGTTCATTTCTCCTCCGTCACCTCCGGGGTGAAAGACCTAAAGAAAATCTTTCAAGAGGCGCAAGACCTGCAACGCCTCGGCAAGCGCACGGTGCTGTTCGTCGATGAGATTCACCATCTCAACAAGTCGCAGCAGGACAACTTTCTTCCTCATGTCGAGCGCGGCACTCTAATCTTGATCGGCGCGACGACGGAGAATCCTTCTTTCGAAGTGATCTCCCCCCTGCTCTCGCGCTGCCAGGTTTTGGTATTGCATCCTCTGTCCGACGAAGACCTCGCCAAGATCATCGACGGCGCCCTATCCGACGCTCAACGAGGATTGGGCGCGGTGGGATTGTCTATCGATGCCGAAGCACGGGATTTTCTCATCCGGCAGAGTCACGGCGACGCGCGCGCGGCATTGAATGCCCTGGAAATCGCGGCCGCCCTGGCGCGCAAGGACAAGATCATCGATTTGCAAAATGCCCAAGAAGCCTTGCAGCGAAAAGCGCTCCGCTACGACAAAGCCGGCGAGGAGCACTACAACGTTATCTCCGCGTTTATCAAGAGCCTGCGTGGCAGCGATCCTGACGCGGCGCTTTACTGGATGATGCGCATGCTCGAAGCCGGCGAAGACCCGCTGTTCATCGCCCGGCGCATGGTCATTTTCGCTGCGGAAGATGTCGGCAACGCAGATCCGAGGGCGCTGCAATTCGCCGTCGCAGCCAAGGATGCGGTTCACTTCGTCGGGCTCCCTGAAGGCCGCATTCCGCTGGCGCAGGCCGCGACTTATCTTGCCACCGCGCCCAAATCCAATGCATCCTACAAAGCGATGCTGGCGGCGGCGAAGGACGTCGAAGAAAATGGCGCTTTGCCCGTGCCGCTGCACCTGCGCAACGCACCCACGGAGCTAATGGATAAGCTCGGCTACGGCAAGGGGTACAAGTATGCCCATGACTTTCCCGATCACGTGGTCGAGCAGGAACACCTGCCGAAGGAGCTCGAAGCGAACAAGTATTATTTTCCGTCGGACTCCGGCGAAGAGAAGCAAATTAAGCAACGCATGATGCAATGGGATCAAAAACGGAAGCGGCCATCCGATTGATCTTACCTTGCAGCACAAAATCGTGTCCGTCCGGGTTCAACGACTTGAACCCGCGGTATGCGGTTGTGCTCTTTGCGGTCAAATTCTTTCTTACTCTTTAATCCCAGCCAGATCGAGTAGGAATACATACGAAAACGCCGTCTCGAGATGGCGGCGGAAGCGGCCCGTTGCCCCGCCGTGGCCGGCGTCCATATTGGTTTTAAGCAGCAGTCGATTGTTATCGGTCTTCAACTCGCGCAGCTTCGCGACCCACTTGGCGGGCTCCCAGTATTGCACCTGGGAGTCGTGTAAGCCGCCGGTGATTAACAAATGCGGATAGGCCTTGGCTGCCACATTGTCATAGGGCGAATAGGAAAGTATGTAATCGAAATATTCTTTTTGATTAGGATCGCCCCACTCGTCGTATTCCCCGGTGGTCAACGGAATCGAAGGATCGAGCATCGTCGTGACCACGTCGACGAACGGTACTTCAGCGACCACGCCTTTAAACAGAGCGGGACGCATATTGGCGACCGCGCCCATGAGCAAGCCGCCAGCGCTGCGCCCCATGGCAAATAGTTTATCCGGGTTAGTAAACTTTTCATGAACGAGAAACTCCGCGCAGGCGATGAAGTCGGTAAAAGTATTCTTCTTATGGAGCATCTTTCCCTCTTCGTACCAGCGGCGTCCGAGTTCCTGTCCGCCGCGGATGTGCGCGATGGCGTAGACGAAGCCGCGGTCGACGAGACTCAAGCGTGGCGAGGCGAACGCCGCGTCGATGCTGAATCCGTAGGAGCCATAGCCATAGAGCAAAAGAGGATTTTGACCGTCTTTCCGTAAGCCCTTGCGGTAAACAATGGACAAAGGAATCTCCGCGCCATCGACGGCACGCGCGTAGAGACGCTCGGTCACATAGTTATCGGCGTCGAAGCCGCCCAGCACTTCTTCTTGTTTAAGCAGCACACGCTGGCGCGTGTTCATGTCGTAGTCGTAAATCGTCAGCGGTGTCTTCATCGAAGTGTATTCGAAGCGCAAAGTCGCCGTATCGATCTCCGGGTTCATGCCAAGGTGCGCGCGGTAGGCCGGCTCAGTGAACTCAAGATAGTGGCCGTCGCCGCTCGCCCAAGGGAGCACGCGGATTTGCGTCAGCCCACGGACGCGTTCTTCCAGCACCAGGTGGTCTTTGAAAACATCGAAGTCGCTCAGATAGACGTCCTCTCGGTGCGGCACAATCTCTTGCCAGTTTTCCCTGCCGGTGTGCTCCAGAGGCGCCGCCATTAGGCGAAAATTCTTCGCCCGGTCATTGCTGCGAATTAAAAACCGGTTGTCAAAATGGGCGACATGATATTCGTGGTCTCGTTCCCGAGTTAAAAATATCTTGAACTCCCCATACGGATCGTCGGCATCGAGATAGCGATACTCCTGGCTGAGGGTCTGCGATGACACGATCATCAGATATTTCCTGGACTTGGTCTTGAATATCCAGGTGGAAAACGCCTCGTCGCCTTCCTCGAAAACCAGTTTGTCCTCGCGCCAGTCCGTGCCCAGCACATGGCGATAGATTTGAAACGCCCGGAGCGTCGCGGGATCTTGTTTCCCATAGAAAAGCGTCCTATTGTCGTTGGCCCAGGTGAGGTTCTCGGTCATTTCCGGCAGCACATCCGGCAGGAGCTCGCCCGTAGTCAAATTTTTGAAATAAGCGGTGTGGATGCGCCGGCCTTGTGTATCGACGGCATAGGCGACAATGTCCTGCGCCGAGCTCACCGCCCAACCGCCTATTGAAAAAAAATCATGGCCTTCTGCGAGTTCGTTGCCGTTCAGCACAACTTCTTCGGGCTGATCCAAAGCGTCTTTCTTGCGCGCGTAGATCGGATATTCCTTGCCTTCCTCGAAACGCGTGTAGTAAAAATAACCGTCCCGTTTGTAGGGCACGGACATGTCGGTTTGCTTGAATCTTGCCTTGATTTCCTCAAAAAGCTTTTCCTCTAGCGCTTTGACATGAGCCATCTCCTTTTCCGCCAAGTCGTTTTCGGCCTCGAGGAAAGCGATGACTTCAGGATTTTCCCGCTCGCGTAGCCAATAATAGTCGTCGATGCGCGTACGGCCATGCTTTTCGAGCGGCATTGGAACCTTCTTGACCATTGAGAGCCTCCCCATTCATGTTAAATCCTTTTGCCCGCGTTGCCCAGCGCGTGCCGCAGCCGAATTACTAACCGCCCCCACCCCATAGACAACGCCGCGACTCTTTAGGCATACTCCAACTCTATGTACTGCAAGTCCAGACGATTCATAGCTACTCTGTCGCTGATGATCGTCACGGCCTTGGCGCCGGCGCAAATTCTCCGCGCCCAGACACCGCCCAAAGCCATCGTCATCGGTTGGGATGGCGCGCTACCTTCCTTCGTTCATGAAATGCTCCGCCAGGGAAATCTTCCCAACCTGGCGAGACTCATTGCCGGCGGCGCCTTTGCCGATGAGGTTATTTCGGTTTATCCCTCCAAAACCGCGCCGGGCTTCGCGGCGCTCTGGAGCGGCGCACCGCCGCGGGCCACCGGTATTAGCGGCAACCGCCAACCCCGGGCGCCGGCCCATCAACATACGATCCTGGAAAACAACCTCTCCTTCTTGAGCGCTCCGCTGCGCGCGGAGCCAATCTGGGCAACGGCGCTGCGCGCCGGACGCAAAGCGGTACTGGCCCATGTGCCGTTCGGACGTGAGCTGTCCGATGGGGCAGTGAAGCTTCTTGGCTACGATGGCTATGCCGGACGCGACGGCGTCGTCAATAGCCGCGCGGCCACATTGCAGCTGGCAAATTCATGGAAGAACCTTCCTGTCAGCGCGAAGCCGCCCGTGGAGATTCAATTTAGCATCGGCGCCTCGGCCTTCTTCGGCCTGTTCATCGATGACCCGGCGGACCGTCACGCCGGCTATGATACGCTTCTGGTGACTGGCTCGCGGGACGGTGCGGCGGTTGCGGCCAGAATAAAAGCCGGCGAAGCGAATCTGGAGCGCGGCCTGTGGAGCGGGCCCATCGAAGTTAAAACCAGCGGCGGCGAGAACGCTACCGTCTATTTGCGGCTTTTCGAACTTGAACCTGACGGCACCGATTTTTTGCTTTATTATACGCGTCCAGTAAGGGGCATGATTTTCCCTGCCGAGTTCGCCGCCGGTTATGCCGCAGCCGCCGGCGCATTCATCGGTAATGGAGCGAATTTCATGTATCAAGAAGGGGCCTTTGGACCCACGCTGGCCGCCGGCGGCGCCGGCATCGCCGAAGCGCGTTACCTGGAAACCGTAGGCATGGCGCAACGACAACTTAAGCAAACGGCCCTCTGGGCCCTACGCGGCGTAGCGTGGGATTTGCTGTTTCTTTACACGCCCTTTCCTGACGAAGGAGAGCATTTGTGGCGCGGCTATATCGATCCCGCGAGCAACGCGGATGAGAGGCTCGCCGCGGCTGCGCGTCGAAATTTAGCAGAAATCTATAAATCGTCCGATGATATTCTCGGCGCGGTGCTGGCTAACCGGCCGGACGATACGCTAATCGCGCTGGTTTCGGATCACGGCATGGAAGGCGTCAATAAATTAGTAGCGATCAACCGCGCGCTGGAGCGCGCAGGGCTGTTGGTCTTGAATGACAAAGGACAGCCGGACCTGGCGCGGACCAAGGCATTCTATCCCCCGGTCAACAACGGCTATCTATTGATCAATTCCACCGATCGAAAAAGTGGCATCGTCACCCAGGAAGAACGGGCCAGCGTGGTCACACGTCTGCGTGGCGCGATGTTAGGCATCCGCGACGGCGGCAAAGCCGTAATTACGGCGGTGTACGACGCCCAGAGCGACGGTGAAAAAATGGGTATCGGCGGCGAGGCCGGCGGCGATATATATCTGGACGTTCTTCCCGGTTATGACTTCGACCCGCGCACTGGCCCCGGCGAAATTATAACGCCGCGGGAGCCCTACGGCATGCATGGCTTCAATCCAGCGCGCCCGTCCATGCACACGATTATGGTCCTAAACGGGCCGGGTATCAGCGCGCGCAAACGGCTGCAAAATGTCCGGCTCATCGACTTCGCCCCCACCCTCGCCAAACTCCTGGGACTTCCCGCGCCCAAAGATGCCACCGGCCGCGTCTTACAAGAAGCATTCAGCGACGCGCGTTGACATAACCGTCGAGCAGTGAATAGTCTTTTTGTTTAAGGAGAAAGTCATGTCACCTACGCCAACTTGGGAACCGCCGACCAAGGTATCGCAGGAAGAAGTGTTGCGACTGAGCGAGCAAGTAATGTCGCTGCCGAACATTCCCATGACCGCCCGCGAGGATATCTTTCGCATCTCCGCGCTGGAGATGGAATGGGATATCGGGGTCGTCATCTACGAGCCGGCCGATCCAGCGAGAATACCGACGGGCCCCGACGGCAAGAAGGCCGGTGTTTTTTTGCTTCACGGCGGCGTATCGGACTTCAAGTCCGTCGAGCGCATCGCGCGCATGCTGCCGGAAAAATACGGCATCAAAGTGGCAACTATGACGTTTCCCGGAAGATTCTACTTCCTTGACCCCGACCGAGATTGGCCCGGCGACGTCGACAACAGCGACGGCTCCGCGCGCACGCCGCTCTGGACGAGCGAGACGCGAATCACCAAGGATCAGTACACCATCGTCCAGGATGCATCGAAACGTAAGGAATACGGCACGTTGATTTCGCTCGCTGCCAAGGAAGGCAGCGAATTCTATCACCGCATGGCGGCGTGGCCGGCGGCATTTGAAGACGCGATCAAAGAAACCGCCCGCCGCCAATTTCCCGAGGGCGAGTATTCGATTTACATCCACGGCCATTCCACCGGCGGACCCTTCGCCATGATGGCGGCGCAACGTGTGGCGAACATCGCCGGCCTCGTCGGCTACGGCAGTTCACCCTTCGGCTGGATGTATCCGCTGGTCAGCGGCGACGACTGGGACTTTCCATTCAACCGCCTTCGCCTGCGCACCTGGCGCGACACCGCGCGCTACATGTACGAAGGCATGAAAGACAAAAACATTGGACTGCCGATGCTGATTGAATTGACCTTCGAGCGCTGGGAGAATGCCAAGAAGCGGCCCAATTTCAAAGCCGAAGATTTCATCCACAAGAACTCGACAGGTGCTCTGGAAGCAGCAGCGCGCGTGGCAGCGGCGCGGTTGAAATTATCGAATCAGGAAACCGACGCTCTCGTTGAGCGCTATCTCGGCTACCCGCGAGAATTGCCCGGACCGGAAATAAAACCCGTGCCGCCTTTTCTTTCCGTCCACGGTATCAACGACGGCACGGTCACCCTCGAGCGCTGCCAGAGATCACTGCCGCTTTTTGAGAAGTTGAAGCCGCCGCCCAAAGTGCGCGCCGTTTCGCTCGGCGCCGGTATCCATTCCTGGAGTTGGACGGATGAAAAACTCCCCCGAGGCGTCGCGCCGCCGGTGGCAAAACTCTGGCACGACGCGATCATGAACGGTTTCTTCACCACGTAAATGCGCGCAATGCACAAGTGCTGGAGCCTAGGAGTATTGGAGTGATGTTTTTTCCGGACCCAACACTCCATCACTCCGTTACGCCAATCCTCCGCGGGACTTCGCCGGTCCGACGTTTTGAACGGCTGGAACGATTTGAACTGTTTGAACGAATTCTTTAGGCTAAGCCCATGGCAGACAAAACTCACTTGATCCTAACCGCCGTCGGTCCCGACCGAGTCGGGTTAGTGGAAAAGATTTCCGCGTTTATCGCCCGTCACGGTTGCAACATCGAGGACAGCAAGATGGCGGTATTCTGCGGCGAGTTCGCGGTGATCGTCCTGATCAGCGGCGATGGCGGAAGTCTCGTCAAGATCGCCCGCGATTATCGCGAGATCGAAACCGAAACCGGCCTGACGATCTCGATTAAAACCCCGGCTATAAGACAGGCCGCAATAGCTTTCCTTCCGTACAAACTGACCGCGTCGTGCATGGATCATCCCGGCATCGTCCACCAGATCAGCAACATACTCAGCAGTATGGGTGTAAACATCGAATCGATGGAAACCGAAACTTACGCGGCGCCCGTCAGCGGAACCCCTATTTTCCGTCTCGAAGCCGAGATTGCCGTCCCTATCACGACGAACATCAACGCAGTGCGCGAACGCTTTGCCGAGATACAGCGGGAGGAAAATATCGACATCGAGCTGTCTGCACTAAGAAGTTAAGCGGGACGCGCCCCATGGGTCGCACCCGCTTACGTTCCAGTAGTTCCAAAGGTTCCAACAGTTCCAATCGTTCAGAAAAACGACGGACTTCGTCAACGATTGGAACGACTGGAACCCCACGGCGCGGACTTACTGTGGGCGCTTTACGGGGTGTTTAGAAGGCTTCTATTGGGCGGTTCACTCCTGACTTATATTAGCAGGCCGCGCCGGCGCAAGGCCTCGGCGCAGCTTTCCAGCTGGCGGGTTTGATTGCGGGCGGCGAAGCGCAGCACCACCGTGCGTGCGCCCGCTTCGCGGTAGGTCTCGATCTTGTCGATCACTTCATCCCAGCTCCCCGTGATGCACAGCATAGAATTTGCCACCGCCTCGTAAGAGCGGTTGTAATACTGCGCGAGAAACTCCATGCCCTCCTCTGCATCCGTCTTAGCGCCGCCGGCGATGGTCATGTAGATCGACGGATGAATCGCGCGCGGGTCGCGCCCGGCATCCGCCGCGTAGCTCTGTATTTTTTCCCAACACTCACGAAAGGCTTGGGCCGTCTTGATGTTGTTGATCCAGGCGTCGCCCATGCGCGCGACGCGTTTGAGTCCCGGTTCGACTTCGTTGGCGGCAAGCCAGATGGGAATGCCGCCCGATTGCGCCGGTTTCGGCTCCAAGGTGACATGTTCAAAGCGGCAAAAAGCGCCTTCGTGGGTCACGTCGTTTTCGCGCCACAGCCGGCGCAGCACCGTGACGATCTCTTCGCTGCGCTTGATACGCTTTTCCGCGGTAATGCCGACATGGCGGTATTCTAATTCATGGGCCCCGTCGTTGGGCCGGCCATATCCGATGCCGAGATCGACCCGCCCGCCGGCGAGCCAGTCCACGCTGGCGACCTGGTAAGCGAGCATCACCGGCTGCCTTAGCGCCGCCAGAAAGATCGACGTGCCGAGACGCACGCGCCGCGTGCGCGCGCCCACGGCGGCCAAGGTCGCCAGCGCTTCCACTCGGGGCCGGGCGGTGAGACTGTCGCCCACCCAGACGGAGTAAAACCCCAATTCCTCGGCGCGCTCCGCCATTTCATAGATCGGCGCCGGATCGCGCCATCGGGACATGACCGCTTCGCGCGTCGGCAACAATACACCGAACTGCATAGTCGCTTGTTCCGATGCCATGCTCAGCTCTCAACCTTTCCTGCGCCGCGGATCAAACGGGCGACGTCGTATTCCATAATGGCTTCGCCGCGCTGGTTCTTCACCCATTGCCGGTAACGGACGATCCCGCCGCCGCGCTGTGGCACCGCTTTGGTATCGAGCACTTCGATCTCCACCTGGATCGTGTCGCCGACCTTCACGGGACCGAAAAGGCGCATATGATCGAGGCCGGCAAAGGCGAGGCCGGTGCCGTGAATGATCCCGGTTTGCACGGTCAATCCTTCCGCCATGCCGAAAGTCAAACTGCCCGGCGCGATGCGCTCGCCGAAAATACTTTCTTTCTTGATATATTCGAGGTCAAGAAATAGCGGTTCGGTAAGCCCCACCAGGGTGACGAACTGTAAGATGTCGTGCTCGGTGATGGTGCGCCGGCCCGTCACGAAACGGTCGCCGGAGTGAAATCCTTCGAAGAGAATGCCGTTCATATAATGCCCTTCTCGCACAGCGCCGTGATCTCGTGGTTAGTCATGCCCAGCCAATCCTCCAGCACGTTTCTCGTGTGTTCGCCAAGCCGCGGCGGCGGTAGACGCAAACTCGCCGGCGTAGCGGAAAACTTCAACGGCAGGCCGGCCATCTTCATTTTTCCCGCGCTCGGGTGCTCGACCTCGGCGAGCATGCCTCTGTGAATGACTTGCGGATCACGGAAAACTTGATCGATGGTCTGCACCGGAGCGCAGGGTACTTGCGCCGCGTGGAGGATCTTCGACCAGGTTTGAGAATCGCGGCTCAGGAATATTTCCGCGAGCAGTTTTAGCAGCTCGCCGCGATTTTCAACGCGCTGCGCGTTTTTTGCAAAACGCGGGTGGTCCGCCAGGTCAGCTCTACCGATGGCCGGGCAAAATCGCTGCCAGATCGTTTCACTGGCGACCCCGATAACGAGATAGCCGTCTGCGGTCTTGAAGCTCTGATAAGGTACTATGCTGGGGTGCGCATTGCCGTAGCGCCGGGGAAGCTGTCCGCCGATGAGATAATTGCTGCCGGCGTTAATCAAACAAGCGACTTGAGCTTCCAGCAACGAGGTGTCGAGCTTTTGCCCGACGCCGAGTTTCTCGCGCGCGTAGAGCGCCGCGCAAATGGCCTTGCCGAGCATCAAGCCTGCCACAACATCGATGATTGCGACGCCCACTTTAGTGGGCTCGCCGTCGGGCATGCCGGTGATGCTCATCAAGCCACCCCAGGCCTGGACGATTAGATCGTAACCTGGTAAGTCGCTCATCGGCCCGTCGGCGCCGAAGGCCGAGAGCGAGGCGTAAATCAGCCGCGGATTGGCGTCGCGCAAATCCTTTTCGCCCAGACCCCACCGCTCCATCGTTCCGGGGCGAAAATTCTCAATCAAGACATCCGCTTTTTCCGCCAGACGGCTAAGTAAATCCTTGCCCGCAGGCGATTTCAAATCGAGGGTCAAACTCTTCTTATTGCGGTTGACACTGAGGAAATAGGCGCTCTCGCCGCCGGCAAACGGCGGACCCCAACCGCGCGTGTCATCGCCGGCGCCGGGCTGTTCCACCTTCACCACTGCTGCGCCGAGATCGCCGAGAAACATCGTGCAATAGGGACCCGCCAACACCCGCGTCAGGTCCAGCACGCGAATACCGTCCAGCGCTCCGGCGCCGCCTTGGCTCATTTGAACTCGATCCCCTTCTCTTTGAGAATATCCTGAAGCGTTTCCACGCCGAGCCAAAGGCCGGGCATGCCGCCTGGGATTGCCGCTACTTCGACGGTTTCCAGCACTTCCCGCGGCGTGGCGCCCAACGCCAACGCTCGCTCGCTGTGCAAGCGCACTCCGCGCGGACGCGACAATGCGCAGGTAATGCCGATCATAATCAACTCTTTCGTCTTGCGCGCCAGCGCTCCCTCGCGCCCGAAAGTACCGTCCACGTAGATTCCCTTGAGCTTCTCGAAATACTCCGGGTCCAGCTCCGCGATTATATCGTAAGCGCGGTTTTGCGCGCCGAGAGATGCCTTTTCGAAAGCTTGCTTGGCGTTTTCGCTCATCGCTTCCTCCTTGAAAATTCACCGTTTTGCTTTTCGCTAATTACCATTTCGATGAGCGCTCTGCTAGTCTGAATAGACTTTCCGTTCAATGTTCAACGTTCAAAGTTCAAGGTTTAGATTCAAGACATTAACCCCCATAACGTGAACCCTAGATCGTCAGTCCGAAACGTTGAACCTTGAACATTGAACCTTGAACCGCACGGAGCCAGCCGTTCCGCTCTTGGCGCGGGATGGCAAAATGGTGTAACAGATAACCTCAAGTGGCGCCGTCAAAGCGCAAGCGAGGCCAGTAGAAGGGGTCATGAAAACAACCTTGCGCAGCATAACGATCGAAAGAGTTTCCAGCCCACAAGTAGTCGAACCGCCGCCGGGCCGATGGTCCAACGCCCTGCGCGTCGGCGACATGCTTTTCATCTCCGGAATGGTCTCCCGCGGATTGGATGGAACAACCATCCAGGGAAGCGACGAATACGAACAAGCAAAAATCATCTTCGGCAAAATCCGTCATCTCGTGGAGGCCGCAGGCGGCGCCATGCCGGACGTAGTGAAAGTCACGATCTACGTCGTCAACATCAAAAACAATACCGAAGTGTGGCGCGCCCGCCAGGAATTCTTCACCGGAGATTTTCCTTGCTCGACACTGGTGGAAGTCCGCAGTCTCGCGACGCCGGAGATTCTCGTGGAGATAGAGGCCGTGGCGATTATTGGCGCCGGCAAACGATAGAGCCGTTCGACGGACCGGTACGGCGTAATTCTGCCTCTGGGCTATCGGACGCCGCTAGCTGGCTACGCTATTCGTATAAGAGTTTCGCCGGATTAGCGTGCAGCATCGTGCGAATCTCCGCCGTCGAGAAGCCTTCCTCCAAAAGCAACTGCACCATGACGCGCAGTGACTCCACCGGCGCTGGGTTGTGCAACTGGCCGGCATCGCTTGAGAGCACCATGCGAGCCACGCCGATGCGCCGAATCCCGGCGGCAAAATCCTCTACCTTCACGCGCCACCACCTGGGCAACAGTTCTCCGGCTGTGTAGTTGATGAGTGCGCCGCGGGCCGCTAACTTTTCTTGCTGTTCCAGGCCGAGCTGCGAAAAGAACGGGTGGTCCACGACCATCTTCTTCACCCCCGCCGCGCGCGCCGCCAAGAGTATTTGATCCATCTCCGCGAACGACATGTGGCCGACATTTAGAATGACATTCGCCTCGGCGATGAGGCGCAGGATTTCGCGAACCTCAGGTGACAGCGAGTTGTCGCTACCGATGATGTGAATACGCGGCTGGCTGCGCGTGTATTGCGAGAGGCCTCCGGGAATCACTAACCCTTTTCCATGTTGCCCAATCTCCCCGCCGACAAGCGCCGCATGATTGCAGGAATCCACGGTGGGAAACCAAATCTGCTTCGCCCCATATTTAAGGGCCGCTTCCACCGCGATCGGATTCACGCCCCCGACATGCAGATTGAGCGCGATGCCGCCAAATATATCGATGCCCGGAACCGCCTTGGAAGTGGCAACGGCATGGGCCGCGGTCGGAAAATTGTGCGATTTAATTACGATGGCGCGCATGCCCACCGCGCGCGCCGACTCGGCTAACTCCACATGGTCTTGGATACGTGGATAGAGATCGGGACCGGAGTGCACATGAATGTCGATAGCTCCACTAAGCAGCTCAAGGTCCTCACGCATCATTCGGCTCCTTTGTTCACGATTGACACCATGCCATACCCTACGATTCGACTAAAAATTTCATAACCTTTCGACCCGCACCAAAACAAGCGGCGCGTCGCCTTCGGGGCCTTTGCCGGTGCTCTTCAGCAGCGGCGACGGGAGATTCGGCTTAAACTTCCGCAAATCCAGCCAGTCTTTTTCCTCCATGATCGAATATGCGTCGCCTCGGCCAATCTTCGCGGCAATCTCCTCCGCGGGTAGATCTAGCGTCTCAAGCGGATCGCCACGGTAAAAGACCACCGGGTCACTGTGTAAGGATGCGCCGTACAGATACAGTTTGTGCTCCGGTCCTACCAGTCGGTTGACCTCGATCATGAACGGGCGATAGCTCTTTACCTCGGCGATTTTCGGTACCACGAGGCCGCGGGCGACAAAGGAAAATACGACGGCGATCAGCACCAAGCGCGGTGCGGTGGCGCACATGCGGTGAACCCAGAGACAGCGCGCCAGGGAGAACCACAGCAGCGCCGAGAACAGCGCGGCCATCGTGAACGGCCAGCCAAACGACGCCAGTTCGTTTTTTATTACGACGAAGTTGGCGCGGTCCTGGGGCTTGAGGAACTGTTCTATGGGGCCGAAAAGAAAACCGGGATCGCGGTTCCATAGTTCCCCGGCAACAACAAGCAACAGAATCACGCCCGTAAAGTCCGGCCAAAAGCGCCACGGCCCGGTAATAGTATGACCTCCCTCCCGCTGCGCCGTTATGACCGACGAACCACTGTGCCATGAGTATCGCGAGTGCGGCATACAGCGGCAGTAAATACACGGGCCGTTTACCCAGGGCAATGGAAAAGAACACGAACATGACCGCGAACCAAATCTTGAGAAATAACCTGTTATCGCCGGACGGCGCGCCCTTTTTAAATGAATCCCATAGAACCACCGGCAGCAGCAGTCCCCACGGCAGCGCCTGGGAAAAAAGATAGGGAACATAATAATAGATGGGATGGCTGTGGCCGGAACCACCGGCGAAGCGGCTTAGATTCTCTTGCAGAATTTGCCGGTCGAAAAATCCTTCGCCGCCGCGCGTCACCGCGATAACATACCATCCGGCGGCGAGCGCAAGCATCAGAATAATCCCGGGATGGAAAATAAACTTCGCGAGCAGGTCCCATTTCCGCTTGGCCAACACAAAAGTGCCGGCCACCAGTGCCGGCAATAGGATGCCCAACGGGCCCTTGGCCAAAGTTCCGATGCCGGTGACCGCAAAAAACAAGTAATACCAGAATGGATGGCTGAGAAACCCTCGATACAGCGAATAAAACAGCGCCAGGCTGAGCATTACGAAAAAGCACAGCGTCATATCGACCCGCGCGTCCAGCGCCTGGTCTTGGTAAACCAGCATCGTCGCCAGTATCGCGCCGGCGTAGAGCGCGGTCTCGGGATTGAACAATTTGCGCGCGAGCAAGTAAACCAGCACAACCCCGAGGGTAGCGTAAATAGCCGATGGCAACCGTATCGTCGCCTCATCAAGTCTGCCCGTCACATGATAGGCCGCGGCCGCGGACCAGTGAAACAGCGGTGGCTTGGATGGCATATCCGTGGCGCGCTTGAGCGGCACCAGCCATTCGCCGCGGCGCACGATGTCCTGCACCGCCATCGCCTCGCGCGGCTCGCCTTTGTCGAAAAACGGAGCGGTTCCAAGATAAGGGAAATAGAGAACGGCGCAGAGGAGCAACAACAACGCGGCATGGATAGCCGGGGAAAAACGTTGGATCATCCTTCAGATAGATAACCTTTTAGCACCGCTTCTTAAAGAGCGGAGGTGATGGCGGTGATTTGCGACAGCGACGGATTGAAGCGCTAACGCGGCGCGTCTTGGCGGTCAACCAGTCATTCGAAGATACTTGCACCCGGAGTTCATCACGGCTATCTTGGGGCTCACGCGGGCGGCAAGAATGAATTTCAAGGAACGAACGTATCTCTGGTATATCGCGCTCCTGCGCATTTACATCGGCTATTATTTACTTCTGCAAGGCGTCAGAAAATACCAGCGCGACTTTCCCAAAGGCGACTGGATCGGCCGGCAAATCGGCGATATCGCGGCGCTGGATCTCTATCCTTGGTACAAAACTTTTCTACGGACCTACGTCGTGCCGCACAGCGAGCTGTTCGGCACTCTCGTCATGGCCGGTGAGATCCTGGTCGGCGGCTGTTTGCTGCTCGGCCTGCTCACCCGGTTCAGCGCCTGCGTCGGTCTGTTCATGCTGGTCAATTACTATCTTGGTCCCGGCATGGCGCGGGGCGGCGCGTCGCTGGCGCAGCAACAGACTTTTATCGTCGCTCTGATTATTATTCTGTTGTCGAATCCCGGCAGGACACTGGGCCTGGATGGTTTGATATTTCGCGGCCGAGGAAAAGCATAAAAATGAAGCTCCCAGGATACGCAACCCCGTCAGGCACCGAGTGGTACCGCAAGCGCTTTGCAAAGAGCGTCGCGCCGGAGCACTTTCGCCAATCCCAGAACCTCTGGCTCTCCTCCATCGGTCTCGGCACCTATCTCGGCAACTACGACGCCGAAACGGACCAGCTTTACCACCGCGCCGTCGTACATGCGGTGCAGTCCGGCTGCAACGTCATCGACAGCGCCATCAACTATCGATTTCAACGCAGCGAGCGCGCCATCGGCACCGCTCTCAAAGAGCTCACCGACAAAGGCTATAACCGGGACGAAATCGTTATCGCGACCAAAGGCGGTTTTATTTCCTACGACGGCGCGCCGCCCAAAGACGCGCGGCGCTACTTCGAGGAGACTTTCGTCAAGCCCGGCATTGCGCGGCCCTCGGACATTATCGCCAACTGCCACTGCATGACCCCGGGTTATCTTATGAACCAACTCGATTGCAGCCTCAGCAATCTCGATATCGAGTCGATCGACATATATTACCTTCACAACCCGGAAACCCAACTGGGAAGCATTCCAAAGGAAGAATTCAACGACCGTCTGCTGAAAGCATTCGAGGCGCTGGAGGGCGCGGTGGCGGCCGGAAAAATTCGCATGTACGGCACCGCCACGTGGAATGGCTTCCGAAACGACACGGCCGCCAAAGACTACCTTTCGCTCGCCGAGATCGCCGCTCTCGCGGAAAAGGCCGGCGGCAAGGCGCACCACTTCAAAGCGATCCAATTGCCGCTGAATTTAGGCATGACGGAGGCGCTGTCTCTGAGTAATCATGAGGTTCGAGGGAAAAAGCACACAGCGCTGGAAGCGGCCCAGGCCCTCGGCATCACAGTGATGTGCAGCGCCTCAATGCTGCAAGGCCAGCTCGCGCAAAATTTGCCGGGGATTATCGCTGACACTTTCGGGGGATTGAAGACCGATAGCCAACGCGCCTTGCAGTTCGTCCGCTCCACCCCCGGCGTGACCACGGCGTTAGTGGGAATGAAGCAGATCGCGCACGTCAACGAAAATCTGCAAACGGCTAAACTGCCACCGACCTCCTGGGAGCAATATTCAAAACTGTTTCAAAGCTAACAGGATGATGACGACGAGGACTAGGGCATATTGATCTTACGGCCCTCGCCTCTCCTTTTCGCCAGCTAAACTCGGTAATTTTTCATTTTCGAAGCAAAAGCTTATTGTAAAGGCCGATTAACTCGTTATATCGATCGCCCCATTTCTCCGGTGACGGGATTACCACCTTGCGGTCGCCAATGTCGTCCGGCCCTTTACCGGCGATACTCTTATGCCCCATCCAGCGGCCGTGACCGTACATTATATCTTGGCCCTTTTTGGACATGAGAAAGTCGGCCATGAGCGCGGCCCCGTGCGGATGCGGAGGGCGGGCGGACATGTAAATCGGCACCAAAGACTTTACCGGCACGAACGGCTGTGGAAAGACGTAGTCGATGGGCGCCCCGGCTTTCTTTTTCGCGATAGCCTCCTGGTGGTGGCCATCGATTTCTAGATGAAACTCACCGGCGGCGACCAACTGGGTGATAAGCGTCGGCCCGCGCCGAACGTGGAGTGATTGCTGGCCGATCTTAGTCGCGAGCTCAATCCCCTTCGATTCCCCGTAGTGATCGAGCAGTGCCGCCAGCCAGTCGAAGGACTCATCGTCCACCGCCATCTTGCCGGACCATTTCGAGTTCGCCAGATCCTCGATCGAGCTCGGCGCTTCCTTCCGGCTCACCATCTTTGCATTGAAAATAAAGACCAGCGGCGTGGCAAAAATGCCGTTGAGAAATCCCTCTTTGTCGTAAAAGCTGTCGCGCAGCTGACTGCGCAAAGGGAGTTCTGTAGCGCATGATGGCGCCCGCTTTCTTGAGCGTATTGATCGTCATGCTGCGGGTATTGAAGACGTCGTACAAGTACGAGCGCGCCCGGTACTCTGTTATGACCTTATTGAGCAACGCGCCGCCGCCTCCCGTCAAAGCATTGACTTTTAGAAATGGATACTGCGCCTCGAAAGCATTGATCAGATCCTGCGCGTAAGCGCGGTTCATCGCCACATACCAGGTTACGGCACCTTCCTTTTTCGCGCCGTTCACGAGCCGCGTCTGCCGTTCGGTTTCCGGCAGCTGATTGATTTCTTCGAGAAGCTTTTCTTCCGATTGCGCCGAGACAAGAGCGGCGCATGATAGAAACCATGCCAAGAAAAGAGTGAAGCAGCGACATCGAATCGCGAACAGCATGGTAACCTCCTTTTGCACGGCTCATCTCCGCCTGGCCAGCCGCTCTTTCTCCACGGCCCTTAGATGGCTCATGATGTCCCCGCTCCATCCGTCTATGGCTAAGGGTCAACTCTCTGAGCGACTTCGGTATCACACTGAAACTGCCAGGCCATAGTCAGCCGTGCTAGTCGTGGGCGGACACGCAGGTCCGCCCCTACAGCATCACACCGAAACTGCGAGACCATAGTCGGCCGTGCCGGTTTGGCCTTCCGGGAAGAGCTTCGATTCCTCCATCCAGCGATGGGTCCGTTCAAACATTTGCTGTGTGTAAGGCTCGAAAACCAGCCGCTCGCCCGGCCCGAAGCCGTTGACATCGATCATGCCGTGATATTTCTCCGGCAATTCTTTCAAGAAATAGTGCTTGTAGCGTTCCGGCTCCAGATCGATGTCCCGCTGCGCGCGCTGCAGCGCGTTGAAGTAGCGTTTCACGTCTGCCAGCTCGGCGTCTTTGTGCAACAGAAAGCCGATCATGAACGTGGTGTCGAGAACCTTGCGAAAGCCCTGTTGCTCCGCGAGGTACAAGGGCGCGCCGAACAAGTTGACAGCATCGATCTTTCGGTCCAAAAGCGCTGCGAGCCGATCCCGAGGCTGGCCGATATAGCGCAACTTGAGCTCGTCGGGCTTGAGCACTTTCTCCAGCGCCTGGATTGCCGAAAAATAGCTGCCTGAGTGGTAGCCCACCCCGACCTCGATGTTGGCCAGGTCGCATGGCTGTTTGATCGAAGACTCGGGCGGAACCACGATGGCCGACGGCGTCACAGAGTAGGCGTGCCCCCACATCCGGCCATGCCCCGAAGAAGAAGCCATATTCACCGCCCAGTGGCAGGCGCAGCTGACGTCCGCCGCCCGTCCGCGTTCCATGTTCTCGAACGCACCGCGTTTTACCTCCGGCGCCGCGTTTTCGGTTGACTGAACGGCCGCATAGCCAGACTCTCCGGCCACGTAGGAATTCACGAACTCGTAGTCCAAACCTTCCTCTTTAAAGTATCCTTTCTCTTCGGCGACCCACTCCTGAAGTCGCCCGTGCGGCTCAATGCGAAACTTGCTCATGAAAAATCCCTCCTTTCTCCGAGGCTCTTATTCTGGAAACATTCCTGCCCGCCAAGCAAGATGCGACAGATACGCGAGACAGCGGGATGGGTAGCGCGATGTATGGCAATTCGAGGTTTGTGCGGCTGAGAATATAGATCGAGAACGACATCTCGGAGACATCGAATTCCTGATATTTAAACAGTCGAACGTAAGAGCCGGCCGCGCGCGGATGACTATTTGGTGCCGAGCCAGCCGTGCTCGGACAGGTCGATGGTCACGCCGTCCGGGCCCGTGAACTTGACCTCGACGTTGCCGCGCTTCGCCATCTCTTCCGTTCCCGGGTAAGGACGGTGCACCGCACCGGCCTTCTCGATTCGCGCCCTTCCCTCCGCCATGTCCTCGACTTCGACGCCAAAATGGTGCAGCCCGGTATACCTGAGCGTGCCCTCGGTAGTCGCGGGGTCGTCGTATTTGAACTTCAGGATTGCGAGGTTTACGTGACCATCGCTCAGGTAATAGCCCTGGGAGGTTGGGGTGTTGACCTTACCCACTTCTTTTAAGCCGAGACCCTCCATGTAGAACCGTGCCGTTGCCTCCGGGTCGCGAGTGGCGATCGCGATGTGCCGAATTCGTGCCATTGTCGACCTCCTTTTTCTGTGCCCTCTGTCCGCGCCGTTCAACGAGGCGCCCCGAACTTAGCTGGGATTCGGAAGAATATCACTGTTTACCCGACGCCGCTCGCTTCTGGTAATTCCAGATACCGTTACGTTGCGGCGCGCGGCCGTCGAGGACGTCCTTGAAGTGCGGCTGCTCGTAAAGCGGTGTGCGATTCGACATCTCGTCAATTAAATTGTCGGCCAGATGGGTGTAGCCCTTGCCCTCCGCGCAGTACGCGAGATAGTTCATCCGCGCCTGCTCTTCCAGCTGCGCCATGCCCATCACCGCCTCTGCGAGGCTGTTTCCCGTCGTTACGGCGCCATGGCCGAGAAGCAGCATTGCGCGGCTGTCGCCCAACAGGTTTGCGACCTCCATGCCCTCAGCATCGCTCTGGATGGTTTTGACGTGGGGGTAAATCGGCAGCGTATGGCGCACTAGTTGCGCGCCTTCCTGACACATCGGCTTCAGCGAGCCCGTGAGGATGCTCATGAGGATGGTGTAGCGCGGGTGGACATGCACGACGGTCTGGACCTTCGGGTGCGTTTTGTAGATGCAAGCGTGGATCTTCACTTCGGAGCACTGCGTGAGTCCCGATCGCCCGGCGATGAGGAATCCCTCGGTGTCGCACATGACCATGTCGTCCGGCTCCATGACAGCCAGGGCGTCGAACTCGTACTCGCGGCCCTTGACGAAGAAGTGGTTGGGCTCCGAGGGGACGCGCATGCTGGCGTGTCCGAGGGCAGCGGTGACGCCGGCCGCGAGGCCCAGATTGGCGAGCACGCGGTTCGCAGCTGCGACTTCGCGCTTTACGTCTTCGAGATCCGAATTCATTTCCAGTTGCTCCTTTACGTTTTTCTAGCGCCCAACCCGGGTGACTGAAAATCTGCTCAATCCGCCGCATGCGAGCCAGCTGTCAATAGCCGGAGAGTGACATCGACAAATGAAAGCAGTCCACTCATCCCGCTTTCGGAGCCGAAGGTATCCGATAACGACGCGTGGCGTCAACCTTTGGCGCCAAATCAGCGCTTGGCGCCGTCCCATCCGTGGGTCGAGATGTCGAACACGATGCCGTTGGGATCGCGGAACTTGTGTTCTGCGTTCTCCGGCACATGCGCCGTGGGGCCGTGATGATACTTGCCGCCGTTGGCTTCGATCGCTTCCTTCATAGAGTCGATGTCGTTCACCCAGATGCCGAAATGGTGCAGGCCAACGAAGTCCTTGCCGCGCTCATCGCCGGCATCCTCCTCGGTTTCGAACTGCAGCAAAGTGATGTTCATTACACCGTCCGAAAGACGCGTCGCAACACGCGAATGCGACACGCGCTCAAAGCCGAAGGTCTCTTCGTAGAACTTGGCTGCCTTCTCTTTATCGGGCACCGAGATCGCTAGGTGTCTCAGCTTCCCTTTCACCATAGTATTTCTCCATTCCCCTTTACTCCGAGCTTTTTATCCTAACCGTTCTTGCCGCTCATATTCACCGAAGGGCGTCTGCAGAGCCGGTATCACTTCCTTGGCGAGCATTTCCACCTGAGCGTGAAGCAACTCCTGCGGTCCGCAGGGCCGCATGACAAACTTCGTCGCACCGACATCGATGTAAGCGCGAATCTTATTTCGAACTGCTTCCGGTGTTCCCAACGCGGCGTAATCCTCAACGGGAATGTCCATCCGGCGCCGCAGCGAAGGCCCGGCGGCGGCCAGAGCTTCTTCCGCATTGCGCGCGAAAAAGTAGGGAATCAAGACTCCATAGTGGTCTTCCGGGATCTCACGTCCGGCTTCTTTGGCATGACCACGGATTGCTTCAATACCTTCGCCCATCTCCGTCGGTGTCACCGACGAAACCAACCAGCCATCGCTCAACCGGCCAGCGCGCCGAAACGCGGCTTTGCTCCGCCCGCCGACCCAGATGGGGGGACCGCCTTTTTGATAAGGACGAGGCAAGATGGTCAGCTCTTGGGTCGAGTAGAACTGGCCATCGAAGGTCACATTCTCCTCCCTCCAGAGTTTCTTTATCAACACGATCGCTTCATCACCTCGCCTGCCGCGCTCTTCTTTGCGTACGCCCATGGCAGCGAAGTCCTTGGAATCGTCTCCGCCGATGCCCACGACGAGGAGAAGCCGCCCCTTGCAAAGAAAATCCAGCGTGGCGAGTTGCTTTGCGAGCACCACCGGATTGCGGGTCGGCAACACAAGCGCGCTGGTGCCAAACTTCATGTTGCGCATGCGCGACGCCATATACGACATGAAGACGATTGGATCGAGGGTCGGCCGCGGCGCGGCAATGCGGTCGCTGACCCAAACCGAGTCAATTTCCCAGCGCTCACACTGATCGATAAAATCAAGCAGGCGATCGGGCGAGTCGCTCTCCAACGCGCCATCGCCTATAGTGATTCCGATTCGAATTTTCAACATTACATTTCACGCTTCCCGATCATTTACCTCTCAACAAACGTCTTGAACTGTTTGAACGACTTGAACGGATTGAACCTTCTTTCCAGCTAAAGCTGCGGCATGATTTCTTTCGCGCAAATCTCCAGATGTTCCATCTCGTCAAACATCGGATTGAACACGATCTGTTGCGCACCGGCTTTTACGATCTCCTGAATTTTTTCCGTGCATTCAGCGGCGCTGCCCCAGATGGAAACCTTCGGACCGAGGTCTGAATTCTTATAGCGCCGCCCGAACCACTCCCGTATGCGGCCCTCGGCGCGTGCCGCATCATTGTCCACCGCCAAATAAACTCGTTTGGCGACATGAAACGTTGCCGGGTCGCGGTTTGCTTCTCCGAGGAATTCGCGAATCCTCGCTGATTCGCGGATAAAGGACGCTGACGACGACGAACCGGCGCCCATCCAGCCATTGGCGTATTTGACGGCGCGGCGCAGCGCGTTTTCGTGATGGCCGCCAAAGATGATCGGCACGTGCGGTTTTTGCACGGGCTTCGGCTCCATCGCAACATCTTTGAAATTCCAATACCGGCCTTGAAAGCTCGCCTTGGGTTCTGTCCATACAAGCTTCATGATCTGCACGGCTTCAGTAAAGCGCGTCACGCGCCCTGCGCGCGTGTAACCGAACACATCTTCGTGCGACCCCAGATGCCCGCCGCCCAGTCCGACGCCAATAACCGCGCGCCCTCCGCTCATGCAATCCAGTGTCGCGTAGGCTTTAGCCAGCTGTAGCGGATTACGTAACGGTAACAGAATCACCGAAGTGCCCAACTTGAGCTTGGTGGTAATCGCGGCGACGTAACTGAGCAAGGTCACCGGCTCCAGCATGATGAAGTCGCCGATGATACGCTCCTGCAGCCAAAGTCCGTCGTAGCCGAGCGTCTCCGCTTTGGTCGCGAACCCGCGGATATGCTCCATGTCGACCGGGCCGTCGAAAAAAACCTGCGGAAGTTCGATACCGCAAGGTAAGTGATTGGCCATTCTTAGGTTCTCCGATCTTTACGTTCGTCGCGGTTGAATCTCACCCACCTCTTTCCTTTTCTATATTCTCCCCCGTCCGACGGGGGATGCAGGTGGGGGCTGCTCTTAATTCACGTTATAAAGTCGGGCGCAGTTGTCCCACAGAATTTTCTTCCTGGAACTGCTCGGCATCTCCATTGCCATGAAATGATTGATGGCATTGGGCCAGTGCGAGTCCGCATGCGGATAGTCCGTTGAGATTACGACATTGTCGTCGCCGATCCGCCTGACGACGTCGTCCAGCAGATTTTCCTCGACATCGACGGAGATGAAGCACTGGCGCATGAAATAGTCACTGGGTTTCATGCTCAAGGGTTCGTTCGCATAATCTTTGCGCAGATCCCAGCGCTCGTCCAGCCGGTAGAGCACCCAGGGTAGCCAGCTGCAGTTGCCTTCGAGAAAGGCAACTTTCAATTTGGGAAACCGTTCCAGGACGCCGCCGGCGCAGAAGCTTCCCACCGCGAGCATCAGCTCGATGGGATTGCGAAACGCATTGATCAACACGGCTTCGTTGGCGTGTCCCTTGAAGCGGTGGACAACCTGATCGGTATTGGGGTTGGCCGCTGGGTGAAAGCAAATCGGCACGCCCAGCTTCTCTGCTTCGCGCCAAACGGGGTCGTAATAGCGGTCATGAATATGGCGGCCATTGGCCGGCTCCGGTACCAGGCATAGGCCAATAGCGTCCAGCTCGATAATTGCGCGACGCGTCTCATCGACGGCAAGATCGACATCATGCAGCGTGATCAATGCCGATGGCCTGAGGCGCTTCGGGTCGGCCCTACAAAAATCGGCCATCCAACTATTCCAAGCGCGGCAGAGATCGTTCGCATAGTCCGCTGCCAAACTATCGTCGCAGTGGAGCGGAAAAGTTCGAAACAGTACGGCCACATCCAAGCCTTCTTCGTCCATCGCTTCGAGCTGCGAGACGGCATCGTAGTTCCGCTCGAGGGGTTTCACGTAGCGCTGAGCCACGCCATCCTCTCCTGGGGATGCTTCGTTGGCAATCGGCATTGGCGTCGCGGCGGATAGCGCTTGCACGCCGGATGATCTAATGGGCTTGCCGTCGGCGTAGGTAAATCTGATCTGGCCATGTTTTTTTCTCGGCTCGCCGCGCGGAATGCGGTCGCCCCATTCAGGGTTCATGTATTTCAAATAAAGGTCAGGCGGCTCGAAGACATGCATATCGCTGTCCAGTATTTTAAAACCGTTTCTGGCCATAGCGCTTTCCTCCTGTTCGTAAGCCTCCGTCTATCTCGTTTTCTTATTCTATTTTCGTAACGCTTAGCGCCGTTGAATCCCGCCTGTCAACAGCAATTGGCGCATTGCATTGAGGCGCGGCATCGCGTCAGAGCCGGGCGATACAAGTATAAGTAGTCTGGCTTGACAGCAACCGATACGGAACGGTAGAAAACCTTAGCCAAACCTTAGGGGCTACGGAGGCGTCAATGGCGACGAATTCTTCTAAATCTTTGCTGATCGGCACTGTTTTGACGGCGGCATTCGCCGTCGCAACCGGCGCAGGATGGGCGCAGACTCGGGTTTCCATCGGCGTCACCGAGACCATTGAGACACACAATCCCTACGGCGACAGCGTTTCTCTCATGTACGGCATCTGGAGCGAAGTGACCGGCCCGTTCTGCACTTACAGTTACATCAAGGGCGACTTTGAAGGACGGCTGGCCGAGCGTTGGAAAGTCGAGAACCCGACGACGTGGGTTTTCTATCTCAACAAGAACTACAAGTTTAACGACGGCACGCCGGTCACCGCGGACGACGTGGTGCATTCGATGATGAATCGGGTGATCAACGATCCGCAGTCGAAGCAGAAGGCTTCCGTCGCGCCGTTCGTCCAAAAAGCCGAAGCCGCCGACAAATTCACAGTGAGAATCACCACGAACAAACCGACCGCGCCGGTTTTGGCTTTTCTCTGTGACCGCCTCATCGTCACGAGCAAAGCCGCCTTCGACAAATACGGGCGCGACGTGGCGGACAAAGAACACATGATGGGCGGCGGACCCTATCGGCTGAAAGAGCTCATTCCGGGACAGCGCCTGGTCCTGCAGAAGCGGCCGGAACATCCCGACGCCAAAAAAAATCCGCGGGCGCCGGACGAGGTGATTTATCGCATAATGCGGGAACCGGAACAACGCGTGACGGCATTGTTAAATGACGAAGTTCAGATCGCTCAGTTCGTTCCGCCCCATATGCGCCAGCGGGTTGAAAAAACCTCGAGCTTGAAATTGGTCTCGACGGACTCCATCGAAATAATGTTCTTGGCGATGCAGCCAAAACCGCCCTTCGACAAGAAGGAAGTTAGACAAGCGGTGTGCCACGCGATCAATCGAGATCAGATCATCAGTACTCTGCTCGAAGGTTTCGCTAGCCGTCTCGACGGCCCGCTCGGTCCGGGGCAGTACGGCTACGATCCGAACCTAAAACCAAAGATGAACTACGATCCGGAAAAATCGAAGAAGCTCTTGGCCCAAGCGGGCTTTGCCGGCGGCGTCGACGTCGAGCTGCAAACCCCCGTGGGCCGTTACACGCTCGATAAGCAACTGACGGAAGCGATGATCCCGATGCTAAACGCGGCGGGTTTTCGCGCGCGGCTGCTGACGCCGGAATGGGCGACGCTTTGGGGCAGCGTGCAAAAGGGCGGGGTTCCCTTCTACTATATGGGGCGAGGCTCGGTCCAGGATCCGAGCGGAGCCTTGCATCAATACTTTCACACTGGCGAGACACCGCGGATCGGTTATTCGAATCCTAAACTCGACGAAATTCTCGATAAGGAACAGGCCGAATTCGATCCAAAAAAACGCCGGCAATATCTCTCGCAGGCCATGAGCATTATCACCGAGGAGGCTCCCGCCTGCTTTATGTGGCGGCATAAGTTGCTCTGGGGATTGAGCAACAAAGTGGATTATAAGCCGCTGCCAGATTCGCGCGTGTACGCCATCGAGATGGCGGTCAAGAAGTAGAAGACCCTCACTCTTCCCTTCTCCCACACTGGGCGAGGGTTAGGGAGAGTCCACAGCGCGGACAGTAGCGCAACCACAGGCCCATGAGTGGCTATCCTATTGTTGAATAGAGGGCAATCAAATGACAGGTGAAAAATTCGTCGACGTTGACGGTATTCGCACCCGTTACTTCGAAAAAGGCAGTGGCCCGGTCGTCGTGCTATTCCACGGCGGCCACTTCGGCTCCCACGACGCCGCCGACTGCGCCGAGGACTGGAGCCTAAACTTCGACGGACTGGCGCAGTGGTTTAGAGTTTTCGCCATCGACAAGATCGGCCAGGGCTTCACGGACAATCCGGAGCGCGACGACGAGTACACCATGGCCGCTGTGGTGCAGCATGCTTATGGCTTCCTCAAGGCGCTGGGGTTGCGCGGCGTGCATCCCGTCGGCCACTCGCGCGGGGCGTATTTGGTCGCGCGCTTGGCTCTGGAGCATCCAGAGCTTTTTAGCACCTGCATCCTCGTCGATACCAATACGCTCGCCCCCGGCATCAGCAAAAACGAAACGGTCATGGCCAACCCGCCGATGCCGCGGCTCGGGCGCGAGAGCCAGCGCTGGGTGCTGCAAAGATACTCCTATGGCTATGAACATATCACCGAGGAATGGCTGGACGTCATGATGCGCGTCGCGGCGCTGCCGAAGTACCAAGAGGCGGTGAAGAAGATGGAAGAAACAGGGTTGCGCACAACGCGCTTCTTACCGCATCTCGCGCGCCAGAAAGATGAAACCCTCGGCATCATCCGCGACCGTGGCTTTGGCATCCCGACGCTGCTGGCGTGGGCCTACAACGATCCCACGGCAACCATCGATCAGGGCCACGCGCTGTTCGATCTGATTACCCGCAACACACCCGATTCGAGGATGTACATCTTCAACCGCGCCGGCCATTTCTCTTACAGAGAGCATCCCGCGGAATTCAATGAAATGCTGCGCAGTTTTATTCAGCGTAACGTTTGACATTGCATAGAAGAGATGGCGAGAATCGCTCCAGCTCCTCGGAGCATCGAATTAAATGACAAGTTATCTCCTCCAACGGCTGGCCGGAACGGTGCCCGTTCTTTTGCTGATCAGCCTCCTCGTCTTCCTGCTGATCCACGCCGCTCCCGGCGACCCAACGCTCTTGCTTTTGGGCGAAGAAACCAACACCGCGGAAATCGCCAAGGCCAAAGAGCGCTGGGGCCTGGACCAGCCGGTATACCTCCAATACTTGAAGTTCCTGAAGTCCGCCGCCGCGGGGGATTTCGGAAAATCCTTCAAATATGCCGAGCCGGTCAGCCAACGTCATCAAATCACGCCTGCCCGCGACCCTTGAGCTGGCGGCTTTTGCTATTATTATCGCAACCGTACTCGCCATCCCTCTTGGCGTGTGGGCCGGTTCCCGGCCTAACTCTTGGATCGACAATCTCGGCACGACTTTCGGACTCTTCGGCATCAGCATGCCGAGCTTCTGGCTGGCTATCATGTTGATATTGCTGCTTGCCGGCGTCTTGAATATTCTTCCCACCTCGGGCCGCAGCACCTATGGCGTAGCCGGACCCGAGCAGACCGGCTTCTATATTTTCGACAGTTTAGTGCAGAAAAACTGGCCGGCCGTGTGGGACGCCCTTGCTCATATCTTCATGCCGGCGTTGGCGCTGGGCGTGAACATGCTGGGCATCCTAATGCGTGTCACACGCTCGGCCATTTTGGAGGTCATGAATGAAGACTACGTCCGCACCGCGCGCGCCAAAGGACTGCAAGAAGAGAACGTCGTGTGGCGCCATGTCACGAGCAATGCGCTCATTCCCGTTGTCACTGTGGTCGGACTAGAATTGGGCACGCTGCTCAGCGGTTCGATCATCGTCGAAACCGTTTTCGCGTGGCCGGGCGGCGGCAGCTTGCTCATTACCGCGTTGAACGCGCGCGATTATCCGCTGGTCACGGGCTTGGTGATGACCTATACCGTGGCATTTGTAGCGATCAATTTGATTATCGACGGACTCTATGCAGTCATTGACCCTCGAATCCGCTACTGAAAGAACCCCGGGCCGGCTCGCAGGTGTATGGCCGCGGTTGCACGTCAAGGCGTGCACCGGGGGCATGATTGTCTTGGCCTTTATTTTCATCGGCATTCTCGGGCCATCGCTGGCGCCCCACGATCCCAACAAACAAGAACTGACACGAATGATGAAAGCGCCGCAGGGAATCGGCGCGGCCAATGTTCTCGGCACGGATAACTTGGGCCGCGATATCGTGAGCCGGGTCATTTACGGCGCCCGGGTATCGTTGCTGGTGGCGTTCGCCGTCGTCTTCGTCTCCGGTTTTATCGGTGTAACCTTGGGCGCCATCTCGGGCTATTTCGGTGGCAAAGTCGATTTTGTAATTCAGAAATTGGTCGAGGTCGTCTGGGCGTTTCCGCCGCTGCTGCTCGGCATCACCATCATGGCCTTCCTCGGCCAGGGCCTGTTCAATCTCATTCTTGCCCTGGTCGCCCAGCGCTGGATTCCCTACTGCCGCGTGGTCCGCGGCCAAGCTCTGTCGTTGCGCGAGCGCGACTTCGTGGTGGCAGCGCGCTGTCTCGGCGCCACACAGGCGCAAATTATCGTGCGCCATATCATCCCCAATCTGATTCAAACCTCGCTGGTCATCGGCACCTTCGCCATGGCGTCTTCGATCATCGCCGAAGCGAGCTTGAGCTTCCTCGGCGTCGGCGTACCGCCGGAAATTCCAACTTGGGGCACCATGCTCGCCGACGCGCGTATCTACATCAGCACCGCTTGGTGGATGCCGCTATTCCCCGGTCTATGTATTTTTATCACGGTCCTCGGCATCAACCTGCTCGGCGATGCCCTGCGCGATCTGCTCGATCCGCGATTGAAAAGAACCGGGAGCGGCCTTTAGTTTCTAGTTCCAAGTTTCTGGTTTCTAGTCTGATTCCCGCGCTTTAACCACCGGGGCTTCGCTTCGTCTCCGTCAACCAGAAACTAGGAACCAGAAACTTGGAACCTGCCTTCGTTGATTCTCCGGCACACTCGTGTAGATTTGATTCAAATGCGGCGAACTAAAATAGTTTGCACTATCGGCCCCCCGAGTTCTTCCGAGAAAGTCCTCAAGGCTCTAATCCAGGCGGGAATGAACGTCGCCCGCCTGAATTTCAGCCACGGCGACTATACCTTTCATGGCCGCGTCATTCGTAGGATACGCCGCCTCGAACGGCTGCTTGACACGCCGGTGGCCATTCTCCAGGACCTCCCTGGACCAAAGATCCGCATAGGCCCCGTTAGCGGCGACCCGGTGCGGCTGGAAACGCGGCGGCAGTTTGTCCTAACCAGGAGAAAAATTCTTGGCTCCGAGCTGGCCGTGTCGGTGAACTTCCCTGGGCTCACGCGAGCGGTCAAAAAGGGCGATCCTATTCTCGTGGGCGATGGCGAGATCG
This sequence comes from uncultured delta proteobacterium, assembly GCA_963840855.1. Taxonomy (GTDB): domain Bacteria; phylum Desulfobacterota; class Binatia; order UBA9968; family UBA9968; genus DATACQ01. The sequence continues at coordinate 183,099 of CAWJBB010000021.1, forward strand.
AACTTGAAGTGACCCAGGTCGGCAAACACGAGGTCAAGTGTAAAATCATCGTCGGCGGTATACTCGGCTCGCACAAAGGGATTCACTTCCCGCATGGCAGCTTGAACATCCGCGCGCTGACAGAACGCGACAAGAAAGATCTGGCTTTCGGCATCGAGCAGAAAGTCGACATGATCGCGCTATCCTTCGTGCGCACCAGCCGCGATATTCTTTACGCGCGGCGCGAGCTGCAAACCCACGGCTCGACCATTCCGCTCATCGCAAAAATGGAAAAACACGAGGCGGTGGATCATATCGACGCAATCTTGGAAATCGTCGACGGCATCATGGTGGCGCGCGGCGATCTAGGCTTGGAGATCGCCCAGGAACGCATTCCCGCCGTGCAAAAGATGATGATCCGCAAGGCCAACCACCTCGGCAAACCGGTCATCACGGCGACGCAAATGCTTCGCTCCATGGTGTGGAACCCGCGCCCCACGCGCGCGGAAGTGACGGACATTGCCAATGCGGTCCTCGACGGCACCGACGCGTTGATGTTATCGGAGGAGACCGCCGCCGGCGAATACCCCGTTGAAGCGGTCAGGATCATGGCTCAGGTAGCCGTGGAAACCGAAAAAATACTGGAGCCCCGCCAGCGTTTCACCGGACTGCAAAGAACCGTCCCGGAGGCCATCAGCGTAGGCGCCATTTCCTTGGCGCACGACCTTAACGTCAAAGCTTTTTTGATCCCGACGTCCTCCGGCAGCACGGCGCGCCTGATCGCCCGTTACCGCCCGCAGCAGCCCATCATTGCCATCACTCCCAATATGCAGACCGTAAAGACGTTGTGCTTAGTTTGGGGAGTTTATCCGCTGCCGGTAAGAGGCTTCAAAAGCACCGACGAGATGATGCGCGCGGTGCAAAAGAAAGCGGTGGATTCCGGCATCGTAAAACGTCACGACTTGGTGGCGATTACGGCAGGCTTACCCCTCCATCAAGCCGGGACAACCAACATGATCACCGTGAAAGAAATCGAGTAGTAATTTCAAGTTCCGGGTTTCGAGTCGTGGAAACATCCCATAGGCGCTTTGAGTACATCGTTTTTTGCTGGCGGGTTTGTAACTCCGGCCTCCTCGTCATGGCGAAGATATCACCCGCTTCGCTCAATAACTTTCAATCGTTGCAACGGTCATCTGAAATGCGTTACAAGCAAACTAACAGGAGGACAAACCCATGTCTGACGCACTCAAAGCTTTCGAGGAAGAACTGCAAAGCAAGAATTTCAAAGGCTATTGGCAAAACGTCCAGGGCGATGCCTACCGCGAACCCGTGCCGTCTTTCGGACCCTGTCACTGGAAAGGCAAAGATCTTTTCGCCGCCATGGAAAAAGCCGGCGACGTGGTTGGTCTGGATGTCTCGTTTCGCCGGGTGATTCAGCTCTGGAATCCGTCGCTCAAGAACGGCACGTCGCGCACGCTGGTCTTAAATTTACAATTGTTGAAGCCCGGTGAGGACGCCTTGTCGCACAGGCATATGGCCGGCGCGATTCGGTTTATTCTGAAGGGCCACGGTACCCGTTTGATCGTCGAGGGCGAATCCTTTGAGATCGGCGCCGGCGACTTCGTCACCACACCGAGCTGGACCTGGCATGACCATGAGAACCGCGGTGAGAATATGATGTGGCTCGACGGCCTCGACGCGCCACTCGTAAGACTATTGGAAACCGATTTCCATGAGCCCGACCCGCGCCGGAAACAAACGGTCTCGAAACCCGAGGGCTACACGCTCGCCACCGCCGGCGCGCTCCGGCCGGCGTGGACGAAAACGAACTCAATCCAACCGCCGGCCTTTTGTTACAAATGGGCGGACACGGAAAGAGCCTTGAGCAAAGTCGGCGAACAGCCCGGCGACCCCTACGATGGCATCGTCCTCGACTACACCAATCCGATGACCGGCGGACCAACCCTGCCCACCATGGCGTGCCAGATTCACATGCTGCGCGCGGGGGAAAAGACCAAGAGCCATCGCCACACCAGCTCGACTATTTATCACGTATGGCGCGGCAGCGGCGTCAGCTACGTCGGCGATCAGCGCTACGAATGGGAGCAAGGCGACTCCTTCGTTGTGCCGCTCTGGAGTTTTCACCGCCACGAGAATACCGCCAAAGACCCGGCGATATTTTTCGTGATGAATGATAAACCGCTGATGGACGCCATCGGCCATTATCGGGAAGACGCCAAGGCATGATCCGAGGGCGGCGCGCGGCCTGCCGCGCCCCTGCCGTCGGATTGTCAAGCGAAAAGGCGTCAACGGCCAGCTAATGGTGAAACAATATGCGCCGAGCCATGGCGGACTGCATCTACATGACCTACGTCGTCCAAGGGCTCAAGCTCGACGAAACCTCCGGCGCCGGAGACGCTGCTTTCCCGTGTTCGAGTAATCCGTTGGCGCGCAGTTATTCTTCGTAATTCGCGTCAGAATCGTCCAAGTACGACAGCACAAAGGACTGGTCGACCTACGACCGCAACTTCGGCCACGACCGCAACAACCTTCCATATCCGGCAATTTCATAGCGCAGGCCCAGCTTGGAGAGGACAAACCACAGCATGGCGGGGTTGCTCGCTACAATCGGCGCCTCGAGATCGGCTTCCAGCCTGTCTAGCACCTTGAGCGGATCGAGCAGCGCGCCTTGAAAATAAACTCCATCGGCGCCGGGTTGATCGGTGAAACAATTTTTTGTCATCGACTCGACTTCGGCGCTGGAGAGCTTCTGCGCGTCGGTGTGAGCGCGGAGTGTTTGCGGTGGATAGACCGCTTCGACGCCGAATTGTGCCAGATAATCCCGGTAAAGATCCTTCAACTTGTCATCCACCGGTGTCATCAACAGTGCCCGCTTTACGCCAAAGCCTTGCAACGCGACGGCGGACGAGCGTAACGCCGTTGCCGCCGGCACTTCAAGTTCTGCGGACAAACGCTCGTAGAATCCGGGATTGAGTGCTTCCCTGGGCCCGCCGCTGACGATCACCCCGTCCCAGCTCTTATCCGCAATCAACCGCGCGGCTTGATCGATCAGCGTATCGACCTTGCCGCGGGCATCCCAAAGGGAAGCACCGGGATTGGCTTCCTGAACGAAAGTCATGTCAATATCACCGGGAATGAGCGCTTTAAAGCTCTCGTGGTGCGGGCTCGCCGGCGGACTTGAGCCGATAAAGCCGATTCTCACCTTTGACCTTTGTGGTTAATTTTTCTTCTGCCATTTTTGCGCCCTCAAATGCGTCAGCCTGCTGGCGCTTGTTACAGTCGTTCCAAATGTTCCAATCGTTCCAAACGTTAAAACTAAGAATTACCGCAGCGATTTCCAAAGGGGGCTAGCATCCCTTTGGTCAGTCAAGGGCGGGGGCAAAACCCACCCGCGAATCGCTTCGTTCATTTACGCAGCAAGAGATGCCGCGGCTCTCTCAAGCCCTCAACCGTCGCTCAAGAGACCAGTCCGAACTGCCGCAGTTTTCGGCGCAACCAGGAGTCAGGTTGCCGAATCTGAACCGCACGGCATTCATAGTGCCGAACCCGTTTGGTGACCCCGCCTCGTCCGGCAAGCAACTCTTTAGTCTTTTGCGCCGAATCAATTTTCATCAGTAAAACCGTGATCGCCACAGTGCCGCCAACCTCATCAAAAACTGCCTGGCTGCCTTCTTCCTGGTCCAGCTTGACGCGGATTTTAAGATCGTCCGCGCATTGGGCTCTTAGACCGAAACTGCCCAGCCGCTCCCACCCTCTTGCGCCCCCGAGGGGCCCGCTCGCGGCCGGTTCAACCTCGGTCTTTTGCAACAAGACCCAGACCGGCGAAATCCGCGGCTCCCGGGTAAATGAATACGCCACCACCACAAACAAAACTACCGCCGCCAGGGCTCCCGCCAACCACGGAAAGGTGAAAAACTTTTTCTTCCATTGAAACTTGTTGCGGACTCGGACGGGCCGAGGCGGCGCCTTGGGGCGAGGAGCGCTTCTCGCTCGGCGTACCTGCGCCGGTCTTTCCTGTGCTGCGGGTTCCGCGTGCCTCGGCGGCTCGACTCGGCTGTCATCGTATTCTTTGCGCCGTTCGGCGTTGCCCAGCACGGCATAGGCTTCGTTGATCGCCTGCAGCCTTTCCGTAGCGCGGGCTTTATCGTCCCCGGTAGAGTAAATGTCCGGGTGATAGCGCTTGACCAACTCCCGGTGCGCGGCTCTGATCTCCTCCTGACTTGCCGAAGGCGATACGCCAAAAATTTCATAGAAGTCCGGCTGCGGCATGTTTCGACTCAAATCAAATCCCAACGACAATCAAGCGTTGACGCACGCAAAAAACATAGTAGCAACCCCAACATGCCGCGCGATCACTGGCTCGTGAATTATTTGCTGGTAATAATCACTCCGCAATCGTCGCAGCGATAACGCGCGGCTGGTTCCTCCCGGCTTTTCACTTCGTCGAATTCGTAACGCCTAGCGCCCGACGTATCGAAACATTCCGGACAAAAACCATCCGGCAAATCTTCGACGGCGAGGGTCAAATGACAGTGCCGGCAGCGCACCGTTTTTTTTCGCTCCGGCAGTAGCTCAAGATTCGTATGGTTACATGAGTTCATCGGCAGGTCTGTGCGAGATTGTTCTTTACGTTCGAGTATAGCTCGGGCTTACGTGCGCCACAGCTCGCGATAGCGCACGGCGGCAACCTGTTCATAAGCGACCGGGCCGGAGAGATGCCCGACCGAATGAGCGAAACGGTTCATCCCGGCGACGGCTTCCTCATAAATATAAGGATTGTAAAACGGCGCGTCCCGTTCTATCACGCTGGCGATGAGCGCGGCGGCGTCCGGTGGAAATTTGCGCCGTCCTACTTCAGCGGCCAGTTGGGGATCAGCGCGCAACGCCTTTTGGGCGTTGACGATAGCCCGTACCGCGGCGCCGATGGTTTCGGGCTCGCGTTCGATGAAAGCATCGGTGGTCGCCATTCCCGCGAAAGTAAAGTGACGCACTTCCCCGGGATCGTCACCGCGCCGAACGTCGATGAGGATTTTTCCCGCTCCCCGGCTCACCGCGGTCTCGGCGCCCATGGCGTTGGCCCAGAAGCCGTCCATCTGGCGGGCCTCTAGCGCGCGAGCGGCGAACACGCCAAAGGACACGTCCCGCGCTTTTGCTCCCGGCAATTCGACAATCTCCAGGTCCCGCCCCGGCGTAATACCCGCGCGGAGCAGCATTTGCTTCAACGCGAGATCTGGTCCCTGCGCCGCGGTCAGGCGCAAGCCCTTTAACGCGTTGAGATCGCCGCGCCTTGCCGCCAAATCGGCCCGCACTACGAGCAGCCACGGCGTTCCCTGCGACAATGCCATGGCGACTTTGGCGCCGCGCCAGTCAGGGAATTCGGTCAGCACGTCGTGAACCGAACCCGCGATCATGGCATCGGCGCTGCCATCGCGCAGCGCCTTGGTCGCGCCGAGCATAGCCAACAACTCGATGCGCGCGTCGAGTCCTTCGGCCCTAAAGAAGCCCAGCTCATCAGCAGCCAAAGCCGGAAAACACGTGTTACTGACGAGATCGACTGCGGCAATGCGCAATTTCACAGCTTCCTCCAATGCGACGTCCCGGTTACATGATCTCCGCTCGCCGCACCGCCTCAAATATCAAGGCGTATGATAGTTTCTCTCGTTATGCTGAATGGTGTTGACGAGCGCCAGCGCAAGCGGCCGGCCCGCGCTTTGCGCACGCTCGAGCAACTGACCGACCGCTTGGTCTCGGCGCCAGAAAGTCCGATAACCCAGTTGCTCGTATTGTTTGATCTCCGGCAGCCGCTCAGCGTAGATAATCGCGGCGCGGCTCGCGGCTGCCGCGCCGGGAAGGCTCTGCGCCAGCGGCAGGCCCTGGCCGGCGTTATTGCCGATGACGACATAATCCGCGGCGTCATCAAGTTGCCCCAACAGTCCTTGAATTGCCGGCAACGACACCTCGTCCCAGTTTGTCATTTCGAAGCGCGCCTGCGCGCCGGTCAAGCGATTGGGGTAACCTTCGGCAATTTGAAATATCCCGGCGCGCTGAATCAACCGAAGCCACGGCAGCGGCGGTTCGGTGACAAAATGACCCACGGTCACTTCGTTATCGAAGATCACAGCGACAAAACATTTTTTCTTCAATTCGCCTAATTCGGCCTGAATCATCATCATTCCTTTTCAGCCGTTGAAACGCGCCCCCAAGCTCAATCAGCGCGCCCCATCAGTTAACGCCTCGAGCGTCTGCCAGCGCGCATAACATTCTTCCAGGTCGCACTTCAACACTTCCAGGCGCTCCAGCGTAGCCGTGATCATGTCACTCGACTGCCGGTAAAACTCGGCGCCGCCCATGAGCCGGTGCAACTCCGCCTGCTCCGCCTCCAACGCTTCGATGGCCACCGGCAAGGCTTCGAGCTCGCGCTGCTCTTTGTAAGTTAACTTGCGCGGTTTGTCCGTTCGTTTAGCTTGCGATGGCGCCGGGGGTGGCTGCGTATTGGCGCGTTTCCTCGTCTCCGCTGGGTACTTCGGGAATTTGCCGTTGATAGCGCTCCCAATCTTCATAACCGCCGGCGTATTCGCCAAATTTACCATCGCCCTCGAACACCAAGGTGCTGGTCACGACGTTATCGAGAAACGTCCGGTCGTGGCTTACCAGCAGCAGTGTCCCCTCATATTCGGACAGGAGTTCTTCCAGAAGCTCTAGCGTGTCCACATCCAAATCATTGGTCGGCTCGTCCAAAACCATCATGTTGGCTGACTGGGTGAATATCTTCGCCAGGAGCAAACGGTTGCGTTCGCCGCCGGACAAGGCTTTGACCGGTGAGTCGATGCGTTGGGACGGAAACAAAAAGTCTTTCAAGTAGCCGATCACGTGGCGCGAGCGTCCCCTGACCGTTACGTAGTCCGAGTCGGTTATGTTTTCGCGCACGGTTTTTTCTGGATCGAGCATGCGGCGGTGCTGGTCGAAATAAGCGAGTTGCAACCTGGTGCCCAAGACGACTTCGCCGCTGGTCGGCTCAAGCTCACCCAGGATCAACTTGAGGAGGGTGCTCTTGCCCGAGCCGTTGGGACCGAGGATGCCGACCCGGTCGCCGCGCAGAATTCGCGTCGATAAGTCGCGAATGATCGAATTATCGCCGTAACAAAAGCTCACCCGCCGCACATCGACCACGAGCCGGCCGGACAGAGCGCCGGCGTCGATGCTAAAATTGGCTCTTCCTTGAGCCTCCAATCGCTCCGCTTTGTCGCGGCGCATGGCCTGCAACGCGCGCACCCGGCCCTCGTTGCGCGTGCGCCGAGCTTTGATTCCCCGGCGAATCCAAGCTTCTTCCTCCGCAAGTTTCTTATCGAACTTGGCGCTGGCCCGCTCTTCGATCTCGAAGAGTTCGTCCTTCCTGCGCAGATACCCATCGAAGTTGCCGGGGAACGAGGTCAGCCTACCACGGTCCAATTCAACGACGCGGGTCGCCAATCGGCGCACGAAGGTGCGGTCATGGGTGATGAACATCACCGCGCTATTGTAATTGACCAGATACTTTTCCAGCCAAGCGATCGCGTTGATATCCAAATGATTGGTCGGCTCATCAAGCAGTAAAAGATCCGGCTCGCTCACGAGCGCGCGCGCCAGCATGACCTGACGGCGCGTGCCGCCGGAGCAATCGGTAAGCCGTTTATCCTCCGGCAGATTCAATCGCGTGAGCACGGTTTCGACTTTCTGATTGATGTTCCAGCCGTCCAGTGTTTCGATGCGCGCCTGTAGCTGAGCCAACGCCCGTAGCGATTCGCGCTGCGCCAAGCCATGGTGATGGGTCAGGTTGTGAAATTCGGCAAGCAGCGGGCCCAACTCGCCGAGACCACCGGCGACGACTTCAAAAATCGTTTGTTCCGTGTCCGGCGGCACTTCCTGCTCCAAATGAGCGACCCGGAGCGTTTCCATGCGCCAGATTTCGCCATCGTCCGGCGCCGCCGCGCCGGTAATTACGCGGAACAGCGTAGTCTTGCCCGTGCCATTGCGGCCGACGAGGCAAACCCGCTCGCCGGCATCGACTTGAAAGTCGACATGGGCCAGCAAAGGCTGATCGCCGTAAGCCAGCGAAATATTATCCAGTCGGATCAATGGCATGGAACCATCGGTAGAATGCCCGCGGTATGATCTCCTTCGAATGGAACAACCTGATGTAAACGGAGCAACACCGGCTCCTAGCATAAATCATAGTGACTCCAAACGTAAGCGACGCCAGCAGAAGACAGCCGACGCCGGTTGGAAAATTCTGCATACTGCACTATGCTCGGTGGGACTCTGCTCAGGAGGCATCCATTGTGAACCTTGCCCTGGACAATCCTCTCGACGACCGGCTGATTCAATTACTGCGTCACTTTGGCCTCGCGCGCGCCCACTTCGCCGCTTGCATGCCGCGCGACTGGGAGGGGCTGGCCGCCAAACATCCGGAGACGATCTCGTCGCTCACCCTGTTAGCGCCGATGGGTTTCAACATTACGGCCTGCAAGGCGCCAAGTTTCCGCTACTCCTCATCGTCGGCGACCAGGGACGCCCGGCCAAAGATACACAGAGCGCTATGACCAAGTTGCCGCATGCAGAACTGGTGACGTTGGAAAATTATTTCAGCCCGCCGTGGGCCGACAGCGCGGCCGATCGCAGTGACGAAGTATTTGCCGCCATGCGCGACTTCATCGCCCGAGCCGACGCAGCACAAGGCGCGTCGAGTATTCTCGATCTCGCCGAAGGTTCCGCTGAAGTCGCCGGCGTTTCGATTCGCGTGCGCGGAAAAGGTATACCTCTGGTTCTCATGCCGCTCGCCCTCTCACCGTCGCAGTGGGAGCCGTTGATACCGGTGCTCAGCGAACATTTCTGCACCATCGCCTGGGCGGCGCAACACTGGGGATGGTGGCGCATCTCGAAGCGCGCGCACAGTCGGGTTATATGCACGTCATCCATCAACTTATCGATGAGACCCAACTTCAACCCGGCCAGTCGGTCTTGGAAGTCGGTTGCGGTCCGGGCGCGGTGGTACGCAGATTGGCCCAGCGCACGAGCGGCCGAAATCCCATCGTCGCGGTGGATGTAAACCGCTACTTGCTTGGCGAAGCCGACGCTCTGGCCCGGCGCGACGGAGTCGATGGCATGATCGAATTTAAGGAAGCCGACGCCGAGCATTTACCCTTCGAGGGAAACCGCTTCGACGTGACTCTGGCTTGCACGGTACTGGAAGAAGGGGACGCCGATCGCATGCTCGCCGAATTGGTCCGCGTTACAACGCCGGGTGGCAGAGTCGGCGTCGTCGTACGCTCCATCGACATGCCGCGCTGGATCAAACTAAAGCTTGGCCCGGCGCTCAAAGCAAAGGTGGAGGACCCTGGTTTAATCGGCGGCAACGTTCAAGAGCGCGGCTGCGCCGATGCAAGCCTTTACCGGCGCATGCGCAAAGACGGGATTGATAAACCTGGCCATGATGCCGCAATGGATAAGCCACAACGGTGGCGAACGTCTGCAATTTATGTGCAACCGGATCGCCGCCACGCTCACTCCAGAAGAGCTCAACGAGTGGCGGAGCGCCGTAGCCGCCGGGGAGGCGGACGGCACTTTTTTCATTGCCGAGCCGTTTCACTGCGCGGTGGGAACGAAGCCGTAAGGCTTCTCGTTCAAAGTTTGACGTTCAATGCTCAAGCTGGCGACTTGGTACCATAGCGCTTTATCTCAGAGCCGGGAGTACTTCTTCGCCCAGGAGATCGATCTGCTCGTACCAGTCTGCGTACCGTAACCGGAGATCGTAGACGACATGCTCCGCGCCCGCCTCTTGGTAGGCGCGCGTCTCGCGCGCAATGTCCTGCGGCGCGCCGGCCAAAAGCACGCCATGGATATCTTCCAGCGTGGAAAAGCTGCCGGACGGAGGCGTTACCCAAGTCGACGAGTTGTGGGCCTCATCGATTAACGAGCTGATTTCGATACCGTCCAACGCCGCTTCTTTTGTTCTGGCCACGCTCGTAAATGGCATGACGGCCGCCGTAATCAACGGCTTTGCCGCGGCCCGGCACAGCTCGCTAATGTATTCGATGCGCTTGCGATAGGTCGGCAGGGTGATCCGCGCCGGCATCCAGCCGTCGCCATAGCGCACGGCGCGGCGGCAAGCAGCGGGCGTGCCGCCGCCGATCCAGATGGGAATAGGCTTTACCGGGGCCGGTTTTAGCCGGACGTCTTTGAAGTTAAAATATTGGCCTTCACAAGAGATCTTTTCTCCCGCCCATAGACTGCGGCAGATGTCGATATTTGCCGCCGCCAGCTGGGCTCGGTCTTCGAGCTTGTGCGGCCGGCCGGCGGCGGCGAACTCATGCGCGAAACCGCCCAAGCCCATCCCCATGATTACGCGGCCGTCTGAGATCACGCTGAGCCCGGCGAAGGATTGCGCCAGATGAATCGGGTGGCGATGGCAAATCGCCATTGCCGTGCCCAGATTTATTTTTTTCGTCGCCGCCGCCACGGCGGCGAGCAGCAGCAGACTTTCGAGGTGCTGGTTGTCGCCGCCCTCCCCCGCGTGTGGTTTAAAGACCAGATGATCTCGCACCCAGACGGAATCGAAACCGTAAGCTTCAGCCCGGCGCGCGCCCTCGAGGCATTTTTCAACGGATATATGCGCACCGAAATGGGGCAATAGTAAACCGACCTTCAATTTGGCAGACATGGGTTTTTGAGAACGATTATTCGCCCATTTCAGCCGCGAGTTTCTCCCGTTTCGACTTCAAGATGGGAACCAGCGCGGTCAGCAAGAATGCCGTGGCGAGGATCATCAGGACGCCAGCAACCGGCCGCGTAAAGAAGATCGCAAAGCTACCGCGCGAAATCAAAAGCGCCTGCCTGAGCGAGCTTTCCATCATCGGCCCTAACACCAAAGCCAGCAGAAACGGCGCGCCGTCGAATCCCAACCGGCGCAGTACCAACCCGGCGACACCGGCGATGACCATGATGAAGATTTCCACGATATTGTTATTGATGCTGTAGACGCCGATCAAACAGAAAAGCAAAATGAGCGGATAGAGAATCACGTAAGGAACCCTCAACAACCGGACCCAGATGCCTATGAGCGGCAGATTGAGAACCAGCAGCATGGCATTGCCGACGTACATGCTCGCCACCACGCCCCAAAACAACTCCGGATAGTTTTTCATGAACAACGGCCCCGGCTGCACGCCGTGGATGAGCAGCGCGCCGATGAAAAGCGCCATCACGATATTGGACGGGAAACCCAGCGACAGCAATGGAATAAAGGCGCCAGCAGTGGCGGAGTTGTTGGCCGATTCCGGACCGGCGACTCCCTCGATGGCGCCTTTGCCGAATTTCTCCGGATGGCGCGAAAGGCGCTTCTCAATCGCGTAGGACGCAAATGAAGACATCGCGCCGCTCGGTCCGGGGAGAATGCCGATGAAAAAACCCACTAGCGATCCTCTGACAATCGGCCAAATGCTGTCCTTCCAATCCCGGCGATTTGGCAATAGACCCTTGATTTCGCGCTCGTAAACATCGCCGCGCAAGCTTTTACCGAGGTTGTCCAAAATCTCGGCAATGCCGAACAATCCCATGGCAATTGGCACAAGCCCCAGGCCGTCACCCAAAGTAAGGCTGCCGTAGCTAAATCGTTCTTGGCCTGAGATCGGGTCCGTGCCGACCGTACCCAAGAGAAGGCCGAGAATCGCCATCAGCAACGCCTTGAGTATCGAGCCGCGCGAGAGATACGATACCAATGTGAGACCGAGAAATGTGATCGCGAAATACTCCGGCGGCCCGAAGCCAAGGGCAAAGGCGCCGAGCAGCGGCGCGAAAAACACTAAACCGACAAGCCCCACCGTGCCGGCGATGAACGAGCCCAATGCGGCAATGCCCAAGAGCCGGACCCGCGCGTCCCTGCCGCGCCATTTGATAGCCGTCGAGGCAAGTCACGACGGATGCCGCTTCGCCGGGAATATTGACTAAAATGGAAGTGGTGGAACCGCCGTACATGGCGCCGTAATAAATCCCGGCCAGCATGATGATCGCCGCGGCCGGGGCCATCTTAAAAGTCAACGGCAAAAGCAGAGCGATGGCGGCGATCGGGCCGAGGCCCGGCAAGACGCCAATGAAGGTTCCCACGAGCACGCCTATGAAACAGAAGAGCAAATTCGTTGGTTGGAGAGCTACCGAAAACCCCAGCCCTAAGTTCGCCAGCGTTTCCACGATAGGTCAAATGAGCAGAAACCCGCCGGCAGGGGCGCGCCGAAAAGCAGGCCGAAGATGACGTAGGAAATCAGCGAAGCGGAAAATGCAACGGCGCCGGCTTGCGCCCGGCTCTTTCGTTCGACAATTCGCAACAGGAACGCGACAAACAGGAAGGTCGTCACAACGTAGCCCACACACTCAAAAATCAACGCAAAGACAAAAAGCGCCGTCACGGTCAAGATGATTTTTTTCCAAACCAGCCGCTGCTTCACGGCTCTCCTGCTCGCCGCCGGCGCGAAGCGCGGCGATCAAGCCGACGAGAGCCACCATGGCCAACAACGCCGCCAGGACCGTGGGAAAAAACCCTGCTCCCGGCGCGTTCGTTCTGCCAAAGGGGAGCTTCGGAGCCTCGTAAAAAGATCCTAAGGCGATCAAGACAAAGAACAGCCAGGCGACGGCGGCGCGCTTCACAGGTCGCTCTCGCGGCAAGCTTGCAGCCACTGAGGAGTTTCGGAAGTTCGTTACAAAACAGATCGTCATTCCGAGGCGAGCTGGCGCATTTAGCGTCATCGTGACCCGTGAAACGTGCCAGTGAAATTCTACGAGCACGATCATGGATCACCACGCGAATTCGCGCGAGGCAATGAGCGCACCCTTCGACAATGCGCAGCGCATCGGCATATGTCATCTAATTTATCAGCGCCTGCTAATCGAGCTTGGCGATTTTGGCTACTTCGGACCAGCGTTTATGCTCGTCGGCGAGAAATTTCTTGGTCTCCTCCGGCCCGATATTCTCAACTGACACGCCGGCTTTTTCGATCTTCGCGGCCATCTCTTTATCCGCGAAAGCCTCGTTCAAGACCTTGGCCAATCGATTTACGATTGCCGGCGGAGTGTTCGCCCGTACAAAGAAGACAAACCAGGGACTCGCTTCCACGGCGGGTAAACCTTTTTCAAACGTCGTCGGCACGGTGGGCAATTCCTTGATGCGCTTTTGCGTAGCTGTCACTAGCGCGCGCAAGCCGCCGGCTTCAAGATGCGGACGCGCGGTCCCCAGGCCGATGATGCTGGTGTGAATGTTCCCGCCCAAAACTCCCGTGGCAACCGGCGCCTCGCCACCCAGCGGAACGTGAATCAGCTCGATACCGGTCTCTTTTTTGAATAACTCCATGGCGAAATGGCCGCTCGTGCCGCTGCCAGGAGTCCCGAACGTCAGTTGCCCCGGCTTTTTCTTGGCCTCGGCAATAAAATCTTCAATGGTTTTCCACGGCGAGTCCGCTTTTACGATCATCACCGCCG